>NZ_JAOSZE010000007.1 GCF_025630775.1 Actinoplanes sp. KI2
CACCCTCTCGATCCTCCCCATGATCATCATCTACGCCATCTTCCAACGACAAATCCAAGCAGGACTGACCGCCGGCGCCGTCAAATAAGGGCTTCGATCGATCGGGTCATCACCACGAGTCGACGTGCAGTACCTCGTCGAGTGGCTGGCGCGCGGCACGGCGAAACGTCTCTCCGGTGTGGTAGGCGACCGGGATGAGCACGCCCTGACGGACGTCTTCCGGGAGGCCGAGCAGCGCGGCGATCTCCCGCTCGTACCTCAGGTGCAGCGTCGTCCACGCCGTGCCGAGCCCGCGAGCACGGGCCGCGAGCATGAAGCTCCACGCCGCCGGCAGCAGTGACCCCCACAGGCCGGCCTGGTTGCCCTCGGGCAGCCTGCCGCCGCTGACGCGCAGACAGGGAATCACCAGGGCGGGCACGTCGCCCATGTGCTCACCGAGGTAGGCGACGCTGTCACCGACCCGGCGCTGCACCGGGCCGCGCAGCGCGTCGGTCGCGAACAACTTGCCGGCCGCCCCGTCCGAGGCAAGATAAGCCTCGACCGCCTTGCGGTAGAACTCGCCCACCGCCGCCCGGCGCGCCGGGTCCGTGACCACCACCCACTGCCACGACTGCCGGTTGGAACCGCTCGGCGCCTGCAGGGCGATCTCGAGGCACTCGCGGATCACCTCCATCGGCACCGGCCGGCTCAGATCGAGGCGCTTGCGCACCGATCGCGTCGTGGTCAGCAGCTCGTCCGGGGTCAGCACAGGCATGGTCGCATTCTGCCCCAGCGAATGCCCACACCGGACGCATATGTAGCGCATGGCTGGTTCGATGAGTCGATGAGCCCCTTCGAAACGACCTTGCTTGTCATCGCCACGATCGGGTCGCTCGCGGCCGCGGCCGGGGCCTGGTTTCAGGAACGGCGCAGCACGGCGACCCAGCTGACGGCCATTCAGCGGAGACTTGACCTGGTGATGAACCACCTTGGCATCGCCGCGCCCGAGGAGGCCGAGGTGGTCCATCACCTGGAGAACGGGCGGATGATCGAAGCCGTCCGGGCCTACCGCAAGCACACGGGCGCGAGCCTGCTCGAGGCCAAGCAAGCGGTCGACCGTATCGCCGCCGGCCGCCACGGCGACCCGTGACGCGCGACGGCACTGATCCACTCGGTGACCGCGGACAGCGAGAGCCGGGCCCGCTCGTCATCGCGAATTAACGCGGCGGAACCTGGCGGTAACGCCGCAGAACCGCTTCCGGAACACCCGGGCTCCAACCTCAGGTCCATTACCTGTCAGACGACAGATAAGACCCGCCGGAGGTGGAGTCATGAGCGCAACCGAGTCCGCGCCCGTCCGCAGCGCGGACGTCGACCTTGGTCACATCGGCTATAAGCAGGAACTGCGCCGAGGCGTCGGGACGTTCGCGTCCTTCGCCGCGGGCTTCTCCTTCGTTTCGATCCTGACAACGGTGTTCCAGCTCTTCGGGCTGGGCTTCCTGCTGGGCGGGGCCTCGTTCTTCTGGTCCTGGCCGGTGGTGTTCGCCGGGCAGCTGTGTGTCGCGCTGTGCTTCTCCGAGCTGGCCGGCCGCTGGCCGGTGTCCGGTGCGATCTTCCAGTGGTCGAGCCGGCTGGCCGGGGTGAGCTGGGGCTTCTTCACCGGTTGGATCATGGTGATCGGTCAGATCCTCACCGTCGCCGTCGCGGCGATCGCCATGCAGGCCGTGCTGCCGGCCATCTGGTCGGGCTTCCAGGTGGTCGGCGGCTCGTCGGCCGACCCGTCGATCCTCTCCGCGACCGGGGCGCAGAACGCGGTCATCCTCGGCGTCCTCCTACTGACGATCACGACGCTGGTGAACGCGCTGGGCATCCGGCAGATGGCGGCGGCCACCAGCGTCGGCGTCGCGGTGGAGATCGTCGGCGTGATCGTGCTGGTCGGAGTGCTGTTCGCGCTCTCCGAGCGGGGCCCGTCGGTGGTCCTGCACCACACCGGCTGGACCGGCAGCGGCCCGTACTTCTTCGCCTGGCTGGCCTCCGCGCTGATGGCCGCCTACGTCATGGTCGGCTTCGACTCGGCCGGCGAGCTGGCGGAGGAGACCCACGCGCCGCGCAAGACCACGCCGAAGACGATCATCCGGGCGCTGACCACCTCGGGCCTGGGTGGCGGCCTGCTGATCCTGGCCGCGCTGATGGCCGCCCCCAGCCTCACCGACGGCAACCTCTCCTCGCTGGGTCTGTCGTGGGTGCTGACCGAGCGGCTCGGCGGCGTGCTGGGCCGGCTGCTGCTCTGCTGCGTCGCGGTTGCGGTCTTCGCCTGCACGCTGGCCTGCCAGACCTCCGGTGCCCGGATGATGTACTCGATGTCGCGCGAGGGTGCCTTCCCGTTCGGCAAGGCGCTCGGCAAGGTCTCGCCGCGCACCGGGGCGCCGATCCGCGCCTCGATCGTGGTGGGCGCCGGCGCGGTGATCGCGCTGCTCGTCAACATCAACTCCACGACGATCTTCACGGCGCTCTCCAGCATCTGCATCGCGATGCTCTACATCGGTTACCTCGGCGTCACCCTCCCGCTGCTGGTGGTGCGCATCCGGCACCGCAACACCGACCGGTTCCCGGCCGGGGTGGACGAGGACGGCAAGCCGCTGTTCTCGATGGGCCGGCTCGGCCTCGCCGTCACCGTACTGGCGGTGATCTACCAAGTGATCATGGTGGTCAACCTGATGTGGCCGCGGACGGAGATCTACGACCTCTCGCCGGACGGGAACTGGATGCTGCAGTACAGCGCCGTGCTGCTGGTCGCGGCGGTGCTGGCCGTCGGCGCCGGTTACTTCGGATACAAGCGGCTGCACCGGCGGATCGAGTTGGTCCACGTTCCCCACACCCACGTGCCGGCCGAAGCATGAACGTACGCGCGGAACACCGCACCGACAGCGTCCTCAACGCCCGGGACGACGCCCGCGCCCAGACCGGGCTGAGCAGCGAGTGGATGCCGTATCTGCCCGCGTCGAGCAGCCCGTTCGCCCCGCCCGGAATCGACCCGGCCACGCTCACCTGGGCCGAGACGGTGGCGCCGGGCGGATATACGCACAAGGTGCTCGCCCGGGGCACGCGACTGCGCCTCGACGATCCCACCGGACAGGCGTGCGCGCACCTGCTCGTCTACAACGCGCTCGAGCCGGTGGAGCGGCTGAACGTGGCCGACACGCTGAAGATCCCGTGGCAGGCGTACCTGGGTGCGGGCACGCCGCTGCTCTCCGGTGACGGGCGGGTGCTGGCCAGCCTGGTCGAGGACTCCTCGGGGCGCCACGACGCGTTCTGCGGCACCACCACCGAGGCCTGGAACGAGAGCAGGTACGGCGACGCCCGGCCGGAGGGGCCGTCGCCCGCCGGGCGCAGCCTGTTCGTCAAGGCCGCCGCCAAGCACGGCCTCACCCGCCGCGACCTGCCGCCCGGCGTCAGCTTCTTCCAGGGCATCCGGGTCGCGGCCGACGGCGCGCTCGACTGGCTCGGCTCGGCCGGCCCCGGTACGCACGTGACGCTCGTGGCGGAACTGCCGCTGCTGGTGCTGCTGGCCAACGTCGCACACCCGCGAGACCCCCGGCCCGAGTACGTGGTCGGGCCGCTGCGGGTCCATGCCTGGCGGGGCGCGGCCACCGGCCCGGCCGATCCGCGGTTCGGCGCCACCCCGGAGCTGAACCGCGCCTACCTCAACACCCTCGACTACGCGGAGGCACGCGGGCTATGACCGTCCTGGAATGGAGTGAGTCGCTGGTCGGCGGCGCCGTCGTGAAAGACGAGCGGGTGGCGCCGAACGCGTCCTGGTCGGGCGTCGTCACGGCCGGCGACGTGCTCACGATCGTCGACGTCGGCGGCAACCAGTCGGCGGACTGCCTGATCTACAACGCGCACGACCCGGACGAGCGGTACAGCGTGCCCGACACCCTCGCCTGGCAGGGCAACGCGTACGTCCGCACCGGCACCGTCCTGCGCAGCAACGAGGGACGCCCGCTGATGACGGTCGTCGCGAACGAGATCGACCGGCAGGACACCATCGGCGGGGCGTGCGGCAAGGAGTCCAACACCCTGCGCTACGGCCACCACGTGATGTTCCACCACGGCTGCCGGGAGAACTTCCTCAGCGAGGGAGCCAAGCACGGCCTCGGCGTACGGGATCTGGTCTCGAACTTGAATTGGTTCATGAACGTCCCGGTCGAGCCCGACGGCGCGCTCGGGATCGTGGACGGGATGTCGGGCCCGGGCAAGCGGGTGGCGGTCCGGGCCGAGATGGACGTGCTGGTGGTCGTCTCCAACTGCCCGCAGATGAACAACCCGTGCAACGACTTCAACCCCACACCCCTGCGGATGATCGTGGTCCAGGCAGGAGGGGTGCAGCCGTGAGCACGGTGCTGATCGCCAACCGGGGCGAGATCGCGCGGCGGATCATCCGGACGGCCCGCGAGCGAAACCTGCGTACGGTCGCGGTCTTCTCCGACGCCGACCGGGCCGCGCCGCACGTGCGTGAGGCCGACGCCGCGGTCCGGCTCGGCCCGGCACCCGCCCGGGACTCGTACCTGCGGCGCGATCTGATCCTCGCGGCCGCGCTGAGCCATGGCGCCGACATCATCCACCCCGGCTACGGATTCCTCTCCGAGAGCGCCGAGTTCGCCCGCGAGGTGGAGGCGGCCGGCCTCCGGTTCGCCGGCCCGACGCCCGAGCAGATCGTCGCGTTCGGCGCCAAGCACACGGCGCGGGCGCTGGCCGAACAGGCCGGCGTTCCGCTGCTGGCCGGCACCGGGCTGCTCGGCTCGGCCGACGAGGCGGTGGCCGCGGCGGAGGCGATCGGCCTGCCGGTGATGCTGAAGGCGACCGGCGGCGGAGGCGGTATCGGCATGCAGGCCTGCGCCTCGCCCGACGAGGTCCGCGCGGCCTTCGAACGGGTCGAGGCGCTGGCCCGCGCCAACTTCGACTCCGCCGGGGTCTTCCTCGAACGGCTGGTCCGGCCCGCCCGCCACGTCGAGGTGCAGGTCTTCGGCGACGGCGCGGGGCGGATCGCGGTGCTCGGGGACCGGGACTGCTCGCTGCAGCGGCGCAACCAGAAGGTGCTCGAGGAGGCGCCCGCGCCGGGCCTGCCCGAGCCGGTCCGGCAGCGGCTGCACGAAAGCGCGCGAACGCTGCTGGCCACGGTGAACTACCGGGGCGCCGGCACGGTCGAGTTCGTGTACGACCCGGTCCGGGAGGAGGCCGCCTTCCTGGAGGTCAACACCCGGCTGCAGGTCGAGCACCCGGTCACCGAGGAGGTCTTCGGGGTCGACCTGGTGGCGCTGCAGCTGGAGCTGGCCGGCGCCGGGTCGGTGGATCCCGCGATCTTCGAGCGGGAGTGGCGGCCGTCCGGGTTCGCGGTGGAGGCGCGGGTCTACGCCGAGGACCCGGCGAAGGATTCGCTGCCCTCCTCCGGCCTGGTCACCCGGGCCGAGTTCCCGCCGGGCGTACGGGTCGACGGCTACGTCGAGACGGGCCTGGAAGTCTCGCCGTTCTACGACCCGATGCTCGCCAAAATCATCGCTGTCGGCGACACCCGCGACCAGGCCCTCGAACGGCTCGGCGCGGCCCTGGACGCGACCCGGATCGACGGCATCGTCACCAACCTGGGGCTGCTGCGCTCGCTCACCGACGAGCCTGCCCTGCGCGCCGCCACCCACAGCACCACGACGCTGCGGACCACGACCGACCCCCGGCCGCGGATCGACGTGCTCGCACCGGGGCCGATGACCACCGTTCAGGAACTGCCGGGACGGCTCGGGTACTGGCACGTCGGGGTACCGCCGAGCGGGCCGTTCGACGCCGTCTCGTTCGCCGAGGCGAACCTCGCCGTCGGCAATCCGGCCACGAAGCCGGCGCTGGAGGTCACCGCGGGCGGCCTGTCACTCCGCTTCTCCGCGCCGTCGGTCGTCGCGGTGACCGGCGCGCCGGTGCCGCTGTTCTTGGACGAGGAGCCGGCCGAGCTGTGGACCGCTCTGTCGGTGCCGGCCGGGGGAGTGCTCACCCTCGGCGCATCGACCGGGCCCGGGCTGCGCACGTACGTCGCGGTCGGCGGCGGCCTGGACGTGCCGTCCTATCTGGGCAGCGCGGCCACGTTCACGCTCGGCGGGTTCGGCGGCCACGGCGGCCGGGCACTGCTCGCCGGCGACGTGCTGCGGCCCGGTTCTCCCACCGGGTTTACCGAAGGGTGCACGCCGCTCGAGCGCCGGCCCCACCTGACCGACACCTGGCAGATCGGGGTCACCGAGGGACCGCACGCCGCCCCGGAGTTCTTCACCCGGGCCGACATCGAGACCCTCTACGCCACCGACTACCAGGTGCACCACAACTCCGCACGGACCGGCATCCGGTTGATCGGCCCGAAGCCCGCCTGGGCCCGGCCGGACGGCGGCGAGGCGGGCCTGCACCCGTCGAACATCCACGACACCCCGTACGCGGTCGGGGCTCTGGACTTCACCGGCGACACCCCGATCATCCTCGGGCCCGACGGGCCGTCCCTGGGCGGCTTCGTCTGCCCGGCGGTGGTGGCCAGCGGGGAGCTGTGGAAGCTCGGCCAGCTCCGGCCCGGCGACACCGTACGGTTCGTGCCGGTCCGGGAGGCCGACGCGGCCGGTCTGGTCAGCCGCCGCGGTGCGCCCGCGGTCGCCACCCGGGGCGGCGACGGTGACGACGGCGTCCTCGGCCGGATCGAGGCGGGCGCGGATCGCCCGGCGGTCACCTACCGGCGCGACGGCGACGACAACGTGCTGGTCGAGTACGGGCCGATGGAGCTCGACCTGGCGCTGCGCATGCGGGTGCACGCGCTGCAGGAGACCCTCGCCCGGCACCGGCCCGCGGGAATCCTCGACGTCACGCCCGGCATCAGGTCGTTGCAGGTCCACACCGACGCGAGCGTGCTGAAGGCGCGCGACGTGGCGGCCCTGCTGCGCGAGCTGGAGGCCGAGGTGCCACCCACCCACGAACTGGCCGTACCCTCGCGCACCGTCCGACTGCCGCTGAGCTGGGACGATCCGGCCACCCGGCTGGCGATCGAGCGGTACATGGCCGGCGTCCGCGACGACGCGCCCTGGTGCCCGTGGAACATCGAGTTCATCCGCCGGATCAACGGCCTGGACACCACCGGCGACGTCTACCGCACGGTGTTCGACGCGAGCTATCTCGTGCTCGGGCTCGGTGACGTCTACCTGGGCGCGCCGGTCGCCACCCCGCTGGACCCGCGGCACCGGCTGGTCACCACGAAGTACAACCCGGCCCGTACGTGGACGGCGGAGAACTCGGTGGGCATCGGCGGGGCGTACCTGTGCATCTACGGCATGGAGGGTCCCGGCGGCTACCAGTTCGTCGGCCGTACGGTGCAGGTCTGGAACCGCTTCCGCTACCGCGACCAGCCGTGGGCGCTGCGGTTCTTCGACCGGATCGAGTGGTATCCGGTGACCGCCGAGGAACTGCTCGAACTCCGCGCCGAGAGCGACGCGGGCCGGCTCGCCCTCGACACCGCCGAGGGGTCGTTCTCGCTGGCGGAGTACAACGCGTTCCTGGCCGCGAACGCGGAGTCGATCGCCGCATTCCGCCGCCGGCAGTCGGCCGCGTTCGAGGAGGAGAAGGAGCGCTGGCGGGCCGCCGGCGAGTTCGACCGGCGGGACGCCGAGCCGCCGGCGCCGACCTCGGAAGTGGCGCTGCCGACGGGCGCTACGGCGGTGACCGCGCCGTTCACGGCCACGGTCTGGCAGATAGCCGCGGCCCCCGGCGACGTACTGACCGCCGGTGACCCGGTGTTGTCCGTGGAGGCGATGAAGATGGAGGCGAAGGTGACCACACCGGTGCCCGGCACCCTGGTGGAGCTGTATGTGAAGGCCGGGGAGCAGGTCGCACCGGGCCAGATCCTCGCGGCGGTGCGGTCGTGACCGGCGATCCGGTGGCCCGGGTCGCCGCCGCCCTCGACCGGATCGAGGCGGCCGACCGGCCGGAGATCTGGATCTCGCTGCGCGACCGGGCCGTGGCCCTCGCCGAGGCGTCCGCGCTGGATCCGTCGTTGCCGCTGGCCGGCCTGGTGTTCGCGGTCAAGGACAACATCGACGTGTACGGCCTGCCCACCACGGCCGGTGCCCCGTCGTACGCCTACCGGCCCGGCGCCGACGCCACCGCGGTGGCCCGGCTGCGCGCGGCGGGCGCGGTGGTGATCGGCAAGACGAACCTCGACCAGTTCGCCACCGGTCTGGTCGGCACCCGGAGCCCGTACGGTGCGGTCCGCAACGCCTGGGATCCGGCGCGCATCTCCGGCGGCTCGTCGTCGGGGTCGGCGGTGGCGGTCGCGCTCGGCCTGGTCGACTTCGCGCTGGGCACCGACACGGCCGGGTCCGGCCGGGTGCCGGCGGCGCTGAACGGGATCGTCGGGGTGAAGCCGACCCGGGGCCTGATCCCGGTCACCGGTGTGGTGCCCGCCTGCTACTCGCTCGACTGCGTGACCGTCTTCGCCCGCGACCTGGCCCTCGGCCGTACGGTCGCCGAGCTGATGGAGGGCGTCGACCCGGCCGATCCGCTCTCCCGTCCTTCGTCACTTCCGGTGGCCGCACCGGCCCGGCCCCGGCTTGCCGTTCCGACGGACGAGCACCTGGAGGATCTCGCGCCGGGGTGGCGGGACGCGTTCGCGACGGCGGTCCGCCGGTTCGCGGCGACCGGCGCCGAGATCGTCGAGGTCGACGTCTCGCCCCTGCTGGAGGCGGCGTCGCTGCTGTACGGCGGGGCGTTCGTGGCCGAGCGGTACGCCGCCGTCGGGGCCCACCTGGAGAAGCACGCCGACCTGATCGGCTCCGACCTGGACCCGACCGTCGCCGGCATCATTCTCGCCGGCAAGGAGAAGACCGCCGCCGACTGGGCCACGGACACCGCCCGGCTCGCCGCGCTCAGCGCCGCCGGCCGGGTCGCCCTGAGCGGCTGTGACGCGCTGCTCACGCCCACCACCACCGGGCATCCGACGCTGGCCGACGTAGCCGCCGACCCGGTCGGGGCCAACGCGCGGATGGGCCGCTTCACGAACTGCGCGAACCTGCTCGACTACGCCTCGCTGGCGGTGCCGGCCGGGTTCGTCGGCGGGCTGCCGTTCGGGGTGATGCTGACCGGGGCCGCCTTCACCGACCGTGCGCTGGCCGACCTCGCCCGCCGGTTCGCCAACCCGGGCATCGACCTGTTCGTGGTCGGCGCCCACCTCACCGGCCAGCCGCTGAACGTCCAGCTGGCCGCGGCCGGTGGCACGCTCGTCGCGGCCACCGCCACCGCGCCGAGCTACGCGTTGCACGTGCTCGACACCGATCCGCCCAAGCCGGGGCTGGTCCGGGTCGGTGCCGGCGGCCGCAGCATCCTGGGTGAACTGTGGCGGCTCCCGGCGGACGGCTTCGGGGCCTTCGTCGGCGCCGTCCCGGCGCCGATGGCGATCGGCCGGGTGACGCTGATCGACGCCACCTCGGTCAGTGGGTTCCTGGTGGAACCGGCGGCGCTGGAGAACGCGCCCGACATCAGCCACCTCGGCGGATGGCGCGCCTACCTCGCCGGGGTCGCCGTGACCTCCGGCGCCGCCGGGGCCGCCGTGACTGCCGGGGCCGCCGTGCAAAGATGATGGATATGACGCCGCAGGCTCGACCGGGGCGGCCGCGGCACGCTCCCGCCTCGGGCCCGGCCGGCGCCACTCCGCGCGAGCAGATCCTGGACGCGGCCGCCGCGCTGTTCGCCGAGCGCGGCTTTGCCGCGACGACCACCCGCCTGATCGCCGAGCGGGTCGGCATCCGGCAGGCGTCGCTCTACTATCACTTCGCCGGCAAGGACGACCTGCTCATCGAGCTGCTGACCACCTCGGTCCGGCCCAGCCTGGACGCCGTCCGGCGGATCGAGGGGCTGGTACCGGGCAGCGCCAGCGCCGCCGGCGCGCTGTACCTGCTCGCGCTGATCGACGTGGAGACCCTCAGCCGCACCCCGCACAACATCGGCACGCTGTACCTGCTCCCCGAGGTGCAGGACGAGCGATACGACGCGTTCCGCGCCGAGCGGCAGGAGCTGCAGGACGCCTACGGCCGGCTGGGCGCCCGGGTGGCCGGCCCCGAGGTGCTGGCCGGCGCCAGTGCGCAGCGCCTCGGCGAGCTGCTCATCCAGGTCACCGAGGTGGTGATCCAGATCCGTCGCGCCCGGGAGCCGGACAGCGCCGACGCCCAGGCGATCGCCGCCTCCTGCCTGCGGCTGTGTGGCTGCGCGCAGTCCACAATCGACCAGGCCCGCGCCGAGGCCGCGACTCTCCTCGCCGGGCCGGCGTCGTCACACCGCTGATCCGGCGCGCGGCCGAGGCCATTGGCGATTCAGAAGCTTCAATTGATAACGGTTTCGGTAGCTGTTTTCTGACGATATTCCGGCCGTAACAGGTTTTCAGTGGCGACTTTCGATTGAGCGCGTGGGAGCGCTCCCGTAATATCCCTGACGCGGCCGTGAACGCTCCCCCACGCGCAGGTCGCCATCCCCTCGTCAGGAAGTGGAAGACCATGAGCAGATTCAGAGCGGTCAATGCGCTGTTGGTCTCGGCCGGCGTTCTGGCGGCGGTCGCCGTGGCGTTGCCGGCGGGCGCGGCGTCGGCGGGCTGTTCGGTGAGCTACACCGTGTCGTCGCAGTGGACCGGTGGGTTCGGCGCCAACGTGTCGATCACGAACCTCGGTGATCCGCTGACCGGTTGGACGCTGACCTGGTCGTTCGGCGCCGGGCAGACGGTGACGCAGGCGTGGAACACGACGCTGACCCAGAGCGGCGCGGCGGTGACCGCGAAGAACGTGAGCTACAACGGCTCGGTCGCGACCGGCGGCTCGGTCGCGTTCGGCTTCAACGGGTCATGGACGGGCAGCAACCCGTCGCCCACCGCCTTCGCCCTCAACGGGGTGGCCTGCACCGGCAGCACGACCCCGACAACGGCCCCGACCTCCGCGCCGACGACCGTACCGCCCACCACGCCGCCCACCACGCCGCCCACCACGCCGCCCAGCACGTGCACGCTTCCCTCGACGTACCGGTGGTCGTCGACGGGCTCGCTGGCGACGCCGAAGTCGGGGTGGGTTTCGCTCAAGGACTTCAGCAGCGTCGTCTACAACGGCAAGCACGTGGTCTACGCGTCGGACGTCAACACGTCGGGATCGTACGGGTCGATGAACTTCGGCTCGTTCACGAACTGGTCGGACATGGCCTCGGCCGGCCAGAACGGGATGTCCACGGCCGCGGTCGCACCGACGCTGTTCTACTTCGCCCCGAAGAACGTCTGGGTGCTCGCCTCCCAATGGGGTTCGTCGCCGTTCCTGTACCGGACCTCCAGCGACCCCACCAACGCCAACGGGTGGTCGGCGCAGCAGCCGCTGTTCACCGGAAGCGTTTCCGACGCACCCTATGGGCCGATCGACCAGACGCTGATCGGTGACAGCACGAACATGTATCTGTTCTTCGCCGGCGACAACGGCAAGATCTACCGGGCGAGCATGCCGATCGGCAACTTCCCCGGCAGCTTCGGCTCGTCGTACACGACGGTCCTGAGCGACTCCACGAACAACCTGTTCGAGGCGGTGCAGGTCTACAAGGTCCAGGGGCAGAGCCAGTACCTGATGATCGTCGAGGCGATCGGCGCCAATGGGCGCTACTTCCGCTCGTTCACGGCCACCAGCCTGGGCGGCACGTGGACTCCGCAGGCCACCTCCGAGAGCAACCCGTTCGCCGGCAAGGCCAACAGCGGCGCCACCTGGACCAACGACATCAGCCACGGCGACCTGGTGCGCACCAACCCCGATCAGACGATGACGATCGACCCCTGCAACCTCCAGTTCCTCTACCAGGGTCGTAATCCCAGTTCCAGCGGCGACTACAACCTGCTGCCCTGGCGTCCGGCCGTCCTGACCCTGCAGCGCTAGGGGGACGGTCTCATGAGAAGCTCGATGCGCCTGTTCATCGGGGCGGCCGTCCTCGTCGCCGCCACGGTTCTCGCGGTCGGTACGGCCAGTGCGGAGTCGAACGGCGGCGTGCGGGTCATGCCGCTGGGCGACTCGATCACCGACGGCCTCAGCGTTCCCGGCGGCTACCGGATCGACCTGTGGCAGAAGGTCGTCGCCGGCCGGTACACGGTCGACTTCGTCGGTTCGCTGTCCAACGGGCCGGCCAGTCTCGGCGATCACGACCACGAGGGCCACTCCGGCTGGACCATCGCTCAGATCGACGCCAACGTCGTCACCTGGCTGCGCACCTACACCCCGCACACCATCCTGCTGCACATCGGCACCAACGACATGTACGGCAGCGACCCCGCCGGTGCCCCGGCGCGGCTGTCCACCCTGATCGACCACATCACCGCCCAGGCGCCGGACTCCGAGCTGTTCGTCGCCACGATCATCCCGCTGTCCTGCTGCGACGCCACCGTACGCAGCTTCAACGCCCAGATCCCGGGCATCGTGACCAGCAAGGCCAATGCCGGCAAGCGCGTCCACCTGGTGAACATGTACAACGCGCTGACCACCGCCGACCTCGCCGACGGGGTGCACCCCAACGCGGGCGGCTACAGCAAGATGGCCACCGTCTGGTACAACGCGCTGCTCTCCGTGCCCGGCAGCCTCGGCACCGGCACCACTCCGACGACCCCGGCCACTCCGACGAGCACCCCACCGACCGGCCCGGTGGGTGCCTGCACGGCCGGCTACCGGATGACCAACAGCTGGGGCACCGGGTTCCAGGCCGAGGTGACGGTTCAGGCCGCGGCCGCGCCCGTCAACGGCTGGACGGTCCGGATGACCCTGGCCGGCGGGCAGACCATCACCAACCTCTGGAACGGGGTGAGCACCGGCACCAGCGGCGCGATCAGCGTGCGGAACGCCGCCTACAACGGCGCTCTCGCGGCCAACGGCACGACCACGTTCGGTTTCGTCGCCAACGGCAACGGCGGCAGCACCCCGACCGGCGTCAGCTGCTCCAGCCCCTGAAACGCCTGGATGTCACCCGGCTCGGGGATCAGCACGGGTTCCCCGCCCGGATCGTTCTCGTCCTGGCTAGGTTCACGGCGACGCACATGTCCCGCTGCGCCAGCCACCGCCGAGAGGGCGTTCACCTTGTCGTTCCCGGTCACGATCGTCGCGCCGGCGGAAGGCGCCGCCGGCGCGCAACGCTCGCTGGAACTGCTCGAGGCCGCGCTGATCCGGGCTGGTTTGGAGCTCGGGCGGTTCGGCGACGAAGGGCGGGGCGCCGAGCGGCTGGGATTGTTGGCACACGTCGCCCGATCGAGCTCGGCCGTTCTCTACACGCTGCAGCTCACCGTCCGCCGGTCCGACGACGGGCCCGAGGAACCCTCCGACGTGGCCGCCGTCCGCGCGGCAGCCGAGTTCGTGCAGGCCGTCCGCGCGCACAATGACCGGATCCCGATCCTGTTGTTCGGCGAGCAGCTGACGGCACGGCGCATTCCGCAGTCGGTGCTCTCCCGGATCGACGGCGTCGTCAACGCCTACGAGGACAGCCCCGACTTCCTGGCCCGCAAGATCCAGCGGGAGGTCAGCCACTACCTCGGCCAGTTGGCGCCGCCGTTCTTCGCGGCGCTGATGCGGTACGCCAACGACGGTGCATACTCCTGGCACTGCCCCGGACACTCCGGCGGCACGGCGTTCCTGAAGAGCCCGATCGGCACCGTCTTCTACGACTTCTTCGGCCAGAACCTGTTACGCGCCGACGTGTGCAACGCCGTGGAGGAACTGGGGCAGTTGCTCGATCACTCCGGCCCCATCGCCGACAGCGAACGCATCGCCGCCAGGACCTTCCGTGCCGACCACCTCTACTTCGTCACCAACGGCACCTCCACCTCCAACAAGATCGTGTGGAACTCGCTGGTCGGGCCGGGCGACATCGTCGCGGTGGACCGCAACTGCCACAAGTCGATCCTGCACGCCATCATGCTCACCGGAGCCGTACCGATCTATCTGATGCCGACCCGCAACAAGGCCGGCATCATCGGACCCATCCCACGCAGCGAGTTCACCGCCGCCGCGCTCCAGGCCAAGATCGACGCCAGCCCGCTGGTCACCGACAAGAGCAAACGGATCCGCCTGCTGACCCTGACCCAGTCCACCTACGACGGCATCATCTACCGCGCCGACGAACTGAAGGAGAACCTCGACGGCGTAGTCGACGCGCTCCATTTCGACGAGGCATGGCTGCCGCACGCCGGCTTCCACGAGCTGTACGTGGGGATGCACGGCGTCGCCAACGACCGCGACCGCACCAAGCGGACCGTGGTCTACTCCACCCAGTCCACTCACAAACTCCTCGCCGGCCTCTCCCAGGCGTCCCAGATCCTCGTTCAGGACACCGCCGGCGGCCACTTCGACGGCCGGGTCCTGGCCCAGGCGTACCGCATGCACACCTCGACCAGCCCGCAGTACGCGATCATCGCCAGCTGCGATGTGTCCGCCGAGATGATGGCCGGCAAGCGCGGCCGCGCCCTGGTCGAGGAGAGCATCACCGAGGCGATGGAGTTCCGCCGCACCATCATTCGCCTCGGCGAGGAACGCGACGACTGGTGGTTCGGCGTCTGGGGACCGGACACCCCATCCGGGCGGACCGGCCTGCCCGAACGTGCCGAGTGGCAGCTGACCGCCGACGCCACCTGGCACGGCTTCGACCAGGTCGACGACGGTTTCACCATGCTCGACCCGATCAAGGTCACGCTCACCATGCCGGGCCTCACGGTGCATGGCGAGTTCAGCGAGCCCGGCTCGCCCAGCATCCCGGGCGTGGTGCTGGCGCGCTATCTCGCCGAACACGGAGTCGTGGTGGAGAAGACCGGCCTGTACTCGCTCTTCGTGCTCTTCACCATCGGCATCACCAAGGGCCGCTGGAACTCCCTGGTGGCCGAGCTGCACCGCTTCAAGAGCGCCTACGACGGCAACGCGGTGATCGAACGGCTCATGCCGGCCTTCGCCGCCGCGTACCCCGGTTACGCCCGGCTCGGACTACGGGACCTCTGTGCTGCCCTGCATGCCACCTACCGCGACGCCGACCTCGCCGAACTGACCACGGCGATCTACACCGAGCCCGTCGAGCAGGTGACCCTCCCGGCCGACGCGTGGACCGCCATGGCCGCCGGCCAGGTCGAACACGTACCGCTGGAGAAGCTGGCCGGCCGGACGACCGCGGTGCTCCTCGCCCCGTACCCGCCGGGAATCCCGCTGCTGGTCCCCGGCGAGCGGATCAGCGAGACGATCGTGCGCTTCCTGCGGCACGAACAGGTCCTGGCCCACCGGTGGCCCGGCTTCACCGGCATCACCCACGGCGTCGACGAGGACGGCGATCAACGTACGATCGCCTGCCTGCTCGCCCCGTAGGCGGTTCATCCCGGCAAAACCTGACAAAACCCAAGAAGGGCGGTGAGTCAGGAGCGCGGGCGCAGGCGCCGCTCGAAGCCCGGCATGTCGATGTGCGGGTCGAGGCCGTCGCCGGAGGACACCTGGGCGGCCAGGCGCTGGGTGACGCGGCGGGCCCCGGGCCGGCGGCGGCCGTTGGCGTCCGGCTCCTCGGGCTGGCTGAGCAGCTCGGCCATGTCGCCCATCGAACGGGCAATCTCCTCGAACGGGATGTACAGGGCACGGTTCGCGGGCGAGCCGAGATAGTCGAAGGGCGCGGAGCCGGCCATCGCCACGAACCGGACACCCAGCATGTCCAGGTTGCGGAAGGCGGCCGAGTCGAGCATGCAGACGACGTGCCGCACGCCCCAGCGGTGGCCCGCGTTGATGAACGAACGGTAGAGCATGCTGCTGACCGTCAGGCCGTTGCGATCGGAGCGGTAGCGGGGGAGCACCGCCAGCGTGGCGTAGTCCCAGATCTTGCCGCCGTCATGCATGCCGTGCGCCTCGACGATCTCGGACAGCTCCACACCGATCAGGGCGGGCGCGTCGTCCAGGGTCTTGCCGCCGCCCTCGATCGCCCGTGCGGCGCCCGCCGGCAGCCCGGTCTCCCGGTCGAGCACCAGGAAGAAGTAGCTCTGCTCCTCGTACGGCGTGTACTCGGCGAGCATCACGGCCTCGTCCAGCCCGAACGACTCCTCGAACACCATCCGCTCGACGGTCCGCGCGACGTCGGCCAGCGGGTCGTGCGTGGCCAGGGCCAGGGTGACGAAGCGGTTCTCCGACTGGTGTGCGCTGAGCGCCTGGGCGCAGAGGTCACCGAGGGTGGCGTCGTCGAGGGCGTAGGACATCGGGGGGACTCCTTAGCGGTGCCAGCCGGGGGACGAGCTGAGCGCACCACGCATACCAGGGGGAAATGAACCTACGCAGCATTAGGTACGAATCCGGCTATGTCAAGAAATTTGAGATCACATTGGCGGCGTGTGCGACCGCACAGCCACCTCTCAGCCGGGCTTGTCTTCCGGGGGCGCTCGGCGTGTGGCAGGTTCGTAGCATCGGGCGAGCGATCGGGGGATCGATACATGTCACGCGGGGCCGCGATGCTCGGGGCAGCGGCGCTCCTGGCCGGCACGTTCTGCCTGGCCACTCCGGCCCAAGCGGCGATTCCGTACGCGCCCTGCCAGCCCGGCGGCCCGGCCGCGGCCGACAATGTGACCGCCGCGGTCCTGCGGCCGTCGATGACCGGCGTGCGGCTGGGTCGCTCGGTGACCGGCTACAGCATCTCCTGCGCCCGGGCGATCGTGGCCAACGTCCAGGCGCGCGGGCTGAACCAGCGGGCGGCGGTGATCGCGGTCGCCGCGGCCATCGCCGAGAGCAGTCTGCACAACTACACCGTCGCGGTCGATGCGGACAGCCTGGGGCTTTTCCAGCAGCGGCCGTCGCAGGGCTGGGGCCAGCCGGGCGAGCTCACCGATCCCCGCTACAGCACCCAGGCCTTCCTGAGCGCGATGATCCGCAAGGACCCCGGCAACGGCTGGATGTCCGGCGACATCGGCGAGATCTGCCAGCGCGTTCAGGCGTCGGCTTATCCGGAGGCGTACGCGCCGGAGGTCCACGACGCCCAGCTCATCGTGGCGGATGTGTGGGGTCGCACGGCGGCACCCGCGGCAACGCAGGCCAGGCAGCCGACCGGGCCGTTCCAGAAGGTCCTGATGGCGGCGGCGACCGGATGGGGACAGACCGACGACCGGCATGCGATCAGCGTCGCCGATTGGAACGATGACCGCCGTCCCGATCTGGTGGTGGTGCAACACGCGGCGACCGCCACGGGCCGGACCGAGATCTACATCTTCGACGGGACGCCCAGCATCCCCGGCGCGGCCTCCAGCTTCCAGCGACTGCTGCGGCAGACGGCCACCCCGTTGGACCTCTCCGCGGGCAACACCACCACCTACGCCATGGCCGACTGGAACGGCGACGGCTGGCTCGACCTGGTGGCCATCCAGAAGGCGGGCACCGCGAGCGGCCGCACCGAGGTACGGATACTCGACGGTGCGACCAGCTTCCAGACCTTCCTGGTGCAGACCGTCACCGCCCTGGGGCCCACCGACGCGCGGCACGACATGCTGGTGGCCGATATGAACGGCGACAACGTGCCCGACCTGGTCGTGGTCTACCAGGCCGACACGGCCAGCGGGAAGACCGAGGTCCAGGTCCTGGACGGCGCGTCGGGCTTCCAGCGAGAGCTGCAACACTCCGTCACCGCACTGGGCCCGACCGATGCCAGGCACGAGTTCTCGATCGCGGATTGGAACGGCGACGGCCGGCCGGACCTGGTGGACGTGCAGAGGTCGGGCACGAAGAGCCGGAAGACCGAGATCCGGGTCCTGGACGGCGCGAAGGGCTTCGGGAGCGAACTGCGGAAGACCACCGCCACCGCGCTCGGCCCGACCGACGATCGGACCGATCTGTCATTCGCCGACTGGAACGGCGACGGCCGCCTCGACCTCGTCGCGATCCAGAAGTCGGGCACGGCGACCGGCCGCATGGAGGCGCGGGTGCTGTCCGGGGCCTGAACCGGCGCGGGATGACGTTACGTGAGTGACTCGCTACGGTCTACCGTGGAGAGGGGGTCCAACGTGATCTCGGAGACGCTCATGGCGGTGGTGGCCGCCGGTGGTTCGGCCCTTGTCGGCGCGGCGGCCACCGATGCCTGGCAATCGGCCCGCGGCGGACTGGTGCGGCTGTTCGCCAAGGCCGGCCGGCGCGAGGAGACGGCGGCGCGATGGACCGATGAGATGGCCGCCGAGCTGGAGGCGTCCCCGCCGGCCGAGCGCGCGGTCGCCGAGCAGCGTTGGGTGCAGACCTGGCAGCAGCGGCTGCACGACCTGGTCGAGGAAGATCCGCAGATCGGGGACGAGCTGCGGGAGTGGGCCGAGGCGGTCCGCGCCCAACTGCCCGCGGAGCGGCAGAGCTGGGTGAACACCTTCATCGCCGCCGACCACGCCCGGCAGTACAACGCTCCCGGCGGTTCCATCACGGTGCACCACCACCCCGACTGATGGGCGGCCCGGCCGAGGTGTTCCAGGCGTCGCAGCAGGCGGCGCAGTACAACGCGCCCGGCGGGTCGATCACGGTCAACCAGTTCGCGACCCCGCCGGCCGGGACCCGGCGGCCGTGGCTGGCGCCCCCGCTGACCGACCACCTGATCGCGCGCCCCGATGTCACGGACCGTCTGCTCCGGCTGGTCTGCGCCGACGCCGACGAGCCGGTCGGCATAACCGGTGTGCACGGCACGGGCGGCTTCGGCAAGACGACCCTCGCGAAGTGGCTGTGCCACCAGCCCGAGACGCGGCGGCGTTTCCCCGGCGGCCTGCTCTGGGTCACGCTCGGCGAGCACGTGGCCGGGGCCGAGCTCGCCGCCAAGGTGAACGACCTGGCCGAGCAGCTCAGCGGCAGCCGCCCGGCCTTCACCGACCCGCTGCAGGCCGGCTTCCGGCTCGGCGAGATCCTCGACGCCGCCGGCGGGCCGGTGCTGCTGGTCGTCGACGACGCCTGGACCGACCAGCAGCTGGAGCCGTTCCGGTGCGGCGGCCGAGGGTGCCGACGCCTGCTCACCACCCGGACCCGGCGGCTGCTGGACCCGCGCCACAGTGTGCCCCTCGACCAGATGACCGCGGCGCAGTCGGCCGCGCTGCTGACCCGGGACGTGACCGGAGCGCCGGCCGCGCCGGTCGCGCGGGTGGTGGCGGCCACCGGCGGGTGGCCGGTGTTGCTGGCCCTGGCGAACCGCGCCCTGGTGCGCTCGATCGACTACGGCGCGTCGGCCGGGCAGGCGCTGGCGGAGATCGCGGACCGGCTCGACGAGGACGGTCCGGCCACCTTCGATGTGGACAACGCGCACCACCGTGGCCGGGCGGTCGCGGCCACCGTACGCGCCGGCCTTGATCTTCTGTCGCCGGATCGGGTGGACCGGTTCTTCGAGCTGGCGGTCTTCCCCGAGGACGCCGACATCCCGCTGGCCGCACTGGAACTGCTGTGGGGCGCCACGGCCGGTCTCCACCCCGGCCGGGTCCGCGGCGTCTGCGAGTCGCTCGCCGACCTCGCCCTGGTCCAGGAATACCGTCGCTCGGCGGAGACCGTACGCCTGCACGACGTGATCCGCTCCTACCTGATCCACGCGGCCGGCGACCACCGGCTCGTCGAGCTGAACAAGGGGCTGCTGGACGCCGCCGCCGGGGTGGCGCCCACGGTGGACGGCCGGCCGGCGTGGTGGCAGCTGCCGGCCCGGCACGACTACCTGATCCGCAACCTCACCGGCCACCTTGCCGGTGCCGGGCGGCACGACGAGCTGGCCGCCACGGTCACCGACCCGCGCTGGATCCTGTCCCGCCTGCGCCGGCACGGTCCGGCCGGTGCCGAGGCCGACCTCACCGCGGCGCACACCGACCTCGCGAGCCTGCTCGGCCGCAAGATCCGCCAGAACGCCCACCTGCTGGCGCCGACCGCACCCGAGCACGCGCTGGGCGCCATCCTGCACAGCCGGCTCGGCGCCCTCGCCGCGACACCCGATCCGCCGACGCCCCGGCTGACCAACCGATGGCCACTGCCCGACCTGCCACACCCGGCCCTGCTGCGGACCTTCATCGGGCACACCGACCGGGTCGCGGTCACCGTGGTCGCACCCGACGGCACCTGGGTCGCGACCGGCGGCGGTGACCACACCGTCCGCGTCTGGGACCCCGCCACCGGGGCGTGCCGGCACACCCTGTCCGGCCACCACAGCGAGGTCACCAGCCTCGCCGTACCGGCACATGGCGGCTGGCTGGCCACCGGCAGCGCCGACCACGACGTGTCCGTCTGGGACCCGGCGACCGGAGCCCGGCTCGCGACGCTCACCGGCCACACCGCCCCGGTGATCGCCCTGGCGACGCCGGCGTCGGGCGCCTGGCTCGCCAGCGCCGGCCACGACCGGACCGTACGGCTGTGGGATCCGCTGACCGGTGAGTGCCGCGCCACGCTGACCGGCCACACCGACCGGCTCACCGCGCTCGCCGCCGCACCGGGCGGGGAGTACCTCGCCACCGCCGGGCAGGACTGCAGCGTACGACTGTGGGACCCGATCACCGCGCGATGCCGGCACGTCCTCGAGGGCCATGACAACTGGATCGCATCCGTCGCCGTCGCCGCCGACGGCTCCTGGCTGGCGACCGGCAGCGGAGACAGCACGGTCCGGCTCTGGGATCCGGAAAGCGGGGAGTGTCTGCGTACGCTTCGCGGGCACAACGGCATCGTCTGCGCCCTGGCTGCCCCCGCGGACGGCGACTGGCTCGCCAGCGCCAGTCACGACAACACGATCCGGGTCTGGGACCCGGCCACCGGCGCGTGCCGGCGGGTGCTGGCCGGCCACACCGACTGGGTCGTGGGCCTCGCCGCGGTCCCCGGCGGCGCTCCGCGGATCGCCACCGCGGGTCACGACCGCACGGTGCGTATCTGGGATCCGCTCACCGGCACCTGCGAAGGCGTCTATGTCGGTCACACCGACCGGGTCACCACGGTGGTGCCGGCGCCGAGCGGGCAGTGGCTGGCCACGGCGGCGGACGACCACACCGTCCGCACCTGGAGCAACGCCGCCACCGGGCCCGACCTGACCCGTGCCGGGCACACCGCACGCATCGTGGCGCTGGCCGCCGTGCCGTCCGGGGAGTGGGTGGCCACCGCGAGCCAGGACCACAGCCTCCGGATCTGGGACGCCGCGTCCGGAGCGTGCCGACGCGTCATCGTCGGCCACAGCAACCCGGTGACCGGACTGATCGTGTCACCCGACGGCACCTGGGTGGCGTCCAGCAGCGACAGCCATACCCGCGTCTTCGACCCGCACAGCGGCGACCGCAGGCACACGCTGATCGGTCACTCCGAGCCGGTCCGGGCGATGGCCGTCGCCCCGGACGGAAGCTGGCTCGCCACCGGGGGAGCGGACGGCGCCGTCCGCGTCTGGGATCCGGCCACCGGCGAGTGCCGCCACGTGCTCACCGGCCCGCACGGCGGGGTGGGCCGGCTCACCGGCCCGCACGGCGGGGTGGGCCGGCTCATCGTCGACCCGCTGGGGCAGTGGCTGGCCGCGGGCACGGTCGAGGGAAGGGTGTCGATCTGGGATCCGGTGACCGGGCGGCGGCTCCGCGAGCTGGACGGCCACGAGAACTGGATCGGACCCGCCATGGCAGCCCCGGACGGCACCTGGCTCGCGACGGCGTGCGGAGATTTCACCGTACGGGTATGGGATCCGCGGGCCGGCGTCGCCCGCCACAAGTTCGACTGGTATCAGGGCTGGATCAGCGCCCTCGCGGCCGCGCCGGACGGCAGCTGGCTCGCGGCGGCCTGCCCGCAGGGGCCGCTTCGGCTGTGGGACCTGACCACCGGAACCCGCCGGTACGACGTCGCCGGGCACCCCTGGCCGATCGTGGCCCTGGCGGCCGCCCCGCACGGCGACTGGCTCGCGGCGGCCGGCCGGGACGGCACTATCACCGTGTGGCGGCCGGACGACCCGGACCCGGTCGCGGCCATGCGCGTCGACGCCACCCTCACGACCGGTATCGCCCTGCCCGACGGCACCGGCATCACGGTCGGCAGCACCGGCGGCGCGGTCTACACCTTCGACCTCGCCGGGCAGTTCCCTGGCGCCGACCGACAACCGGAAACTCATCCAAGTTACTGATACCTTCCTCCGGTGCGTACACGCAGGCGCCTCGCCTTGGTTGCGGCCGCGTTGATCCCCCTGGTCGTCGCCGGCGTGCTGACCGACATTTCCGGGGCGCTCGCCCCGCGGCTGACCGCCGAGCCCGGCTGGAGCGGCTGGTACGTCTACGGAGACGCCACGAACCCGCTGGTCGAGAAGGAGTCCATGACCAACCGGCGGCCCGCGGCGCAGACCGAGCACGTCGCGCAGCGATTCGTCGTGTCCAACGAGAACTGGATGCCGCTGACCATCGTCGGGGTGGAGGTGGACCGGCCGGGCCTGCGGGTCGAACGGGTCACCGTCGGCAACACGTACTTCGACAGAGCCCTGCAGATGGTGCGTGCCGGAGGCGAGCCGCTGACCCCGGACCGCCCTTATGAACTGGCGCCGGGCGCGAGTCTGACGATCGCGATCTACTACCACGTCACCGACTGTCGCGCGGTGCCCGCCTCGGCCCAGCCGATTCCGGTACGGATCCGCCGCGCGACCGGGCTCCACACGATCGAGGTCTCGCTGTACCCGCTGCGGCCGTTCCCGACCGGCGGCTGGCAGATCAGCATGACGAAGGACCGGGATGCCGTGCCGTGGCAGCGGTTCCTCGCCGACCACGTCTGCCGATGACGAATCCTCCCATCAAGAGCATTCTCGGATAATCCGGGCAGCGGTAGCCGCCGGCCATCGCCGTCCTCAGGTCCGGGTGGCGGTTGCCGATACCTATCGCAACCGCAGCGGAGGTAATCGGATGCCCATGCCCCACGAACCGGTTCCGCTGAGCCGCGCGGAGCCGCCCGAGGCCACCAGGTCGCGGGAGCTCGCGATGGAGGAGCGGCACCTGGCGGAGCTGCTCCGGACCGCACGGCAGGGCCTCGGGCTCAGCGTCGCGTTCCTGAGCCGGATCGACGACACCCATCAGCGCATCGAGTTCATGGACTCGGAGCTGCCGATGCCCGTGCGTGACGACGTCGAGGGCGGCGGCCGGATTCTGCCCCTCGAGAAGACGTTCTGCAAGGCCATCATGGACGGCAAGCTACCGGCGGTGATCCCCGACATGCGGGCGTACCCGGAGGCGATGGAGTTGCCGCCCGCGCGCGTCGCCCATGTCCGAAGCTACGTGTCGGTGCCGGTGGTGCTGAGCGACGGCTCGCTCTACGGCACGTTCTGTGCCGCCGGGTACGCACCGAACGCCGACCTGACCGAGCGCGATCTGGCGCTGATGAACGTGCTTGCCCGCGCCGCCTCGGCGATCATCGAACCCTGGGTGCGGAACAAGCAACGCCTCGGGGAGGTCGAGCGCCGGATCCTGCCGGTGATCGAGCGTGGGGGGCCGACCGTGCTGCTGCAGCCGATCGTCGCTCTCCGTTCCCGGCGTCGCCTTGGTGCGGAGGCGCTCAGCCGATTCCCGCAGGAGTGGCAGCGGCCGCCTGATGTGTGCTTCGCGGACGCGCACGCGATCGGTGAGGGCCACCGCCTCGAGGTGTTGGCGCTGCAGCGCGCGGCCGATCAGCTGGGTCAGATTTCCGGGTACATGGCGATGAACGTGTCGCCCGCGACCCTGCTCACCTCGCCGTGCATCGACTTCCTGGACCGGCTGCCGCTGGACCGGATCGTCCTGGAACTGTCGGAACACGACCCGGTCGAGGACTACGACGCCGTCAAGGCCGCCCTCGCACCGCTGCGGGCCCGCGGCATGCGCCTGGCCATCGACGATGTCGGCGCCGGGTTCTCGTCACTGCGGCACATCGTGCTCACCGCCCCCGACGTCATCAAGCTCGACCGCAGCATCGTGTCCGGAATCGCGGAAAGCTCGGTCCTGAGCGTGGTCACTCGCGCGCTCGTCGAGCTCGCCCGTGCCATCGGGGCGTGCGTCGTGGCCGAGGGCGTGGAGACCGAGGCCGACGCCGTCGTGCTCGAAGGGCTCGACGTTGACCTCGGACAGGGCTGGCACTTCGACCGCGCGACGACCGCGAGCCGCCTGCGCGACCACTACCGCCTCCGCGTCGCGGTCTGACGGCACTCTCGGCCGGCGCCGTCGACGCCCGGGGGGAGGAGCCCTTAGGCTCGTGGGATGGGGGCTCCTCGGTGGGACAACGACGTCACCGCCTCGCAGGACAACCTGCGCACCGGCTGGGATCGGGGTGAGCCGGCGCTCGCGCCGAGCACGATCACGAGCACCACCTTCGGCCAGCTGTTCGCGACCAAGGTCCAGGGCCAGGTGTACGCGCAGCCGCTCGTCATCGGCGGCACCGTTGTCGTCGGTACCGAGGACAACTACGTCTACGGCCTGGACGCGGTGACCGGGGCGGTGAGATGGCAGCGCAACCTGGGGCCGGCCTGGCCGGCCAGCGCCATCGGCTGCGCAGACATCGCGCCCAACATCGGCAACACCGCGACCGGCGTCTACGACGCGGCGACCGGCCACGTCTACCTGACCACGAAGGTCAACGACGGACCCGACGTGCTGCACCCCAACTGGTACCTCCACGCGGTCGAGGCCGGATCCGGGGCGGAGCGGGCCGGCTGGCCGGTGCGGATCGTCGGTACGCCGTCCAACGACCCGGCTCACCCGTTCCAGCCGTACGACGTGAACCAGCGGCCCGGATTGTTGTTGCTGGACGGCAGCGTCTACCTGGCGTTCGGCTCGATGTGCGACCACGGCCACTACGTCGGTTGGGTGGCCGGCGTGAAGACCAGCACCGGGGCGATCAGCATGTGGTCCGACGAGGTCGGCGCCACCAGCAGCGAGGCCGGCATCTGGCAGGCGGGCGGTGGCCTTGTCTCGGACGGTCCCGGCCGCATCTTCCTGACCACCGGCAATGGTGTGACCGCCCCGGACGGTCCCGGCAACAACCCGCCACAGCAGCTGTCCGAGTCCGTGGTACGGCTCGGCGTCGCGGCCGACGGCACCATCTCCGCGAAGGACTTCTTCAGCCCGGCGAACGCCGCCCAGCTCGACCGCAACGACCAGGACCTCGGCTCGGGCGGCCCGGTCGCGCTGCCCGCGCCGTACTTCGGCACCGCGACCACGCCGAACCTGATGGTGCAGATCGGCAAGGACGGCCGGTTGTTCCTCCTCGACCGGGACCGCCTCGGCGGGAAGAACCAGAAGGCCGGTGGCGGCGACGACGTGCTCCGAGTGGCCGGCCCGTACCTCGGCGTCTGGGGACATCCCGCGGTGTACGGCGGCGAGGGCGGTTACGTCTACGTCGTGCAGAACAGCGGCAGCATGCTGGCCTTCAAGTACGGCGTCGACGGAGCGAACAGGCCGACGTTGTCCCTTGCCGGCAACACCTCGGAAAGCTTCGGGTACAGCTCCGGATCACCGATCGTCACCTCGGACGGCACCACGCCGGGCACTGCCGTGGTGTGGGTGACCAATGTGGACGGCTCGTCCGGCGCGAACGGGCGGCTGTGCGCCTACGACGCCGTACCGGCGAACGGTCACCTCACGCTCCTGCGCTCCTTCCCGATCGGGACCGGCGCGAAGTTCACCACACCGGCCTCGGCCGACGGGCGGGTCTACACCGGGACGCGCGACGGGTTCGTCTACGGCTTCGGGCAACCCACCACCGCCGCGCTGCAGACCACCCAGACGCCCTTCGGCGACGTGCTCGTCTCGCAGACCGGCACGGCCACGGTGACCGCGACCGCCACCCGCACCGTCACCGTCACCGCCGTCAGCACCACCGGGCCGCCGTTCGGGGCGACCCCACCGGCGCTTCCGGTCACCCTGACCGCCGGCCAGACGATCTCCGTTCCGGTCTCGTTCGCACCCACCTCGCCGGGTTCGTTCACCGGCGCGCTGCGGTTCGCCATCATCGAGGCCGGCGTCAGCCAGACGCTCGGGGCCGGCCTGCAGGGCAACGCCATCAAGCCCGGCCTGACCGCCACGCCGGCGACCCTGGACTTCGGCGACATCGCCGTGGGCACCGAAAAGTACCTGACGGTCAATGTCACCAACACCGGCACGACGGACGAGACCGTCACCGCGGTGACCGGCCCGGCGGCGCCGTTCACCGTCACCGGGCTGCCCGCCGTCGGCACGGTCCTGCGGCCTGGGCAGTCCGTCGGCGGGTCGGTGACCTACCGCCCCGAAGCGGCCGGCGCCGACACGTCGTCGATCACGATCACCGGTCCGCAGGGCGACGCCACCGCCCGGCTGATCGGCACCGGCGCCGTCGGCCTCGCCCAGCTCACCATCACGCCGGAGTCGCTCAGCTTCGGGGCCGTGCCGGTCGGTGGATCCGCCACCAAGACGCTGGTCGTGGCGAGCACCGGCAACCTGCCGGTCACCATCACCAAGGCGGCGCCACCGGCACTGCCGTTCGTCGTGAACACGCCACTGCCCGAGGGACTGGTCCTCAACCCCGGGGACACCGCGCATGTCGAGGTCACCTTCGCCCCGTCCGGCTCCGGCAGCTTCAGCAACACGTACGTGATCAGCTCGGATGACGGCCACGGGGCGCACGACATCCCGGTCATCGGCACCGCCGCGGGCCTGCCCGGCGGAACGCCGTTGCCGCCGATCACCCAGGGCGGCTGGTTCGTCAACGGGTCCGCCCGGATCTCCGGCACCGACGTGGTCCTCACCCCGAACGCGGCGGGTCTGGCCGGATCGGCGGTGTACTCGACGCCGGTGCCCAGCGACGGCCTGACCGCATCGTTCACCGCCCAGATCGGCGGCGGGTCGGGCGGCGACGGCATGACCTTCGCCCTGCTCTCCGCGTCCGGCAACAACAGCCGCAGTCTGGGCGGCGGCGGTGGCGGCCTCGGCGTCGCCGGCCTACCGGGCGTCGCCGTCGTCCTTGACACGTTCCGCAACGGAGCGGATCCGTCGAACAACTTCTTGGGCATCAGCACCGGCGCCACCGGCGGGGCGCTGACCTACGTCGCCACCACGACGAACATCCCGAACCTGCGCAGCGGCCCGCACGGCGTCACCGTGACCGTCTCCGGCACGACGATCACCGTCTTCCTCGACGGTGCGCAGCGGCTGTCGGTCACCGTGCCCGGCCTCGCGCCGGCCGTCCTGCCGGCCTTCACCGGCGGCACCGGCACGGCCACCGACCGGCACGAGGCGCGGGACATCTCGATCAGCTCCGGCGGCACCGAGCTGCCCCCGCCGGGAACCGGCTGGCGGTTCAACGGCTCGGCCGACGTCGCCGGATCCCAGGTGGTCCTCACCCCGGCGGCGACGTCGCGGGCCGGCACGGCCCTGTACACCGACCCCATCGCCACCGACGGGCTGACCGCCTCCTTCACCCTGTCCATGGGTGGGGGAACCGGCGCCGACGGCGCCGCACTCGTCCTGTTGGACCCCGCGAAAGCGAGCCCGACCAGTGTGGGCGGGGTCGGCGGCGGCCTCGGCTTCGCCGGATTGGCCGGGGCGGCCGTGTCGTTCGTGACCTACCCGCACGACTTGGTGGGCATCGAGACCGGTACCGCCGGTGGCGCCCCCTCGTTCCTGGCGTCCACCACCGATGTACCGGACCTGCGGGCAAGCAGCCACGACGTGGTGGTCTCGGTCAGCGGCACCACGATCGGCATCGCCATCGACGGAACGGACGTGCTGAGCACGGCGGTTCCGGCGCTCGAGCCGACCGCGCTCGTCGGCTTCTCGGCCGGAACAGGCGCCCTGACCGACGTCCACGCGATCACCGACGCCCAAGTGCTCAGCGGCCGCACCGCCGTGCCGGCGCCCGGCACCGGCTGGTCGCTGAACGGGTCGACGACGCTGTCCGGCGGCACGGTGCAGCTGACCGCCGCGGTCGCCGGCCAGGCCGGTACGGCCATCTACGCCACGCCGGTGCCGACCGCCCATCTGCAGGCGAACTTCACCATCGCGATCGGCGGCGGCACCGGCGCGGACGGCCTCACCTTCCTGCTGCTCGATCCGGCTCACCACACCCCGTCCTCGGTCGGCCGCAACGGCGCCGGTCTGGGCTTCGCCGGGCTCACCGGCGTGGCGGTCGCCTTCGTCACGTACGCCCAGAGCGGCGTCGCGTCGAACAACTTCGCCGGCATCCAGACCGGCACCGCCACCGGCGCGGCCTTCGTCACCACCTCCACCGCGGTACCGAACCTACGCAGCGGAACCCACGAGGTGAGCGTGGCCGTCGCCGGCGGCGTCCTCGTGGTAACCATCGACGGGTCGGCGTTGTTCACCACCCCGGTCGCCGGGATTCCGGCGTCCGCCCTGGTCGGGTTCTCCGGTGCCACCGGCGGGCTCACCGACGTCCACGCCGTGAGCGGCCTGCACCTCGCGTACTAATTAGCGACCGGGAGAAACGAGGGCGCACCCCGCCGTCAGTGTGGAGGTCAGGGCAGGGTGACGACCTGAGCCGCGTACGAGAGGCCGGCGCCGAAGCCCACGAGCAGTGCGGGACCCGTCGTGTCGGCCATGGCCGCCATCGCCTGGGGGATGGAGGCCGCGCCGGTGTTGCCGTTGGTGATGACGTCGGTGGCCACCCGCACGTGCGGGCCGAGCCCCAGGGCCTTGGCGGCGACCGAGGTGATGCGCAGGTTGGCCTGGTGGGGGATGAAGGCCGCAAGGTCGGCGGCGGAGATGCCCGCCGCCTCCAGCGCGCGCCGGGCCAGGTCGGGAATGATGGCGGTCGCCCAGCGGAAGACCTCGGGGCCGGCCATGCGCAGAATGCCCGCCTCGTCGTACCGCAGCACCTCGCTCCGGGAGCCGTCGGCGCCCCACACCACCGGGCCGATGCCGCACGTCTGCGCCGGACCGACGACCACCGCGCCGGCGCCGTCGCCGAAGAGGAACGCCGTGCCGCGGTCGCGCTCGTCGATGATGTCGGTCATCCGCTCGGCGCCGACCAGGACCACGTAGCCGGCCGCGCCGCTGCGGACGAGCGCGTCGGCGGTCGCAAGCGCGTACGGGAATCCGGCGCACGCCGCTCCCAGATCCATCGCGGCGGCCGCGGTGGCGCCCAGTGCGTCGGCCACCAGGGGTGCCGCGGTCGTCGCGCGGCCGCGGTGGGACATCGTCGCCACCAGGACGGCCGAGACCTCGCGCGGATCGACGCCGGCGCCGGCCAGGGCCTTGGAGGCGGCCGCCGCGCCCATCGTGACCAGGTCCTCGTCGGGTGCGGCGCGCCGGCGCGACTCGATGCCGCAGCGGCGGCGGATCCAGTCGTCGCTCGAGTCGATCAGGGCGGCGATCGTCTCGTTGCCCACCTCGGTGCGTGGGCGGTACGTGGCGACGCTCAGGATGCGCGACCCGGGGTGACCGGCGCGGCGCTGCAAAGGGTTGGCCATGGCCAACAATCCAAGCATGCCCGACTGGGTGCCCTCGGTTTGCTTAGTTCCTCGCCGGTAACCAAGGGTCGTCGCGGTGCGGACGCACTCGAATATCGGCGCCAATGATTCGTGAACGACGATGGCCTTTTGAATTGGCTGGCGTCCTCTTTGGTGCGGCAATTAGGAAATGAACGACGAGGATTGTCATTTGCGAATGGTGGGGATAACTTTCCGTCGCGGCGTCCTAGCGGTTCGTGAAGTTTTCTCGGTATTGCCACGAAAGTGTGTCCTTCGCACGTCTTCAGTAGCAGCGCAACTCGGCGCGCCAGAGGCGGCGAAGGGACGTGATGATGCCAGAAGCCGACGTCATCTCACCAAACCGGCATCGAAGGCAGCCCAGACTGCCACGCTGGTGGCTGTGGTTGCCGCGGTGGTGCCGCCGGACGGTGGCGGCCTTCGTGGTGGTGACGGTGGCCCTGGTGATCGCCGCTTCCGGCTACGTCGCGAGCGTGGACCTGCCACCGGAGCCGGAGCCGCCGCAGGCGTCGGTGCTCTACTACCGCGACGGCCGCACGGTGCTCGCCCGGGTCGGGCTCACCGACCGCACCGACGTCACCCTGGACAGGGTGCCCGAGCCGGTCCGGCGGGCGTTCCTGGCGGCCGAGGACCGGGGCTTCTACCACCACTTCGGCATTTCGATGCGGGGCCTGGTGCGCGCGTTGTGGACGAACGTCGTGCACGACGGTGCGGAGGGCGCATCCACCATCACTCAGCAGTACGTCCGCAACGCCTACCTCACGCAGGATCGCACGATCAGCCGCAAAACCAAGGAGGCGGCGCTTGCGCTGAAGGTCGAGCACCGTTACAGCAAGGATGAGATCCTCGAGCGCTACCTCAACACCATCTACTTCGGCCGGGGCGCCTACGGCATCGAGGCGGCGGCCCGCGCGTTCTTCGGGACGTCGGTCGACCGGTTGAACGCCGCGCAGGGCGCCGTGCTCGCGGCGATCGTGAAGGACCCGACCCGCGGCGACCCGGCGGTCGATCCCGCCTGGGCGAAGGAGCGGTGGACGTGGATCATGCGGGCGATGAGCGAGCAGGGCTGGCTCCCCGACGGGTCCGCCGAGCAGACGCCGTACCCGCACGTGGCCCCGGAGAACGTCACCACCAGCACGGTCAGCGGCCCGGCCGGTTTGATCACCGACCGGGTCGAGGATGAGCTCGTCAAAGGGGGGATCAGCCGTCAGCAGTTCCGCACCGGGGGTCTGCACATCACGACCACCGTCGACGCCACCGCGCAGGCGGCCGCCACGACCAGCATCAGCGCGGCGCTCAAGGGCCAGCCGAAGGAACTGCGGACCGCGTTGGCGGCCATCGACCCGGCCGACGGCGGGGTGCGTGCCTACTACGGCGGCGATCGCGGGCGCGGCTACTTCGACGACGCGATCGCCGCACGCCCGCCCGCCTCGACCTTCAAGCCGTTGGTTCTCGCGGCCGCCGAGGAACGCGACATCAGTTTTCAGTCGCTCTACAACGGCACCTCGCCGCGCCTGTTCCAGGACCGTGACGGCGCACCCCTGTACAACCAGCACAACCTGCAGTGCCCGATCTGCCCGCTCGACACCGCGATGGTGTATTCGCTGAACACGCCCTACTACGCGCTCACCGAGCAGATCGGCCCGGACGCCGTGCGCGATCTCGCGTACCGGCTCGGCGTACCGGAGAAGTACGGCAGCCAGCGGACGTTGGTCGACCTCAAGGGCGAGCCGAAGCCCGGACACACCCGGTCCGACATCGCACTCGGCCGCTACCCGGTCGCCCCGTCGGACATGGCGACCGTGTACGCCACCCTGGCCGGCGGCGGAATCCGCACGGTCCGGCACTTTGTCCAGTCGGTCACCACGGCCGCCGGCACCGTCCTGTACCGGCCGAAGAAGTCGTCCGAGCGGGTCATGCCGAGCGGCGTGGCCGCGGACCTACAGACCGTGCTGGCGAAGGTGGTGGAGCACGACGGCGCGATTCCCGGCCTGCAAGCGGCCGCGAAGACCGGCTCGCAGCAGTGGTCGGACACCGATGACTCCTCCGACGCCTGGACGGCCGGATGGGCGCCGGGACTGGCCGCGGTGACCTGGGTGGGCAGGGAGAAGCCGGGACCGATCCGGACCAAGGACGGCAAGGCGATCAACGGGGACGGCCTGCCGTACCAGATCTGGCGGAAGTTCTTGGCCGGCGCGCTGCAAGGCCGGCCCACGGGTCCCATGGCGGCGGCCGCGATGGTCGGACGACGCAACGGTGACGACCTGAAAACCCTCGGTCCCGAGGTCAAGACGGCGCTGGGTAGAGGGCCCGGCGTCGTCTTCCTGGGACCGCAGAAGGGCGAGAAGGTCGACAAGAGTCTGGCGACCGGTTCCTGGGACGAGCGGGTCAACCGGCTGACGACAGCCCTCGACAAGTACGCGGGCGAGGTCCCGGACTTCGCCGTCTCCGTCGTCGACCGCAAGACCGGGCACAAGTACGACTACCACGGCGACCGACCCTACGAGGCGGCGAGCATCATCAAGGTCGAGCTGCTGGCGGCCTTGCTGTTGCGGGCGCAGGACGGCCACCGCAAGCTCACCGCGACCGAGCAGTCCCGCGCGGCCAAGATGATCCGAGCCAGCGACAACGAGACGGCGAAGCAGATCTACAACGCGGTCGGCGGTGTCGGGAACTTCCGGGCGGCCCTGCGACGGCTCGGCCTCGACGACACGGAGCCGTCGTCGTCGTCCGGCCTGAGCAAGACCACGGCGAACGACCAGGTCCGGATGATCGCCGCGCTCACCGCCTCCACCAGCCCGCTCACCAAGGACTCGCGGGACTACATCCTCGGGCTCATGTCCTCGGTCAACGCGGACCAGACGTGGGGCGTCAGCGCGGCGGCGTTCGACGGCGAGCGGACGTCGCTCAAGAACGGCTGGCTGGCCCGGCCGACCGAGCAGAACCATTGGATCGTCAACAGCACCGGATGGATCTCCGGAGACAAGACCGACGTGGCCATCTCGGTGCTCTCGCACGGGCATGCCAGCAGGGAGGATGGCATCGCGGCCGCCGAGAACATCGCCGCCCTGACGCGCAGCTACCTGGGCTGGTGACGCCCCGGTCAGGGACGGCCTGCACTGTCATGAGCGTCGATGGAGTTGGCCTTACATTACCCGTCGGTAACAACCGTGCGACGATCTACGGATGTCGGCCCGCGCGGATGGCGGTGCCAGCGATAATTCGGAACGCGCGCATGACTACCCACGGGAGCCCGCATGACCGAGAAGCACGCCGAGGGCCGCTTGGTCTCCGGACAGTACTGGCAGAGCTGGCGCGGCGAGGCACCCGCTGGGCTGGTCGTCGTGGTGCACGGTGCGCACGAGCACGGCGGCCGGTACCGCCCGGTTGCCGAGCGACTCGTCGCCGCGGGTTACGACGTCTATGCCGTGGACCATCCGGGGCATGGCCGGTCGCCGGGCAGGCGGGGCAACATCACGAGCATGGCCGCGGCCGTGGACGGCGTGGCGGCGTTGACCGAGCTCGCCGCGGAGAGCATCCCGGGCGTGCCGGTGTTCGTCTACGGGCACAGCCTCGGCGGGCTGATCGCGTTGCAGTATCTGACGGGAAAGCCCGCCGACCGCGTACGCGGCGGGGTCATCTCCGCGCCGGCCTTGGACACCAGCGCCGCCACCAAGGTGCAGAAGCTATTGGCGCCGGTGGTCTCCGCCCTGGTGCCGAACCTCGGCATGCTGACGCTCGACCTGGACACGATCAGCCGCGACCCCGAGGTGGTCAACGCCTACCGCGCCGATCCGCTGAACTACCTCGGCAAGATGACCGCCCGCACCGGCACGGAGCTCATGCTGACGGCCACCGCGATGCCGTCCCGGCTGGAGGGGCTGACGATGCCGTTGTTCGTCTTGCACGGCGGCGCGGATCGGCTCGTGCCGCCGGCGGCCAGCGCCGTCGTCCGCGAGCATGCCGGCTCGGCGGACCTCACCGTCAAGATTTACGAGGGGCTCTACCACGAACCCCACAACGAGCCGGAGCGCGACCAGGTCCTCGCCGACGTCGTGAGCTGGCTCGACGCCCACCGATGACGGCCGGGCCGGTTACTTGACGCTGCCGCTGAGCAGTCCGTTGACGATGAACCGGTTGAGGGCCACCGCGATCACGGCCGGCACCGCCAGGGCGAGCACGCCGGCCGCGTTGAGCAGCCCGAACGGCACGGTGTGCCGGCCCTGCAGCGCCGCGATGGCGACGGTGAGCGGCTGGGTCGACAGGTCGCTGGAGAGCACCAGCGGGAACAGGAACTGGGCCCACGCGAACAGGAAGGTGATGATGGCCGTGGACACGATGCCCGGCCACGCCAGTGGCAGCACGATGCGCCACAGGATCTGCATCCGGCTCGCGCCGTCGACCTGACCGGCCTCCTCGATCGCGATCGGCAGGCTGGTCATGTAGCTGTGCAGGATCCAGGTGGCCAGCGGCAGGAAGCCCGAAACATACACCAGAACAATTCCCGTGTACGTGTTGACCAGGCCGAACACGCTCATGATCCGGTACAGCGGGATCAGCGTGGTGTAGGCGGGGAAGGCCATGGTGGCGAGCACCGCGTAGAACAGCAGGTTCCGGCCCCGGAACCGCATCCGGGCGAAGGCGTACGCGGCGAGGGTGGCCAGTGCCACGGTGATGACCGTGGCGGCCGTGCACTCGACGACAATGTTGATCGAGGAGCGGCGAATGGTGTCCGGGATCTCGCCGGTCCCGCTCAGCAGCGCGTGGTAGTTGCTCAGCATCGGGCTGGGCGGCAGGTAGTGCGCGGGCCTGGCGCTGATCTGCGCGTTGGTCTGCAGGCTGGTGTTGAGCGTCCAGTACAGCGGCACCAGCGACCACAGCACGATGAACAGGATGCCGAGGGTCCGGGCCCAGGGACGGCGTCGAGGCATCAGAACTCCACCTGCCGGTAGACGAGCTTCACCACGCCGAGCGAGAGGATCAGCGTGGCGATGGTGATCAGCAGCGAGAGCGCGTAGCCCTCGCCGAAGTCCAGGTTCTGGAAGCTGATGAAGTAGGTCTGCATGGTCAGCGACGCCCCGGTGTCGGCCGAGCCGTTGAGCACGTACGGCTGGTCGAACACGTTCAGCGTGGCGATCACCGCCTGCACCATGGCGATCGCGATGCCCGGGCGGGCGAGTGGCAGGGTGATCCGCCGCAGCGCCTGCCAGGCGGTGGCGCCGTCGAGCACCGCCGCCTCGTACAGCTCGCCCGGGATGTTCTGCAGCGAGGCCAGGATCAGCAGCGTGGACAGCGGCGTCATCTGCCAGACCTGCACGAGTTCGATGGCGAGGATGGTCAGGAACCGGTGCTGACCGAGGAACACCTGGTAGTGCGAGATCAGGTGGGTCGAGCTGAGCACGCTGTTGAGCAGGCCGATGTTGGCGTCCCAGATGCCCGTCCAGACGAGACCCTCGACCACGCCGGGCAGCGCCCACGGCAGGATCAGCACGGCGATCAGGATCGACCGGCCGCGGAACGGCCGCTGCAGGGTCACCGCCATGACGATGCCGAGGATCGTCGACAGCGCGACGCCGATCACCACGTACAGACCGGTGTTGAGCAGGCTCGACCGGACCGCGCCGTCGGCGAACAGGTGCCGGAAGTTGTCCAGGCCGTTGAACGTGGTCGGCGGGTCGAGTTCGTCGACCCGGAAGAACGACTGCACGATCGTCACCCCGGCCGGCACCAGGGCCAGCGCGACGATGAACAGGGCCAAGGGTGTGACCAGGGCGTACGGCAGCACGTCGAGACGCCGCCCGCGGGGCCGGGCTCGGCCCGGCGCCGCGGTGCCGGTCGGCGGCACGTCGTGCCGCCGACCGCTGCGAGTACCGACCATCATCAGCTGGACAACCTGTTTGCGGTGCCGGCCATCGCCCTGATCGCGTCATCGACGCTCATCGAGCCGGTCGCCGCGGCGTGCAGGCTGGTGTAGACGGACTTGGAGAACTCCGGGTACCAGGAGGGCGCGCCCTCCGGGAACACCGGCTTGGCACTGTTCTTGAGCATGTCGGCCAGCTGCTGGCCGCCGATCAGCTTGCCCTTCTGGGTCAGCTCGGCCATGCCGGCCAGGCGCGACGGCAGGAAGTAGCCGGGCATCACCTTGTCCGGCCCGCTCGCCCCGGCGAAGTCGGCCTGGTTCTGTGCGCTGGTGAACCAGTCGATGAACTTCGCCGCGGCCGCCGGGTACTTGGCCTGCCGGGGGATGCCGATGCCGTCCGGGTTGCTCATGTTCGGGCCGGCCCCGCCGGCACCCGGTGTCGACAGGTAGGCGACCTGGTCGACCACGGTGGACGAGGCCGGCACGCTGTACAGGCTGCCGACGTTGCCCGAGTAGTCGGCGAAGGTGCTGGCCACCACGCCCTTGGCCATCAGGGTCTGCTGGCCCTGACTGTCGGCCACATTGATGTTGCCAGGCGGCACCAGGCCCTGCTTGATCGCGTCGACCATCCACTGCGCGGCCCGGTAGCCGGGGGATTCCGGCGTGGCGAACTGCGGCTTGCCCGAGCCGTCGAGGATCGTCCCGCCGAACGCCGCGGTCGTCTGGTACCAGTACGTCGACAGGCCCTCGGCGGCGGCGAACGGGATGTTGAGGGGGTACTGCACCACGTTCTTGGACTTGAGCTGCTTCAGGTCGGCGTTGTACTCGTCCATCGTGGTCGGCATCGTGCTGATACCGGCCTTCGTGAACAGCTTCTTGTTCACGGTGGTGACCAGGAACGACGCGTCGTACGGGATGCCGATGACGTGGCCGTTGGAGCTGAACGAGGGCAGTTGCGGCATCTCGCCGGCCAGCGCCTTGGTGTCCAGGTAGTTCTCCATCGGGTAGAACCAGTTGAGTTTGCCCAGCTGGCCGACCCGCGACCAGTCCACATCGGTGGCGTCGGCGAAGTAGGTCTTCGCGGTGGCCGCAGCGGCGATCTTGGTCTGCAGGCTGTCCCAGTCGGTGTTGGTCCATTTGACCGTGATGCCGGTGCTCTTGGTGAAGGCGTCGATCGAAGCCTGCGGCGGGGGCTCGGTGGCGAGGGCGACGGTGATCGTCACGCCGGTGGTCTTGTCGGATCCGCTGCTGCCCTTGCTGCCGCCGCAGCCGGTCGCCAGGGCGCCGAGGAGCACGAGGGCGCCGGCCATATACACAGTTCGGGGGTGTCGAGACGTAGTCATCACGGTCAGCCCTTCTCGTACTGACAGCGCGGTCCCTTTGCGCACTCCAGTGCGCATCTGCGCAACTCCGGGGCCGCAGTGGGACGACTATGGCATCGGCTGCGCATACGGTCAATCGAAGATTGCGCGATCCTTGCGTAATGCGCAGCTCTGCTCGAAATAGTTGCGCGTAACGCGCAATGCGTTTGAGCGAAGGCGCAGAACGGCGGAGTCGAACTGCGCAACCGGGTGCTACCTTTCCGGCATGCAACGCAAGCAGCGTCTGCGCGAGATGGTGGCGGCGATCGTCGAGCGGGGCAGCCTCGACGTCGAGGCCCTGGCCGAGCTCTTCGCCGTCTCGCCCGCCACCGTGCGCCGCGACCTGGAGGTCCTGGAAAAGCAGCGGCTGGTCAGCCGCACCCGGGGCGGCGCGACCACGCACGCCTCGTTCAACGACCTGCCGCTGTCCTACAAGACCGAGCAGGACACCGGCGAGAAGCGGCGGATCGCCCGGCAGGCGCTGCGCTTCCTGGAGGGCGCCCGGGTCATCGGCACCACCGGCGGCACCACGGTCTCGGAGTTCGCCCGCCTGCTGATGGACCGCGACGGGCTGACCATCGTCACCAACGCCCTCAACGTGGCGACCTACCTGGTCGCCAACCCGCGGCTGCGGGTGTTCTCGGCCGGTGGCGAGGTGCGCAGCAGCAGCCAGGAGGCGGTCGGGCCGAGCGCCGAGAGGTTCATGGCCGACTACAACATCGACGTTGCCTTCATCGGCGTCGACGGCGTCGACGCCACGGCCGGCTGCACCAACTACGACCCGGTCGGCTGCCGGGTCAACGCCGTGCTGCGCGAGCAGGCCCGGGTCAGCGTGGTGCTGGCCGACGCCACGAAGATCGGCCGGGTGGCACTCGCCCAGGTGTGCAAGATGTCCGACGTGGACGTGCTGGTCACCGACGACCGGGCCGGCGGCAGCGCCCTCGACGCGATCCGGGCCCAGGGCTGCCAGGTGCTCACCGCCTGAGCGGCGGTTGCGCGTTCAGTGCTCGAAGTTGTGCATTTCGGCACCCATGAGGTCAGTCGCCGCGGGCGGCCATCGCGGCCAGGCCGAGATCCGTCATGGCGGCCTGGTCGCCGTCGGCGAACACCATGGTCCGCGCCCACTGATACCGGCTTCCGGAGGTCTTGAAGACCTCGGCGGTCCCGGTCAGCCTCGCGGCGTCTCCGCCCAGCAACGCCTCGGCCCGGTCGACGATCGCCCCCGCGACGGGGTTTCCGGCGACCAGCGCGCGGGCGGCGGTGATTCGATCGGCGGCGTCGGCGGCGCCGGCCAGCACGGCGGCCTCCGCCTTCAGGGCGACGTACCAATGCAGCCAGATCCAGGTCACCCAGCGCCAGACCGCAGCGGGTTCCGACTCCAGCCGCCGCAGTGCCTCGTCCGGCCGCCCGAAATGGAGGAGCTCGATCGCGTCGAAGACGGCCCGATAGCCGTAGATGTGCCCGGCCGGGGTGCCGAGCTGGCCAAGGATCGTCAGCCAGGTGCGACGGGCTTCCTGATCGCCACGGAGACCGTGGATCATCGCCACCCCGGCGACGGCCGCGCCGAGCGCGGGCTTCGCGGGCCGCCCCGCCCGTTGCCAGGATTCCCGGAACAGTTCGCTCAGGGCCAGCGTGTCGCCCGGGTCACCGGCCAGGGCGCCGGCCGTCATCCGCCAGCTGATCGCCCGGTGGCGCACCTCGGCCAGCAGCGGATGGTCGGCCAGCCGCCGGGCCCACCGCTGGGCGCCGGGCAGGTCGCCGGCGCCGAGACTGGCCTCGGCGGCCTCACCGAGCGCGTCGACCAGCTCGTGGGCCGTCGCCGGCGTGACCGGCAGGGCCGACAGCAGCTCGATGCGGCGGCGTGCGGTGGCGGCGGAGCCGAACGTCTGCCCGGCCCAGCACTGGGCGCCCAACAGCGCGTCGAGGGCGGCCGACTCGGCGAGCAGGTCCCCCGTTCGCCGGGCCAGCTCCACCGCGCGTTCGGCGCCGGCCAACGTCTGCGGCACGTCGTTGGTGGGCGGGCCGTGACCGCCGCCGAACGCGTCGTGCACGACGGCCGCCTCGGCCAGCGCGATCGCGGCCCGCGCGGCCGCGTCGTCACCGGCCGACTCCCGGGCCTGGTCGATGAGCGCCAGCGCGTGCGCCTGCGGGAGCACCGTGGTGAAGCTTCCCGAGTATCGGTAGGCGTTGGTGGCCGCGGCGGCAAGGTCGCAGGCGGCCCCGGCCGGGTCGCCGGCTCGGCGGGCGGCGTCGGCGGCAGCCAACCGGAAACGGTGCATCTCGTCGCCGCGCATCGCGCAGCCGGCGACGGTGGCCGCGTGGCGGAACATCGCCGCGGCCTCGGCCGGGTCGTCGGCGAGGCCGGCGGCCTGCGCGAAACGCTGCTGCGCCTCGCCGAGCAGGTTGCGGGTGAAGGTGAGCTCGGCGAGGCACCGGGCCAGACAGCACGCGTCCGGGCGCTGGTCGGGGCGGCCGGCGGCCCACCCGAGGGCGGCCCGCAGATCGTCGGCGACCTGGTCGAACCGGGCCCGCCAGCCGGCGCGTACGTCGGAAAGGTCGGCGGCGCGCTCCAGGCACCAGTGCAGATGCGCGGCGCGAGTGCTGTCCAGCTCGCCCGACTCGGCGAGCCGCTCGACGCCGTACTGGCGTACCGTCTCCAGCGCCCGGTATTCGGTGGTGTCCGGTGACAGTGCGACCACGAGCAGGTTCTGCTCGGCCAGTCGGGCCAGGCCGTCGGCCGTGGCGCCGATGTCGTGTCCGGCCACCTTCGCCGCCGCTGCCAGGCCGAACGGCGAGACGAAGACCGAGATGCGGTGCAGCAGCGCCCGGTCGTCCGGCTCGAGCAGGGCATGGCTCCAATCCAGCGCCGCGCGTACCGATCGGTGCCGGTCGTCGGCCCGTGGGCCACCGGTCAGCATGCGCAGCTGGTCGGTGAGCCCGGCGGTCAAGCCTTCCCGCCCCAGCGTCGGCCAGCGGGCGGCGGCCAGCTCGATCGCCAGCGCGACGCCGTCCAGGCGCCGGCAGATCGCGACGATGTCCGCCGGATCCGGGCTGCCGCCGACGGCTGCCGCCCGATCGAGGAACAACGCGACGGCGTCGGACTCGGTGTCGCCGTCGAGCGACATCGGCGGCACCGCATAGACGTGCTCGAACGGCACCATCAGTCGAGCCCGGCTCGTCGCCAGCACCGTCAGGCCGGGACATGCGGCGAGCAGCCGCTCCACGAACGTGGCCACCCCGGACAGCACCTGCTCGCAGTTGTCCAGGACGAGCAGCGCCTGGCGATCGGCCAGGGCGTCGATCACCGTCTCGCCGATGTCGCTACCCGGCTCCTCGCCGACGCCCAGCGCCAGGGCGACCGCGGCGGCCACCATGCCCGGATCGGTGAGCGGCACCAGGTCGACGAACCACACGCCGCCGGCAAACTCACCGGCGAGGTCGGCGGCGACGGTCGACGCGAGCCGGGTCTTGCCGACGCCACCGGCGCCGACCGCCGTCACCTGCCGATGTGCCTTGATCATCTTGGCCAGCTCGGCGCACTCCCGCGACCGGCCGACGAACGACGTCAGCTGCACGGGCAGAACCGGCGCCGATGCGGCCCGGCCGGCTCGGTCCCGCTCGGCGTGCTCGGCGTGCTCGGCGGCCCGGCGGGCCAGGGCCCGCCGGTCGGGCACCTCCAGCTTGCGCAGCAACGACGAGACGTGGCTTTCGACGGTACGCACGGAGATGAACAGCTTCGCGGCGATCTCGGCATTGGTCAGGTGCCCGCCGAGCAGGGCGAGCACCTCCGCCTCCCGTGCCGAGATGTCCTCGATCGGCCGCCCGGCTGCCAATTCGCGTACCCCCTGGCTGGTGACTGGCGTGATGCGGGATCCGTGGTGCGTTCCGTGGCCGGCACGGATGCCGGCGAACCCACGGCCGCGCGACGCTGATCCCGTGGGGAGATCAAGAGTGACGGAGCGTGCCTGGGCAGGATCGTACGGCAGATTGCTGAGGCAGCCGGTCCTGCGCCGAGTGCTGCCCGGCATGATGATCTCCGCCCTCGGCGACGGCATGAGCATGGTGGCGGTGGCCTGGCTGGCGCTGGCGATCGCCCGGCCGGGCCAGGCCGGGGTGTGGATCGGTCTCGCGGTCGCCGCTTATGCGCTGCCGGCTCCGGTCGGGGCGGCCCTGCTGGCCGGCGTGATGCGGCGGCTGACCGCGTCCCGGCTGGTCGCGGCGGACGCGACGGTGCGGGCGGCGTCGCTGGGCACGATCGCCGTGCTGGCCGCGGCCGGGCGGTTGACCCCCTTCGTCTACGTGCTGCTGCTGGCGGTGTCGTCGCTGCTGCACGCCTGGGGGAGCGCCGGCCTGTACACGCTCATCGCCGAGGTGCTGCCGGAGCGGGACCGGGTCACCGGCAACGCGCTGCTGTCGACCTTCAACCAGGCGGCTTTCATCGTCGGCCCGGCCCTGGCCGGTGGGTTGACCACGCTGACCGGCCCGGCCTGGGTCATCGGCGCCGACGCGGCGAGCTTCGCCGTCCTGGCGATCGCCTGCCGGCGCTGGGCGGGCCGACCGACGACGACCGGAAGCAGCCGGGCGGCCGAACCCGCCGGCGGAGGCTGGCGCGTGATCGTCGATCGGCCACCGCTGCTCGGTCTGATCCTCGTCACCTGCGCGTTCTTCTTCCTTTATGGCCCGGTGGAGGTGGCACTGCCGGTCCACGTCGCCGACGGGCTGCACGGCTCGCCCAGCCTGCTCGGCCTCTACTGGACGGTCTTCGGCGCCGGCGCGACCGTCGGCGCGCTCGGCGCCGCCGCGCTCCGCAACCGTTCACTGCGGAAGGTCGTGCCGTGGATCATCATCGGCTGGGGAGCGGCGCTGCTGCCGCTCGGCCTGACCGAGGCCGTCGTCCCGGGCCTGATCGGGCTGGCCGCCGGGGGCCTGATCTACGGACCGTTCAGCGCGATCTCCACCGCCCTGTTCCAGGCCGGCACCCCACCGCAGGCGCTGAGCCGGGTGCTCGCCGTCCGCACCGCGCTGACCACCCCGTCCACCGCGCTCGGCACCCTGCTGGGCGGCCCGCTCGTGACCGTCCTCGGTGCTCAGCGAACGCTACTGATCTCCGGACTGCTCACGATCGCCCTCGGGACGGCGGTCGCCTTCACCGTACGCCGGCGGAGCCACGATCCGTGGCCCGATCCGTGGCCGCGACGGAGGTGGCGCCCCGCTACGGCCACAAGACTGAAAGTCACCCCACGAAACAGCGGAGACACCGAGATGACCAGCACCGATACCTACGACGGCTGCACCACGCCATCGTCAAGGCGAACGCGCCCCAGCTGACCCCCGACTGTGGTACGGCATGCCGGCGTACGCCAAGAACGGCACTGTTCGGCGATAGTTGGCACTGTTGCCCGCACATGCCAACAGATACCTACCACATGTCAGCAAGGAACCCCACGCCGATGTCGTCCACAGCAGGCGAGCTCGTTACCGAGGTGTTGGAGCACGACGGCGGACGTCAGGTCACCGCCTACGTCCCGGCGGCTGCGCCCGAGGCGATCGTCTTTGCCGGTGACGGCCAGTTGCTCGCGTCGTGGGGAGCAGCGCTGGAGGCCGCCGATCTACCGCCCACGATGATCATCGGCGCCCACCGGCTGGAGGACGAGACGCTGAGGCTGCACGAGTACTCACCGGGCCGCAGCACGGACGCGTTCACCTTCGACCCGCAAAGATTCGCGGCACACGAGAAATTCTTCGTCGAGGACGTACGCCGATGGGCGGCGAGTCGCCTGGGCACCAAGCTGCCGGCCGACCGAACTGCGACGTTCGGTGTCTCCGCCGGCGCAGAACTCGCATTGGCCATGGGACTCCGTCATCCCGACGTCTACGGCGCGGTCTTCTGCGCCTCTCCGGGCGCGGGATACCAGCCACCCGCAGTGCTACCCAGCAGGCTCCCACGCACCTACCTCGTCGCCGGCACCGAGGAACCGTTCTTCCGCGACAACGCGATCCGGTGGGCTAATGCGCTGCGAGACGCGGGCGGCGACGTCGTCCTGACCGAGCGGGCCGGCTCGCACGGCGGCGCGTTCTGGAAACAAGAGTTTCCCCTGATGGTGGCCTGGGCGTTCGGGCACTGAGCCGCCCGACGCTCGCCGACGGTTCAAAACGATGGACACGTTGCCGTCGTTCGTGGGGACTTCGGCGCCTGCCAAGTCTGGCTGCAGGCCGACATCCACCGCATCCACTGCCGGTCCTGCTTGCGGGTCCGCACCGAGCACGTGCCGTGGGCGGCCCGGCGGGTAGCGATGTCGCGACGGAATGTCCCCCGGTTCGTACACTGTGGTCATCGTCGATCTAAGGGGGCATCCTTGGTCGGGTCGCACCAGGGTCAGCCGGGGGCGGCGCTGCGCGTGGAGGTCCTCGGACCCGTTCAGGCCTGGCTGGGTGACACCCGCCTGAGCCTCGGCCCGGTCCAGCAGCGGGTGGTGCTCGCCGTCCTGGCCCTGCGGTCCAATCGGCCGGTACGCCGGGAACAGCTGATCGAGGCGATCTGGGGAGACACCGCTCCGGCGTACGCGGTGAATGTCGTCCAGAAGTACATCTCCGGCCTACGCCGCGCGTTCGAGCCGGTGCGGTCCGATCGTTCGCCGTCCCGCGTGCTCACCTGGAGCGAGGTCGGCTACCAGCTGGCGCTGCCGCCCGGCAGCCTCGACCTGGAGGTGTTCGACCGCGAGGTCAGCCGGGCCCGCACCGCGCGGGCGGCCGGTGAGCTGCCCGAGGCCGTTCAGGCCATGCACGCCGCGATGCAGCTCTGGCGCGGGCCGGCCTTCGACGGGCTGGCCGGCCCGCTGCTGGACGTCGAGCGGGCCCGGCTCGAGGAGCGCCGGATCAGCGTGCTCGAGGAGCGAATCGAGATCGATCTCGCGATGGGCAACGACGAGGACCTGGTCACCGAGCTGACCCGCCTGGTCGCCGAGTACCCGATGCGGGAGCGGCTCCGGGGTTCCCTGATGACCGCGCTGTATCGCAGCGGGCGCCAGGCCGAGGCGCTGGCCGCCTTCCACGAACAGGCCCGATATCTGCGGGAGGAGCTCGGTGTCGATCCGTCGGCCGAGCTGCAGGACCTGTACAAGCGCTTCCTCGCCAATGATCCGTTGCTCGACGCGCCGTCCGGCTCGACCGTCCCCGAGCCGGTCCTGCGGCCGCCGATCCCGGCGCAGCTGCCGTACGCGACGCCGCACTTCGTCGGCCGGGTCAACGAGTTGCGCCAGCTCGACGCCCTGGTGACCGGCGACGGCATGGTGATCGCCCTGATCACCGGGACGGCCGGGGTCGGCAAGACCTCGCTCGCCGTGCACTGGGCGCACCGGATCAGCGCCCGCTTCCCGCACGGCCGGCTCTACGTGAACCTCCGCGGGTTCGATCCGCACCGGTCGGCCATGGAACCCGGCGAGGCCCTGCGCGGCTTTCTCGACGCGCTCGGGGTGCCGGCCCGCCGGGTGCCGGCCACCCTGGAACAACAGGCGGCCCTCTATCGCAGCCTGCTCGCCGGGCGGCGGGTGCTGGTGGTGCTGGACAACGCGCGCGACACCGACCAGGTGACCCCGCTGCTGCCCGGCTCGGCCGGCTGCCTGGCCGTGGTGACCAGCCGCAACTGGTTGTCGGGGCTGATCGCGGCCGGTGCGGTCGCGGTGCCGGTCGACCTGGTGACCGCCGACGAGGGGCGCCAGATGCTGCGGCGGCGCATCGGCGAGTCGCGGGTCGAGGTCGAGCCGACCGCGGTCGACGACATCATCGCCGTCTCCGCCCGGCTGCCGCTGGCGCTGGCCATCGTGGCCGCCCGGGCGGCGGCCCAGCCGCGGTTCACGCTCACCGCACTCGCCGACGAGCTGGGGCATGCGCGGGGCGGGCTGGACGCGTTCGCGGGGGAGGACCCGACCGCCGACGCCCGGGCCGTCCTATCCTGGTCGTACAACCTGCTGGCCGAGCCGGCCGCGCAACTGTTCCGGCTGCTGGGGCTGCACCCGGGGCCGGACATCTCGGTCGCGGCCGCGGCCAGCCTCGCCGGTGTCCCACCGGCCGAGGCGCGCCGATTGCTCACCGCGCTGCGCGGGGCGCATCTGATCGACGAGAGCGCGCCGGGCCGGTTCACCTTCCACGACCTGCTGCGGGCGTACGCCGCCGAGCAGGCCCGGGTCCTGGGCAGCGCGGCCGAACGGGAGGCGGCGCTCGGCCGGATGCTCGACCACTACCTGCACACGGCACACGCCGCCGACCGGCTGCTCTATCCGTACCGCGAACCGCTGGTCATCGATCCGCCCGCGACCGGCGTGGTCGCGGTGCCGCACGCCGACGCCGACCAGGCCATGACCTGGTTCGTGGCCGAGCACGCGAACCTGCTGGCGGCGCTCGCCCTGGCGGCCGCCGACAACCTGCACACCTATGTGTACCGTCTCGCCTGGACGATGACCGCTTTCCTCAACTATCAGGGGCATTGGCATGATTGGGCCGCGACGATGGGCGCCGCCCTGCACGCCGCCCGGCGGCTCGGTGACCGGGCCGCCCAGGCCCAGGCGCACCGCCTGCTCAACCTGGCCAACCTCCAGCTGGGCCGGTTCGACGAGGGGCGCGCCCACGCCGAGCAGGCCCTGCAGCTGTTCGCCCAGCTGGGCGACCTGCCCGGCCAGGCGCGGATCCGGCTCAACCTAGGCCGGGTCCTGGAACGGCAGGGCAACCTTCAGCAGGCACTCGACCAGGCCCGGCAGGCGCTGGAGCAGTTCCGGCTCGCCGAGGACTGGGCCGGCCAGGCCGACGCCCTGAACTGGGTGGGCTGGTACCACAGCCAGCTCGGTTACCACGAGCAGGCGCTGGAGTACTGCCGTCAGTCGCTGGCCCTGCACGCCGACTCCGGCGACTGGCCCGGCCACGCCGACACCTGGGACAGCCTGGGCTACGCCCACCATCAGCTGGGCCATCACGACGAGGCGGTCGCCTGTTACGAGCGTGCGCTCACCCTCTGGCACGACCTCGGCGACCGCTACCAGGTGGCGATGACCCGGCTGCGGCTCGGTGACACGTACCGTGCCTCGGGCGACGCCGACCGGGCCCGGGCTGCCTGGCGGGAGGCGATCGAGATCTTCGATGCGCTCGGGCATCCGGAGGCCGCCGCGGTTCGCACCAAGTTAGACCATCTGGCCAATTCCCGAGGGGGCGCCCGGGGGAAATAGTGACGCCTATCGCTTGATGCGGCGACTCGTTCGCCGGCCCGCCAGTGAAGGGAAAACCATGTCCGACAATCCTTCCCGCGGTGGGCCGCGGGTACTCCTCAGTGGGCTGGCCGTGGGCGCGGTGCTGGGCGCCCCGATCGCCGCGGGCACGGCGGCCGGCGCCGAGGAGAAGTCCGCGGCCGCCGTCGAGCGGGTCGCGCCCGCCGGCACCTGCCCGGCCAACCCGATCACCGCGGCGACGATCCGGGAGCAGTTCCGAGCCTCCTTCGCCGCCGGCAAGGTCGCGCCGCCGGCCGCCGAGATCACCACGGTCATCTGTGAGACTGCCTGATCCGCAGCCGGTTCCGCGGCGTCCGTCCGCCGCCGAGCGGGCCGCCCTGCCGGTGGTCCTGGTGTCGATGCCGTTCATGACGGCCGACCGGCCGTCGATCCAGCTCGGCCTGCTCAAGGCGGTCGCCGCCGGGCACGGGTACGCGGTCAGCACCCTGCACGCCAACCTCGACTTCGCCCACCGGATCGGCACCGAGACCTACGAGTCGCTGTGCGAGCAGCGTGGACACATGTTCGGCGACTGGTTGTTCTCGGTCGCGGCGTTCGGTGACCAGGCGCCCGACGCGGACGGCGCCCTGCTCGACGACTCCGCGGCGAAGCTCGATCTGCCCGGCGGCCGCGACCTGCTCCGGCGGGTCCGGGACGAGGACGTGCCCGCCTACCTCGACCACCTGGCGAGCGCCGTGCGATGGCAGGACGTGCGGGTCGTCGGTTTCAGCTGCACGTTCCAGCAGAACGCGGCCTCCTTCGCGCTGGCACGCCGGCTGAAGCGGGAGTTCCCGCACCTGACCACGGTCTTCGGCGGCGCCAACTTCGACGACGAGATGGGGCTGGAGTACGTCCGGCGGGTCGACGCCATCGACTACGCGGTGCTCGGCGAGGGCGACGTGGCCTTCCCCGAGCTGCTGTCCGCCCTGGCCATCGGTGCCGACCCGGGCGGCGTGCCGGGAGTCGCCGGACGCCGGGCGGGCCAGGTGGTGGCGACGGCGCCGCGGCCGCCGTTCGAGCGTCTCGACGAGTCGCCGCCGCCGGACTACGACGAGTACTTCAGCCGGGCCGAGGCGCTCGGGCTCCAGCACAGCGCGGGTCAGCGCACCGTACGCATCCCGTTCGAGTCCGCCCGCGGATGCTGGTGGGGTGCCAAACACCATTGCACGTTCTGCGGGCTCAACGGCTCCGGCATGCAGTTCCGCGCCAAGTCTCCGGGCCGGGTGGCGGCCGAGCTGGCCATCCAGGCGCGGCGGTACCGCAGCTTCCGGTTCGAGGCGGTCGACAACATCCTGGACACCGCCTACCTGTCCGGGCTCTTCCCCGAGCTGATCGCCTCCGGCACCACGTACGACATCTTCTACGAGGTCAAGGCGAACCTCACCCGCCAGCAGCTGAAGCTGCTCCGGCAGGGCGGGGTGACCCATCTGCAGCCCGGCCTGGAGTCGCTGAGCACCCGGGTGCTCGGCCTGATGCGCAAGGGTGTCCGGGCCGGGCAGAACGTCAACGTACTGCGCTGGGGCCTTTACTACGGCATCACGATCTCGTGGAACATCCTCTGGGGCTTCCCGGGCGAGTCCGCCGACGACTACCAGGCCCAGGCGGCGGTCATGCCGCACCTCGTACACCTGCGGCCGCCCACCGGCGCCGGACGGGTCTGGATGGAGCGGTTCAGTCCGCTGTTCACTCAGGAGGATTCGGGCGTCCGGGTGCGCCACCCGGAGCCGGGATACCGGTATGTTTATCCGGACCGGTTCGATCTCGGCAAGATCGCCTACTTCTTCGAGTACGAGCTGGCCGACCCGCTGCCGGACGAGGCGTACGCCGGCGTCCGCGAGGCCGCCGCGGAATGGAAGGCCGCGTGGCAGCGTGCGACACCACCGACGCTCACCTACTTCTCGGCACCCGGCCTGCTGCAGATCTACGACGGCAGGCACCCCGGGGCGGAGGGCACGTACACGTTCGAAGGCGATCTCGCCGAGATCTATCTTGCCTGCGTCGACCGGCCGATCGGCGCGGCAGCCGTACGGGACCGCCTGTCCCGCCGGGTGCCGCTCGATGCCGTTCAGGAGGCCTTCGCCGGGTTCGCCGAGCGGGGCCTGATGTTCCTGGACGGTTCGTCGGCGCTCGCGCTGGCGCTCCCGGCGGGGGCGACCCGGTGACCCGACCGGTGTGATACTTGCAGACCCCGACCCCCCTTCCGAGGTGACAATGGACGAACAGGTGAGCCTGCGACCCTTTCGGGAGCCGGATCTGCCGTTCCTGGAACGGCTCGGCTCGGATCCCAGCGTCACCGGGCGCTACGTGTGGGCCGGGTTCCGTGACCCGCGGTTGCGGCGGTTGCGCTGGGAGAAGGACGGATACGTCGCCAACGACTCCACGGCGCTCGCGGTGATCGGCAAGGATCCCGCGTCCGGCCAGGAGGCCGTGCTGGGCATCGCCAGCTGGGACGCGCGGGACCGCGGTGGCCCGCCCGGTGGCTGCTATGAGATCGGGCTCGCGCTGCTGCCGGAGTGCCGCGGGCGTGGGCTCGGCACGACGGCCCATCAGCTGCTGGTGCGGCACCTGTTCGACTGCACCCTGGCGCAGCGGCTGGAGGCGCAGACCGACGCCGACAACATCGCCGAGCAGCGCGCACTGGAACGGGTCGGGTTCAACCGCGAAGGTGTGCTGAGGAACGCGCGGTTCCGCGAGGGCAGCTGGCGGGACATGCTGATCTACGGATTGCTCCGCACCCCGCCGGGCGATTGACCGGGCTTCCCGTCGGCGTTCAGCGTATGTTCCAGCGCCTGTTCCAACCCCGTCGGCCAGGCTGGCACGGCAAGTCACGCCGGAGGCGTGCCGGCCAGCGCGACGGGAGAAGCCATGGACCGTACGGCGGAACTACGGGCCTTCACCGAGGCCGCGACGGCCCTCGCCGCCGGCCGGCAGTCGGTCGTCGAGGTGGTCGGCGCGGCCGGGACGGGCAAGACGAGCCTGCTCGCCGCGGCGGTGGCGGAGCTGGCCCGGCCTGGACTGCGGATCCGCACCGGAAACGCGGCCGAGCTCGAACGGGAGATCCCGTTCCAGGTCTTCCTGCACGCTTTCGGGGGGCAGCAGCAGTGGCCGCACGGTGATGACGACGAGCGGTTCTGGGACGACGCCACCGTCCGGGCCGCCGGGACGCCACTGAGCGTCGAACAGTTCCTGCTCTGCCGCCGCGGGCGGCGCCGGATCGCCGCCCGCGCCGGCACCGGCCTGGTCCTGGTCCTCGACGACCTGCAGTGGGCCGACCGGCTCTCGCACGACCTGATCGGCCACCTGTTGCGATATCCGGTGGCCGCCCCGTTGCTGCTGGTGCTGGCCTACCGTCCCGGGCCGGCCGTGCGGTGGGAGGCGGGCCCGGAGGTGCGGCGGCTGCGGCTGGGTGCGGCCACACCCGTGCTGGCCAAGCTCACCGCCCGTCAGCTCCAGATCGCGCGGCTGGCCGGCACCGGAGCCACGACCAGGCTGATCGCCCGGGAGCTGTCGGTCAGCCCGCGCACCGTCGACGCCCACCTGGCCCGCATCTACCGGCTCCTCGGCGTGCCGTCCCGGGCCGGGCTGGCCGCCGTCGTCGCGCATGCCTGACATCGATCGGTGCCGCCGTGCCGACGCGGTGGCCGCATTCGCTGCCGTGTCCCGCGGGGTGCCCGGTACGGTCTGCCGCCATCGGCCGCCGCGCCGCCGGGGCGGGGAAATACTCATGGCGCGGATCATGCCGTCGGGGCGGATCCCGCATCCCCGCCGGGAGGCTGTCGTGAGTCGTCTGCGTCCGAGCCGGTCGCCGCTGACCGGAGGAATCCTCGCCGTCCTGCTCGGATTCGGCCTGACCGGCTGCGCCCGGTCCGAGACGGCCGCCGCCGCGCCGGGCCCGGCTCCCGCGTTCGGTGTGCCCGCGGCGACCGACGTGCTGGCCGCCTTCGACAAGGCCGACTCGGCCGCGACGGTGGCCGGCGACGTGCCGGGTCTGCGGACCTCGGAGGTCAGCCCCTCCCTCGACGGCAGCATCGCGGCGGTCAACAAGGCCCGGCTCGTACGGCGTAACCAGCCCGGTTTCCGGCACGTGGATCCGGTGTTCGCGCTGCCGGCCGACACTGCCGGCTGCTTCCTGGTCACCGCGAAACTGCGGCTGACCGGCGAGGAACTGCTGGTCACCGACGCCAGCCACTTCATCCGTACGCCGGCGGGGGGTTGGAAGCTCAGCCACAACGTGCAGATCGGGCCGGACGGCCAGGCCGCTCTGGCCTCCCTGGGCAGCGCATCCGCCGTGCCGTCCGCCGAGGCCCTGCCCGACGGGCTCCGGCAGCGGCTGGCGGCGCAACTGTTCACCCGGACCACCGGAGCGGAAACTCCGGACACCACCGTGGTGGCCTCCAACGTCCTGCTGGACCGCAGGTTCGCCGGCGGCTGGGCGATCTACAGCCAGCAGATGCAGGGTGCCGGGATGAAGGTCGCCCGCACCTTCAGCCGGGCCGAGTGGTCCGACTGCGCGGCCCGCACCTCGGCCGGCACGCTGGCCTTCGTCACGCTCGCGGTGTCGGACACGATCACCGGCAGCGCCGCCGCACTGACCCCGGAGGCACCGGACATGGCCGCGCTCGGCCGGACCGCGGCGGTGCACGGGCGCAGCATCCGGATCGCCCGGCTGCAAACGTTCCTGCTGCTCGTGCCGCCGGACGGGTCCGGACCGGCGACCGTGCTCGGCCTCGCCGACGCCCCGGTGTCGCTCGACGTGGCGAAGTGATGGACACCGGCCGCCTGCGCCACCCCCGGCTGAGAGCGGACTACCAGCCGGTTCTCTGCGCCGCTCCGGAGGGCGCCTACCTGGTCGTCGTCGGCGAGCACCGCAACCTGCTGATCGACGACCAGGCGGCGGTCGACCTGGCGCCGCTGCTGGACGGCACCCGGACCGTGGAGCGGCTCGCCGCCCTGGTGGCCGACCGGCACCCGATGGCGGCCGTCGCGTCCGGGCTGCGCCGGCTGGCCGGGCTCGGACTGCTGGCCGACGGACCGGCCGGGACCCGCACCGCCGTGGCGGCCGGCTGGGACGCCCGCGGGGTCGCCCCGGACGCCGCCGAGCAATGGGCGGCGACCGGCCGGGTGCTGCTGGTCGACGCCGGCTCGCCGGTGACCGCCTCGATCGCGGATCGGCTCGCTCCCGCGGTGGGCCGGGTGGAGGTCGTGGCCGCTCGTGACCCCGATCTGCCGGTCATCCTGGCCGGCGATGCCCAGATCGTGGTCGCGCCCGGCTCGTACGTGGACGATCAACTGTCCCTGGTGAACGAGGCCTGCCTGACAGCCGGCCGCCCGTGGACCCTGATCCGGGCGCACGGCTCGGTGCTCGTCCTCGGCCCGCACCTGATCCCGGGCTCGACCGGATGCTGGTCCTGCCTGCGGCAGCGGTGGCTGGAGAACGAGCAGGTGGAGAACTACCTGGCCGGGCAGGGTGACGCCGGTCGCCTCACCGTGGCACGGGCGGCCCTGCCCGGCACGGTGGCCACCGCGGTCGGTCTCCTCGCGGCGGAGTTGCCGGTGCTGGCCGTCGCCGGGCGGTCGCCCCGCATCACCGGCCGGATGATCACCTTGGACACTCGCGACCTGACCACCTCGGAGCACGAGCTGATCCGCCAGCCGCAGTGCCCGGCGTGTGGTGACCCCGGCCTCACCCGGGCCGCCGATCCGCGGATCACCCTGACCGCCGGGGCGGCGACGGACGTGGACGGCGGCACCCGTACCGCGGCCGTCGCCGAGGTCCAGCAGCGGCTGACTCGGCACGTGAGCCGGTACCTGGGCGTGGTCACCCGGCTGGACCCGCTCACCGGCCCCGACGACCTCACGCAGAGCTGGATCTCCGGGCACAACTTCGCCGTGGCCCGGCACCCGGCCGGTCTGCGCAAGAGCCTGCGCGGGTTGTCCGGCGGGAAGGGCCGTACGGTCGCGCAGGCCAAGGTGAGCGCCATCGCCGAGGCGATCGAGCGGTACAGCGGGGTCTGGCGCGACGACCGGCCGGTGCGCCGGGCCGCGTACGCCGACCTCGATCCCGGCACCACCGTGCACCCGCGCGACCTGTTGCTCTTCTCCGACAAGCAGTACGCCAACCGGGGGCAGAGCAACACCGGCGGCGGGCACTTCCACCGCGTCCCGGCACCGCTGGCCGACGACCAGCCGCTGGAGTGGAGCACCGCCTGGTCGCTCACCCACGACGCCCCGCGCGACGTGCCGGCTGCCTACTGCTGGTACGGCCACCCGGAGGTGGCCGCGCTCGACGTCTGCGCGCCCGACTCGAACGGCTGCTCGGCGGGCAGCACCCTCGCCGAGGCGGTCCTGCAGGGCCTCGGCGAACTGGTGGAGCGGGACAGTGTCGCCCTGTGGTGGTACCACCGCTCCCGGCTTCCCGGCGTCGATCTGGCGTCGTTCGCCGACCCGTGGATCGACGCGCTGCGCGCCCACTACGAGGGCGCCCTGGGCCGGGAGCTGTGGGCGCTGGACCTCACGGCCGACCTCGGCATGCCGGCGTACGCCGCGGTGTCCCGGCACCTCGAGCGGCCCACCGAGGACGTGATCCTCGGCTTCGGCAGCCATCTCGACCCGGCGACGGCGCTCGGCCGGGCGCTGACCGAGCTGAACCAGTTCCTGCCGATCGTCGCGCGGTTCGTCGGCGGCAGCACCCGGTACGGCATCACCGACCCCGACACCGTGGCCTGGTACCGGACCGTCCGGGTGGCCGACCAGCCGTGGCTGACACCGGACCCGCAACTGCCGCCGAGCACCGTACGCACCCACGACCGGGCCGGAACCGGGGGCGTGGCCGGGGACGTGCGGCACTGCGTCGACCGGCTCCGGCGGGCCGGTCTCGAGGTGATCGTGCTGGACCAGTCCCGCCCGGACCTGGATCTGGCCGTGGTCAAGGTGATGGTGCCCGGACTGCGGCACTTCTGGCGCCGACTGGGACCGGGACGGCTCTGGGACGTTCCGGCCGCCCTGAACCGCACCCCGCGGGCGGCCGGTGAGGACTCGATCAATCCACTCAGCGTCTTCTTCTGACCAGGCGAGGAGGTCCACGGTGACAGACCAGGCGAGGGGTCCACGGTGACTGACCAGGCGAGGGGGTCCACGGTGACTGACCAGGCGAGGGGGTCCACGGTGACGAGCACCGCAATCCGCGGCGGTCCGCCCGCGGCGGCCGCCGCCCACGAGTCGTTCCGCCTGCGCCGGGACGCGGAGCTGAGCACCGATGAGACCGGTGCGCTGCGGTTGCGGCAGAGCCGGTTCCAGCTGCCGCTGGGCGGGCTCGGCGTCAGCCGCCGAGCGCTGGTCCTGCGGCTGGCCGCCGATTGGGTCGGCGACCTGGAACTGCACCGGATCGTCGTCGGTCTGGAAGGCGAGGGACAGGTGCTGCCCGCGCAGATCCTGCTGCGCCGCCTGGCCGCACACTCCTGGCTGGAGCGCCGGCTGCAGGCCGGCGGCCGGCCGCTGCTCGACGTGGTTCCGCGGGGCCTGGGCTCGGGGAGCCTGCCGGAGCCGCGGCGGCACGAGCCGAGCGGCCGTTACCGGCTCTCCCGCTTCGCCGGCCTGCGCGTCCAGGACGGGCGGCTGGTGGCCGGTTCGCCGCTGGCCACGGTCGCCGTCGCGTGCGTCGACGCCGGCCTGGCGACGGTGTTCGCCGCCGCGGCGGACTCGGGTTGCGACGTCCGCGGCGTGGCGCACCTTCTCGCCGTGCCGGAGCCGGTCGCCGGCCGCGTCCTCGACGAGCTGCTCACCGGCCGGCTGCTGGTCACCGCGGCGGAGTTCGAGGAGGAGTCCTCGGCCGCGCCGCTGGCCTACTGGCTGCCCGAGGAGCTCGCCCTGCACGACCGGGCGCGACCGGGCCGGCACGTCGCCGCGGTGGGCGGCACGTATCCGTTCCGCGGCAAGCTACCCCCGGCCCCGCTGCGCCGTGACTTCCCGGACGGCCGGCACCGGGTGCTGCCGGTCCCGGACATGGAGCTGGTGGCCAAGCGCGACGACCCGCTGACCGCGGTGGTGCGGGCGCGCCGCTCGGTCCGGGAACACGACGACGGTCAGCCGCTCACCGTCGACGCCCTCGGCGAGTTCCTGTACCGGGTGCAGCACACCAGCGGCGTCGGGGAGGCCGGCGGGCAGGAGATCGGCCATCGCCCGTACCCGGGTGGCGGGGGGCTCTGCGAGCTGGAGATCTATCCGCTCGTCTCGCGCTGCTCCGGTCTCGACCCGGGCCTGTACCACTACGACTCCGTCGAGCACCAGCTCACGCTGCTCACCGACACCGATACCACCGGCGGCCCGGTGGCCCGGTATGCCCGCGCGGCGGCCGGCATGGCCGAGACGCCGCAGGTGCTGCTCGTGATCACCGCCCGCGTGCACCGGATGATGTGGAAGTACGAAGGACTGAGCTACGCCATGGTCCTGAAGAACGCCGGGGTGCTCACCGGTCTGATGTACCTGGTGGCGACCGCGATGGGGCTCGCGCCCTGCGCCCTCGGGGCCGGTGACTCGGCGGGCTTCGCCCGGCTCGCCGGAATCGACCCGCTGGTGGAGCCGAACATCGCCGACTTCGCGCTCGGCTCGCGGAGGGCGGCATGAAGTTCCGCCGGCAGGCGCTGCGCCACCTGGAGGCGCCGGAACAACTGGACGACGTGATCAAGCTCGCCAGCGTGCCGAGCTGGCTGCTCACCATGGCGATGACCGTCGCGGTGACCTGCGCCGGAGTGTGGGCGGTGTGCGCGATCGTGCCTCGGGTGGTGCAGGCGGCCGGCGTGCTCATCCACTCCAACGGGGTGTCCGCCGTCGACGCGACTATCCGCGGCCAGGTCGTCAAGGTCTGGAGCGCGGCCGATCAGCGGGTGGCCAAGGGCACGCCGCTGTACAGCCTGGAGCAGGACGGAAAGATCACCATAGTGAACGCGCCGTGGGACGCGTACGTGGTGGCCTGGCTGGTCAGCGAGGGTCAGCTGCTCGAACCGGGCACGCCGGTCGCCGACATGGAGCGGCTCGACACCCCCGGGGACGCCCTGCAGGCGGTGGTCTTCGTACCCGCCGCGGTCGCACCCCTGCTGCACCCGGGAAACCGGGTCACCGTCGTCGCCGACGCGGTGCCGAGCACGGTGTTCGGCACCCTCTCCGGCACCGTGACCGACGTCGGGTCCTTCCCGGAGACCGAGCAGTCGATGCGGGCCTTCCTGGGCAGCGGCGCCGACATCCGCCGCCTGCTCGGCGCGGGCAGCGTCATCCGGGTGACCGTGCCGCTGCGGACCGACCCCGGCTCGCCGAGCGGCCTGCACTGGTCCAAGGCCGCTCCACCGTTCCAGCTCAACTCCGCCAGCGCGATCAGCGCCCGGTTCACCATCGCCACCGAGCACCCGATCGACTGGCTGGTGAACCGGTGACCGGCCCGGTCGACATCGACCTGGGCGAGCCGTCCGCCGCGGCCCCACCCCGCCCTCGCCGGCGCCGGGTCCGGACCCCCACCGTGATCCAGATGGAGGCGGTCGAGTGCGGCGCCGCCGCCCTCGGCATCGTCCTCGGCCGCTACGGGCGGCACGTCGCCCCCGAGGAGCTCCGGCAGACCTGCGGCGTCAGCCGGGACGGATCCACGGCGGCCAGCGTCCTCAAGGGCGCCCGCAAGTACGGCCTGATCGCCAAGGGTTTCCAGATGGACGTCGACGGGCTGGCCGACGTGCCGCTGCCCGCGGTGCTGTTCTGGAAGTTCGAGCACTTCGTGGTCCTGGAGGGGCTCGGGCGCCGGGTGCGGATCAACGACCCGGCCACCGGCCCGCGGTCGGTGAGCTGGTCCGATTTCGACAGCGCCTTCACCGGCATCGTCCTGACCATGCGGCCCGGCCCGGACTTCGAGCCCGGCGGTACCCCGTTCCGGGTGCTGCCCCAGCTGGCCCGGCGGTGGCGCAACCTCGGTTCGGTGGTGCCGCTGACCGTGCTGCTCGGCCTGCTCATCGCGGTGGTCGGACTGACCCAGCCGGCGCTGGTGCGGGTCTTCGTCGACCGGGTGCTGCTGGGCAAGGACCACGGTGCGTTCACGTCGCTGGCGCTGGCCATGAGCGCCGCCGTGCTGCTCACCCTGGTCGCCGGGCTGCTGCAGCAGCGGCTGCTGATCCGCAGCGAGACCGCCCTGGCGCTGAGCAGCGGCTCGCGCTTCTTCCGGCGCCTGCTCCGGCTGCCGGTTGCCTTCTTCGACCAGCGTCAGGCGGCCGACCTCACCCAGCGGGTGCGCAGCAACGACGTGGTGGCCGACGTGCTCACCCGGCGGGTGGCGACCACCGCGGTGGACACCGCGCTGGTCGGCGCGTACGGGGTGCTGTTGTGCTCCTACGACGTCACGCTCGGGCTCTGTGCGATGGCGTTCGCCGGGTTGAACGTGGCCGTGCTGCGCTACGTGGCGGCGCACCGCACCAGCGTGGTCGCGGGTCTGCAGGCGGAGCGCGGCAAGATGTTCGCGACCGTCTACACCACCATCCAGATGATCGAGTCGATCAAGGCCACCGGTGAGGAGGAGGTCGGCTACCAGCGCTTCGCGGCGCGCGGCGCGGCCGTCAGCTCGAGCCAGCAGCGGCTCGGCGTGCCGGCCGCGGTGCTGTCGGTGATACCGGCGCTGATCGCGGCGCTGAACACCGCCGTCCTTCTCGGGCTGGGCAGCCGGCAGGTGCTCGCCGGCACCTTGAGCGTCGGGGTGCTGGTGGCGATGCAGGGGCTGGTCACCGCCATGAACCGGCCGATCGTCAACCTGACCGCGCTGGGCTCGAGGCTGCAGGACATGAGCGCCGATCTGAGCCGGTTGCGCGACGTGGAACGCTATCCGGTCCCGGCCCGTACGGCGGTGACCGCGCCGGTGGCCTCCCTGCAGGGACACCTGCGGATCGAGAAGGTGAGTTTCGGCTACAACCCGCTCGGCGCGCCGCTGCTGTCGGATTTCGACCTCGACATGCCGCCGGGGTCGCGGGTCGCCCTGGTCGGCTCCTCGGGCAGCGGGAAGTCGACCGTGGGCCGCCTCGTGGCGGGTCTCTACCCGTGCTGGTCCGGCCGGGTCACGGTGGACGGTCTGCGGCGCGACGAGGTCGACGCCGAGCTGTGGGCGGCCACCGTCGCGATGGTCGACCAGAACCGGATGCTCTTCGAGGGCACCATCCGGGACAACGTGACGCTGTGGGATCCGACGATCGGCGACGAGGAGGTGATCGCGGCGCTCAAGGATGCCGCGATCTTCGCCGAGATCGCCGGCCGGGCCGGCGGTTTGTCCGGGCTGGTCGAGGAGGGCGGCCGGAACTTCTCCGGCGGCCAGCGGCAGCGCCTGGAGATCGCCCGCGCGCTGGTGCGCCGGCCTCTGGTCCTGGTGCTGGACGAGGCGACCAGCGCCCTGGACGCCGAAACCGAACAGCTCATCGATCGCAATCTGCGCCGCCGGGGCGCGACCTGCCTCATCGTCGCCCACCGCCTTTCCACCATCCGGGACGCGGATCTCATCGTGGTGCTCGAGGGCGGTCGTGCGGTCGAACGGGGCACGCACGACGAGTTGATGGCGGCCGGCGGGGCGTACGCCCGGCTCCTGCGCGAGCACTGACCGGCGTGGCTGATGACGTGGGAGGCGGCATGACGATCGACACGGCGATGATCGCCGGCTGGGCGGAGCTGATCGGGCTGACCACACCGGCCGACCGGGGACCGTTGCGGCTCGACGGGCAGTACGCCGCCGCGGTGATCAGTGGCGGCCCGGCCGATCTGTTCGCGATACGGCACGGCGGGGCCGATGGTGCGCAGGCACGACGACACTTCGTCGCCCGGCTCCCGGCCGGCAGCGTGATGCCGAGCCCGCCGGTGGCCGGTGCCTGGCGGCTCGTCGTGGTGCCGCTGCCGGACACCGAGGTGGGCTGGCTCGGCGAGGCGGCCCACCGCGCGGTGGTCGGCGCGGCCGAGGGGGCGGTGACGCCGGACGCCGCCGGCGAGGATGTCGCCTGCGCCCTGGTGTCCGGCCTGGAGATCGGCCTGCAGGCCATCGCCGACGCGCTGCGCACCGGTCAGCCGCCGCGCGACGCGCCGCCGCTGGCGCCGCGGTCGGTCGGCTCCCTCGCCGCCGGGGGAGTGCTCGCCGGAACGTCCGGCCTGTGGTGGTTGCGGGTCGTGGGTGGTGACGTGGTCCGCAACGACGGTGACCCCGGCGAGCCGATCGGCGGCGGCGAGCTGCTGCTGCTCACCGCCCGCGACTGGGTCACCGCGACGGCACCGTGCACGGTGGAGAGCATGAGCAGCTGGGACCTGCTCGCCGCGGGGCAGCTGTGGGCCGCCGCGGACCGGCACGTCGCCCGACTGCTGCGGGTCGTCCAGACGCGCATCGGGCGCGCCGACGCGGAGTTCCTCAGCACGCTGCAAAGGCGGAAACAGATCAACGCAGCGGTGGTCGCCGACGCGGCACGCGCCGCCTACGGGGTGGTCGGCGCGACCGACCGGCAGGCGCCGCCGGCCGAGGTGGCCCACCTCAACGCCTACCAGCTCGCGGCCGCCGTGCTGCGGGCGCTGGTCACCGAGGATCAGGTCCGGATCGTCGAACCGGCCGACCGCAGCCAGGTGCCGTCCGACCAGCGCGACGCGCTGCACGCGGTGGCCCGCTCCTCCGGCCTGCACGTCCGGGCGGTCCGGTTGCCCGCCGGGTGGTGGCGGCGCGACCTCGGCCCGCTGATCGGCTGGCGCCGCACCGGCGACGACGGCCGGGAGGAGGCGGTCGCGCTGGTCCACCGCCGCGGCGGTTACCGGACGCTGGACCCGCAGACCGGTGCCACCTTGCCGCTGGAGGCCGCCGAGATCGCCCGGTTCGGCGAGGCGGCCACGGTGGTCCAGGTCCCGTTGCCGCTCGCGCCGACGCTCGGCGACGTGCTGCGTGGCGGAGTGCGCGGCGGCCGGCGCGACGTGGCCGGCCTGGTGCTCACCGCGGCCGTGGTCGCCGGGTTGGGGTTGGCGGTTCCGCTGATGAGCGGCCGGGTGCTCGGGGCGGTCGCCGGTCAGGGAACCGGCGACGGGCTCCTGCAGTCCGCCGCGTTGCTGGTGTCGTGCGCTCTCGTGGCCGCGCTGGTGGGCATCGCCCAGAACCTTCGGCTGCTGCGCGTCGAGGGTCGGGTGGAGCTCGGCTCGCAGCTGGCCGTGTGGGACCGGTTGATGCGTCTGCCGGCCCAGTTCTTCTCCCGGACCTCCAGCGGCGAGCTGGCGAACGCCGTCCTCGGCATCACCTTCGTCCGGGAGTCGTTGTCGGGTGTGCTGGCGCAGGGGGTGCTGGCCGGCGTGACCGTGGTGGCCGACCTGCTGCTGCTGGCGGTCATCGACGTCCAGGTGGCGCTGTGCGGCCTCGCCGTGCTCGCCGCGACATCGACGCTCGCCTGGGTGTGCGGCCGGGCGGTGGTGCGGCGCATGCACCGGGCGCTGCCCGCCGAGCACCGGGCCGCCGCGCGCACCAACCAGCTGCTGGGTGGCATCACCAAGGTGCAGGTCGCGGCGGCCGAGGACCGGGCTTACAGCTGGTGGTCGGCGGCCAACTCGACGGCTCGGGCCGAGCTTCAGCGGGTACGGCGGGTGCAGGCCGTCCTGGCCGCGGCGGCCGGTGTGCTGCCGATCGCCGGCCAGCTGGCGCTGTTCGCCCTGCTGGCCGGCCCGCTCGCCGGGCAGCTCACGATCGACGAGTTCTTCGTGGTCAACGTCGCCTTCGCGCTGCTGCTCGGTTCGGCCCTGGTGCTGGTGACGGCCGGCATCGAGGTCGTGGCCGCGGTTCCCCGGCTGGCCGACCTGCACGAGATCATCGACGCGGAACCCGAGCGGCGGCCCGACCGCACCGATCCGGGCGAGATCCGCGGCGAGATCACCCTGCACAACGTGACCTTCGGCTATCACGCCGATCAGCCGCCGATCCTGGACGACGTCTCGTTGACCGTACGTCCGGGGGAGTTCGTCGCCGTCGTGGGACCGAGCGGTTGCGGGAAGTCGACGCTGCTGCGGCTGCTGCTGGGCTTCGAGGCGCCGCGCAGTGGCAGCGTCCGCTACGACGGCCAGGACCTGTGCGAACTGGACATGCAGGCGGTCCGCCGGCAGTGCGGGGTCGTGCTGCAGGACGGCACGCTGTTCGCCGGCTCCCTGCGGGAGAACCTGTGCGGCGCCGGCAGCTATCCGCTCGACCGGGTCTGGGAGGCGGTCCGGATGGCCGGCCTCGAGGAAGACGTCCAGGCCTTGCCGATGGGGCTGGGGACGATGGTGCCGTTCGGGGGCGGCACGTTGTCGGTGGGGCAGCGGCAGCGGGTGCTCGTCGCTCGCGCGCTGATCCATCATCCCCGCGTGCTGTTCTTCGACGAGGCGACCAGCGCGCTGGACAACCGTACGCAGGAGGTCGTCACCGCCAGCACCCGCCGGCTGGCGGCCAGTCGGATCATCATCGCGCACCGGCTGTCCACGGTGCGCGACGCCGACACGATCCTGGTGATGGACCGCGGCCGGATCGTCCAGCGGGGCGATTACGACACGCTGATGGCGGACCGGGACGGGCTGTTCCACCGCCTCGCCAGCCGTCAGATCCTCGACGGGGCGCCGCCGGTGCGGTAGGCGTCGGCCGCCGTCAGATCGTCAGCCGTTGTCGACGAGCTGGGACTCGTCGAGGTCGAGGTCGAGATCGAGATCGCCGGGGCCGGCCATGAGATCGGCTGCGGCGGTGCGGCCGTGGTTCTCCACGGTCAGCCGGAACGCCTCGGTGAACAGGCCCACCAGGCACTGGGTGAACACCACTGTGTCCTGTTCCAGCTGCTCCCAGGTGCCACCGGACCCTTCGGGGGCGCGGCGGGCGTCCACCAGCCGCCGGCACGTCGAGCGGACCAGGTCGTCGGTGCGGTCGCGCAGGGCGTCCAGCACGTCGGCGAGGATCTGCAGGGACGGCAGCGTCGGTACGCCGCCGCGGCGCAACTCGAGTGCGGAACGCAGGGCTCGCGGGCGGACCGTACGGACCGTGCCGTCGTCGGCGCGGCCGACCACACCGTGCTGCATGAGCGCGTAGACGAGCGCCGGGTGGTCGAGGCCGAGCCGTTGCAGCAGGGTGGCGAGCTGGTCGGTGTCCGCGTCGGCGTTCTGGGTGCCGAGGATCGCGTCGATGGCGACCAGGTTGAACCCCTGCCTCTGCAACGCCTTGATCGACTCGATGCGCCGCACGTGGCCGGCGTCGTAGTAGGCGGTGCGTCCGACCCGGATCGGCGGGGCGAGCAACCGCCGCGCCTGGTGCGCCCGCACGTTGCGGGCCGACATGCCGACCCGACGGGCGAGCTCCTCGATGGTGTAGCGCTCGCCGGTCGGCGGAATCGCGGTGGCCGTCATCGATCCTCCCGGCGTGCGACTGCCGTTCACGTTACGGGTGCCGGGCCGGTGCGCAAAGCAGTGAAATCACTGCTTCCGGTATGCCGCCCGCGGTATTACCATCCGCCGCGCCGCCGCGATTCCCTGGTTTGCACATTTTGCTTCCGCAATGGGTTCGGCGACTGTCCGACATTGATGGTATTCACCGCTGTTCGGGGCCGCCGGCGGCCTCCCACCGCACCATGAAGGTCACTGCCGAGCGGAAAGGAAAAGGCGTGACCAACGGAGAACGCGCGGCGTTCGTCGCCGCATACAGCAGGCTGGTCGCCGAGGTGTGGGCCGACGCGGCCGCCGAACGGGCGCTGGCCGAGAACCCGCGGGCGCTGCTGGCCGAGTACGGCCTGACGGTGCCCGAGCAGGTACACATCACCGTCGTGCGGGATGCCACCGACGCCCAGCCTGACCTCGATACCCAGGTCGTGGCCTGGCAGGAGGCCGGTCGGCTGGGAACCTTCACGCTCTACGTGCCGTCCACCGGCCCGATCGGCGAGGCGGAGCTGGAGGAGGACGAGCTCGACCGGGTGGTGGGCGGCCTGGACGCCAGCTGTGCGTGCTGCTGCCCGTGCTGCAGCACGAGTTGAGCTCTTCCTGTCATCGATCCGTGCCACCTGTTTCGGCCGACGGTCACGAACGATGTCACCCGGCCAACAGGTCTTGAAAGAAAATTCCAATCGCCCCTAGCTTCTTTTGCAGCGACGCCATCCCGTTCTTCATTTCCCGGAAGGAAATGCCATGACTACTGCCGGCCAGACTCCGCAACCCGCCGACGCCGAGTTCCTCAACAAGTACACCGCGATGATGGTCTCGGTGTGGAAAGACGAGAACGAGGAGCGCAAACTGCTCGCCGACCCCCGGCAGTTCGCGATCGACGCGGGCCTGCCGGTGGCCGAGGGCAAGGCCGTCCGCCTCGAGCGCGGCCAGGTCGACGGGCTCTTCACCGCCGAGCAGCTGCTCGGCGACTGGAACGGCGCCGAGCACGTCCTGCACGTGCCCGAGGCGCCGCTGATCGACATCAGCGAGCTCGACGAGCGCGAGCTCGAGGCGGTCGCGGGCGGGGTCAGCGAGACCAAGGTCAACATCATCGTCGCCTGCGTCGTCAACGCCTGATCGACGCCGGTCACCGACGTACGAGCCGGGCGCCGGACATCCTCCGGCGCCCGATCCCCTCGTCCGGTCCCGAGCCGGGCGCCGCGAGAAAGGAAGACGATGAGCGAGACACCCGACGCCAACGACGACTTCATCGCCCGGTACACCACGCTCATGCTCGCGGTCTGGAGCGACGCCGAGGCCGAGCGACGCCTGGCGGCCGACCCGCGGGCCGAGGCCCTGGCCGCCGGGCTGCCGGTCCTGCCGAACGCGACCGTCGCGCTCGACCGCAGCGAGGCCGACGGCCTGTTCACCCGCCAGAAGCTCGTCGACGACTGGACCGCCGACCCCCGGCGGCACGTCCTGCACGTACCGGCCGCACCGATGATCGACCTCGACGAGCTGGACGAGCGGCAGTTGGAGCTGATCGCCGGCGGCGTCAGTGATGTCAACGTCGTCATCGTGGCCTGCGTCGTGGTGGCCTGACCGATGGGCCGGGGCACAGCGGCAGTGGCGGAGCGGACGTTCCGCACCGTGCCGGCCGAACAGACCCGCCGCCGGGTCGAACCGATGCTCTCCACGTTCGGTATCACCCGGGTCGCCGACATCACCCGGCTCGACGAGATCGGGCTGCCGTGCCACGTCGCGTACCGGCCCTGCGGGAAGACGCTCGCGGTGAGCCTCGGCATCGGCCTGCGACCCGCCCAGTCCTGGGTCGGCGCGGTGATGGAGAGCATCGAGACCTGGCACGCGGAGAACGTGACGCTCGAGGTGGCGGCCCGCGGCAGCGCCCGCGACGTGCGGCCGGGCTACGACGTACGCCGTCTCAACCTGGCCGAGGACTCGCCGCTGACCGATCGCGTCACGCTGGACTGGCTGCCCGCCACCGGCGTGCTCACCGGCAAGCCGGCGCTGGTGCCGCTCGAGTTCGTCCGGCTCGACGCCACCAGCCGGTTCACCTGGGACCATCTGCTGTTCCAGGTGAGCAGCAACGGCCTCGGCGTCGGCAACTCGCCGACCGAGGCGACCCTGCACGGCCTGATCGAGCTGATCGAACGTGACTGTTGCGCGCCGTACACGGTCACCCCGCTCAGCGGGCGGCGCTACGTCGATCCGTCCGGCACCGGCAACCCGACGGCCGAGGCGGCGCTCGCCGCGCTGCGCTCCGCCGACTGCTGGGTCGAGCTCTGCGAAACCACCAACGAGATGGGCATACCGGCGTACGCCTGCTCGATCTGGTCGCCGGACGTGCCGCTGGTCTTCGGCGGGTTCGGCTGCCATCCCGATCCGGGGCAGGCGGTGGCGCGCGCGTTGATGGAGGCGATCCAGTCCCGGCTCGCCTGCATCTCGGGGGCTCGCGACGACATCGACGCCACCCTGTACGACAAGGCCGACGGCGCGGTCGCCCCGAGCATCGCCGGGCGCACCCTGCACCCGGTCGTCCCGGCCGACGGACCGGCCGGCGCCGACGCGTTGCTGCGGCACTGCGCCGAGCGGGTGTGGGCCCGCACCGGAGTGGAACCGATGGTCGTCGACCTCACCCAGCCCCGGATCGGCATCGCCGCCGGCAAGGTGGTCGCTCCGGGCCTGGCGCTGTGCAACGAGCGTGACATGTCCCGACGACCGGGGGAGAACCATGTCTGACTACGTGTTCCTCGGCCCCAGCCTCGACGCGGCCGAAGCGGTGGACCTGCTGCCCGGTGCGATCGTGCGGCCGCCGATCCGGCACGGCGACCTGCTCGGCCTCGACCCCGGACCGGGCGACCGGGTGCTCATCGTGGACGGGTTCTTCATGCTGCGGGCACCGGTCCGGCACCGCGAGATCCTGCACTACCTGGACCGCGGGGTCGTGGTGGCGGGCAGCAGCAGCATGGGCGCGTTGCGGGCGGCCGAGCTGTGGCGGTACGGCATGCGCGGCGCCGGAACCGTCTTCGAGCTGTACCGCGACGGTGTGGTCACCGACGACGACGAGGTGGCGGTCGTGCACGCCACGGCCGAGGAGGACCACCGCCAGATGAGCGAGCCGCTGGTCAATCTGCGGGTGGCGCTGGACCGGGCGGTCCACGCCGGTGCGGTGTCGGCCGGCGAGGCGTCGCGGCTGCTGGAGATCGGCCGTGCCCTGCCGTTCCGGGCCCGGGGCCGGCGAGCCCTGGGGCGGGCGGCGCAGGCCCAGCTGACCGGCGACAGCTTCGAACGGTTCGCCGCCTGGGACGCGGCGTACCCGACCGACGTGAAGGCCGAGGACGCCCGGCTCCTGCTGCGCCTCGCGGCGGCCGGCGATCCGGGCCTGCGGCCCCGCGACGCGGCGGACACCCCGATCGAGAACGTGAACACCTACATCATGGAGGCGTGGGCGGCGCGCGCACACGGGCGTACGGCCGGCGGCGCCCCGGTCAGCGACGCCGACACGGTGGCCGCCATCATGGTGCTGCACCCGGAGTTCCCGGCCCGGCACGCCGAGCGCGTACTCGCCGCCCTGGTGGGCGCGAAGCCGGACGCCGACCCGCAGGTTGTGCGGCAGCGAGCGGTCGCCCTGGCCCAGGAACGTGGCCTGCTGCCGGTCGACGACCCGGCGGCGATCTACGACTCGCCGCTGCTGACCGCGAGCGACCGCGACCGGTCCCCGGCCGACGCCGCCCTGCGCGTGCTGATCCGCATGTTCGGCCCCGTCGACTGCGGTCCCCTGGCGATTCGCAGCCTGCCCACGGCCCTGCGCACGCCCGAGGTGATCGAGGCGGCCCGGTCGTTCGCCGGGTCGGCCATGCGGCTCAACGATCGGCTGCCGCACCCCGACCCGCACCGTCCCCACCTGCGCATGACCTTCCGGGACGAGATCGTCGACCGGTTGCTGTGCCGGTTGTGGGGTTGTCGGCCGCAGGAGTTCCCGGCCGCGGTTCGCGACCACGGCTTCGGCCACCCGGACCGGCTCCGGGCGCTGGTGGAACCGCTGACCGCCGGCCTGAAGGTCTGCGGCCCGCCCGCCTTCCCGGGCGCCGCGCCCCTTCCTCAACTGGTCGCGGCATGACCGCCTGCACCGAGCGGCACCGCCGCAAGCTGCCCGCCCAGGCCGCAGGCGAGGGCCAGAAGGGCATGCCAAAGGAGGACACAGCATGACGGCCCGGCCCAAGGCGGTGCTGATCTACCCGCCGCTGACCGATCCCACCTCCGGCTACCACTCGCTGAGCTACATCGACTCCTATGCGCGGTCGCGCGGATACCCCGCCGCCGACATGATCGACGCGAACATCGAGGCGTTCCACCACTCGTTCTCCCCGGCCGGCGTGGCCTGGCTGCAGGAGGCCCTCGCCGCTGCCCCGGCGCCCGACCCCCTGGGCCACTACGACGACGTGTCCTGGCAGGTGGAAGCGCTGCGCACGGGCGAGCCGGACCCGGCCGGAGTGCGCGACGCCGTCGAGGTCCTGCGGGACCCGGAGCGGTTCTACCGCTACGACCACTACGCCCGCGCGGTCGAGCAGGTGATCGCCTGGATGAACTGCCTGGCCGGCACCGGCTTCCCGGGCCAGTTCACGAACGGCTTCTCGCTGCGCATGCCGCAGGCCGTCGCGGTGGGCTCGGTCGCCGCGCTCCGCGACGAGGCGGTGCTGGACCGGCTCGCCAGACCCTTCCAGCCGTACGCCGAGGACGTGCTCGTCCCGCAGCTGGTCGCCGGCGGCTACGACGTCGTCGGGCTCAACATCACCTACCAGGCCCAGCTGCCGTTCGCCCTGTGGCTCGCCCGGCTGATCCGGCGGGCGCTGCCCGGGGTGTTCCTGGTCGCCGGGGGCACCGAGGCGTCGGACGTCTGGAAGTACCTGCTCGACAAGACCCAGATGTTCGCGGTGTTCGACACCTTCGACGCGGTCGTGGTGGGCGAGGGCGAGACGGCGTGGGTGGAGATCCTGGACAGCGTGTCGGCCGGCACGCTCCCGTCGTCGCACCCCAACATCCGGCTGCATCCGCGCTACCGGGCGATGAACCTCCTTCCCGTACGGTACGAGCCGATCCGCGGGCTGCCGACGCCGGACTACAGCCGGCTGCCGTGGGACAAGTACCTGAGCCCGGAGCGGTTCGTCTACTACTCGCCGACCCGCGGCTGCTACTGGAACCGGTGCACGTTCTGCGACTACGGGCTGAACACCGACGGCCCGACCAGCCCCTGGCGGCAGGACACCGTCGAGTCCATCGTCACCGACGTCGCCGAGCTGTCGAAGTTCGCCAAGTTCATCTACTTCTCGGTCGACGTGCTGGCACCGGCGACGATCCTGAGGTTCGCCGAGCGGGTCCTCGAGACCGGGATCGACGTCCGGTGGGGCGCCGAGATCCGGCTGGAGAAGTACTGGTCGGACGAGCGGTGCGAGACGCTGCGCCGGGCCGGCTGCGTGGCCGTCTCGGTCGGGTTCGAGTCCGGCAACCAGCGCATCCTCGACCTCATCGACAAGGGCACCCGGCCCGACCGGGTGCGTCAGACCATCACGTCGATGACCAAGGCCGACATCGGCGTACAGATGATGGGTTTCACCGGTTTTCCCACCGAGACCGCCGCCGAGGGCCGGGAGAGCATCGACTTCCTCCTCGACAACCGCGATCTGTGGACGTTCGGCGGCCTCGGCCAGTTCATGCTCACCTCGGGCTCGATCGTGGCGCGGCAGCCGGACCGCTTCGGCATCTCCAACATCCGAACCCTGCCCGGCTCGGACATCCAGCGGGTGCTGCTCTACGACGAGCCGATCAGCGAGGCCGCCCGCGCGGAGCTGTCGGTGGCGGCGGCGCGCGGTTTCGAGATGCCGCACGCGCGGCCGTGGCTGAGCAGTGTGGACACGCCGCACTCGTTCTTCTACCACGACCGCTTCGGGGTGGCGGTCCGGGACGCTCTCGATCGCGACCTCACGGTGCGCGACGACGACGAGGACCGGGCCTTCGTGGTCAACGGCGTGTTCACGGACCGGCCCGACGAGGCGGTGGTCGACCGGCTCGCCACCACCTACCAGCTGATGTACGGCGCACCGATCCCGCCGGACCGGTTGCTGTTCCGGCGTACGGACGGGCAGATCACCCCGTTGCCCCGGTCGTACAAGCCCATTTTGGACCTGTTCCGGCAGCCCACGACGTTGCGAGCGGCGCACGCACGGCTCTGGATGCTGGACGCGGCCGCCGCCCGGAAGGTGTGGCAGACGCTGATCAGCCGACGCCTGATACGCCGGCTCCCCGAGTTTCCGGACCGACCGGTCCCGGACGAGACCATCGCTCAAGGAGGTGAAAACGATGACTTCGACGACGACCAAGGCGCCCCTGCGCAAGATCGCCGTGCGTAAGGCCGGCACGGTCCGGCTCACCTCGGCTGCCGCGTCCCTCTACTCCGACGGCTGCCTGCCGCCGGGGTGGCCGCCGATCCCGTGGCCCTACTGATGTCGCAGATGCCCGGCCGGTCGCCGGCCGGGCATCGTCTCCCCGGCGAGGTCTCCCCCGATCCCGACGAAGCGGACGGTCCGATCCCGACGAACTGGAACGAGGCTTCGATGGTTGATCTGGACCGGACGGTGACCATGCCGCCGCTGGTGTACCTGGACGAGGGCGACGAGGTCACGATCGGCCGGCCCGACACCGACTCCTACGCGGTCCTGCCGGCCGACGGCGCCGAGCTCGTCCGCCGGCTGGCCGAGGGGATGACGCCGCGCGCGGCGGCCCGGTGGTATGCCGAAGCCTTCGGCGCCGACGTCGACATCGAGGAGTTCCTGGCCGACCTCGCCGAGCTGAACCTCGCCGAGGTGGGCCCGCAACCCGCCCCCGCACCCACCCCGGTGCGCTTCCAGCGGCTGGGCCGGTTGCTCCTCGCGCCGCCCGCTCTGCTCGGATACGGCCTGATCGTGCTGGCCGCCGTGGTCGTGGCCGCCCGGCACCACGACCTGGCCCCCGGATACACCCACCTGTTCTTCACGCCGTACTTCGCGGTGGTGGAGGTCGTGCTGTTCCTCGGCCAGTTCCCGCTGATGCTCGTGCACGAGACCGCGCACGTGCTCGCCGGCCGGCGGCTCGGCCTGCGTACCCGGGTGTCGGTGGGTTTCCGCTTCTACTACTTCGTCCTCCAGACGGCGATGGACGGCCTGGTCGCGGTCCCGGCCCGCAAGCGGGTGCTGCCGATGGTCGCCGGTATCGGCGCCGACCTGGTGGTCGCCTCCCTGCTGACGCTGACCGCGGCGGTGCTGCGCGGCGCCGGGGGAAGCCAGCCCCTGGCCGGCCGGCTGGCCCTGGCGCTGGCCTTCACCACGCTGCTGCGCGTCGCCTGGCAGTTCTACTTCTTCCTGCGCACCGACCTCTACTACGTGGTGAGCCTGGTGCTGGGCTGCGTCGACCTGCACGGCACGGCGACCGCCATGCTGCGCAACCGGATCTGGCGGCTGCGGCGGCGCCCGGACCGGCTGGTCGACAGCTCGGCGTGGCACCCGCGCGACGTCCGCGCCGGCCGGTGGTACGCCGCGCTCATGGTCGCCGGCTACGGCCTCAGCACGCTGCTGCTCGTCGTGGCGGTGCTCCCGGCCGCGTACCACTTCGTCTCCGGGGTGCTCGGTCACCTGAACGGATCCGGCGGCGTCCGTGGCGTCGCCGACGCCGCCGCCTTCCTCGGTCTCAACCTCCTCCAGCTGGCCCTCGTGGCCACGCTCGCGGTACGAGCACAACGCTCCCGCGGCCACCGCCGCCCGCTGACGGCCTGAAAGGACGACGACATGGCTGAACTTGCGACCCACCAGTGGATCCGCGCCGACCGGCCGGAGGAACGGCGCGCCGCTCTGGTAGCCGAGCCGTGCGGAACGGTGCTGGCCGTCCTCGACGCGCACCGGCGGCTTCGCGGCCCGTACACGGCGGCCGGCGCCCTGCTGCGCCTGATCGTTCCCGAAGCGCTGACCCGCTGCCCGGAGCTGGTGCACCGGCACGACATCGAGATCCTGTCGGTCGCCCCGGAACTGCGCTCGGTCGTCCCGGCCACCCGCGAGACGCTCACCTCCCTGGCCGTTCCGGCCGAGCGCACCCGGTTCTACTCCCGGCTGCGGACCGCCCGGCTCGCCAACGGGCTCACCGAGTTCCTGCACGGCTACCTGCGGCAGCTCGGTGGCGGCCCGCGATGTCTGCTGGTCGACAACCTGCACCACGCCGACCCGACCGACCGGGAACTGTTCGCCGTGCTGTTGCGGCGCGCCGACCCGGCCGTGCTCTGTCTGCACCTGGCGACCGCCGCCGACCTGCCCGCCGACCCGCCCGGCCCGGTGCCGTTCCGCCTCGGCGATGCCCTCGCCCGGTACGCCGCCGTACGCACCGCGCCCGCCGCCGCAGTGCGCACCGCGCCCGCCGCCGCACGCACCGCGCCCGCCGCTGTCCCGCAACCGCGGGCCGGCGACGATGACGATGAGGAGCTGGCCCGGCGGTACGTCTGGAGCGACGGCGTCACCGACGGTGCCGGCATGCTGGCGGCCTATCAGCGCCTCGACCCGGCGCGGCGGGCCGCCCTGCACGACGCTCGCGGCGACGAACTGGTCCAGGTCGCGGAGGCGTCACTGCGCATCGGCGCCATCCCGTACCACCGCGAACACGGCTCCGAGCCCGCGGTGGCCGGCGTGGCCAGCCTGTACGAGGCACTGTTCATCTGCCTGGACAACGGTTTCTACCACGCCACCGTCGAGCTCGGCCGGCGCGGCCTCGCCCTGGTCGACCCGGTGACACAGCCGATTCCGTGGTGGGCGTTCACCACCAAGATGACGACGTCGCTGTCCGCGCTCGGCCGGGGCGAGGAAGCCATCGAGCTGTACGACGAGGCACGTGCCCGGACCACCGACCCCACCCAGCAGCGGCAGGCGGCCTACGCCACGGCGATGCTCTACACCCGCCACCTCAGCGCCGACCGGCACAACCAACGTCTGGCCCGGGCCTGGTCGAACATCGCCATCGCGCTCACCGAGGCCATCGCCGACCCGAGGGAACGGGCGTTCCAGTCGGCGTTCCAGCGCAACGGGCTCGCCCTGGTCGCCACGCACGACGGATCGCCGGACGAGGCACTGCGGCTGGTGGAGGACGGCATCGACCGGCTGGACCGCGAACTCGACGACGGCCAGCACGCCCTGCACCGCTCGGTGCTGCGGCACAACCGGTCGATGCTGCACCTGGGGGCCGGCCGCTACGAGGCGGCGCTGGCCGACCTCGACGCCGTCATCGAGGCCGACCCCAACTACGCCGAGTACCGTTTCGACCGGGGCAACCTGTTGCGCCGCATGGGCCGGCCCCTCGAAGCGCTCGCCGACTACGAGACCGCGCTGACGCTGTCCCCGCCGTTCCCCGAGGTGTACTACAACCGCGGTGACACCCGCCTGGAACTGGGCGACGCCGACGGTGCCGCCGCCGACTTCGGCTACGTGCTCGAGCTGGACCCGGACTACGTGGACGCCTATCTCAATCGGGCCGGCCTGCGGCTGGCGGCCGGCGACCTCACCGGAGCGGCCGAGGACACGGCAGCCGGGCTGCGGATCGCGCCCGGGAACGCCCACCTGCTCTGCGTACGCGGGCAGCTCGAACTGTCCGACGGCGATCCGGCGGCCGCCGAGCGTACGCTGTCGGCCGCGCTCGCCGCCGCACCGGAACTGGCCGCCGGCTGGGCGGCCCGCGCCACCGCCCGCTACGAGCTCGGCGACGTGCCCGCGGCGCTCGCCGACCTCGACCGGGCGTTGTCCCTGCGCGACGACCCGGAGATGCGTTTCAACCGGGCCGTTCTGCTCGCCGAGGCCGGCCGCCATGCCGAGGCCGTCGACGACCTCACCGCCGCCGGCGAGAGCAGCGACGACGTGCAGATCCGGTGGGAACGCGCGCGTTCGCTGCTCGCCCTGGGCGACACCATCGCCGCCGACGACGATCTGCGGGCCTGCGCGGCGGCCGATCCGGAGTTGGCCGACCAGGCGCGCCACCTGCGCCCGCAACTCCTCCAGCGCTGAGCGCGTCGACCTGCCGGGAAAGCGCGGAGGGAACCAGGGCGGTCGGAGTAGCGTCGGAACGACCATGTCACTGAAGGGTTGGCTGCCCGTTTCGCTGCTGGGTGCGATGGTCGGATCCGCGGTTCTGATCACCACCGGGACGGCAAACCCTGGCACCGCGAGCGAGCCGCTCCCGGTCGGCGCCTGTCCGGCAGATGCCCCCGACGACGGCGCTGTCATCGACTGGGTTCCTTTCGTCGTGGTCGACGGAGTCACGTACCGGACCGTTTACGCTCCGGAGTCCGCCCTCACCGACGGCCAGGTCGGTGCCGTGGCGGCGACGGTGAAATGCCGCATCGCGGGAGCCGTCAACGACCCCGACTTCCACCCTCGTACGGGTGACGCGGCGTTCCTCGCTCCGGGAACGGAGGTGCATTTCGTGCTCGGGTCGCCGGCCAGTGCGCGCCTGGCCGTGCAGGAGGACGGCATTTGGCGCCGGTACGAGGCGGTCGCGACGACCCCCTGACGGCACGATCTCGGTGGATCGGTCATCGCCGAACTGCCGGGCACCCGCTCGTTGGCGTCGCTGAGTACAGTCGAGCGGTGCTGGTCGCAGACGTGCTCGGACGGCGCGGGAGGCTATGACGTGCCGGATGATCGCATGAGCTCCTGGGCGCGGCTTCACGAGGAGGGCGACGCCCTGACGCGCGCTGCCGGGTCGGCGGCGAGGGCCACCGCCGCCGGGTGGGACGACAGCGAGTCCGTGCGGGTGGCGCTGGATACCGAGGGCCGGGTGGTCGCGGTGACGGTCGCTGCGGCCTGGCGACGACGGCTCGGCGTCGAGGGGCTCTCCGATGCCGTGCTCGCCGCGGTCCGGGACGCTGCGATGCGACGCCTCGAGGCGTGGGGTGAGGTCTACGGCGATGACGACCGGGACCGGCCGGCGGACGGGGCCGGTTCGCTGAACGACGTGGCGACCGGCATCATCATCTTCTGGACCGGCCTGGGCACCGCCCTCGTGGCCCTGGTGGGCGGGATCATCGGAGCGCTCGCCTCCAGCGCGACAATCTTCGGTCTGCCGGCGGCGCCGTTCATCGCGGCCGGAGCGGCTCTGGTCGCGTCCGGGGCGATCATCACCGGCTGTGAGCTGCTCAAAGCGAGATGCGCGTCGGCCAACACCACGCTGCGCCAGAAACTCGCCGACAACGCGGCGTTCCACCACGGCCACTGGCCACCCGCCGCGCAGGCCTGACCCGATGTCCGCCGAACGAACCGACCGGCGCGCCACGCTGGCCTCACTGACCGGAGTTCTGGCGCTGGTCGACGGCGGGTTCGCCGCAATCGGCCTGCTGGTCTTCAACGCACACCGCAGCGGCCACCTGAGCGCTGCGGAAGCGGCCACCTTCACCCTGTTCGGCGCGTCGGCCGCCGTCGGCGCCGTCGTCATGCTGCTCGCCGCGACCGCTCTCGCCCGCGGCCCTCGTGGACACGGCATCGCCCGCGTCGCGAGCGGGGTCGCCTGGCTGCGCCTCGCCGGAGTGATCATCACGCTGGTGGCGATCGCGACGGCGTTCGGCAGCAGCGCGATCATCGGCATGTTCGAGACCGTCGGGGCGGTCGTTGCGGTGGCCGACGCGGTCTTCGCTCTGCTCATCACCGGGATCGCCCTTCGCCGTACGCGTCATGGGTGATCCGGTCGCCGGTCTGGTCGGCGCGGTCTGTGTCGTGTTCGCCGTGCTGGTCGCGACCATCGCGTGGGTCAGCGTCCGCCGGCAACGACGTGATCGGGACCGGATGCGGGACTGGGCCGGCCGCAACGGCTGGGCGTTCACCCTGAAACCGAACGTCGATTGGGGCCGCCGGCTGCCGGGCGGCAACCGCAACGGTGTCGCACACACCTTCACCCGCGTCCTGAGCGGCCGTCAGGTCACCGTGGGGGAGTACTCCGTGACCGACGCGGGCGACGGCACCACCACGAACACCCATCATTACGTGATTACCGTCGTCCAACTGCGCCGGTCGTTCCCGGCAACAGCCGTCGAGGCCCGATCCCGTACGTCCCGGGTGGCGACCAGGATCTTCGGCCCCGGCGACACCGCCACCGGCGACACCGACTTCGATCGCGGCTTCCGCATTCGCACAACGGAGCCGTCCGTGCTTCACCAGTGGTTCACACCAGCGCTGATCGCCGCCCATCTGGCCGGGCGAGTGCCGGGCTCGTGGAGCGTGCAAGGCGCCGACCTGCTGTGCCACCGGCCGGGCCACCTCGATCCGGATCAGATATCGGGCCACGCGGCCGCGGCGCTGCCCTTGGCCGACCTGCTGGAGCGGCCGAACCTGCCGTAGTCGGCTGCCGTGAACGGCGTCGGGTGATTAGTGGAGGACGGAAGGGGGTATCCGGCGTTCGCGCTCGGAGACGCCGCAGCGAGAACGGAGCTAGCCATGCTGATACTGGGCCTCATTCTCCTGTTGCTCGGTATATTCCTACATGTGTCGATCTTGTACACGATCGGCATCATCCTGCTGGTTATCGGCGCAGCTTTGTGGATTCTGGGCGCGGTGGGTCGCCCGGTCGGTGGTCGTAGATATTGGTATTGATCCCCATTCCACGGGTTGCTTCCCGAAGGTGATCCCGTATCCAGCTCAGCGCAGGGGTGCCCGCCGGTTCGGTGGGCACCCCTGCGCTGCGCTGTCCTGCTGATCCGCTCCTGCGGCCGCAGCGCAGGCCGGGTTTCGCGTCCGTCGGCGGGGGAACCAAACGTCGTGTGGAACGTGGACAACTGATCGCCGGGCGCTACCGGCTACGGGAGCAACTGGGCCGGGGCGGGATGTCGGTCGTCTGGCGGGCCGACGACGATGTGCTGGGCCGCGAGGTGGCGGTGAAGGTGCTGTCCGCGGCTCTGGCCGGCGACCCGGATCAGCGGCGACTGATCCGCGAGGAGGCGCGGGCTGCGGCGCGGCTGCGGCACGCGAACGTGGTTGCCGTCTTCGACTACGGCGAGTTCATCGACGCGGGCCGCACGCTGTCGTACGTGGTGATGGAACTGGCGGACGGCCGGACCCTGGCCGACATGCTGACCGGCGGCCGGCTCCCCTGGAAGGTAGCGGCGCTGGTCGGTGCCCAGGTCGCGGCCGCTCTCGCGGCGGCACACGCGGTCGGCATCGTGCATCGCGACGTCAAACCGGCGAACGTGATGGTGACCGGCGCCGGAGTGAAGCTGCTCGATTTCGGCATCTCGGCCGCGGTCGGCGCACTCGACGGCGCCGGCGGTCAACTGCTGGGCACGCCCGCCTATCTCGCACCGGAGCGCATCGAGGGCGGCCCGGTCCGGCCGGCGACCGACGTGTACGCCCTGGGCCTGCTGATGTATCTCGCGCTGGCCGGGCAGATGCCGTGGCACGCGTCGACCGTCACCCAGATGGTCAAGGCGCACGTGTACGCGAAACCCGCACCGTTGCCGCCGGTTACCGGCCTCCCGCCCGCGGTGGCCCGGCTGGTGTCGCGTTGCCTGGCGAAGCGACCCGCCGACCGGCCCAGCGCGATCGAGGTGTCGGAGGTACTCGGCGAGGTCGCCGGTCTGCCGTCCTCCGCCCTGCTGCGCAGCGTGTCCGCTCCCACGGTGGCGCTGCCCTCGCCGGCCGGCCGGCCTCGCAGCCGAACGCTGTTGATCGCCGCCGGTGTCGCCGCCGGTGCGCTGATCGCCGGCGGCGCGTGGTGGGCCGAGGAGGGACCGGCGAAACCGGCCCAGGCCGATGCGGTCGCCGCCCCGTCCGTCCGGGTGACCACCGGTACGCCGGCGCCCACGCCGGGCTCGTCGTCGTCGAAGCCCAAGGCCAAGGTGGGATTGGTCGCCGTGGAGCGAAAGCGGACCAGCCCGGCGGCGAGCCGGACCAAGAAGGTGTCGAAGGCGAAGCCGATCCACGCCGGCCGGGGAAAGCCCGCCGGCCCCCCGCGGCCGAAGAAGCCCGGCGGCGGGCTCAAGGGGTGATGTCGGGCCGCCCGGTCGGCGAGAGGCCGGGGTCGCGGTGGTGTTCGCGTTGTTGCTGAGTGGCTTGCCGTAGCTGGTCGGTCTGGTGGCTCACGGTGGCGATCTGCTCGGCGAGGGCGGGGTGCTGGGTGTCCAGGTGTTGCCGGGCCGCGGCGAGCAGGGGTAGCAGGGCGGCCGGGTCGGCGTCGCCGAGGGCGTGGTGCAGTCGGTCGAGGCTGGGTTGGGCGTGGGGTTCGAGGTCGGTCAGGGCGGTGATCTGGCCGGCGAGCCGGCGCAGGTCGGCGCTGTGGGCGCGAGCCCAGTCGGCGACGGCGCGGGTGCCGGCGCGGCGGTCGCGTTCGGCGGTGACGCGCTGGTCGCCGGTGGTGCCGGCGTCGTCCTGGGCGCTGCGGCGGACGCGCAGGTAGCGGCGCTCGGCGGCTTGCCGGCTGGCCACGCCGAGGGCGGGGGCCAGGTCGGCCCAGCTGGCCCCGGCGGCGCGGGCGGCGGCGATGAGCTGGGGTTCCCAGGCGTCCAGTTGGTCGCGCAGGTGGCGCAGGGTGATCAGGGCGGCCAGGGCCGTCTCGCTGGTCGTAGGCGGGGCGGCGGTGGCGGTGGTGGCGGCGAGGAGCTGCGCGAGATCTGCCTCGTGATCGTTGGTCCGGGGTTCGTTCATCGTCGCTCCGTCATCCTGTCGGCGACATCCTGCTTGTCATCGTTCCGATGACATGCTACAACGGTTGGTGAGCGCATTGACACCAGGAATTCGTACGATGGAGGTGGAACGATGTTGGTGCGCACGGACCCGTTCCAGGAGGTCGACCGGCTGGCCCGGCAGTTGCTGAGTGACCGGCAGGCGGGGACCTGGTCTCGGCCGGTCGCGATGCCGCTGGACGCATACCGCACCGGCGATGAGTACATTGTGGCGTTCGACCTGCCCGGGGTGGCCCCGGAGAGCATCGATGTCGACGTCGAACGCAACGTGCTGACGGTCAAGGCCGAGCGTCGCCCCCTCGACTTGGGCAAGGACGCGCAACTGCAGGCCTCGGAACGGCCGCTGGGCGTGTTCTCCCGGCAGCTGATCCTCTCCGACATGCTCGACACCGAGCGGATCCAGGCCGGCTACGACAACGGCGTGCTGGTCCTGCGGATCCCCGTACTGGAGAAGGCGAAGCCCCGCAAGGTCGAGATCGCGGTCAACGCCGGCGAGCCCACCGCGATACGCCCCGGCCAGTCCGCCACCGCGATCAACGCCTGAGCCTCCTCGGACGTGACCCTTGGGGGAGGGTGATGACCGTGGATCCCGCCCTGGCCGGGGCCGGCCCGGCAACCACCGGGCAGGCGTTCGTGGACTTGGTGTGCGCCGACGACGAGCTGGTGCGGGCCGAGTTCGACGCGTTGATCGCCGCGTCCTGGCCCACCCCACCGGCCGTCCCGCCGGTCCCGCCGCGCCGGCCCGCACCCTGGCCGTGCGGCCTCGCCCTCCCCTCGTACGAGGCCGCACGGCACCTGACCGACCACATACCCGACACCAGCCGTCGCTGCCAACGCGCCCCGCCGTGAAACCGGCGGCGGTACTGCCGGACCGCACACCCAGGGAAGGATGGTGATCATCGCCAGCAAACGCGATTCCACACTCATCCGGTACCAGCCTGTGGGGCCGTAGGTTCTGCGGCCCCACAGGTACGCCCGGTGCACTCCTCGTGACTCCGCCTGACCCTGGAAGGTCCGTCGTGGCTTCTCCTCCCTCTTTCGACCCGGCTCCGTTGCTGATCGAGGTGCTTGCTCCCGCTGCGCCGGCCGCTCACCTCGTCATCAGGATCGCCGGCGAAATCGACATGGACACCAGCGACCAGGTCCAGCGAGTTGTCGCAGACGCCGTGGATCGTCATCGTCCGCGCCGGGTCAGCCTGGAGATGGGCGGGGTGACATTCGTGGACTCCTCCGGTACCCGGGCCCTGGTCGCCTGCCACGAGCACGCGGCACGACTCGGCGCGGCGCTCGAGATCAGCCAGGCACACCCATACCTGCGTCAGGTGCTGGCCATCACGGATCTGCTGGGAATGTTCCACCTGTAGAGCCTCGATGTCTTCCCGCGGCCGGATCTGCCAAACCGGGTGCCGTCCGAGGAGCCGCGGTTTCCGTGCGTCCGAATCGGGCATGCGGGAGAAGCCCCTCGGAAGGAGACCGATGTGTCTACCGTGCGCGAACGCCTGGCGCGTGCCACTCGCGGTTACGCCCCGCACGAGCACCGGCCGTTGGACGGGTATGTCACGGCGATGACGGCGTTCGCCGGGCTCGCGGCGAGTCTCGTCGCGGCGGGACGGCTGACCGGGCGCCGGGCCCCCGACCGGCCCGCCGCGGCCGACGTCGTACTCCTCTCGATCGCCACGCACAAGCTCAGCCGGCTGCTGGCCAAGGACGCGGTCGCCAGCCCGCTGCGCGCGCCGTTCGCTCGCTACCGGCAGCCGGCCGGTGCGGCCGAGGTGAACGAGGACGTCCGGGACGAGGGCAGCAGCGTCCGGCACGGCATCGGCGAGTTGGTCACCTGCCCGTTCTGCCTGGCCGTCTGGGTCGCCACCGGGTTGACCGGCGGGCTGGTGCTCGCGCCGCGGCTGACCCGGCTGGCGGCGACCGCACTGACGGCCACGGCCGCCTCCGACTTCCTGCAGCTCGCGTACGACGCGGCGAAGCGGACCGAGCAGCCGTGAGTGACCCGTAGCCGCTCTCTCCGCCGGTCCCGCAGGCGCGGTTGATTGACCGGCGGTGCGGCGGGTACGCATCGGTCATGAGTGAGCAACCGTGGGGCATGGACGAGGACAACCCGGCCGGCGAGGGCAGCGAGCCCACCGTGGCCAGTGAGGGTGGCATCGCCGAACGCCGGGCGGCGGATGATCCGACCGCGTGGGACGGCACGGATGTGCGGCCCGATGACCGGCCGCCGGCGTACGACTCCGAAGAGGAACACGCTCCGGAAGCGGGGGAGCAGGGTGGCCGGCCGAACCTGTCGCCGGATCCGCCGGTGGCGGGCCGGCCCAGCCGTTTCGGCCAGGGCTCGACCGACGACAGCCCGGGTACCCCCTCCGGCCTCTGACCCGGACAGCCCGGGTACCCGTCCGGCCTCTGGCCCGGATTGGCCGGTGCCCGTCGCGGAGATGCGGTGTGATCCACGCCGAGGCGGGTAACCGCGCCGCCATGTCGACCACCGCCACCCCTCTCGGCCGGGGCCACGGTCCACGACCGTTCGAGACCGACGACGTGACGATCGTCGTGGCCACCCACAACCGCCCCGGACGGCTGGCCGAGACCGTGCCCCGGCACCGGGCGCCGCTGATCGTCGTCGACAACGCCTCCGACCAGCCGATCCGGCTGCTCGGCGCCGACGTGATCCGGCTGCCCGCCAACATCGGCGCGGCCGCCCGCAACGCCGGCGTCGAGCACGCCCGTACCCCGTTCGTGGCCTTCGCCGACGACGACTCGTACTGGGAACCCGGTTCGCTCGCCCGCGCCGCGGCACTGATGCGCGCCCACCCCCGGGTCGCCCTCCTGGCTGCCGAGGTACGGGTCGGACCGCAGCGTCGCCTGGACCCGGTCTCGGCGGCGATGGCAGCAGCACCTCTCGGCACCACCCCGGGCGGACCCGGCCCGGCGGTGCTCGGGTTCCTGTCCTGCTCGGTGGTGGTCCGCCGCGAAGCCTTCCGCACCGCGGGCGGCTTTCAACCCCGGCTTTTCGTGTACGGCGAGGAAGCCCTCCTCGCCATGGACCTGGCCGCGGCCGGGCACCAGCTCTGCTACGTGCCGGCCCTGGGCGTACGTCATCTCCCGGAGCCGGCCGGTCGCGCCCCGCGGACCCGCCGCCGTCTGGAAGCCCGCAACCGCCTGCTCACCGCCCTGCTGCGCCGCCCGCCCGCGATAGTCGCCCGGACCGCCGCCGCGACGTTGCGCGAGGAGCCCACCGCCCTCGCCGGCGCGCTGCGCCACCTGCCCTGGGCGATGGGGCACCGCCGCCGCCTACCCCCGTCGGTGGAGGAGGGCCTGCGATTGCTTGCCCAGCCGGACCCACGGTCGGCGAACGCAAATTGATCATAGATACGGATATGTCATTACGATCTTGACTTTCTCGGGTTTATCCGTGTTTCCCATGAATAGCGGAGGGTACGGACCCCTCTCGACGACGAAGAACGTCGATGAAAGGAAGTCACCATGCGCGTTGGGAAACTCGCCAAGCTGGCGCTGGCCGGCACCCTCGCTGTTGCCACCATGGCCGTGGCCGCCGCCCCCGCAGCCGCCGCCCCCGCACGACCCCCGGCCCGCGCGGCCGGGACACTGACCTCGACGGTGAACGGAACCTTCGCCGACTCGCTCGGCGGCGTCGGCCAGGTCACCGGAACGTTCACGCCGACCCGCTTTGCCGTTCAGAACGGCAAGGAGGTCGCCGTCGGCACCCTGCACAGCGTGCTGACCGACTCGGCCGGCTCCCAGGTGGGCACCGCGGACACCCCCGTCACCCTCCCCCTGCAGCTGCCCAGCGGCACCAGCACCAACGCCGCGGCCCCGCTGGCCGCCTGCAACATCCTGCATCTGGTGCTCGGCCCGCTCGACCTGAATCTCCTGGGCCTGGCCGTACACCTCAACACCGTGGTCCTCGACATCACGGCGATCCCCGGCGCCGGCAACCTGCTCGGCAACCTGCTGTGCGCCGTCGCCGGACTCCTCGACGGCCCGCTGACCGGCCCCCTGCTCGGTTCACTCACCATCCTGCTCAACGCCATCCTGGCATTGCTGAACCTGTAGGCGCCTTGCCCTGCGGACCGGCAGCCCAACGTGGGCCGAGCCGGTCCGCAGGTTTACCGAGGCCCTGAGCGAAGTTGCGGGGCCGACCGCGGCGGGGACAACGGCAACGTCAGCCGGCGGTCAGGCGGGCCACTGGCCGGTGGCCTCCCGGAAGCCGGCGGCGCCGGCGCGGTCAACGGCGGCCTTGACCACGGCGAAGATCGCACCCTGGATCGCCGCGGCGATCAGGATCTCGACCCAGCCGCGGTCCTCGTCGGTGGCATTCGGCGCGTCGTCATCATGGCCCGCCACCTTCCACACCTGCTTGAAGATCAAGCCGGCCATCGTACCCGCGACGGCGCCCAGCACCAGTCCGACCGGCTTGTAGGCGATCTTGGCAGTCTTACTGGTCATGCTGCCTCCCACGTACGTGGTTTTCACAGGCGACATGCCCTGCCCGGAGCTGGCGAAACGTCGTCGCCTCGGCGCTGACACGTGGCGTCGACCAGACGTTCCGTTCCGCCTCAGCCCTTCTCGTCCTTGTCCTCGGCGAACACACGCTTCGCGACGGTGATCGCGGACATGGCGCGGGGCCAGCCGGAGTAGAAGGCCAGATGCGTGATCGCTTCGACCAGTTCGGCTTCGGTGAGTCCGTTCTGCCTGGCCAGGCGCAGGTGGCTGACGAGTTGTTCGGTGCTGCCGTTGGTCACCAGCGCCGCGACGGTGACCAGCGACCGGTCCCGGCGGGCGAGCTCGGGTCGGGCCCAGACGTCGCCGAACAGCACGGTGTCGGTGAGGTCGGCGAGCTTCGGCGCGATGTCCCCGACGAGGCGCTGGGCGGTCGAGGGTGCTGGATCGGTGCTCATGTGGGTTCCTCGGCAATCTGGATTCGGCGGTTGATCCACCGCTGCAGCCCTGCACCTGCCCGGCGACCCGGCCTGACGATCGTCACCTACACCTTCGAACCCGCGAGTCCCACGGCGCAGGCACTCGACTTCCTCGCCAGCTGGACCGATCGCCCGGCGGCCGTCGAAAGCTTCTGACCAGGACGCCGGAAACACCCTGGGCGAAACAGTCGCTCAGAACCGGATGAGGGCCTTGAGGACCTCGCGGTTGTCCATGGCTCGGTAGGCGTCGGGTACCTCGTCGAGGGTGACGGTGCGGTCGAAGACCTGGCCGGGGTCGACCGTGCCGTTGAGGATGCCGGGCAGCAGCGCGTCGATGTAGGCGCGGACCGGGGCGGGGCCGCCGTTGAGGGTGATGTTGCGGCCGAACAGGCTGGCGAAGCCGACCGGCGCCTGCTCGTACTGGGGGACGCCGACCCGGCTGATCACACCGCCGGCCCGGACGATGCCGACGGCCTGGTCGTAGGCGGGCCGGTGCCCGACGGCCTCGAGGACCTTGTGCGCGCCGCCGCCGGTGAGGTCGCGGACGATGGCGATGCCTTCCGCGCCGCGCTCGGCGATGACGTCGGTGGCGCCGAACTCGCGGCCGAGGTCGGTGCGGGTCTTGTGCCGGCCCATCAGGATGATGCGTTCGGCGCCCAGCTGCCGGGCCGACAGCACGGCGAGCAGCCCGACCGCGCCGTCGCCGATGACCGCGACGGTGTCCCCGGCGCTGACGTTCGCGCACTTGGCCGCGTGGTAGCCGGTGCCGTACACGTCGGCCAGGGTGAGCAGCGACGGCAGCAGCTTCTCGTCCACCTCGGCCGGGAGTTTGACGAGGGTGCCGTCGGCGAGCGGGACGCGGATCAGCTCGGCCTGGGCGGCGCTGAAGAATCCGCCGTGTACGCAGGCGGTCTGCACGCCGGCGCGGCAGAACTCGCAGGTGTTGTCCTGGTACGAGAACGAGGCGACGACCAGGTCGCCGGGCTTGACGGTGGTGACGTCGGCGCCGGCCTGCTCGACGATGCCGAGGAATTCGTGGCCCATCTGCTGCCCGTGCTCCTGGGCGGGCATGTTGTGGTAGGGGTGCAGGTCGCTGCCGCAGACGCAGGCGCGCACGACGCGCACGATCGCGTCGGTGGCGTGCTGGATCGTCGGGTCGGCGATGGTCTCGACGCGGACGTCGCCGGCGCCGTACATGAGGGTGGCTCGCACGGTAGGTGGCTCCCGGTTCAGTGGCGGCGGGTTTTGTTGTCGGCTTGCTCGTAGTGCTGGTCGGTGACCGGTTCGAGCCAGGTGGTGGGGTCGCCGCCGTCGGGCTTGGTCTCGAGCATGGCCAGGTGGCTCATGAACGTGTCGGGGGCGGCGCCGTGCCAGTGGTCCTCGCCGGGCGGGCAGACGATCGTCTCGCCGGCGTGGATGCGCAGTACGGTGCCGTCGCGGGTGCCGACCAGGCCGACGCCCTCGGTCACGTGCAGGGTCTGGCCGACGGCGTGGTGGTGCCAGTTGGTGTGTGCGCCGGGGGTGAACCGCACCAGCGAGACGGACATCCGCGACGGGCCGGTCCCGACGCAGATGGGGGTGACGTAGACGTCACCGGTGAACGCGGACGCGGGCCCCTTCCGGGTGGGGCGCACGGGCAGCAGTTCCATGGAAGTTCTCACGGGTTCCATGGAAGCGACTCGCCGCGCCCGGTGGGAGTGTTTGCCGAAGCAGGTAATGACGGAACCCCTCTCCCGTACGCTGTGGGTCGTAGCGTTGCCGGCATGGACACCCAAGGCGACGTCCGCGAGTTCCTCGCTTCCCGCCGCGCCCGGATCACCCCCGAGCAGGCCGGACTGCCGAACTTCGGCGGGATCCGCCGGGTCGCCGGGCTGCGCCGAGCTGAGGTGGCGATGCTCGCGGGTGTCAGTCCCGACTACTACACCCGGCTCGAGCGCGGCAACCTCTCCGGCGTCTCCGACAGCGTCCTGGACGCCCTCTGCCGCGCCCTGCGGCTGGACGACGCCGAGCGCTCCCACCTGTACGACCTGGCCCGCGCGGCCAACACCACGGCCCGTACCCGGGCGCGGCGGCAGGCCAGGCAGCAGATCCGGCCGGGCATGCGCAGCCTGCTCGACGCCATGACCGAGGCCCCCGCGTTCGTGCGCAACGGCCGCCTGGACATCCTCGCCGCCAACCCCCTCGGGCAGGCCCTCTACTCGCCCGCGTTCGACCAGCCGGCGCGGCCGGTCAACCTCGCCCGGTTCTGCTTCCTCGACCCCGCGGCGCAGGACTTCTATCCCAGCTGGTCCGATGCGGCGGAGACCACCGTCGCGCTGCTGCGCACCGAGGCCGGCCGCGACCCGTACAACAAAGCCTTGAGCGAGCTGATCGGCGAGCTCGCCACCCGCAGCGACGACTTCCGCACCCGCTGGGCCGCGCACAACGTGCGCCTGCACCACACCGGCGTCAAACACTTCCAGCATCCGGTCGTCGGCCGGCTCGATCTGGCGTTCGAGGCCATGCCACTGCCCGCCGACCCGGGCCTGACCTTGACCGCCTACAGCGCCGAAGCCGGCACCCCGGCGCACGACACGCTGCGACTGCTCGCCAGCTGGGCCGCGACCGGCACGCCCGCGCCCGCGGCGCAGTAAGCACGGCGACCTGTACGTGCGCTCCTGGAAGGGAGACGACGGCCTCTGGTACCGCCGGCCTCGTCATCGACCATGCGCCTCTACCCGGCCTGAGTCCTGCCCTCCCACGTTGTACGTTGTGGTGGGCGTATCCACGGGCACGGTGAGGACGCGGTGACGGGTCGATCGGGGGCAGAGGTCGCGGCGTTGGCGCCGAGGGATCCGGCGAGCATCGGCCCGTACCGTCTCGTCGGCCGGCTCGGTGAGGGCGGCATGGGCACCGTCTACCTCGCCACCGACCCCCGCGGGCGGCGGGTGGCCGTCAAAGTGGTGCGCTCCCACCTGGCCGCGGACCCGGAGTTCGCCCGGCGATTCCGGCACGAGATCGACGGGGCTCGCCAGGTGCCGCCCTTCTGCACCGCCGAGGTCCTGGACGCGAATCCCGACCACACACCGCCGTACCTGGTCGTGGAGTTCGTCGACGGGCCGAGCCTGGCCGATGTGATCGACCGGGACGGACCGCTGACCGCTTCGAACCTGCATGCGCTGGCCATCGGGGTGGCCACCGCCCTGACCGCCATCCACGGCGCCGGGGTGGTTCATCGCGACCTGAAACCGCGCAACGTTCTGCTGCCGCCCGGCACGCCGAAGGTGATCGACTTCGGCATCGCCCGCGCACTGCGATCGACCAGCCGGCTCACCGGCGAGAATCAGATGGTCGGCACGGTCGGGTACATGGCGCCCGAGCGCTTCGATCCGCAGCCGGACGCCGGAGTCGAGCCCTCTGCCGACATTTTCTCGTGGGGCGCGGTTGTCACGCTCGCCGGCACCGGGCACGAACCGTTCCACGCGCCGTCGCCCATGGCCACCGCGGCTCGCATCGTCTCCGGGGAGCCGGACCTCGACGGTTTGCACGGCTTCCTCCGCGATCTGGTTGCCGAGTCGCTCGCCAAGGACCCGGCCCAGCGCCCGACCGCACGCGAACTCCTGGACCGCCTGCTGCTCGCCGGCACGTTCGCGCAGGACACGGCCGTCCTGGCGGACCAGCCCGACCTGCGGGCCGCCGTCGAGGCGGTCACTTGGCGGTATACCACCCCGGGGGGATCGAAGCGCCGTAGCCGCCGCCGGTTGGCGGTCGCGGCCGTCATGGTGGCCCTGCTGGGCGGCGCCGTCGCGGCCGCAGCGCCGTTGCTCGCCGAACATCGCCCGCCCGGCGCCACCGTCACGTCGTCCCCGCCGGCGACCAAGCCCTCCCTCGCCGGGTCCGGGCCGGTCGCCGCCGAGTGGATCGGTGAGCTGCAGCAGAGCTTCGGCCGGCCGGAACCGGTGCACCTGGTGTTCGCCCTCGAAGCGGAGAGCGGGACCATCCGCTACCCGCGTCTCGGCTGCTCCGGAACGGTCACCGTGACGCAACGGAGCAGCGAGCGGATCGTCCTGGCCGAGCACATCGACAAGGGACCGTGCAGCGTGCGGGGTGAGATCGTGCTCTGGCCGACCGGACCGTCGAGGATGCTGCTCGACTACAAACCCGCCAGCGGGAAGTACACGGCCCACGCCAGCATGACCAAACGCTGAGTGGGCCGGGGGTGGCGATGCGGTGGGAACGACTGGATCGGAAGGCGGCGGGGTTCGTCGAGGACTTCGCCGGTCCCCGTCTCGACTCCGGGCGGTGGGTGGACCACTATCTGCCGCACTGGACGACTCCGGATCGTTCTCGCGCCCGCTACGACCTGCTCGGCGCGGGCGACCTGGCCGATGGCGTACGCGGTGGGCTGCGGCTGCGTATCGACGCCGACCAGCTCGACTGGCGGCCGGAGGACGCTCCGCTGCGGGTGTCCAACTTGCAGACCGCGGTGTTCAGCGGGCCCACCGGGTCTGCGCGCGGAACTCACCGCCACCGCCGCGACGGTCTGCTGGTCCGCACCCCGACACCGCCTCGGCTGCTGTGGGCGCCTCGCTCCGGGCAGGTCGACGTCACCGTTACCGCCGGCCGCGACCGCGGATGCATGCTCGCGGTCTGGCTGGTCGGCACCGAGCATCTGGCCGAGGACGACAGCGGTGAGGTTTGCGTGTTCGAGATCGACGCCGAGGCAGTGTCGGCGTCGTCCACGAGGGCTCGGGTGGGGGTCAAGGCCCATCACGATCCGCGTCTGGTGACCGACATGACCGAGGTCGTGGTGCCGGTGGGTGGCGGCCGGGCGCACACCTGGTCGGCGCGTTGGGACGACCGCGGTGTCGTCGTGGCCTGCGCGGGGGCGGTGGTGTTCACCTCGCGGCAGGTCTTGGACTACCCGCTGCAGCTGATGGTGGATCTGTTCGAGATCGGCCCGCGGGACCGGGTCGACGCCTACCCGAAGTCCGCCGTGATCCACTCGGTCACCGCGACTTGACCCGTACACCCGCGGGCATGACCGGTGGCTGACGTCGCGCCGGGTGCGGCCGATAATCGACGGATGCCTTCGCCCTCCGATGTGATGTTCAGCTCGTTCGAGGCGAACGATGTGGACGAGGTCCAGGAGATCCTCGCGCGGGTGGCGGTGCCCGTATCGCTGGCGGCGGTGCCCGGGGACCGCCCGTACCGGTGCCGCCACGAGCAGCTGCGCTTCGGCCCGTTGCTGGTGTGCCGGTCGTTTCACAGCACCGGGCTGCGGGTGTTGGCGCCGGACCTGCGATCGGCGTACGCGGTCAGTTTCGCCGAGGCCGGAGGGATCCGCTCGCAGCATCGCGGCGCCTGGGTCGAGGTCAGCGACGCGGCCGCGGCGGTGCATCAGCCCGTCGGCGAGGTGCGCTCCGTTTCCGGGGTGGGCCTGGTGTGGTACTCGGTGATGATCGACCGGGGGGCGGTGGAGTCGACCCTGGGCGCGCTGCTGGGCCACATGGTCGCCGGGCCGATCCGGTTCGCTCCCGGCATGGACCTCGCCAGTCCGGTGGGGCGCAGTTGGGCGCGGCTGGTGCGTATGTTGGCCGCCGATGCCACCGACGCGGCCGGGCTGGCCGCGCGCCCGGCGGTGATGCGGCCGTTGGCCGACGCGGTGGTCCGGGGGCTGTTGCTGGCCGCCGATCACCCCGATCGAGAGACCCTGGAGCGGCCGGCTCCGGCGTACCGGTCCGGGCCGGTGCGCCGCGCCGTCGAGGCGATTCACGCGGACCCGGCCGAACCGTTCACCCTGACCGGCCTGGCCGCCATCGGCGGTGTCGGTGTCCGCGCCCTGCAACGGGGGTTCCACGACCAGCTGGGCGTGTCCCCGATGGGCTACCTGCGGCAGGTCCGGCTCGCCCGGGCGCACGACGAGTTGCGTGCGGCCGACCCGGCCCGGACCGTGATCGCGGCGGTCGCGCACCGGTGGGGCTTCACCCACGTCGGCCGGTTCGCCGGTTATTACCGTTCTGTCTATGGGTGCGCGCCGTCGGAGACTCTGGATCACTGACGGGCCGTGCGTACGCGCCGGTCCTGTGCCCGAATTGTGGTGCGGGCGAGGTGACGGGACCGGTGTGGTGGACACGATCGGGCTACGGCTGGGTGTCCTCGCGGGCTGTGGGGTGGCAGGCTGGACGGGCTCCGTCCGGATCGGCACGGGACTGCCGAGCCGAGGGAAATCGGGGCAGCCGGGAGTCGCGATGCTGGAGCAGGACGCGGCCGGCCGTGGACGGGCCGGTGCGGGTGCCGGGAAGCTACCGGCGCACGTAACACGCCTCAGCACCCGGGATCCGGACGAGCACAATGCCTGGCTCGCCGCCCGCTACCCGGAGCACCGGCGCCGGGTCCGGCCCCGGGCCCGCGGGTTCGAGCTCGCCACCCAGTACGCGGCGCGGGGCGCCCTCGACGTCACCGAAATGCGGTTCACCGCGGCGACCGCGTACTCCGAGCTGCCGCCCGTGTCGTACGTCTGGGCGTCGCACGCCTACTCCGGCGGGTGGCTGATGCGCTGGCACGGCAGGGAGGTTCGGGTGGGCGAGCGCGGCACGCTGCTGATGCCGCCCGACGGGTGCGCCCTGCTCAACGACTGTTGCTGGCACACCACCGTACGGGTGCGGCTGGACGTGGTGTTGCGGGTGGCCCGGGAGCAGACCGGGCTGGACCCGGCGCAGGTCCGCTTCACCGGCGTGCAGCCGATCTCGGCGGCCGCACATCGGCAGTGGCTGGCGACTTTGGAGTTTGCGCGGCGCGGCATCTACGGCCGCACGCTGGAGTCGCCGCTGGTACTGGCGGCGGCCGAGGAGGCGGTCGCGGCGAGTCTGCTGGCTGTCTTCCCGAACACCGCAATGACCACCGCGGTGCGTACGCCCCGCGACCCGGCCGTCCCGGCGCCGGTGCGCCGGGCGATGGCGTTCATCGACGCCCACGCCGCTGACCCGATCACCCGGACCGACATCGCCGCCGCGGCCCGGGTGCTGCCGCCCACCCTGGGGCCGGCGTTTCGCCGCCACCGCGACACCACCCCCAGCGCCTACGTGCGCCGGGTCCGGCTACACCGCGCCCACCGGCAACTGCTGGCCGCGCAGCCCGGCGACGGCACCACCATCGCCACCGTCGCGGCCCGCTGCGGCTTTCCCGACCCGTACCGCTTCGCCGCCTACTACCGGCAGGCGTACGGCCGGCCGCCCAGCCAGAGCCTGCACAGCTGACACCCCATGGAGGTAGGCGGTGTCCACAACCGTCATGCGTGAACCGCAGCGGCGCCGCATCGAGTTCGCCACCACCGATCCTGGTTGGGCAGAGGATTACCTGACCACCGCGTACGAGGCCGCAATCGCCATCACCGGTGCGGGCCGCAACTACCGGTTCCGGCACGTGCGGCTCGACCCGGGGCCGTTCCACCTCGACACCGTCGACCACGAGGCGACCACCGGCTACCGGTGCGGCCCCTTCCCGATGATCGTCGTCACCCGGATCCACCGCGGGATGCGTATCGACCGCGACCTCGACGAGCGTCTCGGCCCGGGCGGTCTTCTGCTGCACCCGCCCGGCAGGAGATATCACCTGCGGCACGAATCGGTGTTCTCGTCACTGGTCAGCATTGATCCGCAGGCCGTCGCGGAGGTGGCCCGCAACAAGCCGGACGACCCGACGCCCCCGCTGCGCTTCTGTTCGGCGTACCCCGCCGGCCCGGCGGCCGCCCGCGACTGGCTCCGCGTGGTCCGCTACATCACCGACAGCATGAAAAGCAGCCCCGAGTTCATCGCCCACCCCCTCATGATCGGCCCGATGACCCGACTGCTCGCCGCGACCCTGCTCGCGACCTTCCCCAACACCTGCATCCCCGAGCCGCATCACCAGGACCGCAGCGACGCCACCGAAACCGCCATGTCCCGCGCCAAGGGGTTCATCGACACCAACGCCGACCTTGACATCACCCTGGTCGAGATCGCCCGCGCCGCCCGGGTCACCGTCCGCGCCGTCCAGGCCGCGTTCCGCCGCCACCTCGGCACCACCCCCACCGCCTATCTCCGCCGCGTCCGCCTGGAGCGGGCCCACGAGCAGCTGATGACCGCCCAGCCGGGCGACGGCACCACCGTGACCGCGGTCGCCGCTCAATGGGGCTACACCGACCCGCGCCGGTTCGCCGCCGACTATCGCCGAGTCCACGGCCACCTTCCCGAGCAGAGCCTGATCACCTAGCCACCCGCCAGGCCCCAAGCCGGCGCCGACCGGCCGGCCGCACCCACCACCGTGCTGTCCGAGATCCCGAACCTCTCCGGAGCGACCATGACCATCCCGGTCAAGGCAGGGGCCACGACCCCGGCCAAGTCCCCCCGCGCCCGTACCCGCCGGGTCTTCCCGTGGATCGTGTTCACGCTCACCTTCGGACTGCTGCTGTCGGACTACATGTCCCGGCAGGTCCTGTCGGCCGTCTTCCCCCCGCTCAAGCAGGCCTGGGGACTGACCAACACCCAGCTGGGCAGCCTGAGCAGCGTCGTCGCCCTCACCGTCGGGGTGCTCGCCGTGCCGCTGTCGCTGGTCGGCGACCGCTGGGGCCGGGCCAGGGCGATCGTCGCCATGGCGGTCGTCTGGAGTCTCGCCACGATCGGCTGCGCGCTGGCCACCGGCTATGGGCAGCTGCTCACGGCCCGGTTCCTGATCGGGGTCGGTGAGGCCGCGTACGGCAGCGTCGGCCTCGCGGTGGTCCTCGCGGTCTTCGCCGCCCACCGGCGGGCGTCGCTGGCCGGGGCGTTCACGGCGGGGAGCTCGTTCGGCTCGGTGCTCGGGGTCGCGCTCGGCGGCGTGCTCGCGGTGCAGTTCGGCTGGCGGGCGGCCTTCGTGGTGATGGGCGTCTTCGGGCTGGTGCTCGCCCTGCTCTACCGGGTGGTGATCAGCGAACGCAGGCTGGCCGCACACCAGGCCGACGACGCCGGGCCCCCACTGGCGGCCGGGCAGCGGCGCGCCCACCTGTCCACCCTGTTCGCCACTCCCGCGGTGGTCCTGGCGTACCTCGGCAACGGCCTGCAGCTGCTCATCGCCGGTGCGCTGTTCGCCTGGCTGCCCAGCTACTTCAACCGCGGCTACGCGCTGCCGACGGACAAGGCCGCCAAGCTCGCCGCGCTGTTCCTCCTGATCATGGGCATCGGCATGATCGTCTGCGGCCTGGTCACGGATCGGATCGGCGCAACCCGCCCGACCGGCCCGTGGACCACCGCCATTGCCTACGCCGCCGCGACGCTGATCCTGCTCGGCGCGGCCTTCGCGGTCGCGCCGGGCGGGCTGCAGATGCTGCTGCTCGCGGGCGGCTGTTTCTTCGCCGCCGGCACGACCGGCCCCACCAGCGCGCTGGTGGCGCGGCTGACCCACGAGTCGATCCGGGCCACCGCGTTCGGCACCGTCGCCTTCTTCAACAACCTGCTCGGCCTCGCCGCCGGCCCGCTCGTCATCGGCATCCTCGCCGACCGGTACGGGTTGGACACCGCCATGAAGTTCGTCCCACTGGTGGCCGTGGGCGCGATCGTCCTGCTGTTCGGGGGCCGCGCGGCGTACCCGTCCAGCCTGGCCAAACTCGACGCCGCAGCGGCAGACGACAAAACCCGCAGAGGTACGGCGTGACGCCGGGGCGGTAGATCCGGATGGTCGGCTGCTCAGCGTTGTGGTGGCTCGGCTCTGCACGCGCAATCCGTCGCCGGAGCGTCCCCGTTGACGCCGTTGTAGACGACCTCGGCTCCGGTCTCGTCGGCCAAGCGCTCGGCCAGGGTCGCTCCGGCCTCTCCCCAGCGCCGCCAATCGTCGGCGGTGGAGGGAGGTATCTCCCGCTCGTCGAGGTCGGCGGCGTGCTGGTGCTGATCGTGCCAGTCAGCCCAGAACTGCAGGGCGGCGGCGAGCTCTGCGGACAGACCGAGATAGCCCGGTCCGACGCTGACACTCCCCTCCCGTACGGATTGACCGGGCCGGGGTGCCAGGCGCATCCACTCCCATACGGGGAAGGCGCCGTACGTGGCGGCCAGATCGAGTCGGCGGTGGCCGGGCGGCCGACCCTGGGGGCACCATGCTCGGTGGCGACGGAAATCGTGCACACTCGATTATCCCGAATGGCGTGCTGGTCAGCTGCCGAGCACGGCGGCGTCGGCGGCCGGCATCAGCTGTTCGAAGTCGTCGGCGGGCAGGGGTTTGGCCATGAAGAAGCCTTGGCCGTACCGGTAGCCGATGTCGCGTAGCCGGTTGTGCTGCGCCTGGCTTTCGATGCCTTCGGCGACGGCCTTCAGCTGCAGGTGTTCGGTCAGTTGCGCGACGGCGGCCGCCACCGCGAGCCGGCCCGGGTCCGCGTGGTCGGTGATGCCGTCGACGAACGACTTGTCGAGCTTGAGCACGTCCACCGGGAAGGCCCGGAGCAGGCTCAGCGACGACTGCCCGGTGCCGAAGTCGTCGAGGGCGAGCCTGATGCCGGTCTCGTGCAGTGCTTGCAGGGTTTCCCGGACCTGCCAGCCGTCGACCACCGAGGACTCGGTGACCTCGACGATCAGATTGGCGGGCCCGAGTCCGGTGGCGTGCATGGCGGCCGCGACCTCGTCGACGAACGTGGCCTCGCGCAGTTGCCGGACGGCCACGTTGACGTTGATGGCCTCGATCGCGGCATTGCCGTACCGGCTCGTCCACCGCGCGAGTTGGTCGCAGGCCTCGCGGAGCACCCAGGCGCCGATCGGGACGATCAACCCGGATTGTTCGGCGACCGGGATGAACTCGCCCGGCGAGACGAATCCGCGGGTCGGGTGCTGCCAGCGGATCAGCGCCTCGGCGCCGTGCACGCGGCCGGTCTCGAGGTCGAAGATGGGCTGGTAGAACAGGCGCAGTTCGCCGTTCGCGACAGCGTCGTGCAGTTCACCGGCGAGGCGCGCGTGGTTGGTCATGTCGTGCCGCATGCGAGGCTCGAATCGGACCCGGCAGGCCTTGCCGGCATCCTTCGCGGCGTACATGGCGATGTCGGCGTTGCGGAGAACCTCGTCGGCCGTGTCGTCGGGCGCGGCGACCGCGATGCCGATGCTGGCGTGCAGCAGCAACTGCTGGTTGCCGAAGGCGATCGGGCGGGCGATCACGCCCTGGATGCGGTCGGCCGCGGCTTCGGCGGCCGCCGAGTCGTCCAGGGGCAGCAGGACGGCGAACTCGTCGCCGCCCAGGCGCGCGGGCGTTTCGGCGGTGCCGCACGTCTCGTGGAGCCGGTCGGCGATCTGGCGAAGCAGCGTGTCGGCGGTGGCCGGGCCGAGCGTGTCGTTGACCGTCTTGAAGTTGTCGATGTCGATCAGCAGGGTGCTGGTCGGCTTCTTCTCGGCCAGTCTGCGAGTCAGCGCGATGCCGAAGCCGGTGCGGTTGAGCAGCCCGGTCAGCGCGTCGCTGGAGGCCAGCCGGTCGAGTTCGGTCCGCTGATGACGGATGCCGTCCAGCGCTTCGCGATTTTCGCGGACACCGAGCAGTTGCCGAGCGAGCACGACGGCGGCGAACAGCACAGCACCGATCATCGTCACCCGGCTGCGCAGGTCCGGAACCTGGGCGGCGACGATGATCACTGCGACGCTCGTGCCGGCCAACGCGAGAAGGTGGATGGAGTTGGTGATCGGCCGGCGGGGACGGCTGCGGGTGGGGAAGTCGCTCGGACGGCCCAGAACGACTTCCTGGCGCCAGGCGGCCAGGCAAATCATCAAGGCGATGAGCGGGTAGCCCACGACCGACAGCAGCAGCATGCCGGTCTGGCTGCCGCCGAGGTAGAGCATGACCGCTACCAGGCCGCTCACCGGTGCACCGGCCAGAATGCCGAGCGCGCCCGGGTCGACCCGATTCATCGGGCTGACCGCCGCCTTGCCGAAGACCACCATCGCGAGCAGGCAACCGACGCCGACGATGCCGCCCGCCCAGCGGCTGAACAGGGGAGTGCCCTCGGGTGCCAGGTCCACCACGATCTCGGCGAAGAGGATCGCGCCCGCGACCACGACCGCGGCGCCGTCGAGGACGATCACCATCCAGCCGATGGCCGTCCGCTGCCCGAACGGAACATGCCGGAAGGCGACCATCGCGACGATCACGCCGAGCATGGCGGGGACGGCCTCGTAGATCTGCATGCCGGCGGCGTGGCGTGCGATGCCGGCCGCCGCACCCAGGGTGCTCAGCAACAGCAACGCCGCCGAGGAGCCCCACAGAAGCCAGAAACGTCGGACCGCATCGGCGGCGTGGTCCGCCCGGCTCACCCGCAAGCACGCAACGGCCGCGGCAATCGTGACGACTGAGCCGCCCACGCTGCTCACCAGCCAGCCGCCGACCCCACCCACGTACAAGCAGGTCATGGCCGCCGACACGCCGGCCAACGCCACCAGGACCGAGCCGAATGTCGCCCGGTCGGCGGTCAGGGACTTCCGAATTCCACTCATAACGTAAGATCCGATCGACTGGTTGTCCCGGAATCTGAGATGGCCCCGGAGCTACTGCGCGCTCGTCCGCGAGATCTCTTCCAGGGCCCGGATACCGCTGACCATCGTGTGCGTCTGGCCGGCGGTCTGAGTGACCGTACGGGTCACCTCCGCCACCGCCGCGGTCTGTTCCTCGATCGCGGCGGCGAGCGTGCTGTGGTGCGCCGACAGGGTGCTCATGCCTGCGGCGATCTCCGTCACCTGGGTGACCGCGGCATCGACCTGGGAGCGCACGTCGGTCAGGATCCGGTTGATGGAGTCGGCGTTCTCGCCGGACTGGCGGGCCAGCTCCTTGACCTCGTTGGCGACGACCGTGAATCCCTTGCCGCTCTCGCCGGCGCGGGCCGACTCGATCGTGGCGTTGAGGGCCAGCAGATTCGTCTGCTCGGCGATGGACTGGATGATGTCGCTGGCAGCCATGATCTGCGCGCTCGACGCATCGAGCGCCTTGATCACCGTGGCGGCGTCGTCCGCCTGCCGCACCACGGCCACAGCGACCTCCTCGGTGGACTGTGCCGTTCGCGACAGATCGTGCAGAGCGGAGGACATCTGCTCGGTCGCGGCGGCCGCGACGGTGGTGTTCTGGCTGACCTCGGACGCCGACTGCGCCAGCACCGCAGCCTGCTCGGCGACCTGCTGCTGAAGGTGGACCTGCTCGGCCATCTGCGCGGCGACCAGCTCGGCCCGGCGCGTCTCCGCCTGCTGCTGCTCGGTAAGCGTCCGTACCTGAAGGTCGCTGACCTCGGCCTGGGCCTGAGCCACCCGCGCGGCGCTGTCGTCGAGCAGCCGGCGCAGCCAATGCATCACGACGCAGAGGGTGGTCAGCAGCAGCCAGATCGCCACCGAATGCCACACCGCCGTCCATGGCGGGGACAGGCGCCACTCCGTCACCAGGGTCTGCGCCGCCATGATCGCCGAGAGTGCCACCACGTCGCGCCGCTCAAGGGTGAAGCCGGCCCACGCCAGACCGATGGCCGAGTCGAGCATGACCAGGTAGTAGGTCTCGGGAGCGGTGACCGCCCCGAAGCCGATCATCACCACCCCGACGTAGGCCATGATCCGCAACGCCTGGGGCGGCACCCGATCCCAGTTCACCCGCCACATCGCGGCGGCGATCACGCAGGCGATCAGCCCGCGGCTCACCAGCGAGCCGCGATAGCCGTCGACATTGGCCAACCCGATGATCACTCCGGCCACGCCGGTCGGCAGGAACAGCCGCGGCAACAGCTTGCCGGAAATCGAGCGGTCCTCCAGCGGACTGCGCCGTCGCGTGACTTTGGCCTGGCCGTACGTCATGCCCTGGGCATCGGCAGCGCGAGACCGCTGATTGAAGACCGCTACAAAGGTGTGCCGAGTGCCTCATCCCAGCGCCACGCGGACGGCAGTCTCCGGCCACGAGATCGGCGGCCGCCGGGCGGATCGAAGGGTTCCGGTCGACCGCAACCGGTCGGCACCCGTGCGGCACCGGCGGGCGCACCACACGATCCCGAACTTCTTCACGTGACCGGCCGACGTGGGCCGGCCGACTCGGGGGAGTGGTCGTTGTGGGACGTAGGGTGAACAAGGTCGTGGCCACGCTCGGCGCGGTGCTGGCCGGCACGTCTGTCGCGCTGGTCGCCACCAACGCCGCCGGCGCCGCCCCGGCGAAGCCCGCGAAGCAGTGCGTGACCGACGACAAGCTCGTGCCGTCCTGCGGGGTGCTGTGGGGAGCTGCCGCCGGCGGGTTCAGCCCGCTGCCCCGGGATCAGGAGCTGAAGACCTGGGAGAAGCTGTCCGGCCGCACCTCGACCATCTACCACACGTACCACAAGGGTGACGAGGTGTTCCCCACCCCGGCGGAGATCGCGATGACCCGCGACCCGAAGCACCCGCGGGTGCTGCTGCTCAACTGGCGTGTCGAGTACGGCTCCACCTGGGCCAACGTCGCCGCCGGGAAGCTCGACGGGCGGATCGACAAGTTCGCCGCTCACCTCAAGTCGGCCTACCCGAACCAGAAGTTCTTCCTGGTGCTCAACCACGAGCCCGAGGACGACGTCAACCCGAAGGCCGGCTCCGGGATGACCGCGAAGGACTTCGCCGCTTCCTACCGGCACGTCATCCAGCGCCTGCACGCCAAGGGCGTGCACAACGCGATCAACGTGGTCGCGTACATGGGCAACGAGCGGTGGATGGCGCAGTCGTGGTGGAAGGACCTGTACCCCGGCGACGACGTCGTCGACTGGGTCGGCCTGGACTCCTACGTCTCGGCGGAGAAGGGCTACTACCACTACGGCAAGTTCGCCGACCTGCTTGACCGTAAGGCGAAGAACGGCGGGCAGGGCTGGTACGACTGGGCCACGACGAAGCACCCCAGCAAGCCGATCATGGTTGCGGAGTGGGGCGCCTACCACCGGGTCGGCCGGGTGACCGACAAGTCCGCCCAGTTCAACAGCGTGCTGCCGGAGCTGGCCAAGCGGCCCGCCGTCAAGGCGATCGTCTATTTCGACACCAAGAAGGACGCCTTCGGCGACCGCGACATCAGCATCGACAGCTCCGCGACCAGCCTGGCCGCGTTCCGCAAGCTGGCCGCCAACCCGCTGTTCAACGTGAAGATCGCCTGACCGGCCTCGCTCGGTGTTTGGTGCATCGAGCCGGTAGCCGCACCTTCCACCTGGCCCTCCCGATAGCCTGGCGCCTGCCAAGGCGTCGGACGGCAGGGGCGGTCGAGGTGAACCAAGCAGCGGTTTCGATCGGCCCGGTCCTGGTCGTCGTGCTGGCGGCGCTGATGATGCTCGCCGTCGCCGCGGCTGCGGTCGGCCGGTTGGGCGTAGGACGCGCCGTCGTCTCCGCGTCGCTGCGAGCGGTCGTGCAGCTCGGTGCGGTGTCGCTGTTGATCGCCGCGGTGTTGCGGTCGTGGTGGGCCACGGCGGCGTTCATCACCTTGATGGTGCTCGTTGCCGCCGCCACCTCGGGCCGCCGGATCGGTTCCTGGAGCCTCGTGCGGTTCACCATCCTTCCGATCGTCGCGGGGGCCCTGCCCGCCGGCACTCTGATCGTCGTCGCGGGAACGGTGCCGATATCCGAGGTGGCCGTGCTGCCGATCGCCGGCATCCTGATCGGTGGCGCCATGACCGCGACCTCGTTGGCCGGTCGCCGCGCTCTCGACGAGCTGCACGGCCGCTTCGGCGAGTACGAGGCGGCTCTCGCCCTCGGTTTCCTGCCGCGCGACGCTGCGCTCGAGGTGTGCCGGCCGACCGCGGGCCAGGCGCTCGTTCCGGCGCTCGACCAGACCAGGACGGTGGGCCTGGTCACCCTGCCCGGCGCCTTCGTGGGGGTGCTGCTCGGCGGTGGCTCCGCCGTTCAAGCCGGTGCCACTCAGCTGATGGTCCTGGTGGCCCTGCTCGCCGTGGAGGCGATCGCGGTCGCGGTCACGATCGAGTTGGTCGCCCGCGGTTCGCTGCACCGCCCCGAGGTGCGCTGACGCTGCAAGGTGATTCGCATCAGGGATGCCCCTGATTGACGGCGCCGTACCTCTAACGGTTATCTGACAGGTAACGGTTATCGGTGGAGGTGCGATGCAGGACGTGGTGCTGGCCCTGCTGGCCAAGGAGCCGTCGCATGGCTATCAACTGCGCAGCCGGTTGCGCGATGCGCTCGGCCCGCTCGGTGAGTCACTCAACGACGGGCAGATCTACGTGACCCTGACCAGGCTGGCGAAGGCAGGCCTGGTCACCTGGGAACCGGCCGGCGACGGTGAGGGCCGCGACCGCAAGGTGTACGCCCTGACATCTGCGGGGCAGCAGCGGGTCGGCGAGTGGCTGAGCGAGGTGGCGTGGCCCCGGCCGGCGCCTACCGACTTTCATCTCAAGCTTTCCGCGGCTGCGGCGGCGCGCCTGGCCGACCCGGTCGCGTTGATCGACGCGCAGCGCCGGGAGTTGCTGCGCCGGCTGCGCGACGCGCAACGGGCCGCCTTGGCGGAGCCGCCCGGTTCGCCGGCCGAGCTGCTGCTGGAGGGCCAGGTGTTGCGGTTGGAAGCCGACCTGAAGTGGCTGGACGCGTGCGAACAAGCCTGGACGACCCGAGGGGACAGATCATGAGCGATGCGGTGCTGCGTACCCGGAAGGTGCGCAAGGAATTCGGTACGGGCGCGGGCCGGGTCCGTGCGGTCGACGACATCGACCTCGAGATCGCCGCCGGCGAGACCGTGGCGGTGATGGGCCCGAGCGGCTGCGGCAAGTCGACCCTGCTGCATCTGCTCGGCGGCCTGCAACGGCCGACCGGCGGCGAGATCGAGCTGGGCGGCCGTCGGGTCGACACGATGAGCGAGCGGGGGCTGGCCCGGCTGCGACGTGATCGGATCGGTTTCGTTTTCCAGGCGTTTCATCTGATGCCCGAGCTCACCGCGGTGGAGAACGTCGAGATGCCGGCCTTGCTGGCGGGCCGCTCGCCGCGTGCGGCCCGCACTGCGGCGCTCGAGCTGCTCGACCGGACAGGCCTGGCCGACCGCGCCGGGCACCTGCCGTCGGCGCTGTCCGGCGGGCAGCGCCAGCGGGTGGCAGTCGCCCGGGCGTTGTGCGCCGAGCCGCTGGTGGTGCTGGCCGACGAGCCGACCGGCAACCTCGACAGCGCCGCGACCACCGAGATCCTGCGGCTGTTCGACCGGCTGCACCGGACCGGCCAGACCCTGGTCATCGTCACCCACGACGCCCGGATCGCCGGCATCGCCGACCGGATCCTCTCGATGCGCGACGGTGCCCTGGTCGACCAGACCCTGCTCGCCGAGGCGGCGTGATGGGCCGATACCTGCTCGTGCTGCGGCTCGCCCGGCGTGACCTGCGCCGCCGCCCGGTCGAGGCGATCCTGGCGCTGGTGGTGCTGGCCGTGGCCGCCGCCACCCTCACGATCGGGCTCGCCCTGCACGGCGTCACCGACCATCCGTACGAACAGACCCGGGCCATGACCGCGGGACCCGACGCCGTCGCGGGCTTCCTGAGCGAGAACGGCACGCCACCGACCACCGCGAGCGTCGACACGATCACCCGCCTGCCCGGCGTGCGCGCCCACGGCCCGATGATGCCCTTGGCACACACCACCCTGGCCCTCGGCGGACACACCGCGACCGTGCAGGCGCTGGGCCGCGACCCGGGCGGCGACCCGATCGACCGGCCGAAGCTGACCTCGGGCGCCTGGGTCGGCGCCGGCTCGGTGGTGCTCGAGCGCGGCTTCGCCGACGCTCTCGGCGCCCGGGTGGGCGATCAGGTCACGCTCGGTGGCCGGTCCTTCCGGGTCGGCGGTACGGCGGTGAGCGCGGCCCTGCCGGCGTACCCGAGCAGCCTGTGTCACCTGCTCTGCTTCGCCGGGGTCGCACCGGGCCCGCACGCCTTCGACCTCGGGCTGGTCTGGCTGACCCCGGCCGACCTGGCGACGGTGCACGAGCGCACCACCCCGGCCGTCGTCTACCTGCTCGACCTGCGCCTGGCCGACCCGGCGGCGGCGCCCGCGTTCGCCGCGGCCCACGGCACCCTGCCCGGACCCGGCACCGGCGGCCCGTTCCTGCTCGCCTGGCAGCAGATCCGCGACGCCGACGCCGGCGTCACCCGCTCCGCCCAGGCCGCCCTGCAGGTCGGCGCGGTCCTGCTCGCGCTGCTCGCGATCGCCGGGCTGACCGTGCTCGCCGGCCGCCGCACCCTGGAACAGACCCGCCGGGTCGGCCTGCTCAAGGCGGTCGGCGCAACACCGGGCCTGATCGCCACCGTGCTGCTCGTCGAGCATCTCGCCCTGGCCCTGCTCGCCGCCGTCGCCGGACTCGTCACCGGGCGGCTGCTGGCCGGCCGCTTCACCGGCCCCGGCGCCGGGCTGCTCGGCACGCCCGGCCCCGCCACACTGACCGGCTCGACCGTCGCCACCGTGATCGCGGCGGCCCTGCTCGTCGCGCTCACCGCGACCTTGATCCCGGCGCTGCGGGCGGCCCGATCCGCGACTGTCACCGCGCTCGAGGCGCCCGCCCGCACGCCTCGCCGCACCGGCGGGCTGATCGCGCTGTCCGCCCGGATGCCCGTTGCTCTGCTGCTCGGGCTGCGCCTGATCGGCCGCCGTCCGGGCCGGGCCGTGCTGTCGGTGCTGAGCAGCGCGGTCACCGTCACCGGCCTGGTCGCGATCCTGACCAGCGCCACCGTCGCCGCCCGCGACGGCGGCGGCCTGCACAACCCGCGGACCGAGCGGCTGACCCAGGTCACCACCACCATCACGGTGATGTTGCTGGTACTGGCCGCGGTCAACACGGTCTTCCTGACCTGGGCCACGGTCGCTGACGCCCGTCCGGCGTCGGCCTTGGCCCGCGCGTTCGGGGCCACGCCCAGCCAGGTGACCGGCGGGTTGTCGGCGGCTCAGGTCGTCCCGGCCGGGCTCGGCGCGCTGCTCGGGGTGCCGGCCGGGCTGGCCGTCTATCGCCTGGTGACTCAGACATCGATCACCATGCCTCCGCCGGCCGGCCTGGCCGGGGTCTTGATCGGCTCGGTGCTCGCGGTAGCGATCTGCACGGCGATACCGGCCGGCCTCGGAGCACGGCGGCCGGTAGCCGACGTCCTGAGTGCTGACACGGCCTGACGACGCTGCGAGCCGACCCCGCGGGCCCGCGCCAGTTCGATGCCGATCGGCACGACCGAGAGCACGCGGAGGCCGACCTTGATGGCCTTCAGCGATTCCTCAGCACGCAATCACCAGCCTCTCCGCCATGGACAGTCCTTCCCCCGTCCGGCGTGTCGACTACCTGGACCTGCTGCCGGCGGGCTGGGGAAAGACCATCAAGCAGGCGTACGCCCGGCAGCTCACCAGGGCCGCCGTGGCCACGGCCGGCCATCCGTTCCCGTCGGTCGCCGCGATCGGCCCGCTGCGCCGGCGGTTGCTTCCCCGCCTGGCCGGTGTTGGCGACCCCCGGCACGTCGCGCTCACCTTCGACGACGGGCCGCATCCGGACGCCACCCCCGAGCTGCTGGACCTGCTCGCGCGGGCCGGGGTGCGGGCCACCTTCTTCCTGCTCGGCCGGATGGCCGAACAACTGCCCGAGGTGGCCCGGCAGATCGTGGACGCCGGGAACGAGGTCGGGGTGCACGGCTACGAGCACCGCCTGCTGCTGCGGCACGGCCCGGCCGCTACCCGGCACGACATCGGCCGGGCCACCGCGGCGATCACCGCGGTGACCGGGGCGAGGCCGCTTTGGTGGCGCCCGCCGTACGGGATGGCGAACGCGGCCGCCCTGCTGGAGGCCCGCCGGCTCGGCCTGCGCCCGGTGCTGTGGACCGCCTGGGGCCGGGACTGGACGCGGGCCTGCACACCCGACTCGGTCTACCGCAGCGTGCTGCGCACCCTCGAGGGCGGCGGGACGATCCTGCTGCACGACAGCGACCACGCGGCCGCGCCGAAATGCTGGCTGGCCATGCTCGGCGCGCTGCCCGCGATCCTCACCACCTGCCGCGCCCGCGGTCTGGAGGTGGGCCCGCTCGCCGAGCATGGAATTACCGGCGACCCCACCAGGGCCGATCGAGCGGGACGAGTGACACGGCCGCACTGAGGCTGGTCAGCGAAGGATTCCGGTGTGGCCCAGCGAGTAGCGGCCCGGCTGGGGCCAGACGCAGAGGCCGTGTGGCTCGGTGCCGACCGGGATGCGGGCGACGAGGCGGCCGGTCGTGGTGTCGATGGCGTAGACCTCGCGGTCGTAGCGGCCGGAGAGCCACAGGACGCGGCCGTCGGCGGAGACGCCGCCCATGTCGGGGCTGGCGTGGCCGGGCAACTGCCAGGTGGCCACCAGCCGGCCGGTCCGGAAGTCCAGGACGGACACGCTGCCCGCGCCGCGGTTGGCGATGTAGAGGTAGCGGGAGTCGCGGCTGGGGTACAGCCCGTGGGCGCCGTCGCCGGTGGGCACGAAGGTGCGGACCGTCATCCGGTCGCCGTCGACGACCCACAGGCCGCTGGTCTGCATGTCGGCCACGTACCAGGTCTGTCCGTCCGGCGAGATTTTGATGTCCTGGGGCATGGCGTGCCCGGGCAGGTGCAGTCGGCCGACGACGCGCTGGGCGGCGGTGTCGACCTTGACGAGGTCGCCGGTGAACTCGCAGGTCGCGATGAAGTATCGGCCGTCGGCCGAGAAGTCGGCGTGGTTCACCCCGCCGCAGCCCACGGAAAGCACGTGCCGGGGCGCCATGGTGTGCGGGTCGCTGAACACGATCGCCTGGCGCGATTCGGCCATCACCATCGCGAACCGGCCGTCGGGCGTGAAGTAGAGGTTGTACGGGTCGCCGACCGGAACCGGCTTGCCGAACCTGCTGGTGACCGGGTCGATCGGGATCAGCGTGTTGCCGGTGTTGTCGTTGACCCACAGCGTGCGCAGATCCCAGGAGGGCACCACGTGCTGCGGGCCGTGCCCGCCCGGCACGGTGCGGATCACCCGGTACGTCCGGGGGTCGATCACGGAGACGGTGTCGCTGCCGTAGTTGGGGACGTAGACCAGCGGCCGGGCGCGCGCGGCGGCGGCCGCGAAGTGCCCGGGGCGGTCGGCGGCGTAGACATCGGCCGGATCGACCGGCGGCGGCATCCCCGGCAGCAGGCTCCGAACGGCCGCCGCGGACGGCGCCGGCGCGGGCAAAGAGGTGCGGAGTTCGGCCGGAGCCGGGACCGAGCTGCAGCCGGCGAGCAGCATCAGCGCGGTGACGGCCACGGACGCGAACGGTTCTGTGGCGATGACCGGGCGGAGGCGGGCGCGCAGGCCGGCCGGCGGTGGGGCGGTGACCGTGCGAAGAGCATCACGACGGTGCATGTGGCGGATGCTAGGCGGACAGGGATAAGAGCGCGCTGAAGACCCTGAAAGGTATGAATAGGACTAAAGTTGCAGGGCTCGCCCGGGGTAGCGGTGCGCCCAGCACCGCTACCCCGAGGTCTCCGGCTTACCGAGGCCGGTCAGATGCCGTCGTACTTGTTCAGGGTGGTGATCAGCGTGGTGAGCGTCGACGAGCAGTCGGACTGGCTGGGGCGGCCCGCGCGCAGGGCGGACAGGGCGTCGTCGATCTCGCCGTCGAGCTGGTGCCACTTGGCGGGGTCGCGGGGTTTGAGTCCGGCCTCGGCGTCGTCCCAGGCCACCTCGAGGTCTTTGATCCGGGCCTTGCCGCCGGACAGGTCGTTCTTGGCGACCTTGACCTCGACGTCGTTCCCGATGGCGGCGAAGGAGGTGAGGTCGCCGAGCCGGGTGGTCGGATGAACCTTCCGCGCGGGCGCCGCCCCGGGTGCCTCTCCGGCGGGTTGGCCTGCCGCGGGCATCGCCAGGTCGGCGACGGTCAGTGAACTGTTTCCGGACGCGGCGGAGTGCGTGGCGCTGAGCCCTAGGCCCAATGCGGCGACCACCGCGAGCCCGGCGCCTGCCCAGGCAAGGTCGGCTCGATGCCCGCCGGCGGGGCCCGCGCCCTTTTCGGCGACCCCGTGCCGGTTGACCAGCAGTTGCTCGCGAGTGACCAGGACGATGATGACGGCGAAGAACAGGATGCTGGTCGCGCTGGCGCCCAGGGCGAGGCCGCCGAACTGTTTGTCCTGGGTGAGCAGGTCGCCCATCGAGGCGCCGAGCGGCCGGGTGAGCACGTACGCGATCCAGAATGTCAGAACCTGCCCGGCGCCGGCCTGGTACGCGATCCAGGTGGCCAGGATGAGCCCGCCGAAGATCAGCACCCCGTTCCGGAAGCCGAGACTCAGCGCCTCGGTGGCCAGATCGCCCGCGGCGGTGCCGAGCGCGAACGTGGTGAGGATGGCGCCCCAGTAGAAGCCCTCCCGGCGCCGGGTGTCGATCGAGGTGATCGCGAGCGTGTGCTCCTGCCGGTGCCAGACGACGAAGACGACAGCGAGGACGACGGCGAAGACCGCGGTGCTCAGGTAGAGGCTGATCTGAAGCGTGTCGGTGCAGAAGTCGGTGATCTGGGTGCCGACGATGCTCACGAGTACGACGCACAGCCAGTAGGTCCAGGGCGTGTACGCGCGGGTGCGGAACTGGACGACCAGCGCGGTGGTGAGCACGCCGGCCATGAGGGCATCGGTGACCAGCGGTCCGAGGCCGGCGTTCACGGCCAGATAATCGGAGAATGTCTCGCCGATTGTCGTGGACAAGACCTTGATTACCCAGAATGTGGCGGTGATCGCCGGAACTTTGGTCAACCAGACACGCGAGCGTTCTGCGGTGGCATAAGTCACCGACATTATTTCTCCTTAAGAAATCTCGGGAAGAATGCGACGGAACTGATTCCCCGGCCGTTCTCAGGCGGGTGTCACGGCCGCCAATACTCGATCAGCCAGCCTTAAGTTCCGCTGAAACACTCGTGCGGGCGACATCCGCACAAAAGCTCGGAGCAGCAATCTCAGCGTGCTAGAGCTCCGCGAGGCCGGCGTCGGATGCCGAAGGCGGACGCGAGCGAGGTCGCGCCGGCGGCGCAGCGCAGCAGCGGCAGGCGCAATTGTTCCTCGGTGAAACGCAGGGTGGAGCAATGGGTCAGTCGTTGAGCGGTGCGGACGTGTTTCACCGAAGGGGCGACCACGATGGTGGGAATGTGATTGCTGGTGGAGGTGCCCTCGTCCCAGGTGATGATGATGGTGAGCCGGCCCGCGCGGTAATCGGGGCCCGCGACGATGTGCGGCAACCAGGTCCGCAGCCAATGGTCGCCGGCCGCGGTGAGCTCGGTGGGGCAGCTGGGAGCGCCGTGCATGTCGTGGCAGGCGTTCGGGCTGACAAAGGCGTAGGCGGGCAGGACGCCGTTGACCACGTCATGGTGCAGGGCGCCGCCGGTGGGCGTGCCGAGCGGGACGGCCCACCGGCGGCAGTCGGCGCGGGTGTCGCGGAAGTAGGTCGGCGGCACGTGGCGTACGAGATAGGTGTGTTTGCTCCTCAGGGCGCAGCCGCCGGGCGACGACTCGGCGTAGGCCCGCCACTGCCGGCCCGCGGCGCTGAGCTGGTGGAACACGTTGTCGCCGGTCAGCGGGTGGAACTTGGGGTCCTTGTCGTCGCAGATGCCGGCCGTGGTGCCGCTGGTCATCAGGATGTACGCGGCGAGCGAGGGACAGCGCGCCGGATAGCCGGCGTCGTAGTTGGTGGCGATGCCGTACCTGGCGGCCAGCCTGTTCAGGTACGGGGCGTGCGGGTCGCCGATGATGTCGTGGTACCCGTGGTTCTCCTCGGCGATGACCATGACCTTGCGGCCGGTTTCCGGCGCCGGTGCCGAGACGCCGGCCGACGGCGTCGGTTCCGGCGGGCCGAGCTCCCAGGCCGTGGTGACGACCACCGCGGCGACCACGATGGCGGCCGCGCACGGTTTCATCCGATTTCTCCAAGCATGGCCGGTCGGCGCGGGCCACTGCAATGACGTCACGGCGGCGAAAGCTATCGACCGGCGCCTGAGGAAAGCATGAAAACGCCGGGCGTTACCCCCGATCGAGGGTGCGTTCAGCGCTTTTTCAGGGTCGGGCCGAGAGCCTGTCGCGCCGTGACTGTCAATGAACGGATCCGGCCTCTCGACCCTGCGGCGCTCGCGGTGAAGGTGCCGCCGGTGACCGCCCTGTTCTGGATCATCAAGGTGCTGACCACAGGGATGGGGGAGACCGCCTCGGATTACCTGGCCCGGACGATCGCGCCGGAGGTGGCGGTCGGTGCGGCCGGGCTGGTGCTGGCCGGGGCGCTGGTCGTGCAGGTGCGGGCCCGCTCGTACTCGACCGGGCTGTACTGGTTCGCGGTGGTCATGGTCAGCGTGTTCGGGACGATGGCGGCCGATGTGCTGCATGTGGGGCTGGGCATCCCGTACACGGTCTCGACGACTTTCTTCGCGGTGGCGCTGGTCGCGGTGCTGGGCCTGTGGTATCTCAGCGAGCGCACGCTGTCCATCCACACCGTGACCCGCGGGCGGCCGGAGTTGTTCTATTGGGCGACCGTGCTGGTGACGTTCGCGCTCGGCACGGCGGCCGGCGATCTGACCGCCACCACTTTCGGGTGGGGCTATCTGGTGTCCGGGTTCGTGTTCGCGGCGGCGATCGTGGTGCCGGGGCTGGCGTTCCGGGCGCGGTCGATGAATGCGGTGGCGGCGTTCTGGACGGCGTACGTGATCACCCGGCCGCTCGGGGCGTCGTTCGCCGACTGGATGGGCGTGCCGGTGTCGCGCGGCGGGCTCGGCTGGGGGACCGGGCCGGTGACCGTCGCCTGGGCCGTGGTCATCGTCGCGCTGATCGCCTACCTGGCGGTGCGCGGCAACGACGCGCCCGAGCCGGCCCTGCCGGCCTGACGCGGCGTCCCGACGGCACACCGGCTTTCGACGGGCCGGCCCGTGGCCGGACACCGCTCTCCAACTCAGTGGCCCGTAGCCGCGACTGTCACCGTCCATTCAGCCGGGGAGCGGGGCGGTGTGCTGGATGCGGACGGCGTCCAGCTCGCGCGGGTCGAGGCCGAGCAGGCGCAGGATGGTCGGCGCGATCTGGGTGGTCTCGACCGGCGTGTCCACCGTGTCCCGGGCGGTGCCGGGGCCGGAGACCACGATCGGCACGTGCCGGTCGGCCGGCGCGTCACCGCCGTGCTCGGCGATCTTCGACTTCTTCGCGGTGTAGACCACGCCCGGCTGGGCGATGCCGATCAGGTCGGGCACCCGCGCGTCGCCGGGGCGGACCCCGATGAACGCGGCGGCGGCCGCGCCGGCGTACACCCGGGAAAGACCGGACGCGGTGTACGGCCGGGCAGTGCCGGTGATGTCGTTGCCGGTGCCGTCGTGGTGCAGCAGGAAGCCTTGCGCGAAGGCGGTGGCGGCGGGGGACCGGTCGGTCAGCCAGATCAGCATCGTGTCGTCGTCGACCGAGAACGCGACCAGGTCGCCGGTGTGACCGGCCGCGGTCCAGGCCGCGTTCAGCGCGTCCAGGATCGCGCCGTCGTCGATCCGGGTCAGCTGGGCCGGGTCGGTGGGGGACTGGCCGTGCTTGGCCGACACGATGATCGTGGTGCGGCCGGTCAGGTGCTGCCGGGCGAGTTCGGCGGTGAACCGGCCGATCTGGGCGTCCACGAAGTCGAGCGCCGCGGAGAGCACCGGCCCGGGCGTGCGCCCGTCGGCCAGGTAGCCGCCGGCCTGCCCGTCCGAGGTCGGCAGCTTCTGCGCGGTCGAGACGGTCTGGAAGTTCATCCCGAACACCGCGGGCGTGCCCAGTTTGATCGAGCGGCTGTGGTCGTACCCGTCGATCTGGTTGAGCACGGCCTGCACCTTGTAGCCGTCGTACTGCTGGGTCAGGCGGTTGACCTTGGTCCAGTCGTCGCCGGCGGCGTCGGCGGTGCTGTTCACCTCCGGCGTGAACAGGTCCTGGATGCCCGCGCCGGACGGACCCTGCAGGATGTCGTACGCGGGGTGCTTGTCGGACCAGGCGGTCACCAGCCCGTGCCGGCGGGCGACCTCGAAGACCGTGTTCACCTTGAGGTACTGGTGCGGGTAGACCGGGGCGCAGGTGGCCGGGTCGACCGGCAGTTGCGCCGGGTCGATGACCTGCTCGGGCGAGCCGGTCATGGCGAGGATGGAGCCGGGCAGCCCGGCCAGGCCCTGTCCGGCGTCGAGCCGGGTCGGGTCCCGGTCGGCCGGCTCGGCGTAGTCGACCTCGGCGCCCGGTTTCGCCCCGGCGCACTTGCTCGTCCCGGCGGGCAGCAGCGCCGCGTTCCAGGTGTCGTCGTAGTAGACGCCGGTGGTACCCGGGTTACCGCCGGTGACCTGGGCCAGCATGCCGGGGAACGAGTCGGACGGGTACGGCGTGGCCGCGTTGCGGTAGCCGGTGCCGGACGCGGTGAGCGCGGCGAGCGTCGAGTGCGGATGGTGCTGCACGTACCAGTCGAGGTCCTGCTGGTGCAGGCCGTCGACGGAGAGCAGCAGCACGTGCGACGAATGCGACGGATGCGCACCGGCGGGCGCGGCATCGGCCGGTGTGGCGGCCAGCAGACCCAGCACGGCGACGAAGCCGACGGCGGAACGGATCATCTCGGGATCCTTTCTCGAGATCCGCGAACCTGTGCCGCCTGTCTATGAGCCGATGGTGAACAGCCGAGCCGTCGCCGGCATACGGCAGATGACCCGGACACCGACGAACGTCGCCGGTCTTCAGCGATCCTTCAGCATCGGCCTGCTTGTGCGGCTCCGGTGGCCGGTACTCGGTGATACCGTATAGTGGTACTCGGTGGTACGAGGTACTGCCGCTCGGGAGGAGCCGCGATGGAGGACCTGACAGAGATGCTGAAGGGCACGCTCGAGGGCTGCGTGCTCGAGATCATCGCCGGCGAGGAGACCTACGGGTACGCCATCACCCGCCGGCTCAACGAGCTCGGCTTCGCCGACGTCATCGAGGGAACGGTCTACACCATCCTGCTGCGGCTGGAGCGCAACGGCCTGGTCCAGGTGACGAAACGACCGTCCGAGGTGGGCCCGCCGCGCAAGTTCTACGCACTCAACGACGCCGGGCGCAGGGAACTCGCGACGTTCTGGGCGAAATGGCAATACGTCTCATCCCGCATCGACAAGCTCAAGGAGGGCGGCCGATGAACTTCTGGGCGACCATCACCGGCAGCGATCTCACCAGGGACTGGAAAGCCTTCGAAGCCCGGGCCCAGGCGCTGCCGGCCGACCACCGCGAGGCCTGGGAGCAGATCAAGAGCAACCTCTTCCCGTACGGGGATTTCACCGGTCGCAACCTGACCCCGATCGTCGACGCCGCCCTGGGACTGCTCGAGGAGGCCTCGGCGGACGGGCAGAGCGTCGTCGAGGTGCTCGGCGATGACATCCCGGGCTTCTGCGCGGCGCTGGCCGGCGGGGCGGGCGCCCGGACCTACCGCGACCGGTGGCGCGAGCAATTGAACCGCAACGTCGCCCGCAAACTGGCCCGGCTGGGAGGCTGACATGGGCATCCAGGACATCATCGAGGGCAAGAGGCAGTGGCGGGCACACCTGGCCCGGGTCAAGGCACTCCCGCCGGACTACCAGATCGTCTACCAGGAAATGCAGCGGTATCTGTTCAAGGTCGGGCCGGTCGACCTGGCCGACGGCACCCTGCTCTCCGGCATCGTCGACTTCTTCACCGAGGGCGCCGCCTCCGGCAAGAGCGTCACCGAGCTCATCGGCACCGACGTCGCCGCCTTCGCCGACGGCCTGATCAAGGACTCCCGCACGTACGCGGACATCTATCAGGAGTCCCTCGGCGCAAAGCCCGGCACGGACGAGAAGTGAGGGCGACGGTGACTGTCAAAGATTCCGTCTGGACCGGCAAGGTGCCGGTCGACGACACCACACTGTATGTGGCCGACACTGGCGGCCGCGGCGTTCCCGTGCTCTACCTCAACGGTGCCTACGCCGATCAGTCGCATTGGCGGCGGGTCATCGCCGGCCTGGGCGACGCCTACCGGCACATCACCTACGACGAGCGCGCCCGCGGCAGGTCGGGGCGCTCCGCGGACTACTCGTTCGAGGCCTGCCTGCGGGATGTCGATGCCGTGCTGACGGCCCGCGGCGTGGACCGGGCACTGCTGGTCGGCTGGTCCTACGGCGGCGTCCTGGCCTGGCACTGGGCCGACCGGAACCCCGAGCGGGTGCTGGGCGTGGTGTGCGTGGACGCCTTCCCGGTCGGCCTGACCGGCGAGGACGGTCACGCGCGCATCCGCAAGCTGTTCCGGCGGATGCGGTTGTTCCTGCCGATCGCCGCCCGGCTGCGCCTGGCCGCGCGGATGAGCGCCGACCAGCACGCCGACGTCAACATCGAGCTCAACGAGATCGGCGCCGCCAGCGTGCCGGTCCTCGACCGACTGACCTGCCCGGTGCGGTTCGTCCTGGCCACCGGCGACAGCCTCGGCACCAGGGACGGCGAAATGGAGGAAGGACGAAAGGTGCTCGACCCGATCCTCGCTCGTAACCCGAACCTCACGGTGAGCGCCAAGGTCGCGAGCAACCACACCAGGATCCTGCGCAACGACTCGCCCGCCGTCGCCATGGCTATCGCGGTGACGGCGGGGCTGGACGACAACGGTCCGGCCCAGGGCGGCGCCGGGCCGGATGCTTGCAGTTGAGCAACGAACCGTCCGGTGGCTTTCCGCGGCCCGCATGAGTGGTCACCATTGCGGTATGACTGCGACCAGGCATCGGGGCAACGCCGGAGCGGGGCCTGTGACGATCCGGTCGCGCTTCCCCGGCGCCGGCGGGGGCGAGGCGGGTTGATGGCCCGCCGCGGGCAGCCCGGGCAGCCGTCGCAGGGTGAGCTGTTCGCCTTGCTGGACGCTGATCCGCACGGCTGCGCGCTGGCAACGGCGATCCGGGGCGAGGACGGGGAGATCGTCGATTTCCGGCTGGTGTACCTGAACGAGGCGGGTTGCCGGTTCCTGCAGCGGCCGCCGGAGCAGCTGCTCGGGCGTACCTATCGGCAGTTGTGGCCGGAGACGGTGACCGACGGCACGCTGTCGCTGTACCGGCGGGTGGTGCAGGAGCGGGTGCCCGAAGCCCGCACGGTGTACTACGACCGGGCCAGCCTGGCCGGGCATTTCGAGATCCGGCTGGTGCCCTTCGGCGACGGGTTCGTGGCCCGGTTCGTCGACCTGAGCAAGTTGACTATGGGGTCGCAGACCGACGGCGGAACCCGGCTGTACGACGCGCTCGACGCCGCGTTCGACGGGTTCGCCCTGCTGCGCCCGGTCCGCGACGACACCGGCCAGGTCGTCGACTTCGTTCAGGAGTACGTCAACCAGATCGGCGCCAAGCTGGCCGGGCGCAGCGTGGAGGACCTCGTCGGCAAGCGGATCGGCGACCCGGCCGGCAACGCCGCGGAGGCCGCCCTGCTGGCGAATCTCGTGACCGTCGCGCAGACGGGGGAACCGTGGCACGATCAGCTCGTCGCGCCGGACATGGCGCAGGTCTGGGAGCTCAAGGCGGTCTCGATCGACGCCGGATACGTCGCGGTGTCGTACCGGGACATCACCGAACAGGTCGACCGCGAACGGGAACTGCGACACACCGCCGCGCAGGCGCAGGCAGCGGCGGAGCGTACCAGCGCGTTGCAGACGGTGACCGCCGCGCTCGCGGCGGCCAGCACGCCGGACGAGGTGTACCAGGCGATGGGCACGGTGCTGCGGCCCTCCGCCGGTGGTCACGGCCTGGCCGTGCTGCTCATCGACAACGACCGGCTCGTGCTGCACTATCACGCCGGGTACGAGCAGCACGTGGTCGAGCAGCTGCGGGCACTTCCGATGTCGCACCCGTACCCGGCGACCGCGGTCGCGGCCACCGGAGACGCCCGATACCTTTGCTCGCCGCAGGAGTTCGCGGCGGCGCAGCCCGACCCCGCGGTCGCGGTGTCCGGCGGCAGCCGAGCAGCCTGGGCGTTCCTGCCGCTGAGCACCGCCGGGCAGGTGCTCGGCACGCTGGTGATCGGCTACCGGGAACCCCGCGAGTTCGACCCGGCCGAACGCGCGAACCTGACCGCGTTCAGCCGGTTGGCCGCCCAGGCCCTGCAGCGTGCCCTGCTGTACCGGGCGCAGATGTCGATCGCCGCCGACCTGCAACGGGCGTTGCTGCCCGCCGTGCTGCCCACCCTGCCGGGCGCCCGGCACGCGGTGCGCTACCTGCCGTGGACCGAGGGCGCCGAGGTCGGCGGGGACTGGTACGACGTGATCCAGATCGCCCCACGGCGGGCCGTGATAGTCATCGGTGACGTCGCCGGGCACAGCCCGCAGGCCGCGGCCGTCATGGGCCAGCTGCGCAGCGCCCTGCGCGCGTACGCCGCCGACGGCTACCACCCGGCCGAGGTCCTGCGCCGCGCGAGCGCCCACCTGGCCCGGTACGAGCCGCACGCCATGGCGACGTGCTGCTACCTCGAGCTGGACCTGCAGGGCGGCACCGCCACCGCCGTCCTTGCCGGACACCCGCCCCCGCTCCTGCGGGCCGACGGCGTGGCCCGCCCGCTGCCGTTGCGGGTCGGGCCGCCCCTGGGCATCCGACACGCGGAATACACCGACCACGTGTTCGCGCTGCCGCCCGGTTGCAGTCTGGTGCTCTACACCGACGGGCTGATCGAGGACCGCCGGTACACCGTGGACCAGGGACTTGCCGACCTGTGCGAAGCGGTTGGCGCGGCGCCCACCGACGACCCGGAGGCGTTGGTCGAGCACATCCTCGGTGCCGACGTCGGACCCACGCCCCGAAGTGACGACGTCGCCATCCTGGCCCTGACCGTCGACCCTTCGCCCCGCCCGGTCTGACGAGCGGTCATTTTTTGGGTGTCACAGCGTGCCGATCGGAAACGTCGGACGGTGACAATGGGCGCATGTGGGTACCGGGCGTGGGGGCGACGCTGACGTACGACATCGCGGCTCCGGCGGTGATCGCGTGGCAGATCGCGGCGGCGGGCCGGGCCGGCGGCGAAGCGCTGGACGCGACGCTCGACGGCACCCCGGTCGGAATCACCGAGGTGGCGGGCTCCGGCGGGCCGCTGGGTGGGCGGACGCACCTGGTGGCCTGCGGGCCCGGGCAGTTGGTCGTCACATACACCAGCAACGGCCCGAGCCCGGCGCCGCGGCCCGCGGCACCGACGGGTTTGGACCGGATCGTAGCGATGCGCCCAAGCCGCTACTGCCCATCGGACCGGCTCGGTGGCTACGCCGCCCGCTACCGCCGCGCCGACGAACTCGCGACCGTCCGGGCGATCGTCGCCGATGTCCATCATTCGCTGACGTACGACGCGGCGGCGACCGGCCCGACGACCGATGCGATCGACACCTTGCTGGCCGGGCGCGGGGTGTGCCGCGACTACGCCCACCTCACCGCCGCCCTGTGCCGTGCCGTCGGCGTACCGGCACGCGTCGCCGCCGTGTACGCGCCCGGCCTCGATCCGATGGACTTTCACCTGGTCGCGGAGACCGCGCTCGGCGACGAATGGCTCGTGTGGGACGCCACCCGACTCGCCCCGCGCCAGTCCTTGGTCCGCGTGGCGACCGGCCGCGACGCGGCAGACGTGGCCTTCGGCACGGTGCTGTCGGGAACGGCGGTCCTGGTCGACATGGCCGTCACCGCGGTCACCGACGGCGACCTCCCGGCAGATGACCACGAGGCAGTCGTCGAGCTCCCGTAGGCGAGGCCGCTGGTGTCGGCCGGCTGGTGGGGTCGTACTAGCCTCGCAGGTCGTGGCGGAGGGAGCCGGGTCCATGGCGGGCAGCCCGTACGAGACATTGATCGAGACCATGCGCACGCCCGAGTTCTGGCGCTGCTACCTGTTCGACGAGGAGAACGGCTTCGACCTCAGCGGCGAGAGCGAGCGGATCGCCGAGCTGATCGGCGACGACGTGCGGCTGGGTTTGCCCGCCCGCAGCCCGTGGCTGCTGCGCCTGCGGCTGTTCTTCGACGTCAGCGTGTTCGAGCTGCGCCTGGAGACGTTGCACAACGACGAGCTCGACGAATGCGACGACGACGAGTACGCCGCACTCGGCGACGACTACGAGACCCATTTGTTCCACGAGTTGGGCCACTGGGACCAGGCGCGCTGGTCCCCGTGGTGCCTGCGCTGGGAGGAGGTGGGGGCGGTGGTCCAGCGGATGGCCGCCGACGCCGACCGGCAGCCGATCCCGCCGGAGCTGGCGATGCTGCTGTTGGCCCACTTCGTCGGGCACGGCGCGGGCGACGAGGAACGGCTGGCCGCCGGGCGGCAGCTGATGGCGGGCATGTTCACCCGCCTGGGCGTATTCCGGGACGCGGAGGCCGACCGCATGGCGGCGCGGCTACTGCTGGCCGCGCCGGAGGACGACTACGCGTGGCGGCGCAGCCCGGAGCACGGCTGGGTCTTCGGCGGCGAGTACCCCTGCTACTCGCGGCGCAACGCCGACCACGACAGCTTCCCGTTCGAGGAGTGGGCCGAGTTCCGGACGCTGCTCGGCGTACCCAACGAGATCTTGGACGCGTAAAGCCTCCAAGATCGGCCCGGCCACCATCGCGGCCGTGGTGCCGGTCACGGTGACTGCCGTGCGAGCAGCAGCGCCTCGGTGCGCTCCCGCAGCCGGGCGCGGAACGCCTGGTCGTGAGCCTGGTCAAGGGCCCGCGCGGGTTGCGTGCCGTTGAAGTATCGACCGGTCACGCCGTCGAGGTCAGGGTCGGTGACCAGGCGCAGCGTCGCGTGCAGCCCTTGCTCCAGCGAGTCGATGGTGCCGTAGCGGGACTCGCGCACCATCGTGGTCGGCATCAGGGAGGCCGGGTGCAGGCAGTTGGCGGTGACGCCGGTACCGGCCAGTTCGTCGGCGAGGTCGAAGGTGTGCGCGATCAGCGCCAGCTTGGACCTTCGGTACGCCTCGACCCCGTCGTACTCCCGTTGCATCATCAGGTCATCGAGGTCGACCGGACGCTGCCCGGCCGACGCGACGTTGACGACCCGGGCGGAACCGGACCGGCGCAGCGCCGGCAGCAGCAGCCTGGTCAGCAGGTACGGCGCCAGGTAGTTGACCGCGAAGCGCAACTCGTACCCGTCGCGGGACAGTTCCCGGCCGGCACCCGGCGCGCCGAACCCCACGCCGGCGTTGTTGACCAGCACGTCGAGCCGGGCGGCGTGGTCGGCGACCTGGGCCGCGAGCCCGCGTACCTCGTCGAGGGAGGACAGATCAGCGCGGATGGCCACGGCGCCGGTCTCCTGGGCGACGCCGGCCAGCCGCCCGGGGTCACGGCCGTGGACGATGAGCTGGTGCCCCGCCCCGGCCAGCTCGCTCGCCAGCGCCCGCCCCAGCCCGTCCGAGGCACCGGTGATCAAGATGTTCGCCACGGTGCCAGTCTGCCGCGACAGGAGCCGCGCGTGCACCGGTGCTCGCGTCACATCGAACGTGACGCCGGCAACGGTGCTACCGTCGTCGAGCGTCGACGGCGACGGCAGGAAGACGCCACCGATCAGACCTTGGCGAACTTCGGCGGCGGTGGTTGCGGCTACGGCTTCCCGTGCAGCCTGTGTGGGGAGAATGCGGCATGAGCGATGTCAGACTGACCCGACGCGGCCTGTTCTTCACGGCCGGAGCCGGTGTGCTCGGCGTGGCCGTGGTCAACACCCTGGCGGGGTGCGCGGACGACTCGCCGAACTCCCCGTCGGGCTCCTCGTCCACCCCGGCACCCGGCCCCGCCGACATCGGCGGCTGGAAACGGGTCGACATGTCCTACGTCTCCGCGTACCTGCTGGTCCGTGGCAAGGAGGTCGCCGTCGTCGACCTTGGCACGCCCGGCTCCGAGGCATCCATCGAGGAGGGGCTCAAGGCGGCGGGGCAGAATTGGGCCGCCGTCAAGCACGTGATCCTCACCCACCAGCACGACGACCACGTGGGTGGCCTCAACGAGGTGTCCAAGGTCGTGACGGCCTCGTTCTACGCGGGCGTCCTGGACGTCGCCTCGATCATCACCGACGCCCGGCTCAAGCCGGTGAAGCAGGGTGACGAGGTGTTAGGCTTGCAGATCATCGACACCCCGGGGCACACGCTCGGGCACATCTCGGTGTTCGATCCCTCGAACGGGGTGCTCGTCTCCGGCGACGCGCTGCGCACCAACAGCGGCTCGCTGACCGGCTCCGACCCGCAGTACACGACCGACGAGGCGAAAGCCGCCACGTCGGTGAAGAAATTGGCGACGATGGACATCAAGGCGATCCTGCCCGGCCACGGCGAACCGGTGCTCGTCAACGCGTCCGCCGAGCTGCAGAAGCTGGCCGCGACGCTGTGACCGCGCGGCCCCGGCCGGCGTAGGCGCTCGATCCCGGAGGTGAGGCAGGCGTACCGGAGTTGAAAGGCTCAGATCCAGCCCTGCTGCCAGGCGTGGTGAGCGGCCGCGTGCCGGGTGTCGGCGCCGAGCTTGGCCATCGCGGCGGAAAGGTAGTTGCGGACCGTGCCGGGGGCCAGGTGCACGGTGGCGGCCACCTCGGCGATCGGGGCACCACCGCGGACCACGGCCAGGATCTCCAGTTCACGGTCGGTGAGGGGGCACTCGTCCTCGGTCAGGGCGCTCGCCGCGATCTCCGGGTCCACGTAGCGGCGACCGGAGTGAACCGCCCGGATGATCTCGGCGAGGCGAGCGGCCGGGGTGGTCTTCGGGACGAAACCGGCGACGCCGGCGGCCAGCGCGCGGCGCAGCACGGCCGGGCGGGCGTGCCGGGTCACCAGGACCACCGGGATGTCGAGTCTCGACCGGATCTCGGTGGCCGCCCGCAAACCGTCACCGGGCGGCATCTCCAGGTCGAGGATCGCGAGGTCGGAGCGCTCGCGCCGGGCCACCTCGACGGCGGTCACGCTGTCGGCGGCCTCACCCACCACGGTCAGGTCCGGTTCCAGGGCGAGCAGGGCGGCGAGAGCGCCCCGGATCAGGCCCTCGTCGTCGGCGAGAAGCAGCCGGATCACCGAACCACCGCCATCGGCAGGGCCGCCGTCACGGTGAACTCGCCGTCCGTACGCCGGAATCGCAGGCTGCCACCGGCGGCCGTGAGCCGGTCGCGGAGCCCGGCCAGGCCGCCCGCAGGTCCGTCCGGGCCGTCGAACGGGTTGTCGTTGACGAAACGCAGTGCCACGTCGCCGGTCAACGCGATCTCGCAGCGGGCGGCGGTGCTGTGCCGCAGCACATTCGTGGTGCACTCGCGCACGACCAGGCCGAGCAGGTTCTCCACGGCCGGCGGGAGGACCGGCGGATCCGGCGGCAGCGAGATCGATGACCGGATCCCGGCGGCGTCGAGGACCCGGGCCGCGTTGGCGATCTCGGTGTCCAGGGACACCGCCCGGTAGCCGCGGACCAGTTCCCGGGTGTCGCCCAGCGCCTGCCGGGCCAGCTCTTGCACCTCGCGCATCTGTTCGGCGGCGCGGGCCGGGTCGGTGCCGGCCAGCCGCTCGGCCAGTTCACTCTTCAACGCGATGACCTGGAGGTTGTGGCCCTGGATGTCGTGCAGTTCGGCGGCGAAGCGGCGGCGCTCGCCGGTGACCGCGGTGGTCCGCTCGGTGTGCCGGGCCCGGTCGAGGCGGTCCGCGACGGCGCACATCCAGAGCTGGGCGTAGACCCCGGCGGTGCACAGCGCGGTGACGGCCAGGTCGGAGAGGGCGCCGCCGAGGTGCCGGCCGCCGGCCAGGGAGGCGGCGAACGCCAGCGCCGCTCCGGCCGGCCACAGCCTCCAGGCCGGCCGGGGGACACCCGCGAGCACGACGGCCAGCGGCAGCACCCACGGGAATCCGCCCTCGCCGGTGATCCGCGAGTACAGCAGCAACCCGGCCGCGGCCAGGGCGGCGATGATCGTCATGGCGGTCGGCGGCGGTGGCGTGCCGAGCACCGGCACGGCCAGCAGCCGGCCGGCGACCACGCACACCGGGACCACCACGGCGAACACGGCGGCCCGCGCGGCGGTGGTCCCCGGTTGGATCACGGTGAGCAGCACGACGCCGGTCAGGCAGGCGAGCAGGGTGTACCAGTTGAGGCGGCGCAGGGATGTCACGCCACCATGATGCGGTTCGATGCGGCCGGGACGCGAAAGTTGATGACATCTGTCATTCGGGCTCGTGTGGGCCTGACACTACGACCCCGGCGGCCCGGCGCTGATAGTCGACGGCATGAACGCTGTTTCGTGCCGGGGCCTGCGGTTCGCGTACGGTCCCCGCGGTGTTGACCTTGAAGTTTCCGCCGGAGAGATGGTCGCCCTGGTGGGTGTGAACGGCGCCGGGAAGACCACCACCATGGAGCTGCTGCTCGGACACCGGCGGCCGGCCGGTGGCACGGTCCGCGTGCTGGGCCGGGATCCCTACGCCGAACGCCGCCGCCTCGCCACCGAGGTGGGCGTGGTGCCGCAGGACAGCGGCCTGGCACCGGATCTCACCGTGGCCGAGACGCTGCGGTTGTGGCTGCGCCTGCACCGCCGTCCGGTCGGCGCGGAACTGCTGGGCGCGGTGGACCTGGAGCACCGGGCCGGGATGCGGGTACGGCAGCTGTCCGGCGGCGAACGGCGGCGCCTGGATCTGGCCGTCGCCCTGTGCGGACGGCCGCGGCTGTTGCTGCTCGACGAGCCGACCTCCGGGCTCGACCCGTACTCCCGGGCGCGGACCTGGAAGCTGCTTCGGGAACACCGCGACGCGGGTACGTCGATCCTGGTCAGCACCCACCATCCGGAGGAGACGGAAGGGTCGGCCGACCGCACCGTGGTGATGGACGGCGGGGTGCTGCGATGAGGGCCTGGCTGCTGCTCGCCGGCGCCGAGTTCACCATGCTGCGCCGCAGCGCGTTCACGCTGTCGATGGGCGCGGTGCTGCCGCTGGCGCTCGGCGGGCTGATCCTGTGGGCGGAGGCGGACACCGGGCGGGCCGGTCCGGGAACGGCTGCCGGGTTGCTGCTGGTCACGCTGATCACGCTCACCGCGTACGTCTCCGGCACCACCACCCTGGCGTCCCGCCGGCAGCAGAACGTGCTGCGCCGGCTGCGCGGCAGCGGCGCCTCCGACCCGGCGATCCTGGCCGCCGCCCTGACCCCGCCCGCGGCGCTGACCCTGGCCCAGGCGCTGCTGCTGTCCGTCGCCCTCGACCTGCGCGGGGTCCGGCACGGCCCGCTGCTGCTGGCCGTGCTGGCCGGAATCCTGGTGGCCTGCGCGCTGGCCGCCCTGACCGCGGCCTTCACCTCGGCGCCCGAGTTGGCGCAGCTGACGACCACGCCGATCGCGCTGGCGTTCCTCGGTGGCGCGTTGTGGGCGGCCCGCACCCCGCCGGCCGAGGTGGGCTGGGCGATGACGCTGCTGCCCGGAGCGGCGATCACCCAGCTGACCCGGATCGCGTGGCGGGTTCCCGGCTCGGGCGGCTCGCTGATCGCGGTGGCGCTGCTGCTCGGCACGGCCGTGGCGGCGGTCGCGGTGGCCACCCGGGTCTTCCGCTGGGATCTACGCCGCTGAGACGGCCGGGCCCGGACTAGGCTTTCGCCATGTCGGTCATCGGGAAGGTGTCGATGATCCTGGATGCATTCACTCCCGAGGACCGCGGTGTGAAATTCGCCGAGTTGCAGCGGCGCACCGGGCTGGCGAAGTCGACCCTGCACCGGTTGACCCAGGAGATGGTCGAGGCGCGACTGCTCGACCGGGCGTCCGGCCGGTTCCATCTCAGCAGCCACCTCTTCACGCTCGGGATGCGTGCCTCGGTGGAGCGGAGCCTGCTCGAGGTGGCCACACCGTTCCTGGAGGACCTCTACGAGCGCACCCACGAGACCGTCCACCTGGGTCTGCGGGAGGGCACGGAGGTCGTCTACGTCGCGAAGGTGGGCGGGCACCGCCAGGCGCGGGCGCCGTCGCGGCTGGGTGGGCGGCTGCCGCTGCACGCGACGGCGATCGGCAAGGCATTGCTGGCGTTCGCTCCCGAGCAGGTTCGGGCGCAGGTGCTCGCTGCGCCGCTGCCGCGCCTGGCGCCGCGGACGGTGACCTCGGCGTCGATCCTGCGCCGCCAGCTCGACGAGGCGATGCGTACGGGGGTCGCGTTCGAGGCCGAGGAGTCGGCGGTCGGCATCGTCTGTATCGGCGCGCCGGTGCTGGACGACGATGCCGTCGCGGTGGCGGCGGTGAGTGTGGCGGGGCCCGCGGACCGGTTCCACCCGCGTCGGTACGTCGACGCGGTCAAGGCCGCGGCCGGTGGCATCGCGGCGACCCTGGCCCGCCAGGCCTTCCTGCTCGACCCGGATGGTTCCGGATAGCGTAGACCCGGATGGTTCCGGATAGCGGAACTCCGCGATGGTGCTGCCGATGCCGCGGCGGGATCGTGGCCCGCATGACGTCACCTGCGGCGCGACGGCTGCTCGAGGCAGCCCGGAGCGCGTCACCCTGTGCCCCCGTCCGGGACCTGATCGGCGCGGACGACATCGCCGCCGCGTACGCCGTCCAGCAGGAGGTGGTCGCGGTGCGGCGGCGCAGCGCGCGGGTCGTCGGGCACAAGGTCGGTCTCACCTCGGCGGCCGTGCAGCGGCAGTTGGGTGTCGACCGCCCGGACTTCGGGGTGCTCTTCGACGACATGGACGTGACCGGAGTGGATCCGGTGCCGGTCGGCGGGCTGCTGCAACCGCGGATCGAGGCCGAGGTGGCGTTCCTGCTCGGCGCCGACCTCGGCGGCGAGATCGCCCTGGAGGGCGTGCTCGCGGCCGTGGACGCGATGGCGCCGGCCCTGGAGATCGTGGACAGCCGGATCGCCGGCTGGGACATCACGATCGCGGACACCATCGCCGACAACGCGTCGAGTGGCCTGTTCGTGCTGGGCGCGGGCCGGGCTCGGCTCGACGAGGTGCGGCCGGCGGACATCGAGATGGAGCTCAGCGTCGACGGCCGGATGGTCGCGAAGGGGTCCGGAGCCGCGTGCCTCGGCGACCCCCTCGCCGCACTGGCGTGGCTGGCCGGGGCGGCGCTCGAGCTGGGCGATCCGTTACGGGCCGGGCAGTTGGTGCTCTCCGGGGCGCTGGGCCCGATGGTTCCCGTGGTCCCCGGCACCACGGTCACGGCCACGTTGACCGGCCTCGGCACGGTCTCGGCCCGATTCGCGGACTGCTGATGCGTACGAAGGTCGCGGTGATCGGTCCGGGCAACATCGGCACCGACCTGATGATCAAGCTGGTGCGGCTGTCGGAGCGGCTGGAGATGGCCGCGATGGTCGGCATCGACCCGGCCTCGGACGGGCTGGCGCGGGCCGCCCGGCTCGGCGTGCCCACGACCGCGGACGGCGTGGACGGGCTGATCGCCATGGACGGCTTCGCCGACATCGAGATCGTCCTCGACGCCACCTCGGCGCGCTCGCACGTCGTCAACGACGCGAAGCTGAGCCCGTACGGCAAGACGATGGTGGATCTGACGCCGGCCGCCATCGGGCCCTATGTGGTTCCGGCGGTCAACCTGGACTCGGTGCTGCCTGCCCGCAACCTCAACATGGTGACCTGCGGCGGGCAGGCGACGATTCCGATCGTGGCGGCCGTGTCCCGGGTCGCCCCGGTGCCCTACGCGGAGATCGTCGCGTCGATCGCGTCGAGGTCGGCGGGGCCGGGCACCCGCGCCAACATCGACGAGTTCACCGCCACCACCGCGCACGCGATCGAGAAGGTCGGTGGTGCGGCCCGGGGTAAGGCGATCATCGTGCTGAACCCGGCCGAGCCGCCCTTGATCATGCGGGACACGGTGCTGTGTCTGGTCGATGCGCCGGGGGAGGCCACCCGCGCCCGGATCGGTCACGCGGTCGAGGAGATGGTCGAGGCGGTCGCCGGCTACGTGCCCGGCTACCGGTTGAGGCAACGGGTCCAGATCACCGCGGTCCCGCAACGGTTGCCCACGCTCACCGGTGACGCCGCGGTCACCCATCAGGTGTCGGTGTTCCTGGAAGTGGCGGGGGCGGGGCACTACCTGCCCGCGTACGCGGGAAATCTGGACATCATGACGTCGGCGGCCGTCGCCGCCGCGGAGCGCATCGCGGAGGCGAACCGGTGAGGCTGTTCATCCAGGACGTGACGTTGCGGGACGGGATGCACGCCGTGCGGCACCGGATGGAGCCCGGCACCGTGGCGAAGATCGTCGGCGCGCTCGACGCGGCCGGTGTGGACGGCATCGAGGTCGCGCACGGCGACGGGCTGGCCGGCGGCAGCCTCAGCTACGGCCCCGGCTCGCACACCGACTGGGAGTGGATCGAGGTCGCGGCGGCGACCGTCCGCCGCGCCCGGCTCACCACCCTGCTGCTGCCGGGCATCGGCACGATCGCAGAGCTCAAGCGGGCGTACGCGATGGGCGTTCGTGCCGTGCGTATCGCCACCCACTGCACCGAGGCGAACGTGGCGGCGCAGCACGTCGCCACCGCCCGCGAGCTCGGCATGGACGTCGCGGGCTTCCTGATGATGAGTCACCTGACCGACGCCGCGACGCTCGCCGGCCAGGCCCGGCTGATGGAGTCCTACGGCGCCCGATGCGTGTACGTGACCGATTCCGGCGGCCGACTGATGATGAGCGGTGTCCGCGATCGGGTCCGCGCCTTCCGGGACGTGCTCGATCCCGCCACCGAGATCGGCATTCACGCCCACGAGAACCTGTCCCTGTCGGTGGCCAACTCGATGACGGCGGTCGAGGAGGGTGCCACGCGCGTCGACGCGTCGCTGGCCGGGCAGGGCGCGGGCGCCGGCAACTGCCCGATCGAGCCGTTCGTGGCGGTGGCGAACCTGTGCGGCTGGGAGCACGGCTGCGACCTGTTCGCGTTGCAGGACGCGGCCGAGGACCTGGTGCGCCCGTTGCAGGACCGCCCGGTGCGGGTCGATCGGGAGACACTGACCCTCGGGTACGCCGGCGTCTACAGCTCGTTCCTCCGGCACGCCGAGTCGGCCTCCGGACGTTACGGCGTCGACGTCCGGGCGATCCTGGTCGAGGCCGGCCGGCGTGGCCTGGTCGGCGGCCAGGAGGGTCTGATCGTCGACATCGCCCTGGATCTGCTCAGCGCACGGCAAGGGTAGTGCGGATGCCCATGCCGGCTCAGCGCACGGCAAAGGTGGTGCCGATGCCCATGCCGGTGATCCACTCCGGGACGGGCTCGTAGCTGTCCCAGACCAGGGGAAGCTCGACCGCCGCGTGCCCGACCAGCCAGGTGCGCACCTCGTGGCCGCCGCTGCCGGCCTCGTGCTCCAGCTTGTCGTGGCCCAGCGCGACGATCGGGTCGAGGTCGAGGGTGTGGAGTTGGCGCAGGAACCACCGGTCCCAGTCGGTGTTCACGGGGGCGTCCGGGTTTCCGGCCAGGGCGCGGATGTGTGGTTCCCGGGCCGCGGCGAACGCGCGGGCGTCCGCGCGGCCGTGGATCAATGACTCGCGGCGCTCGCCGGACACCGACGGGTCGCGCGGGTCGTTGGACGGCAGCCAGTGTGAGAGGCCACCGCTCGCAACCACCAGCACGCGTTCGGGTCCGGGGCAGCGCCGGATGGCGTCGCCCAGTGCCCGGCCCAGCGCCACGCAGCGGCCGAGGCCGGGCAGCGGTGGCGCGGCGGTGTTCAGCACCAGCGGCACCAGCGGGATCCCGAGGCCGCCGGTCGTCATCTCGTAGCTCTGCACGACGCCGTGGTCGACGGTCAGCGCGTAGGACAGCGACAGGTCGAACCCGGCGTCGCCCAACCCGTCGCGGACCGCCCAGGCCAGCTCGGACGCGATCGGCAGCGGGCCCTCGGTGCTGCCGAAGTCACCGAACCCGGTGGCGGCCTCGACGCCCAGCACGAACGGCGGCATCTGGTCGTAGAAGTTGGCGTGGAAATGGTCGGGGCCGATCACCACCACCGCGTCCGGTGACAGGCCGGCGACCGCGGCGGCCACTCGCGCGGCGTCGGACAGGAACCGGCCACCGGGCTCGCCCTCGCCGTCCGGCGGCAGCAGCGTGGCGAACGGCGAGTGGGACATTCCCACGAAGCCGACGATCTCGCTCATGACGGGTCCTTTCCGTCCCGGAGGAAGTCACGGTGCGCCCGGAGGTATTCGCCGACCTTCTCCCATTGCGGCCAGTGGCCGGCGTCGGGAATGACGTGCAATCGCGCGTCCGGCAGCCAGCCCAGCAGCATCGCGGCCTCGTCGAGCCCGCCGGTCGGGTCGTGCTCGGTCCACAGCAGCAGGGTCGGTGCGCCGATCTTGCCGACCCACTCGGGTCCCCAGGCGAAGTGCTTGCGGACCAGCGGATCCTGGAGCACGAGCGTGTTCGTGATGGCCTGCACGAAACCCGGTCGGCGGTAGACCGCGCGACGCAGGTTCACCAGTTCGTCGGTGACCATCTCCTTGTGGTGGAACAGGAACTCGACCCGCCGACGTACGGTCTCGTCGCTGGGATCGCGGACCGCGGCCATGGTGCTGTCCCGCATCCGGGCCATCACCTCGGGCTTGTTCGCGATGTTGCCGGGAGTGTTCAGCACCAGGCGGTCGACCCGCCCCGGGCGGAACGCGGCCGTCCACGCCACCACCCAGCCGCCGAGTGACTCCCCGGACAGGTGGGCCCGCTCGATGCCGAGCGCGTCCATCAGCCCGATCAGGTGGTCGGAGAGCACGTCGATGGTGTACGGGTGATCGGGCGTGTCCGACCACCCGTGGCCGACCATGTCGTAGGCGGTCACCCGGAAATCGGCGGCGAGCCCGGCGATGTCCCGGGCGTAGGCCTCCAGGTGGCCTCCGGTGCCGTGCAGCAGGATCAGGTCCGGGCCGCGGCCGGCCCGCAGGACCCGGGTGCGACATCCGCCGACGTCGACGTGCCGCACCTCGTGGTCCACGGTGGCGAGTTCGCCCCAGATGCTGATGTGGTCGGGCAGCAGGCTCATGGTCGCTCCGCATGGTCGCCGAATCGGGCGCGGGCCTCGCCGACCGTGGCCAGGCCCGCGCTCTGCCGGCGGGCGATGCCGAGAGTCCCCAGCAGCCGCGAGTTCTCGATGGTGAGGAACTCGGCCGGCTCGTCCGCCGCATCGTTGTAGTGCCGGTGCCAGGTCCACGGCGGCGTGTAGATCAACGCGCCGGTGGCCCACTGCTCGACGTCGTCCTCCAACTCGGTGTGCCCGCGACCGGAGATCACGTAGTGCACCGTCTCGTGGTAGTGCCGCTGCATGTCCGAGCTCAGCCCGGCCGGGATGGTCTGCCGGAAGATCTCGAACGTGCGGGTCGGCAGCGTCCCGGCGATCCGCAGCTCGCTCGGGTTGTGCACCTGCGCCGCGGGCAACGTCTGCAGTTCGTGGTCGTGCACGACGATCGGCCACGCCCGGTCGGGTCGTACCGCCGCCGTGATCGCATCGAGGAAGTCCGCCATGTCGAAGGCCGGGCCGGACTGCGCCATCAGGGTGTCTCCGTTCTGCCGCCGTCGACCGTGAGTACGGTCCCGTTCACGTAACTTGCCGCCTCCGACGCCAGGAAGGCGACCACCGCGCCGACCTCGCCGGGCCGGCCCGCGCGTCCGGCCGGGACGGTCGCCACGTCGGCGGCGTCCAGTTCCGCGTACGTGGCGCCGGTGCGGTCCGCGCGGGCGGTGAGGACGGCCCGCCGCCGATCGGTGGCCGTGGGCCCGGGTGCCACGCAGTTGACCGTGACGCCCCGGTCCGCGTACTCGCGGGACAGCAGCTTCGCGGCGCCGGTGACCGCGGCCCGGAGCACGACACTTGCGGCCAGGTCGGGCTGTGGCTGGCGAACGGCCGTGGAGGTGACGACGACGACGCGGCCGAAACCGCGTACGGCCATCGCCGGCAGGGCCCGCCGGGCCAGCCGCAGCGGGCCGCGCAGCAGCAGGTCGAACGCCCGTTGCCAGGCCGCGTCGTCGACGGCCAGGATGCGGCCGGGGGCCGGGCCACCGGCGTTGAGCACCAGCACGTCGGCCACGTCGGCCTCCGGTGGGCAGTCGATGGCCAGGTCGGCGACGACGGTCGTGACCTCGGCGCCGGTGCGTTCGGCGAGCGCGGCGGCGGCCTTGTCGAGCGCTTCCCGGCGGCGGCCGACCAGCACGAGGTCGTGACCCGCGCGGGCGAGACACTCCGCGGCGGCGTACCCGATGCCCGACGCGCCGCCACCGATCAGGGCGGACCTTCTGCTGATGGCGGCCTCCTCAGATCGGCGGATGAGGGCTAGCCTGACCGCCATGACGTCCAGGTCCCTACCGTGAGTCCCGCTGAACGGGACACAGGTTCGGCTGCGGGCCTTGGCGCGCTGGACCGGGCGGCCGCGATCCTCGGTGCCTTCGACGAGCAGCACCGGGAGTTGACCCTGGCCGCGCTGGTCGCGCGCGCCGGCCTGCCGCGCTCGACCACGCACCGGGCGGCCGACAAGATGCTGAAGCTGGGGTGGCTGGACAAGCCGGCCGGCCGCTACCGGATCGGCAATCGGCTCTTCGAGCTGTCCGGCCTGGCGCCGGTGCGGCACGAACTGCGTGAGGCGGCCCTGCCCTATCTCCAGGACCTGCACCACGCGACCCGCATCACCGTGCAGCTCGGCGTGCTGCACGGCACCCAGGTGCTCCTGGTCGAGAAGATCACCGGGCACCGTCCGATGCCGATGCTGTCGCAGGTCGGTTCGCTGCTGCCGGCGCACTGTTCGGCGCTCGGGCGGGCCATCCTGGCCTACGGCGACGAGGCGACCGTCCAGGCGGTGATCGACGCCGGGCTGGAGCGGCGGACGCCCCGCACGATCTGCACGGCGATCGCGCTGCGCCGGGAGCTCGCCGCGATACCCGAGCGCGGCCTCGCCGTCGACCGCGAGGAGGGCAACATCGGGATCAGTTGCGTGGCCGCGCCGATCTTCGGGCCGTTGGGCACGGTGGTGGCCGCGGTCTCGGTGACCGGGCCGACGGCCATGGTCCGCGCCGAACGGGCCGGGCCCGCGGTCCGCCTGGCCGCGGCGGCGACCTCGCGGGCGTACTCCGGAATTCGTTCCCGCTGAGCGGGACGGAGGCTTGGGTCGCGGCCATCGTGGCCTCCACGCTCTGATCCAGCACACACCTCGGTGGAGATGGGGAGGCGATCGTGAGTCTCGGCGGCGGTTACATGCTCAGTTCACGCAAGGGGACGCAGATCCCGGCGATCGGGCTGAACATCACGATGAAGACCAACGGGGCCTCGACCCGCGAGGCGTATTCACTGTTCGAGTACGCGATCCCAGCCGAGACGAACGGGCCACCCGCGCACCTGCACACCCGCGAGGACGAGTCGTTCGTCTGCCTCGCCGGACGCCTCGACGTCACGCTCGGCGGCGAGGAGTTCACCCTCGCCTTCGGCGACTATCTCTACCTTCCGCGCAACGTCGTGCACACCTTCCGCAACCCGTACGGCGAGGAGGCCCGCGTCATCTCGGTGGTGTCGCCGGCCGGCCTCGAGGAGTACTACCAGGCCCTCGGCGCGCTGCCGCCGGGACCGAAGGACATGGCTGTCCTCAGGCCCATCATGGAAGAGTTCGGCATCGAACTTCAGATGCCGCCGGTCGGGGAACGCTGACCATGCGCGTCGGGATCATCGGAGCCGGTGTTGCCGGGCTGGCCACCGCCAAGACGCTGCTGCAGGCCGGACACGAGATTGTCGTCTACGAGTCGGCGCCCGACGTGGGCGGGGTGTGGAGCCGCACCCGCCGGTACCCGGGCCTCACCACGCAGAGCGCGAAGGCGACATACGGGCTATCCGACTATGCGATGCCGAGAGACTTCCCCGAGTGGCCGTCCGGCGCCCAGGTGCAGGCGTGGCTGGCGGCATACGCCGTCGAATTCAAGGTCGAGCCGCACCTGCGCCTGTCGACCCGGGTCGAGCGAGCCGAACGCGCCGGAGACCGCTGGACGCTGATGCTCTCGACCGGCGACGTCGACACGGTCGACCGGCTGGTGGTCGCCAACGGCGTCTTCTGTGAACCCCAGCTGCCGGATCTTCCCGGCCTGGCATCGTTCCAGCAGGCCGGCGGCGAGGTCCTGGCCGGCACCCAGGTGCACGACGCGGAGATCGCCCGCGGCAAGCGTGTGCTGGTGGTCGGCTATGGCAAGTCGGCCTGCGACGTGACCGTGCCGCTGAGCACGGTCGCGGCGAGCACCCACGTGATCGCCCGGCAACTGCTGTGGAAGGTGCCGCGCAAGATTGCCGGAGTGCTCAACTTCAAGATGCTGCTGCTGACCCGGATGGGCGAGGCGCTGTTCCGCTATCACCGGCTCCGCGGCGTCGAAAAGTTCCTGCACGGGCCGGGCAACCCGGTGCGGCGCTCGATGCTCGACTCGCTCGGGTCGGTGTCGGTACGGCAGTACAACCTTCGCCGGCTCGGCCTGGTGCCGCGGGGGACGATGGAGGGCATCATCAAGGGCGCCATCGGGCTGTGCACCGAGGGCTTCTTCGAAGGTGTCGCGGCGGGCACCATCGTCGTGCGCCGCGACACCACCATCACCCGGTTGCTCACCCGCGGCGGCCGCCCGATGGCCGCCCTGTCCGACGGCACGGAACTGCCGGCCGACCTCGTCGTCTGCGCGACCGGTTTCCGGCAGGGTGTGCCGTTCCTCGACGCGGACACCCAGCGGCGCCTCTTCGACGAGCGCGGCAACTTCCGGCTCTACCGTCAGATCCTGCCGCCGGACGTGGAGGGGCTCTACTTCAACGGTTACAACTCGTCGTTCTTCAGTCCGCTCAACGCGGAGATGGCGGCGGTGTGGATCACTGCGCACCTGGCCGGCGCGGTGCCGCTGCCCGATCCGGCGGCGATGTGCCGCCAGGTGGAGGCCCAGCTCGCCTTCATGGACACGGCCACCGATCGGCACCACTGCCGCGGCACGAAGATCATTCCCTTCTCCCTGAAGAACCTCGACGAGGTCCTCGACGACCTCGACCTCAACATCGGCCGATGGGGCCGCGCCGCGCAATGGCTCGCACCGGTCGACCCGTCCGCCTACCGGGCCGTCACACCGGCCCTGGTCGCGAGGCTGCGCGCCCGCGAAGACGCGTTCGAAAACGCCTGACATTGTTGACCTTGCCGCGCGGCAAGGTCGTAGCGTGGTCGCCATGGGAGCGCGAGAGGCCGGGATGCTGTCGGTGGGCGAGGTCGCCCGTCGTGCCGGCCTCACCACGAAGGCGCTGCGGCACTACGACCGGTTGGGCTTGTTCGCACCGCAGGTCGTCTCGGGGGACGGCTACCGTTGGTACGCCGAGAGCCAGGTCGCCACGGCCCTCACCATCGCGCGGATGCGCGCGATGGAGGTACCGCTGGAAGTGATCCGCGCGCTGTTGGCCGGAACGGGCGAGGACGTGGCACGGCGTCTCCTGAGCCGTCACCGGGCCACGCTGCAGGCCCGCGACGACCGCATCCGGCAGGCCCTGCATTCCCTGGACCACCTGCTCGAGGACGAACGAGGAGCCATCATGGCACTGAGCGACCCGCCGCCACCGAGCGTCGCTGACGAGCGTGACCTGGCGCGCACGCTGTTCAACCAGACGTGGACGCTGCTCGGGAAGGAGTCCCGTTCACCCGACGAGGACGAGCGGATGATCCACATGGCGCACGCCTCACGGTTCCATTGGGAAAACGTCGGCGACGACGAGAACCGGGCGATCGGCGAATGGCAGTGCTCCCGGGTCTACGCCACGCTCGGGCACGGCGAGGCCGCGCTTTACCACGCCCGGCGGTGCCTGACCTACGCCGAGCGCCCGGGGACGCAGGCGTGGTTGGTGGCGAGCGCCTACGAAGGCCTTGCACGGGCTCAGGCCGCCGCGGGTGACCTGGAGTCCGCCCGTGACTCGCGCGATCGAGCCATCGCCCTGGCCGAGGCGGTCGGCAACTCCGAGGAGCGCGAGATTGTCATCACCGACATAGACACCCTCCCCATCCCGTAGCCGCCCTCGAAGAACTCGGCGTCCTCCGGCTCCCGGCGGTATTTCAGCGGCTGAGGAATTCGATGATCGCGGACCGGAATCCCGGACTGCTGCCGATGACTTCGTGCCCACCGGCGACCAGGCGCAGGGAGGCGCCGGCGATGGCCTCGGCGAGAACGTGCGGGCGCTCGGCGAGCGGGTCGGCGTCCCCGGCGATGACGAGTGTCTCGGCGGTGATGGCGGCGAGGTCGATGCCCTCGCGATGGACGGCGCGGGCCTGCGCGGCCAGCGACGGCAGGTCGGCTCCGAGCATCGTGGCGTTCGCCCGCAGGCCGGCGATCTCGTGCGGCAGGTCGTCCGAGTCGTCGGCCAGGAAGGCCCGGGCCAGCCGGTCGCTCGACAGCGCACGAGTGTCCACGCCGCCGACCTCGACGATTCCGGCCCCGACGCCACCGACGACGAGCCGCCGGACGGTGGTCTGCGAGGCGGCGAGCAACGCCACGACGGCGCCCATCGAGTAGCCGACGAGATCCACGGCGGGCAGGTCGAGCAGTGCGACGACGGCAAGTAGATCTTTGGCCATCCGCCGCTCGCCGTAGCGTTCGGTGTCGGGCGACTTCTCGGACCGGCCGTGGCCACGGGCGTCGATGCCCACGACCCGGCGCCCGGCGGCGGTGAGACCGGCGACCGTCCCGGGGACCAGCCAGTCGGCCATGGTGTCGGCGGTGAAACCGTGCTGCAGGACAACCGGAATCGGGTACGCGGCGACGCCCGCGTCCGCTTCCCAGCAGTGATAGGCGATCGTGGTGCCGTCGTCGACGACGACGCCGGCAGTGGTGTGCACCCCCGCCCGCGCCGTGTCCCGTTGGCGCGCACGAGCCGATGAGCCCCGCCGACGCCGGCCGCCATTTCCGGCAGGCGCCGCAAACCCGGTCACCGTGGTCCTCGCCTCATGAGGCCTCCCCGGCGCCGGCCATCTCCGCCGTGCTGTGGGCTCGCACCTCGAGGCAAGGCGCGTCGCTGAACCGGGTCACCAGGGTGCGCACGTGGTCCTGTGCGGGTGCGGCGAGCCCGTCGTAGACGGCGACGAACACCTCTCGGGCCTGCGTCCGCGGCCAGTTGGCGGGCATCAGCTCGATCGGCAGTTCCGGATCGATGATGGGGAACTGCCGGTAGGCATCCATGATCTCGGTACGGGCTTGCACCGCGGATGCGCCGGAGACCTGTCCGGCGCGGATGCGGGGCAGCATCGGCTTCCAATGGCGGATGAAGGTGCGGTAGCGCCTCGCGATGGCCGCGACGTCCCAGGCGTCGATCGGGTTGCGGTTGGCCGGGGTGGCGAGTTCCACCTGGCGGGCCCGGAACATCGTCATGGTGCCCAGGGTGGTGGTCGTCAGCCGTTCCCTGACGATCGGGTTCGGTGCGTCGGGGGAGACCCAGAGCGCGTCGTACAGGGGCGCGAACCCCAGCCATCTCAGTTGTCCCCGGAGGGCTCGTCGCCGGCCGCGCTCATCCTGGGGGAACGAGAAGGACACGAGGGTCCAGTACCCGTCCCACGGCTCCGCCCGGGTGGCAAATCGGGCGATCCAGGCGCCGCCGGCGCTCAGGGTGGTGGCGGCGGCCGTCGTCAGACGGTAGGAGCTGTAGCGCCCGTCCCGGCTGCTCTCCAGGATCTGACTTCGGAACAGCCGGCTGATGGCGGTGCGGGCGGCGCCGCTGCCGATGCCCGCTTCCTCCAGCAAGGCGACGATCGACGCCGACGGCAGCCAGGCCCGGGTGCGCAGCGTGTAGTCGGCCACGAGCGTCACGGCCAGGTTCTGCGCGGTACTGCCGGCCTGTTGGCGCGGCAGGCGCACGCTCGCTGGGTCGTTGGGAAAGATTTCCTCGATGTCGTACGGGCTGACCACTTAGCTGCTCCGGCTCGAGTTGAAGGTGACCGGCGGCGCGTGGTCGACGCGTCGCTGATCACGAGTATCCATTCCGATGGACCGCAGCGACCGCCTGGCCGCTCTGCCGTGTACGCGGCAGTAGGCACGCCTGGGTGATCGCCACCCCGGCCGGCCACCGAAGAACATCGATTGACAGTGCTATGTCCCACGTGCAACATAGTCGACACACGTTGATGCACGCCGACTCTGCCGACAGCTGCCGCCGCGGTCCGACCTGCGCACCAGGTCCCGTCGCCCACACCACGACAGCCAGCTCAAACACGTCGTGCGGCACCGATCGTCGGACGCCTCGTCCCGCCTGCCGACGGTTCGATGGCTCATAGCACCTCCCAGCCCGTCCTCAAGAGGAGGAAGCATCGATGAACGAAGCTCTGCACCGCCCGCAGCGCCGTAGACGCGGCCGGCTCAGGCTGCTCCTGGCAGGCGCCTGCACGGTCGCGCTGACCGCCGCGGGGCTGGCCGCGGCCGGCCCCGCCAGCGCCGCCACGACGATCTGCTCGAACCAGAGCAACGGCAGCGGCGGCACCTATTACCAGATGTGGACCGCCGGCCAAGGGTCGGCATGCATCACGCTGAACTCGAGCAGCAGCTACTCCAGCAGCTGGAGCGGCATCGGCGACTTCGTCGCCGGCGTCGGTTGGAACCCCGGCAGCACCTCCCAGTCGGTGTCCTACACCGGCAGCCTCAACGCGAACGGTGGCACCAACCTGCTGTCGCTCTACGGCTGGTCGACCAACCCGCTCGTCGAGTACTACGTCATCGACGGCTACGTGGGCTCGCCCAACTACTCCGGCCAGAACATGGGCACCATGACCAGCGACGGTGGCACGTACACCATCATCAAGCACCAGCAGGTCAACCAGCCCTCCATCCAGGGCACCACGACGTTCTGGCAGTACCTCGCGATCCGCAACTCGCCGCGCACCAGTGGAACCATCACGTTCCCGAACTTCGTCAGCGCCTGGGCTAGCAAGGGCATGAACCTCGGCACGATGAACTACCAGATCATGGCGACCGAAGCATGGGGCGGCGGTAGCGGCAACTCCAACGTCAGCGTCAGCCGTGGCAGCGGCGGCGGCGGTGGTGGCGGTGGCGGTGGCGGTGGTGGCGGCGGAGGCGGCGGCGGCAACAGCGGCTGCACCGCGACGCTGTCGGCCGGCACCGTCGGGAACAACTGGTACAACCTCAACGTCTCGGTCGCCGGCTCCAACAACTGGACCGTGACCGTGAACATGGTGTCTCCGTCGGTCGTCTACAACACCTGGAACACCAGTGCCAGTTGGCCCAGCCAGTACCAGATGGTGGCCAAACCCAACGGCAGCGGCAACAACTGGGGTTTCACGGTCGCAACCAACGGCCAATGGACATGGCCATCGGTCTCCTGCAGTAGCAGTTAACCGTCCAACACGTTGGTGGCGCGGCGCCCACCGATCGCCGCGCCACCAATTCCCGATCAACTGTGTTACGGGGAGACAAGCATGCAAGATCATCCTCAGTACCGGCCGAAGTCCCGGCCGAGCGCCGCAGCCGCTCCCTGGTCGCGTCGAGCGTTCCTGGGGACCGGGGCCGTCGCGCTGGCCGGGTTGACCCTGGGCATGGCGGAACCGGCGCTCGCGACACCGGCCGGTCCGGGAACGCCGCATGGCGCGATGCCGTTCGGGCCGGTGGTGGTCGCCGATCCGGGATCCGGAGCGGCCTACGCCCGAGCCGTACGCCTCGGGAGCTCGCGGTCCTGGCTGGCCACGTTCCAGCAGTTCGGGGCGCCGGGGTTCCCCATCTACCGGAGCGACGACGACGGCCACACCTGGTCCAAGCTGAGCAATGTGCCGAGCACCGGCGACACCTCGGGCGTCTGGCTGCAGCCGTTTCTGTACGAGCTGCCCCGCCCCTTCGCCGGCTTCCCCAAGGGCACGTTGCTGTGTGCCGGCAACGCGCTCGGGAACTTCACCAGCACGAAGATCCAGCTGTACGCGAGCCGCGACCACGGCGTCACGTGGACCTTCCTGAGCACCGTCGCGGAGGGCGGCCCGCCGATTCCGGAGAACGGCAACACCCCGGTGTGGGAGCCTTTCCTGCTGCTGCACAAAGACCGGCTCATCTGTTACTACTCCGATCAGCGAGACCCCAGGTACGGGCAGAAACTGGCACACCAAAGCAGCCGAAATCTGCGTAGCTGGGGCCCGGTCGTCGATGACGCCGTGGGTACGGACTACGACCAGCGTCCCGGCATGACCACCGTCGCGCGGATACACGAGCGCCTGTGGATCCTGACCCACGAGGCCGGCGGCAACTCCGGCGACAATTTCTACGCCGTCCACTACAAGCTGGCGACGGATCCGGAATCGTTCGGGCCGGCCCGTGACATCGTGCTGCACGACCAGGACGGCTACATCCCGTCCGCCGCGCCGACCGTGTCGTGGTCGGACTCCGGCGGCCCGAACGGGACGATCGTGGTGACGGCGAACGGCGACCAGGATCTTTTCGTCAATCGCCACCTCGGCGATCCCGGCAAATGGACGCGGGTGTCTTCGGCGATCCCCGGCGGCTACAGCCGCCAGACCATCCCCCTCGGATGTACGGATTCCCGGCGACGCGGCCTCCTGTTCATCATCACCGGTCCGAACTACGCCGAGAACGGTCCGATACAGGCCGGCGTGGTCCCCCTGGCCTGACAGCCGCGGCGCGGAACTGTGCGCGCCCCGTTCACTGCACATCACTCGCCCACCCCGGCCGCGGCGCGACAGGTTGCCGCGGCCGTTTTCAGGGAGGTCTCCGTGCGAGCAATGCGTGCTGCCCGAACGTTGGTGGCAATCCTGTCCCCGGTCGCGCTGTCGGTCGCGTGGTACGCCCCGGCCCCAGCGGTCGCGGCCCCACCGGACCGGACATCGGTACCGCTCTACCTGGACACCCGCTACCCGTTCACCGAACGGGCCGCCGATCTCGTGTCCCGGATGACGCTGGCCGAGAAGGTGGCCCAGCTGCACACCAACAGCGCGCCGGCCATCCCACGGCTGGGCGTGCAGCAGTACACGTACTGGAGTGAGGGCCAGCACGGCATCAACCTGCTGGGCGGCAACAGCCAGCCGGGCAGCGTCACCGGCGGCGTACACGCCACCAGTTTCCCGACCAACCAGGCCGCCGCCATGTCCTGGGACCCCTCGATGATGTACCAGGAGACGACCGCGATCTCGGACGAGGCCCGGGGGTTCCTCGACAAGTCGCTGTGGGGAACCGGCCAGAACAACCTGGGCAACGACAAGAACGCGTACGGCATGCTGACCTACTGGGCGCCGACCGTGAACATGGACCGCGATCCGCGCTGGGGCCGCACCGACGAAGGATTCGGCGAGGACCCGTACCTGGTGTCCCGCATGGCCGGCGCGTTCGTCAACGGATACCAGGGCCAGACCCCGAGCGGCCGGGCGACCTCGCCGTACCTCAAGGTGGCGGCGACCGCCAAGCACTACGCGCTCAACAACGCCGAGAACACCCGGCACAACGGCAGCTCGGACACGACTGACACGAACATCCGCGACTACTACACGCCGCAGTTCTCGAGCCTGATCCAGGACGCGCACGTGTCCGGCCTGATGACCTCGTACAACGCCATCAACGGCACCCCGTCGCCGGCCGACACGTACACCGCCAACCTGCTCGCGCAGCGGACCTACGGCTTCAACGGCTACACCACCTCCGACTGCGGAGCCGTCGGCGACATCTACCTGCCGACCAGCCACAATTGGGCACCGCCGGGCTGGACCACCTCGACCACCGCCGGGCGGACGGTGTGGACCAACACAGCGACCGGTCGCCAGGTCAGCGCCGCGGCCGGCGCCCAGGCGTACGCGCTGCGGGCCGGTACCCAGCTCAACTGCACCGGCAGCGAGTACAGCCTGGACAACATCCAGGAGGCGATCAGCGCCGGCATCCTGACGGAGGGCATCGTCGACAACGCCCTGGTGCACGCGTTCACCATCCGCATGCAGACCGGTGAGTTCGACCCGGCGGCCAAGGTGCCCTACACCGGGATCACGAAAGACGTCATCGAGAGCGCGGACCACCAGGCGCTGGCGGTCAAGGTGGCCGACAACTCCCTGGTCCTGCTGAAGAACGACGCCGTACGCGGTGCCGGCCGGCAGTTGCTGCCGGCCGACCCCGCCGCCGTACGGAACGTGGTGATCGTCGGCGACCTGGCCGGCAAGGTCACGCTGGGCGGATACTCCGGCGAGCCGACCCACACGACCACCCCCGTCCAGGGCATCACCGCGGCGATCCGGGCGGCCAACCCGGACGCGTCGATCGTCTTCGACGCCTGCGGCACCTCGACCACCGCCACCGCGCCGGCCGCCTGCGCGGCCGCGACGACCGACGCGCTCAAGTCGGCCGACCTGGTCGTGGTCATGGCCGGGACCGACCAGAACGTGGCCCGCGAAGAGCGGGACCTGGCCGGCCTCGCCCTGCCCGGCAACTACCGCTCGCTCATCGACCAGGTCAGCGCCGCGGACAACCCGCGGACCGTCCTGGCCCTGCAGGCCCTTGCCCCGCTGGCGATCGAGGATATTCGCCAGGCGTTCCCGGCCATCGTGTTCAGCGGCTACAACGGACAGGGCCAGGGCACCGCGCTGGCCGACGTGCTGTTCGGCAAGCAGAACCCCAGCGGGCACCTGAACTTCACCTGGTACGCCGACGACAGCCAGCTGCCGGCCATCACCAACTACGGGCTGACCCCGTCGCAGACCGGTGGACTGGGGCGCACGTACCAGTACTTCACCGGCACACCCACGTACCCGTTCGGCTACGGTCTCAGCTACACCCGGTTCGCCTACCGTGACCTGCGCATCGATCACCCGCGAGCCACCGGCGACGACACCGTCCATGTCTCGTTCACCGTCACCAACACCGGCGCGGTCGCGGGTGCCACCGTGGCCCAGCTGTACGTCTCCGCTCCGGAAGTCACCGGCGCGAGCCAGGAACTTCCCGGCAAGCGGCTGGCCGGCTTCGCCAAGACCCGGACGCTGCAGCCGCACCAGTCCCAGCGGATCACGCTCGCCGTCCCGGTGCGACAGCTGTCGATGTGGAACGAGGCAGCCCGCCGCCAGGAGGTCCACACCGGCCGCTACCAGTTCGCCGTGGGACCGGACTCGGCCACCGCCGCCCTGCGCGGCACCGTACGCGTGACCGCCGACGCGACTGCCCGGCTGCGGACCGTCACCGTCCAGCCTCCGCAGGTCACCTTCGCGCCCGGCGACCAGCTCCGCCTCACCGGCGACAACCCGTGGATCGCCGACGACACCGGCCAGGCCGGGCAGCACGTTCAGGCCTCGCGCATCATCGAGGCGGTCAAGAGCGACCAGACCTTCGCCGATCTCCGCCACGCCCGGATCACCTACCGCAGCAGCAACCCCCGCGTGGCGAAGGTCAGCCCGGACGGGACGGTGACCCTCGGTGCCAGCGGGGTCGCCACGCTGAGCGTGACCGTCGACGGCGTCACCGGATCCGTGCCGGTCACGGTCAAGGAACCGTTCACCTTCGACAGCCCGTCGATCGCCGAGCCCGGCCACCCCTTCACGGTCACCGCCACGCTCCCGCACCCGAGCGGGGCGGCCGCGCTGAGCGATGTCACCATGACGCTCGGGGCGCCGGACGGCTGGACGCTTCAGCCGTCCTCGGCCATCAGCTACCCGCGCGTGGCCGGCGGGCAGACGGTCCAGGGCGCCTGGCAGGTGACGCCACCGGCCGGTGCCGATCCGGGAGCGTTCAAGCTGACCCTGGAGATCGGCTACACCGACGCGAACGGGCGGCACAGCCAGCAGGACAGCCGCCTGGTGTCGCTGCCGTACCCGTCGTTCACGTCGGCGTACAACAGCGTGGCGATCAGCAACGACGGAACGAATGCCGGCGATATCGACGGCAACCGGGCGTCGTATTCCGCGCAGACGCTCGCCGCCGCCACGCCGAGCCTCACGCCCGGGGCCACGGTGGTGCACGACGGGCTCACCTTCACGTGGCCGAAGTCGGACCCGGGCACCCTGGACAACATCAATGCCGTCGGGCAGGTGGTCCCGATCTCCGGCTCGGGCACGAAGCTGGGCCTGCTCGGCACCGGGGTGTACGGGACCGCCTCCGGCGCCGCCACCATCGTCTACACCGACGGCACCACCCAGTCGTTCACGCTCAGCTTCTCCGACTGGTGGGCGAACTCGGCGGCTCCGGGCGGCGACATCCTGGCCACCCTGCCGTACCTGAACATCAATGGCGGGCGCCTCGACCAGCGGGTGAGCGTCTACTACACGTCGGTCGCGCTGCAGCCGGGCAAGACCATCCGTTACCTGCAACTGCCCAACGTCAACGACGGAGTGATCCCCGGCAACGTCATGCACGTCTTCGCCGCGGCCACCGGCTGACCGGCACGCCGCCTCGACGCCGGGCCGGCCACCTCGGTCGGCCCGGCGTCGGCTGCCTGCCGGCCGGCGTCCGGGCCGCACCGGTACGGATCGCGGACCGACCGGGTGATGAGCCTTGGTGGTGGCGGCTGGCAGACTTGCAGCGTGACGACGAGCGACCCGCTTGGCGAGCGCGTGTACTACGTGGTCGAGATGACGGTGCCCTACTCGTCCCTGTCCGAGGTGCAGGCGCAGGCCCCCGCGGAACTGGCCGGCCACCTGGCCCGTGCAGGCGAGCTCCACGAAGCTGGTGATGTGCTGATGGCCGGGGCGTTCCTGCAACCCGATCCGCAGGACGGACATCTGCGCACCATGGCGATCTGCCGCAGCCGGGAGGCCGCCGAGCGCTTCGTGGCCGGCGACCCGTTCGTCCAGAACGGGACGGTGCTCGACCATCGCATCCGGCCATGGGCCAACATGTTCGCGCGGTGACCACGATCGCGCCGGCCGCGGACGCGGGCCGGCTCGGGTGCGCCCGCGAGCAGCCGTACGGCGAAGACTTCTGCACTCGCTGGTGGTGAACCCTGCCGGGCACGTCAGGCCGCGGCGGGCGACCTTTTCGCGGCCGAGGCAAGTGACGCGTCAGCGCTGGGCAGGATGGCATCGACGCCTTCGTCCACGACCTGCCGGCCTCGGGTGAGCATGAGCTGCGGCGGCTGTTCCCGGCCGCGCCAGCCGCTGACGTCGGTGCCCTGCGGCGCGTGCCGGGCGATGAAGTCGGCCATCGTGGTCAGCAGTTGCTGGTCGGTGACCGGGGTCCACCCGTGCGGTTGGCTCACGCCGTAGATGAACTGGAAGTCGGGCGCTGGAGCGGTGAGGGCGTTGGTCCGCTGCTCGAAGTAGGCGACACCGTTGTTGAGGAAGTAGGTGTCCTCGGTGCCGACGTAGACGTGCAACCGGCCGGCGATCTTCGGCCCGAGCCTCGTCCAGTCGGCCGCGACGATCGACGACAGGTCGAAGTGCTTCTTCCAGTAGGCGGCCACGGTGTGGTCGACGGTGCCGGTGCGCTTGTCCCAGATCGGCGCCGGGTATCCGTCCTTGCCCTGCGGACCGAACACCGCCTGCCAGATGTCCCACTGTCCTTGGCTGCGCCCGTGCGAGGCGACCGCCCGCTCGTACGCGTTCTCCTGTCCGTTGGTCCACCAGGTGTCGCCGGTGTTCCCGCGGGCCGCCGGCCGCGGCACCGATACCCACGAGCTGCCGGTGACGTACGCGTTGGCGTCGGCGTAGATGTCGATCACCTGATGGGCGCGGAAGTCCATCGGGTCGGGGTAGCCGGCCCAGGCGCCGGCGTAGGTGTCGGGGTAGAGCACCAGTGACGCCGCGGCGATCCACCCGCCGGTCGACCCGCCGTCGACGACCCGCCCCAGCGCTGCCCGATGGTCCGGAACGACCTGTCGATGGCCGGGATGAGCTCGGAGTTGATCGCGTCGCCGTACGGGCCGAGATTGGCCGAGTTCGCGTGGTAGGAGTCGTCGTAGAACGGGTTCTCGCTGCGCACCTGCACGGAGATGAACCGGGCCGCGTCCGCCGACATCCACCACCGGGAGAAGTCATCGCCCAGCGACTCGTCGAAGCGGTGCGGGTTGGCGCGCGGGAAGTGGCGCGCGATCAGCTCCATGGGATACCGGACGTGGCGGTTGGCGGGCAGGTCGTAGCCGGCCGGCAGCAGGATGTCGGCGCCGAGGTAGACGTCGCGGCCCCAGAACCGGCTCAGCAGCGCCGAGCGGATCTTCAGATGCTTGACGTGCGCCGAATCGGTCGGGTTGCCCTGCTGGCCGGTGCCGCCGGGCGGGATCGTGCCGATCGGCTCGATGACCTGGTCGAGCGGGATACGCACGGTCTGCGCGTGGCCGGTCAGGTGAACGGCGCGCGGCGTGGAGTAGACGTTGCCCGGCGAGTGCCAGATGTCGCCGCCGTCGCCCTGCGGCCAATGCACCTGGACGACCGACCCGTCCGAGCGATGGTTGGTCTCGTAGGTGCAGAAGAACGCCTGCACCACGTAGTCACCGGCCGGGATGTCCTCGAACCGGGCGAACGGGTAGCCGACCACCGCGGCGCCCGAGCGCAGCAGGATCGCCCGGCCGGGCACGGCGTGCGCGACGTCCTGGCCGAAGAACGGCACGGTGATCGGCTCGAGGTCCTGCAGGTTGTCCCGGGGCTCCGGCGCCTCGGGGCTCAGATCCGACGCGCGGGCGATGATCACAAAGGCGCGGCCCGGGCCGCTGTAGGTTCCCGCGGCCAGTGTGAGCGAGAATTCCAGGCCGGGTCGCCCGCCCGCCTCCGCGACGCCGGCGTCCGCCACGGTCACGAGACCGCCGACCGCGGCGACCGAGCCGGTCAATACGAAGCGCCGGCTGAACCCGCCCTGCCCTGCCACCATGATCTTTCTCCCGTCGCCGCGCCTGCGGACCATCCATCGAAGACGATAAGGCCGTCCCGGCCGCCGGGTGTGCCCCGACCGGCACGGAAGAGGCTTGCATGGTCAGCGCCTGGACCCACCTATGCCGCGGTGCGGTCCGGGATGGCGAACGACGTCGGCTGGCCCGTCGCCTCCAGCACAGACATCCACAGGTCACCCCAGGGGTCGACCTGGTTCCTGGAGGCCACGGCCAGCGGTATCGGCACGTGCACGAACCGGTTCCGCCAGCTGCCGACCACCATCTCGGTGCGGCCGGCCATCGCCGCGTGCACGGCCGCCTGGGCGAGACGCAGGCAATACACGCTGTCGTACGGGTTGGCGGGGACGCTGCGGATCAGGTAGCTCGGGTCGATGTACTTGAGGTTGATCTCCTGCCCGGCCGACGCGAAGTCGGACAGGACACGGCCGCGCAGGTAGATGCCGAAGTCGCCGAGGAGCCGGTTGCCCGAGGCGTCCGCGCCGTTGGCCGCCAGGTACTCCTGGCCGGCGCCCTCGGCGACCACCACGAGCGCGTGCCCGCGTTCGCGCACGCGTTGCCGCAGGTGCGGCAGGAACCCGTCCAGATCGACCGGCACCTCGGGGATCAGCACGTAGTCGGCGTCGTTGTTGGCCAGCGCCGCGTAGCAGGCGATGAAACCCGAGTGCCGGCCCATCAGCTGCACCAGGCCGACGCCGCCGGGCTGGGCGGTGGCCTCGGAGTGCGCGGCCCGGATCGACTCGGTCGCCTTGCCGAACGCGGTCTGGAACCCGAAGCTGTGCCCGATCCAGGGGATGTCGTTGTCGATCGTCTTCGGCACGCCGACCACCGCGATCCGCCGCTCGCGGGCCTTGATCTCGTGGGTGATCCGCTGGGCGCCGCGCATCGAGCCGTCGCCGCCGATCACGAACAGGATGTCCACGCCGAGCTGGTCGAGGCGGTCGACGATCTCGACCGGATCCTGGTTGCCGCGCGACGTGCCGAGGATGGTCCCGCCGTGCTCGTTGATGTGCTGCACCGCGGCCGGCGTCAGGTCGAGGACGTCGTGCCCGTGCCGGGCGACCAGCCCGCGGTAGCCGTTGCGGAACCCGACGATCCGCGACACGCCATAGTGCGTGGTCAACTCCAGGACCAGCCCGCGGATCACGTCGTTGAGTCCCGGGCACAGCCCGCCGCAGGTGACGACGCCCACCCGGACCCTCGCCGGGTCGAAGAAGATCCGGCGCCGCGGGCCGCTGGGCTCGAACGACGGCGGCTCGCCGGTCCGCTCGCCCACCATTGCCAGGGTGTCGTCGAACAGCACGCGGTCCGCCTCGTCGACGTAATGCTCCGTCGTGCCACGCCGGTCGAGCAACCCCTGCAGCGGTGAGTCGATCCGGCACTCGCCGAGGGTCCGCACCCGCAGATCCGCCGCCTCCACCATGGTCCGAAGACTAGGCGGCGAACGTTTCCGGTTGATGCCGCGCGGGCCGCGGCCAGGTATGGCACAGGCGCGAAATGGGCACGTCACATATTCGGTACAAGCGATGGCGAGGGTAGGGCATGACGGAGTCTCTCCCCGTGACGGCGCAGGAAGCTGCCCAGGAAGCGGATCTGACCCTCGGCGTGGAGGAGGAGCTGCACGTCGTCGATCTGGTCACCCGCGAGCTGGTGCCCAGGGCGCCCGAGATCCTGGCCCGCCTCGACACCGCCGGCTACTCCGCGGAGCTGCACCGGTCGGTGGTCGAGACCAACACCCCGGTGGCCGGGAGCCTGGACGATCTGCGGGACGGGATCGTCGGCCTGCGACGCCGGGCGATCCGGGAGGCCGAGAACAGAGGGCTGGGCCTGGTCGCGGCCGGCACTGTCCCGCTGGTCGACCTGGAGTCCCTGCCGGTGACACCCACCTCGCGCTACCGGCGGATGCTCGACGACTACCAGCTGCTCGCCCGGGAGCAGCTGATCTGCGGCGCCCAGGTGCACGTGGGCGTGCCGGACCGGGACGAGGCGGTCGCGGTTGCCCAGCGGGTCGCGCCGGCGCTGCCCGTGCTGCTCGCGCTGTCGGCGAGCTCGCCGTACTGGATGGGCGAGGACTCCGGCTACGCGAGTGTCCGCTCGCTGGTCTGGATGCGCTGGCCGACCGCCGGCGACCCGGGTGTGCTGCGCTCGGCGGCCGAGCACGACGAGCTGGTCGCCGATCTGATCGCGTCCGGCACGATCACCGATCCGAAGATGGTCTACTTCGACGTTCGCCCGTCGGCGCACGTTCCCACGGTCGAGTTGCGGGTCACCGATTCGAGCCCGGATGTGGACACGGTGGTGCTGCTGGCCGGGCTGTTCCGGGCGCTGGTGTTGCGGGCGCGGCAGGAGCATCGGGCCGGCGTGCCGGTGCACCATGTGCGTCCGCCGTTGCATCGGGCGGCGATGTGGCGGGCCGCGCGGTCGGGGCTCGAGGGTGACCTGCTGGATCTGCCGCGCTCGCCGGCGCCCGTCCCGGCCGCGGTGGCGGTGGAGCGTCTGGTCGCCGAGCTCCGGCCGCAGCTGGCCGAGCTGGGCGACTGGGAGCAGGTTTTCGCCCTGTCGATGCGGGCCCTGAGCCGGGGCAGCTCGGCCGCCCGTCAGCGCCGGGCGATGGCCCGGCGCGGCCGGATCTCCGAGGTGGTCGATCTGGTCGTGGAGGACACCCGTGGCGGGTCGACCGGCATCGGCCGGGCCGGGCCGGGCGATACCGTTCCGGCGGGGCTCTTCCCGTACGCCGAGAGCGGCGACGAGGCGTTTGCGGGTGGTGACGTCGTCCCCGCGTACGCCGGAATTGTGCATGTCCTGAGCGGGCTCGGCTCGGCCGGCCTGCGCCGCCGCGAGGACGCCCGCAACGATGAGCAGCGCTCGCGGGGCATCACCTTCAGCGTGGCCGGCGAGGCGGCCACCCGGCTGTTCCCCTTCGATCTCGTGCCGCGCATCGTGCCCGCCGAGGACTGGCGGCGGCTGACCGCGGGGCTGGTGCAGCGGGTCCGGGCGCTCGATCGGTTCGTGAGCGACGTCTACGGCGAGCGTGCCGTGGTCCGCGACGGCGTGGTGCCCGACTGGGTGATCGACCGGTCGCCGGAGCTGCGGCCCAGCGGCGCCCTGGTCGGCCATGACGGCGTGCGTGCCCAGGTGGCCGGCGTCGACCTGGTGCGCGACGTCGGCGGGAACTGGTGCGTGCTGGAGGACAACATCCGGGTGCCGTCCGGGATCGGATACGCGATGCAGAACCGTCGCCTGACCACGAGCGTGCTGCCCGAGCTGCCGGTGCCCGAGGGACTGCTCTCGGTCGAGCCGACCCCGGCGCTGCTGTTGCGGGTGCTGCGCGAGGCGGCCCGCCCGGCGGCCGGCGACGACCCGCGGGTGGTGGTGCTCAGCGAGGGGCCGGACGACGCGGCCTGGTTCGAGCACCGGATGCTGGCCGAGGAGATGGGCGTGCCGGTGGTGCGCTCGACCGAGCTGTTCGTCGAGGACACCCGCGTCTACCGGATGCGGGACGGTAAGCGCTACCCGGTCGACGTGATCTATCTGCGGATGGGGGAGGACGGCCTGGTGCACTCGCCGGGCGCGGACGGGATGCCGCTGGGCCCGAGCCTGGTGGCCGCGCTGCACGCGGACACCGTGACCCTGGCCAACGCCCTGGGAAACGGGATCGGCGACGACAAAGCCGTGTACGCCTACGTGCCCCGGCTCATCGAGTACTACCTGGGCGAGAAGCCGCTGCTGGCGGATGTCCCCACGTACCTGTGCGGGATCCCGGCCCAGCGCGACGAGGTCCTCGGGAGGCTGGACGAGCTGGTCTGCAAACCGGTCGACGGGTACGGCGGAGACCGGATCGTGATCGGCCCGCACGCGGCGCCGGAGGAGATCGCGGCGCTGCGCCGGCAGATCCTCGCCGCGCCGCATCGGTGGGTGGCGCAGGAGGTGGTGCGACTGTCCACGCATCCGGTCTTCGACGGGCACCAGCTCACGGCGCGCCACGTCGACCTGCGCGCGTTCGTCTTCACCGGCGCCTCGTCGGCGGTGGTCGCGCCGGCCGCGCTGACCCGGGTCGCCCCGGCCGGGAGCATGATCGTCAACTCCTCGCGGGGCGGCGGATCCAAGGACACCTGGTTGCTGTCTTGAGGAGGATGCATGTGCGGATTCGCCGGTGAACTCCGGTTCGACGGCCGTCCGGCGGACGCCGATGCGGTCCGGCGGATGCTGCCGGACCTGGCGTCGCGCGGGCCGGACGGCGAGGGCTTCGTCGAACGTGGGCCGGCGGCGTTCGGTCACCGCCGACTGAAGATCATTGACCTCTCCGACGCGGGCGGACAGCCGATGACCGACGCCTCGCTGGGGCTCACCGTGGTCTTCAACGGCTGCATCTACAACTACCGAGAACTTCGGGAGGAGCTTCGGGCGTACGGGTACAGCTTCGTCTCCACGTCGGACACCGAGGTGATCCTCAAGGCGTACCACCGGTGGGGTTCCTCGTGCGTCAAGCGGTTCCTCGGGATGTTCGCCTTCGCGATCCTGTCGCACGAGTCGGGCGAGGTCGTCCTGGCGCGGGACCGGCTCGGGATCAAGCCGCTGTACCTGGCCGGAACACCCGGGCGGCTGCGGTTCGCCTCGACGCTGCCGGCCCTGCTCTCGGCCGGGGACGTGGACACCTCGATCGACAAGGTCGCCTTGCAGCACTACATGACGTTCCACTCGGTGGTCCCCGCGCCGCGGACGATCATCTCCGGCGTACGGAAGCTGCCGCCCGCGACGATTCGAACGATCCGCGCCGACGGCAGCTACCGGGACGAGATCTACTGGGCGGCTTCCTTCACCCGGCACATCGACGCCGCCGACTGGCCCGAGCTGATCCATGAGCGACTGCGGGTCGCGGTCGAGCGGCGCATGGTCGCCGACGTGCCGGTCGGGGTGCTGCTCTCCGGCGGGATCGACTCGAGCTACATCGTGGCGCTGCTCGCCGGGCAGGGGCAGCGCGGGCTGACCACCTTCAGCATCGGGTTCGAGGCGGCGGGCGGGGAGAGCGGGGACGAGTTCGCCTACTCCGATCTGGTGGCCAAGCGGTTCGGCACCGACCACCACCAGATCCGGATCGGGCGCGAGCGGTTCCTGCCGGCCGTCGAGCGCACGGTCGCGGCCATGAGCGAGCCGATGGTCAGCCACGACTGCATCGCGTTCAACCTGCTCAGCGAGGACGTGTCGAAGCAGGTCAAGGTCGTGCAGTCCGGTCAGGGTGCGGACGAGATCCTGGCCGGCTACAGCTGGTATCCGCCGCTCGCCGGGGTGCCGCGGGACCGGGCGGCCGACGCGTACGCGCGGGAGTTCTTCGACCGGCCGCACGCCGACCTGGCCCGGCAGCTCGGCCCGGACTGGGTGATCGACGAGGACGTGAGCCGGGACTTCGTGGCGGCCGGCTTCGGGCGGCCCGGCGCGGAGACCGCCGTCGACGCGGCCCTGCGGCTCGACTCCGAGGTCATGCTCGTCGACGATCCGGTCAAGCGGGTCGACAACATGACGATGGCCTGGGGACTGGAGGCCCGCGTGCCGTTCCTCGACCACGAACTGGTCGAGGCGGCCGCGGCCTGCCCGCCCGAGCTGAAGCTCGCGCACGGCGGCAAGGGTGTCCTCAAGGAGGCGGCCCGCGGGGTCGTGCCCGACGAGGTGATCGACCGGACCAAGGGGTACTTCCCGGTTCCGGGTATCCGGCACCTCGAGGGGCCGACGCTCGACCGGGTACGCGACGCGCTGCTGGCGCCGGCCGCACGGGCGCGTGGATTGTTCCGGCCGGAGTACGTCGAGCGATTGCTGGCCGATCCGAACACCCCGCGTACGACACTGGGCGCGAACCAGTTGTGGCAGCTCGCCCTGCTGGAGATGTGGCTGCAGGACAAGCGGATCTGAGGAGGACGCTCCATGAGGGGACAGCTCGTGGCGCCGGTGAGCTGGACCAGCGTCCTCCCCGCCGAGGCAGGCGGAAGTTGGGGGCCGTCGCTCGCGCCGGACGGCGGCCACTGCGCCTACCTCTCCGACCGCGGCGGGCGGCCGCAGGTGTGGGTGCAACCGGTGGCCGGCCCGCGGGCGGTCCTGGTGGACACCGGGGAGTCGCCGGTCGTGTCGGTGCAGTGGTCGGGCGGCGGCGACTGGCTCGCCTGCCAGGTGGCGCCGGGCGGCGCGCCGCGGCACGAGGTGTGGCTGGTGCGGCCGGACGGGTCGGGGCTGCGCCAGGTGGCCGGCTTCGGGGCGGACACGGCGGAGAACGTGCGTTGGCTGCCGGGGCGGCCGCTGCTGGCGCTGACCGAGAACCTGACCACGGCGGTGCTGGTCGACCCGGAGGCGGACAGCCGTACGGTGGTGGCGACCGGGGTGCTGGTGGCCCTGTTGGACGTGTCGCCGGACGGGAAGCGGGCGCTGCTGCGGGTCGGCCCGCGTGGGGCGCGGCGGGTCGTCGAGCGGGAGCTGGCCACCGCCGTGGACACCCTGATTTGCCTGGGTGAGCAGGCGGTCTTCGGGCCGGACGGCACGACGGTGTACGCCCGGGCGGAGAACGGGGAGTTTCCGGCGCTGATCAGGTCGGAGCCGATCGGTTCGGCGCCGCCGGCCGTGCTCGCCGCCGCCGAGGCCGAGGTCGAAGGGTTCGCGCTCACGCCGGACGGGACGAAGGTCGCGGTGCTCTGGAACGTTCGCGGCGGCGAGTCCGAAGTGGACATAATCGGAGGCGACGGCCGGCTGGAGCTTCCCGGGAGCGTCGTGACCGGGCTCGGCTGGAGCTTCGACGGTTCGGTGCTGGCGTTCGCGGCCGAGGGGCCGGGGCAGCCGCCCGGGGTGTGGGTCCATGCGGCGTCGTTCGGGACCCGGGCGGTGTCGGCGACACCCGCGGCGGCCGGCGCCGTGCGGCCGACTCTGGAGACCTTTGCCGCGCACGACGAGCTGACCCTGACCGGGTGGCTCTATCGGCCGCGCGGCGCCGGGCCGCACCCGGCCGTGATCTGGCTGCACGGCGGGCCCGAGGCGCAGCAGCGGCCCGGGCACGAGCCGTTGCTCGAGGCCCTGGTCGCGCGGGGGATCGCCGTCTTCGCTCCCAACGTGCGTGGCTCGGCCGGCCTCGGGCGCGCCTTCGTCACCGCCGACAACGGTCCGCTGCGCTACGGGGCGATCGAGGACGTGCGCTCCAGCGTCCGCCATCTCCTCGATTCTGACGTCGCCGAGCGGACGCTGGTCGGGTGCATCGGGCGGTCGTACGGCGGCTACCTCACGCTTGCCGCGCTCACCAGGTTCCCGGATCTCTTCGCGGTCGGCGTCGACGTCTGTGGAATGTCGAGCTTCGAGACGTTCTACCGGCACACCGAGCCGTGGATCGCGGCGGCCGCGGTCCCCAAGTACGGCGACCCGGTGCGTGACGCGGAGCTGCTCGCCGACCTCTCCCCGATGAACCACCTCGGCCGCCTCCGCGCGCCCCTGATGGTCGTCCACGGCGAGAACGACACCAACGTCCCGGTGATCGAGGCCGAGCAGCTCGTCGCCGCCCTTGCCGAGCGCGGCCACCCCCACCGCTACCTGCTCTTTCCCGGCGAAGGCCACGAGCTGCAGCACAGCGCCAACCGCGCCGCCTACCTGCGCGAGACGATCGACTGGCTCACCACGCATCTGTGGCGTCGATAAATCACGAATCTGCTGGATCGTCCCGCTCACCTGTGTCGACGGCTCGCCGAATCCCCTGAGCCAACGATCTGAAGCGTGGAACGGGCATAACATCATGTAAGCCGCATTTACGGCCGTCAACCCCCGTCGCCACCGGGGCGCGAGGGGGGACCGGGAGGGGATGAACAACGTGATCCAAAAGCGGAGGCTGGTGGCACCCGTCTTGGCGGCCGCCGCGGCCACGACGGTCGGCCTCACCACGGCGCAGCCTGCTCAGGCCGTGGCGGAGTGGGCCCACCTGACGATCCGCCCGCAGGGTGGCGGCAACTACTCGCTCACCGTGAGCGGTCATTTCAACCTGCCACAGGCGGTGCCCACGAGCTACTCCATCAAGATCATCGGCGAGGACACCTGGTTCGACGACACACCGGTTTGCGACGCGTGGCCGTTGACCACCGATGCGAACGGGAACTACTGGTACCAGTACTCCTGCACGGGTGCCCTGCTCAACGAGGACTGGGACGGTCAGGACGAGAACTATGCCAAGGTCACCGTCTTCCCCTCCGGCGCCCGATCGCATTCGGTCCGCAGCAACACGGTCAACGGTTACTACTGATCAGGTACTGGGTGCCGCGCGTTCTCCGCGGCCGGATGGGGGCGCCGCGTAGCGGTACTCTTCCGCCGTGCCGAACCGCTTCTACCGCCGTCGTTGGGACCAGACTCGGGCGACGAGTTCGGCCGCCGAGTGCGAGCGGGCCTGGCGCCCGGATACCGTCGACGCCGCCTAAGTCGTGCGTCGACGCCTCAGCGCCAGCCACGCGCCGACGATGCCGAGCACGACGCCACCCACCACGGCGCCGATCAAGCCGGTCGCCTCGTACCCACGCTGACCGGCAAAGCTGAACGACGTGTACCAGTTCCCTCCGATGTTGGCGCCCACGATCCCACCCAGCAGCACACCGAGGGCCGCCGCGCAGGCGACCCCGGCGATGAGGACGGCGTTCGACACGCGACTGCCCACCGTCGATGGGCCTGGTGCGGATTCACTTCTGGGAGACACGACGACACCCTTCTGTCTGCTGATCTGCACCCGAAGACTTCCAGTTGCCGCAGTGACGAGCACCCGTCGCGCTACTCGTCCTCGCTAGGTACCTGTACTCAAGGTCCCGGGTATCGGCAACACGTACGGGGCTGTTCCGGGTCGACGTCCTCGACGTGCAAGACGCGCCGCGCCGAATGCCGTGATCCCCACGGCCGCTCCACCATCTGCATAGCCGCGATCAAAGCAGACCGCCACCACAAGCGCCCGAGGGCCGGTCATCCGGTACGCAGGCCCGTGGCGATCTTCTCGGCGCGGTCCTGGAGCAGACGGTTGTGCTGCCGGCCGGCCAGGTCGACGGCCTCCCGGAGGTAACCGGCCGCGCGGTCCCGCTCTCCCGTGGCGCCGAAGACAACAGCGATGCCCATCAACGCAGTCGTTTCCGCGTCGCCGTGGTGGACGGCCGGCTCGCGAGCCAGCGCCAGCGCCGCCCGATGACTGTCCATCGCGGCACACTGGTCTCCCATGGCGTGCTGGATGCTGCCCAGCACGTTGAGCGCGTCCGCCTCGGTACGCCGGAAGGAAACCTGCCGTGCCAGGTCGACCGCGCACCGGGCGTGTCGGAGTGCGGCGTGGTAACGGCCGGCCTCGCGCTCCACGGCGGCGAGCGCCTCCAGAGTGCCCGCCTCGCCGGACCGGTCACCCGTTCGGCGGAACATTCCGAGCGCCTCGACCAGATGGTTCTCGGCGTCGTCGAGGCGGCCCTGCTCGGTCTGCACCACGCCGAGGTTCGCCAGGGCGAGCGCCGCCCCGCCCATCGAACCCGTCGCGCGGTGCAGGGCGAGCGCCTGGGCGTGGGCGTCGGCGGCCTGCGTCAGCCGGCCGGTCAGGCGGTAGATGGCGCCCAGGTTGCCGAGGCTGGTCGCCTGGCCGCCGCGGTGTCCGGTGCGTACGAACAGCTCGAGCGACCGCTCGTAATACTCAGCGGCCTTGTCGAGGTCGCCCATCTCGAGGCTCAGATTGCCGAGCGTCCCGTTCGCTGCGGCTTCCCCGTCGGGCCAGTCCGCGGCACGGCACAGGGCGAGGCCGTCGCGGAAGTGACGGATCGTCGCCAGCGTGTCGCCCTGATACCGCATGGCGTTGGCGAGGCCGAGCCGCATCGCCGCCCGCGTCCGGGCCGGCGCCCGCGTCGCCGCACGGTTTCCCGCACGGGCCACGACAAGCAGCTCGCCGACATACCGGCCGGCCTGCAGCCAGCCGCGCAATGCGTCGGCGAGCAGCCAGGCGGGCTCCGGCCGGTCGGAGTCCGCGACCCGGTCGATGACCGCGACGATGTTGTCGAGCTCGCCCTCCAGCCAGTCGCGCGCCTGCGTGTCGCTGTCGAAGACCAGTGACCGGCGCGGTGACGCCGCGATCCCGGCGTCGGGCAACGGCAGGCGCAGCAACTGCGGATACAACCGGCGGGTCGCGGCATCGACGCCGTGCAGGTACCAGTCGGTGAGCCGGCGAACCGCGGCGTCCTGGTCGTCGCCCTCGGACCCGGCCCGTTCCCGGGCGAACAGCCGCAGCAGGTCGTGCAGCCGGTAACGCTCGTCGGTCACCTGATCGATGAGGGAGCACCGGCTCAACTGCGCCAACCACTCGGCGGCCGAACCGGTGTCGCAGTCGGCGAGCACGGCCGCGCTGTGCGCGGTGACAGTTCGTCCGTAGTGCAGGCTCACCCGGCGCAAGGTCGTACGCAGCTCGGCGGAGAGCTCCCGGTACGACCCGGCGAAGGCGGCCCGGACGGCGGCCCGGTCATCGTCGTCGATGGCCAGCGTCGACAGCAGGTCTCCGCCGGTCAGCCTGGTGAGGTAGGTGCGCAGCGCGAGGCGCGGGTGTCCGCTCAACTGCGCGCCCACGATGCCCAGGGCGAGCGGCAACCGGCCGCACAGTTCGGTGATCAGGCGCGCCTGCTCGGGCTCGGCCGCCAGCCGCTCGGCGCCGACGAAGGCGGCCAGCATGGCCGTTGCCTCGGCCTGGGTGAGGTCACCGACCGGCAGATGGTGGGCCTGATCCAGGGCGATCAGGCCGTCGAGGCGGCGTCGGCCCAGGACGAGGGCCATGCAGCCCGGTGCCGCCGGTAGCACCGGACGGACCTGAGCGGCCGTGCGCGCGTTGTCGAGGATGACCAGGATCCGGCGCCCGGCCAGCAGCGACCGGTACACCGCCGCCGCTTCGCCCGGCTGTTGTGGGATCTGGCCGGGCGCCAGCCCGAGCGCGCGCAACAGAATCGGCAGCGCCCGGGTGTCGTCCTCGGGTCCGTATTCGCCCAGATCCAGGTAGAACCGGCCACCGGGGAACCGGTCGGCGACCCGGTGCGCCCAGTGGACCGCCAGCGCGGTCTTGCCCGCACCACCGAGGCCGCTGAGTGTCACCACCGGCGCTACCGAGCCCTGCGGCAGCCAGGTGGACAGCCGAGCGAGGTGGTCGTCCCGGCCGGTAAAGCCGGCTATGTCGCGCGGAAGGTTGCCGGACGTCGGCGGGGGCGGTGCCGAGCGGACCGGCGCGGGCGGGGCGAGCGACAGCGCCGGATCGCGGCGCAGGATCGCCTCGTGCCGCGCGTCCAGCTCCGGGCCGGGGTCGAGGCCGAGCTCATCGGCGAGATGGACCCGGGTACGCCGGTAGACCTCCAGCGCCTCGGCGGTGCGCCCGGACCGGTAGAGAGCGAGCATGAGCTGCCCCGCCATCCGTTCCCGCGATGGCTGTCTCGCCAGCAGCTCGGCCAGCTCCGCCGCCGCTTCGGCATGCCGGCCGGCGGCCAGGTCGTCGTCGATGCGCTCCTCGATGGAGGTCAGCCGTAGCTCATCCAGACCCTGGACGAGCCGTAACGCTCCAGGGCCCGCACCCAGGCCGGCCAGCACCGGTCCGCGCCACAGCGCTTGCGCGTCGCGAAGCAGCCGCACCCGCGACGCCGGGTCGTCGGCTGCCCGGCCGGCCGCGAGCAGCCGCCGGAACCGGGCCGCGTCGACCTGTTCCGGATCGACCCGCAGCTCGTAGCCGGCCGGGCCGCTGGCCAGTTCGACGCCGTAGGGCCTGGCCCCGGCCAGGGCTTTGCGAAGCCGGGCGATGTGCGCGAACACCACACGCTTCGCCGATGGCGGAGGCTGCTCCCAGGTCAACTCGACGATCCGGTCGACGGGCACCCGCCGGCCGCTCTCCAGGAGCAACAGCGCCAGGACGAGCCGGCGTTTCGCCGGCCCCAGATCGGCGGGGCGACCATCGACGATCACCTCGACCGGACCCAGAACCCGAAACTCGACGCCCCGTTCCTGCCCGTCCGGCACGCCGGCATCCTCCGTCCGTGCCCCGTACCCCGGGGGCGCGTCCGAACATTAGTCGAGATCGATGGAGGGGACGGTGTCGTGTCGGATGATCGACGCGCAGCCTCTGCACGCCTCGACGGTCACGGCGGCTGGGCCGCGCGGAAGTCACGCCGCCCGAGCCCGCACAGGCCTACGACGGTCCCCACGGTGAAGACGGCAGCGGCCGCGATCAGACTCCAGCGGGGATCACGCAGGTCGGCCAGCCAACCGGCGGCCTGTGCACCGGTCAGAAACGCGATCCCGGACAGCGACGTCAGCGTGGCCGAGACCCGTCCCTGAACCGCGTTCGGCACCGCCGTCTGACGCAGCGTCGCGAACGCGATGGTGAACGGACTGTTCGCGAGGGCGACCACCGTCACGGCGCACAATGCCACCGCCAACCCGGTCGACATCGCCAGGACCCAGCCGCCGACTGCCATCACGACGGCGGCGACGGAGAGCGTCGCCGCGGTGCGGAGCCGGGCCGCGAGCGCGATGAACATGCTTGCGGTGAGGATCTGCGCCAGGCCGTTCGCCAGGCTGAGCCAGGCGACCTCGCTGGGCGGCCGGTGCAGGTTCACCGGCAGGAACCCGATCATGACGGTGTTGTTGGCTCCGGCCTGGACAGCCAGACACAGGTACGTGACGCTCGCGATGACCAGAGCGCGGCTGGCGCGCAACGCCCGCATGCCCGTACGGATCTCCGCCAGCATCGGGGTACGCTCGCCGGCCCGCGACCCGGCTTCGGGCCGGTACGCGGGCAGGGTACGCAGCAACAGCGCGGATGCCAGGTAGGAAACTGCATCGATCAGCATCGCGGGCGCGAATCCCACCGTGCTGAACAGCGCCGCGCCGGCCAGCGGCCCGATGACGTAGCTGACCTGCTCGGTGGTGGTCATCAGGCTGTTGGCGCGGGCAAGGTGGGCCGGCGTGACGGCGAGCGGGATGGCGGCGCTGCGGGCCGCGGAGAACGCGACGCTGAACCCGGCCGACAACGTCACCGCGCCGAGCACGACCGGCAGGCTCCCGGCGGCCATCCCGAACGCCGTCAGCAGGCTCAGAGCCGCCCGCGCCAGGTCCGCGGAGACCATGATCGGCCGCCGGCTGAACCGGTCCGCGATGGTGCCGAGAAACGGACCCAGGGCGATGACCGGCACCTGGCCGGCCAGCATGACGATCGCCACCGCCCGGGTCGAGTTCCCGGACGCCGTGTACGCCCACAACGCCACGGTGATGACACGAAGCGCGTCCCCGACAACGGAGATGCTGTGTGCTGCCCACAGCCGCGCGAATGGCCGCGAGTCTCGTAACAGCGACGTTGCCGGGCGCGGCGGGCTTTCCGGCTCGACGGTGTCGCGGCTCACGCTGTCCTGGCTTCGCCACCCGTGGAGACCAGGGGGAGGCCATTGCGGCCCGACGGCGGGGCCGGAGGCGTCGACGTGGCCTCCGCCCAGTAGTCCTCCTTGTACCGCCGCATCAGCACGTGCCAGCTGTGCGACATCACCTGGTCGACCGTGGGTCCGGGGCCGGTCTCCGTGAAGTCGCCGGTGCCGACCTCGGGGATCTGCTCGCCGGGGATGACGTAGTGCCCGTCGTCGCGCAGTTGCCGGACATTGCGCTGTACCGCGCCGCTGTTCCACATCGCGGAGTTCATGCCGGGCGCGAACAGGACCGGTGTGGGACTGGCCAGAATGGCCGTGGACAGCAGGTCGTCGGCGATCCCCGCCGCCGCCTTGCCCAGCGTGTTCGCGCTCGCCGGAAGCACCAGGAACAGGTCGGCCGAACGGGTCAGGCGCAGATGCGGACACGGCATGTCGTTCGTGCCCCACAGGTCGGTGTAGACGGGGCCGTCGGTGTACAACTCCAGCGTCGCGGGCGGTACCATCGCCGTTGCCGTGCGGGTCATGATGACCCGGATTCGTTGCGCAAACTGTCGCCGCAACAGCAGCAGGTACTGCGACAGGTAAGTGACGTGGATGGAGCCGCTCGCTCCGATCAGGAGATCCTTGCAGGGCAGGTCGGCCATGATGGCAGCTTTCTCTGGTAGGGCGTCGACGACGGGAGGGGCCATCGGCGTGGCCCCTCCCGCCTCATCAGCAGATGCCGCAGTTTCCGTTCGTCGGCTCGGTCAGGGCCCCAACCGCCTTCGCCTTCGCAATCCACGTCATGTCGCACACCCCCCTTCGGTAGACAGGCACCGGACGGCGGGTCGTGTGGTGCCCGGCCAGGTCGACCCGCCATGTCGCGGAATCAACGCATCTCCGTCAATCGCGCGGACAGTCAACGGCCGCCGCGACCGGCGGCGCCGCGAAGAGGCTCTCGACGCGGATCAGGGTCAGCGTCTCCTTGATGTTGTGCTTGGTCGGCGGGCAGGCGCATTCCACCTCGTCCATCCACTCCTTGGGGCAGACCGCGCCGTGGCACGAGGGACTGAAGTAGCAGCTACCGCACTTCTTGCCTTCGTCCATGCCGTCGGTCTCGAGCCAGAGCGCCATCTTTCGCCAGTCCAGCGTCATCTCGCCGTCGTGATGCAGCTGACCCACGATGTTGCGGTCGTGGTAGTCCAGCTCGACGGTGCACTTGTACACCTTGCCGTCGGAGCCGATGACGAACGACCGGGGATTAGCGGCGTAGCAGACGTACCCGTCCGGCTGCATGCTGGCCAGTTCGCTGGCGTCGCGGAACCCGGCACCCACACTCAGCCGTCGGGCCTCCAACAACGCCTGGTTGGCGCTACGCCCCTCGCAGACATTGAGCTGCGAATCGTTGGGGCCACCCCATTTGCCGATCGGTCGCATCAGCGTGGCGAACCGCGGGTCGCCCCCGAACTCGGCCTTGAGCATCTCCAGGAAATCGGGCAGGCGCGGCAGGCCATCGGGATCGAAGTTGTGCCGCAAGGCGATATTGAACTCGATGTCGGTCGACCGGAGGTACCGCAGATTCTCCCAGATCCGCGCGAACGTCTTCTCGCCGTTCGCACCGATACGACGCTTGTCGTGCTCGTGGGCTACGCCGTCCAGCGTGATCTGGAAATGTCGCACCCCCGCGGCGATGATCCGTTCGGCGTAGTCCGGCGTCAGCAGGTAGGCGTTCGTGGTGGCCTGCGCGGCGTACGCGATGCCGCGGTCGGCGCAGAAACGCTGGAAGTGTTCGCTCAGGCCGGCCACGACCTCGCGGGCGAGCAGCGGCTCACCGCCGAACCACGACAGCGTGAAGCTCTCCAGGTTGCGCTGAGCGGCGACGTACCGCTTGAGCCCCTCCTGGATCTCCGCGGACATCTCTCCCCGCAGGAACGACTCATAGCAGTAGACGCAGCGGAAATTGCATTGTTCGGTGGGCATGACGATGAGGCTGAGCCTGCGGTCGTCGTATCGGCGCACATAGCGGTCGTGCACCGCTGACGCTTCATCGGTGCCCGCGGGGACCAGGAAGCCGCCCTCGGCCAGGTCCTGCATGATCCCGGTCAGCGGCCCCTCGGTGACCGCCTTGGGGAGCAGCGCCTTTCGCGCGCTCTCCGCGTCCTCCGCCGGCACCTCGCCCAACGCGCCGGTACGCGAACAGTACAACAGCAGCGTGCCGTCGTCCTGGTGAGAAAGGCTGATGTAGCGGGAGGGAACGTATCGCTGTGCCTGAATGGGTCCCCCCATGAGTCCTCCCATTGGTCGACATTCCTGTCTGGCGCCCGGCCGGTATCCGACGAGGTCTGCCGACGAGTCTGCCGGTGGGTGTATGCGCGGCGATTGCGTCCTGGTTGCGCGCCTCCCACGCCCGCCGGACGACGACCGACATCAGGTCAATGACATTGACGTCAACCAATCTGAGAGCGCGGATTCCTGCTCCACCACCGCCGCCGCACTACACCGAGGACATGCCCGCGCCCTGCCCGATGCCAAATACGTCCGAGGCAGGTCGTCCGCGTCGGTCCGGCACATAACCTGTAGGGGTGTCTCTGGTCCGTTCCGCCGGGTTGCAGAAGTTCCGGCAGGTCGTCGAGTCGCTCGGCGGCGACGCCGTCGGCTGCGCACGGCGGGTGGGCCTGCCGGTGGAGGCGTTGGACACCGACGAGTTGCTGGTGGAGGACTCGAAGCTGGCAGCGGTGCTCGAGGTGGCGGCCGCCGACCTCGGCTGTCCCGATCTCGGGCTGCGGGTGGGCCAGGCGCAGGAGCTTGGCCTGCTGGGACCGTTGGCGATCGCGATCCAGCATTCGCCGTCGGTGGCCGATGCCCTGGAATGCACCTCGCGCTACATGTTCGTGCACGCCCGCGACCAGAGCGTCTCGGTGATCGAGGACCCGGAAGGGGACCGCGGTGTGGTCGCCCTCCGCTACACGTTTCCGGGGGTACGGCCGCTGCCACAGGCGACCGACATGACGGTGTTGTTCCTGCACCGTACGGTGATGTTTCTCGCCGGCGGCCGGTACGGGCTGAAGTCGGTCGACCTGCCGCACGATCCGGTCGCGCCCCGGCAGCGGTACGAGGAGGCGTTCGGCGCGCGCGTGCGTTTCGGCCGTGCCACTGCGGTGCTGCGGCTGCCGTCCAGCCTGCTGTCGCGCCCGCTGGACGGCGTCGATGCGACCGTACGCGGGCTGGCCCTGGCCTTCCTGTCGCGGCAGTCCCCGGGCGCGGGTAAGGCCATGACGTCGCGGGTGCGCGCGGTCCTCGAGCAGTCGCTGGGTACCGGGTCCACCGAGCTCGGCGACGTCGCCCGGGTGCTGACGGTGCATCCGCGGACGCTGCAGCGGCAGCTCGCCGTGGAGGGAACCTCGTTCGGCGCCGTTCTCGACTCGGTGCGCCGGGCGCGGGCGCGCTCGTACCTCACCACGACAACCATGCCGTTCGTTCAGGTCAGCAACCTGGTGGGTTTCGCCGAGCAGGCGGTGCTGACCCGATGCGCGCGGCGGTGGTGGGGGCGTACCCCCTCCCAGTTGCGGCGCGAGGCCCGCAACCGCGACTGACGTGTCGCGTACGATCAAGTCATTGTCGCGTACGATCAAGTTTTTCCGGGGTGGCTGCATAGGCTCGAGGCATGGATTTCAGTCCGTCCCCCCGCGCCGCCGAACTGACGGAGGCCGTCCGCGCCTTCGTCGCGGCCGAGATCGCTCCCGTTGAGCGTCACCTGCATGCCCGGGCGTGCGAGGCCGGCCGGCCCGGTGGCGAGCCCGACCGGTGGCGCGTGTCCGACGAGGTACGCGAACTGCAGGCCAAGGCCCGCGCCCAGGGCCTATGGAACCTGTTCCTGCCGGCGGGGCACGAGGGCCCGTACGCCGAGCGGTTCGGCACCCGCGGCGGTGCGGGCCTGACCAATCTGGACTACGCGCCGATCGCCGAGGCGACGGGTTGGTCGTCCCTGGCCCCCTACGTGTTCAACTGCAACGCGCCGGACACCGGCAACGCCGAGCTGCTGTTGCGCTACGGCTCGCCGGAGCAGCGCGAGCGGTGGCTCGACCCCCTGCTCGACGGGCGGATCCGGTCGGCGTTCGCCATGACCGAGCCCGCGGTGGCGTCCTCGGACGCCACGAACATGCGGCTGACCGCCGTGCTCGAAGGCGACGACGTGGTGCTCGACGGACGCAAGTGGTGGACGACCGGCATCGGCCATCCGGACTGCGACGTCCTGATCGTCATGGGTCTCAGCGCCCCGGACGCCGCCAAGCACGCCCGGCACTCGATGGTGCTCGTCCCGCTGGACACCCCCGGCGTGAAGGTCGAGCGGATGCTCGACACCATGGGATTCCTCGACGAGCCGTTCGGCCACGGTGAGGTGTCGTTCACCGACGTCCGAGTTCCCGCCACCCACGTCATCGGCGGACCGGGCCGGGCGTTCGAGCTCGCGCAGGGCCGGCTCGGGCCGGGCCGGGTGCACCACGCGATGCGCATGGTTGGCCTGGCCGAGCGGGCGCTGCACCTAGCGTGCGAGCGCGGCCTGTCCCGGGAGGCGTTCGGCAGGCCGCTGGTGGACCTCGGTGGCAACCGGGAACGCATCGCGGAGGCCCGCATCGCCATCGACTCCGTACGGCTGCTGATCCTGCACGCCGCCTGGAAACTCGACCGGTACGGGGCCGCACCCACCGAGGTCAGCGCCATCAAGGTCGCCGCACCGAACGTGGCCCAGCAGGTCATCGACTTCGCCATGCAGATCCACGGCGGCGCCGGGCTGTCCAGCGACTTCCCCCTGGCCGGCGCGTGGACCGCGGCCCGGGCGGTGCGCCTGGCCGACGGCCCGGACGAGGTGCACAAGGGCGTGGTCGCCCGCGCGGAGCTCGGCAAGCACGGAGCACTCCGGTGAGCGGGCGTCGCGTCCTGGTCACCGGTGGTGCCTCCGGTTTGGGCCGGGCCCTGGCCGAGCGGCTCGCGGCCCGCGGGGAGCGGGTGCTCGTCACCGACCTGGCGCCGGCCCTGGAGGTGCCGGCCGGCGCGCTCTACCAGCGCCTGGACATCACCTCCTTCGACGACTGGGCCGCCGCACTGGACCGAGTCGAACGTGACTTCGGTGGTCTGGACCTGCTCGTCAACAACGCCGGCATCGCCGCGGGCGGCCGGGTCGACCGGCTCGACGACGCGCACTGGCGGCGGGTTCTCGAGATCAACGTCCTGGGTACGGTCAACGGCTGCCGCATGTTCGCGCCGATGTTCAAGGCGCAGCAACACGGCCACATCGTCAACGTCGCGTCGATCGCCGGACTCGCCCATCCGGCCGCGATGAGCTCGTACGACGCCAGCAAGGCGGCCGTCGTCGCGCTGTCCGAAGGCCTGCGCCACGAGCTGCGCCCCTGGGGGGTCGACGTCAGCGTCGTCTGCCCGTCGTTCTTCCGCACCAATCTGGCCGCCTCGCTCGGCGGCGACGACCCGCTCATGGAGCGGATCGCGGCCAGGCTGATCGCTCGTGCGCCGCTGGACGCCACCGAGATGGCCGCCCGGGTGCTGCGCGGCGTCGACGCAAAGCGCTTCCTGGTCCTGCCGGACCGGCCGGCCCGGCGTGCGTTCTGGACCAAGCGCCTGGCCCGTCCGCTCTACGACCGCCGCATGATCGCCGCGGGCGCCCGGATCCGCGAGATCGAGCTGGGCGCGGACGCCACCATCCAGGAGGCGCCGTGACCGGCGGCGTCATCCTGATCACCGGTGCCAGCGCCGGCCTCGGCGCGGAGATGGCCCGCCAGTTCGCCGCTCTCGGCTACGACCTGGCGCTGTGCGCGCGGCGCACGGACCAGCTCGACGCGCTCGCCGACCGGATCCGCGCCGACACCACACGGCGGGTGGAGACGGCCGCGCTGGACGTCACCGATCCCGCCGCGGTCACCGAGGTCTTCCACGCCTTCGCCGCCAAGTTCGGCAGGCTCGATCGCGTGGTCGTCAACGCCGGCATCGGCAAGGGCGCCCCGCTGGGCACCGGCCGGGCCGACGCGAACCGTGCCACCGCGATGACCAATTTCGTCGGCGCCCTGTCGCAATGCGAGGCCGCTCTGGAGATCTTCCGCGAACAGGGGCGTGGCCACCTCGTCCTCATCTCCTCGATGTCGGCGCTGCGCGGCATGCGCCGCTCGATGACGACCTACGCCGCGACGAAGGCGGGCGTGGCGGCGATCGCCGAGGGCCTGCGCGCGGAGCGCATCAGGGGCGTCGACGTGTCGGTCATCTATCCGGGCTACATCCGCTCGGAGATGAACGCCCACGTCGAGCAGAAGACCCGCTTCATGGTCGACACCGAGACCGGGGTGCGCGCCATGGTCCGCGCCATCGAGCAACGGCGCATCAAGGCGTACGTTCCACAGTGGCCCTGGGTGCCCCTGGCCGTCGCCATGAAGGTGCTGCCGCTGCGGGTCGTCCGGAGGCTCACATGAGCGACCGGGAGGTGCGCGCGGAGGACGCCTTCGACATTCGCGCCATGGCCGCCTGGCTGGCCGCGAACGCCACCGGTGCGGGAGTCGACCTGACCGCCGTGCCCGAGGTGCGCCAGTTCTCCGGCGGCGTGTCGAACCTGACGTACCTGCTGCGCTACCCGGGCGGCGACCTGATTCTGCGCCGGCCGCCCAGGGGCAACCACGTCAACGGCGCGCACGACATGGCCCGGGAGCACCGGATCCAGACCCAGTTGGCCCGGCACCTGCCGTACGTTCCCCGCACCGTGGCCCTGTGCGAGGACACCTCGATCATCGGTACGCCGTTCTACGTCATGCACCGGATCGACGGACCCATCCCGCGCAAGGAACTGCCGCCGGGCGTACAGCTGGATCGCGAGCAGACCGCCGCGTTGTGCCGCAACGTCATCGACCTGCTGGCCGGCCTGCACTCGGTGGACGTCGCCGCGGCCGGCCTCGGCGATCTCGGCAAGGGCGACGGTTACGTCGCCCGGCAGGTCGCCGGCTGGTCCGAGCGTTACCGCAAGGCTCGGACCCGCAACGTCGGCAGCTTCGAGGCGGTGATGCGCTGGCTGGCCGAGCACCAGCCGGAGGACCGGCCGCACACGCTGGTCCACAACGACTTCCGCTTCGACAACGTGGTGCTCGACCCGGCCGATGCGACCCGCCCGATCGGCCTGCTCGACTGGGAGCTCGCCACCGTCGGCGATCCGATCCTCGACCTCGCCAACTCGCTGGGGTACTGGGTCGAGGCGGGCGACGAGCCGCTGCTGCGGCTCTTCCGCCGCCAGCCCACGCACCTGCCCGGGATGATGACGCGGGAGCAGGTCCTGGCCTACTACTGCGCGCGTACCGGCGTCACCGTCACCCGCGCCGAATGGGCCTGGTACCAGGTCTTCGGCCTGTTCCGGGTCGCCGTCATCGCCCAGCAGGTGTACCAGCGGTATCTCAGCGGACAGACCACCAACAGGAAGTTCCGGTTCTTCGGGATCGCCGTTGTGGTCCTCGAACTGCGCTGCCGCCGCATCATCCGGCGCGCCCGTATCACCCGTATCTCGACGACCAAGGAGCCCTCCAGATGAGCCGCATCAACAGTCAGTACCGGCTGGCCGCCCGCCCTGTCGGGTTGCCGAAGCCCACCGACTGGGAGTACGTCGAGGAACCGGTCGCCGAGCCGGGCGAGGGCGAACTGCTGATCCAGGCGATCTACCTGTCGCTGGACCCGGCCATGCGCGGCTGGATGAACGACGCCAAGTCCTACATCCGCCCGGTCGGGATCGGTGAGGTCATGCGCGCCGGGGGAGTGGGCCGGGTCGTCGCCTCCCGCCACCCCGGCTTCGCCGTCGGCGACCATGTGTACGGCACCCTCGGCGTCCAGGAGTACTGCCGGTCGGACGGCCGGGGGATGACCAAGGTCGACCCGGCACTGGCGCCCCTGCCGGTGTACCTCGGCGTGCTGGGCATGCCGGGCATGACCGCCTACTTCGGACTGCTCGACATCGGCCGCCCGCAGCCCGGCCAGACCGTCGTGGTGTCCGGCGCGGCCGGCGCGGTCGGCAGCGTGGTCGGCCAGATCGCCAAACTCCAGGGCTGCCGGGTGATCGGCATCGCCGGCGGCGAGCGCAAGTGCCGCCTCGTCGTGGAGGAGTTCGGCTTCGACGCCTGCATCGACTACAAGTCCTCCGACGTACGCACGGCATTGCGGGAGACGGCACCCGACGGCGTGGACGTCTACTTCGACAACGTGGGCGGCGACATCCTCGACGCGGTGCTGACCCGGCTGGCCCGGGGCGCCCGTATCGTCATCTGCGGCGCGATCTCCCAGTACAACGCGACGGAGCAGGTCAAGGGGCCCGCCAACTACCTGTCCCTGCTGGTGCACCGGGCCTCCATGACCGGCATGGTGGTCTTCGACTACGCCGACCGGTACGCCGAGGCCGCCGCGGAGATGTCCGGGTGGCTGGCGGCCGGGAAACTGCGCACCCGCGAGGACGTGGTGGACGGCGGCGTGAAGGCCTTTCCCGAGGCCCTGCTGCGGCTGTTCAACGGCCAGAACACGGGCAAGCTCGTGCTCAAGGTGGCGGACGACTGAACCAGGTCAGCTCCTGCTCAACGGCCCATGTGCACGAAGGCCGCCCAGCTCCGAGGCCCGGCCGGGCCGGCCGTGGACAACTCTGGCGGCAGGTCCGGCAGCGGCTCGCGGGCGGGGTCCAGCATGGCGAGCTGGGCGAGGCGCAACGCGTCCACCGGCGGCCGGCCCCGGACGGTGAGCTGGTGGTGCAGCGCGTACATGAGCCGCGCGGTGTCCGCGTCCGGTACCGCCCACAGCGAGCCGAAGACGGTGTGCGCCCCACCGGCCAGGAACGCGGTCGCGAGGCTGATCGCCTCGTCGTGCAGCGAGCCGGCCGCACCGGTGGAGCAGGCGGACAGCACCACCCGGTCGAGGTCGAGCCCGGCCGAGCGGGCGTGGGCGAGCAGGCGCAGCACCGGCAGGTCACCGCCGGCGAGGGCGAGGCGGGCGTCGGCCGGGCGGTCCCGGTCGACGTACCCGTGACAGGCCAGGTGCAGCAGCGACGGGCCACGTCCCGGCTTGGCGATCCAGTCCAGCACGTCCTCGGCGGTGGCGTGCGGCATCAGCGTGCCGCCGGGATGGAAGTCGCGATGGACCGCGCGGGCCTCGTCGGCGGCGTGCGGCAGGCCGCCGCCCGGGTTGCCGACGATGAGCGCCGACCGCGGCGAGCGTAGTGGCGTTGCGGCCGAGGCGCAGAACATCCGGGCGGAGACACCGTAGGAGAGGACGAGTCGCTCGATCGCGTAGTGCCGCCCGTCGTGCGCGGCGTGCCAGGGCACCAGGCTGAGCGCCCCGGTCGGCACGAGCACGAGCCGGGCGGGCCGGCGCAGGCGCCACCCGTCGGTGAGCTCGGTGAGCGGTCCCATCCCGGCCGACCACGCCCATCGGCACACCTCGTCGAGGGCGTCGCCGCCGGCCGGCCGCTCGTCCTGCGCCGGGGCCAGGTCCCTCGCGGCCCGGGTCCATCCGGTGGGCGCGCGCCCGGCCCGCAGCTCGGGCAGGGTCAGCACGCGCACCTGCCCGGCGACGGGCACGACCACCGCCATGCCGGGCCGGGTGTCGTCGGCCGGGACCAGGTACACGAGCGCGTCGGCGCCGGTTGCGGTCAACGCGCCGCGGATCTCGGCCGGGCCGGGAGTGGCGAACACGTCCGAGTCGGCGGTGAGCGCGTGCAGGGCCCGTACCCGCAGGTTGTCGTCGGGTGTTCCACCCACGCCGTCGTTGTCCCGCCACGCCTGCGCGAGGCCGGGATGGCCGGCCGCGGTCAGCCGCTCCGGCATGGACCGGGAGGCGGTGGCGGCGTTCAGCGCGAGCCCCCGCCCGGCGTCCAGGACCGCCACCAGGTCGTCGCCGGCGGCGGGATCGCCGGCGTCCTGGGCGCACCAGGCCACGACGGTACGGACGTGCCGCCCGGCCGCGGTCGCCGCTTCGAGGGCGCGCCCGGTGTCCGCCTGGACCAGCGCCTGCCAGGTGAGGGCGACCAGCGCGGACCGGCCGGTCTCCCGGCTGCGGGCCGGGTCGGGCCGGTTCCCCAGCCGCAGGCTGTGCCCGTAGGCGATCGCCAGCTGGGGCCAGAGCGCGTGGTGCGCCCCGCCCGCCAGCGCGCAGGCCGCGGCGAGATGGGCGGTGGCCCGCGCCGCGGCGGCGTGGTCGGCCGGGTCGCGGCGGGCCACCTCCAGCTCGGCCGTCCCCGCGGTGCTCCTGGCGGGGATCTTGAGCATCGGATAGTCGTCGGGGACCAGGTCGGCGAGCGGGCCCGCCGTGGCGGCGAGCCGGCGCAGCGTGGCGATGTCGTCGTGGGCCGCCGCGGCGCCCACCTCGGCGGCCAGGGCGGTGACGCGGACGGCGGCCCCGGCGGGTGTGTCGCCGGTCAGGGGCGACCGGCCACCGGTCAGGTGGGCGAGCATGGCGCCCAGCATCGCTGCCGCCGGGTCGTCGCCGGGCAGCTCCTGCCGGGCGCGGGCCAGCACGGCGGCGGCCGCAGTCTCGTCGCCCGCCTCGGCGAGCCGCCCGGCCTCGCGGACCGACGTCAGCGCCGTGGCCAGGCCTCGCGCGGCCGGGTCCGGCCCGGTGCGGAGCTGCTCGATGGCGGTGTCGAGGGCGGCGAGGTCACCCTCCTCGACGGCGCGGCCGGTGCGCATGAGGCCGAGGTGCGCGGCGATCGTCTCGCGTTGTTCGGGGGAGAACCGGTCGGACCCGGCGAGCCGGCCGACGGCGGCGACGCCCCGGTCGAGGTCGCCGCTCGTGCCGGCGAAGTGGTCGAGCTGGGCCTGGGCGCCGTCGAGCTCGGCCCGCAGATGCGGATCGGGCAGCTGGACGGCCCGGTACCGGGCGAGAAGGGCACGGCAACGGGCGAAGTCGTGGGACCGGCCCTCGGCCACGGCGGTGCCGATCTCGACCATGGCCAGGGTTCCGGCCAGCAGCGCCTGGTTGGGCATGGCGGCGTCGCCGGGCGCGTCGAGCAGGGCGTGTCCGCGCTCGACCAGGTCGCGGAGCTCGGCCCGGCCGAGTCGGCCCTCCCCGTACCGGCTGAAGGCGGCCCGCAGCTGCTCGCGGGTGATGACGCAGCGGAGGTCGTCGTCGGGGCCGCGGCGCAGTGCGGTGCCGAACCGGCTCAGCGCCTCGGTGATGCCGTCGGGTTGCCCGCCGCTGAACGCGCGTACCAGATGGGCCCAGCCGGACAGGTACCAGGAGTCGGCGTCGTCGAGCGCCCGGGTCGCGATGTCGCCGAGCCGTACGGCCTCGGCCATGTCGCGCGGGTCGCGGGTGCGCTCGGCCCGGAAGGCCACGAGCCGGCCGCAGAACAGGGCGGCTAGCCCCTCGCCGGGCTGCCCGTCGAGAACCAGCCGCCAGAGGGCGATGGCCCGGTCGGCGTCGTCGAAGTGGGTGCGGTCGCGTTCCCAGCGATCCTGATAGGCGATCGCGAGCTGGCGGTGCTCGAGGTCCCCGGCGGCGCCGGTGTCCACCTTCCACCGTCCCCGCTCGATCGCCGCGTCGAGGCCGGCGCGGTCCACGGTCTCGCCGGCCGCCACCCGCTCCCACCATCGTTGCAGCGCGTCATCCGGGTCCGCGCCGTTCTCCGCCATCCGCATGCCCTTCCTGCCGGGTTCCGTCGCCGCTGTCTGACGGACAGGGTGCTCGGCGGTACCGGAGGTGCCGGCCCGGAATGTGCGGATGGCGGGTGCGCGGTGGCTTGCTTGATCGGATTTAACAACCGTCCGCGACGCTGTCCGGGCGGCCGGCGAGGCCGGGCTCGTGCGCAGAAGGAGCGGCGATGGCACTGCTGAGCTCGTTGGCCACCGGGATGACCGTGGTGTTGCTCGGCGCCCCGGCGGGCGCACCCTGCCCACCCGCGGAGCCGGGCGGGTACCAGGTGGTCGACCTGGGCACCCTCGGCGGGCAGTCGAGCGACGCGGCCGCCATGAACGATCGCGGTGAGGTGGTCGGGGTGGCCGACACCGTGGACAACGGGCGGCACCCGTTTCTCTGGCGGCACGGCGCGATGGCCGATCTCGGGCTGCCGCCGGGCGCCAACTACGCCTGGGCCACCGACGTCAACAATCGCGGCATGGTGACGGTAACCGGCATCACGCTGTTCTCCAGCCCGCGCTGGCACGCGTTCGCCTGGCGCCGCGGCACGGTGATCGACCTGGGCACCCTCGGCGGCGACTCCAGCGGGTCGGACGCGGTCAACGACCGGGACCAGGTGCTGGGCTGGAGCTTTCCGCCCGACGGCACCGCGGTACGTCACACCACGCTGTGGGACGGCGGCGCCCTGACCGACCTCGGCGAGTTCTATGCCCGGGACCTCAACGACCGCGGCGAGGTGGTCGGCACGCGCTACCTGCCCTCCGGGGTGTTGCGGGGCTGCCGATGGGCCGACGGCGAGCTGACCGACGTGGACACGCTGGGCGGCGCCGCCGGCGACGCGCGGGCCGTCAACGAGCGGGGCGACATCGTCGGCGGCGCCGACACCGCCGACGGGCGGCGGCACGCCTTCGTCCGGCGCGCGGGGGTCATGACCGACCTCGGCACCCTCGGCGGGGTGTCCAGTCAGGCGGACGCCGTCAACGACCGCGGCGACATCATCGGTACGGCCGACACGGCCGGCGGTCCACGCCATCCGTTCCTGTGGCAGCACGGCGTGATGACCGACCTGACCACCCGCGGCGTGCCCGCCGACGCCACCCTCGTCGCGATCAACAACAGGGGACAGCTGGCCGGCACCTACCAGCGGCACGCGGTGCGCTACACCCCGAGCCGCCGGGAACCGTGACCGGCAGTGGGGCCCGGGCGCTGCGCTTGAGCCGTGGCCGACGGCGGCATGGTTCAGGCCGGGGCGGCAACGCGTGACCAGGTCTTGTCCGCACCGTGGCGACGTGGTCAGCCCTTCACGGCGCCTGCCGTGAGCCCCTCGGTCAGGAAGCGCTGTCCGAAGGCGTACATGACCACCACGGGGATGCTGACGAGCAGCGAGGCCGCGGCGAGCTGCCCCTGCGGCACGACGTCCCCGGCGATCATCGACTGCATCCCCACCGGGAGCGTCTTGTACTCGTCCTTCGTGATGAACACGAAGGCGAAGAGGAACTCGTTCCAGGCATTGGTCAGGGTGAACAGCGCGACCGCCAGCAGCCCAGGCTTGGCAAGCGGCAGCACCACTCGGCCGAACGCCTGGACGCGGGTGCAACCGTCGACCAGTGCGGCCTCCTCCAGCTCGGCGGGGATCGACGCGAAGTATCCCGCCAGCAGCCAGGTGGCGAACGGGATCGTGAAGGTGGGGTACGTCAGCACCAGCGACCACATCGAGTCGGTGAGCCGCACCCCGATGAGCAGCTGGTAGAGCGGGATGAACAGCAGCGCACCCGGCATCACGTAGGTGAGCAGCACCGTGACGGTGAAGCCCCGCGCCCCGCGGAACCGCAGCCGGGCCAGCGCGTAGCCGGCCAGGGCCGCGCAGATCAGGGCCACCGCGGTCGACGCCGCGGACACCAGCACGGTGTTGAGATACCAGCGGCCGAACGGCTGGTTGGTGACCAGGGCGCCGAACTGCTCCAAGGTCCACGGCGTCGGCCACAGGTCATGTTCGCGCGTGACGACCTGGCCCTCGGATTTGAAGGCCGTGACGGCGATCCAGTACAGCGGGCCCAGCACGAAGGCCAGCAACCCGGCCAGCGCGACAGCGGATCCCATGCCCGACACCAGGGACGAGGCGCGGCGACCACCCTGGGCCCGCAGCCCCGAGACCACCCGGCCGACTGCCGCCGCGATCAGCAGGATCACCCCGAGGACCGCTGCCGCCTTCCAGAAGATCTGCGGTGACGCCCAGGCCAGCAGGCCGGCGACCGCCGCGGCGCCGGCCCAGGGCAGGGCCTTTCGGACCGGCCCGATCCACGGCGCCGTCCGGGTCCGCCGGGGTGGCTTGGTTCCGGTGTCCTGGCGCAACATCCGGACCAGCACGAAGACCAGGCCTGCGATGATCGGCAGCATGACGAGCGTGACCGCCGCCCCCGCGCCGTACTGCAGCTGCAGGATCGCCTTCGAGTAGGCGACGAGCACGTACGGCGCGGTCACGTTGCCCGGGCCGCCCTGGGTCAGCAACCAGATGAGGTCGAAGTTGTTGAACGTCCAGATCGACGAAAGGGTGACGGTCACGGTGATCACGTGGCGCAGTCCGGGCAGCGTCACGTGGACGAACCGCTGCCATGCCGAGGCGCCGTCGATGGTCGCCGCCTCGTACTGGTCCGCCGGGATGGCCTTCAGGCCGGCGAGGAAGCAGACGGTGAAGAACGGCACGCCCTTCCACACGTTGACGAGGATGACGGACGGCATGGCCAGCGACGGGTCGGACAGCCAACCCGCGGGCCAGCTGTCGACCAGATGCGCGGTGGCCAGCAGCGGCCCGATCCCCGATTGGGTGAGCAGGGCGTTGACGCTGCCGAAGATCGGGTCGAGCAGGGAGCGCCAGCTGAACGCTGTCACCACCGTCGGCACCACCCACGGCATCAGGAGAAGGCCGGTCACCAGTGCCCGCCCGCGCCGCAGGCGGTGCAGCAGCAGGGCCGCGGCCAGCCCCAGCACCACCTTGAACACCTCGGCGTACGCGGTGAAGACGAACGAGTTCACCACGCCCGTGCGGAACTGCTCGTCGCCGGCGAGGGCCAGGTAGTTGTCCAGGCCGACGAACACGTTGTCCTGCCCGTGCCGCTCGGTGGTGCTGGTGACGATTGACCGGACGATCGGCACCAGTACGAGCGCACCGACCAGCACGGCCGTCGGCGCCAGAAACAGTGCTGCCAGCCGCCAGTCACGACCCAGCCGCCGCTGGGCCGGCGTGAGGGAGCCGGGCCCCGGTGGCGAGGGAGCTCGCGTCACCGGGGCCGGCGCCGAACGGACCGAGCTCACTGCGGCAACCCCTGCTGGGTGAAGATCTGCACCATCTTCGCGTGGGCCGCCTTGACGGCCTGAGCGGCCGCCGTGCCCTGGACGACCTGCTGCATCATGTCGGTGAGGACGTAGGCCGCGACCACGGCCTGCTGGCCGGCGCTGGCCTTCTGCGGGAAGGACAGGCCGTTCTTGGTGGACAGCGGCAACGACTGCTGGGACAGGTGACGCACCATCGGAAATGCCGGGTCGCCGCCGGTGAAGTACGGATCGGCGTCCCAGACCTTCTCCCAGGCGGGCATCACCAGGCCGGGCGCCTCCTTCGCCACCCCGACCAGCGCGGGCGCGCTGACCAGGTACTGCGCCAGGAGCTTGGCGAGCGAGGGGTTCTTGGCGCCCTTGAACACGACGAAACCTTGCGACTGGCCGAGCAGCAGCGACTTGTCGGTCGCGGGGCCGATGCAGTCGGAGAAGACGTGCGTGTTGCCGTACACCGGATTCTTTTTGGTCTTGGAGTCCGCGTAGACGCTGAAGCTGTTGCGGGTGTAGCCGAGGATCCCGGCGAGCCAGTTCTCGTTGTTGCTGGTGTCGGTCCAGCTGGCCACGCCCGGCGGCAGCATCGGCTTGTACTTGGGGTTGGTGTAGATGTCGCCCAGGAAGGTCACCGCCTGCACCGTCTCGGGTGAGTCGAAGGTGACCTTCTTGCCGTCGTTGGTGGCGATCGCCCCGCCGTACGAGTTGATCAACGCCTCGATCATGCCGTTGCCGTCACCGGACCGGTTCACCGTCATGCCCCAGCCGAACCGGCGCTTGCCCGGATCGGAGATGGCCAGGCTGAGGTCGCGTATTTCCTCCCAGGTGTAGACGTCCTTGGGCGTGATGCCCTTCTCCTGCATCCAGTCCTTGCGCAGGAACGACCCGATCCCGATGAAGTGGTACGGGATCGCGAACCACTTGCCGTCGAAGACGCAGAAGTTCTTGGCCTCGGCGCAGGGCTCGCCGTACTTGGCCGTCAATGCCGTGACGACGTCGGTCACGTCCTCCAGGTCGCCGAGCGCGTGGAACTGCGCCACGAACCGCGAGTCGGTCATGAACGCCAGGTCGCGCGCCACGCCACCCTTGACCTCGGCGTCGATCTTGGCCACCACGTCGCCGGCGTCGGCCTGGACCAGGCTGTTCTCGATCTTCGTGCCGGTGGCGTCGGCGAATTTCTTGATCGATGCGTTGAGCTGTTCATTGGCCGCCGTCGAGTACAACTTCTGCGACAGCACCCCCATCGAGGAGCCCTTTGCCGACGACGCGGCGTCGACCAGTTCCTTCGGAACCTCTGCCTGCGCCTTGGGGGCCGTGTCGGAGGTGCCCCCGCACGCGGCCAGACCGGCCGCGCCGAGCACCCCGGCCCCCATCCCCAAGAAGTCGCGCCGGGACCACAACGGGCGTTCGCTCATAGCCGTTTGCCTCCTTCATCTCCCTCACCGCCGGGGCCCGGGCGTGACCCCCTCGAACACGCCCGGACCGCCGAGCCGCTCGGTGAAATATTCGAAACGAGAGATTTCGCGTGTTCCGCGTGCCGGGGCAGTGCCGCGAGCGTGCTGCGTTCGGCAACCGCCGTCGTTCGAGATATCGAACAGAGTTCGAAATACCGTATGGTGTGTGGACGCGACGGTAGAGGAATGCCGTGAGAGGTGTCAATGTTTCGATGCGGTGTCCGGCCGCTGACGGCCGGCCGGCTACTGAGGCTGAGCCGAGTGCCCCATGCGGGCCGAAAGCGTGGCCGCGCCCTCGCGAACCAGCCTCGTCCACTCCACCTGCGCCTGCGAGGTCCAGCGAATGATCGGCGCGGAGACGCTCATGGCGGCGATGGTCGCGCCGGAATGGTCTCGGATCGCCGCGGCAACACAGCGCATGGCGCTGTCGGACTCACCGACGTCGACCGCGACGCCCTCGGCCCGTACGCCTTCGAGATGTACGCGCAAGGAGTCCGGGTCGGTGATGCTGTCCGGCGTCATGCCCGGCAGGGCGCCCTCCACCAGAACGGCGTCCAGGCTTGCCGGATCGAGGCTCGACAGCAGGATCTTGCCGACCGCCGTGCAGTGGGCCGGCAGCCGCAGCCCGACCCCGGAGACCATCCGGACGGGGTGCGTGCTGTCGACCTTGACGAGGTAGACGACGTCGGCGCCGTCGAGCACGGCCACATGGACCGCCTCGTCGCACGCGGCGGCCACGTCCCGCGCGACGCTCTGCGCCTCGCGGACCAGGTCGAGTCGACCGGCGAACGCCGCACCGAGCTGGAACAGCGGCATACCGAGCCGATACTGCACCGGCTGGCCTGGAACAGAGATCAGGTATGAGCGCGCCACAAGCGTCACCAGCAGCTCGTGGACGGTCGTGCGGGGTAGGTCCAGCCGGTCCGCCACCTCTCGCGCCGACAGCTGCGGGCGGTCCAGAAATAGTTCGAGAATGTCAAGCGCGCGGATGACCGCCGGTACCACACGGGGCATGTCGATGAGTCCCTTCGAAATGCCGGGCCCGTGTCAGCGATCTCCACGGAACAGCACCTGAACAGGGTAGCGGCGGACTCGACGCATCGGAAACAGCCACAGTTCCACAGACACAGGATGGTCAAATGACGATCTCCCTTCACCGCCTGCGGGCCGGCAGCGCGTCACGCTGGGCGGTGTGCCAGGACGGCGAATGGGGCGAGCTCGACGGCACTCTCGCCGACCTGCTTGCCCTACCGCTCGGCCAGGCCCGGGCCGTGATCGAGGCGGCTGCCCGCGAGGCCGGCGCCGGCCTGCCCGGCGAGGACCGGCTTCCACCCGTTGACCAGCAGGAGGTGTGGGCGGCCGGGGTGACGTACCTGCGCAGCCGCGACGGACGAAAGGAGGAATCCGGGCACGGTCCCCTCTACGACCATGTCTACGACAGCGACCGCCCCGAGATCTTCTTCAAGTCCAGCCCGTGGCGGGTTGTCGGCGACCACGACGCCGTCGGCATCCGCGCCGACTCCGGCTGGGACGTACCCGAGGCCGAGGTCGGCCTGGTGCTCAACGCGGCCGGGCAGGTGTTCGGCTACACCCTGGCCAACGACATGAGCAGCCGATCGATCGAGGGGGAGAATCCGCTCTACCTTCCGCAGGCGAAGATCTACGACCGCTCCTGCGCGGTGGGGCCGGCGATCGTGCCGAGCTGGGCGGTCGACCCGGGTCCGTTCCCGATCGGGCTGCGGGTGCTGCGTGACGGCCGCGCGGCCTACGCCGGAACGACCTCGACGTCGGCGATGGCCCGCAGCTTCGAGGACCTGGCCGGATGGCTGTTCCGAGCGCTGAGCTTCCCGGCCGGTGTGGTGCTGCTGACCGGCACCGGCATCGTGCCGGACGCCGATTTCACCGTGCGACCCGGTGACACGATCGAGATAACGTCCGCGGCACTCGGAACGCTGACCAACCCCGTCATAGCGATCGGCGATGCCACCGGTGGAAAGGAACAACAATGACAACGATCGAGAGCCGCTCCCCGCAGGCGCCGTCGGACCTCGTCGTACGCGTTCCCGACACGTCGCCGCAGACGGTGGCCGCAGCGGCCGACGTCGCCCGCGCCGCGGCCGTCGATTGGGCCCGTGGGCCGGCGCACGCGCGGGCAGCCGCTCTGCATGCCTGCGCCGAGGCCGTTGCGGCGGCGACCGGCGAACTGACCGACCTGGTGGTCCGCGAGGTCGGCAAGCCGTTCGGCGAGGCGGGCGCCGAGATCGGCCGCGGGGTGGCGATCCTGCGCTACTTCGCGCAGCAGGCCCTGCATCCCGAGGGGGAGGTTTACCCGCCGGCGGACGGCGTGTCGCTGTTGCACACCCGGCGTCGCCCGCATGGGGTGGTCGGACTGATCACTCCGTGGAACTTCCCGGTGGCGATACCGCTCTGGAAAGCTGCGCCGGCCCTCGCCTTCGGCAACGCCGTCCTGCTCAAGCCCGCACCGCAGTCGTCCGCGGTGGCGTTGCGGCTGGCCGAACTGTTCGACGCAGCGCTGGCGCACGGTGTGCTGACGGTTCTGACCGGCCTCGGCGGAACCGGCGAGGCGATCGTCGATGCGGCCGACGCCGTCTCGTTCACGGGCTCGGTGACGGCCGGGCAGGCCGTTGCCCGACGGGCCGTTGCGCGGAACATCCCGGTGCAATGCGAGATGGGCGGCCAGAACGCCGCCATCGTGCTACCCGACGCCGACCAGGACGCGGCCGCGACGGCGATCGCCGCCGCGGCGATGGGCTATGCCGGGCAGAAGTGCACCGCGACCAGCCGGGTGATCGTGGTCGGCGATCCCGCGCCGTTCGCCGAGCGGCTGGCCGCGGCCGTAGCGGCGCTCCCGGTGGGTGATCCGGCGGATCCGGCGACGGTGGTCGGTCCGTTGATCGAGTCGCGGCCGCGCGAGGCGATCCGGGCGGCGGTACGGCGCGCCGGCTCGGGCGGCGCCCGGGTGCTGACCGGTGCCCGGCAGCCCGACGGCGATGGGTGGTTCCAATCGCCGACGGTGCTGGCGGACGTGCCGCCCGGCGACGACCTGCGGACCGAGGAGTACTTCGGTCCGGTGTGCGTGGTGCTGCCCGCGGAGTCCGCCGACGCCGCGGCGCGGGTGGCCAACGAGGTGCGACACGGTTTGGTCGCGGGCGTGTACACGCAGAACCTCGGGGTGGCGCTGACCCTGGCGAACCGGTTGGACGTGGGCATGGTGAAGGTCAACGCCCCGACCACCGGCGTCGACTTCCATGCCCCGTTCGGCGGTGCGAAGGAGTCCAGCTACGGCCCGCGCGAGCAGGGCACCGCGGCCCGCGACTTCTACACGCGGACCGTCACGGTCACGCTCACGCCGTAGGACGCCACCGCCGTATGCGACGCAAGCCGGTACAGTCGGGCGCCGTGACGACTGCGTTGCGCCCGGGGGATCCGCGTCGGCTGGGCGCGTATTCTCTGCTCGGCCGGCTCGGCGAGGGTGGGATGGGCACCGTCTTTCTCGGCCGTAGCGATGCGGGCCGGATCGTTGCGGTCAAGGTGATCCGGCCCGAGTTCGCGGCTGAGGACGAGTTCCGGGCGCGCTTTCGGAGCGAGGTCGATCGGGCTCGGCAGGTGCCGCCGTTCTGCACCGCCGAGGTCCTCGACGCCGATCCGGACCACGCCACGCCGTACCTGGTAGTGGAGTACGTCGACGGGCCGAGCCTGGCCGAGGTGGTCGCCGAGCAGGGGCCGCTGCCGGGGACCAACCTGCACGGCGTGGCGGTCGGGGTCGCCACCGCCCTGACGGCGATCCACGGTGCCGGGGTCGTTCACCGCGACCTGAAACCGAGCAATGTGTTGTTCTCGCTCGGGACGCCCAAGGTCATCGACTTCGGTATCGCCCGTGCGCTGGAGTCGACCACCCGGCACACCAGCGCCAGCCAGATGGTGGGTTCGATCGCGTACATGGCGCCGGAGCGGTTCGACACCGACATCAGCCCGGTGGTCGGTCCGGCGGCCGACGTGTTCGCCTGGGGCGCCGTCGTCGGGTACGCCGGGAACGGACGTACGCCGTTCGCGGCCGGCTCGCCCACCGCGACGGCCGCCCGGATACTCACTCAGCCGCCCGTTCTGGGTGCACTCACCGGTCCTCTGCGCGACCTGGTCGCCCATGCGCTGGCGAAGGAGCCGGACGACCGGCCGACCGCACACGAGCTCCTCGACGCCCTGCTGTCCGGCGAATCCCGGGACAACGCCGGGTTCGTCGCCGACCTGGGACATCGACCGAAGCCGCATCGTTCCGCCGGGGCTACCACCGGTCCGGAGCGCGAGGACGGTGGTCCGGGTGCCGGGCCGGCCCGTCGCCCGCGCCGCCGGCTCTGGGTGGCGGCCGCGCTCGTGCTGGCGCTGGCGGCCACGGCGGTGGCCCTGGTCCTGGCGCCGAGACGATCGGCAACCCGCACCGCGACCCAAGCCTCGGCGGCTCCGCCGGCGGCTGCTGGGCCCGAGTGGAGCCGGGCGATCGTCGATCGCCTGGACCGGCCCGGCCTCTGGCGTGCCAGGGCCGGCGATCCCGACGGGGCCTGCTCCTTCGAGTCGCAGCTCGTGATCACGACGCGGAAGAGCATCGACTACTGGTGCCAGGGCCCGGACGACGAGTTCTCCGGCGACCAGCTCATCACGGTCGACGCCACGGTGATCACCCCGAACGCCTGCGGGGTCATCTTCTTTCGCGATCACGGGACGCGGGGCTACGAGCTGTCCCTCTGCTCGCAGGAGGTCCGGCTCGAACGATACGACGACGCCGAGGGCGAGACGCTCATCCGGCGGACGCGAGACGACGCGTTCGCGCCGGGCCGGCGGCGGGCCGTCACGGTCGCCGTCGTCAACGACGACGTGACCACCACAGTGGACGGTCGGACGGTGCTCGACGCGAGGCTCACCGACCGCTCGCTGGCCGCCGGGCATGTCGTGCTCGGGGCCACCAACAACACGTACACCGGTGAATCCAAGGCCGCGTTTGCCAACATCGCGATCCGCGAGGCGAAGCGCGAGCCGCCCACCTCCGTACAGCCGAGCTAGACCGGGAAACGGCGCCGGCGGCGGGCCCGCCGCCGGCGCCGGTCCGTCACGGGTTCATGTAGGAGTCCTTCGCCATCTTCTGGTACGCCGCGAGCGCCGAGGACGACGAGTTGATCTGCCAGTGGCGTTCCTTGTCGACGTCGAACCAGACGATCGCCTTGATCAGCGGGTAGGTGTTCTTCAGCGTCGGCACGATGTCGCTGATCCAGGTCGCCTTGCTGCCGCCGGCCTCGTCGGAGGCCATCTCGGCGATGATGATCGGCTTGCCCTTGGCGGCCAGCTGCGGGTACATGTCGGCGAAGACGTCGCGGAAGCTCTGCCAGTCGAAGTCCGGGTCGGAGGTGCCCCAGTTGTAGCCGTCGATTCCGGTCCAGTCGACGTACTGGTCGCCGGGGTAGTAGCTCATCGCCGGCGGGGAGCTCGGGTCGTCCTCGTTGTTGGGGCACCACGCCCAGACAACGTTGGTGGCGCCGCGAGCGACGAAGATGTCGTGGATGTGGCGCCAAGCGGCGATGTAGGTGGCGGGTTTGTGACCACCCCAGCCCTCGTCGCCGTTCATCTCGGCCGCGAAGTCGATGAAGAACTGCCGGCCCAGGGCCTTGGCGTCGTCGGCCCGCTGCTTCAGCATCGTGTCGTACTTGCCGTTGACGATGTTGTTGAAGTTGATGTTGTTGGGTTCGACGTTGACGAGCGGGATCCGGCCGTCGGCGAAGTCGGCGGCGTTGACCGACGATTTGATCCAGTCTTCGCTCTTGAAGTCGTAGTAGGTCAGGTGGACGGCCGGTTTGCGGCCGATCCGCTTGTCGGTCTGCGCGATCGTGCCGTTGCCGTAGTAGTGGCCGAGCAGCGCACCCTGGGCGGGCACCAGCGGCACGGTGCCGGAGATCTTGGGGGGTGCTGCCATGGGGGCGAGAGCGGTTGTCGAGGCGTACGCGTTGGCCTGGGTCAGGGTGACGGCGGTGGTCGCGGCCAGCAGTGTCGCCACCGCGGCGATTCGGGCGGCCCGGCGGGAACGGGCGGGCGTCGGTGCGGGATCGACGGTCATGACATCAGCGTGGCAGCCGGACGATTAGCGGACGATGAAGCGCGGCAGCACCAGCTCGACCAGGGCACCCGGCCCGGAGGCCGGCGCCACGTGCGCGCGGCCGCCGTGCAGCTCGGCCACCCACCGTACGATCGGAAGCCCGACGCCGATACCGCCCCGCCCGCCGGTGACCCGATCGCCGAAGATCGCTTCGCGATCGCCGGCGTCAATGCCCGGTCCCCGGTCGCGGACCGCGACCCGGCCCTCGGCGACCGTGACCTCCACGGTGGACGGTCCATCGGCCGCGATGCCGTGCCGCAGCGCATTCTCGACCAGGTTCCGCACCGCCTGCGCCAACAGGTCGGGGTCACCGAGCACGACCGTCGGCTCCGTCCGCATCGTGACCGGCGCACCTCGGGGCGGCAGGTCCTCCACGACCTGCTCGACCAACAGGTCCAGCCGCAGCGGGGTCATCTCCAGCGGCCGGGTTCCGCTGTCGATGCGCGCGCGGCTGAGCAGGCCGGTGACCAACCGGCCGAGGTGGTCGACCGTGCGCACGGCGTCCCGTGATGTCGTCCCGCCCTCCAGCATCAGCCGGAGCGTGGCCAGTGGCGTGCGAAGTTCGTGGGCCGCCTCGGCCAGGAACTGCTCCTGCTGGTCCAGCGTCCGCATCGCGGGTCGCATGCTCTTGCCGGACAACAGATGGCCGGCCGCGACCGAGACCAGCATCAGCACCGTGCCCCCGGCGACGAGCCAGAGGACCAGCTCGTCGTGGCTGCGTTGCTGCGGTGCGAGGTCGACCGCGACAAGCACGACGGCGCCGATCTCGTCGGCGTCCCACACCGGGGCGGTGGCCCAGCGCCGCTCACGGCCGTCGGGTCCGCTGATCGTCGTGACCACCGGCTCCTGCTCGCGTACCGTCGCCGCCCACAGGTCGTCGAGCCGGCTGACCGGCGGCAGGACGCCCTCCCGCTTCGGCCGCAGCCAGCGCGCCTGCGCGTCGCCGGTACCGATCCGCTGCAGGACCACGGTGACATCGGAGGCGGTGGCCAGCTCGTCCTCGGACAGCGGCTCCAGGTGCAGCACACCCTGGTCCATCCAGATGGCCCGGGACAACGCCTCCGCCCGTCCCCTGATCTCCGAGTCGAGCTCGCGGGCACCGGAGCGGGCGTCGATCGAGGCCGCGATCACCACCAGGGTGACCAGCGATACCACGCTGACGGTCGCGTACAGCAGGGTCAGCCACCACCGTGTCCGCCGCAGCCGCGCCATGGCGGGGCGTTCCGCCATCACGCGGTGTCGCGGATGCGGTAGCCCACACCCCGCAGCGACTCGATCACGTCGGGCGGTCCGAGCTTGCGGCGTAGCTGCCGGATGGCCACGTCGACCACGTTCGACGCCGGGTCGCTCATCTCGTCCCAGCATCGTTCCAGCAGATCGCCGCGGGTGACGGCCTCCCCGGCCCGCACCATCAGCGCCTCGAGCACGGCGAACTCCTTGGCGGTCAGCGTGAGCAGGACCCCGGCTCGCCGGACTCGATGGCTCGGCACGTCGAGGGTCAGGTCGCCGACCGTGAGCTCGGGGAGCCGCGGATGCTGATCCCGCCGGCACAGCGCCCGCGTACGCGCCACCAACTCGGCCATGGCGAACGGCTTGACCAGGTAGTCGTCCGCACCGTGCTCGAAACCGGAGATCCGGTGGTCGACAGTGGCCAGCGCGGTCAGCACCAGCACCGGCACGGTCCGGCCGGCCCGGCGCCAGATTTTGATCAGCGTCAGCGCGTCGCCGTCGGGCAGCACACGGTCGGCGATCACGCAGTCGTAGGCGTTGACGGACATCTTGAGGTCGGCCTCCGCCCGGTGCCGCGCGTGGTCGACCGCGAACCCGAGGGTGCGCAGGCGTGCGCTGATGGCCGGACCGAGCTCGTGATCGTCCTCCACTACCAGCAGCCGCATGGCGGACGAGTGTAGGGGACGCAGTGTAACCCGTCGCCGTATCCAGGAAGGCGACAGTCAGCTCGCGGACGCTGCCGATCCATTGACGAGGGGACTATCCATGACGGTGCGAGGCGGCCCGAGACCCGCGGTGAGCGTTGCCCGGCCGGACGCCGCCCGGTCCAACCGGCTGTTGGACCAGGCGGGTGCGGTGGGTACCGGTCAGGTGGTCAGTACGGGGAGTTCGTTCTGCGCGACCGCCCGGCTGGTGTTGCTGGTAGCCGAGTTCTCCGACGTGGCCCTCTTCTTGGCCACGCCTTCGTTGCCGTTGTACGCGAAGCAGTCCCAGACCAGGACATGCGGTGTGCCCGGTTCACCACCGTTGAGGTCTTCCTGATGGCAGGCGGGCAGGAGCGCGGTGATGAGCGTGTTCTCCCCGGCGACCAGGACCGAGGTCAGGCCCGGCGTGGTGAGCCCGGCCTTGATACGGGCCATGAGCGCCAGCGGGCCCACGGTGTTCATCGCGAAGCCGAGTTGGTCGGCGGCGGACTTGTCCGTGACGACGTTGAGCAGGCTGTTCGCCTGGGTCACGCAGGCGGTGGTGGCGAGCGCGAAGGCCTGGAGGTTGTCCGACGACAGCGCGTTGATGTCGGCGAAGTTGACGACGGCGCTGTCGGCGCAGGCCTTCACGTCCGCGGCGGCAACCAGGTCGATCTGACTGGTGATGGCGTTCTGCGCGCTCTGGATGGCCGTCGTGATCTGCTGGATCGCCTGTTGCAGCGTGGGACCACCGCCGCCGCCCGAGGTGAACCCCTTGTACACGGAGTAGATCTGTTGAATGACCTTGATGACGGTGAGCGGGTCGACCGCGGCACTGGCCGGCTGCGCCGTGATCGGCAGCGCGACGCCGACGGCCAGCATCGCGGAGATGCCGATGCGGATGAGTCTGCGTTTCATCTGGCCCCCTTCGGGAGGTGATCGATGCCGGCGCGCGCTGACGATCCGGGATCCGGTCCGCGTCCGGGCATGGACCATGCTGGTGCGCCGCGATTTAGCAATTCCTTGGCACGCCTTGAGTTCGCAGGCCAGACGTCGAGTGTGGCGGTGGACCGAGCTTCGATCGTGGGGGACGTGATGGAGTTTCGACTGCTTGGACCGGTGGAGGTGTACGGGCCCATGGGTCCGGTCGAGGTGGGCTCGGCCCGGCAGCGCAGTGTGCTGGCGGTGCTGCTGCTCGACGCGAACCGCGGCGTGTCCACGGACCAGATCGTCGGGCGGGTCTGGGGCGACCGGCGGCTGCCCGACCGGCCGCGCAACGCCGTGCAGACCTATGTGTCGCTGCTGCGGCGCGCGTTGGCCGGCGTCGAGCGGGTGGCCCTGGCACGGCAGCCGAACGGGTACGTGTTGCGGGTGGATGAGCGGCGGGTGGACGTACACACCTTCCGCGCGCTTGTCGCGCAGGCCCGCGACACGGACGACAGTGACCGGGCGGTGCTGCTGTTCACCCGCGCTCTGGCGTTGTGGCGCGGGGAGGCGTTCGACGTCCTGGACACGCCGTGGCTGTCCACCGTCCGGGCCGTACTCGACCGGGAACGGCTGGCGGCCGAGCGCGAGCTGGTCGACCTCCAGCTCCGCAAGGGCCGCCACGGCGCGCTGCTGGCCCAGCTGTCCGAGCGGGCCGACGAGTACCCGCTGGACGAGCGCCTCGCCGGCCAGCTCATGCTGGCCCTGGTACGCAGCGGTCGCCAGGCCGAGGCGCTACGGCACTACCAGCGGGTACGGCGGCTGCTCGCCGACGAGCTCGGTACCGATCCCGGCCCCGCGCTGCGGCGGTTGCACCACCAGATCCTCACCGACGATCCGGCGCTCGCCGTTGTCGCCGACGTGCCCGACCGGCCGGTACGGGTGGCACCGGCGCGGGTGGCGCCGCGGCAACTGCCGCCCGCACCGCGGCTGTTCACCGGCCGGGCCCGGGAACTCGCGTTCATCAGTGACGTCGTCGAAGCCGGCGACGAGGAGCAGGACACCGCGACGGTGCTGGCGATCATCGGCACCGGCGGTATCGGCAAGACCTGGCTGGCACTGCACTGGGCGCACCGCAACCGGGACCTGTTCCCGGACGGGCAGCTCTACGTCAATCTCAGGGGCTTCGACCCGTCCGAGCGGCCGTTGGGTCCGTCCACTGTGCTCCGCGGGTTCCTGTTCGCCCTCGGCATCGACCCCGCCGCGGTACCCCTCGACACCGACGCGCGGGCCGGGCTGTACCGCAGCCTCGTCGCGGACCGGCGGATGCTGGTCGTGCTCGACAACGCCCGCGACGCCGCCCAGGTCGCGCCGCTGCTGCCGGGCAGCCGCAGCTGCCGGGTCCTGGTGACCAGCCGCCGGAACCTCACCGGTCTGATCACCGCGTACGGGGCGCGCCCGCTGGTGCTGGACATGTTCTCCGACGATGAGAGCCTGGAGCTGCTGACCCGCCACCTCGGTGGTGCCCGGGCGGCCGCGGAACCGCATGCGCTGGCCGACATCCGGCTGCAGTGTGCAGGCCTGCCGCTCGCGATCAGCGTCGTGGCCGCCCGGGCCGTGACGCACCCGGACTTCCGCCTTTCCGTCATCGCGGACGAGTTGCGGGACGCCTCGACCCGGCTGACGCACTTGCCCGATCAGGTCGGGGGCACACGCCACACGGCGACGTCACCATAGCTCTCGGGGGTGCCGAGCACATAGGCCAGCACCCGGCGTACGGCAGCCTGATGCGGCATGTCCGGCAGCAGGACGACCACCCCGGCATGCCAGTAGCGCAGATCGGCCAGCACCGCCTGGCGGAGGTCGACGCTGGCCGGCGGCACCGTCCCGGTGAGGCGCAGCTGGTCGAGGACGGTGACCGTGAAGCGCGGCGGTGACGACCACGAGCCCCGGTCGTCCGCGGGCGGGTTCTGCGGGCCGACGAAGTAGCCGCGCGGCATCGGGAACGCGAAGGTGTTCAGCGCCGCGATGCGCATGGCCGTCCGGCCGGTGCGCATGTTCGGCAGGGGCACGATCACCACGGTCTGGTCACCGTGCACATAGGACCGCCAGGTGCCGTCGGCGAAGAACGCCGGCATCGGCGTGGCCGGTGAGGTCAGCAGCGGCTTCGGGAAGAGCGGCACGAACGCCAACGCGATCCCGATCCAGTACGGCACCCGGGCGAACCATCGGAAGCCGTGCGCCCGGTCGGCGGCCAGCGCCATCAGCACGCCGGCGATCGTGGTGCTCGCCAGCGCGTATCGGGGCGTGGTCACCAGGTCGAGCAGCGGGACGCGGGTGACGAAGCCGAGCGGCGAGCCGGCGGCGGTGGTCGTGGAACTGTCGAGGCGGAACCGGGTGCCGAACGACAGGACCAGCATGACGAGGCCGGCCAGGGCGGTGGCGCGGGCGGCCGCCGACCGCCACAGCACCGCGATCGACACCAGGATCATGAGGCAGGCGCCCGGGCCCCAGAAGACGCTCTCCTCGGTGACGCTGCCGGCGCCCAGCTCCCATGCCCGGGCGGCGCTGCCGGCGATGGCGCTGCGGGGGAACGCGGCGACCGAGCGCAGCGTGGTGGCGGCCGTGCCGACCGGGAAGGGCAGCCCGGTGTAGTGACCCGGCCCGCGGAACTGCTGGTAGAGCGGGTAGGCCAGGAGCAGGCCGGCAACCAGCACCGCGACCGCCAGGCCGGCCAGGAACCGGGGGCCGGCCTCGAGGGTCTCCCGCCATCGCATGGCCGCGTACGAGACCGCGATCAGCGCCATCGTGATCGCCAGCAGCAGCAGGACCTCCTCGCCGACGAAGGCCTGCAGCGCGATCAGCACGCCGAGGGCCAACCCGCGACGCAGGACCCGGCCCGGCTCGCGCAGCCGGATCACCTGCCAGACGATGAACGGGACCACGAACCCGCTGGCCAGGTTGGGCTGGCCGTTGGCGTGGGCGAGGTAGCCGGGGGCGAAGCCGGTCCAGAGCCCGCCGATCCAGGCGGCCGGTCCGCTGCCGAGCAGGTGCCGCCGCAGCACCCACCACCAGGCGGTCGCCGTGCCGGCCAGGGCGCCGGTGGCCATCAGCGCCACGGCGACGGCCGGCCCGAAGGCGTGGGTGAACGGGGCGAGCGGGAGGCTGATCGCCAGCACCGAGGTGTTGGCCATCATGTTCACACCGGTCGGGACGTTGAGCCGGGTGAAGTAGAACGGCGACTCGCCGTGGTAGACCACCCGCTCGCCGTGCGCCATCATCGCCAGGAAGAACCCGTGGTCGTCGGGGTTGTAGAGCACCTGCCCGGCGGGGGCGGCCCACAGGTCGCGCATGACCCAGGCGGCCAGCAGCAGATAGCTCAGCACGGCGGCGACGTCACCTACCGCCCGGCGCGCGGATGCGGCAGGCATGCCCCCATCATTGCTCAGCCTCCACCGGCTCGATGGTCGAAGCTCCGCGGAGCTTCGGGTCGCGTAGCAGCGCGATCCGGCACGAGACTTCTCCGGGTACGCCACCCGGGCCGCGGCCGCCGGAGCCTGGGGCTGACGACGGGTACGTTGGGCGCATGGACGCCCTGAGCGGCCTGCTCGACGGACCACGCGCCCGAGGGGCCTTTCTGCTGCGCTCGATCCTGGATCCGCCGTGGTCGCTGCGGATCCAGGACGGGTCGCCGCTGTCGCTGATCACCCTGTTGCGCGGCGAGGCGTGGATCGTGCGCGAGGACGCCGGCTCCGCTCACATCGGGGCCGGCGACGTCGCGGTCGTCAACGGCACCCAGCCGTACGTCCTCGCCGACAGCCCTGGCACCGCGCCGCAGATCATCATCCATCCCGGACAGCGCTGCGAGTCGGTGGACGGCACCGAGATGACGATGACCGGCCAGGGCGTCCGCACCTGGGGCGCCGCCCCGGACGGCGGCACCGTGATGATCAGTGGCACCTACCAGATGCAGAGCGAGGTAAGCCGCCGCCTGCTCGATGCGTTGCCCGGCGTGCTGATCCGCCCCGCCGCTTCGGGCGACAAGGCGTTGATAGACCTTCTCGTACGCGAGATGGGCGGCACCGAGCCCGCTCAGGATCTCGTCCTCGACCGGCTGCTCGACCTGGTGCTCGTCTCCGTGCTGCGCTCCTGGCTGGCCACCCCGTCGCAGGATCCTCCCGGCTGGCACCATGCTCAAGGCGACCCCGTGGTGGGGACCGCATTGCGCCTGATCCACGACGACCCGGCGTACGGCTGGACCGTGGCCGCTCTCGCCACCCGCGCGGGCGTCTCCCGCGCCTCCCTCGCGCGCCGGTTCGCCGAGGTCGTCGGCGAGCCGCCGATGGCCTACCTGACCGGCTGGCGGCTCACCCTCGCCGCCGACCTGTTGCGCCAGAGCGAGGCGACGCTCGAGGCGGTCGCCCACCGCGTCGGCTACGGCAGCGCGTTCGCCCTCAGCACCGCCTTCAAACGCGAGCGCGGCGTCAGCCCGCAGGAATACCGCCGCCGACCCGCCATCGCCCCACGTCCAGCCGTCTTGGCCGGCGTGGTGCGACTCGGATGACCGCTCGGATACTCCGGACCGGCGGCTACGGGGCGTCCTCTTGCCGGCATTTGTCGGCGAATGCCGCGCGGGTGGCGTGCAGCGACGCCAAGAGCTGCAACCGGTCCGCGTCGGCGCTGCCCGGCTCGGCGGTCCAGATCAGCATGACCGGGCCGGGGTGGCCGGGCAGCGGATAGGTGTCCCAGTCCAGGACGATGTCGCCGACCTCCGGCACCCGGAAAGTCTTGGTGCCGCTGACCGACTCCCGTACGTCGTGGCGGGCCCACAACCGCCGGAACTCGGCGCTGCGGATGCTCAGCTCACCGACGATCGCGGTGGCGCGGGGATGGGTGGGATCGGTGGCGACGGCGGCCCGCATCATGCCGATGTAGTCCAGGGCCTGCCGCTCCCAGTCCGGGCAGTTCCGCTTGCTGGTCGCGGTGTCGTCGAACATCAGCAGGAGCATGTTGAGCCGGTCGGGCGGGTAGTCGTCCGGGTCGCCGAGCAGCGCCTGCGCCATCGGGTTCCAGTCGAGCAGGTCGAGGTGCCGGCCGAGCACGACCGCTGGGGTGTCCATCACCCGCAGCAGCCGCCGGGTGCTGTCCGGCACCCGTTCCGGTTCGTGGCCCATCCGGGCGGGCATCGGCCGGCGGGCGGCGTGGGCCAGCGTGAACAGGTGGCGGCGTTCCTCGTCGTCCAGGCCCAGCGCGGCGGCGAGCGCGTCGAGGACGTCGTCGGACGGGCGTACCTCCCGGCCCTGTTCCATTCGCTGGTAGTAGTCGGTGCTCAGCCCGGCCAGCAGGGCCAGTTCCTCGCGCCGCAGCCCGGTGACCTTGCGCCGGCCGCCCGGCTCCAGGCCGACGTCGTGTGGACGCAGCCGGCCACGTCGGGCACGCAGGAAATCCCCGAGCTCACGAGCGTACGGATGGGCCATGCCGCAAGTGTGCCGCCTCGCCGGTAACCCCAGGTAGGCCCCGCAGACCTAGGCAACCGGGAGCGACCGAACCGGCCCGGATCGGGCCTAGCGTGTCGATCCAGCGCCGACCTGGAACGCCTGCTCCAGGAGATCCGGACGCACCGACTCTTCCAGGAGCAGCAGATGACCGGATGGACCGCCGAGTGCATTCCCGACCAGCACGGCCGGACCGCCGTCGTGACCGGCGCGAACTCGGGCCTCGGCCTGGTGACCGCGACCGAGTTGGCCCGCCACGGCGCTCATGTGGTGCTCGCCGTCCGCAACACCGCCGCCGGCCGGCAGGCCGCTCGTCGGATCGCGGGTGACGTCGAGGTACGCGAACTGGACCTGGCCTCCCTCGATTCGGTACGCGCGTTCGCCGCGAAGGTGGCCGCCGACCACCCGGTGATCGACCTGGTGGTGAACAACGCGGGCGTGGTGCTGCTCGGCCCGCGCCGCATCTCCGCCGACGGCTTCGAGCTGCACTTCGGCACCAACATGCTGGGCCACTTCACGCTGACCGGCCTGCTGCTCGGCAACCTGGCCGCGGCTCGGGCGTCCCGGGTGGTCAGTCTCAGCTCGATCACCCACAAGAACGCGCACCTCGACTTCGATGACCTGATGTTCGAGCGCCGCTACCGGGCGTCTGCCGCGTACGGCAGGTCCAAGCTCGCCACCACGATCTTCGGCCTGGAGCTCGATCGCCGGCTGCGGGCCGCCGGCTCGCCGATCATCAGCGTGCTGGCACATCCCGGCCTGACCCGCACCAACTTGACCCCACGCGCCTGGGAACACCGCGGTCGGTGGGGGAAGCTGGTCGCCCGGCTCGGGCTGCTGGCCACCCAGTCGGTGGAGCAGGGCACCCTGCCGCAGTTACGCGCCGCCACGGACCCCGATGTGCGCGGCGGCCAGTTCTTCGGCCCGGCCGGACTCTGGGAGACGCGGGGCCGGGTCACCGAGGCCAGGCTCAGCCGGGAGGCGGCCGACCCGGCCGTCGGCAAGCGGCTCTGGGCGGCAGCCGAAGACCTGACCGGCGTCCGCTACCTCTGACCCGGCCTTGTTTGACTTACTTGACCAGCGGCGCCCTCAGGTCACCCTCGGGGTCGAGGGCAATGCAGATGACCCGGCGGTCGGCGGGCCAGCCGCTCAGACCCGGATACAGGTAGGTGAAGTCCAGATTGGGGTGGTCGGTCAGGTAACGGCCGAGCAGCGGTTCGCACTCCTGCTCCGCCTGCTTCTTCACCGACTCCACGCCCGGCCACGGCCCGTCCGGCAGGTTGACGACGGCGTAGATCTCGCCCGGATGCGCGGTCGTGCACGAGACCGGCTTCGGCGTCGGTCCGTAAAGGTCGGTCAGGCACTCGCCGACCTTGTAGTCGGTCGTGACCGTCGCCGCGGGGCCGCCGCCGACGCTGCTGCTGTTGTCGTTCGCGCTCTCCCGGGCGCCCTGGACGAAGCCGTACCCGAGAAGGCCGCAGACGAGCAGCACCCAGCAGGCGGAGACGGCCAGGCCGGCGATGGCCAGGCCGCGGCCGCGCTGCCGGCTCGTGCGGATCTGCACCAGCGCGACGATGCCGAAGGCGACGCTCAGCAGGCTCCCGCCCAGAAAGCTGGTGACCAGCGCGGCGATGGCGAAGCCGTTGGTGCCCGGGTCGGCCGGGGGCGGCGGCGGAAAACCGGGATAGCCGTACGGCGGCGGATAGCCTGGGCCGGGGTAGTAGCCGGGCGGAGGCTGGTAGCCGGCCGCTTGATAACCCGCCGGGTAGTCCGGCGCCGGGTAGCCGGATGGCGGCTGGTATGCGGGCGGCACCGGGTCGGGCGGGACGGCCGGGATCGCCGGCGCCGTGGGAACCGGTGGGGCAGTGGGGTCCGGCGGGGGAGCCGACGCGGATGACGAGTTCTCATCGCTCACGCCCGGGACGGTACAACAGGTCCGCGCGCCGGCCCGGCCGGCAAGGCATTCGGCGAGATCGACCCGCAATCGGGCGTCGGTGATCCCCGGCAGGCGCCGTTGCCCGAGCAGCGGCCTCATGAGCCGCAGACCGGTACGCCGGCCGCCCGGCTCCTGCCACCTGTTGAGGCGCAGCCGGTGCAAGAGGGCACGACCCGGTACGCCGAGGCATGTGTGCGCCGTAGCAGGGAACCCGATGCGGGATGGCCTGCAGGGGTGAGGAGCTCGGATGACAGACATCGAACGGCGTGGCGCGGAGATCGTCGTCGGGCTGGTGGCGACCCCGCCGGACTATCCGGCGCGGGTGACGGCGCGGCTCACCGCCGAGCTGGCCGACCGGCTCGGCGAGCGGGTGGACCCGGGCGTGCGGTGGATCGTACGGGAAGGCTGGGGTGAGGTGGCGCCGCGCCGGGACGGCGGCGTGGAGGCGCTGCTTGACGATCTTGCGAAGCGGTGCGCCGACGACCGGTGGGATGTCGCGGTCTGTCTGACCGACCTGCCGTTGCACACCGCGCGGGTGCCGCTGGTCGCGCATGCCTCCGCCCGGCGTCGAGCCGCCGTGGTGTCCCTGCCCGCGCTGGGACTGCGCCAGTTGCGAGGGGTCCGCGCGATCGTTCCGGATCTGGTGGGCCGGCTGCTCACCGACGTCGGCGACGAGCGGGTGCCGGCGGCCGGCTGGGCACCGGCCGAGCTGGCAAGCCGGGTTGCCGTCATCCGCCGGATGGTCGGCGGGGACGACGCCGGGGAGCTGGGCTATGTCGCCTCTCGGCTGATCGGCCGGGCGCGGCTGCTGACGGGAATGGTCCGGGCCAATCGTCCGGGGCGCGCGCTGCTGGGCTTGTCGAAGCTGCTGGTCGGCGCGTTCGGCACGGCCGCGTTCGCGCTCACCACGAGCACGATCTGGCAGATGGGGGATGCGCTGGGCAGAATTCGCCTCGCCGTGATCATGGTGCTCGGGTTGGCCGCGCTGGTGGCGTGGCTGATCGTCGCGCACGACCTGTGGGAGAAACCGGACCGGGAGACGCCGGCCGAGCTGGCCCGATTGTTCAACCTGGGTACGATTCTCACCCTCACCCTGGCCACCGCGGTGTCCTATGCGGTGCTGTTCGCCGGGACGGTGCTCGCCGCGGCGCTGTTGATCGATACCTCCGTGCTGGAACAGACCCTGCAGCGGCCGGCCCATGTCACCGACTACCTCACGCTCGCCTGGATCATCAGCTCGCTGGCCACCGTGGGCGGCGCGATCGGCTCCGGGCTGGAGAACGAGGAGACGGTGCGGGCCGCCGCTTACGGCTACCATCCCGAGCCCGCCGGCTGGCGCGACGAGACCGACGGGTAAGCCGGCCACCAGCCGCGCCAAGCGCGAGTCTTCGTCGGCCGGCCACGAGATCAGGTGGCCGAAATTTACCGTAGCCGTCGATTGCCGGTTTCGGGGAAATCGCGGTGGGTAGCCGAATGAACTCAGGCACGCCCCGGGTCACGGCGCATCGGACGTGGGACAGGGGCCGATGGGATACGGAGGCCGCCATGACGCAACTGGCATCCCGAGAGGCAGGGCAGGCACAACAGGACGAGGTACAGCGGCGAGGCCGGGGGCTCGGGTGGATGAGTCTCGGTTTGGGCGTGGCGCACCTGGCGGCGCCCGATACGGTCCGCCGGATCAGCGGGGTGGACGACTCCGCGACATCCCGGACGGTGGTGCCGCTGGTCGGCGTACGGGAGCTGGTCCACGCGGCCGGACTGCTGACCAGCCCGCGAAAGGGCGTCTGGGCGTGGACCCGGGTCATGGGCGACGCGATGGATCTGACCTCGCTCGGCATGGCCATCGCCCATCGTGGCGGGCGGCGCCGGCGGCGGCTGATCGCTGTCACCGGTGCCATCGCCGGGATCACCGCGCTGGACCTGCTGACCGCCGTGCGAGCCACCCGCGTGCAAGGGAACGGCACCGCCCGCAAAGGAGGACCCATGGATTTGACGGCCACGACAACCATCCGCAAACCCGCGTCGGAGGTGTATGCATTCTGGCGCGATCTGGAGAATCTGCCGACGTTCATGGCGCATCTGGAACAGGTCCGCGGCACCGGCGACCGGATGAGCCACTGGGTCGCCGCGGCTCCGTTCGGCCGGGACGTGGAGTGGGACGCGGAGATCATCGAGGAGACGCCGGCGGAGAAGATCGCGTGGCGCTCGACCGGTGACGCCGACGTGCCCAACGCCGGGACGGTCCGGTTCGTGCCGGCCCCGGACGGGATGAGCACCGAGGTGTACGTCTCCCTGGTTTACGACATCCCGGGCGGCTCGGTCGGCAAGGCGGTCGCGAAGTACTTCGGTGAGGAGCCGCATCAGCAGCTCGACGACGACCTGCGCCGGCTCAAGCAGGTGCTGGAGACCGGCGAGGTGGTCCGGTCCGACGGCGCCCCGTGGGGTAAGCGCGCCCGCAAGGAGTTCCCGCAGCGCCCGGCGCAACCGTTGTCGGACGTCGAGCTCGAGAAGGGAGCGGACGCATGAGGGCGAACACCTGGGCGGGCCGCAACAAGGTCGAGGTCCGCGACGTGCCGGACCCGAGGATCCTGAACAGCCGCGATGCGATCGTACGGATCACGTCCACCGCGATCTGCGGTTCGGACCTGCACCTGGTCGACGGGTATGTGCCCACGATGCAGGACGGCGACGTAATGGGTCACGAGTTCATGGGCGAAGTGATCGAGGTCGGGCCGGGGGTGCCCGCGGACAAGCTGCGGACGGGCGACCGGGTTGTCGTGCCGTTCCCGATCGCGTGCGGCGCGTGCGCCGCCTGCGCCGCCGAGCTGTACTCGTGTTGTGAGAACTCCAACCCGAACGCCGGGATCGCCGAGAAGATGTTCGGCCACCCGGTCGCGGGGATCTTCGGCTATTCGCATCTGACCGGCGGTTTCGCGGGCGGTCAAGCACAGTACGCGCGGGTGCCGTTCGCCGACATCGGCCCGCTGAAGATCGAGTCCGACCTGACCGACGAGCAGGTGCTGTTCCTCTCCGACATCCTGCCCACCGGCTACATGGGCGCCGACATGTGCGACATTCAGCCCAGCGACGTGGTGGCGGTGTGGGGCGCCGGCCCGGTCGGCCAGTTCGCCATGGACAGCGCCCGGGTGCTCGGCGCCGCGAAGGTCATCGCCATCGACAAGGAGCCGTACCGGCTGCGGATGGCCGAACAGGCCGGCCACACGCCGGTGAACTTCGAGGAGGTCGACGTGCGGTCGCGGCTGCTGGAGCTGACCGGCGGGCGGGGACCGGACAAGTGCATCGACGCGGTCGGCCTGGAAGCCACCCACGGCAGCGCGCACATCGCCGCGTACGACCGGGTCAAGCAGGCCGTACGGTCGGAGACCGACCGCCCGCACGCGCTGCGCCAGGCGATCATGTCGTGCCGCAGCGGCGGCGTGGTCTCGGTGATCGGCGTGTACGGCGGCCTGCTGGACAAGTTCCCCGCGGGCGCCTGGATGAACCGGTCGCTGACCCTGCGTACCGGGCAATGTCACGTGCAGCGCTACATGAAGCCGCTGCTGCAGCGCATCGAACGCGGCGAGATCGACCCGACCCGGATCATCACCCACACCCTGCCGCTGGACGAGGCGGAACGCGGGTTCGACATGTTCAAGAACAAGCAGGACAACTGCGAGAAGGTCGTCCTCAAACCCTGACCGCAGCAGGCGACTGGTAGGGACTGTGGATCTTTACGAGTTGCTGGCCTGCCCGGTTCCGCATGCCCGGCACACGCCGCGAAAGTTACGAAAGCACCGCAGCGGCCGTGCCGGGCGACCAGCAGGCAAAGCGCGCCCGGAGGGCGCAGGTCTGCCGTCGGCGAGCGTTACATTGCAGCCAACCTCCTGAATGCATTGACGAGAGCTGCTGTCGCGTCCTAGTGTCCACATCGAAAGATTTCCGCAACAAACTCGAAACTTTCGGAATTGGCGAGACTCCCCACAGCTCAACGCACGCCAGCGCCGTCGATTGATCACTCGAATCGCGGACGGGCGATTGTCCGCAGACAGTGGCCGACGCGTCACGCCCGGCGGTAACCGAAGGAGACCAGCACGTGAGAAGAGCACATCGGATCATGGCGGTCGCGGCTGCGGCCACGGCTGCCGTACTGACGGGCGGGTCCGCCGCCTACGCCCTGGGCAACCCGGCCACCGCGCCGTCCCATTTCCGTCCACCGGCCGATTCACTCGGCGCTCTGGCGGCTCCGATCAACCTCCGGATCGGCAACGCGGTCAACATGGACAAGCTCAATGTCGACGCCACGTACACCTCGCTCGTGGCGAACCAGTACTCCACGGTCACTCCCGAGAACGTGATGAAGTGGGAGGTCATCGAGCCGGCCCAGGGCCAGCTCAACTTCGCCCCGGCCGACCAACTGGTCAGCTTCGCCCAGCAGCACCACCAGCTGGTACGTGGCCACACCCTGCTCTGGCACAGCCAGCTCCCCGGCTGGCTGACGACCGGCGTGAGCAACGGAACCATCAGCAACGCCCAGCTGCGCGACATCCTCAAGCGGCACATCTTCGACGAGGCCGGCCACTTCCGGGGCAAGATCTGGCAGTGGGACGTGGCCAACGAGGTGTTCGCGAACTCCTGGGACCCGAACCCGCTGCCCAACGGCATGAACGGTGACGACTTCTGGGTGTCCCACCTGGGTCCGGGCATCGTCGCCGACGCGTTCCGCTGGGCGCACCAGGCCGACCCGCACGCGCTGCTGTTCTACAACGACTTCAACATCGGCGGCGAGGACGGCACCAACGCCAAGGCCGACGCGGTGTACGCGTGGGTCAAGTCCGTGCGAGCCCAGGGCGTGCCGATCCAGGGTGTCGGCAACCAGGGCCACCTGGACACGCAGTACGGCTTCAGCGGTACCAGGTTGCAGGACGACCTGGCTCGCTACGCCGGCCTGGGTGTGAAGGTGGCCATCACCGAGGCCGACGTCCGCACCTTCGTGGAGACCACCGACAGCCTGCAGACTCCGACCGACAGCCTGGCGCTGTTCGCCCAGCCGTTCGAGTTCGACCAGATGCTCAAGGCCTGCCTCGCATTGAGCAGCTGCATCTCGTTCACCATCTGGGGCGTGGACGACGCCGACTCGTGGGTGCCGGGCGTGTTCACCGGTGAAGGTTACGCGACGCTCTACGACACCAAGCTGCAACCGAAGACCGCGTACACCACCCTCCAGCAGGACCTGAAGCTCAGCGCCGGTGCGCCCCGGCGCCCGGGCCCCGGCCACTGACCAACACGCACGCACCACAATCGGACCGGGTCCCGCGTCACGCGGGCCCGGTCTGTGGCGTGATCGCGCGTCAGGCTCGCTGGGTTGTCGCCCCGGCCGCCATCGACCTGTTCATCGCACCGAAGACGCGGGTCCGGGTGGCGCGTGGCAGTACGGCGATGGCGGTGCGGTTCGTCCGTCCGCTGATGCGGACCGGCCGGTTGGCGGCCAGGGCGGCGAGTCCGTCGGCGGCGCAGGCCTGGGGTGACATGGTCATTCGTCGCATCGGGGTCTGGTCGGCGCCGAAGCGGGTGAGCATCGGTGTGTCCGTGGCGCCCGGCGCCAGCACCGTGAGGTGGACCCCTTTCGCGGCCAGCTCCTGGTGCACGGCGGCGCCGAGGGCGAGCACGTACGCCTTGGACGCGGCGTAGTTCGCCACGTACGGCACGGGCTGAAGTCCCGCCATGCTGGAGACCAGCAGAATGCCGCCGCGTCCGCGGTGGACCAGTCGCCGGCCGAAGTGGTGGGTCAGGCTCAGGTGCGCCTGGGCGTTGACGCGCATCTCGTCGAGCAGCGCGTCGTGACTGCCGGCCAGGAACTCACCGAGGACCATGTCGCCGGCGTTGGAGACGACCAGCCCGATGTCGAGGTCGTCGGTGGCCTCGGCGACGGCGGGCAGGAAGCCGGGCGTGGCCAGGTCGACCGGCACGCAGCGGTACTCGATGCCGTGCCGGGCGGCCAGGTCGCGGCCGAGGTCGTCGAGAACGGGCCGCCGCCGGGCGGCGAGCACCAGGTTGAGGCCGTCGGCGGCCAGCTGCCGGGCGAACTCCCGGCCGATGCCGGAGGACGCTCCGGTGACCAGCGCCCACGGTCCGAACTGTGGTGGGTCGATGTGGTGAACCGAGGTGGGCACGATGCACTCCTTCGCGGGTTACTGGGCTGCGGTGAGGGCGGGGGCGGTTTCCGGGGTGTGTCCGCGGGTGTTGGTGGCGCGCAGGGCGAGCAGAGCGGCGGCGAGCAGCACGATGCCGCCGGCGAACAGCGCCCGGCCGAAGCCCGCGGTGAGCGCGGCCGCCGGGCCGCTTCCGGCGGCGAGGGCGTCGTCGGTACGGGCGGTGGCGAGCGCGGAGAACACGGCCAGCCCGAGCGCGGAGCCCAGTTGCAGGGAGGTGTTGAGCAGGCCGGCGGCGAGTCCGGCCTGACCGGCGGGGACGCCGGCGTTGGCCGCGGTCGTGACGGCGACGAACACCGCGCCGAGCCCGATCGACATGACGACGAGGCCGGGCAGCAGGTCGGTGCGGTAGGAGCCGTCTGTCGGGATGCGCGCGAGGAGGAACATGCCCGCCGCGGCGATCAGGCTGCCGGCCACGATGACCGGCCGGGTGCCGATCCGGGGGATCAGCTGGGCCGTCAGGCCGGCGGCGAGGACGATGCCCGCGGTAACCGGCAGGTACGCCGAGCCACTGCGGATCGGCGGGTAGCCGAGCACGTTCTGCATGTAGAGGGTGAGGAAGAAGAACGTCGACAGGAACCCGGCGAACGCGATCAGCTGGGTGATGTCGGCCGCGGCGAGTCCCTTGATCCGCAGGATGGCGAACGGGAACAGCGGATCGCGGGCGCGGCGCTCAACGACGACGAACGCGGTGAGCAGCACGGCGGCGGTGCCGAGCTCTCCGATGGTGTGCCGGGTGCCCCACCCCGCGTCCGGGGCCTTCACCAGGGCGTAGATCAGCAGCAGCATCCCGGCGGTGCCCAGGACCGCGCCGGGCAGGTCGAACGTGGCGAGCCGGGCGCGGCGCCGCTCGCCGGGCACGAGCGCGAACGCGGCAGCGATCACCAGGAGGCAGACCGGGATGTTGACGAACAGCACCCACTGCCAACCCGGTCCCTGCGTGAGCACACCGCCGAGGAAGACACCGGCCGCGGCGGCCACCCCGCTGGTCGCACCCCACACGCCCAGCGCTCGCGTGCGGTCGGTGCCCTCGGTGAACGTGGTGGTCAGGATCGACAGGCCGGCCGGTGCCATCAGGGCCGCCCCGACGCCCTGCACGACCCGGGCGCCGACCAGCGCGCCGGCGCTGGTGGCGAGCCCGCCGGCCAGGGAACACACCCCGAACAGCACGGTTCCGGCGACCAGCACACGCCGGCGCCCGATCAGATCGGCGGCGCGGCCACCGAGCAGCAGGAAGCCACCGTAGGTGACCAGGTAGCCGCTGAGCACCCACTGCAGCCGCTGCTGCGAGAACCCCAGATCGGCCCGGATCGACGGCAACGCGACATTCATGATCGACGAATCGATGATGTCCATGAACTGGACGGTGCAGAGCAGCAGCAGCGTGAACACGCCGCGACGGGTGGACAGGACGGACATGGCCGGGCACCCTCGCCATCAGTGAGTTAGTTGACTGACTAACTCGCACGCTAGCAGGCCCCGGGGGCCGTTGGCTATGCTCTGAGTGAGATGACTGACTCAACGACTCCGGATCGCGGCGGCAAGCGGGAGCGGCTCACCGCCAGCGCGGGCGACCTGCTGCACCGTCAGGGCGTCGCGGCCACGACGCTCACCCAGGTCGCGCAGGCCGCCGACGTGCCGCCGGGAAACGTGTACTACTACTTCAAGACCAAGGACGATTTGGTACGGGCGGTGATCGACGCCCGGGCCGAGCAGGTCCGGGCGCTGCTGGACACACTGCGAACGCAACCCGGCCCGGCCGTCCGGCTCAAGGCACTGGCGCGGCAGTGGGCCGAGATGCGCGACCTGGTCGCCCGGTACGGCTGCCCGTTCGGCACCCTCGCCACCGAGCTCGACCGCCGCGACGACGGCCTGGACCTCGAGGCCGCCAAGCCGATCGCCCTGATCCTCGACTGGGCCGAGGCCCAGTTCCGCGAGCTGGGCCGGAGCGATCCTCGCGAGCTGGCCGTCACCCTCTTCTCCGGCATCCAGGGCGCCGCGCTGCTGGCCAACGCCCTCCGCGACCCGGACCTGATGGCCGGCCAGGTCGCCCACCTGGAAAGGTGGATCGACTCCGTGGCGTGACCGGCGGTCAGCCGTGGGCGGCCTCCCCGAAAGAGACGAGGGCAGCTCGAGCGACCACGTCGCCGTGTTCCTGCACGAAATGGCCGGCGTCGGCGAGCACCAGCGGCATCGGCGCTCCGCGGACGATCCTGCGCAGTCTGTCCATTGCCGGCACGCCGAGCACCGGGTCCTGGGCACCGACCGCGAGGAAGCTCGGACCCTCCCACTGCGACCAGAAGTGTTGCGCCGCCCGCGAGATCTCGACGCCGGGCATGTCCGGCTCGGTCATCACCAGTTGCGGGAAAGCCCGCACCCCGGCCTTGTACGACGCGTCCGGGAACGGTGCGTCGTACACCGCCACCTCGGCCTCACTGAGCGTCGGCACACTACGCTTGAGCAGGCCGCCGACGGCGAGATCCGGGTGGGCCGCGACGTAGGCGCGCCAGTCCTCGAAACCCTTGCCCGGTGAGGTTCCGACGGCGAGGCCGGTGTTCATCGCCAGCAGCCGGGACAGCCGGGGCACAAACCCCGCGTCCATCGGCAGTGTCAGGCCGAGCAGGCCGCCCCAGTCCTGCACGACCAGCGTGATGTTTGTCAGGTCGAGGCGTTCCACCAGCCGCAACAGGTAGTCACGATGGAAGTCGAAGCTGTACACGGCCTGCTCGACCGGCTTGTCCGACCGGCCGAAACCGAAAAAGTCCGGCGCGACGACCCGCCCGCCGGCCGCCAGGAAGACCGGGATCATCTTGCGGTAGAGGTACGCCCAGGTCGGCTCGCCGTGCAGCAGCAGATACGTGTCCGCGGCTGCACGCGGCCCGAGGTCGACATAGTGGGCCCGCAGTCCCTCGTAGCCGGGTAGGTCCGCCACGTACGACGGCTGATGATCCCAGCCTGGCAGGTCGCGGAAGCGATCGTCCGGAGTGCGCAGCGCCTCCGTCATCGGATCTCCCCTCGGGCCGGCCGAGCAATCGCGAACCTGGCGAGTATCGCAGCGACCGACCCGACGCGACAGGTCCACGCCGTATGTTGCGGGCGGCGGGGCTTCAGCGTATGCGGCAGCTGATTTCCATTCCGTCTTCGACCGGGAAGGGCACGCTGAGGTATCCGTTCGCCGGGTCGCGGACGTAGTCGAGGTATGGCTGGACGGTCGGGAAGCTGCTGTCGTCGCCGATGACCAGCGCGCCGGCCGACAGTCGTGGTTCCAGCAGCTGCAGGACCGGTAGGTACAGATCTTTCCAGCCGTCGAGCAGGACCAGGCCGATCGGGCCGTCGACCGTGGTGAGTGTTTGCAACGCGTCGCCGGGCAGGACGTCGACCAGTGCGGCCACGCCCGCTTCGGAGAGGTTGGCGCGGGCGGCGGCGACCTTGGCCGTGCTCAGCTCGGTGGTCACCACCCGGCCGGTGCCGTTGTCCCGGACGGCGGCGGCCAGGTAGAACGTGGAAATCCCGTACGAGGTGCCGAATTCCACGATGGTCTGCGGCCGGGCGGAGCGGACGAGGCTGTAGAGCAGTGTGCCGCCGGGTGCGGAGATCGGCAGGTAGGCCGACGCGAGGGCGTCGGCTCCTGGGCTACGACAGCCTTGATCGCCGCCATCGGTAGTAGCCCCGAGCCGCCAAGGCGAGCCCGACAGCGCCGAGCATGCACGCCGAGATCATCAAACCATCCAGGAGTCTGCCCCACGCTGCCTGCTGGGCCTCCACATCCTCCCAAGGCGGTTGTGGCTCCAGGAAAGCCGGCAGGACCAAGCCCGCACAGCACGACAGCAGCAGAAAGGCGGTACCGGCGGACAGCAGGAGGCGGGTTCTCGCCATCCGACCTCATTCCTCGTGGCCGTGCCACTTACTTCTTGAAGTAGTCGGACATCAGGTCGCTTACCCACTCGGGCTGCTTGATGTCGGTCGGGAGGAACTCCCTCATCGTCGGCTTCAGGTCGATCACCGGGGTGCCCGAGACCGCGTCAAGGCCTACCACGGCCAGTTCGCGACCGTGGACCGATTCGATCGCGCAGCAAGTCACCCCGATGCGGTTCGGCCGGCGCGGGCCACGGCCGGCGAAGACGCCTACCGAAGGCAGATCAAGACGGCCGCGGTAGGGACGGGGTTCACGGTAGTCACCGTGTGCCGGGAACTGGTCGAAGACGAACAAGACCTCCACGTGGGAGAAGCCCTCGAGCCCCTGTAGGCACGCTTCACCGAAACGCTCGTCAATGGTGATGGTGCTGCGGACGGCACCCCAGTTGTCCGTGTGCTGGATGTCCGTGCGGTCGTTTCGAACCGTACCGATCGCGGTGATCTCGAAGCTGAGCACATTGGGCAGGCTATCCGACGGCGCCCAACGCCAGGTCGAGCGATCGTGCTACCCGTGCGCTGAGCCCAGCCCGACACCCGCTTCTGGCCGCTTCCCATGTGCGAGGATGCATGCCGTGGAGGCGGAGGCCGTTTCGCGGGCGATTGTGGCCACGAAGGCCTTGGCGGTTCAGCTGCGTCTGCGGGTCGACGACGTGGCCGTCATCCAGAATTCGAACAAGCTTGCTCTGCGTCTGATGCCGTGTGGCGTCTTCGCCCGGGTCGCCCGGGCAGGGCGAGAGGTCGCCGCGCTCGAGGTCGAACTCGCCCTGGAATTCGCCGGGACCGCAAGTCCTGTCGCGGCGCTGGCGGCCGGCGTCGAGCCGCGGGTCTATGTACGCGACGGCTTCGCGGTGACGTTGTGGACCTACTACGAGACCGTGGCCCCCGATCGGGACTGGCCAGGCGCGTACGCAGACGTGCTCCACCGCCTGCACACCCGCATGCGCGACGTCGAGATCGCCACCCCGCATTTCCTGGACCGAGTCGCCGAGGCTGAACGGCTGGTCACCCACCGAGACGAAACCCCCGCGCTCGCGGAGGCCGACCGGCATCTCCTGCTTGACACCCTGGACAACGCGCGTGACCGGATCGGGGGCTGCGGCGCCGCTGACCAGCTGCTGCACGGCGAACCGCATCCCGGCAACCTGCTCAACACCCGTAACGGCCCGCTGCTGATCGACTTCGAGACCTGCTGCCGCGGACCCATCGAGTTCGATCTCGCCCACGTCCCGGACGAGGTCAGCGCGCACTATCCGGGCGTCGATCTGGTTCTGCTCGGAGAATGCCGACGGCTCGTGCTCGCGATGGTCGCGGCCTGGCGCTGGAGCATCCTCGATGAGTTCCCGGATGGGCACCGACACGGCCGGAACATCCTCACCCTGCTCCGCGAGGGTCCGCCATGGCCAACCGTCGGTACGCTCACCGCCACGTCGCAGGGCGCCTGATCAAGCGCCCTCTGCCGGTGCCGGCGATCCGGGCGCGGCGAGGAGCGCTGCGGCGACGGTGTCGACGTACCAGCGTTGGAAGCGCTCGGGTGGCCAGCCGCGTCGGCGTACGAGCCAGTCGTAGTTGCGCACGTCCATGGCCAGCCACAGCACGTCGGCTGCGGTGTCGACGGTGTGGTCCGGCCGCAGTTGGCCGGTCGAGACCAGGTCGGCGGCGAACATGGTCATGCCGATGCGGCGATCGTCGACGTTCTTGCGCCAGATCGCCGCGGCCTCGGGATCGGCGGTCGCGGCGGCGGCGAGGGCGAGCATCACCTGGGCCTGCCGGGCATGGCTGTCAACGAGGTGCCGGGCGTAGCGGTCAAGCTTTGCCCGGACGTCGGTCAGCGCCCGGATCTCCGCGACGAACGGACGGTCGGGCAGCGCCACGGGCTCGTCGTCTCCGGCAACCGTGACGTCGACCAGCGCCGACAGCAGGGCCTGCTTGCTGCCGAAGATCTTGTACACCGTCTGGATGGCGACCCCGGCCTCGGCCGCGATGGCGGTCAGCGGGGTGGCCGCGTAGCCGGGCTCGACGAACAGGGCTGCGGCCGCGTCCAGGATCGCCCCGCGCGTCTGCCGAGCCTGCTCCTGACGATGTGCCGACTCGTACCGCCTCTTGACAGTCACCGCACGAGTGTAGTGCTCTATTAGTTAGAGTCCGACTCTACCGAAGGGCGAGACGATGTCGGCTAATGCGGGAGCACAGCGAGGCGCTCAGGTGATCTTCGTACCGCCGCCGTTCTATTACGCCGCGGGCCTGGCCGGCGGCATGGCGATCAACGGTGTGGTCGCGCTTCCGCTCGGCGGGCGTCCCGCCACCGCGGTCGCCGGGGCGGTGCTCGCCGCGCTGGGGCTGGCGTTGGCCTTCGCCGGCGTCGCCGCCGTGATCCGGCACCGCACCACGATCGTGCCCCACCACCCGGTCGCCACGCTGCTCACCGGCGGCGCCTACCGGCTGTCGCGCAACCCGATGTACACCGGCCTGGCCATCGCCTATCTGGGTCTGGCCCTGGTGTTCGGTTCCTGGTGGCCGCTGGTGCTGTGGCCGGCTGTGCTCGTCGGCGTGCGCCAACTGGTCATCCGCCCCGAAGAGCGGTACCTCACCCAGCGGTTCGACCAGACCTACACCGACTACCAGTCCCGCGTGCGCCGGTGGCTCTAGCACCCAACGTCAATGGTGTGCACCGGTTCGGCCGAGGGTAGTCTCCGGCGTTGCCCCTGGACGAGTCCACTGGGGCACGGGGCGGCTCGTCGGGCCCCACGTGGACCTGCCGTCCGCGTCCGCGCGCCAATACCAGCACGGCTCCCCGCCCTTGGGCCATCCCTCCGGGCTGACCTGCCAAGCCTCGCCTCGCCCGTACGGTGTCATGTCGAGTAGGGCGAACGACCCACTGGCGGGCTCGGTGCCGCGGCCGGTCGTGCGGTAGGTGAGGAACACGCGCTCGCCGTCGCGCAGGAAGCAGCTGAAATAGCCCATGTCGCCGCCGATCGGCTCCGGCGCCTCGCGCACCGAGTACCACGGCTGGGTGTAGCCCATGAACTCGACAAACGGGGCGACCTCATCCCACCGGCCAGCGGTGAGCACGGCGAAGGAAACCCCGCGCGCGTTGAGGTAGGTGGCGTCTCGCAGATGCCAGGCCGCCACCGTGCAGCCCTCGCACTGCCCTTGGTGCGGTGCGCCGTCGTGCCACATGTGCTGGTAGACCAGAAGTTCATGGCGGCCCTGGAACAGGTCCCGGAACGGCACCGGCCCGTCCGGGCCGACGACCTCGACGCCACCGTCGATCTCGACCATGGGCAGCCGGCGACGCGCCGCGGCGATCGCATCGCCCTCGCGGGTGTGCGCCTTCTCCCGGATCAGCAACTCGTCCCGGGCTGCCCGCCAAGTGTCCAGGTCGACGATCGCCGGGCGCCCGGAAAGTTCGTTCGTTGTCACGGATGACTCCCTTCTCCACCCGAGACGTCGAAGCTGCCCTCCCGGCTTCGACATCGCGAAGCGGCGACATGTGGGTCGTCAGTCCCGCAGCATTCTGGTGGCCTTCTCGATCCGCCGGGTGCGCGTTTCGGGCTTCTTCGCGCTCTCGACAGCGCGCACGTGCTCGCGCTTGTGGCTCTCAGCGAGACGGTCGTAGGCGGCGCGGGCGACCAAGTCGGCATCCAGGGCGCGGGCGAAGTCCGGGGGTTCGATCACGGCACGGGGCTCGGTATCAAGTTCGACCTCTACCTCGACCTCGTCGCCGGTCACGACACCGGCGGCTTGCCGATTGGCGTTGCTCAGGCCGAGCAGGTGCCGGCCGCGCATGACAGCGACTCTGCTCTTCCACGAATGCCCATTGATCGTGATCGTCACCGGCGGCCGTCTGCCTGCACCGAGCGCCTCCACAATCTCTTGCGGAATCTCCAGCCCTCGCATGGGCTCCGGAGGCTCAACGTGGGCTCTGAATTTCATGATGTGCTCCCTCCACCTCGCCAAATCTAGGGTCCCTGGCCTCGCCGGGGTGGCGCGGCCAGGGACTTTGCGTGGGCGGCTACTCCGCGTAGGGCTGGTCCGTTGCCTGGGCACTGTAGCCCAGACTCCAGATGTAGCCGTCCGGGTCCGCGAAGGAGCCGCCGTACCCGCCCCACGGCAGGGCGGCGGCGGGCTTGAGGATCGTGGCGCCGGCCTTCTCGGCCGCCGCGATGATCTCGTCCACTCGCGCTTCACTACGCACGACGTAGGTGAGGACCAGCCCGCTGAAGCCGCTGCCTGCCGGGTTCGTGCCCGCCAAGCCGGCCAGCCCTTCGCGGCCGTAGAAGCCGACAAGAGAGCCTCCGTCCGATTCGAAGAACACGGAGACTCCGTAGTCGTCCTTGATCTTCCAGCCGAGCCCTTCGGTGTAGAACTGCTTCGACCTGCCCAGGTCCTGCACGCCCAGGAGGATCGAGCTGACGTGCGCTTTCATGCTTTGGGTTTCAAGATTCATAGTTGCCAAGCCTGGTGTGAAGCCCAGCAGGCGGCAACGCCGATCTCGGCAAGGTACGTTAACCCGACGCTAAACCTAGGGGAGGGGGCGGCTGTGGAATTGCGCGACATCGAGATCTTCCTGACGCTGGCCGAGGAACTGCATTTCGGGCGCACCGCCCAACGGCTGCGGGTAACCCCGGCCCGGGTCAGCCAGGCGATCAAGAAGCAGGAACGCCGCGTCGGCGCGCCGCTGTTCGACCGCTCACCGCACCACGTGGCGCTGACCCCGATCGGCCAGCAGCTCCGCGCCGACCTGCAAGCCGCGTACCAGCTCATCCGCAACGGCATCGACACCGCAGCCGCGACCGCGCGGGGCCCGGCCGGCACCCTCTCGCTGGGCACGTTCGTCAATCACCGGGAGAAGATCGCGCCGGTCATCGACCTGTTCCGGCAGCGGCATCCACAGTGCGAGCTGCGCATCCGGGAGATCACCTTCAACGATCCGTTCGGACCGCTGCGCACCGGCCACGTCGACATCGCACTGCTCTGGCTCCCGGTGCGCGAGCCCGATCTCACCGTCGGGCCTGTGGTCTACACCGAGCCGCTCGTGCTCGCCGTGGCCTCCACGCACCCACTGGCCGCCAGGGACACGGCCGAGATCGAAGATCTCGCCGACCTCACCGTCCCGGTGACAGAGAACCCCGTCCCGGACTACTGGACGGACGCGCACACACCCCGCACCACACCGGCCGGCCGGCCGATCCACCGCGGGCAGGTCGTCGCCTCCCTCGAAGAGGCGCTCACCGCGATCGCCGGCGGCGAGATCGTTTCACTCGTCGGACAACACGCGGTCACGTCACACCCGCGGCCGGGCGTCAGCTACGTGCCCATCTCGGACACGCACACCCTCCACTATGCGCCGATCTGGCGGACAGCCACCGAATCGCCCCTGATCCGTGCCTTCGAACAGACCGCCCAGGACGCCATCAACCCGCGAGCGAAAGCCACTGTTTCAACCGCCGCAACTCGCTGAAACCGGCTCCCGCTGCCGGCTCCGGAGCGATGATCCGCTGCGGTGCCGGTGGAGGACGCCGTCGAAGCAGTTCGTCACTTCTGCGAGTACGGCGAGCTGTCCCCGCTGCTGGACTGGGTCGAGGTGTAGGCCTTCGACGGCTGCGCGCCTATTCCTCCACGAGCGGGTCATCGGCCAATCCGGATCGTAGCGCTCTGGTGATGCCATGGGCCGTGGCACGTACGGCCGGGGCCAGCGCGGCGGGCAGCGCCGAGCCGGACGTCACGACGATCGACACGGCGGCCACCACGCTGCCGTCGGCGGCCCGGATCGGGGCGGCCACGGAAAGCGAGTCCATGGTCACCTGGCGGTCGTTCACGGCGAAGCCGTGCGTCCGGACGTCGGCGAGGATCTTGCGCAGCGCTTGCGCGTCGACGACGGTCAGCGGAGTGAACCGGGTGAGGGGCCCGGCGAGCACGGCTTCCTGGACGTCGGCCGGCGCGTGGGCGAGCAGCACCCGGCCGACGCCGGTGGGGTACAGCGGGAAGCGGCCGCCCACCCTGGTCAGCACCGGGACGGCGTGCCGCCCGGCGAGTCGTTCCACGTACACCGACTCGATCCCCTCGCGTACCGCAAGCTGCACGTTCTCCCTGGTGACCGCGAACAGATCCTCCATGTACGGCAGGGCCCGCTCGCGCAGGCCGAGACCGCGTGGCGCCAGCGAGGCGATTTCCCAGAGCCGCAGACCCACCCGGTAAACGCCGTCGCTGTCGCGTTCCAGCAGGCCGCAATGAACCAACTCGCCCGCGAGGCGATGGGTGGTCGTCAGGGGCAGCCCGGCCCGGCGGGCCAGCTGGCTCAGCGTGAGCCCGGGCCGGTCCGGGGTGAACGCCGTCAGCAGCTGGGTGGCCCGCCGCAGCACCGGCCCGGTTTCGCCTCTGGCTGTCATAGGTCCAGGATCAGGCGTGGACCGGCCGCGCGGGACACGCAGACGAACATCGTGTCGTTCGCCGCCCGCTCCTGCGCGGTGAGCAGGCTGTCCCGATGGTCGACCGCCCCGCCGAGCACGGCGGTCTCACAGGTGCCGCAGGTGCCCTCCGTGCACGACCAGAGGACCTCGATGCCGGCCTCCTCGACGACCCGCAGGATCGACTTGCCGGGAGGCACGGTCAGGGTGCGGCCGCTGCGGGCCAGCTCCACCTCGAAGGAGTCGGCACGGGCCGGTGCGCCCTGCTCCTTCGCGGCGAAGCGCTCCAGATGCAGCGGGCGGCCGGCACTGCGTTGCTCGATCGCGGTCAGCAGCGGTTCCGGCCCGCAACAGTAGACAGGTGTGTCCGGGGGCTCGCCGGCGAGGATCGCGTCGAGGTCGAGCAGGCCGGTCTCGTCCTGCGGATGAATCCACACCCGGTCGCCGTACGCGGAGCACAGCTCGGACCGGAAGGCCATCGAGTCTCGGCTGCGGCCGCCGTAGTGCAGCCGCCAGCGCGCGCCGGCCGCCGCGGCGGCATCCATCATGGGCAGCAGCGGGGTGATGCCGATGCCACCCGCGATGAACAGGTAGCGGGCGGCCGGCACGAGCGGGAAGTGGTTGCGCGGGCCGCCCACCTCGACGAGGTCGCTCTCGCGGAGCCGGTCGTGCACCGCCAGCGAACCTCCCCGGCCGTCCGGCTCGCGGAGCACGGCGATGCGCCAGACCGTGCGGTCGGCGGGGTCGCCGCAGAGCGAGTACTGCCGCACGATACCCGCGGCCGGCACCAGGTCGATGTGCGCGCCGGGTGTCCAGGCCGGCAGGTCGGAGCCCGACGGGTCGCGCAGCTCCAGGACCACGACGCCGTCGGCGGCCGCCTCGCGTCGGCTGATGGCGAGCCGCTTCACTTCCCGGCCTCGCCCACCGCGGCGGGATGGTGGGGGTGGGCCAGCAGCCATTGCCACATCGCGACCGGGTCGTCGGCGACCGATTCGGCACCGCAGTGGCAGCGCCCGCGCAGCCGATCGGAGCCCGGCACCCAGTCGACCTGCAGCACTCTGCGGGTGGTCATCGGAGTTTGGCGATCATCCGGCGGGCGGCGAGGCCGCCGGTGTCGATGTTGATCGACAGTTCCTGGTATCCGTCCGACTCAGCGGCGATGACCTGTTCGAGAACATTCAGCGCGGCGACGTCCTGAAGCACGACGGTCCGATTGTTCTCCGCCAGGAAGTCGGACACGCCCTGGTCGTCGAGGGCGAAATCGCGGGCCACCGCCCAGAAGTCGTGCGTCGAGTGCTCGGTCTCCGGAGTGAGCGCGTAGACCACTTCGACGTGAAACGCATCGGGGTCGGTGCCGTCCGCGCCCGGCAGCACCCCGACCGGCGCGATCCGGCTGTGCAGCAGGTAGAGGCAGGGCGGCGTGAACTCGATGTCCTGCCAGCGAGTGATCCGGCCGGTGATGCCGGTGCTTTTGGCGTAGAAGGGCGGGCAGGCGGCATCGGCCATGTGCCGGGAGACGTGGACGATCCCGGCGTCCTCGTCGACCCGGGTGACGATCGGCGTCTCGGCGACCTCGGGCGTGCCGATGTAGCCGCCGTGCAGGTAGGTCTCGTGGGACAGGTCGAGCAGGTTGTCGACCAGCAGGCCGTGCCGGGCAGCCAGCGGTTCCATCCCGGAAACCGTCGTCCAGCCCGGCAGGTCGAGCCACGGCGCCCGGGGGAGGTGGGCGGCGTCGGCGTTGGCCGGGTCGCCGATGAAGACCCAGACGAAGCCGTCCAGCTCGGTCACCGGGTAGGAGGTGAGCCTGGCGGTACGCGGGATCCGGGTCTGGCCCGGCACCGCCACGCAGGTGCCGCCCCGGTCGTAGGTGAAGCCGTGGTAGCCGCAGACCACGGTGTCACCGACCAGGTGGCTGGGCGCCTGGGAGAGCGGGAACCGCCGGTGCACGCAGCGGTCGCTCATCGCTGCGACGTCGCCGGCCTCGGTCCGCCAGAACAGGATGGACTCGCCGCAGACGGTCCGGCTGAACAGGTCCCGGCCGATCTCCCGGCCGTAAGCCGCCACGTACCACTGGTTTCGCACGAATTCGCTCATCGACACAGCGTGACCGCAGCCACCGCGTACCCGAGGGTGCTCTTCCAGATTTCGGAAGGCGACGGACGAGGTCGGCCCCGGCGAGCCGGGGTGGAGCGGCGCCACTCGGCGCGAGCTTGCATCGATGCGCAACAGTGGGCCCGGAGATTCTGACGTCCATCGATACGACGCCAGTAGATGCATCCGGGGGGAGGGTCATCGACGGAAAGTTCTGCACCTTTTCGATCGACATGGTGTAACCCTCACGTAATGAGTCGTCGCTAGCTTCCTAGCCGGAGCTCTCCACGCACTCGGATGTTACGAAAACTCACACTGCCACACACGCGACCCCCAGCGCGTCCGCCAACGAACCGGGAGTCCAATGAGTACTGTCGTGAACCCGAACCGACTCGTCCTCGCCGTCACCGGCGGCGTAGGCCTGGACGCCAGCCCGCATGTCCTCACGACGGCCGCGCGGGCCGGTGCACTTCCCGTATTGGACCTGGCCACCGGCGACACCTGGTCGCTGCGTGGGCTCGCGCAGATCGCCCGGCACGCGTCCGGGCTGGCCGTGCGGATCACGGCGGAGTGCGCCGTGACCCCGGCCGACCTGACCCGCAGCGGCGGCGACGCGGTAACCGTCGTCGTGCTCGCCGCCGACAGTCCCTGGCCGATCCCCGAAACGGCCGAACGCTACGAAGTCCTCGTCGAGGTGACGAGTCTCACCGAGGGCCGCGCGGCTGTCGCGGCCGGCGCTGCCGGACTAATCGCACGTGGCATGGAGTCGGGTGGCCGGGTCAGCGAACTGAGCGCGTTCATCCTGATGCAACAACTGGTGTCCGAAGTGGACGCGCCGGTGTGGGTGGCCGGCGGCGTCGGTGCGCGTACGTCGGCGGCCTCGGTCGTCGGTGGGGCGGCGGGCGTGCTGCTCGACACGCAACTCGCGCTGATGCCGGAATCCACAGTGTCCGACGACGTTGCCGCGCTGCTGCGCCGGATGGACGGCACCGAGGTGGTCTCCGAGGGTGCCCTCCGGGGCCTGCGCCGTGGCGAGACGCTGCTGCCGATCGGCCAGGACGGTTGGCTCGCTCGTGACTTCGCCGACCGCTGGGCCGACACCGCCGCGGCGGTGCGTGGCATCAGAGAGTCCATCGTGGACGCGTTGGAACACCCCGAGGCCGGGGACGTCCTGCGGGCCGGTGCGCCGCTGGCGCAGGCGCTCGGCGTGCGGTTGCCGATCGCGCAGGGCCCGATGACCCGGGTCAGCGACGAGGCCGCCTTCGCCGGTGCGGTGGCCGACGCGGGCGGTCTGCCGTTCATCGCGCTCGCGCTGGCCGATGCGGAGCAGACCCGCCGGATGCTGACCGAGGCCCGGGCCGCGCTCGGCGACCGGCCGTGGGGCGTCGGCGTGCTGGGCTTCGCCCCCGAGGCGCTGCGGGCGGCGCAGATCGAGATCATCCGCGAGATCAAACCGCAGGTGGCGATCATCGCGGGCGGCCGGCCGGCCCAGGCCAAGGGCCTGGAGGCGGACGGGATCAGTTCCTTCCTGCATGTTCCGTCGCCCGGGCTGCTGCGCCAGTTCCTGCAGGCGGGCTCGCGCAAGTTCGTCTTCGAGGGCGCGGAGTGCGGCGGCCACGTCGGCCCGCGCGCCAGCTTCCCGCTCTGGGAGGCGCAACTCGCCGTACTCGCGGAGTTTCTCGACGGCAAGCCCGCCGGCAGCGCCGCCGAGTTGCAGATCTTCTTCGCCGGTGGGATTCACGACGAGCGTTCCGCCGCGATGGTCGCCGCGATGGCCGGTCCGCTCACCCGCCGTGGCGCCAGGATCGGCGTGTTGATGGGCACGGCGTACCTGTTCACCGCCGAAGCGGTGACGCACGGCGCGGTCCAGCCGTTGTTCCAGCGGCAGGCCATCGAGGCCACTCGCACCGCGCTGCTCGAGACGGCGCCCGGGCACGCCACCCGCTGTCTGTCCTCGGCCTTCGTCGACGACTTCCACGGGCTGCGCGAATCGCTCGAGGGCGCCGGCGTGGACAACCGGGTCGTGTGGGAGCAGCTCGAGATGCTCAACGTCGGCCGGCTGCGGATCGCCAGCAAGGGCCTGCGCCGCGACGGCGACGCGCTGGTCCGGGTGGACGCCGCCACCCAGGCCGCCGAGGGCCTCTTCATGGCCGGCCAGGTCGCCGTGCTGCGGCACCGCGCCACCACGGTCGCCGACCTGCACGCCCAGGTGTCCGGCGCGGCCGCCGACCTGCACGCCGAGCGGGTCGCCGCAGCCCGTACCGGACTCGGGCTCGGCCCGGAAGCCGAGATCGTCGAGCCCGCGACACCGCTGGACATCGCGATCGTCGGCATGGCCTGCGTCTTTCCCGGCTCGCCGGATCTGCCGAGCTTTTGGAACACCGTGCTGAGCGGTGCCGACGTCGTCCGCGAGGTGCCGCCCGAGCGGTGGGACGCGCAGATCTACTACGCGCCCGAGGTCGGGCCCGGGCAGGTCGGCCGGGTCGCGGTCTCCAAGTGGGGCGGCTTCATCGACCCGGTGCCGTTCGACGCCATCAAGTTCGGGATCCCGCCGTCGGCGCTGGCCAGCATCGATCCCACCCAGCTGCTGGCGCTGGAGATCTCCCACCGGGCGCTGCTCGACGCGGGGTATCCGTACGACTCCGGCTTCGACCACGGCCGGACCGGCGTGGTCTTCGGCGCCGAGGCCGGCAGCGACATGAGCCAGGCCCAGACGCTGCGCACCATGCTGCCCGGCTACGTCGGCGAGGTACCTGAGGAGCTGGACGAGCTGCTCCCGCGGGTCACCGAGGACACGTTCCCCGGCCTGCTGGTCAACGTGGTCGCCGGCCGGGTGGCGAACCGGCTGGACCTGGGCGGCCCCAACTACACCGTGGACGCGGCCTGCGCCTCCTCGCTGGCCGCGATGGATGCCGCCTGCAAGGAGCTGATCGGGGGCGGCAGCGACCTGATGATCTGCGGCGGCGCCGACCTGCACAACGGCATCAACGACTACCTGATGTTCACCTCGGCGCACGCACTCTCGCCAACCGGGCGATGTCGCACGTTCGACAGCACCGGCGACGGCATCGCGCTCGGCGAGGGGGTCGCGGCCGTCGTCCTCAAGCGGCTCGCCGACGCCGAACGCGACGGCGACCGGGTCTACGCGGTGATCAAGGGCCTCGGCGGGGCGAGCGACGGGCGGGCGCTGGGCCTGACCGCGCCGCGCCCGGAGGGCCAGCGCCGGGCCATGGACAAGGCGTACGCCGGGGCGGGTGTGTCGCCGAGCCAGGTCGGCCTGGTCGAGGCGCACGGCACCGGCACCGTGGTCGGTGACCGCACCGAGCTCGAGACGCTGACCACGATGTTCATCGAGTCGGGCGCCCGGCCCGGCGCCGCGGTGCTCGGTTCGGTCAAGTCGCAGATCGGCCACACCAAGTGCGCCGCGGGCATGGCCGGTGTGATCAAGACAGCGCTCGCCCTGCACACCGGCGTCCGCCCGCCGACGATCAACCTGACCCGGCCGAACCCGGCGTGGAACCCGCAGACCAGCCCGTTCGCGTTCCACACCGAGCCGCGCCCGTGGGCCGCCCCGGCGCAGGAGCGGCTGGCCGGCGTCAGCGCGTTCGGCTTCGGTGGCACCAACTTCCACGCGGTGCTGGGTGCGCACGCACCCACGGCCGATCCGCAGCACTCTCGCCAGCAGTGGCCGGTCGAGCTCTTCTGCTTCCGCGGCGCAAGCATCGACGCGGCCCGCCGCGGCGTGCAGAAGCTGATCGACAAGGTGGGCTCGCTGCCCTCCTCGGTGCGGCTGCGCGATCTCGCTGCCGCGGCCGCCCGCGACTCGGACCCACGCACCGGTCCGGTGCGCATCGCGATCGTCGCCGAGGACGTCGACGACCTGCTCGCCCTGCTGCAACGGGCGCTGGCGGGCGAGCACGACCCGCGCCGGGGACTGGTCCAGCCGCAGCAGACGCCGGCCGAGGGCCCCGGCAAGGTGGCGTTCCTCTTCCCCGGCCAGGGCAGCCAGCGGCCGGGCGCCCTGTCCGACCTGTTCGTTGCGTTCCCGGAGCTGCGGCATTATCTCGATCTCGGCCGCGAATGGGCCGACCTGCTCTTCCCGCCGACCGCGTTCGATGAGGCGACCGCACAGGAGCAGGCCGACCGGATCCGCGACACCCGGGTCGCCCAGCCGGTGCTCGGCGTCGGCGGGCTGGCCGTGGATCACGTACTGCGCCGGCTCGGTGTGCGGCCGGACATGGCCGGCGGCCACAGCTACGGCGAACTGGTCGCGCTGTGCACGGCCGGGGCCTTCGACCCGGCAACCCTGCTGGAGCTGAGCAGGCACCGGGCGGCGGCGATCCTCGACGCGGCCGGCGACGACCCCGGCACGATGGCCGCGGTCTCCGGCACCACCGAGCGGATCTCCGCGGTGCTCGCCTCGGCCGGGCTGGCCGACCGGGTGGTCCTCGCCAACCACAATTCGCCGACCCAGGTGGTCATCTCCGGTCCGACCGAGGCCGTCGGCCAGGCTGTCGCCGCGCTCAAGGCGGACGGGCTCACCGCCCGGCCCATCCCGGTCGCGGCCGCCTTCCACAGCCCGGTGGTGGCCGACGGCGCGGCCGCGTTCGCGTCGGTGCTCGCCGGCCAGGCCGTCGACGCCCCGCTGATCCCGGTCTGGTCCAACGCAAGCGCGCAGCCCTATGCGGCGTCCGCGGACGCGGTACGCGACGGGCTGGCCGGCCAGATCGGCTCGCCGGTCCGCTTCGTCGAGCAGATCGAGGCGATGTATGCCGCCGGCGCCCGCATCTTCGTCGAGGCCGGGCCCGGCCAGGTCCTCGGCAGGCTCGTGACGGACGTGTTGGGCGAGCGTCCACACCAGGTCGTCACCGTCGACGGCCGCCCCGGCCAGGGCCTGCGCGGCCTGCTGTCGGCCACCGCCGAACTGGCCTGCGCCGGGGTACCGGTGCAGACCGGCTGGCTCTTCGCCGGCCGCGGCGTCGCGCCGGTCACCCCGGCCGAGGCCGCCGCCCGTCCCATCTGGACGGTCGACGGCCAGCTGATCCGAGACCGTAACGGGGAACCGCTGCCCGGTGGCATGACCCCGCCCCGTCGAGTGGAGGTATTGACGATGACCGCAGCCCAGGGCCGGAGGTCCGAGCCGGGACGCGACGGCCGGGAGGACGTGGTCAGCGAGTTTCTGCGGACCAGCCGCGATCTGATCGCGAGCCAGCGCGACGTGCTGCTGGCGTACCTCGGTGTCGACGTGCCGGCCGATGGCCGGGTGGAGTGGCAGCCCGCCGAGGCGGCGCCCGTGCAGTATCAGCGGCAGGCCCGGCTGGACGCCGCCCCGGCGCCCGTCCAATATCAGCGGCAGGCTCGGCTGGACGCCGCCCCGGCGCACGTCGCTGTCGTGCCGCTCGCCCCGGTGTCGCCGGCTCCCGCGCTGATGCCGGCCGCCGCCGTGGCCGTCCCCGCAGCGGCGCCGGCCGGGCCGGCGCCGGTCGCGCCCGTCCCGGCCGGGCCGGTCCCGGCCGGCGGCCTGGACGTGCAGGGATCGGTGCTCGCGGTGATCAGCGAGCGGACGGGCTATCCGGAGGAGTTGATCGAGCTCGACCTCGACCTGGAGGCGGACCTGAGCGTCGACTCGATCAAGCGGGCCGAGGTGGCCGGTGAGGTCGCCAACCGGTTGGGGCTGTCCGTCGAGGGTGACGAGTCCGAGCTGGAGGAGCTGGTCAAGGCCCGGACCGTCCGCGCCATGGTGTCCTGGCTGGACTCCCGGATCACCATGCCGCTCGCCGCCGCACCCGCAGCGGCGCCGGCCGGGCCGGCGCCGGTCGCGCCCGTCCCGGCCGGGCCGGTCCCGGCCGGCGGCCTGGACGTGCAGGGGTCCGTGCTCGCGGTGATCAGCGAGCGGACGGGCTATCCGGAGGAGTTGATCGAGCTCGACCTCGACCTGGAGGCGGACCTGAGCGTCGACTCGATCAAGCGGGCCGAGGTGGCCGGTGAGGTCGCCAACCGGTTGGGGCTGTCCGTCGAGGGTGACGAGTCGGAGCTGGAGGAGCTGGTCAAGGCCCGGACCGTCCGCGCCATGGTGTCCTGGCTGGACTCCCGGATCAACGGCGAACCGGTGGCGGCGCACGCGGCGGTCCCGGCGGTCAACGCGGTCCCGGCGGTCAACGCGGTCCCGGCGGTCAACGCGGTCCCGGCGGTCAACGCGGTCTCGGCGACTGCCCCGCCGTTGGCCGCGAATCCCGGCGTCGCTCCGCAACGCCTGGTCTCCGTTCTCGAACCCACCCCGGCCACCGGCACCGCGCCGTCGCTCGCCGGCGCGAAGTTCCTGATCACCGGCGGGGCCGGCGCCGGCGCGCGGCTCGCCGAGCTGCTCGCCGAGGCCGGCGCGACCGGCGTGTCCGCCGATCTGACGGCGGACCCGGCCGGCTACGACGGCGTTGTCGTGCTGGACGGCCTGACCGACGGTGCCGCGCCTGTGCTTCCCGACGCGTTCGGCTTCCTGAAGAACGCCCTGGCGGCCGGCCCGAAGTGGCTCCTCGCGGCCGGCCCCCAGGGCGGCGGTGTGCGCACCGACGGCCTGCCCGGCCTGTTCCGCACGCTGGCCCGCGAGTACCCGGACGTGATCACCCGCTATGTCGAGGCGAGCCCGGACGGTCTGGCCGAGGGCCTGGTCGAGGAGCTCCAGGACGGATTGCCGGCGCCGGTCGTGCACCGGCTCACCGGCGACCGGATGACCGAGCAGTTCCTCGCTTCCGGACTGGGCGCGCTGGCCGACGGTGGCGCGGGCCCGGCCGGCGAGGGCGCCGCCGAGACGCAGGCGATCGGCCTGGACCCCGACTCGGTGGTGGTGCTGATCGGCGGGGCGCGAGGCATCACCCCCTGGTTCGGCCGCACTGTCGCCGGTGGCGCCCGCTGCCGGGTGGAGCTGGTCGGGCGTACCCCGCTGCCGCAGGTCGACGAGGACCCGGAACTGGCCGCCGCGGCCGACAAGGCAGCACTGCGCGCGGCCCTGGCCCGGCGCGGTATGCGTGCGCCGGCCGAGATCGACCGCGCCGCGTCCGCGGTGCTCGCCGCCCGCGAGGTCAGCGCGACCATCGCCGAGCTCGAGGAGCTCGGAGCCCAGGTCCGCTACCACGCCCTCGACGTGCGCGACGGCGAGGCGACTCACCGGCTGATGAAGCGGATCCACGACGAGTACGGCCACATCGACGGACTTGTCTACGCGGCCGGTGTCATCGAGGACCGGCTGGTCGCCGACAAGGACCCGGCGTCGTTCGAGCGGGTGTTCCGCACGAAGGTCGACGGCGCCCGGTCGGTGCTGGACGCCCTCGACGCCTCCGGCGCGCAGCCGCGGTTCGTGGTGCTGTTCGGGTCGATCGCGGCGGTGTACGGGAACCGGGGGCAGAGTGACTACGCCGCGGCCAACGACGCGCTGAGCACCATGGCCGCCCGCTGGTCGAAGGAGACCGGCCGGCGCGCCGTCACCGTGCACTGGGGACCGTGGGCTCCGTCGGGCCGGCACGGCGGCATGGTCACGCCGGAGCTCACCGCCGAGTACGCCCGGCGCGGCATAGGCCTCATCGACCCCGAGGAGGGTGCCCTGAGCCTGCTCCGCGAGCTCGCCTGGGGTGACCCCGCGATGACCTCGGTCGTCCTGACCGCGTCGGCCTGGTAGCCGGTATGGAACAGATCGCGATCGTCGGGATGGCGGCCCTCTTCCCGGGCTCGGCCGATCTCGACCAGTACTGGCGGAACGTGGTCGCCGGCAAGGGCTGCATCACCGACGTCCCGCCGGACCGGTTCGACGAGCTCTTCTACGACCCGGAGAACGCGCACCGCCCCGACCGGTTCTACTGCCGGCGCGGCGGGTTCCTCGACGAGGCGGCGTTCGAGCCGCTGAAGTTCGGGATCATGCCCAACTCGGTCACCGACATCGAGCCCGATCAGTTGATTTCGCTCGAGGTCGCCTCGGCCGCCATCACCGACGCCGGTGGCCCCGAGAGGATGCCCGACGCCGACCGGATCGGCGTGATCCTCGGCCGGGGCGGCCTGATCAGCCCCGGCGCGATTCGGTACTCCCAGCGGGTCCGGGTGAACAACCAGGTCATCAGCATCCTCCGGGAACTGCTCCCGGACCTCGACGAGGAGCGGCTCGACCTGGTCCGGGACCGGTTCGACCAGCAGCTCGGCAAGCAGCAGCCGGAGGGCGCGATCGGCGTGGTGCCGAACCTCGCCGCCTCCCGGGTGGCGAACCGGCTCAACCTGCGCGGCCCCGCGTACACGATCGACGCGGCCTGCGCCTCCTCGCTGCTGGCGGTCGACCAGGGCATGACCGAGCTGTCCAGCGGCCGGCTCGACGCGGTCCTGGCCGGCGGCACCCACCACGTACACGACATCAGCTTTTGGTCGGTCTTCAACCAGCTGCAGGCGCTAAGCCGCACGGGCGACATCCGCCCGTTCGACGCCGGCGCCGACGGCATGCTGGTCGGCGAGGGCACCGGGTTCGTGGTGCTGAAGCGCCTGGCGGACGCCGAGCGCGCCGGCGACCGGGTGTACGCCGTCATCCGCGGCAGCGGCACCTCGAGCGACGGCCGGTCGGCCAGCATGTTCAACCCGGCCAGTTCCGGGCAGGCGCTGGCGATCCGCCGCGCGTGGGAGATGGCCGGGCTGGACCCGACGGCCAGTGACGCGCTGGGCCTGCTGGAGGCGCACGGTACCGGCACCCCGACGGGTGACGCGGCCGAGCTCACCACGCTGGCCGAGGTGTTCGGGGGCCCCGGCGACGGCGAGCGGCCGGTCATCGGCTCGGTCAAGTCGATGATCGGGCACGCCATGCCGGCGGCCGGCATCGCCGGACTGATCAAGGCCGCCCTGGCGGTGTATCACGGCGTGCTGCCACCCACGGTGAACTGCGATGAGCCGCGCGCGGAGATGGCGAGGACCCGCTTCACGCCGATCGCGGCGGCGAAACCTTGGCCGGGTACGGGTCCGCGGCGCGCCGGTGTCAACGCGTTCGGCTTCGGCGGGGTCAACGCGCACGTCGTGATCGAGCAGCACGTCGCCGCCGGATCGGTCACGGTCGCCGAGCCCGACCGGGTGGTGTGGCTCTCCGCCGACTCACCGGCGGAGCTGGGCGACCTGCTGGACCGTCCGGACGCCGTGGTGCGAGGGCTGGAACTGGCCGGCGAGGTGGCCGGCGGCCGCACCCGGCTCGGCATGGTCGACCCGACCGACCAGCGGATCGCTGCGGCGCGGCGGATGGTCGCGCGGGGGGCGGCGTGGCGCGGTGGCCGGGACATCTGGTTCACCCCGCGGCCGCTGCTCGGCGCCGGCGGCGGCCGGCTCGCCTTCGTCTATCCGGGGGTCGAGGCCGAGTTCGCCCCGCGTACGGCCGATGTCGCCGGCCATTTCGGGCTGCCGTACCGGGAGTTCGCGGCCGAGGACCTGGGCCGGCACGGCACCGGTCTGCTCGAGGTCGGCCGGCTGCTGGACGGGGCGCTGCGCCGGATGAACGTGCGGCCCGACGCGGTCGCTGGGCACAGCATCGGCGAGTGGACCGCAGCCGTGATCACCGGACAGATGAGCGTTGCGGGCGTGGACGCGTTCCTGAGCGTCTTCGACGCGAACAAGGTGGAGATCTCCGGGTACGCGTTCGCCGCGATCAGCGCCCCGGCCGAGACGGTGACGCCGCTGCTGGCCGGCTATCCGGGCGTCCTGTTCACGCACGACAACGCGCCCACCCAGTGCGTCGTCAACGGTCCCCGTGAGCAGGTCCAGCGCCTGGTCGACGACCTGCGCGCGGACAACGTGCTGTGCCAGCTGCTGCCGTTCCGGTCGGCGTTCCACACGCCGGTCTTCGCCGAGGGACTGCAGGCGATCGGCGCGGCGCTGGGTCGCTGGGAGCCGCGGCCCACCGAGGTGCCGGTCTGGTCCGGCACGCTCGCCGCACCCTTCCCGACCGACCCCGACGAGGTCAACCAGCTCTTCATCCGGCACATGATCGAGCCGGTCCGGTTCCGGCAGACCGTCAACGCCATGTACGACGCCGGGATCCGGGTCTTCCTCCAGGTCGGGCCCGGGCAGCTGGCCACTCTGATCGACGACAACCTGCGCGGCAAGGATCATCTCGCGATGCCGGTGAACGTCTCCCGCCGCAGCGGCATGGACCAGCTCCGGCGGGTCGCCACCGCGCTGTGGGTGGACGGCGGGGAACCGGACCTGCATGCGCTCGACCCGGCCCCGGCGGCGGCCACCCCCAGGGTCGTGCCGGAGCGCCTGGTGGCCGGGCCGGCCGCGCGCAAGGGGCCGTCCGTGCGGCTGGATCTGAGCGGGGCGCTGGTCAAGCTCGGTCCGGGCGCGGCCGACCTGCTGGGCATCTCGGCCACGCCCGCTCCCGGACGGCCGCCGGCGCCGGCGCCGGCCGCGGTTTCCGCTGCTGACCCTGCTCCGCAGGCCGCCGCACTGACGGCGCTCAACCGCATGGCGAGCACCTCCAGCGCGGCCAAGGAACTTGTGGCCCTGCTTCAGGAGACGGCACACGACGCGGTCACCGTAATGAATGCGGCCGCGGCACCGAGCCGGCCGCCGGCACCGAGGCACCTGACCGCGGCCGACAACGAGGTGCTGTTGCGGACCTCGATGAACGTGTCCATCGAGGACATGCCGTACCTGCTGGACCACTGCTTCTTCGCGCAGCCGGACGACTGGCCGCGGGTCGAGGACCGCTGGCCCGTGGTGCCGGCGACCACCATGGTGCAGTTCATGATGGACGCCGCCGAACAAGCCGTGCCGGGGTGGAAGGCGATCGGCGTACGCGAGGCGAAGTTCAACCGCTGGCTGAAGGCGGCGCCGCCGCAGCGGGTGGACGTGACGGTCAAGCGGGTGGCCTCGAACCTGCTGTCGGTGGCGCTGGGCGGGTACGCCCGGTCCGTGATCGAGGTGGGCACCAGCTATCCGGAACCGCCGGAGCCGGCCTGGAGCCAGGACCCCGCGACGGAGTTCCCGCCCTCGATCAGTGCCGAGCAGATGTACGCCGAGCGCCTGATGTTCCACGGCCCGCAGTTCCAGGGCGTCACCGCCGTGTACGCGCTCGGGAACATGCACGTACGCGGCGAGGTGACCACCCCCGTGCCACCGGGCGGGCTCCTCGACAACGCGTTGCAGCTCATCGGCAACTGGCTCCCCGTCACCCAGCCGTTCCGGACGGTGGCGCTGCCGGTGGGGATCGGGCACGTCACGTTCTACGGGCCGCAGCCCGCGCCGGGCACCGCGTTCGACTGCCTGGTGCGGATCCGCACGATCACCGACACCGAGCTGGTCGCGGATGCCCAGCTCTCGATCGGCGGCCGGGTCTGGGCGCAGATCGACGGCGCGACGGACCGGCGGTTCGACAGCCACCCGATCGCGAAGGCCTGCGAGCGATTCCCCGAGCGGTACCCCATGTCGCAGCGCCGGCCGGAGGGCTGGGCGGTGGTCTTCGACGCCTGGACCGACCTGGTCACCCGGGGGATGGCCGTGCGGAGCATCCTGGGCGCCGACGCCGCGATCGAGTACGACCGAATGGCGGCCGCCAAGAAGAAACCGTGGATGCTGGGCCGGATCGCCGCCAAGGACGCCGTCCGGTTCCGTCAGTGGGATGCCGGACACACCGACGTCTTCCCGGTCGAGCTCACCATCCGCAACCTGCCGTCGGGGCAGCCGTTCGTGGAGTTGCGGCCCGGCCGCGGCCTGGTCGACAGCGCGCTGTCGCTGGCACACACCGAGGAGGTCGCGGTGGCGATCTCCGGACCGGCGGGCGCCGAGGTGGGCATCGACATCGTCGAGATCGCGCCCCGCGACGACAGCACGCTCCGGTACGCCCTGAGCGAAGCGGAGATCGCGCAGCTCGGAACGGACCGCGACCGCCGGTTCGCCCGGATCTGGGCGGCGAAGGAAGCCGTCGGCAAAGCTCTCGGCACGGGCCTCGGCGGATCGCCGCGCCGCTTCGAGGTGTCTCTCGACCAGGGCACGGTGACCGTCGACGACCGTACCTTCCCGGTCGCCTACCAGGAGATCGAAAATCCGCCCGACCTTCCGCCGCGGCGCTATGTCGTGGCCTGGACCAGCCCCGCAGAGAAATAAGGAGCACACCATGCCTTCGGACCAGACCGATGTTCTTGCCGATGTCGACGCCATGCTCCGCGACGTGCTGGGCGACTTCGGCCCCGACGCCGAGATCACTATGGATACGACGTTCCGCGACGACCTCGGCATGGAAAGCCTCGACGTGGTGTCGCTGGCCGGGCGCCTGCAGGCCCGCTACGGCAACTCGGTCAACTTCGCGCTGTTCGTGTCCACCTTCGACGTCGCCTCGGTCGGTGAGCTGACCGTCGGCCAGCTCGTCGAATACATTTCCGATTCGCTCGCCAAGGCGCCGGCTGCCTCATGACCATCGTCCACGCGAACGGCGTCGACCTCCACGTGCAGGAGGTCGCGCCGATCGGCGACCCGATCGGCACGGCCGTGCTCATCCACGGCATGACCTCGGACAGCATGGCGAGCTGGTTCCTCACGCTGGCCCACCCGCTGGCGCAGGCCGGGCTGCGGGTGCTGCTGTACGACCTGCGCGGCCACGGGCACAGCGAGCGCCCGCCGACCGGCTACAGCCTGGACCACTTCGTCGACGACCTGGACGCGTTGCTCGCCGAGCACTGGAAGGTGGACGGTCCGGTCCACCTGTTCGGGAACTCGTTCGGCGGCACGGTGGCCTTCTCGTACGCGGCGCGGCATCCGGCGCGGGTGGCCGGCCTCGTCACGATCGAGTCCGCGCCACCGACCGCCGCCTGGTTCGGCCGGATGGCCCGGCGGCTGGCGCGGGCCGCGGAGACCCTCGCCGACGTCGACGCGGTGCTGACCAGCCGGCCGCTGATGGCCCATCGGGTCCGCACCGCGTCCGCGCTGCTGGCCGAGACCAGCGTCGGTGTGGAACTGCCGAACAGTGTCCTGAGCGACCCGGCGGCCATCGCGGCCATCGACTGCCCGGTGCTCTGCCTCTACGGCGGGGATTCGGCCGTGCAAGAGCTCGCGGCCGAAACCGAACGGCTACTGCCTTTGTCCCGGCACGTCGTCGTCGCGGGTTTCGGGCACACCCTGCTGATCGACGCTCCTGACCAGGTCCGGGCCGAGGTCCTGGCCTGGCTCGTCGCCTACGTTCACTGATCGCCCCGGGGGGATTACGCATATGGAAAGAGCCATCATCATCAGCAACGGGCGCAGCGGCTCCACGCTGCTGTCCGACCTGATCGTCGAGGAACCGCAAACCTGCTCGGCGCAGGAATACTTCATGTCCTTGGCGCCGTGGAACCGCAGCACCGAGCTGATCACCGGGCACGAGTTCTGGAACGTGCTCAGTGAGCCCAAGGAGGAGCTCTCGGTCCTGTTCCGGATCGGCGCACCACCCAAGGAGATCCGCTACCCGGCACACGGCCGGTTCGCCGCTGACCTGGCAAGCCTGCCGCGCATCCTCGCGGTCACCCTGCCCGCGCTCACCGAGGATCCCGACGCGCTGTTCGACTCGCTCGCCGAACCGGTCAAGCGCTTTCCGGCCCAGCGCGTCGGCGCCCACCACCGGGCCTTCCTCGATCTGCTCGCGGAGAAGACCGGCAAGCAGCGCTGGGTCGAGCGGTCCGGCGGCTCGAGCCAGATCACCACGTCGCTGCTCGAGAACTTTCCCACCGCAAAGTTCGTCTATCTGACCCGGGACTGGGCGGCCACCGCGAAATCGATGAGCAGACACTCGTCGTTCCAGATCGTGCAGTTACGGCTCGAGGCCATGGCCCGGTACGGCGTGGATCCGCTCACGGCCGACCCCGGCGACGACGTCCCGGCCGAGCTCGCGGAATTCCTGCCCGGCCGGCTCACCGCCGAGACCCTGCGCCGGCGCGGTGACGACCAGAGGCTCTTCCTGGGCCTGTGCGCGTTCATGAGCAGCCAGGCCGACCAGGCGCTGGCCGACCACCCGCCGGCCCAGCTGCACCGGATGGCGTACGAACAACTGGTCGCCGACCCGATCGGTGAGCTGACCACGCTGGGCGAGTTCCTCGGCTTCGCCGACCCGGCCGCCTGGGCCGCGTCGGTGGCCGGTCGAGTGCGTACCACCTCGTCGATGGCGGTGGTGGCATGAACGCGCTGGCCGGAATCGCGACCGCGCTGGTGCTGGGCGTCGCCGCCATCACCCCGGTCGGCGCCGGACCGACCAACCCCGAATATTCGTCCGAGCTGATCGGCAAGGCGCAGCCCGACGAGTGCTTCAACGGCATCGGCCAGCCGTACCCCGCCGGGCCGCCGTGCACGACCGGCAAGCCCAAGGTCAACCAGGCGTACGTCTGGGGCATGACCAAGGTCAACGATGACGTCTGGTTCGGCACCGGTGCGAACACCATGTGCCTGACCAGCGGCTCCAGCCTGGGCGCGGTCACGCCGGTGGTCAACGACGACTACACCTGCGAGTACGGCGAAAGCCAGGCGGCCAAGACGCACGAGAATCTCGTGCCGGCGCTCGGCGACATCCGCGCCCCGCAGGTGTGGCTCTACGACGGCGCTGCCAAGACGCTGGTGAACAAGTCGGCGGAGATCAGCGCCGGATCCCGCGTCGACGCCCTGCGGCTGCGCGACACGCTCGGTCTGCGTGCGGCCGGCAATTTCGACGGCGTCGTCCTGTTCGCCGGGCCGGCGGTGAGCAGCTTCCTCAACGTTTTCGCGTTCGACGCGGTCAGCAAGCGCTTCCTGGGCTCCCGTACGCTCGTCGAGTACGGCAACGCCCGGACCTTCCTGGTCGCCGCCGGCAGCCTCTACCTCGGCGTCGGGATCGGCCCCAACGGCTCGACCAGTGGCGCCGTGCTGCGCTGGACCGGCAACGTCAGCCGGCCGTTCGCCTTCCAGAAGGTCGCCACCCTGCCCGCGCAGGCCGCGGACCTCGCCTACCACGACGGCCGGATCGCCGCGACCACCTGGTCCGCCGCCAAGGCCACCAGCGACTCCCAGCTGGCCTCGGTCTGGATCAGCCCGCCATTGCCGCTGGACAGCTCATCGGCCGGGAGCTGGACCCAGGTCTTCAACGTCGGCCAGTACGAGACCGACCCGCTGATAAAGCTGACCTACGGGTTGGGCGGGGTGGCCTCCTACGGCGGCTACCTGTACTGGGGCACGATGCACGTGCCGCTGAAGTCCACCATCGCGCACCAGAACACGTACCCGCAGAGCACCGACGACGCCAAGAAGGCGCAGATCAAGTTCAGCCAGCGGACCGCGAGCATCTGGCGCGGCAAGGATCTGGGTACCCCGAACCAGAAGATCGAATTGCTGTACGGCGAGTCCGTGCTGCCCGCCTACAACCCGGCCACGTCCGCCTGGTCCGGCGTGCCCACCGGCTGGACCGCGCTGTACGGCATGTCCGGCTTCGGCAACCCGTTCAACAACTACACCTGGCGGATGGTGGTCGCGGGGGACCGGCTCTATGTCGCCACCATGGACTGGAGCTACATCGTCCACGACCTCAGCGCCACGGCGGCGCCCACCGACCCGGCCGGATGGGGCGCCGACCTGTGGATGTTCCCGTCCGCGACCGACAGGGCGGTGGCGGTCAACACCACCGGGTTCGGGAACTACCTCAACTACGGCATCCGCAACATGGTCGCCGACGGTGACGGGCTCTACCTGGGCATGGCCAACCCGATGAACCTTCGCACGGACCCGACCGACGCGGTGCCCGAGGGCGGCTGGGAACTCATCAAACTGAACCGATCCCCGGCGTGACCCACCCCGATCGAGCCGGCGGCGCCAGGCGCCGCCGGCTCGCGTTCGCGTTCGACCGAGAGGAAATCCGTTCCGTGCATACGCCGATCACCATCGTCGCGCGCCGGGTGGTGGCCGCGATCGCCGTCCTGGTGGTCACCGGGGGCGCCGCGACCGTGCCGGCCGAGGCCTCGCCGGGTCACCACGTGGGCCGGTCGCAGTACAGGTTCACCAGGCTGGCCAAGGCCCAGCCCGACGAGTGCTTCAACGGCGTTGGACAGCCCTATCCCGCCGGCCCGCCGTGCAGGTCCGGGCAGGCCAAGGTCAATCAGGCGTACGTCTGGGGTCTCACCCAAGCCGGCACGACGGTGTGGTTCGGCACCGGGGCGAACGTGCACTGCCTGGTCAGCGGCTACACCCTCGGCTACCTGAAGCCGGTCGCCAACCGCGACTGGACCTGCGAGTACGGCGACAGCCAGGCGGTCCGGAACGACCCGGCGATCCCCGCCGACATCGGTGACATGCGCGCTCCGCAGGTGTGGACCTACGACACCGTCACGCGCACGTCGGTGAACAGGTCCGCCGAGATCGCGGCGACGTCGCCCGACGACGCGGCGCGCCTGGCGCACACCGTGGGCCTGCGCGCCGCCGGAACGTTCGGCAACGTCGTCCTGCTCGGCGGACCGGCGCTCGAGGACACCCTGAACATGTTCGCCTTCGACGCGACCACGAAGAAATACCTCGGCTCCGTCACCTTCCCGGACTACAGCAACATTCGTACGTTCCTGGTCGCCCGGGACGCTCTCTATCTCGGCGTAGGCACCGGGCACAACGGCACGGGCGGCGGCGGTGTGCTGCGCTGGACCGGGGACACCGGCAACCCGTTCCGCTTCGTCACCGTCGCGACCCTGCCCGTGCAGGCCGCCGACCTCGTCCTGTACGGCGATCAGATCGCCGCCACGACCTGGCCGACCAGCAAGCCGAACGCCCCACAACTGCTGGCCGGGTTGTGGCTCAGCCCGCGGCTGTCCGACGGCGCGCCCGGCCTCAACCCCGAGGACGCCGCCGGCTGGAAACAGGTGTGGAACGCCGCGATGTACGAGCCCGACCGGGTGACCGCGGCGACCTACGGCGGCGGCGGACTCGCGGCATACGACGGCTATGTCTACTGGGGCACCATGCACGTCCCGATGAAGGCCAGCATCGTTTCCGCCGGCATCTACCCGCCGGCCGACGACGCCGCAGCCAAGGCCCAGCGGCTCAACACCCAGCGGGCCATCAGCATCTGGCGGGGCAAGGATCTGGGCCTGCCGACCCAGAAGATCGAGTTGCTGTACGGCGAATCGACCCTGCCCGCCTGGGACCCGGCGACCTCGACCTGGTCGCAGAAGCCCACACACTTCACCCCGCGGTACGGAAAGTCGGGCTTCGGCAACATCTTCAACAACTACACCTGGCGCATGGCGGTCGTCGACGACAAGCTCTTCGTCGGCACCATGGACTGGAGCTACCTGTTCACGGGCGTCCTCGCCGGCGGCAGGAGCGCGCCGGTCAACGCGGCCGCCCGGAAGGCCCTCTCCGATCCCGGCGGCTGGGTGGGCGCGCCGGTCCGCGCCCAGCGGTTCGGCGGCGATCTGTGGATGTTCCCCAGCAGCGCCGCCGAGGCCACGGCGATCAACACCACGGGCCTTGGCAACTACCTCAACTACGGGGTTCGCAACATGATCCCGAACGGCTCCGGGGGCCTCTACCTGGGCATGGCCAACCCGATGAACCTGCGTACCGACCCGAGGGACGCTCGTCCGGAGGGCGGCTGGGAACTGCTCGAGTTGACCAAACCCGCGAGATAGCCGCGCCGGCCTGGGCCCGGTGAGAACTCCGCACCGGACCCAGGCCATTTCTTTACCTCGCCCGAACGTCCGGAGGAGACAGTGCCGTGGTGAGAGCTCGAGTCCTTGTCCTGGTGACCCTGCTCCTCCTCGGCTGCGCGGGCTGCCGTCCGGGCCGCGGCACCATGCCGACCACGACGGGCGGCCCGGCCACGCCGGCCGGGTCGTCGGGTCTGCCCGTCCCCGGCGGGCCAGCCGTTTCCGTGCCGGAAGGCCAGTCCACCGGCGCCCTGACCGTCGGCGATCACCAGCGCACCTACCGGCTCTACCGTCCGGCCGGCGTGACCCGGGCGGCCCCGCTGGTGGTCGTCCTGCACGGCGCCGCCGGCAGCGGCCGGCAGGCCGAGGCCGCGTACGGCTGGGACGCCGAGGCGGACACCGGCAAGTTTCTGGTCGCCTACCCGGACGGCGTCGGACATACCTGGAACGTCGACCCCGACTGCTGTGGTGCGGCCGCCCGCGACGACGTCGACGACGTCGGCTTCATCACCCGGCTGGCCGGCTCGTTCGGCTCGCTGGTCGACCGGTCCCGGATCTTTGCCACCGGCATCTCCAACGGCGCGATGATGGCCTACCGGCTGGCCTGCGACACCAAGATCTTCGCCGCGATCGGCCCCGACTCCGGCACCATGATCAACGATTGTGCCCACCCCGCGCCATTGTCGATCATCCACATCCACGGCACCGCCGACGGGATCATCCCGTACGACGGCGGCCCGGGACGGCTCGACAACGCCGGCGCCGGCGCCCGCCTTCCCGCCAAGATCGACGGTCCGCCCATACCGTCGCTGATCGCCACCTGGCGCAGGACCGACAACTGCGGCACTCCGCACAGCACGACGGCCGGCCTGGTCACCACCTCGACGGCGACCTGCCCCGGCGGCCGCGCGGTAGAGTTGATCACGATCGCCGGCGCCGGCCACCAGTGGCCGGGCGGCCGAACCGCCCCTGCGCTCCAACGGCTTCTCCACCTCGACCCACCGTCCACGGCGCTGACGGCGACACCGACGATCTGGACGTTCTTCGCCGCCCATCCCGGGACGCGAGCCGGTTGACGAACGTCGTGGGTGCCGAAACCCAACCGGGCTTTGACCTGGCGCGCGGACGACGAGCAGCAGGAGCGCCGACGCCCGCGCCGTAGAATGGCGGGATGACCACCGAGCCCTCGTCCGTCGAGGCTCTCGTCCTGCGGCGTGCGCTGGAGGGCTCGGTGCTGCCGCGCTTGCAGGCCGGTGCCTCGCCGCAGCGGCTGCTCACCACGCTGCTCGCCGAGCACTGGCTGGACGCCCCCGCGGCGCTGCCGATGAGCGCGCTGATGTCATCGAGGTGGTGCTCGCGGCGGCCGCCGACATCGGCCGGCGGCTCGGGCACCGCGATCAGCCGTAGAACGGCCGGTTGAACCGGGGTGGGCGGAACGGGAGGTAGCGGGCGGCCGCACCGCCCGGGTCGGCGGCGGCCGCCCGCGCGTTCATGGCGCGGGAGCCGGTGCCGGGCCAGCGGCCGGTCCGCAGGCGGTCGACCATGGTGCCGATGGCGGCCACCTGCTCGCCCGGGGTGAAGTCGCAGTGGCCGGCCGACTCGACGTAGGTCTGACGAAGCAGGCGCTCGTTGCCCTTGTCGCGCACGATCGCCTGGTACGACTGCGTCGAACCGGTCCGGGTGCACCTGGGCCACGCCCGCCGACACGCACCCTCCCATGGAGCTGCCCGAGGCGATCGCCCAGCGGGCCCGGCCGAACGCTTCCTCGAACCTGTCGAGCGCGGCCGCCTGGTTGTCGATGGCCTGCCGAAGGTCCCAGCCGGTCACGAGCCGGGTTGTGCCGCCGACGGCGTAGCCGTGTTCGAGCAGCAGCGCGGTCGGCGGGGCGTCGAGCCGGCCGCTCGCGAAGTCGAGGTCGACAAGCACCACCCGGTTCCAGTGCCGCGGCGTGGCGAACTGATAGGCGGTGCCGTCCGGGAGGCTGCCGGCGACGCAAACCGTGGCGTCGCCCCTGATGATGACCACCTCCGATCGCGTGAACTCCGGTGTCCTCGGTATCGCTCATCGACCGGACCCTCAACCGTGCCTTCCGCACCGCGGAATGTTTGCTTCGGCTCACCGTTTCGATGGTGTTTGATGTCTGGTGACATCGACAGCCTTCGGGGGGAAGACTCGTGCGACGACCAAAGTGGACCGTATTCGGTGCGGCCCTCGTGCTCGCCACGTCGATCGTCGTGAGCCCGCCACCGGCTCCGGCGGCGCCGCCGGCCGCAGGCCCGGGTCTCGACGTCTACCAGGGCACGCTCGACCGGGCCCAGTGGCAGCGGCTGAGCGCCGGCGGTGTGGACCTCCAGGAGGCCGGCCGCGGGCCGGCGGCCGGCGCCAAGACCACGGTCGAGCTGGTGCTCACTCGCGACCAGGCGGCGCGGCTGGTGGCGGCCGGCGTACCGCTGCGGGTCAAACCCGCGACCAAGCGGATGCGCGCGACGGCGCAGTCGCCGAGCGTCTTCCGGCCGTACAGCGGGCCGGGCGGTATCCGGGAGGAGCTGGCCACCACCGCGGCCCGCTTCCCGCACCTGGCGAAGCTGGAGACGATCGGGTATTCGCTGCGCGGGCAGCCGATCCAGGCGGTCAAGGTCACCGCCGGCGCGCGGACCGTGCCGGACGGGCGCCGGCCGGCCGTGCTCTACTTCGGCGCCCAGCACGCCCGAGAATGGATCACCCCCGAGATGGTGCGCCGGCTGATGCACCACGTGCTGGACGGGTACGGCGCCGATCCGGCGATCACCAGGCTGCTGGGCACCACCGAGCTGTGGTTCATGCCGGTCGCCAACCCGGACGGCTACGACATCACGTTCACCGGCGACGAGTTCCGCTACGTCCGCAAGAACCTGCGCGACAACAACGGCGACGGCGTGTTCGGCCCCGAGGACGGCGTCGACCTGAACCGCAACTTCGCCGAGAAGTGGAATTACGACAACGAGGGCTCCTCCGACGATCCGCATGACGACACCTACCGTGGGCCCGCGCCCGAGTCGGAGCCGGAGACGAAAGCGCTGGACGGGCTGCTCGGGCGCATCGGCTTCCGGTTCCTGATCAACTACCACTCGGCGGCCGAGTTGCTGCTGTGGGGTTCCGGCTGGCAGGTCTCGACGGTCAACCCGGACGACCAGATCTCGATGGCGCTGTCCGGGGATCACGCGAACTCGGCGGTACCCGGTTACCAGCCCATGCAATCGGCCCAGATGTACACCACCAACGGCGACACGGACACGCATGCCCAGGCCCGGTACGGGACGATCGGCTTCGCCGCCGAGATGTCGACCTGCCAGACGGCCTCCGCGTCCGAACCGGACGACCAATGGGAGCCCGACGACTGCCGGACCGAATTCGACTTCCCCGACGACGAGAAGCTGATCCAGGCCGAGTACCAGAAGAACGTTCCGTTCGCGCTGTCGGTCGCCCGATCGGCCGGGGACCCGGCCGACCCGGTCTCGGTGGTCGGGCGCCGCACCGGGGACCTCGTGCCGGGTGTGTTCGCCGACTCCTTCGGCGCCGGCCAGCAGGTGTCCGTCATCGCCAAGCGGTCCCTGCGCGACGTCCGGTTGCATTACAAGATCAACAACGGTTCCGAGCGTACGGCCGCGGTCTGCGAATTCCGCGGGGGTGAGCGATACGGCGGAACCGGTGACAAGTACTTCGCCGAGCTGCGGGGCACTGTGGTCGGGCAGCGGCCCAAGGACAGGGTACGGGTGTGGTTCACGGCCCGCGGCGGCAAGGCGAGCGAGCCGTTCGGCTACACCGTCGCGGACCGGATCGGCGGGGACGTGCTGGTCCTGGCCACCGAGGACGTCACCGGCATCAACCCGCCGAGCACCGACGGCGCCACCTCGGCCCGGTTCGCCGACGAGCACGTCGACGCCCTGCGGCACGCGGGCTACCGCGCCGACGTCTACGACATGGACACACACGGCGGTCGGGCGCCGGACGCGCTCGGCGTGCTGTCCCACTACCGCGCCGTGGTCTGGGAGACCGGCGACAACGTGATGCCGCGCAAGCCGGGCCAGCCGGACTTCACCACCACCCGGGCCGAGGTCGAGACCGAACTGGCCGTCCGCGATTACCTGAACGAGGGCGGCAAGCTGCTCTACGCCGGCCAGTACGCGGCGTACGCCGAGAGCAACGCCCTCTACCAGCCGGACGGGCCGACCGAGTGTCTCGACCTCGACGACCTGACCTGCCAATACCTGGGCGACGACTTCCGGCAGTACTGGCTCGGCGCGGGCATCTACGTCGACGACGGTGGCCACCAGGCCGTGGGCGTGACCGGCCGGTCCGGCGTCTTCTCCGGCCTGACCGCGCCGGTGGGCGCGCAGCAGCACACGGCATCGTTCATGACCACCTCGAGTCAGCTGCCGGTCGCCCAGTTCCCGCAGTTCACCAGCACGGCCCCGATGATCTGGAAACGCGACGCCCCGGGTCCCCTCGACCCGATCGACGGCGACTGGTACCTCTTCGACGGCCAGAGCAGCCTCACCGCGTTGAGCAAGCCGTTCTACAAGCGACTGACGAGGACCGTCGACCTTACCGCGGCGCACGATGCCCACCTGCGGTTCAAGTTCTCGCGCTCCACGGCGGGCGACGACTTCACGTTCGTCGAGGCGCACGAGGCCGGCACCGACAACTGGACGACGCTGCCGGACGCCGGCGGCCATACCACCACCGACAACGGCTTCGACTGCCAGTTCGACGGATTCGGACCGCATCCGTTCCTCGCGCACTACTGGGGCACCGACTGCGGGCCGAAGGGCACCACCGGTACCTGGAACGCGGCGACCGATGACAGCGGCGGCTGGCAGACCTTCGACGCCGACCTGTCCGCGTACGCGGGCAAGCGTGTCGAGATCTCGATCTCCGAGCTGTCGGACGGCTTCTCGCAGGGTTTCGGCGCCTTCCTCGACGATGTCCGGGTCGACGTCGACGGCGCGACGGTCACCCGGACATCCTTCGAGTCGGACCTGGGTGGCTGGATGGTCGGCGGGCCGCCGCCCGGCTCCCCGGACAACCCCGTGAACTGGATGCGCAGCCGGCAGGCGTACGACCTCGGCGCCGCGACCGCGACCGCGGACACTCTCTATCTGGGGTTCGGCTTGGAGAAGATGCCGGCGTCCGACCGCAACGACCTGATGGCCCGCGCCATGCGCCACCTCCTGCCGTCGGGCCATCGGCGGAGCCAGTCCTAGGCCGGTCAGGCGCGGCTTGATCGAGGGATGGAGGTGCGGCGCCGCCCTGCCTACGGTCGACAGGGTGCTGAGGTCAGCCGGGTTCGTTCGGTTGGTCGGCGGTCTGCTGATCGATGGCCTGCCACCCGGCGGCGTTCAGGACGCGGGACCGTTCGGCCAGCCGGCCGAGCGCGGCGGCCGCCGCATCGTCGAGTGTCGCGCCGCTGTAGCCGACGTACGCCACCATTCCCGGTGCCGGTTCCCAGGCAAGGGTCGCGTTGCCGCCGTACACCGGTGACACGACCGCCGGGCGGCCGGCGACCCGTCCGCCGTCGCGGGCGTGCACCGCGTACAGCTGGTCCTCGAAGCCGCCGCCGCCGGCGATCCCGGTGTAGACGAGGCCGTTGTCCAGCGCCGCTTGCTCGCCGACCTCGGCGGTGTCGTACCGGGCCTCGTGAACGGCGGGCGACCGGTACGGCCCGCTCGCGACGACCACGTAACCGGCCGGCGGATCGACGACCGGTCGGTTGTGGACGACGGTGGTCCGCGCTGCGATCGCCGTCAACGCGGACTCGGGAAGATCACCCCGGATCCGGGCGTACGCTCGGGCGACCGGCCAGCTCACCGTTCCCTGCTCGGCCCTGCCGGCCACCTTGCCCACCTCGACGGCGCGGCCGCCCTTGGGCGCGCTGACCGGGAACGTGACCACGGCACCATGTCTGCCCAGCGTGCCGTCGGGCCGGCGCACCACCACGGTCCACGGCCCGTCGGCCGCCGCGCGGTCACACCGGACAAGCCCGCTTGGCCGGCCGGTGGCCTGCTCGACGACGAGCCCGGCCGGCGGATCCGCGACCACCGGAGTCTGCCCCCAGCCGACCGGCACGCACGGAGGACCGGCCGGCGGAGCCGCCTCGCTGGTGGCTCGACCGGCCGGCGGAGCCGCCTCGCTGGCGGCGATCGGTCCGGGTCCACCACGGTCATCGAGCGCTGCCATCACTGCCCCGATCGCGCCGGCACCCGCCAGCAGCAGACCGGCCACGATCATCAGCCGTCGCGACGGACGCCACGGTGGCTTGTCCGAGCCGAACTCGACGACGTCGGCCACAGCCTCAGTATCCACGACGGGGCAAGAACACCACGCGAGCCGTGCCTGTCGCGCTGCGGCTCGGCAGTCTGATTGGTAGCAGATCGGTTGCCGCGGTCGGCTTCCGGCGCATCATGTGAAAGCGCAGGCCGCGCCTTGCCGGCGTGGCGTGATCGCGAAATCGCCTGGGGGAGACGTGGAGGCCGCACCGAGCAGGACGGCGATGCTTGCGGCGCTGGCGCGGGGACTGCTCCGCCTGGAGACGACGCAGCCCTGGGCGCTGGACGACGCGTTCGCCCTGGTGCTCGTCGGTCCGGTGTGGCAGGAACTGCGCGACCGGGTGTACTCGCAGTTCCCCGGCCAGGTCGGACGTGAGATCACCGCGGCGATCTGCACCCGCAGCCGGTACGCCGAGGATCGGCTGGCCGCCGGCACCTTCGCGCAGTACGTCATCCTGGGCGCGGGGCTCGACTCGTTCGCGTGGCGGCGCCCGGACCTGCTCCGCTCTCTCAAAGTGTTCGAGGTCGATCATCCGGCATCCCAGGAATGGAAGCTCGAGCGGGTACGGGATCTCGCACTTCCGTCCAACGACTCGCAGGTGTTCGTTCCGGTTGATTTTGAGGCCGAGCCGCTTCGGGACGCCTTGCAGGCAGCCGGGTTCGACTGGGGCCGACGGTCGCTGTTCTCCTGGACCGGCGTTGCCCCTTATCTCACGCCGCAGGCGGTCGCGTCGACGTTGCACACGATCGCGGGGGCTGCCGCCGGCTCGGAGGTGGCGTTCTCCTATCTGGCCGAGGAGTCCGTGTTCGACGAGGTCGGGAAGGAGTTCATCCGGATCTATGCTCCGCTCGCAGCCTCGCTCGGCGAGCCGCTGCGGCCCGGCTGGTCGGTCACCGAGATCGAACGGCTGATCAGCCGGTGCGGGCTGGAGGTCGTCGACCATCCAGCACGTACCGACCTCCAAGACCGGTACTTCGCCGACCGGACCGATGCCCTGCGGCCCTACAACGTGGAGACCCTGGTCACCGCACGGGTCCCCTGAGCGCAAACCCGAGAACGCCGACCACGCGGTAGCATTGCCTGCCCCCGCGTGGCAGGAGGCCATCGTGACGTCTCGATACCAGGTACTCGACGACGATGACGTCGATCAGTTCTTGACCCAGGGTTTCGTCGCGGTGCGCGGGTGCTTCTCGCGCCAGGCGGCGCAGGAGTTCACCCAACCGGTCTGGGACCGGATGGGTTATGCCGCCGATGCCCCGTCGACCTGGGCTGAGCCGGTGGTCCACCTGGCCGGTCGGCGGCAGCTCGACGTCCGCGAGTTCGCTCCGAAAGCGTGGGCCGCGGTCGGCGACCTGGTCGGCGGCGAGGACCGGATCAGCTCCGAGCTGCCGTACGTCTGGAGCGACGGGTTCATCGTCAACCTGTGGCAGGGCGCTGACGAGCCGTGGGCGCCTGCCTCGCCGGCCTCACCCGGTTGGCACAAGGACGGCGACTTCTTCCGGCACTTCCTCGACTCGCCTGAGCAGGGCCTGCTGACACTCGTGCTGTGGTCGGACGTACAGCACCAGGGCGGTGCAACGTTCGTCGCGGCCGACTCGGTCGGCCCGGTGGCCCGATTCCTCGCGGCCCACCCCGAAGGGGCCTACCCCTTCCCACAGCCGCCGGGCGTCGACGACGCACCGGTCTTCGACTTCGCCGACCTGGTCGCGCCGTGCCGCGAGTTCGTCGAGGCCACGGGGGAGGCGGGTGACGTCTACCTGCTGCACCCGTACATCCTGCACGCCAAGTCACAGAACGCGCTCCGGTTGCCTCGGATCATCACGAACCCACCGCTGACGCTGGCCGAACCGATGCGGTTCGACCGGAGCGATCCGAGCGAGTACTCCCTCGTCGAGCGTGCTGTGCTGGAGGCGCTCGGCACGCCGAGCGTCGATTTCACGCCGGCCGCGGTGCGCCAAACGCTGGTGCCGCCGCGGGTCGCGATCCAGCAAGAGCGGATGGCCGAGGAAGATCGCAGGCTTTCCGGCAAGGCGCACTGAGCTCACGCGTTCGTCGCCGCCGCGACCGCGGCGAATTCGCGCGGATAAGATCGACGCGTGAGGATCGGCATCCGCAATTGCCTGCCGGGCGCGGGCCGCTGGCCGGCGATCGCCGGAGCCCTGGTTGTCGTGGCCTTGCTCGCGGCTCCGGTCCGGGCCGCGGAGCCGGGCGGCGACCACCCGAACGACATGAACTGCGGGAACGTCCTCTGGTTGACCCCGCCGACACCGGACCCCGCCGACCCCGACTACGAGTTTTACCGCGAGAAGATGGACCGCGGCTGCCGGGAGGCCCGCATCACTCGAGGCGCCACCGCAGCCCTGGTTTCCGTGATCACGGTATTCGGCGTGGCCCTGCTCGTCCGCCGCCTGAAAAGGTGAGCTGACTTCCCCGTACCGTTCCCGTAATTCGCCGTCGGGGGTGAGCAGCGATACCGCCGCTGAGCTGCTCATTCCGGTCGATCATCAGCGCCAGCAGAGATCGAGGAAAGCCTCAGTCGTCCCTTCCAGGATGAGGTCATCGCCCGCCGTGCCGGGCGCCCTCACTGGACGGGAGAAATGTCGATGACAGCTTCCTCACCTACCCGGATCGTCGCACTGGCACTGGCCGGCGCCCTGGTCGCCGCGAGCCTCGCCGAGGCTGCGCCCGCCGCGGCGGCGCCGCCGAGGCCGAACACCTTCTGCGCCGGGACGGCCGACATCAACGCCGCCCTGATCACCTCGGCCGTCAACCTGGGCTCGTGCGCGATCCAGAGCCGGCGCATCGTCCTGATGCGCAGCGACGGCAAGTCGGGACCGGCCGTCGACGTGCCGCCGCCCGGGCGCACGATCGGCAACGAGACCCTCACCACGTCCGGCGAGTACTCGCTGCGCGTCACCAACAACGACGGCATGGTCAGCGTCACGACCGAGGTCCCCGGCGCGGTCCGCACGCTCGCCCCGGCCACCGATGCCGCCTGTGGCGAGGGCGCGTACAACCTTGAGGGCGGCCGCTGGACCAGGACGCTGAAGTGGTTCTACAACTCCGCCTCGGCCGGCCGGGCCGGTCTGAGCGCGTCGGCGACGCTCGCCGACATCCGGGCCGGCAACACCAACATGTCGACTGGTCAGAACAACTGCGGGTACGCGACCGGCACGTTCAGCTCGACCGGCGCCTACCAGGGGACGACGAGCAGGTACGCGAACATCAACAGCTCGGCTCAGTGCACGGGCAACTTCCCGGACGGCCAGAACACCGACAGCTGGGGGCCGTTCGACAGTTCGGCCGCCGGCACCCTGGCGGTCACCTGCTACACGTACAGCGGCGGCGCGATGACCGAGTCGGACACCTACTTCGGGTCCAACGTGGGCATGGTCGACTCGTTCCCGGCCTCGTGCAGCGGCAAATACGACCTGCAGTCCGTGTCGACGCACGAGTGGGGCCACGCGTTCGGCCTCGCGCACGAGACGAGCGGCACCGCCGAGGTCATGTACCCGTACAGCTACCCCTGCGCCCTGCGCCGCCATCTCGGCAAGGGCGACTACAACGGCATGAACTCGATGTACTGATGAGGACACCAATCGTTCTGCTTGCGGTGGCCGCGGTCGCGGCGGCCTCCGGTTGTACGTCCGCGGCTCGTTCCGCGGTTCCGGGCGATCCCGTGTCGCCGGCCGGTCCCGCGTGCACGTCCGCCTCGCTCCGGGCGCGCCTCGCCGGCACCGACACCGGGCTCGGCCGGAGCGCCACCACGATCGAGCTGAGCGGCGGCTCGGCGACCATCTGCCGGTTGCGCGGGGCCCCGGCCCTCGACCTCTTGGACGCGCACGGAGACCGGGTGCGCGCCGCCGTGCCGGCGCCGGGCAGCGCGCCGCAGGTGGTGGTGGTCTCGCACGCCGGCGTTGCCTCCTTCGTGGTGACCTACCGTGACTTCGACTCGGTGACCGGGCGTGCGTGCACCCCGGTGACCGCGCTGGGCATCGGCCTGCCCGGCGATGCTGGCCGGATCACGCTGGCGGCCGAGCTGGCGCCGTGCGGCCAGGTATCCGTTTCCGAATTCCGCAGTGGAGTGGGACAGGTGAACTGATGAGACTGACCAGCAAGAGCGGCCTGCTGGCCGCGGCGTCCGCGCTGGCCGTGGCCGCGGCACTGACCCCGGCCGGCCCCGCGCTCGCCGAGGACACCGGCTTCTGGTACGGCGCCGACGGCGCCGGCCCGGGCCCCGCCAACAGCTCCGCGCCGTACCAGGAACCGTCCTGCGGCTCCGGCCACATGTACGGCGGCTACATCGGCAAGATCGGCGGCGCTGACCTGGTGTCGGCGTCGAACCCGACCGGGTACGGCCCCGGCCACACCGGGGCCTGGAACAGCACGTACGCCGCGGACGCCAACGCGAACCACTTCAACTACAACCCGGAACACGGCGTCGGAACCGGTGGGTACTGGTTCATGTTCGGCCCCGGCGCCACCGACGGCACCGGCCTGGGCGCGTACGCCTGGGGTCAGCGGCAGGGCAAGTGGGCGCTGGGCGACTGGCAGACCTGGTATGCCAACGGCACCCACCGGATGCCCTTCCAGATCCTGTGGATGGACGTCGAGAGGCCCGGCTTCTACGGCTGGGGCTCCGACGGCGCCGCCAACCGTCAGGTCTTCAACGGCTTCTGGGACTACGTGACCAACGCCAAGCAGGGGCCCGTGCCCGGCGTCTACTCGACGGCGGCGCAGTGGAACGAGATCATGGCCGGCAACACCAGCATCCCGAACACCTGGGAGTGGACGGCGCAGACCAGCCGCAGCGCCCAGCCGTCGCCGTGCCCGACCAGCTTCTCCGGCACCGGCCAGAGCGCGGTCTTCTTCGGCGGGCAGAACGCGAGCAGCGCGCACGCGGCGATGTGGCAATGGTCGCTGAGCAACACCGCCGACTACGACCAGATCGACTCGAACAAGAACATTCCCGACTGAGGCGCGTGACCGGGGCGGACCGCCAGACCCGCCCCGGTCACGGCAGTGCGGAATCCTGCACGGCAGGCGCCGACCGGCCGTCCGCGGTGTTAGAAAGGACGCGGACATCGATAGTGATCTAGGTCTACCTGGGTACTCGCAGGCACGCCTGGAACACAGCCGGGAGGCGATCGACATGATCGATGCGGTTGGCGACGACGATGGCACCGGTATCGGACGATTCGTCAGGGCCCGCCGACGCGACGCCGGGCTGACGCAGCAGGCGCTGGCCGGCCTGGCCGGGGTCAGCGTCGCCACGATCCGCGATCTGGAACAGGGCCGCACCCGGCGGCCGCGGACCGCGTTGGTCGATCGGCTGGCGGTCGCGCTCGGCGTCGCGCGCGGCCAGATCTACGGGCAGAAGCCGGCCGCCCGGCGTGATCGTGGCCTGTGGCTGGGCGTGCTCGGCCCGGTCACCGCCGCCCGGGACGGCCGCGCGCTGGACCTCGGCGAACCGCGCCAGCGCGGCCTGCTGGGCTTGCTCGCGCTGAGCGCAGGCGCGAGTGTGCACCGCTCGGTGCTGGTCGACGCGTTCTGGGGGCAGAGTCCACCGGCCGCCGCGGTAAACCTCATCCAGGCGTACGTCGGAAGGCTGCGCCGGGTCCTCGACCCGGACCACGCGCCGCGCGACGGCAGCGGCGTCGTGGTCTCCGGCGGCACCAGCTATCGGCTCCACGTGGACACCGAGCAGCTGGACTGGCTCGAGTTCCGCCGCCAGCTCGCCGTCGCCGCGCACCCGGATTTCGACGTCGTCGTCCGCTGCGAGGCCTACGAGCAGGCCCTGCAGCAGTGGCGCGGCGATCCGCTGGCCGATGTGGACGTCCTGCGCGGTCATCCCGCGATCGCGGCCGCGGCCCGCGAGTGGGGCGCCGCCGTCGCCGGGTATGCCGAGGCCGCGTTCCAGGCCGGGCTGCCCGACCGCGTGCTGCCCTACCTGTGGCAGTGGACCAGCAAGGACCCGCTGCATGAGAAGGCCCACGCGATGCTGATGCTGGCGCTGGCCGGCACCGGTCAGCAGGCCGCCGCTCTGGACGTGTTCGCCGACGTCCGGGACCGGCTGGACGCGCAGCTCGGGGTACGGCCCGGTGCCGAGCTGTGCGAGGCGCAGGTGCGCGTGCTGCGTCAGGAGGCGTCGGGCGGTCCGGCCACCACTGTCGCCGTGCAGGCTCCGCCGGTGCCGCACCAGCTGCCCGCGCCGGTCCGCCGGTTCGTCGGACGCGACGAGCAACTGGCCGCCCTGAACGAGGTGCTCGACTCCGTCCCCGGCGGCCCCGGTCCGGCGATCGCCGCCATCACCGGCACAGCCGGCATCGGCAAGAGCACGCTCGCCCTGCACTGGGCGCACGAGATGACCGATCGCTTTCCCGACGGTCAGCTCTATGTCAACCTCCGCGGCTACGACCCGGGCGGTGCACCCCTCGAGCCGGCCGCCGCCATCCGCGGCTTCCTGGACGGCCTCGGCCTTCCCGACGAGCGGGTGCCCCGCGACCCGCACGCGCAGGCCGCGCGTTACCGCAGCCTGATCGCCGGGCGGCGGATGCTGGTCGTGCTCGACAACGCCCGTGACAGTCAGCAGGCGCGGCCGCTGCTTCCCGGCGCCACCGGGGCCATGGTCGTGATCACCAGCCGCAGCGAGCTGACCGGGCTGGCGGTCGGCGAGGGCGCCGAGACGATCGACCTGCCGCTGCTCGGCGAGACGGAGTCGCTGCGGTTGCTGGCCAACCACCTGGGCAGCGACTGGGTGGCCCGGCACGCCGACAGCGCCGGCGAGCTGGTGCGGCTCTGCGACCGACTGCCGCTGGCCCTGAGCATCATCGGGGCGCGGGCAGCCGCGCATCCGGACTCGGCCGCGACGGTGCTGATGGAGCAGCTGCGCGACGCCCGCGGCCGGCTCGACGTGCTCACCGCGGGCGAGGCATCCAGCGATCTGCGGGCCGTGCTGGGCTGCTCGTACGGCTATCTCAGCGCCACCGCGGCGCGGCTGTTCCGGCTGTTGTCGATCCATCCCGGGCCGGAGGTCTCGGCGCCGGCCGCCGCCAGCCTGGCCGGCGCGCCGAGCGGCGTCGCGCTGGAGGAACTGACCCGCGCCCACCTGGTGATCGAACAGCGGCCCGGCCGCTACGCCCTGCACGATCTGCTGCGCGTCTACGCGTCCGAGCAGGCTCGGCAGTGCGACGACGCGGGGGAGCGGGAGGCCGTCGTCGACCGGGTCCTCGACCACTACCTGCACACCGCCCACGCCGCGGCGCTGCTGCAGGAACCGCCCCGCGACCCGTTGGCGCTGCCCGAGCCCGCGATCGGTGTCCGGACCGAGCCGCTGACCGGCGACGAGCACGCCTCGGCGTGGTTCGACACCGAGCACGCCGTGCTGATGCGCTGCGTCGCGCTGGCCGCCCGCACCGACCGGACCCGGCACGCCTGGCAGCTCAGCTGGACGCTGATGACCGCGTTCTCCCGCTCCGGCCACTGGTCGGACCTGGCGACGGCCCTGAGCCTCGCTCTTGACGCCGCCGACCAGGCCGGCGACCTGACCGGCCAGGCCTGGGCACATCGCTTCCTGGGCCGGGTACGCACTCTGCAGGGCGAGTACGAGGCGGCGCTCGGCCACCTGCACCAAGCGCTGGAGCTCTTCGGCCGGCTCGGCGACGCCGCCGGCCAGGCTGCCGTCCATGTCGGACTGATCCGCGAGTGCGAACGGCGCGGCCGGCACCAGGCTGCCCTCGATCACGCCAAGCGTGCGCTGGAGCTGCAGCGGGCCGCCGGCTACCGGGTCGGTGAGACGATCGCCCTCAACAACGTCGGCTGGTGCTACGTGCGGCTGGGTCAGTACACCGAGGCGCTGTCCTGGTGCCGGGAGGCGCTCGCCGCGCAGCAGGCGATCGGCTACCGCCCGGGGGAGGCGTACACCTGGGACACCCTCGGCTACGCCCATCACCACCTGCAGCAATTCGACGAGGCGACCTGGTGCTACCGGCAGGCGCTGGACCTCTACCGCCTGTTCGACGACCGGTACGAGCAGGCGGCGACGCTGGCCCGGCTGGGCGACACGCACGCCGCCGCGGGCGACGAGAAGGCCGCCCGCAGCCGGTGGCATCAGGCCCTGGACCTGCTCGACGAGTTGCACCATCCCGACGGCGACCGCCTGCGCGACAAGCTGCGCCGCGTCACAGCGCGGGTGTGAACATGGTGACGCCGACCCCGCCGCACGGCCGGAACGACACCGGGACCCGGACGGACCCCCGTCGGTGCGCGACCCTGATCCGCACCGCGTCGACCGCCTGACACGGGGCCCCGTCCACACTGTCGGACTGGTAGATCACCCGTAGCCAAGCATGTCCGCCCGGCGCGAGGGTGACCGGCCCCGAGTCAGGAGTGGGACTACTGCCCGGCGTCGGCCCGGGCCGCATCGGCGGCCCGTCGCCGCCCAGCGCGTCCGGAGTAGCCGTGCCGACCACCGTACGGCCGTGGATCAGGTCCAGGCGCGGGTAGCCGGACAACCGGCAGGAGGTCCGGGACATGTTCTGCAGGGACACCTCGAACGCTCCGTCGCCGGCGATCCCGAGCTCGCCCCGGACCTCGCTCATCGCGCAGACGGCCGGGCTCCGCGTGCTCGCGGCGGCCAGATGCGGCGCCACCAGGGCCAGCACCAGCGTTGCGGGGGGCGCCACCAGGGCGGCCAGCCAGCGGGTTCTCATCCGCCCACCATGGCTGCCGGCACTGCACGTCGGCTGATGGTTCGCTGACCCGCATTCCCGTAGTCCGCATTGCGCTGCGCCGGACAGACGGCAGGGCATGACTCGACGAGTCATGCCCTGCCGTCCGGCTATCGCGCGGTCCTCATGCCGCCAGGCGGCGCACGACGTAGTTGGATTGGTAGATCTTGCGTTTGGTGACCCGGGCACCGGTGTGCGGGGAGTCGTACATGTAGCCGTTGCCCGCGTAGATGCCGACGTGCGATCCGTACGAGCCGGACCGGAACACGATCAGGTCACCGATCTGCGCCTTGCTCTTGGCGACCGCGATGCCGTACTTCTGCTGCAGGTTCGCCTTGTGCGGCAGCGACTTGCCGATCGTCTTCTGGTAGACGTAGAGCGTGAAACCGGAACAGTCGAACCGCTTGGGGCCCGCGGCACCGAACTTGTAGAGCGCGCCGACGTGCTTGTTCGCCTCGGCGAGGATGCGGGCACCGGTGTCGCTCTTGACCGTGACCGACAGGTTGACCCCGGTGTGCGAGGTGTACGTGTCGTTGCCCAGGTAGACCGCCCGGAGGTAGCCCGAGACCGCCGGCTTCGCGTAGAGGTTCGCGACGCCGTCGCCGTTCAGAGTCGCGGCCGTCGCATTGATCCATTTGCCGGAGCGGTAGGCCTGCAACCGGACCGTTCCGGACGTGACCGCCGCGCCGGTGCCGGGGTCGGTGTACCGCACGGTCACCCGCACCTGTTGGCCCTTGGTGATGCTGCGGGCACTGATGGCGGTGCGCACCGAGGGCGTGACCTTCGCGTCGGCCTCGGCGGCGACGGGAGTCACCGCGTAGGTGGCGGGGGTCGCGATCAGCTGGCCGGCGCCGAGGCACAAGCCCAGGGACAGCGCGGCGGTAACGGTGCCGATCGACATGCGGCGGCTCGAATGGTGTTGGTGCACGGAAAGAGATCCCTCCGGCACGCCTGCGAGGTTAGCTGTCGGGTTCGGGCGGGAAGGTTGCCCGGCCGCGGATCGCGGCTTCACCCCGAGGTTGCCCGTGCGCCGCTACTGGAGCGGGTCGCGCAGGAGCTGGACCAAAAGATCGGGTCCCCCGTCCCTGCCCCCGTATGCCTTGTGGTTGTGCGGTGCCAGTGGTCGCGACGATCCAACCCGGGGCAGGGCTCGGCGTGAGCCGGTTCGACGCGAGCCGGGCAGCAGGTGCGACCGGCGCTTCCTTGCTACCTCACTGCGCGCCCACCAAGAGTCCACGTGCCATTACGCCACGTAATTGCCTGGCGGACGGTGTCCGGGTCTTTATCTGATCGAGAAGAATTTCGTCACGCCACGCGTTCGCGTGGGCGCTCTAGGTTGAGTTTGCGGGTGAATCACAACACACAGAAAGTTGCCGGGATGCGCGCCGCCGTCGGCACTCCCGGTTCTGGTGGCCGATTGCGGTCGTCCGAAGGTCTGATCGCGGGCTCCGCCCGCTGGTCACGGGATGCGACACCATGCCCGAGCCGGGCCTGGCCGCGTGGCGTCTGACCGTGCGCACGCTCGACCAGCCGGCACCGAGGATCAGCGGAGCCGGCTGGTCGAGAGGCGTCGGAGGGCACGGCTAATCGGATAGTCGATCACCGGCGAGTGCGGGGGCCGGCGGGGCGGCCGGAGCGGGGCGCGGCGCGGCGGCCGGCAGCAGGCTCGCCAGCCAGGCGGGGAGCCACCAGTTGGCCCCGCCGAGAAGCTCCATCAGCGACGGGACGAGGACCATGCGGACCACCGTGGCGTCGAGCAGGACGGCGGTGGCCAGGCCGAGGCCGAACTGCTTGACCGCGATGTCACCGGCGAGCAGGACGGTCGCGAAGACCAGGACCATGATGGCGGCCGCCGCGGTGATGACCCGCGCGGTGTGCGACAGGCCTCGGGCCACCCCCTCGGGAGTTGCGGCGCCCGCGTCGTACTCCTCGCGGATGCGGGAGATGAGGAAGACCTCGTAGTCGGTGGAGAGGCCGAAGAGGATCGGGAAGATGAACAGCGGAACCCACGTGGTGATCGGCATGGCCTCCGGGAAGCCGAGCAGGTGGCCGAACCAGCCCCACTGGACGACGACGGTGAGGACGCCGTACGCGGCGAGCGTCGAGAGCAAAGTCATCACGGCCGCCTTGACCGCGATCACGACCGAGCGCACCAGCGTGAGCAGGACGAGCAGCGACAGGCCGACGACCACGGCGACGAGCCAGGGTAGGCGGCTGCCGACGGCATCGGCGAAGTCGATGGTGCCGGCGTTGGGGCCGCCGATGTAGACACCGGGTGGGTCGACGCTGTCGCGCAGGTGGTGTACGAGAGCCGGGGTGGCCGCGTCCTGCGCGCCGGTCGCCGGGTAGGCAACGAAGAGCTGCGCGGCGCCGTCCGGGCTGGTCCGCGGCGGGGTTACGCCGGCCACGCCGGGGGTTGCGCGTACCGCCTCGGCCACGTGCGCCATGTTCACCGTGGCGGACGAGGAAACGAAGACCAGTGGCGCGTCGTAGCCGGCGCCGAAGCCCGCGGCAAGCATCTGGTGGGCCTGATAGGCCATCGTGGAATGCGGCGCGGTGCTGGAGTCCTCGAAGCTCAGCCGCATCGACAGCGCGGGCGCGGCCAGCGTGAGCATCACCGCGGCGCCGACGACCAGTGCGACGACCGGGCGGCGCTGCATGACGCCGGCCCAGCGCTCGGCGAGCGGGCTGCGGGTGGCGGTGCGGCCCAGGTACGGCAGACGCAGCCGGTCGATGTTGTGGCCGGCGAAGCCGAGCAGCGCGGGCAGCAACGTGATCGCCGTGACCATGGTCATCAGGACGGTGACCGAGGCGGCGACCGCGGTCGCGTTCAACAGTTGCTGCCGCATGACGAGCAGGCCGAGCATCGCGATGACAACCGTGGTGCCGGCGAACAGTACCGACCGGCCGGCGGTGGTGAGCGCGGTGACCGTGGCCGCGTGCGGGTTCTCGCCGTCGTGCAGCGCCTCGCGGTAACGGGTGACGATGAACAGCGCGTAGTCGACGCCGACCCCGAGACCGATGAGGGTAGCGACGACGGGCGTGAACGACGGCGCCGGCAGCAGGTGGCCGAGCAGGTCGATGAGGGCGAGGCCGGTGCCGATCCCGAGCAGCCCGGTGATCAGGGGCAGACCCATGGCCAGCAGCGACCCGAAGCTGACCAGCAGCACGACCATGGCGGCAAGCACGCCGAAGCCCTCGGTCGGTCCGCCGTACGGGACCTCGGCGGCGAGCACCGACCCGCCGTCGAACGCGAACGTGACGCCGTCGCCGCTCGCGGCATGCGCGGCGTCGATCAGTCCCCGGGCGGTGGACGTCGGTATCTGCGACTGGTCCGATTCGATGCTGACGAATCCGGTACGCCCGTCCGACGACGCCTGAAGCGGGCCGGACACGTGCAGGCCGGGGGCGGCGGCGACGCGGGCGAGCAGCGCGTCGAGGCCCGGGGCGTTGCGGGCCCCGGCGTCGGCCCGGACCGCCAGCGTGAGGGAGTCGCCCCGCTGTCCCGGGAAGTGCCGGTCGAGGATCCGCTGGGCCTGCCCCGAATCGCTCGAGCCGCCCGTGAAGTCGTTGTCGGCGGCCGCCGCGTACCGGAAACCGATCGTCATGATCAGGGCGGCTCCGACCATCCAGAGTACGACGACGAGGCGTCGCCGCCGGTAACAGAAGCTGGCAAGCTGTTTCATGGCGGTAGCCTCGCGCCTGCGGTGCGCCACCCGAGTCCGGCTGCGGAAGTCACTTCGGGCCGCGCCTACCGCGGCGGATGTCACTCCGGGGGAGTACCGGGGGTTATCAGCCCGCTTTCGTACGCCAGCACGACCAACTGGGCCCGGTCGCGCACCGCCAGCTTCGACATCATCCGGCTGACGTGGGTCTTCACGGTGAGCGGGCTCAGGTGCAGCACGGCGGCGATCTCGTCGTTGGAAAGGCCGCCGGCGACCCTGGTCAGGACGTCGCGTTCCCGCTCGGTGAGGGCGGCCAGCGCCTGCGGCTTGGTCGCGTTCGGCCGGGGCCGCCCGACCAGATCGGCGATCAGGCGGCGGGTGATGCCCGGTGAGAGCAGCGCGTCGCCGCGCGCGACGACCCGGATGGCGTGCACCAGGTCGCCGGGCTCGATGTCCTTCACCAGGAAGCCGCTCGCTCCGTACCGCAGGGCCTGATAGACATACTCGTCCGACTCGTACGTGGTCAGCACGAGCACCCGTACGCCCGCGAGATCGTCGTCCGCGCCGATACGCCGGGTTGCCTCCAGGCCGTCCACGCCGGGCATCCGGATGTCCATCAGCACGACGTCGGCGCGGTTGTCCCGGGCGACCCGTACGGCCTGCGCGCCATCGGCCGCCTCGCCGACCACCTCGATGCCGTCGACGCCGGTCAGCAGCACCCGGAAACCGGCGCGGATCAGCGCCTGGTCGTCGGCGAGCACCACCCGGATCACGACGCCGGCCCGTCGAGCGGGAGGGTCGCGTGGACGGCGAAACCGCCGCGGATGCCCGGGCCGGCGTGGAAGGTGCCGCCGATCGAACCGGCACGTTCCCGCATGCCGTTCAGCCCGTGCCCGGTCGGCCTCCCGGAAACACCCACACCGGTGTCGACGACGTCGATGACCAGGTGGCCGTTCTCGACCGCGAGGGTCACGGCGGCCGTGGCCGGCCCGGCGTGGCGCAGCACGTTGGTCAGGGACTCCTGAATGATCCGGTACGCCGTGACGTCCACCGAGGCGGCTCGCGGCGGCGCCGGCACGGGCGCCGAGAGGGCAACCGGCACGCCCGCCCGCCGGACCGTGCCGACCAGCACGTCCAGGTCGTCGAGCCCGGGCGTCGGGTGGACGGGGTCCCGGTCGTCGGCCTGGCGCAGCACGTTGAGGATCGCCCGTAGCTCGCGCAGCCCGTCCTTGCTCGCGGCCCGGATCGCGGCGATCGCCTCCGCGGCCTCCTTGGGCGGGTCGGTCAGCACGTGCGCGGCCGCCGCGGCCTGCACGCTGATCGTCGCCATCGTGTGGGCCACCACGTCGTGCAGCTCGCGCGCGATGCGCAGCCGCTCCGCGTCGACCCGGCGGCGGGCCTCCTCCTCGCGACTGCGCTCCGCCTGCCGGGCCCGGTCGCGCGCCTCGTTCAGGTACGCCTTGCGGTTCGCCGCCGCCAGCCCCAGCCCCACCGCGACGAGCAGCTCGAACGGCGCGACGGTCGCCGCGCCGCCGAACGACTGGTACGGCCCCAGGATGCCGCCGGCGAGGGTGAGCACGACGATCGCGACGACGGCGGGGAGGACCGCCCGCCGAAGGCCGCCTTCCACGACCACCGCATAGAGGGCGATGGTGGGCGCGATCAGCGCGGCGCCGTAGACAAAACCCAGCATCGAGTACGCCGATGTCAGCGCAACCGTGAGGGCCAGCACCGCGATCGGCCACCGGCGGCGCCAGGCCAGCGCGATCCCGGCCGCCGTGACCAGCAGGTAGGCGGGCCAGGGCGGCGGATGGACACCGGGTGGGAGGGCGTGCGACGGGTCCGTGGGGTAGGACTCGCCCAGCGAACCGAACACGATCAGCAGCGTCGCCGTGGTGACGCCGAGCCAGTCCCACAACGGACCGGAGGGCCACCACTTCGGTGGCCCCGCTACCGGCCTGGCCACGCCGCTCATAGCGCCGAGCCTACGGCGTCAACGGCCGGTGCCGCGTACGCCGGAAGTAGGCGACCTCCTACTCCCGGCGATGTACCACCCGCCGGTTGTACCTGTTTCGCGGGTGCGCAGAATGGTGCGGTGACCGGACATACGGACGCAGCTCAAGGTGAGAAGGCGTCGGGGAAAACCGGCGCGGCGGCTGCTCGGATCGGGCGGCCGGCGCTCGGTGTGCTGTTGATGCTGCTGGGAGGCTTCTGGGCGCTGGCCAACCTCGGGCTGTGGAACAACTTCGTGATCGGCGTGGTGATGGCCGGCGCGGGGCTGGTCCTGGTGCTGGTGAGGCCGTTACGGTGGCGACTGGCCGGGCCGGTGATAGCGCTGGTCACGGTCGTCGGGTCGCTTGCCGGGACGTTGCGGCGGGACTACTACGTCTGTTGCATGTTCGGTTACAACATGTGGCGGGGGTGGCCGCTCGTTTGGCTCAACCGCGGCGCCGACGGCGATACGGAGCAAGAAGCTCGGCGACTCGCATTGCAGCAGCACTGGTCGGCCGACCCGACCAGGCTGACCATCGCCATGGTGTTCTGGGCTTGCGCCGGACTCGTGGTCGTGGGCGTGGTGACCCTGGCGGCGCGCCGGGCTACCCGACGCCCGCACCAATCCGAGTAGCCGGCCGGCCGTTCTACCTCGACGGCGAGCCGGTGCCGGTCGGTGCGAGCGTAGGGAATTGGCGGTGGCCAAGCTTGACGGCGCGTCGTAGGTCGGCGGCATAGGCCTCCGGCTGTTCCCACGCCGCGAAATGACCGCCGGCGGGATGCTCGACGTATTCGACGATGTTGACGAACGCTTCGGCGTAGCTGCGCGGCGCGGGCTTGATGTCGCGAGGGAAAGCCGACAGAAGCGTCGGCGTTTCGACGCGGGCAGGGATAACAGCGGGCTCGGTGTAGGTGGCGAACGACGTCCCGATCGTGCCGGTGACCCAGTACGCGGTGATCCAGGTCAGGAGTTCGTCCGTGGTGAAGGCCGCGTCGTCCGACCATGCCTGGAGCTTCTCGGCGATCCAGGCCGCGAGTCCGGCGGGGGAGTCCCCGAGGGCGACGGCGAGCGTGTTGGGCCGGGTGGACTGCTCTGCGATGTACCCACCCTCGGCGCGGAACCACTGCGCCGCCCGGCCGAGGTACGCAGCCGCGTCAGGCGTCAGGTCGGACGGGTCGGCGGTGGCCGCATGGCGCGGGGAGACGTTGGTGAGGTGCAGGGAGGCAACCCGCTCCCGGTGTTCGGCGGCCAGAATCTCCGCGACGTCGCCTCCGACGTCGCCGCCGGACACGGTGTAGCGGGCGTACCCGAGGGTGTCGAGGGCGTCCGCGACGATTCGCGCGATGCGGCCGACCGACATGCCGGGCGCGGTCAGCGGGGGCGCGAACGGAAAGCCGGGCAGCGCAGGAACCACGACGTGCATGTCGGCGAGCAGGGGCAGGAGGCGTTCGAAACGGAGCACCGAGTCGGGCCAGCCATGCAACAGCACCACGACGGGTGCGTCGGCGTCGGCGGCTCGCTGGTGAATCAGGCGGAGTGCGGCGTCGCCGGCACCTACCGTCGCCCACGGATACCGCCCGATGCGGCGCTCGTGCACGGACCAGTCGTAGCCGTTGGACCAGCGGTCGAGCAGCGTGGTCAGGTCGGTGTTGCGAACTCCGCGCGTCTTGTCATCGTTCCAAGGGGTCGCGATGCGGCGCGTCCGCTGGAGGCGTTCGTGCAGGTCATCGATCATGTGTATGAGCATACACATCATGTGTATGCTCATACACATGGTGGTACGTGACGCGGCCGACACCAAGCGGCGGATCCTGGAGTCGGCACAGCGCCTCTTCGCCGGGCTCGGCTATACGGCGGTGACCGTCAAAGGGGTAGCTGACGCCGCCGGGGTCTCGCCGAACCTCATCACCCGCTACTTCGGCGGGAAGGACGGCTTGTTCCTGGCGGCCACCCGGGTGGAGATCCCGGTCGTGGACTCCTTCGCCGGCGATCTGTCATCGCTCGGCTCCCGCCTCGCCGCCAACATCGTGCGGCGTTGGTTCGGTCAGCCCGGGGAGGATCCGTTGCTTCTGTTGCAACGGGCGTCCGGGGAACGCCCGGAGGCGGCGGAAGCGCTCGCTGCCTTCCTCGACCGGAACTCCCTCGAACCGCTGCGTCGCTACCTGCGCGACAGCGGCCTCGATGAGGCGACCGCTCGCGACCGGGCCGCCGCGATCGACGCCTTCGTGCTCGGCGTCTCCACCCGCCGCCGGATACTGCGGGCCGCCCTCGGGGATGCCGGCGAGCTCGAAGCCTGGCTCGGCGCCACCATCCAGCGCCTCGCCGACGGATGACAGCAGTCGCAGCGCGCGGAGCTCACAGCGCATGAGGTCACCGCGCTACCGAGCGGCCGTCGTGCTGCGATGCAACGGCGATTTCCCGTGTCAACAGGTCCAGATCGCGAAGGCGGCCAGGGATTCCTGCCGATCGGTAGTAGCCAAGTGCGGCATCGCAGTGGTCGGCCGCCGCGTGCGGGTCGCCCGCGGCGAGTCCCGTCCTGGCCAACGTCGTCAGCGCATCGCCGGCCAAGACGCGGTAGTCCTTCCGGCGCGTGATCTCGAGTGCCTCGGCGGCGGCATCTCGCGCCTTTTCGATCGCACCCAGCCTGAGCAGCACGTTCGCCAATCCGATGCCGGACTGGGCGGCGAAGTACTGAAACCCGTGCTCGCGGCTCAGCTCCAGCGCTTCGCGAAAGCGCGCCTGCGCCTCGGTGACCGCGCGCGCCCCGAGCAGCGCGGAGCCGAGCGTGTTCAACCCTCCCGCGATCGCCCTCCGGTTCGCCAGGTGCTCCGCGATCCGCAATGCTTGTTCAGCGGCGTCGACACCGGCACTCCACTCGGCCCGCTGCTGATACAGCTGGCTCAGCTCGTCAAGCGTGGACATCTGCCCACTCTTGTTGTTCGCCTCCTCGAAGTACGCGAGGACCCGAGTGAGGTGCTCGTGCGCGGCGTCGAACTCCTCAAGGTGGCGCAGTGCCATGCCGAGGTTGTGGCAGTTCACCATGGCGGAAGGTAGCCGCGCCTCTTCGCTGTTGATGTCCATGGCGGCCCGGAAGTGCCCGACCGCATCGCGCAGCCGGCCCTGTTCGGTGTACATCACACCCAGGTCGTTGAGGGTGACGGCCCGGACGTGTGCGAACTCGCTTCCCCCGCCTACGCGAAGGACGTGCTGGTAAAGCTGGTGGGCATCGTCCATCATGCCGAGCTCGGCATGCACCAGTCCGAGGTTGTGCATCAGATATGCCTCGCCGATCAGCCAGCCGCTGTCGCGCGCTGCGGCCACGCCCGACCGGTACGCCTCCAGCGCTGTCCGATGCCGGCCCAGCGACCAATGTGCTTGGCCGATGGTCTGGTACATGGCGGCCTGCGCCATGCGATCGTCGGCGGCTTCGGCCGCCATCATGCCGGCCGTGCCGGTTGCCAGCCAGGAAATCGCGTCCCGACATACGAAGAAGTAGCCGCGTAGCTGATCGGCGAGTTGCCATGCCCGAGCCCGATGTACGTCACCGGCCAGCGTTTCGATGAGCGCGACGAGGTTTCCGATCTCCTCGTCCAGCCAGGCGGTCGCGGTGCTGACGTCGGGAAAGCACATGGCCGTCGCGTCGACCTCGGTGGGCAGCCGCACCATCGCGGGATAGACGAGCCGAATCGCGGCTGCGGTGCGGGTGAGATACCAGTCGGCGACCCGGCGCAGCGCTGCCGACTCGCTGCCGTCGTCGTACACCGTTCCGACTTCGAGCGCGTAGCGGCGGAGAAGATCGTGGTAGCGGTATCTGTCGGTACCGGCCATCTCCAGCATGTTCTCCGCCACCAGACCATCCAGCGTCCGTCCGGTCGCGTCGGCGTCCGTCGCGAAGAGCGCCGCCGCGGCCTCTCGCGAGAAGGTCGTGCCCGGCAACTGCGCCGCCGACCGGAAGAGCCGCGCGGCCTCGGGTCGCAACTCTCGGTAGCTGAGATCGATGGCGGCGTCTGCCGCATTGCCCGCCGGTGGCCGGCCGTCGGCCAGAGAACGAAGGAGTTCCGCCGGGGTGCGCCGCGGGCGTCCGGCGAGCCGGCTCGCGATCACTCGGAGAGCGACCGGGAGGCGACCACACGCCTCGGCGAGCGCTGTCGCTGCCTTCCGATCCGCAGCGGTCCATGCCGACCTGGACCGGCCGCCCAGCATGTCGACGGCCTCTGTCAGTGGCAGAACCGGCAGATGGATGTGCACGGCGCCAGGTAGGTCGGCGCATTGCTGCCGGCTGGTGATCAGGACCGCGCTGCCGCCGCTACCCGGCAGCAACATGCGGAGCTGATCGGTATTGCGGGCGTTGTCCAGGATCACCAGAACCTGTCGCTCGGCCAGTAGCGTGCGATAGAGGGCACACGCCTCATCGACCTCGATCGGGACGGCGTGGCCGGGCGTGCCGAGGCCGCGCAGGAGCCGGGCCAGTACGGTCAGGACGCTGGCCGGCTTGCGCTCGGCTCCGCGCAGGTCGATGTAGAGCTGCCCATCGGGGAAGTCGTCGCGCAGGCTTTCGGCGGCCCGCAGCGCCAGGCTGGTCTTGCCCACCCCGGGCATGCCGGAAAGGACGCAGGTGACCTGCCGGGCGGTCCCCGCGTTGCGCAGCGCGGAGCGGAACAGTCTCTGGAGAGAATGCAGCTGCTCAGCGCGCCCGATGAAGTCGGCGGGCGGTGCCGGAGCCTCCCACGGTATGGGTAGGCGCTCTTCGCGGGCACGCGGACGCTGGTCCCAGCGCCCCGCCAGCACGGCCTGCCGCGCGGCCACCAGCGCGGCGCCGGGCTCGATGGCCAGTTCCTCGGCCAAGCGCCGCTTGATTTCCTCGTACGCGTCAAGCGCCGCGGCCTGCTGGCCCAACGCGGCGAGAGTGACTACCAGCCGCGCGTGCAGGGGTTCGTGCCAGAGATGACGGGCGGCCAGGCGACGCAGGCGCGGCAGTACTTCCGGCAGGCGCTGCACCGCGAGACCGAGGAGGGCCAGTTGGATCGTGCTCTCGATCAGTTCATCGGTGAATGCCGTGACCAGGTGATGTTCCTGCAGCTCCACGATGTCTTCCGCGGCCCGGTGCCCGCGCCAGAGATCAAGAGTCGACTGAAGCAGGTCGAACGCTCGCTGTGGATTCGACGACGACCGGCGCCACTCCGCGAGCTGGTTGCGATAGTCGACCACGTCGAGACCGTTTTCATCCATACGCAGCTGGTAACCGCCCGGCGTCCAGACCAGCGCCGCGGCGCCGTCGCATGGTCGCGGTTCGAGAATCCGGCGTAGCCGGCTGACGTGCGTCTGCAGAACGTTCGCGGCGGAACGCGGCGGCCCCTCCGGCCACAGCACCTCGATCAGTTCCTCGCGGCTGACCGGATGGTGGGGCGTCATCGCGAGCCGCGCCAGGACGACACGGTGGCGCCCCGAACCGACGTCAATCGGTCCCGATGGGGATTCGACGGCGAGCGGACCCAAGACGGAGATCCGTACCGGTCCGGATCGCGCGGGCGGCTCGGGTTGCCGACGGATTGCCAGCTGGCGCAGGCGTCCGCGATCCGCTCTGCTCAGCTCCAGCGCGTCGGCGAGAGCTTCGCTCGACCGCGCGTGTGGACGGCTGCTGCGGTCCTGTTCCAGGTCGCGGATCGCGCCGAGGCTCAGTCCGGCTCGACCGGCCAGCTCCCGCTGGCTGAGACCGCGATCCTGACGCCATTGACGGATCAACCAGCCGAGACTGCCCACGTCCTCCATTGTGGATTTCCCCCGTTTCGTGATCAGTTTCGGCATGCAGCGTAGTACGGGTCGAGTACGGGTTTCTGTCCTCAAGCGATCGAGGAGTCACGAGCCGCAAACTCCCCGTACGGCGGGCGCGACGGCGCTCGCACCGACGGGGGAGGAACCGCAGTAGATGTACGTTCGATTGCTACGAAGACTGACGGTCGGGCTGGTGGTCACGCTGGCCCTGTTCACCGCGCCGCAGGCGATGTCACCCGCGTCTGCCGCGCTCCTGACGGGCACGCCGGGCGATCCGCCCCTGCCGTCGTACCCCGGCCTGCCACCGCTGACCGGCAGCACCACCCTCGCCACGGTCACCACGACCGCGACTCCCTGCGACGACAACGGCACGGACCAGCATCTGACCCGCAACGAGGTGCTCACCCGTGCCCGGAGCTGGTTGAGCGTGGGCATCCCGTACAGCAAGGAGCGGTGCTACCGCAACAGCTACGGCGACTATCGCACCGACTGCTCCGGGTTCGTCTCGATGGCCTGGGGCCTCGGCGGATCGGGGAGTTCGTACTGGACCGGCAACCTGGACCTGCAGTCGTATCCGATCTCCCGGTCCTCACTCCTGCCGGGTGACGCGCTTTTGCGGCACACCGGCGACGTGCACGAGAACCACGTTGCACTGTTCGTCGAGTGGGCCGACTCGGCGCACACCCAGCCGGTTGTCATCGAACAGACCGGCAGCCGTGACACCGTCCAGGACACCTGGTCCAGCAGCAACGCCAGTCTCTACACCCCGGTTCGATACGACAACATCGTCGAAACGGGCGCGATCGAAGTTTCGTCGTCCAGTGGTCGTTCGTATTTCGGTGATGGTCAGCATCACGCGTATGAGCTTGGTGCGAGCGATACGTTGCAGCATTTCTGGTACACGCCGGGTCAGACGGGTTGGAGTAACGCGACCCTTCCGGGTTCGTTGACGGCGGAGCCGGCGGCGTATCTGGCCAACGGGCAGCACCACGTGTAC
>NZ_JAOSZE010000070.1 GCF_025630775.1 Actinoplanes sp. KI2
ATCTGTGCGATCGGTTGTCACCCTGTGCCCGGCCAAGGCAGGCTGTGAAGGTGACCAGCCTCGACGCCCACCGCCTGGCCGACCTCGTGCGGATCCGACGCGTCAAGGACCGGATCGACCGGGAGTTCGCCCAGCCCTTGGATGTCGTGGCCCTGGCGCGCGGGGCACACATGTCGGCCGGTCATCTCAGCCGGGAGTTCCGCGCCGCATATGGCGAATCCCCGTACAGCTATCTGATGACCCGCCGGATCGAGCGGGCGATGACCCTGCTACGCCGGGGTGATCTCTCGGTCACCGAGGTCTGCTTCGCGGTCGGCTGCTCCTCGCTCGGCTCGTTCAGCAGCCGGTTCTCCGAGTTGGTCGGCGTCTCGCCGAGCGCCTACCGCAAGCTGGGCGCCGGGCAGGCGGCCGGCATGCCCAGCTGCGTGGCCGCGCAGGTGCTGCGACCGGTCAGGAATCGAGAAGCCGCAGCCACCCGCCGTCACTAGCGTGATCCGCATGGACCTCGTCATTCACAGCTCGTTCCTGCCGGCCGACGACCCGGAGAAGTCGCTCGCCTTCTACCGCGACGTCCTCGGTTTCGAGGTGCGCGGCGACGTCGGCCACGGCGCCATGCGCTGGATCGCCGTGGGACCTCCCGGCCAGCCGCAGACGTCGATCGTCCTGCATCCGCCGGCGGCCGACCCGGGTCTGACCGATGACGAACGCCGCACGATCGCCGAGTTGATGGCCAAGGGCACGTACGCGATGGTGGTCCTCGGTTCGGCCGACCTGGACGAGGCCTTCGACCGGATCGAGGCGGCCGGCGCCGAGGTGGTGCAGGAGCCGGTCGACCAGCCGTACGGCATCCGCGACTGCGCGTTCCGCGACCCGGCCGGCAACACGGTCCGAATCAACCAGCTCGGCTGATCTCGCTCCTACCCGCCACCTCGTCGGGGCTGCTCCGGCAGGCCTCCTATCAGCCCAACGGACGCCGGGCGACGCCAGAACCTCGACGTCGCCCCGCGGCTGCACAGAACGACGGGATCGGTGAGGGTCACCTTCGTCGTCCGCAACACCGGCTCCCGCGTCGGCACGGCCACCCCGCAGCTGTACCTCACGCTCCCGTCCACCGCCGGCGATTCCCTTTCAGACCTGGTGTTCGGGGACCGGGACCGGTTCGGTCTCCGTCTTGTCGGTCTCCGTCTTGTCCGCCTCGGGCTTCGGCTTCGGGCGTAGGACCGCGACCGCGACAATCGCCGCCGCGACCCCGCCGATCACGCCGATCAGCGACGTCCGCGCGATGGCTTCGACGAACGAGTCCTTTGCGACCTGGGCCAGCGCCGCGTCGCCGGTCTGGACCGCCACCCGCAGTGCTCCGCCGATCGAGTCGCGGGCCTGCGCGACCACGTCGGTGGGCATCGCCGACCGGTAGGCCGCGGTCAGCACACTGCCCAGCACCGCGATGCTCAACGCCTGGCCGACCTGCTGCACCGTGTCGTTGACCGCCGAGCCCACGCCCACTCGCTCGGGCGGCAGGGCGCCGAGCAGCGTGCCGTACGCGGCCGGCCCGGCGGTGCCGCTGCCCATGCCGATCACGACCAGCGCGGCGGCCAGCTTCAGATAGCCGTCCCCGGGGTTGAGCGAGGCGAGCACGCCGAACCCGCACGCCATCAGCAACAGCCCGATCGCCATCGCGGCGCGGGTGCCGAGCCGCTTGTCGACAACCACGCCCACGCCGTTGAAAATCATCACCGTCACGATCATCGGCACGAATGCGAGGCCGGCCTTGACCGGCGAATAGCCCAGCACGAACTGGATGTGCTGGGTCAGCGCGAGCACCACGCCGCCCGCCGAGAACGACAACAGCACGATGGAGAAGCTCGCGCCCGCGAAGTTGCGATCGCGGAACAACGACAGCGGCAGCATCGGCTCGGCGACGTGCCGTTCCCACAGGGTGAACGCGGTCAGCCCGACCACCGCGACCACGAACCCGCCGATGGTCTGCGGCGAGCCCCAGCCGACGCGGGACGTCGAGATGACCGCCCAGACCAGGGCGGCCATGCCGATCATCGAGAGCAGCGCGCCGATCAGGTCGGGCCGGGTGGCCGCGCCGCGCGACTCCGGGATGATCAGCAGCGCCGCGAGGACGGCGATGGCGGCGACCGGCACGTTGATCAGGAAGACCGATCCCCACCAGAAGTGCTGCAGGAGCAGGCCGCCGATCACCGGGCTGCCGAGGGCGCCCAGGGCGAGCACCGAGCTCCAGATGGCGATCGCCTTCTTGCGCTCCTGCTCGTCGAAGACCGTCGTGATGATCGACAGGGTGCCCGGCATCAGGAACGCGCCACCCACGCCCATCAGGCCACGGGCGGCGATCAGCTGCTCGGGGGTCCGGCACAGGGTCGCGAGCGCCGACGCGCCGCCGAACACGATCAGGCCGATGACCAGCCCGCGGCGCCGGCCGTGGCGGTCGGACAGGCTGCCGGCGGTCAACAGCAGGCCGGCGAAGACCAGAATGTACGAATCGATGATCCACTGGATCTCTGACGTGCTCGCGCCCAGGTCGCGGATCAGCGACGGGATCGCGATGTTGAGAACCATGTTGTCGATGACGACCACGAGCAGGCTCAGGCAGAGCACGCCGAGGATGAGCCATCGGCGAGGGTTGCGCTCCGGCATGACGGGCTTCTCTCGTACGGTGTGCGATTGACTCGCACACCGTACCATCGAAGTCGCACGCTGTTCGAGAGCCGTTACCATGGTTGGCATGCCAGCCCAGCCGGACTTCTTTCACTCGGTGTGGACGCGCCCGCCCCGCGCCCGCGGTGGCCAGCCCAGCCTCAGCCGTGAGCAGATCGTCCGGGCCGCGATCGAGCTGCTCGACGCCGAGGGCACGGCCGGCCTGAGCATGCGCCGGCTCGGCACCCGCCTCGACGCCGGTGCCACGTCGCTGTATTGGCACGTGGCGAACAAGGAGGAGCTGCTCGAGCTGGCCGTCGACGAGGTGCTGGGCGAGATCTACGTCCCCGAGGCCGGCGACGCGCCCTGGCGGGTCAGCGTCTCGACGTTCGCCAACGGCGTGCGCGCCACCCTGCTGCGCCACCCCTGGGTGATCGCCCTGCTCGGCACCAAGCCGACCCTCGGTCCGAACGCGATGCGCCTCGGCGACCGCCTGATCGCGCTGCTCACCGACGCCGGCTTCACCGGGTGGGCGATGTCGCACGTCAGCGCCTTGATCCACGGGCACGCCATCGGCTCGGCCACCACCCAGGCCGCGGCGACCAGCGCCCTACGCCGAGCCGACCGCCCGGTCAGCGAATACTTTCAGGACATCGAGCCCTATCTCGAGCGGGTGTCCGCCGACCACCCGCACTACGACCAGTGGCGCCGGTCCAACCCGATGGACGGCGTCCAGCCACTGAAGATCTGGGACGACGGCTTCGCCTTCGGCCTGGACCGCATTCTCGACGGCCTCGAGCATTGGCTAGCCACCGCGAAGCAGGCTTGACTCGGCCCCTGGGGCAGAGGTTTAGCTTTCCTCATGACGCAGACCCTCGCCGGTGACTTCGACTACGACACCCACGGCCTGGGGCTACGCGCGACCCGAGGCCTTCCTCGACCCGCAGACGCGCGCCGCCCGGTCGGCCTCGGGTTTCATCACGCCGGAGGCGGCCCACCGCGCCGTCGAAAGCTTGCGCTCCGACCTGACTTTCGGCCGGCGGCAGCAAACGTACGGGCATCTGCTCACCCAACCGCAATGCGCCGGTTCCTTACGGCTGCTGGTCGGCCACCCGTGAGCCCTCGCCGTTCGCCCCCAGACCGTCCAGCCGCTCGGCAGCTCGCGCGCCCGTCGCCGAGGGCTGTCGGGCCGCCTGGGCCGCGCCGTCGGTCGCAGTGAGCCGCGCCGTCGGTCGTGGTGAGCCGCGCCGTCGGTCGTGGTGAGCCGCGCCGTCGGTCGTGGTGAGCCGCGCCGTCGGTCGCGGTGAGTCGCGCCGGCGACCGCGGTGAGTCGCGTCGGCGACCGCGGTGAGCCGCTTGGTTCGAGCGCCGTGAGCCCGTCGCTGTTTGCCCCGGACCGTTCAGCCGCTCGGCATGCCGGCGCCCGTCGGCGGGGGCTGTCGGGTCGCCTGGGGGCCGTGCCGTTCCATCGGGGTGAGCCGCATTGGCGACCACCGTGAGCTTGCCGTTGGACCGGCCGTGAGTGCGTCGTTCGACCCGGCCTTCCCTCGCTCGTGAGCTGCGCCGCGGATTGACCCGTACCTTGGGGTTCGGGTTTAGGGTCCGGGCATGCGGGTCGGAGAGTTGGCGCGCCGCACCGGGACCACCGTGCGCGCGCTGCGGTATTACGAGGCGGCGGGTCTCGTCGTTCCGCGGCGCCTGGGGAACGGCTACCGGGAGTACCCGCCCATCGCGGTTCGCTTGGTTCAGCAGATCCGCGAGCTGACCGCGCTCGGGCTCAGCGTCGAGGAGACCCGGCCGTTCGTGGAGAGCCTGGCCGATGGCCGGGAGGCCGACGTGTGCGCGGCGGCGGTCGCCACCTACCGCAGCGCGATCGACGGTTTGCAGGAGCGGATCGGCAAGCTCACCGCTCAGCGGGACGGTCTGCATGAGCGGCTGGATGCGGCGGCCGGTCGGGTGCGTCCGCCGGCGCCGGCTCGGGGCAGCGCCGACCCGGCGGGGCTGGTCGGTGTGCGGGTGCCGAGCCTGGGCTTCTACGCGACCGACGGGCGCCCGGTCGACCTCGCCGCGCTCGGGCCGGGACGCAGCATCGTCTTCGTCTACCCGTTGACCGGCCGTCCCGGCGTCGACCTGCCGGACAGTCTGCTGGAGATTCCCGGCGCCCGCGGTTCGACCGAGCAGGCGTCCTGGTTCCGCGACCACCACGCCGAGCTGCTGGCTGCGGGCGCGGCGCGGGTGTTCGGGCTGTCCGCGCAGTCCGCCGGCTACCAGCGTGAGCTCGTGCACCGGCTGCGGCTGCCTTACCCGCTGCTGCCCGACCCGCGCATGACCTTGGCGACCGCGCTCGGCCTGCCGACCTTCGGCGCGGGTGACATGGTTCTCTATCGGCGCCTCACGCTGGTCATCCGGGACGACCTGATCGAGCATGTTTTTCATCCGATCGCCGCCCCCGCGATGCATGCGCTGGAGGTCTTGCAGTGGTTGAGCAAACATCGCCACGACTGACGATCCGCGACGCGGGCGAGGCCGACGCGGCGGCGTGCGCAGCGATCTACCGGCCCTTCGTGCTGGACACCGCGGTCAGCTTCGAGATCACCCCGCCGTCCGAGGTGGAGATGGCGACGCGCATCCGCGAGGTGTCCGGCACCCATGCCTGGCTGGTGGCCGAGCTCGGCGGGGACGTGGCCGGCTATGCGTATGCGCGTCCGTTCGCCGCCCGCGAGGCCTACCGCTGGTCGACCGAGACGAGCATCTACCTTTCCCCGCTGCACCGCGGCGCCGGCCTGGGCCGGTCGCTCTACGAGGCGCTGCTGGCCCGGCTGATCGAGCGCGGCTTCCGGGTGGCGGTCGCCAAGATGACCCTGCCCAACCCGGCGAGCGAAGGCTTGCACGCGGCCCTGGGCTTTCTGCCGGTCGGCGTTCACCGCCGCATCGGCTTCAAGAACGGTGCCTGGTACGACGTGGCCATCACCCAGCGCGACCTCGCCCCCGCCGCCGACCACCCCGCCGAGCCCCGCTAACCGTCGAGAAGGCCCGTTAACCCGTCGAGAAGGAAGGCCGCCACTCGATGAGCGACGGCCTTCCGACCCGATGCACCCGTGCCATTAGCTAGGTGCCATTGGCTCGGTGGTCCATCTAGCTAATGGGTTTCGTCGGCTTCCGGTTTGTCGGTGGCCGGCGGGTTGTAGGTGAGACTCTCCGTCGGGAGCGGGAAGTCCTGGTCGTCGCCGAACGGGGATGGTCCGCCCTGGTGGGGGAGGGCCAGTTCGGCGACGTCCATCTTGCCGTCGTCGCGGATCGGTGGGGCCTCGCCCTGGCGGGCGCTGGTGAACGGGGTGCCGGGTGTGTGCACCTCGGGCGTTGCCGTGCCGGCGGTGGCGGTGGTGACGGCGGCGGGGACGCGGGCCGGCTCGTCGAGCTGATCGCGGCGGAAGATCTTGCGGCCGAGCCAGACGAGCGGGTCGTAGCGGCGGTCGACGACGCGTTCCTTCATCGGGATGATCGCGTTGTCAGTGATCTTGATGTGCTCGGGGCAGACCTCGGTGCAGCACTTGGTGATGTTGCAGTAGCCGAGGCCCTGGTTGGCCTGCGCGTACTCCTTGCGGTCGGCACGCGCGTCGAGCGGGTGCATGTCGAGCTCGGCCGCGCGGATGAAGAAGCGCGGGCCGGAGAACGCGGTCTTGTTCTCCTCGTGGTCGCGCACCACGTGGCAGGTGTTCTGGCAGAGGTAGCACTCGATGCACTTGCGGAACTCCTGCGAGCGCTCGACGTCGACCTGCTGCATGCGGTACTGACCCGGCGCGACCCCCTCGGGCGGTGCGAACGCGGGCGTCTCGCGCGCCTTCTGGTAATTGAACGAGACGTCGGTGACCAGGTCGCGGATGACCGGGAAGGTCCGCAGCGGGGTGATCGTGACGGTCTCGGTCTCCTCGAAGGTGGACATCCGCGTCATGCAGCCCAGCCGGGGCATGCCGTTGATCTCCATCGAGCAGGAGCCGCACTTGCCGGCCTTGCAGTTCCACCGGCAGGCCAGGTCGGGCGTCTGGGTGGCCTGCAGCCGGTGGATGATGTCGAGCACGACCTCACCCTCGTTGACCTCGACGTCGAAGTCCTGGATCTCGCCGCCGGACGAGTCGCCGCGCCAGACGCGGAAGTGGCGCTTGGTGCCCATTACTTCGCCTCCGTCTTGCCCGCGCCGGGCAGTGCATCGAACTCGGCCAGTTCTGGTTCGGTCAGATATTTCGACAGCTCGGCGCGGTCGAACAGGGTGATCAGTTCCTCGCGCATCTTCGGCAGCGGCTTGCGTTCCAGGTGGACGTCGCCGGAGCCGTCGACCGAGCAGACCAGGTTGACCTTGCGCCAGTCGGGGTTCATACCCGGGAAGTCTTCTCGGGTGTGGCCGCCGCGCGACTCCTCCCGCTCCAGCGCCGCCTTCGCCGTGCACTCCGAGACGACCAGCATGTTGCGCAGGTCGAGGGCCAGGTGCCAGCCCGGGTTGTAGCGCCGGCCGCCGGTCGCGCCGACGTTGGCCACCCGCGCCTTGAGCTCCTGCAGCCGCTTGGCCGCGTCGGTCAGCTCGCCGGACCGCCGGATGATGCCGACCAGGTCGCCCATCACCGCCTGCAGGTCCTGCTGCAACGTGTACGGGTTTTCGCCGCTCGCCCGGTTCAGCGGGGCGAGCGCCACGTCGACGGCCGACTCGACGTCGGCGGTGTCGACCTTGGGCCGCTTGGTGAGCGCGTCGACGTACGCCGCCGCGTGCTCGCCGGCCCGCTTGCCGAAGACCAGCAGGTCGGAGAGCGAGTTGCCGCCGAGCCGGTTGGACCCGTGCATGCCGCCGGACACCTCGCCGGCCGCGAACAGGCCGTTCACCGTGCCGGACGCGGCCGCCGTGTCCGGGTCGACCTCGACGCCCCCCATCACGTAGTGACAGGTCGGCCCGACCTCCATCGGCTCCTTGGTGATGTCGACGTCGGCCAGCTCCTTGAACTGGTGGTGCATCGACGGCAGGCGTTTGATGATGGTCTCGGCCGGCATCCGGGTGGAGACGTCGAGGTAGACGCCGCCGGCCGGGGTGCCACGACCCGCCTTGACCTCGCTGTTGATCGCCCGAGCCACCTCGTCGCGGGGCAGCAGCTCCGGCGGGCGGCGGTTGTTGTCCGGGTCGGTGTACCAGCGGTCGGCTTCCTCCTCGGTGTCCGCGTACTGCTTGCGGAACACGTCGGGGACGTAGTTGAACATGAACCGCTTGCCCTCGGAGTTGCGCAGCACGCCGCCGTCGCCCCGGACCGACTCGGTGACCAGGATGCCCTTGACGCTGGGCGGCCAGACCATGCCGGTCGGGTGGAACTGGAGGAACTCCATGTTGATCAGCGTGGCGCCGGCGCGCAGGGCGAGGGCGTGGCCGTCACCCGTGTACTCCCAGGAGTTGGAGGTGACCTTGTAGCTGCGGCCGACGCCGCCGGTCGCGAGGACCACGGCCGGCGCCTCCAGCAGGAGAAACTCGCCGGACTCGCGGTAGTACCCGAAGGCGCCCGCGACGCGGTCGCCGTCGAGCATCAGCTCGGTGATCGTGGTTTCGGCGAAGACGCGGATCTTCGACTCGTAGTTTCCGGTCGCGGCGTAGTCCTCCTGCTGGAGGGACACGATCTTCTGCTGGAGCGTACGGATCAGCTCGAGGCCGGTGCGGTCGCCGACGTGGGCGAGGCGAGGGTACTCGTGGCCGCCGAAGTTCCGTTGCGAGATCTTGCCGTCCTTGGTGCGGTCGAAGAGCGCGCCGTAGGTCTCCAGCTCCCAGATCCGCTCCGGCGCCTCCTTGGCGTGCAGCTCGGCCATCCGGAAGTTGTTCAGGAACTTGCCGCCGCGCATGGTGTCGCGGAAGTGCACCATCCAGTTGTCGCGCGAGTTCACGTTGCCCATCGCGGCGGCCGCGCCGCCCTCGGCCATGACCGTGTGCGCCTTGCCGAAGAGTGACTTCGAGATGATCGCCGTGCGCTTCCCGGCCAGCCGGGCCTCGATCGCCGCGCGCAGGCCGGCGCCGCCGGCGCCGATCACGACGACGTCATAGTGGTGCCGTTCGATTCGTGTGGTCATCGTCGTCGCCCCTCAGCCGATGAATCGCAGGTCGGAGAACCAGTGGGCGGAAACGGCCATGATGTAGAAGTCGGTCAGCGCGAGCGTGCCCAGCGTGATCCAGGCGAGCCCCATGTGCCTCGTGTTCAGCTTCGAGACGAAGGTCCAGAACCGATAGCGCACCGGGTGCTTGGAGAAGTGTTTGAGCCGGCCCCCGGCGATGTGCCGGCAGGAGTGGCAGGACAACGTGTACGCCCAGAGCATCACCACGTTGACGACCAGGACGATGTTGCCGAGCCCGAAACCGAACCCGCTGGGGCTGTGGAAGGCGCGGATCGCGTCCCAGGTGTTGATGAGCGAGATGATCCCGGCGGCGAAGAACGCATACCGATGAACGTTCTGGAAGATCAGCGGGAAGCGTGTTTCGCCGGTGTATTTCTGATGCCCGTCGGGCACCGCACAGGCCGGCGGCGACAGCCAGAAGGCGCGGTAATACGCCTTCCGGTAGTAATAGCAGGTAAGCCGGAACAGCAGCAGGAACGGCAGCGTGAACGCGGCCTCGGGGATGAACCAAGCGCTGGGCAGCGGCGTGCCGAACTCGGCTGAGCCCTCGACGCACCGGTCGGTAATACACGGTGAGTAGAACGGCGTTAGGTAATGGTAATCCGACACGAAATACCACTTGTGCATAAAGACGCGGACGGTCGCGTATGTGACCCAGGCCGCGAGTCCCACGAAGGTGATAAGTGGGGGGAACCACCATCGGTCGGTGCGCAACGTTTTCGCCGCGATCGCTGCGCGGTTACGCCCCGCGCGATCGTCGGCCGGCCCCGTCGGCCTCGTTGCCGTCGTCGTCATTCGATCTCCTGATGTGCCCTGTCCAAGTGACCCGGCTGTTAACGGGCGGAGGCGCCCACAGCCGCCGTGCGTCCGTGATGTGTGGCACACGTTACGCCTGGGCTCGGACAGTTTTTGGCTCAGGGATGATGTCTATGTCACAAATCCGAGACCCGCTCGCATCGACATGGGCAAACAAGGTAGTGGATCTTGGAAATCCGGGCCGTCAGAGCTCGGGCACGGCCAGCCGGCGGATCGATCCGGCGCATGGCTCCGGCGACCATTGCACCAGCTGGTCGGCCACGGCCGTGCCGTCGTCGGTCCTCGGCGCGACGTAGAAGGCCGGCGTACGGGATTTGGCCTGGCGGTCCAGCGCGTCCGCGAAGACGGTCCGCGCGTCGAGCAGCTGCCGCCAGGCATCCGCGTCCCGCTGCGTGCCCAGCCGGTCGACGTAGATGCGCACGGCCGCGTTCTCGTCCCGGATAGCGGTGGCCCGCGCGGCCGGGCCGGTGGTCGCTCCCGGCGGGACCAGGCGGTTGAGCCGCCTCTCCAGGTCCAGGCAGTCGTTCTCGCGCACGGTCCGGGCCGCGCGGGCGTCGGCGGCGCGGTCGCGCACGCCGTTGACCGCCGAGACCACGGAGAGCGCGCCGGCGCAGAGCGCGACGGCGACGATCGCGGCGGCGACCGCAATGCCGGTGACGAACCAGCGGCGGCGACGACGGTCGGCATCGCCGGGGTTGGCCGGCAGCGGCCCGAAGCTGAGCAGCCGTCGCCGGGCGGACGGCCGGGCGGCAGTCGTGGCCGCGGTGCCCCCGCTCGACCCGGCTGCATCGCCCGGGCCCGCACCCGCTGCGGTCGCCCCACCCTCGACCGGCGCGCTAGAGCCGCCGACCGGCGCGGTCACGCCGCCCTCAGCCGGCCCGGTCACACTGCCCCCAGCCGGCCCGGTCACGCCGCCGTCGTCCGGCGCGGCAACGCCGCCGCCGACTCGCGTGGTCGCGTCGTCGCCGGCCTGCGCAGGCGCGCCCAACCCGCCGATCGAGAGTTCGCCGGTCGGCGTGTCGTCATCCGCGTTGCGCGGAGTGTCGCTCACCGGCTCAGTGAAGCACGCCGGTCAATGCTGGGCCGGATCATCCGGAGGCGTTTCCGGTGAGGTTCCAGCTGGCCAGGTGCACGGCCGGGGCCGCGTACCGGACGCCCGACCAGCGATCGGGCAGCAGCACCGACTCGCTGCCGATGCCACGGACCAGGCCGATGCCGAGCGCCTGCGGATAGGACTGGGTGAACCGCATGTTGCTCACCGCCGAGGTGACCTCGCCGTCCTCCACCAGCCACACCCCGTTGCGGGTCAGGCCGGTGACCACCAGGCTTTTCGGGTCGAGCACCCGGGTGTACCAGAAGTCGGTGATGAGCAGCCCGCGCTCCATGCGCGCCACCAGCGGCCGGGCCGACTCGGCGGTCGGGCCCGGCTCCGCGGCCGGTGGCAGCACCGGCTCGGTCGAGGCGGGCGCCGCCTCGAGCCGCATGCTGGTCGCGACCGGCCCCCACGTACGCGACTCGCCCCAGGCGTGGCCGGTCGACTCGGTGGCCGCCTCGGCCGCCGTCCGGCGGTCGTGCGTCACCGCCTCGGTCACCCCGTCGCGGACCAGCACGAGCGTGTGCCGCGGCGTGCCCTCGCCGTCGAACGGCAGGCCCGGCGCCGGCTCACCCCGGCTGCCCACCGGGTCGTCGACAATGGTCACGGACGGGTCGAACTGCTCGGCGTTCAGCTCGGCGAACGACTGCCGCTGGTTGAACAGCTTGCCGTTGAAGCCGAACATCGCGAGGTTGCCGAGCATGTCGGCGACCGCCTCGGGCTCCAGCACCACCTCGTACCGCCCCGGCGGCAGCTCGACCGGGCGCCGGGCGGCCCGCGCCTTGGCCGCGGCTCGCGCGCCCAGCGCCGCGCCGTCGATGTCGGCGATCTGGCCGCTGGCCAGCCGGGCCACGCCGTCCGAACCGTCGACGCGGGCGATGCCGTCCATCGCGGCCTCGGCCGTGCGGCCCTCGACGGCGTGGCCGTCGCTGTTGGCGAAGGCGGCGGAGGCGTACACCGTGCGGCAGAAGCCGGCCGTCTCCAGCCCGCCGGCCGCCCGGACGAAATCGCGGACCCGCACGGCCCGCTCGCCCGGATCGGCCTGCGCGGTCGCCTCGTCGAAGCCGAAGTCGAGGCCCGAGTGCTGGCCCGAGCCGAAATGAGCGGCCGAGACATGCAGCGGCGTGGGCCGGGTCAGACCCGGCCAGGTCGGGTCGGGCGGGCTCAGCCGGGCCGCTTCGATCGTGCGGTCGACCAGCGTGCGCAGGCCGTCCGCCGTGGTGATCGTGGTGGCGCCGGCCGACGTGCGGCCGTCCAGGTGCAGCCGCAGCCGTACGGTCGTGGTCGCCTCGGCCACGTTCTGGTGGATGGCCGAGTTGGCGAACCTGGTCAGGGCCTCGGCGTTGTGCGACACCAGGACCTCGGCGTCCGCCGCCGGCCCGGTCGCGGCGCGGACCAGCTCGATGACCCGGCCGGCCAGGTCCAGCTCGGCGTTCATCCGCGCACCCCCACGCGTACGTTCGTGAAGCGGGCCGGCGCCGCCGGGTGACCGGTGTGCCCGACCTGGCCGGGCTGGCCCTTTCCGCAGTTCGGTGTGCCCCAGGCGACCGTCTCGGAGGAGAGCATGTCCATCGACTGCCAGAACTTGGGGCCGATCCCGGTGTAGGTGGGGTTGCGCAGCAGGCGGCCGCGTTTGCCGTTCTTCACCTCGTACCCCATCTCGCAGCCGAATTGGAAGTTGAGCCGCCGGTCGTCGATCGACCAGGACCGGTTGGTCTCCATGAAGACCCCGTCGTCGGTGGCCGCGATGATCTCGTCGAGCGTGTGCGGCCCCGGCTCTAGGCCGACGTTGGTCATCCGGACCATGGGCAGCCGGGCCCAGCCGTCGGAGCGCACGCTGCCGGCGTAGTCGAGCCCGGCCACGGCGGCCGAGTCGCGCCCGGCGAGCACGCCCACCCAGATGCCGTCGCGCACGGCGTCGCGCTTGGTCGCCGGGGTGCCCTCGTCGTCGTACCCGAAGCTGCCCAGCGCGCCCGGGATGCGCGGGTCGATGGTGATGTTCATGAGCTCGGAGCCGTAGCGCAGGGAGCCCAGCTTTGCCAGGTCGAGCCAGCTGGTGCCGGCGAACGCGGCCTCCCACCCGAGGATGCGGTCGAGCTCGATGGCGTGCCCGACCGACTCATGGATCTGCAGGGCCAGCTGCTCGCTGCCGAGGATCAGCGTGGTCTCGCCGGCCGGGCAGAGCGGCGCGGTGACCAGGGCGCGCGCCTCCTCGGCCATCCGCGGCGCGTTGGCGATCAGATCGAGCTCCTCGACCAGCTCCCAGCCGCGGGTGCCGAACTGCCCGCCGTACGAGGGCCAGGACCGGCGCTGCACCTCGCCGTCGCCGATGGCGCTCGCCCAGACGCCCGCGCCGCACTCGCGGATGTGCTGATCGATGCGGTGCCCGTCGCTGGAGACGAACCACTTGCGGGTGTCCCAGCTGCGGTAGAGCGCCTCGGCGAGGTCGGCGCCGGACCCCTTGGCCGCGTCGGTCGCCCGGACCAGCAGGTCGCCCTTGGCCGACAGGGACACCGAGGCCGGGTCGACCTCGCAGTCGCTCGCCCAGCTCGCCTCGCCGGCCCCGGCCGGCACCAGGTCGATCGGCGGCCCGGGAACGGTCGCGCTGGCCGCGGCGATCTGCGCGGCGCGCCGGCCGGCCGCCCGAGCGGCGCCGTCCGAGAGGTCGGGCATCGCGTAGAAACCCCAGCTGGACCCCACCAGGGCGCGAACGCCGAGACCGGCGCTCTCGTCGGAGCTCAGATCCTCGACGGCGCCGTCGCGGGCGGTCATCGACTCGGTGCGGCGCACCATGACGCGTGCGTCGGCGTAGCGCGCCCCGGCATCCAGAGCGGCCTGGACCGCCGAGGACGCCTCATCGAAGTGGCTCATGCACCGACCCTAGGCGACCGGTACGACAAAACTCAGAGCGGCGGGGACAACTCGACCGGGTCGAGGACGGCGACCACCGGCTCCGTCAGCCGCAGCAGGTCACCGGGGCGGACGACGGCCTTCTCCACGTAGGTGTCGTCCACGAGCGCGTAGAGGTGCAAGGTGGCGCTGTCCTGCTCGACCAGGAGATACCACGGGATGCCGGCCGCGGCGTAGTAGTGCATCTTGAGCACCTTGTCGGTCGCGGCGTTGGATGGCGAAGTGATCTCGCAGACCAGGAGCACGCTGTCGGCGTCGAGGACCAGCTTGTGTTCCATGTCCGTCGTGATGACGAGATCGGGGCTGGGTATGCGGTCCGGTTCAGCCGGAGGTTCGGTTCCGGCAGCACGCGGGAGCCGGCGTCCCGCGCCGGGGTGCGGAGGGCGGCGGCCAGCTCGCCGAGGACGTGTTGATGAGTGGTGGTGGAGCGGGGTGACATGTGCAGGCTTCCATCGAACAGCTCGATGCGAGCGGCTGTCTCGCCGAGGGCGAGGAAGTCCTCTTCGGTGATCGGCAGGCCGTCGATGGGAATGGCCGCGGTCATGGTGCCTCCCTTGCGATCGAGTTGCTGGCTCTCGCACAGAGACTAGTCTCATGCCAACCGGTCTAGCGACTATCGGCGAGGGCTCCTCCTTGTAGGAAGGTCAGTTCCTCCGCCAAGGACGCGGTGGGGACGGCGGTGAAGCCTGGCAGGTCCGCGCCGATCAGCAGCAGCGGGCGGGACCGGTCCGACTGGGCCGCCGCCTCGGCGAGACTGTGGTGGGCGTACACCTCCGCGGCGTCCCCCCGATCGCCGAGGTACCGCTCCGCGAACGGCGCCGGCAGGTGGTTCCAGTCGGTGACCGGGTCGCGGGCCACCGCCCGATGGAAGATGTCCGGCCGCCGCAGCACCGCCATCGCCGCCAGCCAGCCGCCCAGCCCCGACCCGCGCACCGACACCGTCGACAGGTCCAGGTCGGGGTGCTTGCCGACCAGCGCGTGCAGGGCGTCCACCTGATCCGTCAGGGCCACGTCGCCCAGCCTGCGGTGCACCACCTTCTCGAAGCTGGGCGCCACCCCCGGCGTACCTCGGGAATCGACGCTCACCACCGCGAACCCCGCGTCGGCCCACCACTGCCGCTCCTGCCACGCCGACGGGTCGGTCACCACCTGTTGATAGCCGGTGCCGTCGCCCAGCGTGACCAGCACCGGGATCTTCGCGCCGCCCACGAAGCCGGCCGGGTACAGCACCGCGGCCGGCAGGCGCCGATCGGTGACCCGTTCCAGGATCGGGCTGGGGTGGTAGGGCAGGGGCGCCGACAGGTTGCGCAGCGTCGCCACCCGGGCCTCGCCACGCCACACCGTGTCGTCGAGGACCAGCACGTCGCCGTTGGCCTCGGCGCGATGCCAGCCCGGGGTCATGCTGATCTTGCGGGCCTCCGCGCCGCCGCCGGCCAGGGACGCGCGCACGCGGAACACCGACTGCGCCGACGGGTCGCCGTCGGTCCCCTCGACGATCAGGTCGGGCACGCCGCTCGGAGCGTCGGCCCGGGGCAGCGTGCCGACCACCCGCCGCACGTAGAGGCCGGGCGGGGTGAGCAGGCTGCCGTCGGCGAACAGGCAGCGCGCGTCGAAGCCGTCGTGCGCCAGCTCGCCGCCGACCAGCACCCGGCCGTCCGGCAGGTGCCGCGGCGTGCCGGCCACCGGCTCCACCCAGCGGGCGTCGGCCAGCTCGGCGTGCACCTGCGTCTCCCCGGTCCGCGGATCGATCGCCAGCACCAGCCCGTGCTGCTGCATCCGGCGCAGCACGGTGATCAACGGGCCGCCGCCGTCGGCCCAGCGCACATTCGCCACGTACGGGTAGGTCTCCCGGTCCCAATGCACGTCCACCCAGCCCTCGTCGAGGTCGAGCAGGTGCAGGCTGGTCGCCGCGGCCGTCCGGGTGGCCAGGATCTGGGTGCCGTCCGGCGACCACCACCAGCCGCGCCGCCGGCCGAACTGCACGGCGGCCGGGTCGGGCACGCCCCACGAGATCAGGCCGCCGTGCTCGCGCCAGGCCGTGCCGGGCTCGCCGGCCAGCAGCCGGTCGCCGGCCGGCCCGACGACGCGCAGCGACGCGGACCCGCCGGCCACGGTCACGTACCCGATGTGCCGTCCGGCCGGGTCGGGCCGCGGATCCTCGACCGGGCCGGTGGCCGGCACCTCGCCGACCGTGAAGGTCATCAGATCGGCGCGGAAGAGACGACCGTCGCGCGCGAACGCCGCCGTCCGGGCGTCACGGTCCACCGCGTACGCGGAAATCGGACCCTCGGCCACCAACCTCTCCTCGCCGGTGGTCACGGTCAGCGCCCAGAGCGCCGGGTCCGGATCCTCCGGCCCGGCCGAGCGCAGGAAGGCCACCCGGGCGCCGTCCGCGCCGATCTTGACGGCGTGCGGCGCGCCGTAACGGAAGTGACCGGTGCGATCGGCGAGGGCGGGGTAGTCCACGCGTCCAGCATCGCTGATCAAGGGTGCACCGCGCCGCGCAAACTCGCAGCCCGGCTCTGAAAAGGCGAGCCTGCCGCCGCGTAGAGTTGCCGCCGTGACTGACGCCCTGCCCGCGCGCCGCCTGCTGCTGGTGCACGCCCATCCCGACGACGAGGTCACCGGCACCGGCGCGACGATGGCCCACTACGCGGCCGCGGGCGCCCACGTGACGCTCGTTACCTGCACGCTCGGCGAGGAGGGCGAGATCCACGTCCCCGAGCTGGCGCAGCTCGAGGCCGGGCAGGCCGACCAGCTCGGCGGGTACCGCCTCGGCGAGCTGGCCCGCGCGTGCGCGGCGCTGGGCGTCACCGACCACCGCATCCTGGGCGGCGCGGGCCACTACCGCGACTCGGGGATGATGGGCCTGCCGACCAACGATCACCCCCGCGCGTTCTGGGGCGCCGACGTCGACGAGGCCGCCGCCCTGCTGGTCGAGGTGATCCGGGAGATCCGGCCGCAGATCATGATCACGTACGACGAGAACGGCTTCTACGGCCATCCCGATCACATCCAGGCGCACCGGGTCGCCATGCGCGCCGCCGAGCTGGCCGGGGCGGACGGCCCGCAGAAGATTTACTGGACCGCGATGCCGCTCAGCGTGCTGCGCGACGGCATGGAGGCGTTCCGCGGCCTCGACGACAACCCCTTCGCCGACGTGGAGAGGGTGGAGGACCTGCCGTTCGGGCACACCGACGAAGAGATCGCGGCCCGGATCGACGGCACCGACCACTACCAGCAGAAGACGGCGGCGATGCGGGCGCACGCCACCCAGATTCCGGACAACTCCTGGCTGTACGGCATCGCCGGGGACTTCGGCGGCGAGTTCATGGGCGTCGAATACTTTCTGCTCGCCAAGGGTGAGCGCGGCCCGGGCGAGGGCCCGCACAACTGGGAGAGCGACCTGTTCAGCGGTCTGCACATCGACGAGCCGGCGAGAGCGGACGCGGCCGCCAGATGATCGATTCGCGGGAAGAGGTCCAGCCCGAGGCGCCCCCGGCGCGCCGCTCGTGGGAACCGATCATCGTGGCGGGCGGGCTGGTGGTCGCGATCCTGGCCGCCTTCTTCTCCGGCGTGCTGGAGCTGTTCCTCACCCCGTTGCGTTGGGGCGACCTGACGACGATCTGGCGCGGCTCCGCGATCGGCTCCGGCCACGGCCCGCTGCTCGGCCTCTCGATCCTGCTGGCCGCGGTCGGCAACTACGCGATCGCCTGGTTCGCGGTCAGCACCACCGGCGGCCGCCGCTGGGCGCTCGGCCCGCCGTGGGCGCTCTGGACGCTGATGATGCTGCTGGCCGCCGGCGTGCGCACGCACGAGGGCGACTACCTGCTGGCCGGCAACGACTGGATCGGGCTCGCGATGATCCTGGTCGGCAGCCTGGCCTTCGCCGTCTATTCGTACCGGATGATCCTGCAAAGGCTGCCGAAGCAATGATTCGCAGCTGACTCTCAGGTTTCATCGAGGACTCGTGGCGCGTCATCCGCAAAGATGGCCCACGGGGTCGAGCGCCGGACGTTCCTCTGGCGTTACGATCCCGAGCCACGGATTGCGGTTTTCAGGAGGACAACATGAGGCAGCAGCGCTGGTTCGCGCCCGCGGCGCTGGCGATCGGCTTGTTCGCGATCAACGTCGTGGCCCGTCTGATCATCCGCCTCTTCTTCGACGGCAACGACTCGGCGGAGAACACGGCCTCGGTCATCATGTTCGCCCTGATCGGCCTGACCCTCGCGGTCTGGACGTTCGTGGCCTGCCAGCGCAAGCGCCCCAGCGAGTGGCTGCTGCCCGACCTGGTCTTCGGCGCGCTCGGCGGCCTGCTGCTGACCGTCCTGATCGGGCCGTTCATCAGCGGCGGGCAGCCGTTCAAGTCCGGTGCCGGCGACTTCTTCTTCCAGGTCTGGCTCTACGCCGGCTTCGCGATCGGCGGCACGCTGCTCGGCTACTGGGTCGCCATGCTGTTCGGCCGCGACTTCCGGTCCCGCTCGCTCAAGGCGTACTCGGAGACCCGGGCGGCGAAGCCGCGCAAGGTCGTCCGCCGCTAGGGCGCTTCCCGGGTCAGATAGGTGTGGTGGGTGCCGAAGCGCAACCCGCCGTACAGGCTGACCGCGGCGGTGTTCCGCTCCTCCACCTGTAGGTAGGCGCGGGTGCTGCCGTGCTGCGTCGCCCACTGCGCGAGGCCGCCGACCACCTGCTGGGCGATGCCGCGTCGGCGGGCGGCGGGCGCGGTCTGCAGCAGCGAGATGCCGAGCCAGCGGTCCGGGCCGGTGATGGCGCCGCGCGCCACCGCGATCAGCGAGCCGTCGGCATCGTGCACCTGAGCAAAAACAGCTTCCGGTACGCCGGTGAGAATGCGCACCGCGGTCGGCGGCAGGGCGCCCTTGTGCTCGGCGACCATCGCGAACCAGTCGTCGCTGGGAGCATCGGCCAGCTCGACCGGGGGCAGGTCACCGCGCGGCGGGACGGCGGCGAGCACCGCGGGCAGCACGGCGGTCTGCACCAGGGTGAGCGGCCGAGCGGTCCAGCCGCGCTCGTCGAGGGCGGCGTTGACCGGGGCGGCGAGCGGCATCGGCGCATTGATCAGCGGCTGCTGGCCGTGCGCTTGGTACCACGCCACCACGGCGTCGATCGCGGCCTCGAGCGTACGGTCCGGGTCGCCGACGGCCAGCGCCGAGTTCGCCCGGCCGGTCCAGTTGCCGGCCGCCCGCAACAGCCAGCTGCCCAGGCGCGACTGGATCGGCGCCGGCCAGGCGGCGTTGGCCGCGAGCTCGAGGGCGATCACGCCGGCCGCCGGCGGGCGGCGCGCGGCCGGGACCCGCTTGGCCCGGTGCACTTCCTCCAGGGGCACCCGCAACGTCCCTTTTTCGGTGGCGATCGTGAGATCCGTCTCGGTGAGGTCGACGAGCTCCCCGAGTGCATCGGAATACAGCGTTCGCTCCGGCGAGACGCCTACAATCCGGCGTACTACCACCCGGTGTCCCACATCCTGCCGACGGAGCACGTGTCACCTCCTCCGGCGGAGATACTAGGCTCTGCATTCGTCGCCGGCGGTTCGCGCGGCGTGGCTTTGGAGGGAAAGACCCGTGACCTACATCATCGCTGAGCCCTGCGTCGATGTGCTCGACAAGGCATGCATCGAAGAGTGCCCGGTCGACTGCATCTACGAGGGCAACCGGATGCTCTACATCCACCCCGATGAGTGTGTGGACTGCGGGGCGTGCGAGCCGGTCTGCCCGGTCGAGGCGATCTTCTACGAGGACGACGTGCCCGACCAGTGGAAGGACTACACGAACGCGAACTACGAGTTCTTCGAGGACCTCGGCTCGCCCGGCGGCGCCGCGAAGAAGGGCAAGATCGACAAGGATGCCGCGTTCGTGGCGGCCCAGCCGCCCCGGGGCGACCACTGAGCGCTCTCGCGTCGGCCCTGCCGGACTTCCCCTGGGACCTGCTGGAGCCGGCGAAGGCCAAGGCCGCCGCGCACCCCGGCGGCATCGTCGACCTGTCCGTCGGCACCCCGGTCGACCCGGTTCCGGCATTGATTCGCCAGGCGCTCGCCGACGCGTCGGACGCACCGGGGTACCCGCTCACCGCGGGCACCCCGGCGCTCCGCGCGGCGATCGCCGGCTGGCTGGCCCGGGCGTGCAACGCCTCGGGTGAGCCCGGGGTGCTGCCCACGATCGGTTCCAAGGAACTGGTCGCCTGGCTGCCCACCCTGCTCGGGGTCCGCCCCGGGGACGTCGTGGTGATCCCCTCGGTCTGCTACCCGACGTACGAGGTCGGCGGCCTGCTGGCCGGTGCCACCGTGGTGCGCAGCGACTCGCTGACCGCGCTCGGCCCGGACCGCCGGATCAAACTGATCTGGATCAACTCGCCGTCCAACCCGACCGGCAGGGTGCTGCCGGTCGAGCACCTGCGCAAGGTCGTCGCCTGGGCCCGCGAGCGCGGCGTGACCGTGGTCAGCGACGAGTGCTACCTGTCGCTGGGCTGGGAAAGCCGCCCGGTCTCGGTGCTCGACGACGCGGTCACCGGCGGCGACTACACCGGCGTCCTGGCCGTGCACTCGCTCTCCAAGCGGTCGAACCTCGCCGGTTACCGGGCTGGCTTCCTCGGCGGCGACCCGGCGCTGGTCGCCGGCCTGCTCGCGGTCCGTAAGCACGCCGGCATGATCGTCCCGGCGCCGGTGCAGGCCGCGATGATCGCCGCGCTCGGCGACGAGACGCACGTCGAGCGCCAGCGCGAGTTGTACGCCGCCCGGCGCGACACGCTGCGTACCGCCCTCGCCAAGGCGGGCTTCGAGATCGATCACTCGGAGGCGGGCCTGTACCTGTGGGCCACCCGCGGCGAGGACTGCTGGCAGACCGTCGACGGCCTCGCCGAGAAGGGCATCCTGGCCGCTCCGGGCGCCTTCTACGGCCCGGCCGCGGCCCAGCACGTCCGGATCGCGCTGACCGCCACCGACGAACGCGTCGCTGCCGCGGTGGCCCGGCTGTCCTGACTCTGGGTGATCTTCCGGTCGAGGGGTGAGGTTTTGCGGTCTCGACGCCCATCGCTACCCTCGGGGCCGGAACCATACGACGCTGCGGGGAGGCGGTCGTGGCTGACGGAGTGCACGTCGAGACGGATGGGCTGCACAAGTTCTCTAATCAGGTCCCTAACGACACGTCGACAACCCTCGCGTCGGGCTATTCGCGAGCCGGCGTGGAGCTCTCGGCCGGGATCGCGTTCGGGGCCAACAACGCCAGCGGCGGGGTGGCCGCGGCCAAGCAGCGCTATCAGGCCAGCCTGAAGGCCTCGACGCAGAACATCGAGGCATACCTGGAGGCGGCGGCGGTTCTCGCCGCGGCGGCCGGCAAGGTGGCCGACGCCTTGGAGAAGAGCGACGGCCGCTCCGCTCAGAGCGCCTCGCAGGTGAACGCCCTGATGGCGCAGGCGGTCGCCGAGGCGCAGGCCCGCCGGGCCATGGCCGACGGGCACCCGTCCACCCGGGGAGGTGCGCGGGCGATATGACCGACGAACCCGTGGTGACCAGCCTCTACTGCACGAACTGGGGCGGCTTCAACACGCCCCGCCTGTGGGCGATGGTGGAGCACGAGGACGACGAGCCGAGCCGACGGCAGGTGAGCGCGTGGCGCACGCTGGCCGGCTCGGTGCGCAGCCAGCAGGAGGCGCTGAAGACGGCCCGCGCCGATCTCGTCGCGGCCTGGCCGCCGGAGCAGAACCAGTCGTCGGCCGCCTTCGTGCAGGAACTCGACATCCTGATCGGCCGGCTCGACTCGGCCTCGGCCGACGCCGACGCCACGGCGAGCGGGCTGGACAACATCGTCTCCGCGATCCAGACCGCGAAGACGAAGCTGAAGCCGCTGTGGGAGCAGTACAAGGACAAGAGCTCCGACCTGATCCCGCACTGGTGGGACAAGGCCGAGGACGGCATCGACTCCCAGGCACGCAACGCGATGATCGAGGCCGAGCGCGCGGTGGAGGACTCTGTCTCGCTGCTCAAGGTCCCGGAGCCCTACCAGTTGAGAGTCGGCCAGATTGACGAGGAGGACGACGGCTCCGGGCGCCCGGTCCGTTCGGCCGCCGGCGGCGGGCACAGATCGACCTCCCGCGGGATCGATGTTTCAGTGCCGCACGACCCGCCGCCGCCGATGCCCGGCCACGACACGACGGTGCCCGGCGGCAATCAGGGTGGCAGCACCGGCGATGGCTCGGCAGGAAGCGTTGGCGGCGGGGGCGGCCCCGGACTGGCCGGCGTGATTACCCCCGGCCCACCCCCAGGCGTGCCGGGTGGCGGACAGCTCACCCCGCTGCCCACCGGTGGCGGCGGAGGATTACCCACTGGTGGCAGTCCGATCAACCCAGTCGTTCCCGGCCTGCTGCCCACCGGCGGCGGCGCGCCGATCGCCCCGGGTAGCGGCCTTCGACCCGGGCGGTTGACGCAGTCGGGCGTCCTCGGCGAGCCCGGTGCGGGCGTTTCCCGCGGGTCGCCGGTCGGGCGTAGTGGCCGGCAGCCACGACCGTCGTGGCTGTCCGACGACGAGGTCGGCCCCGACCGCAACCGGGGAACTGGAATGTCCGGCATGCCCGGTCGCGGCGGCCGTCGAGGGCGGAGCGATGACCAACTCGCCTTCGATCCGGACAACCCGTGGGCGGTCGCCGAGGGCGTCGAGCCGGTGATCGCTCCATCCACCGACAAGCCGCGGCACGACCCCGGCCCAACCGTGATCGGCTGGCGCTAGTGCTGCGAACCGTGCGTGCGGGTGGCGCCGCGATCGGCGCCGCCCTGCTCACCGTGCTGCTGACTGGCGTACCGGCCCGGGCCGACGCCGAGCGGACCAGCCAGTGGTACTTCGCTCCCATGCAGCTCGCCAAGGCTCAGACACTGGGCAACGGGGGCGAGGGCGTCACGGTCGCGGTCCTCGACACCGGTATCGACACCACCCACCAGGATCTGCGCGGCGCAACGCTGCCGGGATACAACACCGTGCGTAAAGGGCCGTCCGACAGCTTGGACAACGGTGGACACGGCACGGGGATCGCGACCTTGATCGCCGGGCGGGGTCACGGTAGCGGCGATGGTCTGCTCGGTGTCGCTCCGCGCAGCAAGGTCATGGCGGTCACGCCGAGCGACGACCCGGTATACGCGGCCGAGGGAATCCGTTGGGCGGTCGCGCACGGCGCCAAGGTGATCAACATGTCGTTCGCCCTGTCGGTCGGTGGCGACGTCATGCAGAAGGCGGTGGATGAGGCGGTCGCGGCCGATGTGGTCCTGGTGGCCGGTTCGGGCAACGAACACCAGGCCGTCGGACTTCCGGCCGGGCTTCGCGGCGTGCTCGCGGTCGGCGCGGTGGACAGGAACAACAAGGTCGCCGACTTCTCCAACTACGGCAAAGAGCTCGACCTCGTCGCCTACGGCACCCAGATTCCGGCGGCGCGCCCGAACAATACGTATACCGTTGTGAAGGGTACGAGCGACTCGACCGCTCTCGTCTCCGGGGTTGCCGCGCTCATTCGGGCCCGCTATCCCGACATGTCTGCCGCCGAGGTGGTGGATCGGCTGACCCGCACCGCGACCGACCGTGGGGCCAAGGGGCGCGACGACTACTACGGGTACGGCCAGCTGAACCCGGTTGCCGCGTTGACCGCGCCCCGGGTTGCACCGAGCGCGACCACGGCCGTCCCGACCGATGCGCCGGTCACCGCCGCCCAGGGCCCGGCGCCGGTCACCTCGGCCGTGGACGGTGGGCTGCCGGGCTGGCTGTTCTTCGCCGCGGTCGGCGGGTTCGTGCTGATCGTCACCCTGGCCGTCGTGATGATCGTGCGGGTACGTAGAGGTTCCTGAGCGCCGGCGCGGATTGGCATGACGTCTGGCGTTCGGGTACTCGAATGAGTGACCTTGGTGCGTTACTCTCAGTGCCCTCAGATCTGGGGGGATCGACGTTGTTTCCATCCGTGCAAGCGGAACGGGGCGGCGACGCGCGCGTGGGGGATGCGCGCAGGTTCGCTGTCTATGTAGGAAATATGGTGATTCGCGCGCGTGCTGGCGGTCCGCCGCCGCGGCTCGATCGGATCGCCGGGCCGGACCGCACCGGCACCGCATTTGCCGTGGTCGACGCCGTGGGCAGATTTGTCGACGTGAGCCTGCGGCCGGACTGGTGGTCGGCACTCGGCCCGGCCCGCGTCGCGTCGGGGCTGATCGAGGCGCTGGCGACCGCTCGCCTCAAGGCCGCGCTCGTTCCGATGATCCTGCGTCGACACGATTACCAACCGTTACCGGGAGAGTCCACCGACGACGGCTTCCTCGACGCGGCCCGCGGCAAGATCGACACGGCTCGCGGCAAGATCGATGCGCCCCGTGGCCGGGTCGATGCGCCCCGCGGCCGCGTCGTCGAGGCGTACCGCCTGATCAACGACGTCGACAGGCGGCCGACGGTCCGGGCGGTGGCGGGCCCGCTCGGCCTGTTCCGGGTGTACGCCCGCGACGGCCGGATCGAGCGGGCCGAGGTCACCGCGGTGCTGACCCCTGGCGACACCGACCGGCTGCTGGCCGACGCCCGGCACGCACTCGCCGAGCCGGCCAAGACCCGCGGGCGGCTCTGACAGCCGGCAAAAGGATCACGACGGGTCGCGGCTGCTCCCGGAGGCCTGGATCGGCACGGTGAACACCCCGCCGTCGCAGGCCGGGGCCGCATCCGGCCGCATGACCAGCGCGTCCGCGAGGGTGAACGCGCCGATCGTGTTGCGCGGCACCTCCCAGGAGACCACGAACCGCGCCCGGCTCAGCCGTACGCGCGGGTTCGTGCACCCCGCCTCGCGATGCTCCCGGTCGGCGACGATGGCGCCGGCGCCGGGCGTGACCGAGGTGATCCGGATCGGGAAGTCGTAGTCGTTGGTCACCGTCACCGCGAGCTGGCCGCTCTGTCCCGCGATCAGCGGGTGATTGAGGTCGGAACGGGCCCGTAGCGCGATCTCCACCGGGGTCGTGGCGGCCCACGGCCCGGTCGCCGAGTCGGTGACCCGCCAGTAGATCCAGGCCGCGCCGGCGTTGACCACCACGGCGGCCGCCGCGGCGAGGGAGAGGATCGCTCGGGTCCGGCCGTCCCATCGACGTCGCTGCCGGTCGCCGGGGTGCCGGACCTCCCAGGTCGGCTCCTCGTGATCGGACGGGCGCAACTCGATGTGCCCGTTCCTCTCCCGGCCGGCGGCGCCACGCCGGCGGGTCAGTGCGTCGAGGAGGCGGATCACGAGCGGGCCTCAGGGTCGTGCGTTGGCATGCGGGGCGCGTTCCTCCCTCAAGGACCGACAGAACTGGTTGTTCAACGGTCCCCGGCGAGCAACGGTCATGTGATCGGGATCCCGGTCCGCCGTTGCGCGCGGACATTTCCCGCAGGTGCGGCCGACCGGCTTAACTCCAACGGGGGATGCCCGGAAGCCGCCGGCTCGACGCCGCCGGAGCGGCGACCATCCATCCCCGGTGGTCGCGCACAGAGATCAGGTCTTTCCCTTTTCCCGTACGGCCGATGGACCGTCCTCGCCGGACCGGATCGCCGAAAACCGCAAATGGCACCGGACGGGCTAATCCGAACGCGCCCAAGGAATTGGTCAGCGCCCCGCCCAATTTCCCCGCTCGTCACATTCCGGTCAAGGCAATTCCCCGGAAAGGGGTAAATCAGTCCACGGGCGGGCGCAGTGCCGCGATCGCCTCGATCTCGATCCGGAACGCCGGATGGACGAGCCCGCCGACCTGCACCAGCGAACTGGCCGGCGGTCGCTGCGGGTCGACGAACTCGTCTCGCACCGAACGGAACCCGGCCAGGTCGGCCATGTTGGTGAGGAACACGGTCAGCTTGACCACGTCACTCATCGTGGCCCCGGCCGCGGCCAGCACCACCTCGAGGTTGCGGAAGACCTGACGGGTCTGCGCGGCGCAGTCGTCGTACCCGACCAGGCGGCCCTCGGCGTCCAGCGGGACCTGCCCGGAGATCACCAACATCGGTCCGGCGAAGGACACCGCGTGGCTGTAGCCATTGGTCGGAGGCGTGCCCTCCGGCCGGACGTGGTGCTGCATGCGGCGAGCGTAGTCGGTCGGGCCGGAGCTAGAGCCGGGCGAGGGACTCGGCGACCATGGTGGCCCGGGCGAGCTCACCCGGTGTCCGCCCGGCCCGCGCCGCCACCCGGCCCTCCGGCGTCCAGATGCCCGAGCGCCCGGCCGACTCGGGGTACCCACCGCCGGTCGGCCCGGCGAACGAGGAGACCGCGACCCACACGCCATGCTCGGCGGCCACCCGCCGGGCCCGCTCGGCCACCACCGCGTCGCCCTCCGGCGCGTCGAGCACGCCCGCCACGTACGCGTCGATGCCCAGCGCCGCGGTCTGCGCGACGTGCTCGGCGACGCCGGTGTCCCGGCAGATCGCCAGGCCGAGCCGCCAGCCGTCCACCTCGAGCACCTCGGGCGCCGGCCCGGCCAGGAACCGCTCCTCGCTGGAGTGCGGGTACTGCTTGCGGTAGGCGACTCGTGCGCCGTTGCCGTCGACCGCCAGCATCGCGATGTACGGCCCCTCGACCGGCGCGCCGACCAGCGCCACCGTGTCGGTCGCCGCACATGCCTCGACCAGCGGCGCGAGTCGAGGATCGTCCAGCGCCACGGTCGGCGCGTCCAGTTCGTACCCGGTCAGCGACATCTCGGGGAAGACCACTACCTGGGCGTGGGCCGCGCGGACCGCGGCGGCGTGCCGGGCCGCGTTGGCGGCGACGTCGAGGGGCTCGATGCGGGGCTGGGCTACGGCGATGACCAAGGAGCGCATGGGCCGATCTTCCTTCGGGGATAGGCGGGCTGGCTAGCTGCGAACGGCGTGGACCAGGAACCGGTGCGCGGTCACGGCGAGCGCGCCGTGCAACCGGATGAACGAGTCGACGCGCCCGAGGGCGTCCGCGTACTTCCCGGTGTCGAAGTCGCGAATCTGCCAGGGCAGGTCACGCAGTTGGCGTACCACCTCGCCGACGTTGTGGAAGACCACGTCGGGGTGTTCCTCACGCACGTCCGTGACGTGCAGTCCGGCCTCCTCGAGCGCGGCCACCGCCACCTCGGCGTTCCAGCGGTGGTGGGCCGGGGGAGCGCCGAGGGCCACGTTGAGACCGGCCAGGTCGTCGCTGCCGACCTGCTGGCTGAGCAGGTGACCGCCGGGGCGCAGCAGCCGGGAGATGTCGGTGGCGGGCAGCCGGCCGTGCCGGCTGAGCACCACGTCGAACTCGTCCTCGCCGCCGGGCAGTTCGGTGAGCACCGCGACGCCGAGGGGCGCCAGCCGGTCGCGGGCGACCGGGATGTTGCGGGCCCAGCTCTCCACCGCGACGGTGTGCGGCGGGAGCGGGGCGAGCTCGGCGAGGAGCTCGCCGCCGCCGGTGTCGAGATCGAGCGCGGCGCCGGCCCGGCGCAGCAGGTGGCGGGCGAGGTCCGGGTACGACCAGGACGGCTCCCCGGGGCGGCCGTCCAGCCAGGCGAACTCCCAGCCGGTGGCGCGCTCGCCGAGGGGCGTCGTGGTCTCGTCGACCGGCTCGCCGTACTGCTGCCCGCTGCGCACACGCCGACGTTAGTCAGGCCAGCTGTGCGACCGCCGCCGTTGTGACGCGACTCAAGCTCGAAACATGGTTACGGTATGACAACGGCCAGGTGGGCGAGGATCTTCGGCCAGCCGTCGCCCATTCCCTCGAGCGCCCGCGAGCCCGGCTCGAAACCGTCGTGCACCAGGAAAAGCCGGGTGCCGTCGCCCTCCGGCTCGAGTCGCCAGGTGATGGTCGTGTCCAGCACGCCCTCGGCGAACGTGTAGCGCAGCAGCCGCTCGGGCTCGACCTCGAGTACCTCGCACGGCTGATGGCCCCACTCGGCCATGTCCATGGTGAAGCGGTGCCCGACGATCGGCTTGATGTCGCCCGGCGCCCACCAGGCGGCGAGCTGATCGGGCTCGGTGAGTGCCCGCCAGACCGCGGCCGGCGGCCGGGCGATGAACTGATCGCACTCGATCTTGCTCATGGGTTGTCTCCCTCGACGAAGTCACGCAGGGCGGTCAGGCGCGCGCGCCAGTACCGCTCGAATGGATGCAGCCAGTCCTGGACGTCGGCCAACGGCTCGGCGGCCAGGTGGTAATACCGATGCCGGCCGCGCGGCTCCTCGATGACCAGGCGGGTCTGGCGCAACACGGCCAGGTGCTCCGAGATCGAGGGCCGGCTCAGCGCGAAGCGCGCGGCGAGCTCGCCCGCGGGGAGCGGCCCGCCGCGCAGGGTCTCGAGCAGTTGGCGGCGCACCGGGTTGGCCAGTGCGCCGAAGACGTCCACCTCCGGCATGCCCCCGATAATGCGTCGGAAATCTCCGACACGTCAAGCGGGCACGCTCAGAGAGGCACCGGCATCCAGGCGCGCGCTCGGTGCGCACCGGCATCCACGGGCGCGCTCAGAGGCGCACCGGCATCCATGGGCACGCTCAGAGGCGCACCGGCATCCACGGGCGCGCTCAGAGGCGCACCGGCATCAGTATCGAGAACCGCGACTCGCCGGGAACCCGCACCGCGAGCGGGTGGATCGGCCCGTCCAGCTCCAGCACCAGCTGGCCGGCGCCGCCCGCGTCCAGCGCCTGCAGCAGGAACTCCCGGTTGACCGCGACGTGCTGCTCCGACCACTCGTCCTCGGCGGCGAGCCGCAGGCTCCCCGCGGGATCAAGACCCAGGAGCGTGATTTCGTACGCCTGGCCGTTGTGCTCCCGGGTCGGCGCCGGGGCGGCGGTCACCCGCGCACGCAGGTCGGCGGTGTCGACCGTGACCCGCGCGACCGGCTCGCGCCCGTGGCCGAGGGCCCGCCGGTAGTCGGGGAACTCGACCGGCAACGGCTTACCCTCGAGCACCCGCCCGCCGGCCTCGGCCCGCACCCCGTCGGCGGTCAGGTCGAGCACCACCTGCCCGGCGCGCACCGACCGCAGGTCGTCGACCAGATCCAGCGGCAGGGTCGACCGGGCCGGTGGCCCCTCGACCTCGGCCTCGACCTCGGCCAGCGCCATCCGGTAGCGGTCGGTCGCGACCAGCGAGAGGCCGGCGCCGGTGGTCTCGAACAGCACGCCGGGCAGCAGGCCGGCCGGGTCGGCGGCCGCGAAGCGCACCGCGTCCAGGCTTGCGGCGAGCGCCGCGGCGGGCAGGGTGATCCGGGTCATGAGCTTTTCCTCCAGGTCGAGCAGGGCGTGAATGCGGAGGAGCTCACGCTGGGCATCGGCCAGACCGTCCTCGAGCCGCCGGCGATGCCGGTCGAGCCGGCCGCGGACCGCCGCGGGGTCGCCCATCTCGCGCACCGCCTCGGCGATCTCCGCAACCGGCAGGCCCACCCGGCGCAGCCCGGCGATCAGCCGGGCCGCCCGCACCTGCTCGTCGGAATACCGCCGATAACCGTTCGCCGGGTCCACCTCGGCCGGCACGAGCACCCCCGCGCCGTCGTAGAACCGCAGCGCGCTGACCGCCAGCCCACTGGCCCGGGCCACCTCGCCGATACCGCGCATCGCTCCTCGCACCTCACCGACCCTGCTGTCTCACCCTGGTGGAGAGTCAAGCCCCGCTCTGCGTACCGCGCGGGCCGAGGCGGTCGGGCGGGCAGACTATCCGGCGATCAGGCTCGCCGCCACGCCGACCATGACCAGGGCGATCAGGCCGTCGAGGACGCGCCACGCCGCCGGGCGGGCCAGCAGCGGCGCCAGCCGGTGCGCCCCGGCGCCCAGCGCCGTGAACCAGACCAGGCTCGCCGCCGCCGCGCCGAGGCCGAAGAGCCAGCGGTGCGGGTGCCGCTGGGCCACCGAGCCGAGCAGCAGCACCGTGTCGAGGTAGACATGCGGGTTCAGGTAGGTGAGCGCCAGGCAGGTGAGCACCGTCGCGCCGAGGGTGGCGGGCGCGCGCTCGGCGGGCGTCAGCCGGGTGGGGCGCCATGCGCGACGAGCCGCCATGATCGCGTACGCGATGAGGAAGCCCCCTCCGACCCAGCGGATCACGGTGACCGCGTCCGGGCGGGCCGTCACGACCGCGCCCAGGCCCCCGATGCCGGCCAGGATGAGCACCAGGTCGGAGAGCGCGCAGACCGCCACCACCGCGAGCACGTGTTCGCGCCGCAGGCCCTGGCGCAGGACGAAGGCGTTCTGCGCCCCGATCGCGACGATCAGGACGGCGGAGGCGGCGAAACCGGCGAGCACGGAGGTGAGCACGTCCACGACGCTAAGCGGTGCTCACGGCGTACTCAAACTAAAGATTTTGAACTTGGTTTAGATTCTCTTACGTGGATCAGGTGCAACTGGCGACCTTTCAAGCGGTGATCGGCACCGGCAGCTTCGAGGCGGCCGCCCGGCAGCTGCACGTCACGCCGTCGGCGGTGAGCCAGCGGATCAAGGCGTTGGAGAGCTCGGTCGGTCAGGTGCTGGTGCGCCGGGCCAAGCCGTGCGTGGCGACCCCGGCGGGTGCGGCGCTGGTCCGCTTCGCCGGGCAGGTCGAGCTGCTCGAACGGGAGGCGCTGGCGCAGGCCCGGGACGGTGCCCGGGTGTCGATCGTGGTGAATGCCGATTCGCTGGACACCTGGTTTCTGCCGGCGCTCGCCGCCGTGCCCGGGCCCAGCTACGAGCTGCACACCGACGATCAGGACTACACCGCCGACCTGCTGCGGTCCGGCACCGCGATGGCCGCGGTGACCGCCGAGCACGTGGCGGTGCAGGGGTGCCGGCTCGAACCGCTGGGAGCGATGCGCTACCTGCCGGTCGGGTCGGGCGACCCGGGGCAGCCGATGATCGTCTACAACCGCAAGGACCGGCTGCAGCACCGGTTTCTGGAATCCCTCGGCCGGGAGGCCGACGTGCCGATCCACTACGTGCCGGCGACGGCCGCCTTCGTCGAGGCGATCCGGCTCGGCCTGGGCTGGGGCATGGTTCCCGAGCAGCGCGCGCTGCCCGACATCGCGGCCGGCCGCTATCGTCAGCTTATTTCCGGCAAATACCTCGATGTCCCGCTGTACTGGCAGTACTGGAAGATCGAGTCGGCGGTGCTGAAGGACCTCACGGCGGCGGTCCGCACCGCCGCCGCCGGAGTCCTGCGACGGAACTAGGTTCGGTCCTGCCGATCACGAGGGGCAGGACAGACCCTAGTCGTTGGCGTGCAGGGCCGAGTTCAGCTCGATGCCCGTGCCCGAGCGCGGCCGAGCCTCCAGCGTGCCCGAGACCGAGTTCTGCCAGAACAGCAGGTTGTCCTGCCCGCTGAGCTCGCGCGCCTTGATCACCCGGCCGTCCGGCAGGGTCAGCTTCGATCCGGCCGTGATGTAGACGCCCGCCGCCACCACGCAGTCGTCGCCGAGCGAGATGCCGATGCCGGAGTTGGCTCCGATCAGGCTGCGCTCGCCGACGCTGACCCGGTCCTTCCCGCCGCCGGAGAGCGTGCCCATGATGGACGAACCGCCGCCGATATCCGACCCGTCGCCGACCACGACGCCCTGGGTGATCCGGCCCTCGACCATCGAGACGCCGAGCGTACCGGCGTTGAAGTTGACGAAGCCCTCGTGCATCACCGTGGTGCCGGGGGCCAGATGGGCGCCGAGGCGCACCCGGTCGGCGTCCGCGATCCGCACCCCGGTGGGGGTGACGTAGTCGGTCATCCGCGGGAACTTGTCGAGGCCGTAGACCTGCAGGTGGCGGTCGGCGGCCCGCTCCAGCAGGCGCAGCTCGTCGACCCGGTCCGGCGGGCACGGGCCCGCCGAGGTCCAGGCGACGTTGGCGAGCGCGCCGAAGATGCCGTCGAGGTTGACCGTGTTGGGCCGCACCAGACGGTGCGAGAGCAGGTGGAGGCGCAGGTACGCGTCGTTGGCGTCGGTGATCGGGTCGGCCAGCGAGTCGATCGTGACGGTCACCTCGACCACCGACAGGCCGGGCAGCGCCCGCGGCCCGGTCAGCCCGGCCGGCAGCGCCGGCGGCTCGGCCGGTGCGGCGCCCAGCCCGAGGGAGCCGGTCGGATACCAGGTGTCGAGGACCTGGCCGTCGGCCGTGACCGTGGCGAGGCCGATGCCCCAGGCGGGCGAGATCGAGAGCGCGGTTTCCACGCAGCAGACCCTACTAAACGTGATGGGGATCTTAACTCCGAGGGCGATTCACCCTGGCCCGGTAGGGTGCGCCGTATGGCCAACCCGCTTACCCCGGACGTGCTGGTCGACCCGGTCGCGCTGACCCGCGTCCTGGTCGACGTCGAGTCCGTGTCCCGCAACGAGAAGGTGATCGCCGACTGCGTCGAGGAGGTCCTCCGCTCCGCGTCGCACCTGAGCGTGGACCGTCACGGCAACACCGTGATGGCGCGTACGGATCTGGGACGGGAACAGCGGGTGGTGCTCGCCGGCCACCTCGACACGGTGCCGATCAACAACAACTTCCCGTCGACCGTGGTCGACGATCTGATCTACGGCTGCGGCACCTCCGACATGAAGTCCGGCGTGGCGCTCGCCCTGCACCTGGCGGCGACGCTGCCCGACCCGGGCTACGACGTCACCTACTTCTTCTACGAGGCCGAGGAGATCGAGTCCCGGTACAACGGTCTCGCGCTGGTCGCCGAGGCGCATCCGGAGTGGCTGGCGGCCGACTTCGCGGTGCTGCTCGAGCCGACGTACGGCGTGGTCGAGGCCGGCTGCCAGGGCACGCTGCGGGCCGTGGCGCGCACCCACGGCCGCCGGGCGCACACGGCGCGGGCCTGGCGCGGGGTCAACGCGATCCACGCGGCCGGCGAGGTGCTGCGCCGGCTCGCGGACTATCGGCCGCGGACGGTCACCATCGACGGGTGCACCTACCGGGAGGGCCTGAACGCGGTGCGCATCGCCGGCGGTGTGGCCGGCAACGTGGTGCCGGACGAGTGCACGGTCGAGGTCAACATGCGGTTCGCCCCGGACCGCTCCGAGCAGCAGGCCTTCGAGCACGTGCGGGAGGTCCTCGACGGCTTTGAGCTCGAGCTCACCGACTCGGCGCCGGGCGCACTGCCGGGGCTGACCGCGGCGCCGGCCCGCGAGTTCCTGGCGGCGGTGGGCTCCGAGCCGGCGGCGAAGCTGGGCTGGACGGATGTGGCGCGGTTCGCGGCGCTGGGCATTCCGGCGCTCAACTACGGCCCGGGCGACCCGTTGCTGGCGCACGCGCCGGACGAGCACGTGGAGATCGGCAAGATCCGGGATGGCGCGGCGACACTGCACCGCTGGCTGGCGTCGCCCGGCGCCTTTTAAATCACGTTTACCGGCACGCGGCCGATGGCCCGCAGGGCCTGCGGCGGGATCTCCACAGTCTTCTCCGGGTCGTGCGCCGGCCTGCTCTCGGCGCGGGACAGACGGCGTTCCTCGACGACCAGTTGGATCCGCCGCTGCATGCGGCGCTGTGCCTTCAGTCGCTCAGATCGGTTCGTCACGGTGGCTCCTTACGCCCAGGACCCCGGCCGAAGCCGGGCGCCGTGCCGTCGAGTTCGTAACTGTACAGACGCTTCAGAGCTACCGTCCGTTGCTTCAATCTGGCAAAAAGGTTCGCCGGTCGCAATCCTCTTACCGAAACCCAACCGGTTATTTCACCGGCTACTGACCGTCCGCACTACCTTGGGTGGCATGACGGACAGCGCCAACGGAGGCCGGCGGATCGAGCCGGAGCGTCATCGCGGAGCGGTTACGCTGCGCCGCGAGTCCATTCCGCCGAGTACGGCCGACGAAAAACTGCTCGATTCGCACCATCGACGAGAGTGGAAGACCAAGGACGCCTGGCGCGCGCTGCGCATCCTGTCCGAGTTCGTCGAGGGTTTCGACACGCTGGCCGATCTGCCGCCCGCGGTGAGCGTCTTCGGCTCGGCGCGCAGCAAGCCGGACAGTCCCGAATGCGAGACGGCGGCCGACCTGGGCGCCGCGCTGGCCGAGGCGGGCTACGCGGTGATCACCGGCGGTGGGCCGGGGGTGATGGAGGCGGCCAACCGCGGCGCCACCGAAGCCGGTGGCATGTCCGTCGGGCTCGGCATCGAGCTGCCGTTCGAGCAGGGCCTCAACGACTGGATCGACATCGGCATCGACTTCCGCTACTTCTTCGTCCGCAAGACCATGTTCGTCAAGTACGCGCAGGCTTTTGTCGTGCTGCCCGGCGGGTTCGGCACGCTGGACGAACTGTTCGAGGCGATCACCCTGGTGCAGACGAAGAAGGTGACCCGCTTCCCGGTGATCCTGATGGGCACCGAGTACTGGTCCGGCCTGCTCGACTGGATCAAGCAGACGCTGCTCGCGGACGGCAAGGTCAACGAGAACGACCTGGAACTGATCCAGGTCACCGACGACGTCGACGAGGCGGTACGGATCATCGTGGACGCCGACGCGGCCCTCGCCGCCACCGACGGAAAGCAGTGACGTGGCTGCCATCTGCGTCTTCTGTGCCTCGTCCAGCACCCTCGACCAGAAGTGGCTCGACCTCGCCGCCGACACCGGTGCCGAGATCGCTGCCCGCGGACACACCCTCGTCTCCGGCGGCGGCTGTGTCGGCATGATGGGCGCGGTCGCCGACGGCGCCCGGTCCGGCGGGGCACACACCCTCGGCGTCATCCCGCAGGCGCTGGTGGAGTTGGAGGTCGCCGACCTCAGCGCCGACGAGTTGATCGTCACCGACGACATGGGCACCCGGAAGAACCTGATGATCGAGCGGTCGGACGCGTTCATCACGCTGCCCGGCGGGCTGGGCACAATGGACGAGCTCTTCGAGGTGTGGACCACGGCCACCCTCGACCTGCACGGCCGGCCGATCGTGCTGCTCGACCCGGAGGGCTTCTACGACGGGCTGCTCGCGTGGCTGGAGGAGCTCGCCTCGACCGCCTTCGTCCGCCGGGCGGCGCTCGACCGGCTGCTCGTCACCCGGTCGATCGGGGCTGCCTTCGACGAGCTCGAGAAGCGCCTGAGCTAGGCGTCACGCCGGAGCGGGTGTCACCACACCCACTCCGGCGTGACTTCGGCCCCGGTGAGCCCGCGGGTGGCCGGGGCGCGCCGGCTACACGCTCTCACCGGACGTGCTCGGTGCGCTCGCGCCGGTCACCCGACGGGGTCGCAACTCGCCGGGGCACGTCCTCGCTGGATGGGTTTAGCCTGACGCTTCTCCCCGTCCGGGTGACACGTCAAGACATGTCGATCAGTAATCGTGTGGTTACTTTTCGCAAGCTTGCCGGGCTGGTGCGATGTGGAACACTCCTGACATGCCGCCGCAACGGGCGACCTTGCTACAGGTCGCGCAGCGGGCCGGCGTGTCCCGCAGTACGGCCTCCTTCGTCCTGGCCGGTCGCCATCAGGACATGAGGATCTCCGAAGAAACCCGGCTACGGGTGCTCCGGGCGGCCCAGGAGCTGGACTACCGGCCCAATCTGATGGCCCGCAGCCTGCGGACGAAGGTCACGAAGACGATCGCGCTGATCTCCGACACGATCGCCTCCGACCCGTACGCCGGGCGCGCCATCCACGGGAGCCTCGCGGCCGCCGTCGCGCACGGGCATCTGCTGTTCATCGGGGAGACCGACGGCGACCCGGTGGTCGAGGAGCGGCTGATCGCCGACTTCCTCGACCGGCAGGTCGACGCGTTCGTCTACGCCAGCATGTTCACCCGGTACGTCCGGCTGCCCCGACCGCTGCGCGAACGGCCCGTGGTGCTGCTCAACTGCCTGGTGCGCAGCGCCCGGCCGACCCACCGCTCGATCGTTCCCGACGAGCTGACCGCCGGGCTGACCGCGGCCCGGACGCTGCTCGACGCCGGCCACCGCAAGGGCATCTACCTGGTCGGGAACCCCGGCAACGGAGTCTTCGCGAGCCGGGAACGGCTGACCGGGATCAAGGAGGAGCTGGCCACGGCCGGGGTCCGGCTGGCCGGGATCGTCGACTGCAACTGGTGGCCCGACTCGGCGTACGACGCGGTCTGCCGGGCTCTGCGGGACGGGCTTGATCCCAAGGCGCTGATCTGCCTCAACGACCGGGTGGCGTTCGGCGCGTACCAGGCGCTGCGCGAGGCCGGCCGGTCCATTCCCGACCAGGTGTCGGTGATCTCGTTCGACGACTCCGAGCTCGCCGCCTGGCTGCGGCCGCAGCTGACCAGCATCGCGCTGCCGCATTACGAGCTCGGCCGGCACGCGGTCGAGACGCTGCTCGGCCCGTCCGCCGAGCCCGGGATCACCCGGCTGACGATGCCGATCCGCCGGCGGCACTCGGTGGCGAAACCGGCCGTCGAATAACGTCGTACCCCCGTGGTTTCCTTGATGCCGTGAGCACGCCGGCCCCTTCCGCCTCGGCGCGCCGGCCTGCCTACCGTCTGGTCCGGCGCCCGGCGACCGCGCTGCCCGCTCTGCGGGCCGACGAGCTCCAGCGGTACGTGTCGGAGCACGTCGACGGTCCGCTCCTGGTGGTCGGCGGCCCCGGCACGGGCAAGACGACGATGCTGGTCGAGGCGGTGGCCGCGCGCATCGCCGAGGGTGTCGACCCGGAGCGCATCCTGATCCTTACCTTCGGCCGACGCGGCGCCATGGCGTTGCGCGACCGCATCGAGGCGCGGATCGCGGGCGACCGCGGGCGCATCATGCACGAGCCGCTGGTGCGGACCTTCCATGCCTATTCGTACGCGTTGCTCAGGCGCGCGGCCGCCGAGCGCGGCGAGCCCTCCCCCCGGTTGCTCACCGGTCCCGAGCAGGATCTGATCATTCGTGAGCTGCTGGCAGTGGTCGCCGATCCGGAGGCGCCCGACGCGATCGGCTGGCCGGAAGGGCTGCGGCCGGCGCTGCCGACTCGGGCGTTCGCCCAGCAGCTGCGCGACCTCATGCAACGAGCGGCGGAGCGCGGGATCGGCCCGGTCGAGCTGGCCCGTCTCGGCGAGCGGCTCGGGCGAGACGACTGGCCGGCGGCCGCGCGTTTCCTCCGGGAGTACGTCGCGGTGCTGGCCCTGCGCGACGTGACCACCCGCGGCTCCACGGCGTACGACCCGGCCGAGCTGGTGCGGGCGGCTTCCGGGCTGCTGGCCGACGATCCGGAGCTGCTGGCCGCCGAGCGCCACCGGCTGGCGTATGTCTATGTGGACGAGCTGGCCGATACCGACCCGGCGCAGATCGACCTGTTGGCGCAGGTCGCCGGCGGTGGCAAGCCCCTGGTGGCGTTCGGCGACCCGGATGCGTCGATCTACGGCTTCCGCGGCGCCGACCCGGGCGCCGTGTCGGCGTTCCCGGCGAAGTTCCGGACGGCGTCGGGCGCGCTGGCGGAGGCGATCACGCTCCACACCAACTATCGGGCGGGGGCGTCGCTGCTCACCGCGACCTCTCGGGTGGCCCGGCACATGCGCGGCCCG
>NZ_JAOSZE010000071.1 GCF_025630775.1 Actinoplanes sp. KI2
GGGGGCCCCCCCGGGGGGGGGGGGGGCCGGCCCCGCCGCACCTGCGCCGGGTCGGACCCGAGGGGCAGGGCGGCGAGGTCGTGCTCCGCTTCGGCGACCGGCTGGAGGTGACCCCGCCCGCCCGGCGCGGCGGCTGGCCGGTGACCGCCTACCCCGCCGAGATCCTCCGGCTCGACGGCGGCGTGGCAGCCGCGCCCCGCCACGTGTTCGACGCCATCGCGGTGGGCCAGGGTCAGATCTCGCTCGGTGCGTTCACCGTCCGGGTCCGGGTCATGCGCGACCTGGTCCAGCCGCCGCAGCCGTGAGGGCGGATTCTCATGTGGCTTTCATCTGACGTGCCCTAGCCTGCCCGTCAAGCGGCCCGTGCCGGCACCCCCGTTGCCGGCGCGAGCCGCGTCATCGGCGGGACGTCCTATCGCGCGGTGGTCCGGACGGTGCCGTTCCGGACGGCGGGTGCGGCCGCGGCCGCGCCGACGGCGGCGGTGTTCGTCCCGCCGGTGACGGCCAGGCCGCCGGTCGGCACCGACATGCCCAGGTGCAGGGTGCTGCCGGTGGGTGCGGTGGCGACCGGGAGGACCGGGTAGGCGTTGCCGCCGCTGAGCACCGACGTGGAGATGTAGTCGCCGTACATGCGGCCCTGCGACGTGTTCGGGATCCAGGAGAGGTTCATCGGCCCGGCCAGCATGGTGGCGCCGCTCCACGAGCTGCCGCCGTTGGTGGAGGAGATGAAGCCGGCGTCGAGCACGCAGGTGGCCGCGGTGCAGGAGGCGGTCGGGTAGTAGTAGTACGTCAGCCCGATCCGCGCCGACGAGCCGGCGGTGGCCGGGTCGACGCCGACGCCGGGGGTGAAGTGGTCGACCGTGCTGGTGGTGGCGTCGATCGGCACCCGGGTCGGCGCGGCCCAGGTCGTCTCGCTGGTCGACTTGGCGAGCACGACGTCGTTGCTCGGGCAGCCGCTGCGGAACCGGCAGTCCGACCAGCTGACGTAGACCGTGCCGGCGGCGTCGGCCTCGGCGCTGGGCAGGGCCTCCTCGCGCAGGCCGCCGTTCGCGTCGTGGTGGCTGATCGAGCTGACCAGGACGGTGGAGTTCCACGAGGCGCCGCCGTTGGTGCTGCGGAACGAGCGGATCGTGTCGGACAGCGACAGATACGGCACGAGGACGTGGCCGTTGGGCAGGACGACCGGCTGGCCGCCGAGGCCGGTGTGGCTGCCGCCGGGCGCGAGGGCCGAGCCCCAGGAGGCGCCGCCGTTGGTGGAGGTCTTCATCCGGATCGAGTCGCCGGCGCTGGTGATGTCGTACTCAGTGTAGCAGTTGCCGAAGAACGGACTGGTCGACGTGTTGTCGCAGACGATCCAGTTCTTGTCGTTCGCGCCGGTCGCGGTGGTCACCGGGTTCGACCAGGTCAGGCCGCCGTCGGTGGACCGGCTGGTGAGCACGTTCACGGTCGAGCCGCTGATGCCGAGGCTGGAGATGAGCCAGACGTTGTGCTTGGCGTCGAAGGCGACCGCGGCGTCGCTGGCCTGGCCGAAGGTGCCGCCGCCGTTGGTGGTGATGCCGGGCAGGAAGCCGTGGGTCCAGGTGGCGCCCCGGTCGCCGGAGCGGGCCCAGCCGATGTTCGAGGAGCCGCCGCCGGAGACCCGGCCGACCTGGAAGGCGGAGACGATGGTGTTGCCGAACGCGTACGTGTCCGGTTCGACCTCGCTCTGGTGTTGCGCCTGCGCATCGGTGTACGGGTCGGTGCTGACCGGGGTGAGGGCGACGTTGGCGACCGCGGGCGCGGTGGTCAGCAGCAGGACCGCCGCGACCGCCGGAATGGCTACCGCGGCGCGTGACAAAGAGGATGCTGGATGCATGGGTGACACCGCCTCTTCGGGCTCGCAAAGGCGGCCTGGGGTTTGCGGCCGCCGTTGCCGGTGTTACCAGAAGCCCCCGTAGTCGTAAATGGAACTCAATGGATATGTCCGGGAGTGCGATTGTGCTCACCGGGCGCCATAGGATCTCGGTGAGGCCTGTTTAGATATCCATGGAACCAATCGCACCCTTGCGTGATCGGCCACGCATGCTGGCGCCTATTGGGCGACCTTGGCCATCTCGCGAATGGCGATCGCGGCCCGGACGAAGGTGTTGTCGGCGAGGTCGGTGATCGTCTCGATGCCGAACGCCAGCCGCAGGCCCTCCGCCTGCTCCGGGCTGATACCGGACAGGGCGGTGGTGGGCGCGGCGGCGAGATCGGTGATGGAGCTGTTCTGGAAGTCCGGAGTGAGGACGGCATCGAGGTTCACGGTGACGGCCATGAGCTTGTCCCTCCTGCGGTGGTCGAGGCACGTCCATGCTGTCACGCGCGTCGATCCACCGCCTGTAAGGTTTCGGCGTACGCCCGGCGGCAGTCCGCCTCGAGCTGCGCCTCGGCGAGCGGTTCGAGCAGCTCGAGCGCCCGCCGGTGGTGCGCGACGGCCTCGTCCATCCGGCCGGCGTCGCGCAGCGCGATCCCGAGGCAGCTGTGGCACCACGCCTGCTGGTGCCGCAGGTCGTTCTCCTCGGCCACCCCCAGCGCTTCGTCCAGAAAGGACCGGTCCTCGGCGAGCCCCAGGGTGACCAGCCCGGGGATCCGGGCCGGCCCGTCGGCGAGGTCGAGCGACGCGCGGGCCAGGGCGGCCGCCTCCGGCCGGGCGCCGAGATGCAGCGTCGCCCATCCGTCGAAGGCCAGGGCCTGTGCCTGCCCGGCGCGGTTCCCGTCCCGCTCGAACAGCTCGCGGGCGCGCCGGAAATCGGCCTGCGCCGCGGCCAGCTCGCCGAGATCGCGCCGCACGAACCCGATCCGCAGCGCCAGCGCGGCGGCCAGCTCGTCATCGCCTTCGGCCCGCTGATACGCCGACAATGCCGCGGAAAGCCGGCCGGCCGCCGCCAGCGCGAAACCGAGGTCGGCGAGCAGCTCGGATCGCTCGTGCGGGCGGCCGAGCCGGTCGGCGGCGTCCGCGGCGGCGGCCAGCATGCGGGTCTGGTCGTCGGTGCCGCGATGCCGGAAGAACCAGACCCGCATCGCCTGCGGCAGCGACGCGATCACCTCGTCGGCGCCCAGCCGCACGGCCGTGTCGAAGGCGGCGACCAGGTTGACGTACTCGAGGTCGAACCACGCCATCGCCTGCGCCGGGTCGCCCGCCGCCGGTCGCGGACGCTGCGGGGCGGGCAGCATCCGGTCGTGCGCGACCGCCTGCGCCAGGTAGTGGTCGAGGACCCGGCGCAGCGCGTCGTCGGCGCGGGGCTCCTCCTCGGCGGCCAGCTCGGCCGCGTACCGCCGGATCAGGTCGTGCATCCGGTAGCGGCCGGGCGACGTCTCCTGCACCAGGTGCGCGTCGACCAGCTCCTCGAGCACCGGACCGGCCGGCAGCCCGGCGAGCGCCGTCGCCGTGCCGGTGTCGAAGTCGGCGCCCGGCAGCACACCGAGCAGCCGGAACACCCGGCGCCGGCCGGCGCCGAGCTGCTGCAGCGACATGCCGAACACCGCGTCGAACCGCCCGGCGTTGTCGCGCAGCCGCTCGGCCAGCACGGCGACCGTCCACCCGGGACGGTGTCGCAGCCGCGCCCCGGCCATCCGCAGCGCGAGGGGGAGCCCGCCGCACTCGCGCAGCACCTCGTGAAGCGCGGCATCCTCGGCGTGGCCGAGCCCGGCCGCCCGGCCGAAGAGGAGCGCCGCGTCGCCGTCGCCCAGCGGCGCGAGCGACACCGGCGGCGCCGCGTCGAGGCTCACCAGCCGGTTGCGGCTGGTCACCAGGACGGCCGACTTGCCGGCGCCGGGCAGCAGCGGGCGTACCTGCTCGGCGTCGGCCGCGTTGTCCAGCACGACCAGCGTGCGCCGCCGGGACAGCTCCGAGCGCCACAGCGCGGCCCGCTCGGCCACGTCGGCCGGAAGGTGGCCGACGTCGAGACCGGCCAGCAGCCGGGCGAGGGCCGCCGGTGGGTCGAGCGGCTCCTGGCCCGGCGTGAAACCCTGCAGATCGACATACCGACCACCATCGGGGTACGCCGAGGCCAGCCGATGCGCCACATGCAGCGCCAGGCTGGTCTTCCCCACGCCCGCCATGCCGTCCACAGTGGCCGCCCCGACCGTGCGCAGCAGCTCCTCGACCCGGGCACACTCCGGCTCGCGCCCGGTGAAGTCGAACAGGTCGGCGGGCAGGTCGTTGCGGCGCGGCGGTGCGGCCGGCCCGGCCTGTGCGGCCTCGGCCCACACCGCCCGCAGCGGCCGGGGATCGCGCCGGACCACCCGGCAGAGGGCGACGACCGCCTCCCACGGCGGCACCAGCCGCCCGGTCAGGTAGCGGGAGAGCGACGAGCTGCTGAGCCCGGCGTCGCGGGCGAGCGAACGCAGGCTGAGCCCGCTCAGCTGTTTGATCTGGGCGAGCTGGGCCACCAGTCGCTCCTGCGGGCCGGACACCTGCAACACCGTATCGTCCCGTACCGCGGCGACCGATCTGCTCGCGGAAAGCGCAGGTCAGCGCGGTGGTGGCTGTCCCACGGTGTCCCACGGCGGATGGTCCGCGGGCCGTCGCGATGGTCGGATCACTCTCGTGAGAACGCAGCGGATGCCGAACCCGGCGGCGATGGTACCGGGGGTGCTGGAGGGCCTGACCGCCCTCGAGGCGGCCGTCGCGGCGGCCGGGATCGACGGCCGGCTGCTGGCGCTGAGCCGGCTGCGGGCCAGCCAGATCAACGGCTGCGGCCCGGACGTGGCCGCGGCCGCCCGCCGGGCCCGCGAGCAGGGCGCCACCGGCGACCAGCTGGACACCGTCGCCGCCTGGCGGGAGACGCCCTGGTTCAGCGCGCCGGAGCGGGCCGCGCTCGCGCTCACCGAGGCGGTGACCCGGGTCGCCGACCGCGCCGACCCGGTGCCCGACCGGGTGTGGGACGTGGCCGCCACCCACCTCGACCAGAAGGAGCTGGCCGCGCTCCTGGTCGGCATCGCGCTCACCAACGCGGCCAACCGCATCAGCACGTCCACCCGTCAGCACTAGGAGGAAACGATGGCTACCACCCGATTCACCGAGGCCGAGCGCGGCGCGATGAAGGAGCGCAACCGGGAGCTCAAGGCCGGCAAGGGCGACACCGAGGCCGAGGTGCTGGAGAAGCTCGCCGCGATGCCGGCGGCCGACCGGGAGCTCGGCGAGCGGCTGCACCGGCTGATCCGGAAGATCGCGCCCGGCCTCACCCCGAAGACCTGGTACGGCATGCCCGCGTACTACCGCGACGGCAAGATGATCTGCTTCTTCCAGTCGGCCGCGAAGTTCAAGGCCCGGTACGCGACGCTCGGCTTCAGCGACAACGCCAACCTGGACGACGGCGCCATGTGGCCGGCCTACTACGCGCTGACCGAGCTGAACCCGGACACCGAGGCGCGGATCGCCGCCCTCCTGGAGCAGGCGCTGAGCTGACCGGCGGCGGAACGGGTCCCACCCGGATCACCACCCGTGGTTGGTACCGGCCGGGGCCCGTTCCGCCGATCCTCGGGACATGAACTCGAGCTACCTCGCCGACCTCGTCATCGGTCTCGCCGTCATCGCGTACCTCTGCGCCCGCCAGCTCTCCTGGCGGCCGGTCGACCAGGCCCGGATGTGGAAGCTGCCGCTGGTTCTCGGCGTCGTCGGCGTCGTCTCGCTGGCCCAGCAGCACGTCACCATCCGCCCGATCGACCTGATGATCCTGATCCTGTCCGGGACGGCGGCGCTGGCCTCCGGCGCGGCGACGGGCAGGATCGCCCGGTTTCGCCCGTCGGCTGCCGACCCAGGACTGATGGAGAGCCGCACCGGCCGGCTCGGCGTCGCGGTCTGGTTCGCCCTGATCGCGATCCGGGTGGTGCTCGACGTCGTCGGCCACCGGATGGGCTCCGACCTGGCCATCTCGACCGGCAGCACCCTGCTCGTGCTGGCGGTCAACCGGGCCGCCAACGCCCTGGTCCTCTCGGCGCGCCAGCCGCGTCCCGCGTTCGCCGTCGCGGGAAAATAGCTTCGTGTCCCTCTCTCCGGGCCGGCGTGCCTGGGCCGTGGCCCTCAACCTGGTCGGCATCGTCCTGGTGGGCATCAACCTGGCCCAGCGGTCGCTGCGCGACGCGCCGGCCGGACTGGCGGTGGCGGCCTGGGCGGCCTGGTTGCTCTGGGCGGTCGCGACGCTGGTTCCCGATTCCCGGGTACGCGTCCGGACCGTCCTGTGTCTCGCCATGATCGCCGGCGGCTCGCTGGCCGGCGCCACCACCGACGTGGTCGGCTTCGTGCCCGCCGTGGTCGGCATCCTCGTCATCGCCGGCACCCCGGCCGTCCCGCTGCGGGTGCTGGCAGCGGCGATCGTCGGCTCGGCCCTGCTGATCGGGGTGGGCGTGCTGATCGACCCGGCTCCGCGCGGCGTCGTGCTCAGCGTCCTGGCGCTGCTGCTGTTCTGCGCGTTCGGCGGGCTGAACCGGCGGCAGGCCCGGCTGGCCGAGGCCCAGTCCCGGGCGCTGCTCGAGGAGCGGGTCGCGGTCGAGCAGGAGCGCGCCGAGGTGGCCGGGCTCACCGAGCGCTCCCGGATCGCCCGGGACCTGCACGACGTGCTCGCCCACTCGCTCGGCGGCCTGGTGATCCAGCTGGAGGCGGTGGACGCGCTGCTCGAGTCGGGCCGGGCCGGCGAGGCCCGCGACCGGGTGCAGGCGGCCCGCAAGCTGGCCGTCTCCGGACTGGCCGAGGCGAAGCAGGCGGTCACCGCGCTGCGCGAGCCGGACGAGCCGATCTCCCGGGTGGTGGCCGGGCTGGCCGCCACCCACCGCTCGATCGGCGGGCAGGTGGCCGTGCGCGGCGACGCCGACCGGGGCACGCTGAGCGCCGCCGGCCGGGTCGCGGTGCGCCGGGCGGTGCAGGAGATCCTCACCAACGCCCGGCGGCACGCCCCCGGCGCGGCCACCACCCTGGATCTGGATTGGGACGACCGGATGCTGACCGTCACGGCCTCGACCCCCGGCGGCGCCACCAAGAGCCCGTCGTCCCCGGGCGGCGGCCACGGGCTCGCCGGGATGCGGGAACGGGTGCGCGAGGCGGGCGGCACCATGACGGTGCGGTCCGGGCCGCCGTTCGAGGTCGTGCTGCGGCTGCCCGGCGAGCAGGCCGCATGATCCGGGTGCTGGTGGCCGACGACCAGGCGACCGTACGGGACGGCCTGGTCACGCTTCTCGGCCTCACCGAGGGGGTCGAGGTGGTCGGCGCCGCCGCGGACGGCGAGGAGGCGGTGCGGCTCACCGCCGAGCTGCGGCCCGACGTGGTGCTGATGGACCTGCGCATGCCCCGGCTGGACGGCGCCGCCGCGACCGCCCGGATCGTGGCCGAGGCGCCCGGCACCGCGGTGCTGGTGCTGACCACGTACGCGGACGACGAGTCCCTGGCCGGCGCCCTGCGAGCCGGCGCCCGTGGCTACCTGACCAAGGACACCGGCCGGGCCGAGCTGGCCACCGCGGTCCGCGCGGTCGCCTCCGGCCAGGCCACCTTCGCCAAGGAGATCGCCGACCGCCTGGTACAGGGCTTCACCACCGGCGCGCCCCGGCCCGGCCTGCGCGAGCGCTTCCCGGCGCTGACCGCCCGCGAGGCCGACGTGCTGGAGGCGATCACGCTCGGCCACAACAACGCCCGGATCGCCGCCGACCTGTTCCTCAGCGTCGCCACCGTGAAGAGCTACATCAACTCGATCTTCGCCAAGATCGGCGCCCGCGACCGCGCCCACGCCGCCGCCATCGCCACGGGCCGCACCGACTGAGGAGCCATCTGCTAACAGCAGATCGGCTTGGTGCGCCGCGATCCGGGACCCGATGGTGGGAGCAGGAAGGGAGACATCATGCAACCTGCCATCGCCGGGTCCGTGGACGACCAGGTCACCGCCCGCCTGCTCCATCAGCGCATCATCGTCCTCGGCCAGGAGGTCGACGACCCGATCGCCAACCGGCTCTGCGGCCAGCTCCTGCTGCTGTCCGCCGAGGATCCGCGCGCCCCGATCAGCCTCTACATCAACTCGCCGGGCGGGTCGGTCAGCGCGGGCCTGGCCATCTACGACACCATGCGCCTGATCCCGAACGAGGTGAGCACACTCGCCCTCGGGCTGGCCGGCAGCATGGGCCAGTTCCTGCTCACCGCGGGCACCCCCGGCAAGCGGTTCTGCCTGCCGCACTCCCAGGTCCTCATGCACCAGGGATCGGCCGGCTTCGGCGGGACGGCGGCCGACGTGGAGATCTACGCCGACCAGCTGGAGCGGATCGGCGCCCTGCTGCTGCGGCTGACCGCGGAACACACCGGGCAGCCGTACGCGACGGTCGAGCTGGACAGTCGCCGCGACCGGTGGTTCACCGCCGAACAGGCCCGCGACTACGGCCTGATCGACCACATCCTGGACCGCGTCGACGACGTGCGGCCGGGCCTGACCCGCGAGCCGATGGGACTGACCGCATGAGCCAGTACACGATCCCGACCGTGGTGGAGAAGACGCCGACCGGGGAGCGCGCCTTCGACATCTACTCCCGGCTGCTCTCCGACCGGATCATCTTCCTCGGCACCGAGATCGACGACGGGGTCGCCAACGTGGTGATCGCCCAGCTGATCCACCTGGAGTCGTCCGGCGAGCAGGAGATCGGGCTCTACATCAACTCGCCGGGCGGGTCGTTCAGCGCGCTCACCGCGATCTACGACACCATGCATTTCGTACGCTGCGACATCGCCACCATCTGCGTGGGCCAGGCGGCGTCCGCGGCGGCGGCCCTGCTCGCGGCGGGCACGCCCGGGAAGCGCTCGGTGCTGCGGCACGCGAAGGTCACCCTGCACCAGCCGTCCAGCCAGGCCCGGGGCACGCTGCCGGACCTCGCCGTGGAGGCCAAGGAGGTGGCGAAGGTGCGCGCCGAGATGGACCAGATCCTGGCCGACCACACCGGCCACCCGGTGTCGAAGATCCGCGCCGACACGGACCGGAGCATGACCCTGACGGCGGCCGAGGCGGTCGCCTACGGCCTGGCCGACCAGGTGATCACGAGGCGGCAGGCCCGCGCCTACCGCCTCGACAACGCGGCCTGACGCCTGTCGCAGCGGGTCGGCCCTCGTGGCGCGACGGCCCTCGTGGCGCGACGGCCCTCGTGGCGCGACGGCCCTCGTGGCGCGACGGCCCTCGTGGCGCGACGGTTCCTTGGCGTCGCTTGATCAGGCGGCCAGGAGCATGACGTCGCCGCCGCCGGACCGGGGTGCCGGGCGGCTGATGGGGGACCGGGCCAGGCGGGCGCGCTGCAGGCGGGCGTCGGCCAGGCGGAGGACCGGGGCGGTGCGGTCGTAGGTCAGATCGCGCCGCACCTCCGCCAGCAGGTCGGGCAGCTCGATCCGCAGCGAGTCGCAGACCGCGGCCAGCACCTCGGAGCTCGGCTCCTTGCGGCCGCGCTCGACCTCGGACAGGTAGGGCACCGAGACGCACGCCTGTTTGGCCACCTCGGCGAGAGTCCGCCGCTGCTCGAGCCGGTGGCGCCGCAGCACCTCGCCGACGACGGTGCGCAGCAGGGGCCGGGTGCGTGCCTTCTCCGTCATGAAGTCACCGTACCGACCCGGCACCGATCCGGCGTCCGTCGCGGTTCAGCCCGCCGCGAACGCCGCCCCCGGGCGCTCAGCGGCCGGCGATCCGGCCGAGCAGCGCCAGGTTCTTGCTGATCACACCGGTGACCCCGAGCTCGAACGACCGGTCCAACTCCGGTTCGGTCTCCACCGACCAGGCCATCACCAGGTCGGTGGAGCGGTGCAGCTCGGCCACGATCTCCGGGGTCAGCAACCGCAGCCGGATCGAGACGCCGTGCGCCCGCTCGCGGCGCAGCCGGGCCCGCAGCCGGCTCAGCTGACGCGGGTTGGCCGCCGACAGGATGCGGCGCACGTTCGCGTCCCCGGCGAACGCGTCGAGCATCCGCCACTGCTTGGTGCAGACCGCCACCGGTACGCCCGGCCGCCGCTCGCGAAGCGTCCCGGCCACCCGGTCGGCGACCGCGAGCGACGGCCCCTTGAGGTCGAGCATCAGCCGCGGGTCGTCGCCGGCGACCGCCAGCACCTCCTCGAGCTCGGGCACCACCACGTCGCGCCGCCGGGTCACGCCGGTGGTCCGGTCCCAGTAGAGGCGCGGCCCGATCGCCCGGCTGTGCCGCATCTCGAGCGCACCCCGGTACAGGTGGACATCCGCCTCTACGAGATCGACGCCGGCGTCCAGCGCCGCCCGCAGGCCGGCGATGGTGTTGCCACCCCGATGGGCCACCGCGAGCATGAGCCGACTCTAGATCACCGAGACAGCAGCCCGAGCGCCTCCGTGGTCTGCCACGGACCTCAGGCCGTCACCGCCCCGGCCGTCTCGCGGAGCCGGCCGAGCAGGGCGTCGCCGACCCGGGCGGTCTCCCGGCGGTACGGGGTGTCGGACAGCACGAAGTGGGTGATGCCCAGCTCGGCGTACCGGCGCAGCGCGGCCGCGACGTCCTCGGCCGAGCCGACCAGCCAGGTCGTTCCCGCCCCGCCCCCGCCGTACCGGCCGGGCGCGGTGTAGAGGCAGCTGTCCAGCACGTCGCCGCGAACGGCCAGGTCGAGCAGGCGCTGCTGGCCCACGGCCGGGCCGCGCAGCTGCTCGCGGGGAAGAGGGGCCTGGGCGGCCATGTCGGCGACCCGCGCCTCGGCGTCGCGCCACGCCTCCTCGGTGGTGTCCCGGACCAGCGTGGTGATCCGCAGTCCGAACTCCAGCGGCGGCAGGTCGCGGTCGAGCGCGGCGCTGAGGCCGCGCAGCCGTTCGATCCGGGCGGCGATCCCGTCGAGCGGCTCGCCCCAGAACAGCTGCACGTCCGCCTCGGTGGCCGCGACCTTCTCGGCGGCGGCCGACGCGCCCCCGAAGTACAGGCGGGGACCGGTCCCGCGCGGCCGGGGCACCACGGTCGAGTCGGTGACGCTGAAGTACTCGCCCTCGTAGGTGACGTTCGACGAGGTCCAGAGGCGACGCGCGATCCGCATGAACTCCTTGGTGCGGGCGTATCGCTGCGCCTGATCACCCTCGACATCCCCGTACGCGGAAAGGTTGTCCTGCCCGCTGACGATGTTGATCAGCAGCCGGCCGCCGCTGAGGTGGTCGAGGGTCGCGGCGGCGCTCGCGAAGTGCGCCGGCCGCCAGTAGCCGGGCCGGATCGCGACCAGCGGCCGGAACGTCGTGGTGCGGGCCGCGATCGCGGTGGCGACCGTGAAGGTGTCCGGCCGCCCCCAGCCGGTGCCGATCAGCGCGCCCTCCCAGCCGTGCTCCTCGGCGGTGCGGGCCAGGCCGGCCAGGTGGTCGAGGGTCCCGTATCCGTCGACCGCGTCGTCGCCGCGGTGTCCCGGCTCGATCGTGTTGGGCAGATACCACAGGAACGTCATGCGCCGGCCCCTTCCAGCTCCCGGGTGAACTGGTTGGCCGGCCGGGGGAGGCCGTAGTGCTCCCGTAGGGTGGCGCCTTCGTACTCCGTACGGAAAAGGCCTCGTTCTTGAAGGATCGGAACCACCTTCTCCGCGAACGCCTCGATCCCGGACGGCAGCACGGCCGGCATGATGTTGAAGCCGTCCGCGGCGCCGTTCTCGAAGTAGTGCTGGATCGTGTCGGCGACCTGGACCGGCGTGCCGGTGAAGGTGCGATGGCCGCGGCCGCCGCCGAGCTTGCCGATCAGTTCCCGTACGGTCAGGTTGTCCCGCCGGGCCCAGTCCACGATCAGCGTGCGCCGGCTCTTGGCGCCCTCGATCTCGTCCTCGCCGGGCAGGTCATCCGGCAGCGGCTCGTCCAGCCGGAGGATCGCGGGATCGACCCGGAGGGTGTGTGCGAGCGTCGCGACGGCATACGAAGGGGCGATCAGGCGGTCCAGTTCGGCGTCGAGCTCGCGGGCCTCGGCCTCGGTGTCCCCGATGACCGGCACGATCCCGGGCAGGATGACGACGTGGTCGGGGTCGCGGCCGGCCGCCGCCGCGCGGCGCTTGAGGTCGGCGTAGAACGCCTGGCTCTCGGCGAGCGTCGGCTGGGCGGTGAAGACCGCCTCGGCCCACTTGGCGGCGAACTGTTTGCCGTCCTCGGAGGAGCCGGCCTGCACGAGCAGCGGATGGCCCTGCGGCGAGCGGGGCAGGTTCAGCGGACCGTCCACCCGGAAGTGGGCGCCGCGATGGTCGATCGCGCGCACCCGGTCCCGCCGGGCGTGGACGCCGGCGGCCTTGTCCGCGACGACGGCGTCGTCCGCCCAGCTGTCCCAGAGCTTGGTGGAGACCTCGAGGAACTCGTCGGCCCGCTCGTACCGGGCCCGGTGCAGCGGCTGGTCGTCGAGGCCGAAGTTGCGGGCCGCCGCCTCGCCGGCGGTGGTGACGATGTTCCAGCCGGCCCGGCCGCCGGAGAGGTGGTCGAGCGAGGCGAACCGGCGTGCCAGGTTGTAGGGCTCGTTGTACGAGGTGGACGCGGTCGCGATCAGCCCGATCCGGCTGGTGCCGGCGGCCAGCGCGGCCAGCAGCAGGGTCGGTTCCAGCTTGCCGGACGGCCGGCGGCCGGGGTCGCTCCACAGCACCGGGCTGTCGGCCAGGAAGACCGAGTCGAACTTCGCCTCCTCGGCGACCCGGGCCAGCTCCTGGTGCGCCGCCAGCGAGAGGTTCGAGTACGGGTCCGCCGCCGGCAGCCGCCAGGACGCCTCGTGGTGCCCGGTGTCGTGCAGGAACAGGTTGAAGTGCAGCTTCCTCACTGGTGGACCCCCAACGCGTCGAGAAGAAAGGCACGCAGCTCGGCGGGCGTGCGGTCCACCCGTACGTCCGCGTGGATGACGCCGCCGTCGAGCAGGATCACCCGGTCGGCGAGCGCGATCGCCTCGTCGACGTCGTGGGTGACCAGCAGCACCGCCGGTTGGTGCACCGCGCACAGGTTGCGCAGCAGGTCGTGCATCCTGATCCGGGTGAGCGCGTCGAGCGCCCCGAACGGCTCGTCGGCCAGCAGCAACTGCGGCTCGCGAACCAGGGATCGGGCCAGCGCGGCGCGCTGCTGCTCGCCGCCGGAGAGCTGGTACGGCCAGGCCCGTTCCCGGCCGGCCAGGCCCACCTCGGCCAGCGCCTGCTTGCCGCGGTCGGCGGCGTCGGCGCCCCGAAGGCCGAAGACGACGTTGTCGAGCACCCGTTTCCACGGCAGCAGCCGGGAGTCCTGGAAGACCATCGAGACCGATTCCGGCACGGTGATCTGGCCGTACCCGTCGACGTCGCGGTCCAGCCCGGCGAGCGCGCGCAGCAGCGTGCTCTTGCCGGTGCCGGAGCGGCCGATCAGCGCCACGAACTCACCGGCCGCGATGTCCAGGTCGAGCCCGTTGAGCACACCGCCGTTGCGGCTGAAGGTCCGGTGCAGGTTGCGCACCCGGACGGCGGTCAGCTCTCGAGTGTCCGTCGCCATGCCAGCGCCCTCCTCTCCACGAGCCGTACGGCGGTGTCGGCGAGGAAGCCGAAGACGCCGTAGATCACCAGGCCGACGACGATCACGTCGGTCTGCCCGTACTCCCCGGCCAGGCTCATCATGTGACCGATGCCGGAGGTCGCGTTGTACTGCTCGACCACGACCAGGCCGAGCAGCGACGAGGTCACCGCGAACCGCATGCCGAGCAGGAAGCCGGGCAGCGCGCCCGGCAGCACCACGTGCCGGATGAACTCGCCGCGGCCGATCCCGATCGTCTCGGCGAGCTCGGCGTACTTGCCGTCGATGCTGCGCAGGCCGTTGTGCGTGTTGATGTAGACCGGGATGAGCGTGATCAGCGCGATGGTCACGATCTTCATCTCCTGGCCGATGCCGAACCAGGCGATGAACAGCGGGATGAGCGCCAGCGTGGGGATCGACCGCTTGATCTGGATCGGACCGTCCACCAGCGACTCGCCGATCCGGGACAGCCCCGAGACGAGCGCGAGCACGACGCCGCCGAGCACGCCGAAGGCGAGGCCCAGCGCGGCCCGGTGCAGCGAGGCGAGGATGTCGCCGAGCAGGTCGTGCTCCACCCACTGGGTCTTGAACGCCTCGACCACGTCCCACGGTGCGGTGAGGATCGCCGGGCTGAGGTAGCCGGTGGCCGAGCCGACCGCCCAGGCGACGAGCAGCAGGATCGGCCCGATCCAGAAGGCGTGCCGGATCCGGCGCCCGGGGCCCAGCCGGCGGCGCACCACCCGGATGTCGGCCCGGGAGGGATCGGCGATCGCGTCGACCGGCGTGCCGACGGTGGCGGTCATGAAGCGTCCCCCGTGACGACTCGGCCGCCGGCGGCGTCCGCCTCGACCTTCTCGAACCGGCGGTCGACGAGCGTGTTCACGTCCAGCTTGTCGTGCTTCTGCTCGGTGGCCAGCAGGTCGGCGGTCGCCTGGAGGCGCTGGACGGCGCCGTCCCAGGTCGCCGGGATGCCCTTGTCCCCGCTGACGTCGACGTAGGCCTTCGCATCGGCGGCGCTGAGCCCCTGGACGGCCTCCCAGTAGACCTTGGCGTACTCGTCGGGGTGGTCGTTCTGCCACAGCAGCGCCTTGGTGCGCACGGCGACGTACGCCTTGAGCGCCGCCGCCTTCCCGGCGTCCTGCACCGACTTGGTGAGGCAGTAGAGCGTGGACGCGTCGTCCCGGATGCCGGGCTTGATCGAGGTGGCTCCCGGGTACTTCGCCTTGTACTTCGCAACCTGCGAGAGACCGAGCGGAGCCACGTCCACCGCCTTGCTGCCCAGCGCGGTCGGGTACGAGTCCCCGTTGCTGGTCAGATCGACCAGGGTGACGTCCTGCTGGGTCAGGCCGGCCTTCTGCAGCACGCGCAGGACCAGCGCGCCCTGCGCCTGGCCGGCGCTGTAGGCGATCTTCTTACCGCGCAGGTCGGCGAGGGAGGCGACCTGCGCGCCGGGGGCCACACCGAGCTCGTACGTGGGGTGCTCCAGCGGGTCCACGGTGACCGACTGAAAGACGATCTTGGTCTTGGTGCCGGTCCAGGCCGCGAAGAGGGACGGGATGTCCGCCACCGAGCTGCAGTCGAGCTTGTCGCCGCGGAAGGCCTGGATGCTCTGCGGGCCACCGCTGATGTTGGCCCACTCGACCGTCACGCCGGCGTCGGTGAGCTCCTTGTCGAGGCCGGCCGCGGTGAGGCTGGCCTGGATCGCGGGGTCGCCGATCCGGATGTGGGTGCCGCTCGGTACCTTCTCCGGCAGCGCCGCCGTCAGCTCGAGGGTCGTCCCGGAGCTGTGGCTCCCGCAGGCGGCGGTCAGGGACAGTGCGGCAACGGCCGCGAAGGCCATGGTGCGGGGGATCTTCATGGGTTCCTCTCAGAGGACGTGGTAGCTGCCGTCGTGGTAGAGCAGGGGGCCGGCGTGCTCGGCCAGTTCGGCCTGCTCGATGCGGCCGATCACCAGGTGCGCGCCGCCGGCCGGGTGGCGGTGCTCGATCGTGATCCGCAGCCAGGCCGCCGCGCCGTCGAGCACGGGCTCTCCGGTGGGCAGCCGGTGCCAGCGGGTCGGCGCCGCGAACCGGTCGATGCCGCTGGTGGCGAAGGTGCGGGCCAGCTCCGCGTGCGCCGCGCCGAGCAGATGCACCACGGCGGTGCGGGCGTCGCGCAGGTGCGGCCAGGCGGACCCGGTCGCCGCGATGCTGAACGAGAGCAGCGGCGGCTCGGCCGACAGGGAGGCGAGCGAGGTGACGGTGACGCCGGCGGCGCCGCGTCCCGCGTCGGTGGTCACGACCGCGACGCCCGCGGCGTGCCGCCGGAAGACCTGGCGGAACAGGTCAGCATTGACAGATGTGGATGAACTCGGCCAGGGGGCGACGGTCGTCATCGCTACTCCGTTCGGACGTCGTTCAATTCATAGTAGAGCGATAGGATTAGTAGGCAACTATGCTCCGCGATGAATTAACTGCCGATCCTGTGACGGCCGTCACGGCCCGCCCGCTCGGGCGGGCCGGCCATCAGCGACTCCAGTCGCCGGGCTGCCCGAGCGGCGCGGCGTACACCCGGTCCAGCGCGACCGCCCCGCCGGCCACCGCCAGCACGGTGTCCGGAAAGCTGGTGCGGCGCACCGCGACGGCCATGTCGGCACCCGCCGACGACCAGGCGGCCGCCTCGGCGCGCAGCGCGGCGAGGCAGCCGGGCATCCGGTTGGCGCCGGCCTCGACCACCACGAGAACCTCGGGGTCGAACAGGTCGAGCAGCAGGCCCGCGGCCCGGCCCACCAGGCGGGCACGCTCCTCGAAGAGCGCGACGGCCGCCAGCCGGCCGGCCAGCGCCGCGTCGATGAGCGCGCGGAAATCGGGCCGGTCGATCAGCCCGGCGGCCAGCGCCCGGCGAACTATCGTCTGCTCGGAGACCGCCGCCTGCAGGCAGCCGGTGCGGCCGCAGGCGCACACCTCGGCGCAGCCCTCGACCGGCAGGTGCGCGACCGCGCCGGCGGCCGAGCGGGGTCCCTGATGGACGCTGCCGCCGGCGGCGAAGGCCACGTCGACGACGTTGCCCACGAACAGGTGCACGGCGCTGCCGCGCGCCCGGCCGGCGTCGTCGCCGAAGAGCATCTCGGCCCGCAGCATCGCGCGCGAGTTGCTGTCCACCCGCACCGGCAGCCCGGTGAGCTCGGCCAGCACGGCCCCGGCCGGGACGTCGCGCCAGCCGAGCAGGGGGTGGTCGACGACGGTGCCGGTGGTCGCGTCCACCCAGCCGCCGGTGGCCAGCCCGAGCCCCAGAATCGTGCGCCCGGCGTCCCGCCCGACCGCGGCGACCCGCGCGGCCAGCGCCGCCAGGACCTCGGCCGGATCCCGCCGGCCGTGCGGGTCCTGCCGCTGGTCGAGGACTCGTCCGCGCAGGTCCATCAGGGACACCGTGGTACGCGGGACGGCGATGTGCGTGCCGATCACCGCGACCCGGCCGGGCTCGATGTCGACCGGCACGTGTGGCCGGCCGTTGCCGGGCGGTCCGGCCGCCTCCGGCACCTCACGCACCAGACCACGGTTCAGCAAGGACGCCACGATGCCGGTGACCGAGGCCGCGGACACTCGGGAAGCCCGGGCCACCGTGCTGCGCGCGATCGGGCCGTGGTCGAGGATCGCCCGCAGCACCTCGGCGGCCGAGTCCCGCGGCCGGCGGGCCACGACCGCCGGCAGGTCGCCGCGCCGAGTGGTGCGCTCGAGCGGCAGGTCGCCGCGCCGCGTGGTGCGCTCGAGCGGCAGGTCGCCGCGCCGAGTGGTGCGCTCGAGTCGGACCGGCATCCGACGACGCTAACCCGAGACTCCGCGCAAGACCCCGTCCCGTTACGAGTCGTTTGACGGTCGGTAACGGTGCAGCCGGCGGTCATTGGTTCACTGATGGCCTTCCGAGACCAGCAGGATGCGGTCCGTCCGGGCGACGAAGATCCGGCCGTCCGTGCTGACGGCCAACGCCTCGCCACCGTAGCCCGCATCGAACGAGTCCAGGACCTGCCGTTCGCAGTGCGCCGGGTCGCAGCGCCACAGCACCTGCTGCCAGCGCTCGGGCTGCTCGGGCTGCTCGGACTCGGCCGATGTGCCGATCGTGATGTGCAGTCCCTGCTTGCGGGGCCGCAACGGCTCGGCCGCGGTGGCGTAGACCCGGCCCCCGCCGACCGCCACCGTGCCCGACCAGGCCGGAACCCCGTTGCTGAACAGCGGCACGCCCTGGTCGCCGATACGCAGCGCATCCGGTTGGAACGTGACTACCGGCTCGGCAGGGGTGGCCGGGGCCACCCAGGCGGCGCGGGACGGACCGGCGAACACCCAGGTGCTCCGGAGATGAGCGCAGGTGACCGGATCGCAGGTCACCAGCGCGGCCCGAACCCCGGTCCGGATGGTCGCGAGCGGCCGGCCGTCCGCACCGATCGTGAGCCGGGCGGGTTGCCGGTTGTCGGTGCCGTCGCCCACGGTGCGTTGCACGGTGCCGCCGTCGAACCGCTGCGGCTGCGGACACCCCACCTGCGCGCATCGGACGAAGCCGATCCGGTAGGTGGCCCTTCCCGGTGTGTCGTCGGCGGAAGGCGTCGCCAGGACGAACCAGATGGCCTGGTCGGGAGCAATGGCGACGGCCAGCTCGGGCCACTCGAAGCGCTCCTTGGCCGAGGCGCGAGCGGGCAGCCACGCCTGGCTGCATCCGGCGCGGGTGCACCGGCCGTAGTTGATGAACGGGCCGCCGCTGTCGCGTCCGCCGGACAGTGTCGCGGAGACCACGGCGGTCCCGTCCGCGCTGATCGAGGCGTTGCCGTGGCCGTCCATCACGGTCGGCGCGCCGTTGTGGGCGACGTAGCGGTCACACACATCGTTGTCGCAGAACCGGGCGCCGCCGATGGTCGCCAGCACCGGATGCCGGCCGGGCGGCCAGGCTATCGCCGCCACGCCACCCGGGGCGTCGGAGTGCGAGCGTACGGTCGAAGCACCGAACGGGTTCGCCGCGGCGATGCCGGCCGGTGCCAGCATCGCGATCGTGATCGCCGCCGCCGTGATCGCCACGCCGGGCAGGCGCACCGGCCGGCCGGACAGCTCGAGCAGCCGGGCATCGATCGCCGCCGAGTGCGTCGGGTCACTCCGCTGCACGAGGATGTGCGCCAGGATGCCGGCCTGCACGGCGGTCAACGCGATCAGCAGCAGCGCATCGATCACCTGTCCCACCACGGGCACGGCTACCGCGGCGCGGATCGCATCGCCCGGATGTGCCAGCAGCAACGGAACGGCGACGCCACCCAGCAGGAACGCCCCGGCGGTGCCGGCCACCTGCCCGCGGGTGAACGCCCAGCCGGCGCCGCCGGCCAGGTGCGAGATCGAGCCGACCAGGATCCGCGCCGCTACCAGGCCCGCGACCACGAGCGCGCCCAGCACCAGGAGGAGACCAACCAGGCCGCCGCCGACCGCGCCGGCGAGACCGGTGGCTACCCACAGTGACAGGAAGGTCGCGCCGGTCGCGACGCACAGGCCGACGACGAGCGCGGGGAGGTGCCGGACGGCGGCGAGGATCGCCTTGATCGGGCGTACCGCGTGCCCGCGCTCGGCGCCCGTCAAGGCGAGCGTCGCAGCGGGAAGGGCGAGCAGCCAGAACGCCACGATCAGGCCGAGCTCCGCCCGGGCCCGCGTCGCACCGGCCAGGCCGTCGATCACGGAAACGCCGTTGACGATCGTCGTATGGTTGCGGCCCAGCAGCAGGTCCAGCACGGCCAGCCCGATCAGCGTGGGCGCCAGCATGGGCAGCACACAGCCCAGCAGCTGCCGAGGATGCGCCAAGGACACCCGGTAGCCGGCTGCGGCATTCCCCACCAGCGCTCGCAGGGCGCTCGACGATGACGACACGGCGTGCAGAGTAGTCGGCATGATCTTGGCGCGCTGCCCCCAATGGCCTACTACTCACGTTGGCGAGGGGCCGCTAGGGTTCGGTCGTGACCTTGACGCCGGCTCGTACGGGAGCTCCGGCCGACCGCCGGAGCGGTGGGTGGCTTCTGGCTGCGGCGCAGTATGGATACGCCGTGTGGTACGGCCTGAGCGTGTTCCTGGCGCTGACGCACGCCGCCGGATTCGCCGGTCATTGGTACATACCGTCGGCCGGCGACTCGTTCACCGCGAATGCCGACATCATGGCCGGCTGGAGCTGGGCGGTGCCGGTGACGATGACCGTGACGACAGCGGTGTTCGTGGCGCCGTTGATGCTGCTGACGTCCGGGACTGTCCTGCTGCGCGGCTACGCTCGCGGCCGCCGCGCACTGACCGCCGCTTTGGTCGGCGGCACGCTTGTCACGCTGCTGACCCTGGTGGCGGCTCTGACGCCGGCGGTCTCATCGGTCAGTGGATGGCTTCTCGACTGACGCGCACGCGGCGCCGCGCCGGTTTCGGTCTCGGAACCACAACGGATGACCTCCATCGATGGGTCCCGGGTCTGGCCGCCGAGCTGTCCGCGACATAATCCGGCTATGCGGGGGAGAACGAAGTGGATCGGGCTCGGCGCGACCGTCCTGGTGCTCGGCGTCGCGGCGGCGGGCGCGTGGCGGTACCAGCAGCACGTCCAGCGTCAGCCGGACTGGCAGATCCACCACACGGCGGCGTTCGACGCGGCAAAGAAGGTCGACGACGTGCTCGCCCAGTTCGACCGCGATCACCTCTACCAAGCCGGCGACTACTTGCACTCGGCCGGCCAGCACCCCGACGTCCAGGTCCTCTCGGTCACCGGCCAGGCCCACTGGCAGACCGGCGTGACCCTGATTCTTGAGGTGACCGGTCACGGCGTGGCGCGCGGCTTCGACCACGTCGTGCTCCAGCAGGCCGACGTGCCGATCTGCTTCCGTCTTCAGATGGGCCCGAAGGAGGACAGCCGCGACGACGACATCGACTGCCCGGCGGGAGCACCGCTGCCGGTTACCCAAGACCCGTCCCTGCAGGGCGTCGACGAGCGCCTCGAGAGCGCCCTGAAGCCCGTCGGCCCGAACGAGTCCGCCGTCCGCGCCGCGGTGGCCGGACTGAAGCTCGACCCGGCCATCCGCCAGGATTTCGCCGTTCAGGACGGCATCGCCGGGGTGGCGCTGCGCGCCAGTCAGTACGACTGCGTCGTCGCTCGTGTCGCTGCCCCGGGGGATGTGACACTCTGGCGACCGTCGCACACCCAACTGGCCCCGGGCGAGTTGGACTGCTCGGCCGGGCTGGCACTGAGCGGCGAGTTCAACACCCACCGCACTGAAGACGAGGAACGTCGATGCGTGATCGCTACCCGCACCCCAGCCGGCAGCCCCTGCTGCCGTTGACGATGGTGGTGGCCGTGGTGATAGGCGTGCTGTTCCTCCGCGGCGGCGGGCAGTACGCGAAGGTGGGGGCCGGCTTCGCGTTCGCCTGGTTCCTGGTCTCCTTCACCCTCTACGGCCTTGCCTGGCTGCTGCGCGACCTCGCCGAATGGCGGGAGTCTCGCAGCAGCACGATCGACGCAGGCTGAGAACGCGCCGCCTGAAAAGGCGCCGATCAAAGGGGCTCACACGGGCGCCGGTGCCCGGTCCGCACGACGGATCGCGAAGGCCAGGACGATCGCCGTGACAGCGCGGATCAGTGCCATCAGGCCGACCCAGAACAGCACCAGGAAAGCGCGTGCATGGAGGTTGAAGATGCGGTCCGAACCGGACACCCAGAGGGCCAGCAGGATCAGCAGCACGCCGGACACGAGACCCAGCCACCAGTAGGGATTGTCCCCGCGTGAGGTGATGCCCCGGACGATCTCGAAAGCGCCTTCCAGCAGCAACACCAGCCCCAGCACCGAGACCAGGGCAAAGAACGTGTTGACCGGGCGGAACAGCGCCCACAGACCGCCGAGCAGAAGGATCACGGCGATCACCCAGTGCATCACCTTCCAGCCGCCGCTCACCATGGTGGCCACGAACGCCTCGTTGAGGCCGGCCACGATGAACAGCACCCCCAGCAGCAGACCGACCGTGGCCAGCGAGGTCACGTTCGCACGCAGCACCAGCCAGGCGACCACGAGCCAGCCGAACCCGGCCAGCAACTCGACCCACCAGTACTTGCTGCGCTCGGGCACGAGCATGCGTCCCTCAAACATTGACACTCCTCATGGTTCGCAGGGTGCCGTCAGTGTTGGGGACCCGCCGCGTCGGTGAATCATCCTCGCCGAATGAACCCGAGGTCAGGACTGCGTCGCGGTGAGCGGTGCGGCTATCTCCTCGAGGCTCCTGCGCTCCGCTCGCACGCCGAGCACCGCCTCCACCAGCCCACCGGCGATCATCACGAGGGCGCCGATGACGAACGCGGTGACCGTGTCGCCGACCTCGCCGGTGCCGACCAGGTGAGCGAAGAGCAGCGGGCCGGTGATGCCGCCGGCCGCGGTGCCGACCGCGTAGAAGAACGCGATGGCCAGGGCCCGCGTCTCCATCGGGAAGATCTCGCTGACCGTCAGGTAGGCCGAGGACGCGCCGGCCGAGGCGAAGAACAGCACCACGCACCAGCAGATCGTCATCGTGGTCGCGGTCAGCACGCCCTGGCCGAACAGCCAGGCGGTCGCCAGGAGCAGAACCCCGGAGAGGACGTACGTGCCGGTGATCATGACCTTCCGGCCGACCGTGTCGAACAGCGGCGCCAGCAGCAGCGGCCCCAGCAGGTTCCCGACCGCGATGACCGCGAAGTAGTAGCCGGTGTTGCCCGAGGGCACCTGGAAGAACGTCTGCAGGATCTGCGCGTACCCGAAAGTGATCGCGTTGTAGAGGAACGCCTGCCCCACGAAGAGCGCCAGCCCCAGGCCGGCCCGCCTCGGATACCGGCTGACCAGCGTCTTCGCGATCATGCCGAAGCCGATGGTGCGCCGCTGGTGGATCTCGATGGTGGTGTCGACCGGGTCGAGGGTGACGTGGTCCTCCCGCTCGACCTCCTCCTCGACGCCGCGCACCAGCGCCTCCGCCTCGTCGCCGCGGCCGTGGATGAACAGCCACCGCGGGCTCTCCGGCACGTGCCGCCGGACCAGCAGGATCACCAGGCCGAGCAGCACGCCCATCCCGAACGCGACCCGCCAGCCCCAGCTCACCGGGAGCTGGGTGAGGATCGGCACGGTGAGCAGCGCGCCCACCGCCGCGCCCGCCCAGTAGCTCCCGTTGATCATCAGGTCGATCCGGCCGCGGTGCTTGGCCGGGATCAGCTCGTCGATCGCCGAGTTGATCGCCGCGTACTCGCCGCCGATGCCGGCCCCGGTGATGAAGCGGAACAGGAAGAACCACCAGACCGCGAAGGAGAGCCCGGTCATCGCGGTGCCGAACAGGTAGACGCCGAGTGTGATCATGAAGAGCTTCTTGCGGCCGAACCGGTCGGTGAGCCAGCCGAAGAACAGCGCGCCGCAACAGGCGCCGGCCACGTACATCGCCGCGCCCACGCCGGTGACCTGGCTCTGGGTGATGTCCAGGCCGCTGCCCGGCTCCGACAACCGGCCGGAGAGGTTGCCGACGATCGTCACCTCGAGCCCGTCCAGGACCCAGACGGTGCCCAGCCCGATGACGATCATCCAGTGCCAGCGGGCCCAGGGCAGCCGGTCGAGCCGGGCGGGGACGTCCGTGCGGATCGTGGCGAGCGACATGATCCCCGGATTACCCCGCGGGACGCCGCCCATGCCTGCCCGTACGGCCGTTGCCCGGCCCGTTGATCTCCTCCACTATGGCCTGATGCACGACGCCATCGTGGTGGGGGCGCGCTGCGCCGGCTCACCGCTCGCCATGCTGCTTGCCCGCCGTGGCTACCGGACGCTCCTGGTCGACCGGGCCACCTTCCCCAGCGACACCGTCTCCACCCACGTCATCCACCCGCCGGGCGTCTCGGCCCTGGGCCGGTGGGGCCTGCTCGACCAGGTCGTGGCCACCGGGTGCCCGCCGGTCGGGCGGTACTCGTTCGACTTCGGTCCGATCACCCTGGCGGGTGCGCCGGGCACGACCGATTCCCCGTACGCGTATGCCCCGCGCCGCCAGCTGCTCGACAAGATCCTCGTCGACGCGGCCGCGGCGGCCGGCGCGGAGGTCCGCGAGGGCTTCGGCGTGGAGGAGGTGCTGGTCGAGGACGGCGTGGTGACCGGGGTCCGGGGCGGCAACGGTCAGCTCGAGCGGGCCCGCGTGGTGATCGGTGCGGACGGGCGCAACTCGATGGTGGCCAGGGCCGTGCAGGCGGCAGCCTACGAGGACGTGCCGGCGCTGACCGTCGCCTACTACTCGTACTGGAGCAACCTGCCGACCGACACGTTCGAGGCCTACAGCCGGCCCGGCCGCGGCTGGGCGGTGTGCCCGACCAACGACGACCTCACCCTGGTCATCGGGGGCTGGCCGCACGCCGAGCTGGCCGCGCACCGGGACGACGTCGAGGGCGAGCTGATGCGGACCTTCGAGCTGGCCCCGGCGTTCGCCGAGCGCATCCGGGACGCCGAGCGCGTGGCGAAGTTCGCCGGCTCGTCGGTGCCCAACTACTTCCGGGTCCCGTACGGGCCGGGCTGGGCGCTGGTCGGCGACTCCGGGTACAGCCGGGACTTCATCACCGCCCAGGGCATCACCGACGCGTTCCTGGACGCCGAGCTGCTGGCCGACGCGCTCGACGCGGCGCTGGGCGGCTCGACACCGTACGACGACGCGCTGGCCGGCTACCAGGCCGGCCGGGACGCTCGGGCGATGCCGGTCTACCGGATGACGCTGGGCATCGCGTCGCTGCAGCCGCCGGACGAGCAGATGATCCAGCTGGTCTCGGCGATCGCCGGGAAGCAGCCGGCGATGGACGCCTTCGCCCGGCTCAACTCGGGCGTCACCGCCCCGGCCGAGTTCTTCGCACCGGAGCACGTTGCGGGGCTGGCCGGCGGCGTACCCTGACCGACGTGGATCAAGAGGAGCGCATCGCCCTGTTCCTGGACTACGAGAACCTGGCGATCGGCGCCCGGGAGCACCTCGGAGGCCTGTCCTTCGACCTGCGCCCGGTCGCCGACGCGCTCGCTGAGCGGGGCCGGGTGGTGGTGCGCCGGGCGTACGCGGACTGGTCGTATTTCGACGAGGACCGGCGCATGCTGACCCGGTCGCACGTCGAGCTGATCGACATACCGCAGCGGATGGGCGCCTCGCGCAAGAACGCGGCCGACATCAAGATGGCGGTCGACGCGCTGGAGCTGGCCTTCGAGCGCGACTACATCTCGACGTTCGTGCTGTGCACCGGCGACAGCGACTTCACGCCGCTGGTCGACAAGCTGCGCGAGCTGAACAAGCGGGTGATCGGCGTCGGGGTGGAGAAGTCCACCTCGCTGCTGCTGCCGGCCGCCTGTGACGAGTTCCTCTTCTACGACCGCCTCGAGGGCGTCGAGGTGCCGGCCCCGCCGGCCCGCTCGAAGCCGGACCGCCCGGCCTCGCCGCCGCCCGCCGCCCCGCCGGCGCCGCGCGACGTCGACGCGCTCGCCTCGCTGGTCGCGCAGACCGTCGCCGGCCTGCAGAGCAGCTCGAACGGCGCGGTGACCGCGTCCACGCTGAAGCGCACGCTGCTGCGCAAGGACCCGACCTTCAACGAGGCCGACTACGGTTTCCGCGCCTTCGGCGAGCTGCTGCGCCACCTGGCCGGCCACAACGTGGTCGAGTTGGCGAGCGGCGCGGCCAAGGGCGACCCCGAGGTCACCCTGCCCGAGCACGGCGACCGCGAGGCGGCCTTCGCGCTGCTGCGCGCGGTGGTCCGCGACGAGGCCGGCAGCGACGGCACGGTGGCCCTGTCCGGCCTGAAGAACAAGGTGCGCAAGGCGGCACCGGACTTCAGCGAGAAGAAGCTGGGCTACCGCAGCTTCCTGCAGTTCACCAAGGCGGCGGCGACCAGCGGCTCGGTGGGCCTGCGCTGGAGCCAGGACGCCGACGACTATCTGCTCACCTCGGCCCCCGAGGCTTCCTAGGCCCTAGCCCCACCAGAAGGCGGTGGCGATGATCGCGTACAGGGCGATCAGCGTCACCCCTTCCAGCCAGGTCGACTCGCCGTCGAAGACGACGAACGCCACCGCGATCACGGTCACCGCGACGGCCACGACCAGCATCGGGGCGAACACCAGGGTCAGCGTGGTGGCGGTCAGCAGGCTCAGCAGCACGAGCGCGGGCGCGAGGACCAGGGCGATCTGCAGCGGGCTCTGGATGATCACGGCCATCGCGAAGTCGGCCTTGTTGCGGTAGGCGAGCTGGATCCCCACCACGTTCTCGATGGCGTTGCCGGCGATCGCCACGATGACCAGACCCGCGAACGCCTGCGAGATGCCCAGCGCCTCGATGGCCGGCTCCAGCGCGTGCACGAACCAGTCGGAGACCAGCGCCGCCACCACGCTGGACGCGGCCAGCAGGGTCACCGCGAGCCAGAGCGGCCACCTCGTGCCGGAGACCTCGCCTTCGGCCTCGACCGGATCATGGGAGACCGGCGCGCGCTTCAGCGCGGCCGGCAGCGACAGCGCGAAGACCCCGAGCAGCACCACGGAGACGATCAGCGAGAGCTCACGCTCGTGCGGCGCGGCCGGGGCGTGGACGTACTGCGCCAGGCTGGGCAGCACCAGCGCCGCCACGGCGAGCACCATGAGGATCGCCGAGGTGCGGGCCCGCTCGGAGTCGAAGCGCTGCGGGCCGTTGCGCAGACCACCGACGAGGAACGACAGCCCGAGCACCAGCAGGATGTTCGACAGGATGGACCCGATGATCGCGGCCTGTACGACGGCGATCAGGCCGGCCTGCAGCGCGAAGAAGCCGATGAACAGCTCGGGGAGGTTGCCGAGCGCGCTCTGCAGAACGCCGGTCGCGCCCGGGCCGAAACGGTCGCCGAGCTGCTCCACGCTGCGGCCCACCACCGAGGCCAGCAACGCCACCGCCGCCCCGGCCACGACGAAGGCCAGGACCGCGGGGGCCCCGGCGTAGCGGGCGACGCCGGCGGCCGCGACCGCCACCACGCTGCCGAGAAGTACCAGGACGTCCGACCGGGAGAATACGCGCGAGCTCACCGGGAGATGATCGCAGAAGTCGCCCGCGCCCGCGTCCTCGCGGCTCCGCCACGGATCCGGGTGAGGGCGCCGGCCGCCGCCAGCGCCGCGAGGTCCCGGCGGGTGGTCGAGGCCGAGGCGCCGGTGGCGGCCCGCGCCTCGGTGATGGTGAGGAAGTCCCGCTCCGCCAGCAACTCGAGGATGCGCCGGTGGCGGAGCGCCGGCAGGGTGATCACGAGATCGGGTAGAGCTGGCCGCCGGTGGCGACCGCGGGCCCGAAATCCACGTCCCGGCCGTCGATGGTGAAGCGATACCGGCCCAGCCGCCGGATCACCGGCTTGGCGTCCAGGTAGTCGCGCATCTCCTCGATCTCGGCCGGGGTCAGCCAGCTCGGCGGGTCGGAGACGGCCCGGAAGCCGCACACGTCGGCCAGGTCGCGCAGCCAGCGGATCTGCTGCGGGGTGAGCAGGTTGAGCTTGCTGCGGAAGTAGACGACGTCCGGGTCGACCTCGACCAGGGTGGACTGCCACAGCCGGTGGACGGTGTTGACCACGGCGTTGCGGGCGGTGGCGTCGGACGGGTCGGCCGACGCGTAGTTGTCCCACATCGGCGCCACGTCGGGGCCGGTGCGGATGCCGTCGAGCAGGCCCAGCGAGGGCAGCAGGATCGCGCCCGAGCCGAGCAGGTAGACGTCGTCGCCGGCGACCTGCCGGACCAGCTCCAGCGCCGACCGGTAGACGCTCTCCGACGGGCGGGCCGCCGCGTTGATGAAGTCCAACTTCAAATACTTGAAACCCCAATCCCGGACCACCGTACGCACGAGGCCGGCCACCTGCGCGCGAGCGTCCTCCCGGGACAGATCCAGGGCGTAGTACGGGCCGCCCCAGTTGTGGCCGGCCACCACCGGCTCGCCGGTGTGGTCCCGCAGGAGCAGCTCCGGTCGCGTGGTGGCCAGTTTCGAGTGCGGGAGCGCGATGAACGGGGCGAGCCACAGCCCGGGGGTGAAGCCGGCGTCGGCGATCCGGTCGGCGAGCGCCCGCATGCCGCTCGGGAACTTGGCGTTCGGCTGCCAGTCGCCGACCAGCTCCTCCCAGCCGTCGTCGATCTGCACCACGTCGAAGGGCAGGCCGGCCAGGTCGGCGACGTCCTTGGCCAGCTGCGTCTCGGTGATGGTCTCGTAGTACGCGTACCAGCTGCACCAGACGTTGCCGGCCGTGCGCGTGCCGGCCCCGAAGCGTTCGGCCAGCTGGTTCGCGTACGCCGCGAACACCTCCTGCTCCGGCCCGTACGCGAGAAACCAGTCGTCGCCGCCGGCGGCGTACCACCCGGCCAGGGTGTCCCGGTCCGCCGTGAGCCTCGGGGTGTCCAGGCCGAGCGCGCCGAGCAGCAGGGTCCGGCCGTCGTCGCCCCGCAGCGCGGCGACGGCCGACCCGTGATGACGTGCCGGGTCGTCGAAGGCGGGATCGTCCGCGGTGACCAGCCGGACGGGGTTGGGTACGCGCAGCGGCGGCTCGCTCAGCCGCCGCCACCCGGTCGGGCTCCACGAGTTCTGCCCGTGCCGGTAGAAGGAGGCGTCGCCGAGCCCGTGCAGGATCGCGACGCGGCCCGGGGGAAGCAGGACGCCGCCGGGCACGGGCCGCGTGGTCGGATCGCCGCTGTGGTGCAGGGCGAAGGGACGTCCGTCGAGCCGCACGAGCTCAGCCATCGATTCTCCTAAATAGGGGGTGTTGCTATTTGAACAGGGCGTTGACCTGGTCGTTGGCCTTCTTCAGGGCGTCCGCGGCCGGTGCCTGGCCGAGCACGACCGACTGGATCGCGTCCTGCACGGTCTGGCTCACCTCGTTGCCGTGGTCGGTGATCGGCAGGACGAAGGTGCCGTTCGGTGCGGTCGCCTCGTCGGTGAAGACGTGCACGTCGCGGCCGGCCGCCTGGTGCGCGGCGAGGGCCTTCTCGGTGCCGGACTTGACGGCCGGGAAGACCACCGCCTTGTCGCCGACCAGGTTCTGGCAGTCCGGCGAGCCGAGGTATTTCACCCACGCCCAGGCCTGGTCGGGGTGCTTGGTGCCGGCGTAGATGGCGTCGGACAGGCCGTTGATCGCGCTCTTGCGGCCGGTCGGGCCGGAAGGCAGTGGGGCGAAGGCGTACTTCTGCTTGGCGCCGTCGCCGAGGTAGGTGCCGATGGTCCAGGAGCCGGCGATGGTGAATGCGCCGGTGCCCGACTCCATCACCGCGTCCCGGCTGAGCGTGGACTGCTTGTCGAACTTGGGCGCGTAGCCGGCGTCGATCAGGTGCTTGAACCAGTTGATCGTGTCGGCCAGCCTGGCGTCGTCGTAGTTGTAGTGCGTGCCCCACGGGTTCTTGTCGAGGTACGTGAAACCGGTCGACGCGGCCAGGTCGCCCCAGCCGTTCTGGCCCTGGGCGCCGTCCGCCCACTCGGGCAGGAACCCGTACACCTTGACGTGGTTCTTGTCGAAGCCGGGGTCCGAGCCGTGGTGCCCGTTGGCGTCCACGGTGGCCGCGGCGATGGCCTTCTCGAAGGTGCCGCCGTCGGCCGGGTTCCAGGTCAGGTTGTCGAGGCCGGTGGTGTCCTTGACCAGCTTGGTGTTGTAGACGACGGCCATCGTGTCCCAGTCCTTCGGCAGGCCGTACCGCTTGCCGTCCTTGGTGAACAGGTCGGCGAGGCCCGCCTGGTACCGGCCGAGGTCGACCCTGTCCCGGTCCACGTACGGCTGGATGTCGAGGATCTGGTTGCTGGTGACGAACTGCGGGTAGTACGACGCGTGGTCGGTCCACACGTCCGGGGCGCTGCCGCTGGCCAGCTGGGTGGTCAGGTTCTGCCAGTACTGGTCCCAGGCGGTCTGCGAGATCTTCACGGTGATGGTCGGGTTGGCCTTGCTGAACGCGTCGGCGCACGCCTGGTAGGCGGGCTGCTGCTTGTCGTCCCAGAGCCAGTAGGTGAGGGTGACCGGCCCGCCGCCGTCCGATGCGGAACCGTTCGAGCAGGCGGCCAGGGGTGTGATGAGGGCAGCAGCGGTCAGCGCCGCCGCCAGGGATCGACGGAGCACGGGAGTTTCCTTTCGCTTATTTGATTCCGGTGAAGTTGAGCGACTGGACGAGGCGCCTGCCCAGAAAGACGAGCAGCGCGAGAACGGGCAGCACGGAGAGCGCGGACGCGGCCATCAGCCCGGTCCAGTCCGGCTGGGTGTTGGGGGACTGCTGGCGGAAGACGCCGAGCGCCACGGTCAGCAGCCGGGTCTGCTCCCCGCGGCCGACCAGCAGCGGCCACAGGAAGTCCTTCCAGGCCCACACCGCGGTGGTGAGCGCGATGGTGATCAGCGGCCCGCGGCTCATCGGCATGACCACCCGCCAGAAGATGCCCCACCGGCCGGCGCCGTCGATGACCGCGGCCTCCTCGACCTCGCGGGGCACGGAGAGGAAGAACTGGCGGAGGAAGAAGACGGCGAACGGGGTCATCAGCAGCGACGGTGCGACCATGCCGGCGTACGAGTCGATCAGCCCGAGGTTCTTCACCAGCGTGAAGTTGGGCAGCAGCGTGAAGATCGGCGGGACCATCAGCGCCGCGACGAGCAGCCCGAACAGCAGGTCCCGGCCGGGGAAGCGGAGCCGGGCGAAGGCGTACCCGGCCATCGCGCAGCAGAACGTCTGGACGGCGGCGATGCTCAGCGAGTAGATCCCGGAGTTCAGCGTGTACCGCAGGAAATTGATCTTCGCGCCGGACCCGCCGGCCTTGATCGCGGTCGGGGTGTCGACCAGGCCCAGCACCCGCCAGAAATTGATCATCGTGGGGTGCTGGGGCAGGAGGTTCGTGCTGTCGGTGAAGATGTCGCCGGCGGGGGTGATCGCCGTACGGATCATCCAGTAGAACGGGAAGATCGTGAGGACCAGGAACACGATCAGGATGGTCCAGCCCGCGAAGCGGCCGGGTCTCGGTCTCATGTCAGCCCCCTCAGGCCAGGTCGGAGCGGGAGGCGCGCAGCAGCCGCATCTGCACGTAGGTGAGCAGGCCGAGGACGAGGACCAGCGCCATCGCCGCCGCGGACGCGTAGCCCATGTGGAAGTACCGGAAGGCCTGCTCGTAGATGTAGAGGTAGATGACCCGGGTGGCGCCGGCCGGGTCGCCCTTGGTGGTGACCGCGACGGTGTCGAAGATCTGGAACGATCCGATCAGCGACACCACCAGCACCAGCGCGAGTACGGGTCGCAGCAGCGGCAGCGTGATCTGGCGGAACATCCGTAGCTCGCCGGCGCCGTCCAGGGCGGCGCTCTCGTACAGGTGCTGGGGTATCTGCAGCATCCCGGCGTACAGCAACAGCGCGGTGTATCCGGTGTAGGCCCAGGTGTTGATCAGCGCGATCGACGGCATCGCCAGCCGCGGGTCGGTGAGGAAGCCCTGGTTGCTCAGCCCGAGCGCGGTCAGCAGGTGGTTGACGAAGCCGAGGTTCGCGTCGAGCAGCCACATCCACAGCAGGCCGACCGTCACGTTCGGCACCAGCCAGGGCAGCAGCAGCGTCGCCCGCAGGACCACCGAGCGGGTCAGCCGGTGCATCAGCGCGGCGAGGCAGAGGGCGATCAGCGTCTGCGAGCCGATGTTGAGCACCACGTAGTAGCCGGTGACCCGCATCGAGTTCCAGAACTGGTGGTCGGTGGCCAGCTGGGCGTAGTTGTCGGTGCCGACGAAGCCCGCGGTGTTGAGCAGGCTGTAGTCGGTGAGCGAGAACCAGGCGCCGCGGATCGTCGGGTACAGGTAGAACACCGCGAAGCCGAACAGCACCGGCAGCAGGAACAGCCAGGCCGCGCGCCGGTCGTCGCGGCGTCGCGGGCCGGCGGCGACCGGCGCGGTCCGGGGTGGGGCGGCAAGCGCAGTCGTCACGATCGGCCTCTTTCATCGATCGAAGATCTTCGAGATTCATGTCTTGCGGCGCGGGCTGGGCGACCGCTAATAATGATGAAGCTCATGGAAACTTTGTCAACACCTCTTCGTAATGGAATGCGAGGTCCTCCATGCGCTCCGCCCGACTCGTCACTCTCTGTGTGGTCGCCGCCGCGATCCTTCTCGTCCCGCACGGCGCGGCCGCCGCCCCTGCCGGACCGCCACCGCGGCCGGCCCCGCCCGCCGCGCCCGACCCGTCCCTGACCGACCATCCCCTCGCCGCCGCGCCCGGTCCGCTGGACAACCCGCTCAAGGGCTTCGCCCGGTTCTACTTCCCCGGCGAGGACCAGAGCCTCGGCTATCCGCGTTCGCTGGCCTGGAGCTACTTCGGGCTGTCCGAGGTGATGACCAGCGCCACCGACTGCGGCAGCTACAACTGGTCCATCGTGGACAACGCGCTGAACGAGATCGCCTCGTACGGCAACCAGGCCGCGATCCGCTTCTACATGGAGTACCCCGGCGGCACCGGCAGCCATCCGGGCAACGCCATCCCGCACTGCTTCGACGGGCACGTCACGTACCGCAACAACACGTACTGGGGGACCGTCTCGCCGGACTACGACAGCCCGTACCTGCTCGACGCCGTCGGCAGGTTCGTCGCCGCGTTCGGGGCCCGCTACGACGGCGACCCGCGGATCGGCTTCATCCACCTCGGCCTGGTCGGCCTGTGGGGCGAGTGGCACACCTGGCCGTTCGACACCGACACCGCCGACGGCTACCCCAACCTGATGCCGACCGACGCGCACGCCGCGCAGATCGTCCAGGCCTTCGACACCGCGTTCAGCCGGACCAAACTGGAGATCCGCTACCCGGACTCGGCCGGCGGCGCCGCGAACGGCCGCGACATCGGCTACCACGACGACTCGTTCTGCTACAAGGAAGGCTCGCCACTGGCCGGCGTCACCCTGCCGCAGTCGATGGGCGGCGCCTCCTACGCCCAACTGCAGCGGGCCCTCAACCAGGGCGTCGAGAACAAGTGGCGCACCGACTCGATGGGCGGCGAGGTGCGCCCGGAGATCCAGAGCTCGGCGTTCACCGCCTGGCCCGGCGGCTCCGGGCAGGTCGACAACATGAAGGCCTGCATCGAGCTCGAGCACACCACCTGGAAGATCAACCAAAGCAGCCAGAGCTACTCACCGTCGGATCCGAACGTCGCGGCCGCGGTCCGGCTGATGGGGTACGACCTGACGGCCACCCACGCGTACTACCCGAACTCGGTCACCGGCTCGACCGCCACCGTCGGCGTCACCCTCGCCAACAACGGCGTCGCCCCGTTCTACTACCCGTGGCCGGTCTCGCTCGGCCTCAAGAGCTCGGCCGGCGCGGTCGTGAAGACCTGGGACACGCCGTGGGATCTGCGCACGGTCATGCCGCTGAAGATCCGGGCCTTCCCGGACTGGAACGTGGGCGCCGACCCGACCTACCTGGACTACGGCTACCCGCAGTACTTCCAGTCGTCGGTGAGCCTCGCCGACGTCCCGAGCGGCTCCTACCAGCTCGTCATGCGGGTCCGGAACCCGCTCGAGGCGATCAGCGCGAACGCGAAGAAGCTGCGCTTCGGCAACGCCACCCAGAACGCCGACGGCTGGCTCGGCCTCGGCGGCCTGAGCGTCGGCAGCGGCGGCGGGACGGACACGACGCCACCGTCCACGCCGACCGGGCTCGCGTCGCCGGCCCAGACCGCGGACAGCGTCTCGCTGAGCTGGAACGCGTCGACCGACAACGTCGGCGTGACCGGCTACCGGATCCTGCGCGGCGGCGCCCCGATCGCCACCACGACCGGCACCTCGTACACCGACCGCGGCCTCGCCGCGTCGACGTCGTACACGTACGCGATCCAGGCCTACGACGCGGCCGGCAACACCTCGGCCGCCTCGGCCGCGCTGACCGTCACCACCGGCGGCGGCAGCACCCCGGCCGGGCTGATCCTCGACGACTACGACGGGACGCCGCCCTATCCGTCGGCGGCGCAGAACGACCTCGGCAAGTGGACCGGCGGCAACTGCTTCCTCAACGGCGGCGGCAGCGGTGTGGTGAGCGGCGGTTCGCTCACCCTGCAGTACAACAACTGCGGGTGGTTCGGCAGCGATGTGAACACGGATTTGTCGAAGTACACCTACCTGGTCGTCCGGATCAAGGGCGGCAGCGCCGCGGACTTCAACCTCAGCCTCGGCGGGGTCACCAAGGTCTTCGGGGACTACGTCCTGGACGGTGGCGGCCATCCCGTGCTGACCGGCAGCTATCAGGACATCAAGATTCCGATGGCCGCGAACGGGATCAGCCGCACCAGCCCGGCGCAGCTCGCGATGGGCTTCTGGTACGGCGGCAACGGCGCCATCAGCATCGACAGCTTCTCCTTCCAGTAGTCACAAGGTCACCACCGTGCCGGTCAGCCTGGCCCGCTCCGCCGCCCACACCACGCGGTGCGAGTCCAGGCTGGCCGCCATGGTCGAGCTCAGCCGGGCCGGGTCGCCGTCGCCGACGGCGGCCAGCAGCGCGTCGACCAGGCCGCCGTCGCCGCCGTCGTGACCGGCCCCGGTGGTGCTGCCGGCGTCGATCGTCTCCGTCTCGCCGGTGCGGAAATCGGTCACCCGCAGGAAACGGCCGTCACCGTCGATGCAGCCGTGGCTGCCGAACAGCCTCGTCCGGCGGCGCTGCATCGGAGTGAAGGCGGTCATCGTGAACGTCGCGGTCAGGCCGGAGGCGTACTGCATGGCTACGACCTGGTTGTCCACCACGTCGTTGTCGCAGTCGTAGACGCAGCGGCCGTACGGCCCCTCGCGCAGCGCGAGCAGCACCGCCTCCCGGGATCGCTCGGCGGTCACCGCGGGCAGCGGCCACTCGGCCAGCTCGTCGTCGTCGACACAGGCCAGGTACAACCGCTTGGCCGAGTACGGGCAGGTGGACTCGACCGCGCAGTCGAGGCAGCGGGCGGCGGCACCGTCCGGCTTCTTGCCGGGGTGGAAATGGGCCAGGCCGCCGAACGACGCCACCGAGGTGGGTGCGCCACCGAGCAGATACGCCAGCCAGTCCAGGTCGTGGCACGACTTGGTCAGCAGCATCGGGCCCGACTCGGCGCTGTTGCGCCAGTTGCCGCGCACGAACGAATGCGCCTGATGCCACCAGCCCACCGGCTCGAGGTGCTGCACGTTGACGAGCTCACCGACCCGGCCCTCGTCGAGCAGGGCCTTCAACGCCCGGGTGTAGCTCGTGTAGCGCAGCACGTGGCAGACCGCGCCGATCACGCCGGCCGCCGTCACCGCGTCCGCGATCCGGCGGGCCTCGGCCTCGGTCGGTGCCATCGGCTTCTCCAGCAGCAGGTGGTAGCCGAGGCCGGCCAGCCGCACGGCGGGGTCGGCATGCTGCCGGTCCTGGGTCGCGATGATCGCGACGTCGGCGATCCGGGGTGCGGCCGCGAGATCGGTCCATCCCTCGAAAACCGAGGACCTTTCCATCCCGTACGCCTGCTGGAAGGCCGACCGCCGAGCCGGATCCGGTTCGGCGACCGCGACCACGCGCCCCCGCCCGCTCCTCTCGGCGAGCCGGGCATACTCGCGCCCGCGCAGGCCGGCACCCACCACCGCGATGGTCACGGGCTTGCGATGGCCCGCGTACTTTGTAAACTCCATAGCAATATTGGCGGACGATCCACGGCAAGCGTCAAGGGGCAGCGGTGACAGACCAGGTCATGAGCGGTACGGATCTGGCCCGGCTGAGGGAGCTGAACTCGCTGACCGTCGTGCGGGCGCTGCGCGATCAGCCGCCGACCACGGTCACCGAGCTGGCCAACCTGACCGGCCTGTCCCGGCCCGCCGTCGACGTGATCGCCCAGGGCCTGGTCAGCAGCGGCTGGGCCACGGTGGTCGAGCCCGGCGGCAGCAGCACGGTCGGCCGTCCGGCCCGCCGCTACCGGTTCCGGGCCACCGCCGGGCACGTGCTCGGCGTCGACGTGGGCGGCCACAAGATACTGGCGCTGATCGCCGACCTGGACGGCAACGTGGTGCACACCTCCCGGATCGCGGTCGCCGCCGACGCCGACCCGGCGGAGCGGCTCGCCAAGCTCGACCAGATCCTGGCCACCTGCCTGCGCGACGCCGGCATGACGGCGCAGGACATCTGGGCGGTCACCGTCGGCGTCACCGGCCCGGTCGACGCCACCGGCAGGACCACGCTGTTCACCCCGCTGCCCGGCTGGCAGACGGTCGACCTGCCCACCCACCTCAGCGGTCGCTTCACCTGCCCGGTGGTGGTCGAGAACGACTGCAAGCTGGCCGCGCTGGCCGAGCGCTGGCGCGGCGCCGCGAACGACGCCAACGACATCGTCTTCGTGCTGGCCGGCATGCGCACCGGTGCCGGCCTGATCATCGACGGCGTGCTGCGCCGCGGCTACGGCGGCGCGGCCGGCGAGATCGGCGCGCTGAAGGCCGTGAAATGGCTGGCCGCCCCCTCCCACCTGCAGCGATGCCCCGGCGTCCCGCCCACGGTCAGCGACGACGACGCGGCCGCCTGGGTCTTCACCGCGGCCCGCGACGGCAACCGGGACGCCCGCACCGCCGTCGGCAGGTATGTGAAGGACCTGGCCGTCGGCACCGCCGCCCTGGTGCTCGCGCTCGACCCGCAGGTCGTGGTCTTCGGCGGCGGCTTCTCCCGCTCGGCCGACCTGGTGCTCGACCCACTGCGCCGCGAGCTGGAGAAGCTCTGCCTACGTGTGCCCGAGGTCCGCGCGTCGACACTGGGCGCGGACAGCGTGGCGCTGGGCGCGCTGCGGCTGGCGTTGAACGAGATCGACCAGCGGCTCTTCGCGGACGGCCTGAGCGCCCCGGTCGCCCCTCGCCGGTAGCCGGTCGCGCCTGGCGGTCGCGCCTGGCGGTCGCGCCTG
>NZ_JAOSZE010000072.1 GCF_025630775.1 Actinoplanes sp. KI2
TGGCCTGGTCAGGGCAGCAGGGCCAGCTTGCCCACGGTGGTACGCGCTTCCAGTTCCGCGAGCGCCTTCGGCCCGTCGGCCAGCTCGTACTCGGTGGGCTCGCCGGGGCCGATCACTCCGGCCGCCACGAGACCGAACAACTCGCCCATGATCTCGCCGAAGATCTGCGGCGCGGCCTGGATCAGGGTGCCGATGTTCAGGCCGACGACCTGGACCTGGTGCCGGTAGACCAGGTCCCAGTTGGTCACCGTCGCCCGCCCGCCGGCCAGACCATAGACGACGACCCGGCCGGTGACTCTCTTGGCGGCGGCCAGGCCGGCTTCGAGGACGGCGCCCCCGACCGACTCCAGCACCAGGTCGGCGCCCACGCCACCGGTCAGGCGCCGGACCTCGGCGGCGAGGTCGGCGTCGTGGGAGTCGAGGACATGGTCGGCGCCCAGCGCCCGGACCACCTCGTGCTTGCCCGGCGACGCCGTGGCGATCACCGTTGCCCCGTAGTGCTTGGCGATCCGCACCGCGGCCTGGCCGGTCCCGCCGGCCGCCGCGTGGATCAGCACCGCCTGCCCGGCGGTGAGACCGCCGAGGGGTTTGAGCGCCGCGAGGGCGGTCGGCCAGTTCACGACGAGGCCGAGCGCCTGCGGGTCGGCCCAGCCGGCCGGCACCGGGATCGCCCCCGCCGCGGGCAACACCATGTACTCGGCGAAGGCGCCGCCGCGGATCCCGACGCCGATGACGTGGACGCCGGGCTCCAGACCCGTGACCCCCTCCCCCACGGCGGTGATCGGACCGGCGCCCTCGATGCCCGCGGTGTATGGCGGCTGAGGGCCGCCGGCGAAGGTGCCTCGGGCCTGTGAGATGTCGACGAAGTTGACTCCGGCGGCGGCGACCCGGATCAGGATCTCCCCCGGGCCGGGGCGCGGCACCGGCGCGTCGGTGATCAGACGCAGGTCGCGCGGACCGTTGAGGGACGTCTGCTGCAAGGCGCGCATGACTGCTCCTTTTGTTTGTCGATCGACCAACAAATGGTCGACGCCCGCTCCGTGCCGGTCAAGGTAAAGTTGAACGGTCGACCAACAAATGCGGAGACTCACCTGATGGCTACTCGCGGCCGGCCGCGCACCTTCGACCCCGACGTCGCCCTCGGCACGGCGCTGGATCTGTTCTGGGAACGGGGTTACGAGGGGACGTCGCTCAGCGACCTGGCCGACGCCATGGGCATCGCCTCGGCCAGCATCTACGCCTGCTTCGGCAGCAAGGAGCAGCTCTTCCGCAAGGTCATGGCCCGGTACGCGACAACCTCGGGCGAGCCGCCCCGCCGCGCGCTGCGCGACCAGCCGACCGCGCGCGCCGCGATCCACGCCATGCTGCGCGCCACGGCCGACCAGATCACCGGCCCGGACACGCCGCATTACTGCATGCTCATCCTGGCCGCCCCCACCGGAGCCGTGGAAAACCACGCGATCCGAGAGTTTCTCGCCGACCGCCGCCGCGACCAGCACACGACCATCAGAGACCGTCTCGTCCGGGGCGTCGCCGACGGCGACCTCACCATGCCGGCCGCCACCGTCGACGCCGTCGCCCGCTACTACACGACGGTGATGCAGGGCCTGTCGATCCAGGCCCGCGACGGCGCCACCCGCGCCGATCTGGAAGCGGTCATCACCTGCGCCATGGCCGCCTGGGACACGCTCACCGCGACCGCCGGATAGGCGGACACGCAGCCGGCGAGGCCGGCCACCGACGGCCGCGCGCGGAGGCGGTCGGCTACCTTGCCGGGCCTTGACCCACCGGCGCTTCCAGCAGCTGCTGGAGGTCTTCGAGCAGCTGCCGCGCGGCGGCCTGCCGATCGGTGACGAACGCGTCGTCGAGCCGCTGCCTCCGACCGGCGCCACCGGAGGAATGCCGGTCGACGACGACCCGCAGCGCCGCCGCGGCCTGCCGGGCAAACAGGGCCAGCAGGTCGAGCTCGTCGAGGCTGGACCGGGACTGCGGCACGGGGTCGAGGACCTCGAGCACGCCGAGCATCCGGCCGCCGTGCACCAGCGGGGCGGCCATCAACGAGTCCGGCACGTACTGCGTGGACTCGGCCAGGCCGCGGTCGAACGCGGCGTGCCGGGACAGCTCGGTCGCCACCATCGGCTCGCCGGAGGCCAGGACCCAGCCGGCGATGCCGCGTCCGGCCGGGAACCGCCGGCCGACCAGGAAACCTTCGCCCCGGCCCGAGACGCTGTGGAAGATCAGTTCGTCGGCCTGCTCGTCGAGCAGGAACACCGAGCTGGCCTGGGCACCGAAGATGGCCCGAGCCACGTCCACCACCGACTGGAGCAGTTCGGCGGAGAGCGGGTCGGTTTCGGCGAGGACGGGGGCGGAGGTGCCGTTCATGCGTTCTCTCCCAGGTAGATGTTGACGTTGGCGGCCGCCAGGTACAGAACGTTCTTGAGCTGGAACGTGGTCATCCTCGGGTGCTTGGACAGGATGCGTGCGCAGAGTCCGGCGATGAACGGGGTGGCAAAGCTGTTCCCGCTGGCGCGGATGCTGCCGCCACCCGTCCAGGCCAGCTCGATGTTCTGGCCCGGCGCGAAGAACTCGACGGGCGGCTGCGGGTTGTAGAGGAACAGGTCCGGCTGGTCCTCCTGGTGATGGCTACCCACCGAGATGACCGAGGAGAACCGCCACGGGAAGCTCTCCACCGGCACGTTGTGCGCCGAGGCCACGATCGCGATCCGGCGGAAGTAGGCCTCGTCGGCGAGCGCGCGCAGCCCGTCGGCGTACCGGGTTCGGGTGGTGGACAGGCTCAGGTTGATCACGTCGAAGTCCTGGCGGATCGCCCACCGCAGCCCGGCGAGCAGACCGTCGCCGGTGCAGGTCCGGTTGCTGCCCAGGACCCGGACGCTGAAGATCTCGCAGTCGGGGGCCAGGCGGCGGATGATCCCGGCGCAGGCCGTGCCGTGGCCGCAGACGTCGGCCGCCTCGACCGGCGTCACCGCGTACCCGTCGTCGGCGAGCACGGTGGCCCACGAGCCGCGGACCGGTCCGACGAGCGGGTGGTCGGGCTCTACGCCGGAATCCACGACGCATACCCGTACGCCGGTCCCGGTGGCGCCGCCCCAGGCCCATTCGGGGGCGACCGGCTGCCCGTCGGCGATGACGGTCAGATCGGGCTGGTCCTGTTCGATGAGCCGCCAGGTAAGCCGTCCGCCACCGGCCGGGTCGGTAGTTGTGCTCATGTTCTGTCCCCCGAGTCGGTGGTGAGTTCGGCCAGCAGGTGCCGGGCCCGGCGCGCGCCGGGTCGATGTCCCTTCGCGGCGAAGCGCCGGCCCGCCACGCCGGCGGCGGTCACCGCCCCGGCGACCCGGCCGATTCGCGCCAGTACGACGGCTTGGTCCAGTGCCGCGACCGCCTGGACGATCGGCGAATCCGTACGAGCGGCGGTGGCGACGGCCTGCTCCGCCAAGCGCGCGGCCTGCTCGCTGTCACCGCCGGCCGCGGCGAGAAGGCCCCGCAGACCGTGCAGATCCGCCAGCTCCGTGCGCAGCATGCCGGGGCCGGCCGCCAGCCTCCGCAGCACCTCGCTGGCCTCCGCCCAGCGACCCTGCTCGATCAGGAGCCGGGTCGTCTCCCGTACCACGGCGTTGCGGGTGCCGTCCGCGGCGAGCCGTACGGCTGCCGCATCGGCGTCGCGAAGCAGCCGCAACGCCGCCTGCGGCCGGCCCGCCAGCGACTCGACGGCGGCCGCGAAGATCGGGATGACCAACTCGCCTTCCGCGTAGCCCAGGGTGCCGGCGACCGCGCTCGCGTCGGCGAGCCGGGCGTTCGCCTCGTCGATCCGGTCGTCGCAGGCGAGCAGGACGGCGAGCGGACAGCTCAGCGTCACCCGTACGGTTGGCCTGCGCGAGCCGTGTTCGGCGAGCAGGGCGCGGCAGCGGTCGATCGCCGCGGGTACCGGGGTCGGACCGCACCACAGCGACATGCCGAGCGCGCCGAGCGCCAAGGCCTGCACGGGCTCGAGATCGCGGCGCGCCGCGTGGCTCAGCGCGGCGTCGAGCCGGCGCACCGCGCTGGAGTGCCGTCCGTGGAACTGATGCTCCTGTGCCAGCCTGATGTGCGCGCGGGCCTGACCCAGCTCGTCGCCGGCGGCCGCGAAGACGGGCAGGGCTTGCCGGGCGACGGCCGCGGCGGCGCTGACGGCCTCCGAGCCGCCGGTCGCGGCGAGGGTCAGCCGCGCGTGGGCCGCGTGCACCGGGTCGACCGCCGCGCCGAGCACCTCGCACAGCAGCGACCGTCCCTCCTCGATCCGCCCGGCGGCGATGCGGGCCTCGGCGAGCTGCCACGTGGTGGCCGCCCAGCCGTTCTCGCCCGGGGCGCACAGGTCGGCAGCGCGTTCGAGCAACGTCTGCGCCCAGGCGACGTCGGATCGGTGCAGGGCCTGTGCGCCGGCCGCGCCGAGCAGGGCTGCAGCGCGCCGCCGCAGCGTGTGGGTGGCGGCGCCGGGCAGGCCCAGCTCCACGCGGTAGCGGTAGGCCCGCTCCAGATGCCCGGCTACGGTGACGGCCGCGGTGTCACCGGTGTGCAGCAGGTCCGCGGCGCGTTCGTGGCGCTCGGCCCGGGTCTGTTTGGCCATCGCCTGGTAAGTGGCCTCGTGGATCAGACTGCTGGCGAAGGCGACCAGCGTGCCGGTCGGCCGCACCAGACGCCGACTGTCCAGGTGCGCCAGCGCGGCGCGTACCGGTTCGTGCCGCGGCGCGCCGGCCAGCGGGCCGCCCGGCGCGGCTTCGGGTCCGGCGCCGGCCAGCCCGGTGAGTTGCCCGGGGCTGAACTCGCGACCGAGGATCGCCGCGAGGTCCAGCACCGTGCGCTCCGGTCGGCGGAGTGCATCGATCCGCGCACCGAGCACCGCCTGCAGCGACGGTGGCAGCTCGTCGTGGTCGGCCTCGGTGCCGGCCGCGATCAGCTGTTCCAGGTGGAACGGATTACCCGCGGCCGCCGCCACCACGGTTGCCGGATTCGCCGACTGGTGACCGGCGACCTCGGCGAGCGTCGATGCCATGACCTCGGACTCGGCCGGTGTCAGGCCGCCGAGCAGCAGATGCGGTGCGCGCCCCGAACCCCAGGAGGCTCGACGGTCCAGCACGTCCAACCGGGACAGGCAGAGCAGCAGGAGGCGCGTGCGTGCGGTCAGCGCGGTGAGCCGGTCCACCGCGTCCAGCAGCGTGTCGCCGGCCCACTGGCAGTCGTCGAGGACCAGCACCACCGGACGGTCTTGGGTCAGGCGGCCGAGGACCACGGCCAGTGCGGCGCAGGTGCTGGCCACGGCCGGCCCCGGTGTGCCGTCCTCGAGCAGGCCGGATTGCAGGACCGCCAGGGCATCGGCCGGCAACCCCTGCCGGGCCTGGCGGTCCAGCACCTGGTGCACCGCCTCGGCCAGCGGCGCGAGACTGCCATGATCCCCGTACGCCCGGCAGCGTCCGATGCCAAGCCGGATCGCCCGGTCGACGCCGGTCAGCCAGGCGTGCACCAGCCGGGTCTTGCCGATGCCGGGTTCTCCGCACACGGTGACCATCTGGCTCCGCCGATCCGCCAGGACACCGTCGAGGGCCCGGGTCAGCTCCCGCAGTTCGCCGTCACGACCGACGAACGGGACCTCGAAGCGGCGGTCCCGGTCCGGCGCGTCGGAGTCCAGGGCGAGCAGGCGGTAGGCGGTGACCGGCGCCCGCTTGCCCTTCAACACCAGCGGGCCCACCTGCTCGGTCCGGACGGCGCCGCCGACTGCCCGCCGGGTGAGCGGACCGATGAGGATCTCGTCGGCGCCGGCATGCTGCTCCAGCCGCGCGGCGACATTCACCGTCTCGCCGGAGACCAGCGCCTGCCGGTCGCCGAAGCCGTCACCGGTGACCGCCGGGCCGGTGTTGACCCCGATCCGGACCGTGAGGCGTACCCGGAGCGTCGCGTCGAGGTCGGCGTTGAGCTCGGCCAGCGCCGCGCGCATGTCGAGGGTTGCCGCCACCGCGCGGCGGGCGTCGTCGTCGTGCATCACCGGTACGCCGAAGACGGCCATCACCGCGTCGCCGATGAACTTCTCCACCGTGCCACCGTGGTGCTCGATGCAGCGCCGCATCGCCGCGAAGTACCGCAGGACCACCGAGCGCAGCGTCTCCGGGTCGAGCGCCTCGGACAGTGCCGTGGAGCCGACGAGATCGCAGAAGACGACCGTCACCAGCTTCCGGGCCGCCCTGTCGACGCCCGGTGTGCCGACGGCGCCACACGCGGGGCAGAACCGGGTGTTCGGCGGCATCACGGCGGCGCACGCGGTGCAGGTCATGCATGGCCTCCCCGGCGGATGAGTTGGTGGGGTCGCACGGTCAGAACAGCGCGGCGCCGGCGATGTCGCTGTGCGCCTGGACGTCCGGGCCGACCGCTTCGAGCCGGTTGCGGATGTCGACCAGCAGCGTGAACTCGTCGTGGGTCAGGTCGCGGAGCACGTCGAGCTGCTCGGCGCTGAGCGTGTGCGTCGGGATGCCGTGCGCCTCGAGGTCGTCGAGCGAGTATCGATGCGGGGTCATGGGCGGGGCTCCTCACGTGGGTGGGTGGCGGCGCAGGACGTCGGCGTACAGCCCGGCGAGTGCCTGCGCCGTCTGCAGGGCGCTGATCGAGACGAGACGCAGCTGCGCCCCGGTGAGGGGCAGCTCGTCGAGCAGGTCGAACACCTGCTCGGCGTGGCCGGCGTCCAGGACGGCGTGTTCGCGGACGGTGCGCACGGCGCGCTCGGGTATGCCGGCCGACGTGAGCCGGTCGACCAGCCGAACCGCCGGCGCGTTGCCCTCCAGCACGGCGATGTAGCCGAGCACCGCTACCGGATGGGCGTGCGCGATCCAGTAGTACTGCGGGCCGACCAGCGCGGCCGCGGCGCTGGGCGGCTGCGCGAGGAGCGCGACCGGATCGGAGCCGGCGGCCAGATCGGCGAGGTCGGCCACCAGCCAGTCGTCGTGTCCGCGTTCCTCCTCGATGTGCCGGCGCAGGTAGGCCCGCAGCGGGCCGCCGACCGGGTCGTCCACCAGTTGCACGCACCGGTCCGCGGCGAGCTCCATCACCGGCACCGACGCGCGGACCACGGCGTGCATGGCGCACAGGTATTCGCGATAGCGCCCGGACAGGCCGGGACGCTGCCACAGCCGCGCCGATGCCGCCCGCAGCGTCGGCGCCGCCGGCGCGATCGTTGCCCGTAGTGTCGCGGCGGCTGGCCGGCTGCTCTCCCTCATGACGGCCGCGGGCCCGCGGCCGCTCACGACCGGGCCGCCCCTCGCGCGTCGACCAGGTGCGCGTGCCGCGCGCTCCCGTACCGGCGCACGAAGTCCACCGGGCCCGCCCTCAGCTGGACCGCCGCCACCTGCCGGTCCACCAGTTCCCCGACGGCTCCGGCGGCCGCCCGGCCGGCCGCGGCCAGCACCTCCGGCCGGTCGGCGAGCTGCCGGCAGCCGGCGCAGTACCCCGGTGCGCCGATTGGCGGTGCGCCGTATCGGGAGATGAGGTGGGCCGGCCCGGTGCTGCGGATCATCCGCAGCACCGGCGCGGTCAGCAGCCGGCGGCGGATCGCCGGCCAATCGTCATCGTCGATGTGGCCGAGCCGCAGGTGCCCCGGCGCCGGTCGCCGGTCGACGACGTCCTGGTTGCAGCAGGCCAGCACCAGGCCGTCCGCGGCCACCACCGGCCAGGCCGCCATCGCGCACGGCGAGATCTCACCCGGGCGGGCGGGCAACGGCCGTGCCGCGGCCCAGGCCGCCGCGCGTCCCACCGGCCGGATCGTGTTGACCAGCATGGGCACGCGGTCACCGAACCGCCGCCGCACGTCGGCGACGAGGCCGTCCAGGTACGGATCGTCGGCCCCGGCGCCGACCGCGTGGATGCTGACCGGTACGCCGCTGTCCAGCACCGCGGCCAGCAGCCGGAACACGTCGCGGCGCGGGATCTGCCGCTCGTGGAAGGCGTCGACGCTGACCGAGAAGTGGTCGACCGCCTCGATCGCCGCCCGGATGGCCGCCGGTGTGCTCGTCCGAGCGAAGAACGCGCCGGTCAGGACGGCGCTGCGGGTACCCCGGCGCCGAGCGGCGTACGCCAGTTCGGCCACCAGCTCCGGTCGCAGCAGCGGCTCCCCACCGGTCATGAGCAGCACGGCGGGGCGGTCCTGGTCGCCGAAGGAGGCCACGAACCGCCGCAACCGGGCGGCGGGCGGTTGCGCGCCGGCCGCGGTCGACGCCGTTGAGCAGTGCGCGCACCGCAGCGGGCAGCGCTGGGTCAACGCGAGCAGCAGCCCGGCGCCCGGCAGCGGACGCAACCCGACCAGCTCACCAAGTTCCACGGTTCCTCCTCCGGTCGGCCCATCTGGGCGATCACGCACGGTGCAGTGTGTCCGCGGCCGGGTTGCGCATCGACTCCGGTACGTGTCGAACGCGGTATAGCCGCAGCCCAGGCGGGTCAGGAGAACGCGATGTACCGGATCCGGCGCCCGGTCAACCGTCGGCAAGCAGCGGCGATACCGATGTCATACCGGCGGCGAACCGGGCCTTGGGTTCGGCTCCCTAGCGTTCGTCCCACCACGGAACACACCGGTTCCGCACCGAACCAAGAGGAGTACGACGATGACGATGCACGCGTGGACGGTGCTCTCCCTGCAGGCCCAGGAGACCGAGGAGGGCCCCGAGGGTGAGGGTGACGTCGAGGGTCACATCAGCACGATCAGCACCCTGGTCAACAGCTGCCAGATCATTTCCTGAGTGACCAGGGGAGCCTCGGGCTCCTCCACATAGTCGCCCAGCAGCGGCGGGTGATCCGACCCGCCGCTGCTGGGCGTTTCACTTTGCTGCCCCGGATCTCGGATGGAGATGCCATGAGATTTCCGATGGAGTTCGTCGTGGCGGACGAGGATTTCTACGCCGCGCCCGACGACAGCCGCGACGACGGCGACGATGCGCTGCGGCCGGCGAGCGTACCCACCGGCTGGACCGGCACCCGCTCCGGCGTGTGGCGCAGCTGGCGACGTACGGAGCACGACGCCCTGCCCGACGACGGGTGGAAGGTGCATGTCTCCGCCCGGGCCGGACGGATCCAGCACGTGCTGGACATCGCGGCGGCGCTGTGCTTCGCGCACGGTGTCGCGTTCAAGCACCTAGCGACGAGCGCCGCCTACCGCTGGCAGCACGCCAAGCACGCGAACCGGGCACAGAGCGGCAAGTTCATCGCGGCTTACCCGGCCGACGTGGCCGCGGCCCGCCGGCTCATGACCGCGCTGCACGCGGCGCTGGCCGGTGAGGACGGCCCGTACATCCTCTCGGACCGGCCCTTCCGGGACTCCGATGTGGTGTTCTACCGCTACGGCGCGTTCGCCGGGCAGGCGCGCCACCAGGCGGACGGCACGCTGGGGCTGCTGACCCGCGACGGTTACGGCAACTTCGTCAGCGACCAGCGCGGCCCGTCCTTCCACCTGCCGCCGGGTATCGCCGACCCGTTCCTCGCCGAGCCTCTCGTGCCGCCGCCGGCCGCCGACCTCAACGGTTTCCGCATCGAGTCGGCGATCCGGTTCACCAACGCCGGCGGCATCTATCTCGGCCGCGAGTCGGCCAGCGGCCGGCGGGTCGTGTGCAAAGAGGCGCGCCCGCACGTCGGTACGGGTGCGGACAGCACCACCGCGATCGAGCAGCTGCGGGCCGAGCGCGACATCCTGACCGAGCTGCACCGGCTCGCCCCCGGCCTGGCACCGGAGCCGATCGCGTATTTCACGCAGTGGAAGCACGAGTTTCTCGTCATGGAGCACATCCGCGGCCAGGCGCTGGGACCGTTGCTGGCGCGCCGGATGCCGTTGCTGCGGGCCGGCTCGACCACCGCCGAGTTCGCCGCCTTCTACGAGCGCTGCACGACGATCCTGAGCCAGGTGGAGCAGGCCATCCGGCGCCTGCACGCCCTCGGCTACCTGTTCGTGGACCTGAGCCCCAGCAACGTCATGGTCGGTGACGACGACACCGCGCGGCTCGTGGACTTCGGCTCCGCCCGGCCGATCGGCGCTGCCTTCATCGCCGACGTCACGCCGGGGTTCGTGCCGCCCGACGACCTCGTACGTGCCGACCCCCGGGAATACGATCTCTTCGCGTTGTCCCGGCTGGCCCAGCAGTGCCTCGGCGGCCTGCAGCTCATCGTGGACCGCAACCCGGACGCCCTGACGCACCTGCACCACGATCTGAGCGACCTGGCGCCGGTGCCGCCGGTGCTCTGGCGACAAGCCACCAGCCATCACGTACCCCGCAACGATCCGCGCCTGCCGACGCCCGAGCAGGTGACGGCCGACCCGATCGGTCACCTGACCGCGCTGCGCGACGGCGTCGCGGACGCGCTCCTCGCCATGGCCGACCTGACGGACACCCGTCGCGTTTTCCCCACCATCGCCCAGGGGTACCAGTCCAACACGCTGTGCCTGGCCTACGGCACGGCCGGCGTGATCCACGCGTTGCGGCGCGCGGGCCGGGCGCTGCCGGACGGCCTCGTCGAGCGGCTGCGCCGCGACACCCTGGACCGGGCCGACACACTCGGTCCGGGGCTGTTCACCGGCCTCGCCGGCCTCGCCCAGGTGCTCGCCGCGTCCGGCCACGTAGCGGAGGCACGAGATCTGCTCGCGAAGGCCGACCGCCATCCCCTCACCGCGGGCTGCGCGACGTTCTTCGCCGGCGCCGCCGGTGTGGCACAGGCCCACCTGGCGCTGTACCAGCACACCGGCGACGAACACCACGTCGACCGGGCTCGCGCGCTCGCGGCCGCGCTGCCGCCCGACGCCACGCTGACCGGTCACCTCGGCGCGGACGACGCCACCGGGCTGATGCACGGCCGCTCCGGCGTCGCGTTGATGCTGCAGCAACTGGCCGGCGTCACCGGTGACGACCGCTACCTCGGGTGGGCGGTGCGGCTGCTGCACGCCGAGCTCGACCGGGCGACCGACGCCGGCCCGTCCGGTCTGCTGTTCCCGGTCTCCAGGAAGGACCGGCGCATCATGCCTTATCTGTACGCCGGCTCGGCCGGCACCGTCCTCGTGGTGACCCGCACCCTGCGCGGCGTCGCGGACGAACGCCTGGCGGCCGCGCTGCCCCGCCTGCTGGCGCCGGTCCGGCTCACCTACACCGCGCAGCCCGGACTGATGCAGGGCCTCGCGGGCTTCGCCTTCACCCTCGCGGACCATGCCATGCTCACCGGCGACGACTCGGCGCGGGCCGGCGCGCTGCGGGCAGCCCGGGCCCTGTTCAAGTACGCGATACCCCACGAGAGCGGCGTCCGCGTGCTCGGCGACCAGTTGCTGCGGTTCAGCGCCGAGCTGTGGAGCGGCTCGGCCGGCGTCCTGCTCGCCCTGGCCCACACGCTCGACCCGCGGCCGGACGCACTGTTCACGGTGGACACACCGATCCGCGCCGCGGCCGCGGGGCGCTGACGTGAGCTCCTCCACGGATCTTCGGCTGTACTGGTGGGGTCACACCGCGTCGGCGCTCGGTTCCGCGTTCACCGGGATCACGCTGCCGATCCTCGCGGTCGTCCACTTCGGCGCCTCACCGGGGCAGGTCGGCCTGATCAGCGCGGCGGCCGTGCTCCCGATGCTGGTGCTGGGCCTGCCGGCCGGCATCCTCGCCGACCGGATCCGGCGACCGCGCCGCGCCCTCATCGTGATCGACACGCTGTCGGCGGCAGCCGTAGCCGCGGTCACCGCCGGCGTCGCCACGCACGTCGCCTCGATCGGCTGGCTGGTGGCGCTGTGCGCGGCCCAGGGCTGCGTCGGGGTCTTCCTGGAGACCGTCTACTTCATCCATCTGCGCCAGCTCGTCGACGACGCACAACTGGGCACCGTACGGGCGCGCCTGCAGGCCGGCCAGTACGCGGCCGGCATCATCGGCCGACTCCTGGCCGGTCCCACCATCGTGGCGTTCGGGCCCGCGGCCGCGCTGGCCGTCGACGGGATCAGCTACCTGGTGAGCGCGACCACGCTGGTGTGCATGACGCCACTGGCGACACCGCTGCCACCCGCCGGCGCCCGGCTGGCCGCCGGGTACGACGCCGCCCTGCGTGCCCTGACGACCGGACTGCGGTTCTGCCTCGGCGACCCGGTCCGCCGGGTGGTGCTGGTCGCGCTGTTCGTGCCCGGCGCCGCGCTGGCGGGCACGGCCGCGCTCACCGCGCCGTTCCTGCTGCAGGTGGTACGGGTGCCGGTTCCGGCGTACGGGTGGTTGTTCATGGCGTCGGGGCTGGCGGGCCTGGCCGGTTCCGTCGTCGCCGGCCGGCTGCTCGCGAGCCGGCGAGATCCCCGGGCCGTGCTGCTGGCGGCGAGCGGCGCCGCCGCGCTGGCCGGCGTCCTGCTTCCCCTGGCCGGCGGCCCCATCCCGGTCGCGACCGGACTGGCCGCGGCCGGCATCGGCCTGCCGGCGCTGTTCGCGGCGGTGGGCAACGTCGCGCTCGGGCCGGTCATCGTCGCCGACGCCGACGAAGGGACCCTGGGCCGCATCCTGTCCGCGCTGCAGGTGCTGGGTGCCGCCACCGGGCTGTTGGGCGCGGTGGCCGGCGGCGTGCTCGGCGACCTGGTCGGCGTCCGGCAGGCGTTGTGGCTGCTCCAGCTCGGTGCGCTCGCGGCCGTGCTGGTCTGCGTGCCGCCGGCGTTGCGGGCGGCCCGCCGCGCCCGGCGCGCCGCCGCACCGGCGTCGGTGGATCGCGCCGAGGCCTCGGATCTCGCCCGGTCGGCCTGACCGTTGGCCCAACGGCGCCGGGCCGGCCGAGGCGCCGTGCAGACCCAAAATGCCGTGCAGACCCAAAATGCCGTGCGGACCCAAAATGCCGGGCGACCCAAATTGCCGGGCCGGTTCAGGTGCCGTGCCGGCTCAGCTCCCGGACGAACGACCTGACCAGCGGGGGAAGGACGAACTGCGGCAGCGCCTGTCCGTCGTGCGCCTCCACCTCGGCCGGCTGCGGCTCGACGAAGTGCTCCGCGGCGAGACGCTCGATCGCGGCTTCGGCGTGAGCGAGTTCGACGCCGAGCCCGCGGGCAACCTCGCCGACCGAGACGTTCGGCTCGGCCGACGCGGCCAGCAGGCGCAGCGTCGCACGATCGTCGGGTCGCAGATCGTGGTACCAGTCGGACAGGCGGGCACGCAGGTCGAGGTCACCGGCCGTCAACTCGGTCAGCAGGGCCCGGCCGTCCGCCAGCCGGTCGGCATATCGGTCCAGGGCGAGGTGCCGGAGCCCGCCGAGCTTCCCGCCGACGATCCGCAGCGCCAGCGGCAACCCGGCACAGCCGGCGAGCAGCCGCCGAGCGGCCGCCGGCTGCGCCGCCACCCGGTCCGATCCGACCAGTCGGCCGAACAGATCCCGGGCCTCGGACTCGCTCAGCGGATCCAGGGCGATCCGCACGGCAGCCGCCACGCCGCTCAGCTGACGCCGGCTGGTGACCACGATCGCTACCCCGCCGGTGGCCGCCAGCAGCGACCGTACCTGGGACTCGGTGACCGCATCGTCCAGGATCACCAGCACCCTGCGGCCGGCGGTCACCGACCGGAACAGCCCGGCCCGCTCGTCGGGCAGGTGCGGCACCGGACGGCTCACCCCCATCTCGCGCAGCAGTTCGCCAAGCACCTCGGGAACCACGCGCGGGCCGCCGTCGGACGCGCGGAGCGAGACCATGACCCGGCCGTCGGGGTATTGGTCGGCGAGCCGGTGCGCGCAGTGGACCGCCAGCGCCGTCTTGCCCATCCCCGCCGGGCCGCTCACCACCGCCGTGGTGTCCCGGCCGGCGCCGAGGACGCCGAGCAGGACGTCCGTCTCGTGGCCGCGCCCGGTGAAGTCGGCGATGTCCCGCGGCATGCTGACGCGGCCGAGCGGAACGCCCGGCCCCGCCGCGGCGACGACCGGCGCGGGCTGCGACGCGGTCAGGTCCGGATCGCCGCGCAGCATCGACTCGTACAGCCCGGCCAGCACCGGACTCGGCGCGAGCCCCAGTTCGCGGGACAGCTGCTGGCGCATCGACTCGTACTGTGCGAACGCCTCGGTGTGCCGGCCGGACCGGTACAGCGCGAGCAGCTGCGCCCGCCGCAGCCGTTCCCGGAACGGCTGCTGACGCGACGGCTGGTCGAGCTCGTCGACGATCTCGCCATGCCGCCCCAGCGCCAGGTTGGCCTCCGCCCAGTCCTCCAGGACACTCAGGTGCCGGGCCAGCAGCCGGTCGGCCTCGGCGGCCACCCCCGGTACCGACACCAGGTCCGGCAGGATCGGGCCACGCCACAGGCGCACGGCCTGCCCGAGCGTGTCGGCGGCCCGCTGCCACGCACCGTCGCGCATCGCCTGCCGGCCGGCCCGGACCAGCTGCTGCTGCCGGAGGGTGTCGAGCTGGTCCGGCTCGACCTGGATCGAGTAGCCGGGCAGGTTGTGACGCAACGGCCGGTCGCCGCGCGCGCCGTCCGAGCGCTGGCCGAGCAGACCGCGCAGCCCGGAAACGTACACCTGGATGTTCTTCTGTGCCGTGCGCGGCGGCTCGTCGTCCCACAATGCTTCCCGCAGCGCACCGACCGGCACCGTCGTGTTCGCGCGGCACAGCAGCATCGCCAGCACGATGCGCTGCTTGCGCGCGCTGATGGCAATGGGCCGGCCATTCCCGAGCACCTCGAGCGATCCGAGAATGCCGTATCTCAGCTCGTGCTCCCCGTCGGCACCGTCGCGCCTCATCGTCCCCCCAAACCGGTGGACCGCCCCAGTGCGGTCCACCGATCACGCTGTCAAACGGCGACGGGCAAACGCATCCGTACGTACCCGTATCCGTCGATACGTAGGACCGCGTCAGCGCACCAGCCGGCTGACCGCGGCGGCGCGGGTGGTGACGCCCAGCTTGGTGTAGATCCGCGATACGTGCGTCTCGACCGTGCGTACGCTCACGTACAGGTCGGCGGCGATCTCGGCATTGGACATACCCGCCGCGATCAGCACCGCGATCTCGCCCTCGCGCCGGGTCAGCTCCCCGGCGCCGGGCACGGGCGGGGGCGACGCGTCCGGCCGCAGCCGGCGCGACAGCCGCCGCAGCGCCGCATGAGCGTCCCCGGCGTCGGTGCGTTCGCCGAGCTCCTCGGCGCGGGCGAGATCGTCCAGCGCCGTCGGCTCGTCGCCGGCTCGCATCCGCAGGGTGGCGGCGGCCAGCCAGGCGCGGATGGCCAGCAGCACCAGTTCGGCGTCGACCAGCAGGGCGCCGGCCCGTTCGGCGAGCTCGGCACCGCGGGCCGGGTCGTCGACGCCGACCGCGAACGTGCGGGCCAGCATCGCCAGGCCCCGCCACGGCCGGTGCCCCGGGTCGGCGATCCGCTCGGCCAGGTCCGCCCAGTGCCGCGGCGACTCCGGCTCGCCGGTCTTCGCCGCGACCTCGGCGAGCGCGGCGCAGGCGACCAGCCGGTTGTGCGGGTAGAGCGCGGCCAGCTCGGGTCCGCCGCCGGCGGCGACCAGGTCGGCCGCGCCGCGCCGCACATCCCCGGCCGTGATCCGGCTGAAGGCCAGCATCGCCTGTGCGGTGGCCAGCCAGCCGTGGCTCACCGACGCCGCGGCGACCGCCTGCTCGCCGGTGACGATCGCCGCCGCGAAGTCGCCGGCGCACCGATGCAGCCAGCACTGGGTCAGCAGGGTAAGGGCCAGCGGCTCGGCGGCGGCGAGCAACCGCGCGATGGCGATGGCCTCCTCGGCGGCGCGCATCGCCTCGCCGATGCGACCCAGCCGGGCCTGCATCAGCGCCTGCATCGCCAGCAGGTAAGGGAGCACGAAGCTCTGTCCAGCTTGGACGGCGATCCGCCGGCAGCGCATGAGGCGACGCAGCGAGTCGCTCGAACCCTGTGTCTCCAGTCCGGTCCAGCAGAGCCAGGCGAAGACTTCCAGTCGCTGGGCGATGTCCTCGTCGCCGAGCGTGTCCAACGGGTCAGCCACCGATCCCGGGGGCACGCCGATCGCGTCCACCGGCCCGGTCGCGTACCCGGTCGCCGACCGCATGGCGTGCGCGATCGCGGCGGCCGCGCCGCCCGGAGCGCGCGCGATGACCTGGCACAGGCGCTCGTCGGCCTCGGCGAGCCGGCCACGCATGAGGGCGTAGGTCGCGATCTGCAGCAGCACGTCCGAGTTGTCCGCGTCGGGCCGGTGCTCCAGCTCCGCGGTGAGCAGCGCCTGTGCCTCGTCGTGCCGGCCGAGGAGCCGGATCAGCACGCCGGTGTACCCGACGGCGACGGGCCGGGCCGGATGCCCCACGGGGAGCAGCTCGTCGATGACGACGCCCATGGCCTGCCGCGCCTCGGCGAGGTTTCCGCTCGCCGCCCTTCGTTCGGCCAAATACGTGAGCAGCTCGGCACGGCCCGGCAGGCCGGCCCCGGCGGTATCGCCGGGCAGCAGGCGCAGCGCGGTCTGCAGCCATTCGGCCGCGGTGGCCGGCGCCTGCGCGCCCACCGCCCGGGCCGCCGCGACCAGGGTTCTCGCCGCGCCGGTGTCACCGACCGCCGCGGACCGGGCGACATGGTGCGCCCGGGCACGCGGTGGCGCGCCCACCCGCTCCAACGCCGCCGCGGCCCGGGCATGCGCGCCGAGCCGCCACCCGGCCGCGGCCGACGCGTACACGACGTGCCGCACGAGCGGGTGCCGGAATCGGAACCGGCCGGTGCCGGCCACCACCTGGATGAGGTCGCGGGCCACCAGCTCGTCGAGGCATCGCAGCACGGCGGGCAAAGGCAGCTCGGCGATCTCGGCGAGCAACGCCGGCTCGCTCTCGTCGCCGCCGACCGCGGCGGCCGAGGCCAGCAGGCGGCTGTCCGGCCCGACGGATTCCCACTCGGCGCTGAGCGCGGCCCGCACCTCGGCCGGCAGGGCCGCCAGCGCCGGGTCCGGGTCGTTCCGGGTACGGGCGGCGCCGAGCGCCGTGGTGCCGCAGCGGCGCAGCGCGTCCAGGTAGAGCGGGTTCCCGCCGCACAGCCGGTACAGGTATGCCACGTCGCGGGCGTCCGCCTCGGGCCCGAGCAGGCGCGTCACGTCCGCCTCCGGCAACGGCGCCAGCGCCAGCCTGCGGTGGAGCCGGCTGGTGCGGCCCGCGGCGAATGCGGCGGCCAGCCGGCCCGGTGCCTGCGCCGGCCGGTAGGACAGCGCCAGCACCACCGGCCCGGCGGGCGGGCGGCGCAGCAGATAGTCGATCAGATCCGTGGTGGCGGGATCGCACCAGTGCACGTCGTCGAGGATCAGCACCAGCCCGGCCGGCTCGGCGAGGGTTTCGAGCAGGCGGCGCAGTGCCCGCAGCGACCGGTAACGCTCGGCCGCGCCGCCGCGCGACGCCTCCGACGCCGCCGGCCCGGCGCGCAGGCCGTCGAGAATCTCGCCCAGCCGCCACACGTCGTCGGCCGGCAGCCGGGCACGCAGGCTCTCGCCATGCAGGCGTACGTGGTCGTCCAGCGCCTCGGTCAGCACGGCGAACGGCATCTCGGACTCGAACTCGGTGGCCCGGCCGGTGAGCGTCAGCAGCCGGTGCTCCCGGGCGTATCCGGCCAGCTCGGCGAGCAGACGGGTCTTGCCGATGCCCGGTTCGCCGACGACCTCGATCACCTGGGAGCCGTCCCCGAGCGAACGCAGCGCGTCAACGACCGTACGCCACTCGGCCTCCCGGCCGATCATCGACTGCAACCCGGCCGCCCCTCACGGAAGATTGACGGCCGCCATTCTTGCAACAAAAGTCCACTGGCCTGCCGGCGTGGCGGTCAGATAGGGACAAAAGTGAAGCGAAAAGGGCGATATCCAGGAAACGTCGGTGGTCAACTCGCGGAGCAGGTGGCGGTTGCTCCGCTGCCTGTTCCCGTGCCCTGGAATCCGAAGTTGGCGGTCTGGCCGGGAGCCAGTTGGCCGTTGTACGACTGGTTCGCCATCGTGACCGTGCCGCTCGTACCGGTGTTGACGGCATTCCAGACCGAAGTGATCGTCGCCCCGCCGGGCAGGGCGAGGGTGACCCGCCAGCCGTTGAGCGCGGCGCTGCCCGCGGTGACGACGACACCGGCGACGAATCCTCCGTTCCACTGGTTCTGCACCGTGTAGGCCGCGGTGCAGCCGGGTGTGCCGGACGGAGAGGGGGACGTCGAGGACGGCGTGACCGGCGGCGTACTCGGTGGGGTGCCGTCGCCGAGCGTCAGGTTCTTCTGCTGGACCTGCCATTGGCTGTGGCACAGGCCGCAGTCGGAGCCGACGAAGTTGGCGCCGGCGGTGAGGTCGCCCTTCAACCGCCACTTCAGGTACAGCACTGCCACCCGGCCGAACTCGCCGCCGTTGGTCTGGTCGTACGTACCGCCGTGCCCGACGTTCAGGTTGCCCATGAAGGCGGGCAGCCCGGACGGCAGCTTGCCCCAGTCGTCCATGGCGTTCGCGTAGGCGATGTCGCTGGGTCCGCCGATGAAGTAGGCGATCGGCTTGGTCAGCCGCTTGAGCTGATAGTCGTCGCCGTCGTTCAGCAGCCCGCTGCTGAAGATCATCGTTGTGGTGATCCGCGAGTCGTTGGAGACGGCGTACGCCTCCAGGCCTCCGCACGACCAGCCGGCGACCGCGACCTGGCTGGTGTCCAGCCGGCCGTAGTACTTGCTGCTCGACCGGGAGTTCTCGGCGAAGGCCCAGTCGATGGACTGGGTGAGCATCGAGGACGTGGTCGACCCGGAGCCGTTCGGCGCTCCGTTGGCGATGACCAGGAAGCCGTACGAGGAGATCTCTTTCAGGAAGTTGATCTGCCCGGTGCCGTTGGCAGCGCATCCTCCGTTGCCCCACACGAAAATGGGCATGCGCTCGGACGGCAAGGTCGAAGGCCGGTAGATGGTGTGATTGGCCAGGCTCGCCGAGGTCTCGTAGTCGGCGGGGTACGGTCCGTCACCGCCGGCTGCCGCATCGGCCGGCGACGCACCGACGGTGATCACCGCGGCGGCGGCCAAGACAACGACGGCCGCCAATCCCGTACCAATCTTCGTCCCTGTTCTCATCCGGGCCTCCCGCTCCATGCAGTTACTATCACTGCAGTGACGAGAAGTGTCAATGCATAGACGGACGTCATTGCGATGAGAAGAACGTGACCCACGAGGCGGCCTCCGGCCAATGCGGTGTCGCCACCTCGACGAGACGCTCCCGAGCCAGCGAACCCAGCGCGGTATGGATCTCCAGAAACGTGTCCCGGGCCTGCTGGCGAGGCCAGGGCGCCGGCAGCAGATGCTCGGGCAGGTCCGGATCCAGCTCGGGGAAGCGCCGCCAGGAATCCATCACAGAGGTCCGGGCCACCAGCGCCCGGGCGGCGTCCACCCGGCCGTCACGCACGGCCACCCGCAGCTCCGCGTACCGGTCGATGAAGTCCCGATACGAGGACGCGAGACCGGCCAGGTCGTAAGCGGCGGCCGGGCCGTGCGGTCCGGCCTCGTCGTCGAACCGGACATGCATGACCGACCACCGAGCTCCCTCGACCTCGTGCAGAGTCCGGCTCAGGGCCGTACGCACCGCCGCGGCGTCGGCGCCCGGCCCGATCCACACACTGTCGTACAGGCCCACGAGCCCCGAGGCGGTCAACGCCTTGCGCACCGCGTGGCGGGACGCCTGGTTGGAGCTCGGGATCGAGAATGTCGCCATCACCCAGTCGCCGCTCCACTCCGGCGGACCCGCGCCGAAGCTCAGGAAACGCTGCATATGGGTGTGATGACTGGCGATCGCCGCGGTCGTCAGGTGATAGACGGGCACCCGGCCGTCGCCCCGCGCCACGATCAGGCCGCGCTTGGTCAGCCTGGACAGGGCGGACCGGGCGCTGGACTCGCTGATCCCGAACTCCCCCAGGATGGCGATCACCGCCGCCGATGGCAGGGCGGCATCCGCCGAGTCGAGGTACTCACCGAGCACGGTGGCGAGCAGATGCTGTGGGCTCGCCCCGGTCTGCGACCGGGGAACCGAGACGTCGGTCTTTAGCTGTTCGCCACTCACCGCACCAGAATGCCCTGCCGGCGCCGTGGTAACTGGCGCCGGGCTGCACCTACCACTTGCCGCTGCTGACCCACCCGAGCGGCTCGCACCCGACCCTTTAGAACACGTTTTGCGTGGAGTAGTGACACACGCAACCGTGCGTACATGGGCGGTTCGTAAGCCTTTGGGGCTGATTTGGACTCTGAGAGCAGTTACACGGCGTAGCCGAACCTCAACTCTGCCAATACGATCGGCCTGCGGACACGAGCCAGACCGCCAGGGAGCGTTCCGTTCGAAGCCTCATTACGGAGGCGGGTCCTCCCGCACAAGTGACTCACCCAGAGTCACGACGGCCGCGGGCACCTCCGGGTCTGATCGTCAGCCCGCGATATTCAGGAGGCTCGATGGCGAACACGTTTCGCTTCAGCACCAGCATGCCCAGCCTCACCGGCCCGATATCGGCATGGCGTGACAAGCTACGGCGCATCGAGGATCTTGGCTATTCGTCGGTAGCCGTCTCCGACCACTTCACCGACGGCTGGAAAATGGACCCGCTGGTGGTGATGACCGCGGCCGCGGAGGCGACCACCACGCTGCGGATCATGCCGCTGGTTCTGGCCAACGACTACCGGCACCCCGTGCTGTTGCACAAGTCGCTGGCCACGCTCGACGTGCTCTCCGGCGGCCGGGTCGAGATCGGCCTGGGCGCCGGCTGGAAGGAGAGCGACTACGCCGCGGCGAACATCCCACTCGACCCAGCCCCGGTGCGGATCCAGCGGCTCGGCGAGGCCGTCGAGGTCATCAAGGGGCTGCTCGGACCCGAGCCGTTCTCGTACGTGGGAAAGCACTACCAGATCACCGAGCTCGACGGTCTTCCCAAGCCGGTGCAGAAGCCCCATCCCCCGATATTGATCGGCGGCGGCGGCCGCCTGGTGCTGGAGCTGGCCGGCCGGATGGCCGACATCGTGGGCATAAATCCCCGGATGCGCCGCGGCCAGGCCGCCGGCCAGTCGCTGCTCGACGTCTCGTCCCAGGGCGTGCGGGCGAAGCTCACCATCGTACGGGCGGCGGCGCGAGCCGCCGGTCGCGATCCGAGCGCCCTGCGCTACCACATGTCGATCCAGTCGGTGGACATCACCGACGCCCCGGACAGGCGGCCCTGGGTGTCCAGTATCGCCCGGGACGTGACCGACCCGGCCGTTCTCGCCGACTCGCCCGCGGTGCTGCACGGAACCGTGGAATCGTGCGTGGAAGCGCTGCAGCGACGCCGGGAAGAATTCGGTCTCGACTACCTTCACTTCGGAGGCGACCCGCTGGTCGCGGCGCCGATCGTCGCCCGGCTCGCCGGCACCTGACCGATCAGCGCAACTGAGGAGAAACCCGCGCCCCGCCAGTGCGACGCGCGCGGCGAGCCACGCCGATGCCAAGCGAAGCGGATCCAGCAAGCCCAGCGCCTGGGGCGGGTCACCCGTAGCACCTCAAACGTCGGCCACATCGGGACGAGCTGCCCAGTTCGTCATCCAGGAACGAATCCTCTTGCCGCCTCGATAAGCCGACCGAGGATGGGCTTGAAGGCGGGCAGAGCCGGGAGGCGGCCCAGCCGGTGTGGTACTCCTTCGACGGCGCTGACGTGCTGATCCACACCATTGCCGAGGGGCCGCAAGGTGCGCAACATGGTGGCTTCGTCTCGCAGGGAATCTGCACAGACCACGCGATGAGTGGGCTGGTACCTCGCCATCGTGGGTACGAACGTCGGCGGGCTGTGGGTAGGGCCTCCGCCGCCGTGGCGCCCCACCGCAGATGCCAGCGCAGCACGAGCGGGGCGCAGACGAAGCGGGGCGCCGGCCAGCACCGACCCGGCCGGTCGGGCCAGATCGGCGCTGCTCGGGCGCGACGGCGTGTAGGCCGTGGGGCTCATCGCGGGACTCTCGCGTCGGTCGGCACCCGGGCTTCGGCCACCGTGGTGGGAGCGACGGCGCGGTCGGCGACGCGGAACAGGGGCCGATATACGGCGACAGCGAGCGCGGCGAAGGCGAGGGTGAGCAAGGCCGACCCGGGTGAGGCGTCCGGGTCGTGGTTGAGGTTCATGGTGACGGCCATGCCGGTCACCGATGCGCCGATGAGGGTGTACGCGCCGACGATGGCGAACATCGGGGTGCTCGCCCAGGTGGCTCCGCGCAGTAGCCCGATGGCGGTGGCCAGCGCGGCCGGGACGACGATGCCCAGATCCATGAGCTTGACCAGCCAGAATGCGGTCGGGCTGGACAGGTACTCGCCGCGCTCCTCGCCGGCGTACGGAAGGCCACCAGCCCCGAGCACATCGCGTAGCGAGCGGCAGCGTTCACCGGACGGGCATGACCCGCCGCCGCACGTATCTCGTCTTCGGTGATCTCAGCGAGTCTTGACTGGCGGACGACATACGGCCAGGATTTCATAGATATCTGTCTATGCCATGGGAAGCTTCGGGAGTCTGCGATGGGTCCTCAACGGTGGCGGAAGTCGCGATCGGTCACGGCAATCGGCGTGGCAGCGTCTCTCGTGGCGGGCACACTGGCCGTCTCGTTCCCGGCCGCGGCGGCGACCGGGCTCGCTCTCTCGGTGAACGCGTCCGCCGCCCGGCATGCGATCAGTCCGGACATCTACGGGCTGAACGGAGCCGACCCGGCCTTCGCCGCCGAGATCGGCATGCCGGTGGCGCGCTGGGGCGGCAACGCGAGCAGCCGCTACAACTTCAAGAACCACACCTACAACACCGGCAGCGACTGGTACTTCGAGAACATCGTGGCGAGCGACAGCAACACGCTCGAGTCGTTCGTCACGACCAACCGCGACCGCGGCACCAAACAGGTGGTCACCGTGCCCATGATCGGATGGGTGGCCAAGGATTCGCCATCGTCACACCCGTTCGCCTGCGGGTTCCCGGCAACCCGATTCCCGCAGCAGGACCAGTTCGACCCGTGGGACGCCAACTGCGGCAACGGCAAGCTCAACGGCACGAACATCACCGGAGCCGAACCCACGGACACCTCGATCCAGGCCGACGCGTCGTTCGACGGCGCGATGGTCTCCCATCTGGTCAGCCAATTCGGCACCGCGGCGAAGGGCGGCGTCCGGATCTACGAACTCGACAACGAGCCGGTGCTGTGGAGCTCCACGCACCGCGACGTACATCCCCAAGCAGTGACCTACGACGAGCTGGGCAGCAAGGGTACGGCGACCGCCGCGGCCATCAAGGCCGCCGACCCGAGCGCGGCCGTGCTCGGCCCATCGGGCTGGGGCTACTGCGAGTGGGTCGCGTCCGGACCGGACGGATGCGCGCCCGGCGCTGACGCGGCCGCGCACGGCGGCCTCAACCTGTCCCAGTGGTACCTCAAGAACATGAAGGACTACGGCGATGCCCACGGCGGCAAGCGCTTCCTGAACTACTTCGACCAGCACTACTATCCGCAGATCAGCGGCGGCAAGGACCCCGAGTCCAACGCGCTGCGGCTGCGGTCCACCCGGTCACTGTGGGATCCGACGTACGTGGACGAGTCGTGGATCGGCCCCAGCGGCGTCAACGCGCCGCCTCTGCAGTTCATCCGCACGATGAAGGCGTGGGTGGCGCAGTACTACCCCGGCACGAAGGTCGCCATCACGGAGTACAACTGGGGCGCTCTGGACGACATCAACGGCGCGCTGGCCGAGGCCGACGTCCTCGGGATCTTCGGGCGCGAAGGGCTCGACCTCGCCACCATCTGGGGCGAGCCACAACCGACGCAGCCCGGAGCGTACGCCTTCCGGATGTACCGCAACTACGATGGCGCAGGGAGCCGGTTCGGCGACGTGAGCGTGTCGGCGACCAGCAGCGACCAGGGGGAACTGGCGGTGTACGGCGCGCAGCGCTCGTCCGACAAGGCGCTGACCGTCATGGTCGTCAACAAGACCGGCAGCGATCTGACATCGCCCCTGTCGGTCACCGGCTTCAACGGCACCGCCACGGCGCAGCGGTTCACTTACAGCCCCGCCGATCTGACCTCGATCGTACGGAGTGACGATCTTTTCGTGGACTGCGGCACCGTCACCGCGACGTACCCGGCGAACTCGATCACGCTGCTCGTCCTGCCCCGACGTTGACGGCTGGACAGGCCGGCGACGTCAGCAGGCGACGGTTGCAAGGTAAACAGTACTGGCGGAGTTGCCACCGGTCAGCGGGTTGGCGAAGGTCACCACATGGGCGGTTGCCGTGGCGAAACACTGCCGCAGGACGGCCAGGAATGCCTCGTCGGGTGCGTCGTCGGACCACAGTCCAAACGCCCCGCCCGGCTGCAGGAAGCCGCCGAGCCGGCGTAGTCCGCCGGCGGTGTAGAGGTCGGCGTGGGTGGGGTCCAACACGTTGATGGGCGAGTGGTCGATGTCAACCAGGATGGCGTCGAAGCGGCGGTCCGGGGCGGCCGGATCGAAGCCTGTGCCGTCGCGCAGCAGCGCGAAGAAGTCACCTTCCAACAAGGTGGTGCGGGGATCGGTGGTGAGTGCGCGGGCCTGCGGGAGCAGCTCACGGCGATGCCAGTCGATCACCGGTGCCAGCGCCTCGACCACGATCAGGGACCGGACCCGGTCGTCGGTGAGGGCGCTGCGGGCGGTGTAGCCGAGGCCGAGGCCGCCGACGACGACGTCCAGCGGTGTGTTCGGCAGCGCCGCCAGGGTGATCCGGGCCAGCTCCTCCTCGGCGACCGTGAACAAGCTGGACATCAGGTATTCGTCGCCGAGCTTGACCTCGTACACCTCAGTTCTGGTGATGGGCTCGAGGCGCCGGCGCAGGCTTATCTCGCCGATCCGCGTGGCGGCCCAGTCCAGCTCGGCGAGTCGCGGGTGCATGGGAGTGTCCTTTCGGCGCGCTGCGGGATCGCGCCCACGAGAGCGGCCGGATGCCCCGGAACGGGATATAGCCGACAATAGTCCCGCGAGACGGTTACACGGTGAAGGCCCCAGCAAGACAACTTCGAGAGAAAGGAGAGCAGAGGACATTTATTATGCCGCGCTCGCCGCGATCCTGACCGCCGGGCTCGAGGCCGCTCTTGAGGCTGGGGACATCCCGAAAGCGACCATCTTCATCAACCGTGCCTTCGGCGGCAGAGGCTGCTACTTGCGGAGCAGATGAAGCGCCCGGCCCCCGCGGCCGGCTCGAGGTTCCTCTGGTGGGTGAGCGTCCGTCCGCGATGTCGCCGCACGGGCGCACCCCCGGTGTTGTTCTTGGCGAAATCCGCTCATCCCGGCCGCGACGCGGCCGGCTGGCATGGGGAAAGGACGCGCCGCGGTCGCCCCGGGCGCGGCGCATTTGATCCGTCGTCGCTGTTCAGGCACCGGCTTCTTGTTGGCGCTTGTAGGTCTCATTCTGCCGGAGGGCTTCTTCGAGCTGGTCCTCGAGGATGATGATCCGGCAGGCCGCTTCCAGCGCGGTGCCGTGCTCGACCATTTGGCGGGCCCGGGCGGCAAGACGCAGCTGATAGCGCGAGTAGCGGCGGTGTCTGCCGGCGGATCGGAACGGGGTGAACAGTTTCGCCTCTTCGAGCCGGCGTAGAAAGTCTTGCGAAGCGCCGGTGATCTCGGCGGCTCGGCCCATGGTGTAGGCGGGGTAGTCATCGTCACCGAACATGTCGTCGGGTTGTGGCATACACATTTCTCCAAGACGAGGGCCCCGGCGCAGAAACGCCGGGGCCCAGGGTTTACGGCCTAAAAACACCATCTACCGACACGTTCGTCGGCTTTTCGTTTCCGCACCGACCGCCGTCGGCGGCAAGGGGTGCGAGGATCGCATAAGCGTGACCGGAGACCACCTCACGTTCGATGGAGACTGCGGTGTCCGCCCCGGATTTCAGCTGCGTCCTGGTGGCGGGCGATCCAACGGTGTTCAGCCCTCCCTTTCCTCTGCTTCTCACATCTTTCGGTGCTGCCGACCGGTGTCGGAGCCCCACGCAACTTCATGGCCCCGCACACGTGCGACCGGCGATCTGCCAGGCGAGACCTGTATCAGCATCGCGCCTGTTGCCCTGACCTGGACTTACGTCAGGGTCTTACCGTTCTACTTCCTCATGCCTTACTGCAAGCGGTGAGGCCTTCCTCACTGCTGTGCCGAGCGAGCCCGTGACATAAGTCGAATCAGGCCCTGGGTTACATGCCCGGCTTGGTTAGTCAGCGCTTCCTTGGATCTCATCTCTCAACACCAGGAACGTTAGCCGAGTACAGCGAGAAAGTCTAGGTGGTCGGTCATAGATTTTTTCGGCCATGTTCAGAGCTTCTTGGACGCGGTGGTGGCTGCTGGCGGTACCCGACCGGGTTGGTTACCGTCACGCGAGCGCCGGTCGTTGAATTGCTGGGCAGGCGTTCGTCCAGAACCTACGACGCGGCCGTTGGGACGGTGGACGCTTGGCGGGGCAGCACGGTCAGCACCCGGACGACGTGGTCGCGGAACTCGGCCATGAAGATGGTGAGGAAGGCCTCGGTGGACTCGTCGGCGACTTCGCCGTTGCCCGGGAAGAGCTCCGGGGTGTACTGGATGTAGGCCTCCGGGGCGGTCATCTGCCGCGCGTTGCAGAAGCTCAACACCGAGCGCAGGCTTTGTTGGCTCAGCGCGGTGCCGATCTGACCGATGGATGCGCCGATCACCGCCGCCGGGATGTGGTCGAAGGCGTTCTGGCCCCACGGGCGTGAGGCCCAGTCGATCGCGTTCTTCAACGCGCCCGGGATCGATCGGTTGTACTCCGGTGTGACGAACAGGATCGCCTGGGACTGGTGGATCGCGTCCTTGAGCGCGATCGCCTCGGGCGGGTAGTTCGTGTCGTGATCCGGACTGTACAGCGGGAGGTTCCCGATCGGGATCTCGGTGAACTCAAGATCCTCCGGTGCCAACCGGATCAGGGCCTTGGCCAGCTCCCGGTTGATCGACGTGGACGAGAGGCTTCCGACGAGGTATCCGATCTTGTACGTGGCCATTTCGGTTCCTTCCGACAGGTGGTGTGGCTCGGGCAGGTCAGCCTCGGTGTGCTCCAGGACCGCGTCGGGTGCGGCTGCGCATTCCGGGGTGCTGTTCGGTCCGGCGCAGTCCGTGCGGGACCCGGTCCTGACGTGGGCAAAAGGTCGTGCGGTGCAGCGTCAGCCACACGCGGCGCACCCGGGTTGCCCTGTGGATCTACACGACCTCGACCGCGGTGGGGCTCCTATCGTCGGGAGCGCGCCGCCGCCTGTCCCCTGATATGGCCGGCTCCCCTGTGGATCCGGTACTTCAGGAGTACCGCTACTTGCCGTCGGCGTCGATTGGCATCGTTGCCAATCCAGGCCCGCGACCCGATACCGGAAGCCCCGATCTACCGCCGCGGAGGTGAGCCCACCTCATCCATCTCAGGCCCACAGTCGGCTCCTCCGTACGCAGCCGAAGGAGGAGCGGAGGCCGTCGGTGCCCTGCCCGAGCTGTCGGACGCCGGCTGATGACCGGACGGCGGCCGGGTCGGTGTCACGTCCCGAGGAGAATGTCCGTGTCGGCCGACTCGATCACGCGCTGCAGGTGCAGGCCGTGCCGGGCATCGAGCGCCGGTGCGCCGCCGCTCCGGATAGCGTCGGCGAACTCCCGGTACATCGTCCGGTACACGTGCGGCCCCGACACCCGAGTGCAATCCAGGGCGGCCCCTCCGCCGGGCCCGAAGATCTCGACGTCGGCGCGGAACGTCTCGGGCGCCGCCATCGCCGACATCGACGCCTCGCTGAACCGGCCCACTTGGTGGTCGAGCATGAGCCCCACCCATCCCTGGCGGTCGCCGTGCACCTGCACCCCCACGATCGGGCCCAGTAGGGCGTCGAGCAGGTCGAGCAGGTCGACGCCCTGACCGCGGAGAACGCCGCGCTCGACGCGCCACGCGCTGACGGACCCCCCGGGGCGATGGCTGCCGGAGACGAGCCGGCCCGCGCCGCCGTCCGGCTTGATCCGCGCAACCTCGACGCTGAGGAAGCGGCGTACCTCCGCGGAGTACCGCCAGGCCAGTCCGATCTGTGAGACCACCTTGCTCCGCTGCACCGCCTCGACCAGTTCCTCGGCACCCGCGATGTCCCCGGCCACGGGCCGTTCCAGGAACACGGACTTGCCGCGCCGCGCGGCGGCGGCGGCCAACTCGGCCTGTACCGGTGGCGGGACGGCGAAGGCCACCGCGTCACAATGGTCGAGAAGATCTGCGAAGCGATCGAAAGGCCGGACGTGGTGCCGGTCGGCGAGTTCGCGTACGGGTCCCGGCGTCGGCGCCCAGACGCCGACGAAGCACACGTCGGGCGAGCCGGCCAGCGTCGGCGCGTGCACCTGCGCCGCCCGCCGGCCGGCCCCGACCAGGCCGATGGTGACCGTCACTGTTCCACCCTTCCATCCATACCCGAGCCGATCGCCCCACCGACTGTGGCCAGTGAGCTGACGATCCAGACGAGCCAGGTGACCGCTGCGCCGGAAGGCATCGTCAGCTCACCGGGCCGAGGAGTTTCCACCCCGACTGCCACGGCCAGCCGCCGCGGGCGTTCAGCATGATGTTGAGGAAGGCCATCAGTTCCAGCGCGCGTGCGGTCAGCAGCTCACCGGTATCGATCGGCCGGAAACCCATGTCCGCCAGGAGATCCGCGACGACCTGCTTGGCCTGTGCGTCGTCGCCCGCGTAGAAGCCGTCGAGCGGGGTACCGTCGATCACCGGATCGTTGAGGCGGCTCGCGAAAACCGTGTTGAAGGCCTTGACCACCCGCGCGCCGGGCGCCAGGAGGACCACCGCCTCCGCCAGCGACGCGGAGGCCCGCAGGACGGTCTCGGCGTCCTCGTCTGCCGGGTTGGTGGGATCCACAACGATGGTGCCGTCGAGGAACTCCGCGGTCTCGTCCAGCACCGACGCCACCGCCTTCGCGGGGACCGCAAGCACCACCATCTCGGCGTTCTCGGCCGCCGCCCGGTTGGAGGACGCGGCGGAGACGTCCAGGTCCTCGGCGATCTTCTCCGCGTGCGACGCGTGGCGAGAGCTCACCACCACCGTGTGCCCGGCAGTGCGGAAGGCGCGTGCCAGTGCGCTGCCGACGTTGCCCACTCCGATGATCGCGATTCTCATGTCCGGGACTCCCTCGCTGGATGGACCGGGTTGAACAAGTCCTCCGGCTGCCCTTCCTCCGGCGCCTGGTAGACGTACCGGATGAAGTCCGCGCCGGGATCGTTGTCGGCCCCGCCTGGCCATTGACCACCGGCATCGACGCCGACCACGACGTGCCGGGTGCTCGGTCCGGCGTCCTCGACGAGTGCCCAGACGGTGACCGGATAGGACCGGGTGCGTTCCGGGGTGAAGCGCCACCGCGCGTACCAGCCCGGAGACGCCGGAACGATGTCCACGATCCTCTTCATGCCGGCACTTCCTCTCGTCTGCAGTGACCGGGCACATAACATCCTCTGCAGCTACGGGTGAGCGTCCCTCCCCCGGTCAGGATGAGATGCCCACCGACATTCGGCCGACGGAACCGCACACATTCCAGGTGACCCGTTCTCGCCCGCCCGCGCGTGCCGCATCGGTGACGAGAACCAGGCATTCGGCGCAGCCTTCCGGGGTTTGCGGGAGGACCGGCCGGATCATGACGAAGTGCGGGTCGGAGCCGAAGGTCGTGGCTCAGGTGTCGGCTTCCTTCAGCATTTTCTCGTCGGTGACCATCAGGTGGACGGCACCGTCCTGCACGCGGTCGATCTCGTCTGCGGCGACGTACGCGTCGGACTTGAGGAAGCCCTTGCGGTCGACCTTGATGAAGCCGAGACGCAGCAGCCGCTCCCGCAGTTCGCCTGCTACCCGGGGCTCGCCGTTGCGCACTGGCACCCCGTCACCCCACCGGCGGTCACCGTGGAACTCCGGCGCGCCGGGCGTCGCCGCCGAGTGAATGACACCCGGATCGAAGCGGAGCGGGCATCCGCTCCGATCTATCGCAACAGCCACTCCGACGGGGTGTCGATTGGCAGAACTACCAATGGGCTTCGGATGCGAGGGGTTGCCGCCGTTGCGGGATATCGGCTCATCGATCTGCGGACCGGGACGGCGCGACCTTCTACCAGCTCCACCTGCTGCTGGACAAGCACGCCGGGGAGCAACTGACGCTCATCGACACGATCGCCGAACGGGTGCAGACCCTCGGTGGTCTTGCCGTCGGCGATCCGCGACACGTCGCAGAGATCACCATGGTGCCGCGCCCACCGGACGGGGCGGAGGAGGTTCCGGCGATGCTCTCCCGGTTGCTGGAGGTCCACGAGATCATCCTGGTCGAAGCCCATGACGCCGCTGCGCGGGTCGCTCAGTTGGGCGATGACGGCACCAACGACCTGCTGGTCTCGGACGTCATCCGTACCGGCGAGATGCAGGCCTGGTTCCTGGCCGAACACCTCGTGGACACACCGCTGGTCCGCTCGAGTCACGCAAGGTGAGGCACGGTAGGTCTCGGTGTCGGTCTGGTCACCAGTGACGGCCGCCGGGTCGGCCTGTTGCCACTCAACACCGACAGTCCGCATACCCGAGACCGGCCGCATGCAACCCCACCATCGCGTACGCGGCATGGACCATTTCAGCCTCACTCGGACGCGTGTGCGTTGCCTACTTCAGGCGCCGTCGATTGGCAGAGTTATCGGTGCTTTGGCTCCACCGCGATGAGGTCCCAATACCCGGCGGGCAACTGCACGGTCACGTCGAAGAACTCCTCCCGCGTCGCCTCCCGTACGGTGGCGAACACCGCCCGGACGTACTCCCGGGACTGATCAGGGCCGACGCCGGCACGCTGCTCCACCCGGCGCAGGAACTCGTCGGGCGGCATCTTGCGGGTGGCCGAGTCTGCCTGGGCGGTACCCCGCTTGAGCGCTCCATGGAGCCGCACCGGAAGGCGGCCGGTGAGGTCGCGCACCTCACCGGCCGTGATCCGCTCGGCAAGCGTCTGCAGGACCGCTTCCGCCACCCGCAGCGCCGACGCGTCGTCGATGCCGGCACGTTGCGCGACCCGGCTGACGAAAGCGCGCGTCGACATGGTGGGCGCGACCGCCGCCTTAGGTAGCAACGGCGCATAATCCTTCGAGAGCCGCGCGAGCAGATGGTCGTACTCCCGTTCCGGAAGCGCCTGTGAAATGGCGCCCAGCACGGCGATGATGTGACGTTCGGCCGTGTCAGGGTTGGTTCCCTCCCGTTCGGCGACCCGCCGGACGAATTCCTCGGCGTCGAAGGACCGAGCGCCACCTGCGGTGTGTAACCACGCCGCGACCTCCGGCGGGAGATGCGCGGCATAGACACGGGCCTCGTCGGCCCCGATCCGCTCACCGAGGACGCTGGTGACCGTGTGCGTCGCGCGCTCGGCCGTTTCCCGGCCGGCGCCCAGCGAATCCTGCACCACGCTGAGGAAGGTCTGGTAATTCATGGTGGTCCTCAGAGGGTTTCCAAGGGACGGCCCTTGATCGGCGGCGGGAACGCCAGGTCCAGTTCGGTCAGGTCCTGAGGGCTGAGCCTGATCGCAGCGGCTGCGGAGTTCTGCTGTACGTGGGCGACCGAACCCGACTTGGGAATCGCGCAGACCCGCGGCTGCCGGAGCACCCAGGCCAGCGCGACCTGGGCAGCGGTGATGTCGTTGCGCTCCGCCACACCGAGCACCGCCGGATGCGACAGAAGATCACCCTGTTCGATCGGTGAGTAAGACATCACCGGCAGGTTCTGCTCACGACACCACGGCAGGAGGTTGTACTCGGGGCTGCGGCGCGCGAGGTTGTAGAGCACCTGATCGGTTTGCACGTCGGCTCCGCTCGGGATCTGCCACAGATCGTCGAGGTCCATCACATCGAAGTTGCTGACCCCCCAATGGCGGATCCAGCCGCGCTCCTTCAGCTCCACAAAGGCCTCGATCGTCTGCCAGAGCGGCACGGAACCCCGCCAGTGCAGCAGGTACATGTCGAGGCGATCGGTCTTGAGCCGGCGCAGGCTCGCCGCGCAGGCATCGATGGTGCCCCGGCGAGTCGCGTGCGACGGCAGCACCTTGCTGATCAGGAAGACCTTGTCACGGCGCCCGCTGATCGCGTCGCCGACAAGCCGCTCGGTCTCGCCCTCGGCGTACATCTCGGCGGTGTCGATCAGGGTCATGCCGAGGTCGAGACCCAGCCGGAGCGCGGCGATCTCGGCTTTCCGGTG
>NZ_JAOSZE010000073.1 GCF_025630775.1 Actinoplanes sp. KI2
CCGGGCACATCGGCGGACTGCTGATCCCGGAGTCGTGGACCGACGCGCTCGGCATCAGCGAGACCGCCTACCACGCCGTCGCGGTCACCCTCGGCACCGTCGCCGGCTTCTGCACGCTGGCCGGCGCGGCGATCCTCATCTACCGGCGGCGCACGGTCGGCCCGGTCTTCTCCGCCACCACCCGCAACGACAAGCTCATGTACGTGCTGCTGATCGGCACCATCGTGCTCGGCCTCGGCACGACCGTGCTCGGCAACCTGACCGGACACCCGCACGACTACCGGCAGACCGTCTCGCCGTGGTTCCGGTCGATCTTCTACCTGCACCCGGACAAGGACCTGATCCTGGCCGCGCCGCTCGGTTTCCAGCTGCACGCCCTCGCGGCCTGGACGCTCTTCGCGTTCTGGCCGTTCAGCCGGCTCGTGCACGTGTTCTCGGCGCCGATCGGCTACCTGACCCGGCCGTACATCGTCTACCGCAGCCGCGACGACCGGCTCGGCGCGCAATCGCCCCGCCGAGGCTGGGAACGAGTCGGCCACCCATGACTGCCACCGCGCAATGCAAAACACCATCCCAACTCGAGCGATGGAGGCATCGTGGACAATTCGTCACGGACCAAACTCGCCAGTAAACAGCTATCGCCGCCCGGCAGGCGTCCAGCGGCCGCAGCGCCCAGACGGTGAACGGCGGGCACGCCAGCGCCCTGCGCCAGACCGTCATCGCCCTGACCGCCGGACAACGGCTCGACGAACACGAAAACCCCAGAGAAGCCACCCTGCTGGTCTGCGAAGGGGAGTCCGATTAACCGCCGCCGCGCCGGCGTGCAGGTCGGCGACCAGTCGCCGCGAAATCGTCCACGCCACCACCGACGCGACCGCATCGAGGCCAGCCCTGAGGTGCTCTGCCGCCTCCGCTATCGCGACCGGCCAACCAGCTTCCTACCAAGGCCTCGCCGCCCGGACATTTGCCCGCCGACCAGTCAGCTGGCGCTCAACAATTGTGTCCTGTGGTTCGTGAACCCCGTACAGAGGTGCCGGGCCGAGTTGTCACCTCCCGGGGTGGGGGCCATAACGGCAGCCACGGTTGCCTCGCAAGTGACCCTCGACAGGACGCGGCGCCCAGCGGGTCCGGCGGGGAACGCCCGCGGATCACCGCTGTCAGGCAAACTGGACCTGGCCGGATGCGCCGGCTCCTGCGAATCCTCGTGGAAGCTGGGGTTCTCCTGCGGTTCACGGTCGTCCAAGGGCCACATCCCTGCTCGGTTGATCCCCTGCCCGAGACGGGCCGGCGCTCCGTCGACGCCGACAGCTGTTAACCGGCAGGTTATTGGTTCACGGACCGATCTGCGGGCCAGGTGTCATTCACTCGTCCGGGTGTCGTATCGTCCTGGCGGCAACGATGCGCTCTGCCGTGGCGTCAAACCGGCATGACTCGAACCAAGACCGCAGGGAGTGCACCGTTGACAGCCAAAGACGCTGATAAGGATGACGACGAGATACTGACCATCGAAGACGTTGCAGAAATCCTCAAGGTTCCCGTCGGCACAGTCCGGAAGTGGCGATCGGCACGGATCGGGCCAAAGGGGTTTCGCGTAGGAAAGTACGTCCGTTTTCGACGGTCATCGGTCGACCTATTTATTGAGCAACGCGAGGCAGCGCAAGATTTCTAGAAGGCGCAGACGAAGCCCGCGATTGACGAACGACACATGCTTTTGGAAACCGCACGTACTCGATACACTCTGGGCTGGGTGGACAGATTCAGGGCGCCTCGTCGACCAACGTTGGGGATGCCCGCCGCACCGACGGGTATGGGCTTATCGCCAGTCCACCTCCTTGAGTCGGGGAAGGGAATCCGGCAGGAATCTCAACGCCCTTATTTCACCGACCCGTGTTGGGTGCACCACCTCGATCAATTCCACTCCGTGGTACTCGAGGAAGAATGGTTTTACGCCCCGAAAGTAGCATAGCCCGAACCCCGCAAAGTACGGCGTCAAATTGTCGCGGACGTTCTGACCGTGGAGAATGAGCTGTCCTGGATCGATTCCACGATCCAACAGGTTCCCGAAGACCGCCTGGCCCGCTCGGTAGAGCGGACTTGTTGGCTGCCATCGTTTATGCAGGTGTTCCCGTACCAAGGAGTCCTCGATTTCGTGGTCGTCAAGAACGAGCCGTTCCACGCGGACGGCGCCGCTCTCGATCGCCTCGATGATCTGCTCGCGGTAATACCGAGGCAACCAGCGTTCCATGCCGTCGAACTCGGGCAGCATCGCGTGGCGTTCCGCTCGGCCGGCGGCCGGGTCCGGCTTGATCGAGTGCAGCCGGGCCATGGCTGTTGGCAGGTCGTCACCGCGGCGCCACAGCAACGTCATGTCGAAGTCGGCGTCGGCGTGGCAGTCGAACGCAAAGTCGACGCTGCGCCGGCGTCCCGTCAGAGCTTGCCGGAACACGCGGCAGGGGTCGTAGCGCTCGCTCAGGCTCCGCGACACTTCGGAGCGCCACTGGTCGTCGCGGTCGAACTCGACGTCCAGATCGACGTCGTGTGGCTTTAGCGCTCCCCGAGCAACCGAGCCGAAAACATACAGCTCACGGACCAGGCTCAGCGGCCACTGCGCCCGGCCTTCGACGAGACGTTCCAGGACGCCTTCGGTCAGCTCAATCGCACGTGCTCGGTCCACCACTTCCCCATTTCTTGTCACGAGATACGCCGTGATCAGCTCTCGTCGGTCTTTGCCCGCTTGCGGGCCTTGGCGGACTTCTCGGCCAGCTGGAGCATGTAGGCCCGCCTGGCGTGGGTGGCCATCACCGTCCGGATTTCCGGGTCGAGAACACCAAGCGGGTCCACCTGCTTCTCGAAGCGGGCCAGGAACGACGCCGTCGCCGGCGCGGTCCGTCCTGTGCGGTCAGCGGTGTTCGCCCAGGAGGCGTGTGCGGCGATCCGCGCTCGCCGCTCGCGTTGCTGCGCTGTCAATGCCATCCCGACGCCTCCGCCCGCGTCAGACTCGTTCGCCGATACGCAGCCGTGCGTGCATCAGCTGCGCGCGTTCCGCGGCGGCGCTCGCCCCGTACCGGCGGGGCATGTCGTCGGAGGCCCAGCCGAGCACCATCATCAAGTCGCCGGTGTCGCCGCCGGCGAGTTTCCACTCGTGCGCGAAGTTGTGCCGCCACCGGTGCGCGTGGACGTCGGCAACTCCGGCGAGCAGCCCCCGCCGCCGGAGCATGATCTTGACGCCGTTGGAGGACAGCGGCACCTCGCCCTTCTCGGGCAGCCACAATGCAGGCGTCGATGCGGCGCGGCGCCGCGCTCGCATGCGCAGGTATTTGCTGAGCGCGCGGCCGGTACGCGGACCGAACCGGACCCGGCGGTCTTTCATGCCTTTGCCGTGGAACAGCAGCGAGTCGTTGCCCAGGTCGGTGTCGTCGAGCTGCAGGCCGGCGACTTCGGACAGGCGGGCGCCGGTGTTGTAGAAGACCCGGATGATCGCCTCGTCGCGCAGGGACAGGAAGTCCTTACCCCGGCAGGTCGCGAGGATCTTGGCGGTGTCGTCGTCGCCGAGGATCGGGATCAGTTTCTGCTCGGTCTTGGGCTGCTTCACCCGGTCCATCGGCGATCGTTCGAGGTCTTCCTCCTCGACCAGCCATTTGAAGAACTGCTGCAGGCCCTTGTGCTTGTTGAGCGCCGTCGACGCCGACCGGGTACGGACCATCCACGCCTGGAACTCCTCGACGTGACCACGCTTCACCTCGCACGGATCGTCGGCCGCGTCGTGGGAGTCCAGCTGGTCGACGACGTCGATGAGGAAGCGGCCCAGTTGCGCGGCGGCGAGGAGATAGATGTAGCGGGTCGTCTCGGGATAGTTGCCGCCGCGCAGCGTTCGGTCCCAGTCCCGCAGGTAGTCCGACCAGGCCGGGGCGAGGCCACGACAGACCTTCTGCAGTTCCATTCCAGCCTCACCCCACACCATCCAGACACCGGCCCCTTGTCCTGGCGAACCGCCGCGACGGGCCGTACGACAGGACGCCTGGGCTCCATCGTCAGGCGTCATCCACCCGCGCGGAAGTGGGCTCAGATGGTCCGCAGTAGTCCCGCGCTCTGCGGTCATTGCGCGACCGGCCGCCACCGGCGATGGCTACGTGAGTGCCAGCCCCGGGAGGTCAGTCCGGCTGGGCGTCGGGCGGTTGCCGCAGTTCGGGTGGGGCGAGGCTGATCGAGAAGGGGTGTATATGTCCGGCGGTGTTCGGGATGTGCTGGAACCATGCTTCGATGTGCATGTCGGACGGTCCGAACTGCGCGGTGAAGGCGGCGTCGTCCTCGAAGCCGTCCAGATCGTCCTGGTACAGCCATTCGTGGTCGAGGTCGTCGTAGGCAGCGTCGTCGAAGCCGTCGTACAGCCGGTCGAGCACATCACCGTCGAGCAGCTGATAGTCCTCGAGCAACGCTCGAGCCTTCTCCACAAGCAGGTGCAGCGCGAGGGCTTCGCCGACACAGGATGGCGGCGTCCATCCCTCGCCGGCCAGCCTGCCGGTGACCATGACGGTGGCGACGAGGAACTGGCGGGCGAACCGGCCGTTGTAATGGTGCGCGAACCGCTGCGGAAGCTCGTCCAGGACCATGAACAGGGCGTCGCTGCCGGCGACGGTGCCGTGGTCGGCGGCGAGCGTCCCGATGTCCTGGAACAGCTCGTCGATCATGATGGTGGACGCGAAGATCAAAGCGCCGGCGGCGAGCTTCGGTGTGTCCTGGTCCCCGTCACCGGCGTCGAAAACCAGCAGATCGAACGCCCGCAGCTGGCCGGCGTGGTCAATGACCCACTGGCGGCGATCGATCGGCGGCCCGGGATCCGCGAGCGACGTGGCAGGCCCGCGCTGCTCGGCGAGCCAGCGCGCCCGCTGCGACGGATCGGCCGGTGGCACGTCGGGGCCGTCGGCCGCCTGCAGTCCGGCCTCGGCGAACCGCTGGTCGAAGCCGACCTCGCAGCGGGCGATGACCCAGTCGGCCAGCAGTTCACTGCGTTCAAGGACCTCGTGCATGATGTCGCGGGCGGCAGCCTCGGCGACCTCCAGCGACGCGGCATCCAGGACCAGCAGCACCAGCGCGCCTTCGGGATGCGCGCCGACCCAGTAGCGGCTGACGACGACGATGTCATCCTCGTCGCCGGTCTCGGCTGCTTCGACCTGGTTCAACAGCCGGTCCAGCAGCGATCCGGCCCCCTGCGCCTGCAGCGGGTCAAGATCCGATGCCCCGGCGGCAAGCGCCAGGTCAGCCGAAACGCCATACTCCACCGCCGGAGCATACGAGCCGACCGGGTGCGACCGGGAACCATCGTCAGGACGAATCCGCGTCGATTCCCCGGTATGCGTCGGCGCGATGCGGCCTCGATAGGGACCGGCGGTGCCGCGTGAGTGGTCGTCGGCGCCACCCACGATCACCTGGTCGAGGTGTCGATGGCGGCGGTGGTCTCCCGGGATCGCACACCGTCGCGCCCGCTACGGTTGCGGCCCGTGCCCGCCGGGCGCGAGCGTGAGCAGGGTGGCCGCCAGGTTCGGTGCCGGCAGCGCCGCCCGCAGAGCGGGCGCCAGCAGGCTGACCGCGCCGCAGCGGCGGCAGTACCAGCAGTGCCGCCACAACCACCGTGCCGTGCGGACCTGCGGCCCCGTCCTGGCCGCGGCCGCGCGCCGGGCGCGTAGCAGCCACCCGCTGCCGGCGGCGAGCAGTCCCATGATGATGACGCCCGCGATCCCCTGCGCGCCGCCGGACTGGACGGCTACGGCCAGGTTCAATGCCGCTGCAGGCCCGGCGACGCCGAGCACGATCGCCGGGGCCGTGGCGGAGCGCGGGCGGCGAGGCGGCGCCAAGGCCGCCGCCAAGGCAGTGTGGTGAACGATGCGCGCCCGCACCGGCACCGGATACCCGAATGGTCCTGGCGCGCGGCCGCGGACCTCGGCCACGGTGCGTTGCTGCCGGGTGAGAGCTTCGACGCGGATCAGGGCATCCGTGCTCGGGCAGCCGAGACAGCGCAGAGCGCGCTCAGGCGCAGCGTTTGCTTGTCGTTTCATCGCATCCCCTTCGGATTCGTAGCGGCCCAGAGACAGCGGTCATCGGCAACCCGCCGACGCACGGAATACCTGTCCACTGCCATGGGGGCCGCAAGGCACGGGGGTCCGGGTGCAACGCTGGGATCGAACGCCGGGCGCCCGATCCCAGCGCGACGGGGACGGGTTCAGACCTTCTCGCCGATGCCCAGCTGGGTCTGGATCTCCTGGGCACGTTCGGCGGCGGCGCTGCGCCCGTACCGGCGCGGCATCGCATCCGACGACCAGCCCAGCAGCAGCATCAGGTCACCGGTGTTGCCGCCGGCGCGTTTCCATTCGTGGGCGAAGTTGTGCCGCCACCGGTGCGCGTACACGTGGCCGAGCCCGGCGCGTTTGCCGTGCCGTTTGAGCATCAGCTTGATCCCGTTCGGGGTCAGCGCGACCTTGCCCCGCTCGGCCATCCACAACTGCTCGATCTCACCGGCGTAGCGGCGTTTCGCCCGGGCCCGCAGATACAGGCTGAGCGCTTTCGCGGTCTTGGTGCCGAACCGCACCCGCCGGTCCTTGGCGCCCTTGCCGTGCAGCAGGATCGACTGCGACGGCATGTCCAGATCGGTCAACATGAGGTTGCCGATCTCCGAGAGCCGGGAGCCGGTGTTGTAGAACAGCCGGATGATCGCCTCGTCGCGCAGCGCGGCGAAGTCCTTCTTCAGCCGCACATGATCGAGCAGCTTCTTCGTTTCCCAGTCGCGCATGACCGGGACCAGCTTTTCCTCGGTGCGTGGCTGCGGCACGCGTTCCATCGGGGAGGATTCGATCTCCTCCTCGCCGATCAGCCATTTGAAGAACTGCTGCAGCGCTTTGTGCTTGTTCAGCGCGGTCGTCGCCTTACGCGTTTCGAGCATCCAGCCCTGGAACGCCTCCAGGTGCCGTTTCTTCACGGCGGCCGGGCCGAGCGCCGCCGCCGAGCCGGCGTACTCCGATTCTTCCGAGCGCAGATACCGCGCCAGTTGCACGACGGCGATCAGATAGTTGTAGCGGGTCGTCTCCGGATGATTCGCGGCCCGCAGCGACCGGTCCCAGTCGCGGATCAGGCCGCCCCAGTCGGTCTCGTTGAGGCCGGCGCAGAGCTTGTCGAGGTGGTACAGGGCCATGGATCGTCACCTGCCGAGTCAAGGGGTCTACAAGCGGCGTGCTCGACCCGGCAGAACGTCCCATGATCACAAAAGAGGGCCTCTGACCTGCAGAGACCCTCTCGCTGTCGGGCTGACAGGATTTGAACCTGCGACCCCTTGACCCCCAGTCAAGTGCGCTACCAAGCTGCGCTACAGCCCGATGCCACCCGGCCAACCACACCGCGCGGCAACTTCTACACCTTACATCCCCTACCCGTGGGCCTTGCCGCGACCCCCCGGGCCCGTCTTCTTCCTGGGCTTGACCGAGATCTCGATCGGCGACCCCTCGAAGCCGAACTCCTCGCGGAGCTTTCGCTCGATGAACCGCAGGTAGCCGGCGTCCAGCGGGCCGGTCGTGAACAGCACGAACCGGGGCGGTGCGACTCCGGCCTGGGTGACGAAGAGAATGCGGGGTGCCCGGCCGCCGCGGACCGGGTGGGGGGTGGCCTGGGTGAGGGCGGTCAGCCACTGGTTCAGGGCGCCGGTGGGGACTCGCTGCTCCCAGGAGTTGAGGGCTCGGCGCAGCGCGGGGGCCAGCTTGTCGACCGCGCGCCCGGTCTTGGCGGAGATGTTGACCCGAATCGCCCAGGGGATCCGCTTCAGTTCGCGGTCGATCTCCTTGTCCAGGTAGAAGCGGCGGTCGGCGTCGACCAGGTCCCACTTGTTGAAGGCGATCACCAGGGCCCGGCCGGCCTCGACGACCTGGGTGAGTACGCGCTGGTCCTGCTCGCTGATCACCTCGGCGGAGTCCAGCAGTACGACCGCCACCTCGGCCGCCTCGACCGCGCCGGCGGTGCGCAGGGACGCGTAGTACTCGGTGCCGGAGGCCTGGTTGACTCGTTTGCGCAGGCCGGCCGTGTCGACGAACTGCCAGACCTCGCCGTCCATCTCGACGAGCGAGTCGACCGGGTCGACGGTGGTGCCGGCGACCGAGTCGACGACCGCGCGTTCCTCCTTGGAGACGCGGTTCAGCAGCGACGACTTGCCGACGTTGGGGCGGCCGACGAGGGCGACCCGCCGGGGGCCGCGGGGGGCGTCCTCCACGATCGGGGGCGGCGACGGCAACGCGGCCAGGATGTCGTCGAGCAGGTCGCCGGAGGAGCGGCCGTGCAGGGCCGAGATCGGGTATGGCTCGCCCAGGCCGAGGGACCACAGGGAGACGGCTTCCATCTCCAGGTTCTGGTTGTCGGCCTTGTTGGCGACCAGGATGACCGGCTTGTGGCTGCGCCGCAGCATCTTCACCGCGGCCTCGTCGACGTCGGTGGCGCCTACCGTTACGTCGACGACGAAGACGACCACGTCGGCGGTCTGCACGGCGATCTCAGCCTGGGCCGCGATGGCCGCGGCCCGGTCGCGGGCGTCGGGCTCCCAGCCGCCGGTGTCGACCACCGTGAAGCGGCGGCCGTTCCACTGCGCGTCGTAGGGCACGCGGTCGCGGGTCACCCCGGGAACGTCCTCGACAACCGCCTGGCGGCGGCCGATGATGCGGTTGACCAGCGTCGACTTGCCCACGTTGGGACGGCCGACGACGGCCACCACGGGTACCGGACCGGCAGACAAATCGGGATTGTCCGATATGTCGGCAACGGGCAACTCGCTCACTTACTCACCTTGCTATTCAGAAGCTTCAAAAGATGCGCCACGACGTCGTCGATACCCATGCCGGTGGTGTCGACCTCGATGGCGTCGGAGGCCTGCCGCAGCGGGTCGGCAGTGCGGGAGGAGTCGAGCTTGTCGCGCCGGGCCAGGTCGGCCTCGGTCGCCGCCACGTCGGCGGCATTCTCGGCGCTGCGCCGGGCGGCCCGGGCGGCGGAGGACGCGGTCAGATAGACCTTGAGGTCGGCGTCGGGCGCCACCACCGAGGCGATGTCCCGTCCCTCGACCACGATGCGCGGGTGGCCGGCGATGATCGCCCGCTGCAGGGCGACCAGGTGCTTGCGCACGGCCGGCACGGCGGCGACCGCCGAGACGGCCGCGGTCACCTCGGGACCGCGGATCGGGCCGTCGACGGGGACGCCGTTGGCGGCGAAGTGCGGAGCGTCCGGCGACGTACCGATGGACAGCTCGGTCTCGAGAGCCACCTTGGCGATCGCCTCGGCGTCGTCCAGGAAGACGCCGGCCTGCAGCACCGCCCAGGTCACCGCCCGGTACATCGCGCCGGTGTCGAGGTACGCGCCGTCGACGGCGGAGGCGAGCCGCCGGGAGACGGTGGACTTGCCCGAGCCGGACGGCCCGTCGACGGCCACCACACACTTCTCCGGCCGCACTGCTTCCGCCACCGTTCCTCCTTCGGTTCGCCCGCCCGACCAACCCTCCCATTGTGCCCGCCATGGAAAGCATCGACGAACTAGGGTATGTTACTCACGAGTAACCACGGAGGGAGCGCATCATGCCCACGCTCGACCGCCACGACACCGTGTTCGTCCTCGATCTCGGCGACACCGAGAACCGCTTCCACCCCGACTGGATGACCTCGGTGAACAGCCTGCTCGACGAGGTGGAGAAGGGCGACGACCCGCGCGCCCTGGTCACCACGGCGACCGGCAAGATCTGGTCGAACGGCCTCGATCTCGAGTGGCTCATGGAGCACCCGGAGCGGTTCGCCTCGTACACCGGTCAGGTCCACGCCCTCTTCGCGCGGGTGCTCGGCCTGCCGATGGTCACCGTCGCGGCCCTGCAGGGCCACACCTTCGCCGCCGGCGCCATGCTCTCGCTCTGCCACGACCTGCGCGTGATGCGCGCCGACCGCGGCTACTGGTGCCTGCCCGAGGCGGACATCAACATCCCCTTCTCGGTCGGCATGAGCGCGCTGATCCAGGCGCGGCTGACGCCGCAGACCGCGCACGAGGCGATGGTCACGGCCCGGCGCTTCGGCGGCGTCGACGCGTACGCGAAACAGATTGTCGACGACGCCCGGCCCGAGGCCGAGGTCCGCGAGACGGCGATGGCCCTCGCCCGGCAGCACGCCGGCAAGGCCGGCCCCGCCCTGCAGACCATCAAGACCAGGATGTACGCGTCGGTGCTCACGGCACTGCGGGCCGAGGGCGGCAACGCCCCCGACCCGCAGCTTCTCAACAACTGACCAGGTCAGACCCGGAAGTGGCTCACCATGGCCTGCAGGCGGTTCGCCATCTGGCTGAGCTCGTTGACCGCGGCCATCGACTGGGACACGCCCTGGCCGGTCACCCGGGACGACTCGGCCAGGCCGTCGACGTTGACCGCGATGCCGCCGACGCCTGAGGCAGCCGCCGCCACGCCACGGTTCATCTCCGTGGTCGTCGCCGTCTGCTCCTCGACCGAGCTGGCGATCGTGCTCTGGAAGTCGTTGATCCGGGTGATCACCGCGGTGATCTCGCCGATCGCCTCGACCGCCCCGGCCGTGTCGGTCTGGATGGTCTCGACCCGGCGGGAGATGTCCTCGGTCGCCCGAGCCGTCTCCATCGCCAGCTCCTTGACCTCGCCGGCCACCACCGCGAAGCCCTTGCCCATCTCGCCGGCCCGGGCCGCCTCGATCGTCGCGTTGAGCGCCAGCAGGTTGGTCTGCGCGGCGATCTGCGTGATCGTGTTGATCACCGTGGCGATCTCCTCGGACGACGTGCCCAGCTTGCCGACCTGCTCGGTGGTCCGCTCGGCGATCGAGACCGCCTGACCGGCCACCCGGGCCGCCTCGGCGGCGTTGTGCGCGATCTCACCGATCGACGCGCCCATCTGCTCGGCGCCGGCCGCGACCGTCTGCACGCTCTCCGAGACCGAGGCCGCCTGGTGCGCGACCTGCTCGCTCTGGCGGGCCGTCTCGTTCACGGCGGTGGTCACCGACTCGGAGGTGGACGACAGCTCCTCGGCCGCGGCCGCCACGGCGTGCGCCGACTCGGTCACCGAGCCGACCACGTCGCGCATGCCGGCCAGGGCGGTGTCGAGGTCGCGGGCCATCTGGCCCACCTCGTCCTTGGCCTGCACGTCGGCCGTCGCGGTCAGGTCGCCGGCGGCGACCGCCTGCAGCGCGTGCCGCACCCGCACCAGCGGCCGGGTGATCGACATGACCACGATCCAAGCCAGGCTGATGACCACCAGCGTGTCGATGCCGATCGTGCCCCACATCACGTGGTCACCGGTGGAGCGCTGGTCGGCGGCCGCGGCCTCGGCGGCGGCAACCACCCGGGCGAACTCGGCACGCTCGTTCTCCAGCACCGCGGAGACCAGGTAGTTGTCCACGCCGATCTGGGACCAGCCCAGCCGCGCGGTCACCGGGTCCTGCTGGGCGCCGGCCACGTACCGGGTGATGACGGCGATGTACTCCTCGTACACCTTGCGCAGCTTCGCGACGCTCGCGGTCTGCGCGGGCGGCAGCTTGGCCGCGGTCAGCTTGTCGAGCAGGGCCTTGGTCTGCTCGATCGACTCGTTGAGCTTGGCGGCCTGGTCGGCCGCGTGCTCCCGGGCGATGGCCTCGAGGCCGTTCGCCTTCAGCTCGCTGGCGAGGCGGTCCAGCTGCAGCACGTACGTGCCGGCGAGGTTGAGGGCCGCGAGGTCCTCGGACGTCTTGGAGTTCTCCCGGGACGTCAGGTTGCTGACCACCAGACAGGTGAGCAGCGCGAGCATGGTGACCACCACCAGGGCGCCGAGCTTGACGGCGACCGGCCGGTCGAGGAAGGAGGCGGTCACGCGCTGCCGCCAGGACAGGTTGGTCGTGGTCACGAGAGGTCTGCCTTCGAGTAGTAGCCACCGTCGACGAGCACCGAGACGAGGTTCGCCTTCTCGACGCTGACCGGCTGGAGCAGGAACGACGGGATGACGCTGACGCCGTTGTTGTACGTCGTCGTGTCGTTGATGTCGGGCTTCTGGCCCGACAGGATCTTGTTCGTCATCTGGACGGCGACCTTCGCGAGCTCGCGCGTGTCCTTGTAGACGGTCTGCGTCTGGACGCCCTGGTTGACCAGCTTCACGGAGTCCAGCTCGGCGTCCTGACCGGTGATGACCGGCAGCTTCGAGTAGCCGCCCTCCTTCAGCGCGCCGATGAGCGCACGCCCGATGCCGTCGTTGGGCGACAGCACCGCGTCGAGCTTCACCCCGCTGTCCGCGCCGGCAAGCAGCTTGGCCATCCGCGCGGCGGCCACCTTGCCGTCCCAGCCGGCGGTCGCGACCTCGGTGAACGAGGTCTCCCCGCTCGGCACGACGAGGGTGCCGGACTTGATGTACGGCTTCAGCACGCTCATCGCGCCGTTGAAGAAGAAGGTGGCGTTGTTGTCGTCGCCCGACCCGGCGAACAGCTCGATGTTGAACGTCTTGCTCGTGTTCTTCAGGCCGAGGTGGTTCACGATCGTGGTCGCCTGCAGCACGCCGACCTTGAAGTTGTCGAAGCTGCAGTAGTAGTCCACGTCCGCGGAGCCGCGGATGAGCCGGTCGTACGAGATGACCGGGATGCCCTTGTCGTGGGCCTTCTTCAGCGCGTCCTTCAGGACGGTGCCGTCGACGGCGCCGATGACCAGCGCCTTGTCGCCCCGGTCGATCATGGCGTTGAGCTGCTGGGCCTGCTGCTGCGCGTCCTTCTCGGTGTACTGGATGTCGGTGCCGTAGCCAAGCGCCTGGAACTGCTTGACCATGTTGTCGCCATCGGCGATCCAGCGCTGCTCGGTCTTGGTCGGCATCGAGATGCCGATCGTGCCGGGATTGGGGGCGTTATCGCTCAGGGTGGCGAGCGAATTGGTGCCGCATGCGGCTGTGCAGGCGAGCAACAGCGCAGCGACGGGCAAACCGAAACGAATCGGCGACCTGGTCACGGAGTCCTCCTAGAAGGCTCCCGTTCGAGGTGGGGAGCTGTGCCCTCACACTCGGCAACGCAAATCGCCAGCTAAGCGAACCCCCATGATCCTTCCGGCAATACCCGGAGCAGATCGGTTGCTAGTCCTCGTCCTCGTCCTCGTCGTCGCGGCCGCTGCCGGACGGCCCGTCGCCGACCGCCCGGAAGAGGGCCGCGACCTCCGCGTTCGACAGGTGCCGGAAGCCACCCGGCCGAAGATCACCGAGGCGGATCGGCCCGACCGCCGTACGAATCAGCCGGGTGACCGGATGCCCGACCGCGTCCATCATCCGCCGCACGATGTGCTTGCGGCCCTCGTGCAACACGATCTCGACCTGGGCGGTCTTGCCGAGCGCGTCGACGAGCTTGAACGCGTCGGCGCGGGCCGGCCCGTCCTCGAGGTCCACCCCGGCGAGCAGGCGCCGGCCGACGTTGCGCGGCAGCGGCCCGACCACCTCGGCGAGATAGGTCTTGGCGATCCCGTACGACGGATGGGTCAGCTTGTTGGTCAGCTCCCCGTCGTTCGTGATCAGCAACAGTCCCTCGCTGTCCGCGTCGAGGCGCCCGACGTGGAACAGCCGCTGGTCGAACTGCCCGAGGAAGTCGGCCAGCTCGGTGCGCCCCTTCTCGTCGTCGAGCGAGGTCACGACGCCGCGAGGCTTGTTCATCGCGAGGTAGACGAGCTTGGTGTCGGTGATCACCCGCTGCCCGTCGACGCGGATCTCCGCGGTCGCCGGATCGACCTTGTCGCCGAGCTTGGCGACCTTGCCGTTGACGGTGACCCGCCGCCGGAAAATGAGATCTTCGCAGGCGCGGCGGGACCCGACACCGGCGGCGGCCAGCACTTTCTGGAGGCGTTCGGCGGTGTCAGCCTGGGGCATCGAGCACTTCTTCCACATCGTCGGGCAGGAACGGGGCGAGCGGCGGCAGCTGATCGACCGAGTTGATCCCCAGTTTCTCCAGGAACAGCGGCGTCGTGCGGTACAGGTAGGCCCCCGTCTCGCCCTCGACGCCGCACTCTTCGATCAGTCCGCGCGTAGCAAGCGTACGCATGACCCCGTCGCAGTTGACGCCGCGGATGGCCGAGATCCGCCCGCGGGTCACCGGCTGCTTGTAGGCGACGACCGCGAGCGTCTCCAGCGCCGCCTGGGTCAGCCGCACCGACTGGCCGTCGAGCACGAAACGCTCGACATACGCCGCGTACTCCGGCCGCGTGTAGAGACGCCAGCCGCCCGCGGCCCGCCGCAGGTCGAACCCGTGCCCCGCCGCCGTGTAGCGCGCCGAGATGTTCTCCAGCATCACAGCGACCCGCTCGGTCGGCTGCTCCAGAATCTGCGCCAGCTGCATCTCCGCCACCGGCTCGTCGACCACCAGCAGGATGGCCTCGAGCGCCGCGCAAAGCTCGCTGTCGTCGATCAATTCCGGAAGATCTTCAGACGTACGTGTCGACGGCTCCCCGACCGCAGGAGCGTCGTCCTTCCGGCGCCCCTGCTCGGGCACGGCACCGGCCACCGGCGCGACCGGTTCTTCGTCCGCCATCCGCTCAACGATCGGCGGCTCCTCCACCTCGTCCCCGCCGACGGGCGCAGCGTCCCCGTCATCGCCCGCGAAGTCCGAAACCTCCGGGATTTCCGGTTCGTCGGGCTCCTGGTCGACGTAGCCGGGCGGATTCGCCCCCTCGAACGCCTCGTCGAAATCGTCGTCACCCTCGGCGAGACCGGCCTCGGACCACTCCTGGTCGTCGTCCGGCCGCTCGTCCTGCACCGGCTCATCGGGAGCAGCATCCGCCGCGCCTGACGCCTCGGTGGCAGCCTCGGCCTCGGCCTGGAAACGCCGATCCGGTGGGCGCTGCTGCCGCTCCCACGGCGGCACCCAGGAGGCGGCCTGCCGTGCCAGCGACTCGGTCCGTTCGTCGTCGCTCACGATCGTTCCTCCAGCACGGCGTCCTTCTCGTCCCCGTCAAGATCTTCAAGACTCCCGGCCGTGTCAAATCCGCCGGCCTCGGCCTGGGATGTCCCCGCATCTTCGTCCGGCGAATCCGTTTCGCCGGGCGGCGGTGCGGCGGCCTCGTCGGGTGCCGGTTTGCTGCCCTCGTAGTCGTCGATGTCCAGTTCGACGTCGGGCGCGTCCCCGCCGACCCAGCGGACCGTCAACTCGTCCAGCGAGACCGGCTGCTCGAACTCGATCAGACCTTCGCGGTACAGCTCCAGCAGCGCCAGGAACCGGGCCACCACCTCGAGCGTGCTCTCGCAGTCGGCGACCAGCAGCGAGAACGTCGCGCTCCCGGCCCGCCGCAGCCGGTCGCGCAGCAGCTGGGCGTGCTCGCGGACGCTGACCCGCACCTGATGGATGTGCGCGATCGACACCTGCGGCGGGCCTGGCTTGGGCGCGAACTGCTTCAACGCCAGCTTGAACAGCCGCTCCACCCCGATGCCGAGCACCAGGTCGGGCAGCGCCTCGGCGTACCGTGCCTCCATCGACACCGCGCGCGGCCACCGTTTCGCCCCGGTCGCCTCGAGCTCGGCGATGACCGACGCCGCCTCCTTGAAGGCCTTGTACTGCAGGAGGCGGGCGAACAGCAGGTCGCGGGCCTCGAGCAGGGCCAGGTCCTCCTCGTCCTCCACCTCGGCGGCGGGCAGCAGCCGGGCCGCCTTCAGGTCGAGCAGGGTCGCGGCGACCAGCAGGAACTCGCTGGTCTCGTCCAGATCCCAGTCGTCGCCCATGGCCCGGATGTAGGCGATGAAGTCGTCGGTGACCGTGTGCAGCGCGACCTCGGTGACATCCAGCTTGTGCTTGCCGATCAGCTGGAGCAGCAGGTCGAACGGGCCGGTGAAGTTTTGTAGTCGTACGGTGAATTTGCCGGAATCCTCCGCAGCCGCGACCACGTCGAGGTCGTCGGGGGCGGGGTTCACGGCATCTTCGGGCACCTGCTGACCGTAGACCACGAGTTCGACAAGCTGTTCCGGGCTCACAACCAACGTTCAACGTCCCAGCTCAGGGCCGGTGACTCGGGAGAATCGAAGATCAGCCCCACCACAGCAGGAACAGCGAGTCGAGCGCGTCGACGACCTGCAGCAGAATCGGGCCGGGCAGCGGGAACAGGCAGCAGACCAGCAGGATCACGACGCCGATGTTCTTGTCCTCGAACCACAGCCGCATCCACTGGATGCTCGCGCCGGGGCGGCGCAGCGCGTGGTACATGATCCCGAAGCCGTCCAGCGGCGGGATCGGGATGAGCGCCAGCACCCCGAAGCTGAGCAGGGTGACGCCGACCGACACCAGGATCACCTCGGCGACCGGCCCGCGGATGCCGAGCAGGATCGAGCCGGGGCCATAGGCCAGCAGGTAGCCGGGGTGGAAAGCGATCGCGTACGCCACGAGCACGATCTCGCCGAGCACGATGTTGACCAGCGGCCCGGCCAGGAACACCATGGCCGGCCGGAAGCGGCCCCGATAGCGCGGGACGTCGTCGACCGAGAGCATCTTGCCCCAGCCGACGCCGGCGATCGCGACGCCGACCGCGCCGAACGGGTCGACGTCCTCGCGCAGCCGGGGGCCGATCGACTCGCGGCGGTCGGCCAGCCCCAGGGTGCGGGCGGTCAGCCGGACCGCGATCGCGCGCAGGCACAGAGCGAGGACGAAGGCGAACAGGAGGGCGGCGAACGCCACCGGCGTCCGGAGGGCGAACAGCACGGGTCAGCCGCGCTCGACCTTGGCCGCGATGACCTCGCGCGCGAGCTGCCGGTAGTTGCGGGCGCCGGAGGACGCCGGGTCGAGGGTGAGGATCGGGGCGCCGGCCACCGTGGACTCAGGGAACTTGACCGTCTTGGTGATCACGGTCTGGTACACCTTGTCGCCGAACGCCTCGACCACGCGCTGCAGCACCTGCCGGCAGTGCGTGGTGCGGGAGTCGTACATGGTGGCCAGGATGCCCTCGAGCTCCAGGTCGAAGTTGAGCCGCTCGCGCACCTTGTCGATGGTGTCCAGCAGCAGCGCCACGCCACGCAGCGAGAAGAACTCGCACTCCAGCGGGATGAGCACGCCGTGCGCGATGGTCAGCGCGTTGATCGCCAGCAGGCCCAGCGAGGGCTGGCAGTCGATCAGGATGAAGTCGTACTCCTTGCGGACCGAGCGCAGCGCCCGGGCCAGGGCCATCTCCCGGGCGACCTCGTTGACCAGCTGGATCTCGGCGGCCGACAGGTCGATGTTGGCCGGCAGCAGGTGCAGGCCGGCCACGTCGGTCTTGATGATGACGTCCTCGGTGGCGACGTCGTCCTGCATGAGCAGGTTGTAGATGCTCAGGTCGAGGTTGTGCGGGTTGACGCCGAGACCCACCGAGCAGGCGCCCTGCGGGTCGAAGTCGACCAGCAGCACCTTGCGCCCGTACTCCGCGAGGGCGGCGCCCAGGTTGATCGTGGTGGTCGTCTTGCCGACGCCGCCCTTCTGGTTGGCCAGGGCGATGATCCGCGCGGGGCCGTGCCGGTCGGTCGGCATCGGCTCGGGGATCGGGCGGCGCATCGTGTACGCCGTGGGGTCGGCCGGACCCAGGTCGGCGCCGAGATCCAGCGAGCTCTGCTGCTCTCGCATCGCGGAGGTCCAGGCTTCCGCCCGTGCGTTGTTGCCCGACATGGCCCGCTCCCCCTTTCCGACTCGACGGAGCCGATGCCCGACTGTACGCCACGCGTGCCGCGCGATCGGGGTCAGGCGTCGGCGTGTCGCCGTCTATGGGTGCGTAGCTTCTAACGAGCGCGCGGGTGTGCGGTCGCGTACACCTCTCGGAGCCGGTCCACGGTCACCAGCGTGTATACCTGCGTCGTGGTCACCGACGCGTGTCCCAGCAGCTCCTGGACCACGCGGACGTCGGCGCCGCCGTCCAGCAGATGCGTGGCGTACGAATGGCGAAGAGTGTGCGGGCTCACCGCCGACGGACCCTCGACCGGCAGCCCGGCCGCGGCCGCCGCCCGGTTCAGGATCGTCCACGCGCTCTGCCGCGACAACCGTCCACCGCGGGCGTTCAGGAACACCGCCGGCGTCCCCTTGCCCTTGGCGACCAGCGCGGGCCTGCCCCGTACGAGGTAGGCCTCCAACGCGGCCTTCGCGTACCCGCCCACCGGAACCAGCCTGGTCCGCCCGCCCTTGCCGTGCAGGACCGCGGCCGGCTCGCCGGCCAGGTCCAGGTCGTCGATCGCCGCGCCGACCGCCTCGGAGATCCGCGCCCCGGTGCCGTAGAGGAACTCCAGCAACGCCCGGTCGCGCAGGCCCAGCGGGGTGTCGTCGGCGACCGCGAGCAGCCGCAGCACCTGCTCGACGTCGAGGGCCTTGGGCAGCCGCTTGGCCGGGGCCGGCGGCTTGACCTCGGCGGCCACGTCGACCGCGACCAGGCCCTCCCGGGCGGCGAAGCGATGCAGGCCGCGCACCGCGCTCACCGCTCGCGCCGCCGACGCCGGCGCCAGGCCCTCGTCGCGCAGGGTGGCGAGGTGCCCGGTGACGTCGGCGGCCCGGACCGCGCCGAGGTCGCCGATCCCCGCCTCCGCCAGCGCCCGGGTGTACCGGTCGAGATCGCGCCGGTAGGAGGCGAGGGTGTTGCGCGACAGCCCACGCTCGACGGTCAGGTGGTCGAGGTAGGCGTCGATGATCCGGGAGATGCTCAGCTGAGCACCTCGGCGGTCGGCAGTACCGGCATTCCGTGCGCCTCCGCGACCGGTCCGTAGGTCACGTTCCCGTCGAACGTGTTCAGCCCCGGCGCCAGCGCGGGGTCGGCCTTCAGCGCCGCGCGCCAGCCCAGGTTGGCCAGGTCCAGAGCGTACGGCAAAGTGACGTTGGTCAGCGCGTAGGTGCTGGTGTGCGGCACCGCGCCGGGCATGTTGGCCACGCAGTAGAACATCGACTCGTGCACCCGGTAGACCGGGTCGGCGTGTGTGGTCGGCCGCGAGTCCTCGAAGCAGCCGCCCTGATCGATGGCGATGTCGACCAGCACGCTGCCCGGCTTCATCCGGCTCACCAGCTCGTTGGAGATCAGGTTCGGCGCCTTCGCGCCGGGCACCAGCACGGCGCCGATCACCAGGTCGGCGTCCACGACGGCCTTCTCGATCTCGTACGCGTTGGAGGCGATGGTCTGAAGGTGCCCGCGGTAGTCCGCGTCCGCGGCCCGCAGCTTGGCGATGTTCCGGTCGAGCACGAGCACCTCGGCCTGCATGCCGAGGGCGATGGCCGCCGCGTTCATGCCGGACACGCCGGCCCCGATCACCACCACCTTCGCGGCGTAGACGCCCGGCACGCCGCCCATCAGCACGCCCCGGCCCCCGCCCGAGCGCATCAGGTGGTACGCGCCGACCTGCGGGGCCAGCCGGCCGGCCACCTCCGACATCGGCGCGAGCAGCGGCAGCGACCGGTCCGGCAGCTCCACCGTCTCGTACGCGATCCCGGTGACCTTGCGGTCGAGCAGCGCGTCCGTGCATTCCTTCGACGCGGCCAGGTGCAGGTAGGTGAACAGCACCTGCCCGGGGCGCATCCGCGGGTACTCCTCCGCGATCGGCTCCTTGACCTTGAGGATCAGCTCGCCGGTCTGCCACACGTCGTCGGCGCTCGGCACGATGGTGGCACCGGCCGACTTGTAGTCACCGTCCGTGATCGACGATCCGGCGCCGGCGCCCGCCTGCACGTACACGTCGTGGCCGGCGCGGGCAAATTCGTACACGCCGGCGGGGGTGATGGCGACCCGGAACTCGTTGTTCTTGATCTCGCTGGGAATGCCGACCTTCACAGCCGACACCGTCCTTTCTCAACGCTGAGTGACGTCCCACGGCGGCCAAAGGGGCCACCACGGCGGACGATACCCCCGGAGATCGCACCCGGAACTTTTTCCGGCGGACGGCAACCCTCGCGTGGCCCGGGCCCGGCGGGGGCTGATCACTCGGCCAGCCAGCGGCCGTTCTGGTCGCGCCAGCCCTTTGCCAGGCGGCCGGCCGGGAACGGGCCGACCTGTCGTCGCGGCGGCAGCGTGGAGTCCAGTTCGACCATGTAGTACGCGGCGGGCATGTTCTCCCGGTGCTCGACGGCGGCGATCCGCCCGTAGTGCTGGAAGTTCAGGATGTACGGGTCCGCGTCGTACGGAGGCAGGACCGTGACAAGGTCACCCACCTTGAACGATTCGTTCTTCGGTGGGCCGGCATGCGCCATCGTCGCCTCCCTGGGCAAACTTTCTTCTATGAAGGTAGGACCACGGGCCGTCCAAGGAAAGTCACCGGTTGGTCACTGATCGCCAACGGCGGAAGGCGTACTGGACGGCGTGGGCCATTCGGACCGTAGACACCGGACAAACGGACAGTGACTGAGTTGATCTCGATCGATGCAGAGATCAACCCCGTGAGGCGTGGTGGCGGGCGAGGGGCCCGCCTACACCCTGGGGGGAAACAGTGCTGAGTACGACTCAGTCGCGCGTGCGCGCGCTGTCCGTGGCCGCAATGGCCATCGTCATCGGCGCGGTCGGCGCGGTCAGCTACGACGCCAATGCGGCGACCACGGCGCAGGACACCCGCGCCGTGTCCATTCCGGCGATCGCCGACGTGATCAAGCCGCCGCCCGGGTCGCGCCCGGTCGGTGCGTACGTCGTCACGACCGGCACGCAGAACTACACCTGCGCGGCGACCGGCACCTATTCGGCGCCGTCCACGCCGGAGGCACAGCTGATCGGCACCGGCGGGCGGGTGCACCACTTCGCCGGGCCGAGCTGGCAGTCGTTGCGAGACGGCTCGCTGGTGACCGCCACGAAGGTCAAGTCCGCGCCGCCGAAGGACGGCGCGATCCCGGAGCTGCTGCTGCAGGTCGTCAGCCACAGTGGCAGCGGCGTGCTGAGCAAGGCGGACTGGATCAACCGGCTGTACACGTCCGGCGGGGTCGCCCCGACCGGGTCCTGCACCGCCGGCCAGACGGTGCAGGTGCCCTACGGCGCGGTCTACGTCTTCTGGGACGACCCGGCCATCTAGGCCGGCAGCGTCCGGGCCAGCCAGAAGCGCAGGCCCAGCGACTCGTCGGTGAAGACACGGTCGTTCGCCCCCGGTGCGCCGGGGGCGAACGCCGTGGCCAGGACCTCGTCGGCGACCAGCGCGGCGTGCTCGGTCAGCGCCAGGGCGGTCTCGTCGTCGTCGGTGGCGTAGGCCAGCGCGATCCGGTCGGCGACGTCGAGGCCGCTGGCCTTGCGGGCCTCCTGGATCTGCCGGATCGCCTCGCGGGCCCGGCCGGCCCGCAGCAGTTGCGGGGTCAGCTCCAGGTCGAGCGCGACCGTCGCGCCGGCGTCGGAGGCGACGGCCCAGCCCGCGCGCGGCGTCTCGGTGATGATGACCTCGTCGGGGCCCAGCGTGACCGGCTCACCGGCAACGGTCACGGAGGTTGTCCCGGTGGAGCGCAAGTCCGCCGCCAGGACGGCGGCGTCGGAACGGGCGATCTCGCGAGCGATCTCCTGCACCAGCTTCCCGTAACGCTTCCCGAGCGTACGGAAATTGGCTTTGGCGGTGGAATCCACGACGGAACCGGTGATCGGGGTGATCGCGCCGACGTTCAGCTCGGCGGCGATCTCGGCCAGCAGGTCGTCGGGCAGCCCCTCGGCCGAGGCCATCGCCCGCGACAGCGGCTGGCGGACCTTCAGGCCGGACTCGGCGCGGGCGGCGCGGCCCAGCTCGACCAGCCGCCGGGCGACGGCCATCTGCGCGGACAGCTTCTCGTCGCGCCGGGCCGGGTCGGCCTGCGGGAACGCGGCCAGGTGCACGGACGGCGCGGCGGCCGGGTCGACCGGCACGATCAGGTCCTGCCAGACGCGCTCGGTGACGAACGGGGTGAGCGGGGCCATCAGCAGCGTGACGGTGTGCAGCGCCTCGTGCAGAGTGGCCAGGGCGGCCGGGTCGCCGCGCCAGAACCGGCGGCGGCTGCGGCGCACGTACCAGTTGGACAGGTCGTCGACGAACGCGCCGAGCAGCCGGCCGGCCTCCTGGGTGTCGAACCCTGCCAGCGCTTTATCCGTCTTGTCCACCAGGTCGGACAACTCGGACAGCAGCCATCGGTCGAGCACCGGCCGTTTCTCGGGCGCCGGGTCGCTCGCCGACGGGGCCCAGCCGGCGGTACGGCCGTAGAGGGCCTGGAAGGCGACGGTGTTCCAGTAGGTCAGCAGGATCTTGCGGACCACCTCCTGGATGGCGGTGTTGCCGACCCGGCGGGCCTGCCAGGGCGAGCCGACCGCGGCCATGAACCAGCGGACCGCGTCGGCGCCGTGCGTGTCCATCAGCGGGATCGGCTCGATGATGTTGCCGAGGTGCTTGGACATCTTGCGGCCGTCCTCGGCGAGGATGTGCCCGAGGCAGACGACCGTCTCGTACGACGAGCGGTCGAAGACCAGCGTGCTCACGGCCATCAGCGTGTAGAACCAGCCGCGGGTCTGGTCGATCGCCTCCGAGATGAACTGCGCGGGGAAGCGCTTGGCGAACAGATCCTGGTTCGCGTACGGGTAGCCGAACTGCGCGAACGGCATCGACCCGGAGTCGTACCAGGCGTCGATGACCTCCTCGACCCGCGCGGCCCTTTCCCCGCATTCTGGACATGTCAGTTTCACGTCGTCGATGAAGGGCCTATGCGGGTCCAGTTTGGACAAATCATGATTTGCCAGGGCACCGAGCTCGGCGAGTGAGCCCACGCACGTCAGGTGGCCGTCCGGGCAGCGCCAGATCGGCAGCGGGGTGCCCCAGTACCGGTTGCGGGACAGCGCCCAGTCGACGTTGTTGACCAGCCAGTCGCCGTACCGGCCGTGCTTGACGGTCTCCGGGTGCCAGGTGGTCTTCTCGTTCTCCCGCAGCAGGGCATCGCGTACGGCGGTGGTGCGCACGTACCAGGACGGCATCGCGTAGTAGATCAGCGCGGTGTGACAGCGCCAGCAGTGCGGGTACTGATGCTCGTACGCCTCGTGCTTCCACAGCAGTTCGCGCTCGCGCAGGTCGGCGACCAGCGGCTCGTTCGCGTCCCGGAAGAACAGGCCGCCGACCAGCGGGATCTCCGGCTCGAACGTGCCGTCGCGGCGGACCGGGTTGACCATCGGCAGCCCGTACGCGCGGCAGCTGGCCAGGTCGTCCGCGCCGAACGCGGGTGACTGGTGCACGAGCCCGGTGCCGCTGGCGGTGGTGACGTAGCCGGCCAGGATCACGATGTGCGCGTCCGGCACCTCGACCAGATCGAACGGCGGCACGTAAGTCCAGCGCTCCATCTCGCGGCCTTTTGCTCGTTCCCCGGTCGCAGCCCACCCCTCGGGGATCAGCGCCTCGGCCACCACGAGCTTCTCGGTCCCGTCGGTCACCACGACGTAGTCGACGTCGGGGTGCACGGCCACGGCGGTGTTGGAGACCAGCGTCCACGGCGTGGTGGTCCAGACCAGCAGGGACGCCTGGCCGGCGAGGGGCCCGGAGGTGAGCGGGAACCGGACGTAGACCGACGGGTCGACGTCGGTCTCGTACCCCTGGGCCAGCTCGTGATCCGACAGCGTGGTCTGGTCCCGCGGGCACCACGGCGCGACCCGGAAATCCTCGACCAGCAGACCCTTGTCGAAGATCTGCTTGAGCGACCACCAGACCGACTCGATGTACGCCGGATCCATCGTCCGGTACGCGTCGTCCAGGTCGACCCAGTAGCCCATCCGCTCGGTGAGCTCGGCGAACGCGTCGGTGTGCCGGGTCACCGACTCGCGGCAGCGCTCGTTGAACGCGGCGATCCCGTACGCCTCGATGTCCTTCTTGCCGGTGAAGCCGAGCTCCTTCTCGACGGCGAGCTCGACCGGCAGGCCGTGGCAGTCCCAGCCGGCCTTGCGCTCGACGTGGAAGCCCTTCATCGTGCGGTAGCGCGGGAACACGTCCTTGAAGACGCGGGCCTCGATGTGGTGCGCGCCGGGCATGCCGTTCGCGGTCGGCGGTCCCTCGTAGAACACCCACTCGGGGCGGCCGCGGCTCTGCTCGAGACTTCGGGCGAAGATCTTCTCGCGCTGCCAGAAGCCGAGGATCTCGTGGTCGAGCGCGGGCAGGTCGACCTGGGCCGGCACCGGGCGGTACATCGCACTCCTCCGTCGTCGTTGTGCTCCGACGAAGGGACGAGGCTGTGTGAAGCCCCGCGGTACCACCCTCCTTGGCCGCTGTTTCCGGCGGCCCGCTCTTGCCTTACGGCCGGCTCTACTCGGCCCGTGCGGGCCTTTCTTCCGGCGGCTCCGGGGTGATCTTCCCGTCGCGCACTCCCCCGGGCTTCCACCGTCCCCGGGTCGCTATCGGCTGCTTGCGGCGGTACTCGTCCCCATCAACACCTGAGCGGCCATGCTACCGGCCCGGAGGGACCGGCGGGACGAATTTCGATCGACCCGGAAGAATGCCATCGTGCAGTACCCCCTGACCGCGCACCGGCGCGACACGGTCCTCGCGCTGTTACGCCCCTGGCATGGCGGGTCCGCGTCGCTGGTGGCGGAGGAGTCGCTCGGGCACGGCTGGGCTCCGGTGACGCGGTTGACGTTCGATCGCGACCTGCCCGGTGTCGGCCGAACCGTGGTGGTCAAGACCCGCCGGGTGGACGGGCCCGGGCATGGCGGATTTGCCCACCTCCGGCGCGAGGAGGCGGCGTTGCGGACGGCCGCGCACACCGGAGTCACCGCGCGGGTGATCGTCGCCGATCAGGCCGCGGGTGTCGTGGTCACCACCGATCTGGAAGGATGGCCGACGGTGGAGAGCGTCCTGCTCGGCACCGATGCCGACGCCGCCACGCATGCGCTGGTGCAGTTCGGCGCGGCCGTCGGGCGGCTGCACGCCGGCACCCGCGGCGCGGGCGACGGATACCGGCAGGCCTTGGCCGGTCTCGGCGCCCCGGAGGCGGAGGCCGGCCCCGGACTGCCCTGGCCCGGTGTGGACAGCTGGCGCGACGTGGAGGTCGCGTGCGCCGGGCTGGGCCTGCCGGACGCGCGCGCCGCGGCCGGTGACGCCGCGTTCGTCCGGGATCGGCTCGCCGACGCCGGACCCTTCGCGGCGCTGACGCACACCGACCTCAATCCCGGCAACGCGCTGGTGACGCCGCACGGCGTACGGCTCGTGGACTTCGAAGGCGCGATCTTCGGACATCTCGGCTTCGACGCGTCGTTCCTGCACTTCCCGTTCCCCACCTACAGCGCACACTGGGCCACGCTCCCGGACAGCGTCGTGACCGAGGCCGATCGTGCCTACCGTGGCGAACTGGCCGCCGCCATGCCCGGTGCCATCGTCGGACGTCTTGACCAGGCGCTGGCGGTCGGCGCCGCGGCGGCCCTTGCCGTTCGGGTGCAGCGGCTGCCGCTGCTGGCCGCCGCCGGCCAGCCCCCGCGCACCCGCCGGCGCCGTCGAGCGCAGCTGGTGCAACAGATCCAGGTGTTCACCCGGCTCGCCGAGCGGGCCGCGGCGCTGCCGGCGATGGCGGACTGGTTCTCCCGGCTGGCCGAGGCGATGTCCGCCCGCTGGCCGGACGCGACGACCCCGCCGCCGGCAACGTTCCCGGCCTTCCGAACGGTCCGCGGCTAGCGCCGCGAACGGTCCGCGGCTAGCGCCGCGCGTGCTTGTCCGCGAAATCCCAGACCTCCGGAAGCAGGCGGTCCGGGGTTTCCAGTTGCGGCAGGTGGCCGGATTCGGTGAGGAGCACGAACTCGGCGTTCGGGATGGCGTCGGCGAAGGCGCGGCCGTACTCCGGGTCGGCGATGCGGTCGTGGTCGCCCCAGATGACGCGGGTCGGCAGGGCCACCGCCGACAGACGATCGCGCAGGGTGGAATCCATCATGGACGTGTCGCCGGCGTAGACCGACAGGGCGACCCGATTGCCGGCCAGCACCGCCTGCTGCTGCGGGGTCATGGTGCTCGGGTCGATCAGGAACTTGCCCGGTTCGTAGTAGCTGCGTTGGGCGATCTCGGGGAAGGTCAGCGCGAAGAAGTCCACGACCGGGTGGCCGGGCACCTCGATGCCGACCGCGTCGATCAGCGCGACGCTACCGATCCTGGCGGTGTCGAGCAGGGCCATCTCGGCGGCGATCCAGCCGCCGATCGAGTTGCCGACGACCGTCACGTCGTCGAGGTCGAGCCGGTCGAGCAGGGCGATGTAGAGCTGGGCGAGGTGGCCGATGGTGGTGATCGCGTCGGGGCGGGCGGTGCCGCCGAAGCCGGGGTGGATCGGGGTGATCACCCGGGCGGGGCGCTCCGCGGCGAGCAGGTCGGCGAAGCCGGTGACGGTCTGCGGGCCGCCGCCGCCGTGCAGGAGCAGGAATGGACGACCGTCGCCACGTTCGGTGTAGTCGCCACGTTCAGTGTAGGAGACGGGTGTCGTCGTGCCGGCGATGTCCAGGTCGATGGTGTGCATCATGCGGTCCTTTCCAGGGTGGCCTTCGTGCTGGCCTTCGAGATGGTGGGGGTACGAAGCAAAAGGGCGGCGGCCGCGGCGGTGACGGCGAAGAGGATGGCCAATACGGCGGCGGTGAGATGGACCGCGCCGACCGCGCCGGCGCGGGCACCGGCCGACATGCCGAGAACGGCCGGGCCGAGCGCTGCGCCGAGCTGACGCATGGCGTTGTTCCCGGCGCCGGCCATTCCGGCTAGCGGGCCCGGCACCGACTGCACGGCCACCGTGGAACTGGTCGCCATCACCAGGCCGCTGCCGGTCCCGAGCAGGAACAGCCGCCAGGCGAAGCCACCCAGGCCGGTACCGGCCGCCACTGTGAACAGACTCATCGCGCCGAGCGCGGCGATCACCAGGCCGCCGACCAGCACCGGCCGCGAGCCGAAGCGACTCTGCAGCGGCCCGGCTGCCAGACTGGCCAGCGCGTTCGCAGCGAACAGGCAACCCAGCCGAAGGGCGATGCCGAGCGCATCGACCTGCCGGCCGCTGAAGAAGAGGCTGAGCACGAATGCGCCGCCGCCCATCGCGAACAGCACCGCGGTGGCGCTGAGCCCGGCGGCGGTGAAACCCCTCGAGGCGAACAGGGCCGGGCGAAACAGCGGCGCCGGGGAGCGGTGCTCGACCAGCGCGAAGGCGGCCAGGCCGGCGGCGGCCACCGCGAACGCGGCCACGGTGGCCGGGGCGCTCCAGCCGGTGGAGCCACCGGAGATGACGGCGAAGGTCAGCGCGGCGATGCCCGCCGAGCCGGTGACCTGACCGGGTATGTCCAGCCGGCGACCGGCCGGGGCCGACGACTCGCCGGATCGGGCCAGCCCGAACGCCGCGGTCGCCGACGCCAGCACGGCGATCGGCGCGAACGTCCACTGCCACGCGGTGTACCCGGTGACCGCCGAGGCGATGAACGGGCCGGCGCCCAGGCCGGCCACCACGGCCGCCGCCCACAGCGGGATGGTGCGCGGGCGCACCGCGATCAGCGCCAGCGTGGCGGACATGACCATGCCACCGCCGACACCGGCGAGGGCCTGACCGGCCCACAGCAGCCGGATGGCGCTCGTCGCACCCGCCACCACGTCGAGCGAGGTGCCGGCGACCGTCAGGCCGAGGCCGAGCACGGCGATGCGGCGGCGGCCGTACAGATCGCCGAGCACGCCGGCGGACAGGACGGTCGCGCCGAGCGCGACCGCGAAGGCGTCGGTGACCCATTGCAGGTCGGAGGTGTGCGCGCCGGTCGTTGCCGCGATCGCGCCGAGCGCACCGTTGGCGGCGCTGAACGGCAGATAGGAGACCAGCATCGCCACGCAGGCAAAGGCCACTGTGGCGGATGGCGCGGGGTGTTCTCGCATGCGGCGCATATAAGGAACCTTATATCAGCATGCTGATATAAACAAGCTGGTACGGTCGGGCCATGCCCAGGGACCTCGGGGAGATCGGGCTCTCCGTCAAACGCCTCCAGATGCGGCACCACCGCACCGCCAACGAGCGGCTCGCCCCGCTCGGCCTCTCGATCGTGCAATGGGACGCCCTCCGGCACCTGCACGAAAACCCCGACGCGTCGTTGCACGACCTCGCGCAGCTCACCTTCCAGACCGATCAGTCGTTCGGCACGCTGGCCACCCGCATGATCGACCGCGGGCTCATCGAGCGGATCCCCGGGCCCGGCCGGGCGGTGCGCCACCGACTCACCGACAAGGGCGACGATCTGCGGCAAAAGGCCGGAGAGATCGTACGGGGAATCCTGACCGAGTCGTTCTCCCCGCTCACCGCCGAGGAGCAGCAGACATTCGGTGACCTGCTCGCCCGCGTCCTGGCCCGCTGAGGTCCGGACGTGGCTACCGGAGAAGCTCGGCGGTAGCCTCCCACAGGCGGCGCTCACGGTCGCGGTCATGGGCGACCGGATGGACCGAGGTCACCTGATCCTTCAGGACGAAGGCGCCGTCACGCAGCCGCGCCCACGTCGGGTCGACCGCGACGGCGGCCAGCATCGGCCCGGAGCGCTCCGGGCGGCTCACCCCCGGCAGCCGCCCGACACCGCGCATGATCGTCTGCAGCGGGGCGGGCGCACCCCGGCCCAGCGCCGTGCCGGGCATCCAGCCCGGCTCGAACACCACCACGTTCGCCGCCGCGCCGACGTGCCGCTGCAGCTCGTGGGCGTAGTAGAGGATCGCCAGCTTCGCGTTCGAGTACGCCACGCCGGAGGCCTTCATCCCCGGGCTCGCCGGGCCGGTCGCGGGCCGCGCGATGTCGAGCGGGTCGCGCCAGTCCGCCTCCGGCACGCCCAGCAGCTTGCGCCAGAAGTTCGCCCGGTACGTGTTCGAGCCCAGCAACACGATCCGCGCCGCCGGGGCCAGCGCTCCTCGGTCTCCTGGTAGAGCGGAGCCTCCTGGTAGAGCGGAGCCTCCTGGTAGAGCGGAGCCTCCCAGTAAAGCGGAGCCGACCAGGTCGCCGATGAGCTGGGCGTGCGCGAGGTAGTTCACCGCGAAGGTCAGCTCGTACCCGTCGCCGGACGCGATCCGGGTGTCGGTGGACATCGCGCCGGCGTTGGCGACCAGCGCCGACAGCGGACGGGCGGCCTCGGCGTCGATCAGTTTCCGCACCTCGGTCGCGGCGGCCCGCACATCGGCCAGCCGGGCCAGATCGCAGCCGATCTCGTGCACGACCGCGCCCCGGGCGCGGGCCTCGTCGGCGACCTCGGCCAGCGCCCGTCCGGGGCGGCCCAGCAGGATCAGCTCGGCGCCCGGGCGGGCGGCCAGGGCGAGGGTGGTGGTGCGGCCCAGACCGCGGGTCGGGCCGGTGATCAGTACGGTTGTCATGCTCCGAGCGTGCGGGCCGGCCCGGGTGGCAGGCAGTCGTCGGGTTTTCGTAGGACCATCAGTACCAGGACAAGCCCTGCGGCGCCCCGCACACTGGACGCGTGGAATCCTGGGAGTTCGGCCGGACGGTGCGCCGCCTGCGTGACCGGGTCACGCCCGAGGCCGTCGGCGTTCCGGCCGGCCGCCGGCGCCGCGCGGCCGGGCTGCGCCGGGAGGAGCTGGCCGGGCTGGCCGGCATCTCGGCCGACTACCTGACCCGGCTCGAACAGGGCCGCGCCACCGCCCCGTCCGCGCAGGTCGTCGAGTCGCTGGCCCGGGCACTGCGGGTGTCCGTCCCGGAACGCGACCTGCTCTACCGGCTGGCCGGGCACGCCGCCCCCGGGCTCGACGTCGTCCCGACACACCTGACGCCCAGCGTGCACCGGCTGCTCGACCGGCTCGCGAACACGCCCGTCGTGGTCTACGACGCCAGCTGGACGCTGGTGCTGGCCAACGCGCCCTACGACGCCCTGATGGGCGACACCACGACCTGGCACGGCATCGAGCGCAACGCGGTCTGGCGCAACGTCACACGCGCCCGCGCCCGCGTCGTGCACACGCCGCAGGAACAGGCGGACCACGAGGCGCGGCTGGTCGCCGACCTGCGCCTGACCGCCTCCCGATACCCGGCCGACCGGGCACTGCGGCGGCTCGTCGGCGAACTGAAGGAGGCCAGCCCACGCTTCGCCGACCTCTGGGACTCCGATGTCCCGCCCCCACCGCCCGACCCGTCGCGGCGCAAGGTCGTCGACCATCCCGCCGTCGGGCGACTCACGCTGGACTGCGACACGCTGGTGGTCGCCCTCGACGACCTGCGCATCACTGTGTATACGGCGGAGCCGGGTACGGAGGACGCCGAGCGGCTGGCGCTGGCGGTGGTCATCGGCACCCAAGCCCTGATCCGCTGAACCCCCGGTCGACGCGGTGACTCAGCCTTCCTCGATGTTTTGTTCCTCGACGTTTCGGCGGCCGCGGGACAGTGCCTCCCGTCGGGGCCCGTGGTTCGGTCGCGGCGCGTGCCTCCGGCCGGGGCGCGTGGTTCGGTCGCGGCGCGTGCCTCCGGTCGGGGCGCGTGGTTCGGTCGCGGCGCGTGCCTCCGGTCGGGGCGCGTGGTTCGGTCGCGGCGCGTGCCTCCGGTCGGGGCGCGTGGTTCGGTCGCGGCGCGTGCCTCCGGTCGGGGCCCGTGGTTCGGTCGCGGCGCGTGCCTCCGATCGGGGCCCGTGGTTCGGTCGCGGCGCGTGCCTCCGGTCGGGGCCCGTGGTTCGGTCGCGGCGCGTGCCTCTGATCGCCGGGCACGCCGTCGGCCGGAGCGCGTGCCGCCGGTCACGGCGCGTTGTTGGTCCGGGTGGGCTGCCATGGCCCGGGAACTGCCTGGTCGCCGTAGGTGCCGCCGGTCGCGCATCCGGAAGCGCTGAAAACCGGCGTAAAATACCGTGCTGGGATATTTCAAAGATCTAATTCCGGCGGTACGGAATTGGCATGATCAATCGCCTGTCTGGGCTTACCACCGCGTTCTTTGGGGTGGGACAATATGCGGGTGGGGCAGATAGGGCTGTTTTCCAGGGACACACTCGCCAGAATGCGCGATCACACCAAGGCACGCAATTATTCGCCCGAGTCCGAAACGTTTCGGCGTGAGCATGCTCGCCACCGCGAGTGGGGTCTCCAGCAACGGCACGGCCGCAAACTGATGCGCGCACGCCTCGACCGCGGCGGCGCGCACCCGGCCACGATCACCACCGACCAGGCCCGCCGGCCCACCGATGCGCCACCAGCCCCAGCACCACGCCCAGCACCAGCTGCACCACGCCCAGCCGCAGCACCACCACAGCCGGCACCGGCCGCGGCACCACCGGCCGCAGCACCACAGCCAGCACCAGCCGAGCGACACCTGACCGCGGCCCAAACGCGGGTCTTGCCCCGCGCGGACAAGCAGGTGGTGCCGTCTGCCCATGGCGACCCGCAGGCGCATGCCACCGACGGGCACGCCACTCGAGCCCACCGCGACGGCCACGCCACCCGGGCCCACTCCGACGACCACGCCGCCCAGGGCCGCCCCAACGGCCACGCCAAGTCAGCCCACCTCGACGAGCGCGCCGCGGCGGTTCAGCCGGCTGAGCTAACTGCGCGGCCCGTCGACGATCAGGTCGATCTGGTCACTGCCGCGCGGGTCGGCCCTTCGCGTGGTTATCGCACCGGGTTGAGCGCAGCAGCAGCCATTCCGCAACGGTATCGCCGACGGTTTCGGCCGCGCATTTCGATTACCGCGCGGGAAACCGCGTGCCGACCGCGGCGCGAACATTTTGGGGTGCGCCCGCCGTGACTTCAGAATGCCCGCGCCGAAACTGAAGAATGCGCCGGGCGAGGTTCGCGCGGATGTCCTCGACAGCTGGCCGGGTCCACCCGAGGGCTCAAGCAGGCCCCACAGTGGCGGCACCTCGACGGCCGAC
>NZ_JAOSZE010000074.1 GCF_025630775.1 Actinoplanes sp. KI2
AGCCGTCATCTGCGAGGCTTGGTTTTTGCGGCTCTGTTCGTAGGCCAAAGCTTGATCGCGCGCCTGCTGGCGGGCCGCCTGCTCGGCTGCCCGCCTCTGCGCTGCGATCTCTCGCTGAAAGTTGTTCGATCGCGAGCCAGATGCCATGCCGCCCTCGCCACGACTCGTAGTAGTCGCCACATTACCCAAAGAGGCGGAGGGCGTGAAGTTTGTCGATCTCCGGTTTCAGTCTCAACAGCCTTCCCTGGCCAGCCTTCAAGTCGCAGGACGTCGAGACAATTCACCCGGATCGCTTGTGCTCGACCAGTTCGGCCCGCTACCTCGGCATAGGTCTCACGTGCGCCTGAGTCACCAGCCTGGTGACCCGCCGTTGAGGCAGCCGGTCAGTAGGTCACGGAACCGCTCGCACGCGCCGTGAATTCAATGAACGGACCGACGTCGGCATACCAGGGGCGACCGCGGAGCGGTTCGCATGGTTGCAGCGTTCGGCCAACCTCCGAGCCGACCTGCGGGGGCGCTCACAGCGAGCGACGCATCGCGAGAACCGTTCCGTCGTTGTTTAGCTCAAGCTATAGTTGGTCCATGCCACACGACGCACCACGTCGTTGGTCGATCAGGACCACGTCTGACGTGCGTGCCTTGCTGCGTGCGTTACGGCAGGCGGAACCGGATGTCTTCCGATCAGTAAACGTCGCCATCGACATGCTCGCCGAGACCGGCCCAGCGCTCGGTCGTCCGATGGTCGACACGCTGCACGGGTCGACGATCGGCAACCTCAAGGAGCTACGGCCCCGCTGAGGCCGGGACGTCGCGATCAGAGTGTTGTTTGTCTTCGATCCGTGGTCGCAGGCCGTCCTGCTGGTGGCCGGGAACAAAGCCGGCGACTGGAGCCGGTGGTACAAGACGGCGATTCCGATCGCCGAAGGCGCCTACGAGACTTGGCTGGCCGAAGAGAGAAAGCGGAGGGAGAGCTCATGAGCGAGTTCCAGGATTGGGAAGACCTCCGTGCGGAGCTGCACGACGGGGACGAGGAAGCGTTTGCTGCGGAGCGGGCGCGGACCGAAGCCTGGATCAGCGCCTACCACCTCGCCGAAGAACGCAAGCGACTGGGCATGACACAACGACAGGTCGCCGAGCTGATGGGTGTCTCACCCGGGCGTGTCAGCCAGATCGAGAACGGCGACCTCGACGTCAACGAGGTCGCGACCCTAAGCCGATACGCGCGAGCCCTGGGCGCGCGAATGCGGATCATCTTCGACTACGGCAACGACCTTCGCCAGATCGCCTGAAGAACGCGTCCACTCAACCGCGATAGCCGTTCAGGTGCGGCAGCTAGCGCTGGGCACATTGATGGACGCTGCATGTTAGCTTCGGCGAGTGTGGGCGAGTTGCTGAACAGGCGGCGCCATGACCGGGCGGCCGAGGACACCACGCGGCAGCGGAGCCGGTGATGATGGAGAACCGGCAGGCCGTCACGGAGACGACGGCGGTGGGACACCGTTACTGCGACCCGGAAGCGTGGCCCAGGCGCATGACGCTCTCGCCGAGGTCGCCCGAGCAGGGCGGCCGCGCGAGGGTGGCGGTCAGGCCCGGGAACCTGGCGGCGAATCGTCAGCACCAGCGAACGCACCCAACTTCGCCGATGTCGAGATCGACTCCGGAAAGATCACTGCCTACGCCATGAACCCGGACCATCCGGTGGGTGGCAACAAATATCGCGTCATCAACAGCGCCACGGGTTTGGACACCGGTGACGCCGCGCGGATCGACCAGCAGATCCGCGACGGCGTACTCAACGGCACGCCGATCAAGGGCAAAGTTGACGAGTACGGTCAGCGTTGGGCGGTCGACGTGCCGCTGACTGGCCCCCGGGGCACTATCACTGTGCGCACGGCCTGGATACTCGATGTCGGATCTACTACACCACGATTGGTAACCATTTCATTCCCGTAGCGAGGGCAACATGGAGCTTTACGACACTGTGCGGCTACTTGTCGACCTACCTGAGGAAGGCCTGGCTGCTGGAGCGATCGGTGCGGTCGTACACGTTTTCGAGGAGCCGCACCGGGCCTACGAGGTGGAATTCACCGATGGAAGCGGCCGCACGATCGCCCAGGTTCCGTTGACGTCAGACCAAATTCGCCAGGTCGCCCCATCGGGCCGGTGAAGGTGCTCCATGGACCGTTGAGACGCCGGCCATGAGGTCACGGGATCGCTCGCACACGCCGGGAACGCAACGAACGAACCCACATCGGGGTGCCTGGGACGACGGCAGAGCGGTTCGCATGGTGCAACGTCCGGTCCACTCCACTTACCTGGGGACGACCCCCAGACCCACGGTGCGGTGGGGGCGCTGGGCGGTCCGCCGCCAGGCTATCGCTGGTCACGGTCTTATTGCGTACGAGTGAGCCGTGCACAGCTCGCGAGAACTGGCGCCCTGTCTTGAGGAAGCAATTCGGCCGGCGAAGTGGGCGACACGGTTGCGGACGTCTGGATCTCCTTGAAACGCCTGTGGAAAGCTATGCGGAGGGGAGTGACGAATCGGGGGCGTCGGCAGACAGCGGGCCTTGGTAGTAGGCCGCGCCCAACGTCAGTAGGACGCTGTCGTCACAAAGAGTGGATTCTGGGTCGGAAGCAACGCAACCCCTAAGACGTTCGACCAGCGATTCCCCGCCCCAGGATCGTGCGAACGCAAAGGCTCTGAGCCGCATCGATGCATCTCCCATAAACCTTGAACGAAGCTCGCTCTCTGCCGCGGCGAGCAGATCGCCGAGGAGCTCGAGTTCTGGGTCACCGGCAATATCGTTGTTCAGCAGTTCGATCGCCCGCGTGGCCAGCGCCGGGTCCTGGATGAAACTCGCCAGCGTCATCATGCCCAGCATGCTTCGGAACCTGGCCACCTCACGCTTGTGCTTCGGGGCGGCGACTCCGGGATGATTCGCGAGATAGGCTGCGATGGCGTCATTCCACTCCGCGCGATCGTCCGGTGAGTAAAAACTTCCGTCCGGCTTGGGGAGTCGGCAATTCGCCTCGCAGTAAGCGTAGATCCATGCCGGATGAATACCGGCGGACCGGAGCATGTTGGCCCATTCCTTGAGCGCTTCATCCGGATCAGGAAAGAGGGGTTCGTCGGGGAGAAGCGGCCTCCCTAGATCTTCTTCGACTTTGCGCATCTTCGCGGCCAGTGAATACGATGCTATCGGACCGAGGCGCACACGCATCGTCTCCTGGGTCATGACCCGTGGGATGGCCAGGTCGAATGCCATGCGGGAGAAGTCGGTTCCAGGCGCGCTATGCCATCGCTTGTCCTTCTCGTCGATCGTGTTGCCGAATGCCGGCAGAGCGAAGAGATGAGCGATGGTCGTGACGACGTCGAGCTCTCGCTCCGCGGCCAGCATGATCACATCCACGACGTCGACCAAGGAGGAAGCCTCATCGAGACCGAGCGCCCACGCGTGGGCGCGTTCAAAAATCTCCTCGGTGGGCTCGTCATCTGACGCCGCGGCGGCGGCGTACAGCGCGAGAAGCAACATGCCGGGCTCGGTCCGAACAGGAAGCCCGACTTGCTCCAATAGATAGACGCCGTCGGCAAGCAGGTCGGCGCAGGATTCAGTCGCCGTGTGCCGGACGCCGATGCCTGACAGGTAGGAGCCTGCCATGGCGAGTGTCTTCGCCGGCGGCGCTTCGAACTCTGCGGGGGCCGGTCCGCGGAGGAAGCGGGCCTCCGCAAGGCTACGCAGGCGTAGCGAGGCCGGCAAGGCGCGTCGATCGAGGCCCGCGTCCTCGAGCCGCGGCATGAGCAGGTGCCAGAGTTTCGGATTGTCAATCGGAATGGCTCGAGCCGAACTCAGGCTGGCCGCCAGCTCGACGAAGGCTTCGATGTCGCGTCGGTGTGTGCTGAGTAAGATGCGTCGAAGCCAGGCGGTGCGGGCGTTTCCGAACTGGAACGGGTCGTCGAACGTCTGCGGAAACGCGTCACCGAGCACGAGCAGGTCAAGAGGGTCGAGTTTGTCGTACCACTCGGGCTCGTCTTCCTCATGCTGGGCCCAGGCTACGGCGCCATAGCCGGCCGCGAAGGCGCTGGCAACACTGAGCCGTCCCTCCATGGATCGCCTCATCAGGCGGTTGAGGGCGGCTTGGCTTTCGCTCTCTTGGTCCTGGCTCGGCTTCGGGGCGATTCCGCGTTTGGCCTTCCCGTCCTTGCGTTTGCCGGATCGGCGTTGATCTCGGGATCGGCTGCCCTTACCCATCAGGTCGCCTCCACGGACGCGACATGTGCCGGCTCCCTGCCGGCTCGACTATGGTATTCATCCATGCGACTGTGGAGGCGTCGGGCAAGCGGGCTGACGGCTGACCGTGGACGGGCAGGGGGCGAGCGTTCGAGGTGACCGGCACGCCATCGGGTGGATCTGTCGATGACGAGAAGCGGGTCGGACCACCTGAACAACAACCGCGTCCCGTCCCCGTCCACAACACGATGGCAGGCGGCACTGTCCAGGGCTCGATTCTCCAGATTGGTCATCACGACGGCCCGATCGTGATGTCGCCGTCGCACGAAAGACGACTGGAGGACCCTGACGAGTGGCCCTTCGCCGACGAATGGCAGCCAATACCGGCCGGCGTCCGTCGCGCCCAACGTCTTGGAGACGATGGGATCCCGCCGTACGTGCCGCGTGATATCGATGGTGATCTTCGGGAGCGCCTTCGTGGCGTGGCAGACACTGGTGGATTCGTACTCCTGGTCGGACACTCCGCGGCAGGCAAGTCCAGGACCGCATTCGAGGCGGTCAGGGCAGCTCTGCCGGGACACCGCGTGGCGAGCCCCGAGAGCGGCGAAGAAGTCGCACCGTTTCTCGATGCTCTGATCCGTCGGCCGGTGTCATGTGTTCTTTGGCTGGACGATCTCGACCAATTCCTCGGACCTGAGGCATTCAGCAGCCGTGCTCTCGCGACCTGTTTGAGCGCGGGCGTCGTTGTCGTTGCGACGATGCGAACGCAGCGATTCCAGGTATTCCGAACCGGCGGGCCAGCAGCCGGACCCAACCCGGCGGCTGAACAGATCCGCCGAATCGGTGCGCGTGTCGTGGAACAGGCCGATCCTGTCGAGCTTCTGCGTCGGTGGACCGAAGGCGAACTTGAACGGGCTCGTCAGGTGAGCGACGAGAGGATCGCCGACGCGGCTTCGCACCATGGCCCTCACGGGGTGGCGGAATATCTGGTGGCGGGACCGATGATCTGGTCCGAGTGGCGGCAATCTATGGACGTGGACGGCCACCCTCGAGGCGGAGCTCTGGTGTCGGCCGGTGTCGCACTCGCACGAATAGGACTGCCAGGCCCCTACGCCGAGGCGTTGCTAGTCGAACTCCACGAAGCTTATCTGGAAGAGGCCGGTGGTCCGCTCCTCCGCCCGGAGTCGTTGACGGATGCGCTGGCTTGGGCCACGAAGGCCAGGCTCGGCGTAAGTAGCCCCCTCCTCCCCGCTGGTGACGCCCAGTGGGCGGTCTTTGACTACCTTGTTGACGAGACCGAACGCATGTCCAGGTCTATGCCCATTCCCGACGTCGTCTGGCGTCGGGCGGTGGAAGAGGCAGGCAGCGACGGCCTTCTTGAAATCGCGGCGAACGCGGCGGAGACCGGCGGCGCGTACCTGCTGACTCTCGCTGAGTCGATCTGGCGTCCGCTGGCTGAAGGCAAGACCTCAGGCCATGCGATCTTGGCCGCCTACAACTTGGGCGTCCTGTGCAGCGAGAGCGGTCGTCCGGAGGAAGCATCTCGGCTCTTCGAACAGGCTGCGGCGGGTGGCTCCCTCAACTCGGCCTGCAACCTGGGCGTTCTCGCGTTGACCGCAGGGGACAACGAAAAGGCGATTCGTTGGTTTCGCGTTGCGGCGGAAGGTGGACATCCGACGGCCTGTTTCAATCTGGCCTTTCAGCTCGAACTGGATGGCGAGCTGGTTGAGTCAGAGGCTTGGTATCGGCGCGGAGCGAAACTCGGGCATCATCCGGCCGCAACCAATCTCGGAAAATTGATGTCCGAGAGCGGCCGCGAAGATGAGGCCCAGTCGTGGTATTTGGTAGCGGCAGAAGCAGGAGACTATCGCGCCGCGTTCAACATCGGATATTTCCACCACAGCGCGGGGCGGTTTGACCAGGCACAGCATTGGTACGAGCAGGCGATAGAGCAGGGATCGGCCGACGCTGCGGTGAATTTGGGTGCCATATGCCTCGACATAGGTGACCCCGAACGTGCCGCGGCTCTATTCGAATTTGGCGCGGGCACCGGCCATCCGCTTGCGATGTACAACCTTGGGGGCTTGGCAGCTTCTCAAGGAGACGTCGAAGAGGCGATGCGATGGCTTCGCCGTGCGGCTGAGGCTGGCCACATCGAAGCCATCCACGCGTTGAGCCGGTTGCTCTATAACGCCGGCCAAGTCGAGGACGCCATGGGATGGCTGGAGCGTGCTTCGGCGCGGGACGATCTCGTGGCCATCGCTGCTCTCGGCGCTCATCTTCTGGAAACCGATCGAGAGCAGGAGGCTTTGCCGTACCTGATCAGGGCGGCCGAGGCAGGTCACATCGATTCCGCCTTCAACCTGGGTGCACTGAGTGCGAACAGCGGCGACCGGAGTCAGGCGAAGAAGTGGTATCGCCAGGCCGCGGACGCCGAGGACGCCCACGCCGCGGACATGCTTGCAATCATGGAGTTCGAGGACGGGAGAATAGCAACCGCCGCTTGGTGGAGCCGTCGCGCGCGCACTCTCGCGGGCAAGGCTCCTTCAGCTGCGTAGCGGTCATTTCAGAGCTTGATGCCACCGTTGATGGTGTGAGCCTGGATCACGTTGCCACTGACGTGAGCCCGTCCTGTTACAACATTATTCACTTGCGCGACGGAGCGGACCTCCGAGCACCAGGTCTGCAGCCAGGCGCGGTCAGTCTGATCTTCTTGAGCAAGCGTGAAGAGGATCGATGCAAGATGCTCTGCTGTGGCGTGATCACCGGCCGGACCCTCCAGCGCCGCAAGGGCATCCGCTGATTCAGGGTGTCGGACGAGTCGCGCCGTGACAAACGTCTTCAGCGAAGCCCAGGCGGCCTTCCCCGCTTCGCCTGCCGTGCTGTTGACCAGTGCGGTGAGGGCTGCTGCGAGCGTGGCGGTGGTGAGGGGCTCCACTTGACCTCCATCTACCGTTGGGCTGAAGCCGTCATGATAGCGAAGTCTCGCTAATCGCCCGTATTCACTCCATGCCTCGAAGGTGCCGAGTCGCCTGCGGTATGCCTCCATTCCGCAAGGTTCTGTTTGTCCAGCCGACCACGAAACGCAGGCGACTACGAACGCCAGGATCAATGGCCCAACGACGCCTACGACCACATCCGGGAAAATGCCGACGCCGACGTCATCGCGAGCCATCTGCGAGAGGTCACACGGCTCGACGGCTCAACAGGGTTCTCGGCCGAGGAGATCGGCCGGATCCGCGATCACATCTTTCTTCGAGGAACATCCTCTCACCGACTACGACGGCGGAGTCGTACACCGCCGCTACGACGCCAGTCCCGACATGGCCGAGGCCTGGCTGCGGCTACGTTCCGGACAAGCCAGACCCGAGGACGTCGCCTTGCTGGAGCGTGAGTCCGCGGAGGCTCGCTACTACAACACCCATCCTGGCGCCACGTATGAACAGGCCCACGCCGCCGCGAACGAGGTTTCCAACTGGCAAAATCAGATCCCTGCCCCGACCTACGAGGACTACTCGAAACCCTGGAGGCAAACATGGGCATGATGGTCGTCGGGCGGAAGATCACCGAGACCGCGGACGAGGTCCGGTACGAATTCGGACTGGATCGCCAGTTCGACAGGACGCTGAGAATCGACAAGCACACCTGGCAGATCGCCGCCGAAGACGGCCGATTCGACTCCGCGGCCGGCGCGGTGGCAGCGAAGATCAAACGGGCGTGGCAGGCGGAAGGCGAGTTTCCACCCGGCGTCGTCTTCGCCAGTTGAAGGTCTCATTTCGCGTCCCCTGCACGCTTTCGTCGAGTCATGCGCATCGGCAGCGCGGCACCGGAAACGAAGGTCGAGCGGTTCGCATGGTGCAACGTCCCCCACGATGATCTTCGTGCAAATCGGCGACGAGGCGTCCGCATGGCGATCACACTTGTCGTATGCCTATAGTCATGGGCATGGCTGAGCATCTGATGGGGGCCGGTGAGATCCGCGAGCGCCTGGGGCGGCCCAGCCGCCAGCGCGTCTACCAGATCACCACCGACCCAAGCTTTCCGAAACCCTACGACGAGCTGCAGATGGGCAAGGTCTGGCGTATCAAAGACGTCGATGCCTGGATCACGCGCATGCAGGACGAACGGGAGAACATCCGAATGCGTCGGGGTGCGCGGCGCATCGACGAGACGCACGAGGCGGTTGCCGAGGGAGGGTAGGTCGCGACGTCCCGACCGACCGCCATACAGGCGTATGGTGATTCTATGGCGGTGAAGAAGGTAACGGTGACGCTCCCGGAGGAACTGGTCGAGGCCCTCGGTTCGGCGGCGCGCGAGGACGGGGTCCCACTGTCGCGGCTCGTGGCGAGCGCGGCGGAGAGTGAGCTTCGGCGGCGGGTAGGACGAAAAGTCGTGTCCGACTGGCAAGCCGAGCATGGCGCGTTCACGCTCGAAGAACTCGCGGCAGCACGGGCCGAGATGGCGGCGGCGGACGCGGAAGCTTTTGACGTCTCCGGCCCGGCGGCAGCGTGAGTATCCCGTACGTCTATGACGCCGGCGTGTTGCTGGCGGTCGACGGTAACGACCGGCGTATGTGGGTGATCCATCACCTGGCGATCGAAGAGGGGCGCCGTCTGCTCGTCCCCGCCGTCGTCGTGGCCCAAGCCTGGCGTGATGCCCGCCGTCAGGTGCAGTTGGGCAGGTTTCTACACAGCTGTGAGATCCTCCCGATCGGTATGGAGACGGCGAAGGCGGCCGGGGTTCTGTGCGGCAAGGCCGGCACCCGTGATGTCGTCGACGCCGTAGTGGTCACGGCGGCGCTGGCGTACGGCGCGATCGTGTTCACCAGCGATCCGGGCGACATCACTCACCTGGGGGCTGCGGCGGAGGTCAAGCCGGGGTTGGTCGTACGCCGGGTGTGATCTACCCGCGCGGGGGGCGCTCGACGGCCGGTTAGCCCTTGTCGCCGCTGCAACCGGCGCGCGAGCTGGTCAAACGTACGGCCAACGGACTGCCGAAAACGACGATGCGGCGGTTCGCATGGTGCAACGTCCGGTCCACGATACTTGCCTGGGAGCGACCCCAGACCCCACGTTACGGTGGGCTCGCCGGGTGGTCCGCTCACGGCCGGTCGCCGGTCGCGCTCAACGCAGCTGCTAATGCCGCAATCAACTCGACCACAGGCTGGCGATGGGGACGGCGAGGATGCGCTCGGCCATCCTAAAGATCCGCGGGCCGCTGTGCATGAGAAGCCCGATGGCCGGCCTCGCACCGAGTCGCTCGTGCAGCCATTCCAAGTGGCGGACATCCTCTCTGGAAGGCGCTGCCGTCGCCTTGACTTCGATCGCGATGATCTGGCCGTCTCGTGCCTCGATCAGGAGGTCGATCCCACGACGGCCGTTGGCGTCGCGAAGGTGATACATGTCGGCGCCGACGACGCATTCGGCCCGGAGTTGCGCAACCACGAGAGTGTCGAGGATGCGACCCAGTAGATCGCCGGGTCAGGTCTACGTGCCGGAACCGCGAGCGGCCGGACCGGGGCCCCGCACCGGCCGGCAACCGCAGGCAGCGGCCGATCGGTGTTCCGGCCGCTGCCTGCGGCTCAGTTATGGCCCGTAGGGTGGCCCCGTGGTGAATCGACGAGCTGCCGTGAACCGCCGTCCGCGCCCGGGACCACCGCGAGAGCCGAAGATACCCGCCGAGCTTCGGCCGGCCGGCGACGTGCAGCGCGAACTCGAACACGAGCAGACGGTCGAGGCCGTCGCTTACGGCGACGTCGACCTTGCCGGCGCGCCGGCTGAGGGCGTCGTCTTCGACCGGTGCGCCTTCCGGAGGACCGGCTTCGCCGGCGCGCACCTGCCGAGCGTTCGCTTCATCGATTGCGTGGTGGAGACCGCCGACCTGTCGAACATGCGGGCCGAGAAGGCAAGGCTCGAGCGAGTGACGCTGTCGGGCTGCCGGGCGACCGGACTGGCCTGCAACGACGGACGGCTCAGTGATGTCGCCTTCGTCGATGGCAAGCTCGATCTGACGAACTGGCGGTTCGCCCGATTCGACGCAGTGACCTTCGACGGCTGCAATCTGGCCGGCGCTGATTTCACCGAGGCTGACCTGCGTGGCGCAAGCTTCACCCGATGTGATCTGTCGGGCACGCAGTTCCACAAGGCCACGATGGCCGGTACCCGGTTCCGGCGCTGTGAGCTGCAAGGGGTCGGCGGCATCACCAGTTGGCAGGGAGCGGTGGTACATCCCGATGACCTTCTCGAGTTGTCGTACATCCTCGCCGGGGCGCTCGGGATCGTGGTGGAGCGCGCTGACCAGTAGCGCGACCACCCCAGGGCGGAAAGCCGCTTTGAGGCCATCCGCCTGGAATGCTGACGCTCAGCAATAGCCTCGACACAACGGCCGGCATGTTTCTATGGTTCTTCGCATGAAGGTCACCAGCCTCAGTCCCCAACCACGGTCCTACGCCCAGGGCACTCTCGTTACCGAGGCAAGCCGGACACTTTTCATCAGTGGGCAGGTTCCTGAAACTGTCGATGGCGGGGTTCCCGACGACTTCGATTCCCAATGTCGCCTCGCATGGCAGAACGTGCTGGCGGTCCTGGACGATGCGGGCATGGCCGTACATGACCTGGCCAAGGTGACGATTTTCCTATCGGATAGGCAATACCGAGAGGCAAACGCGAAGATCCGGCACGAGGCCTTGGTGGCCATAGTCCGGCTCTCACCGTCATCATTACCGGCATTTACGACGAGGCGTGGCTGCTGGAAATCGAGGCAATCGCTGTCGCATGAAGTCCGATCCGGCGACCGCGGAGCCTCCGGTCGCGGCCGGACTGGCGAAGCTGAGCGGGCCGTTGCGAGCGGTGGCCGACTTCCTTCGCCTGGATCCTGATCTCCTGGACACGGCGGCAGCAGCGAGCCGGCCCTTGATCGAGAAGGAGCCCTCCGCCGACGTGTTGCGTCGCAGCGCCGTATGCCCGGCTACCCGGGCACTAAGCTTCGTCAAGTCGTAGTCGGCTTTTCGGATTTTTCGAATAGCGGTAGGCTGACTTCATGTCGAGCACACTGCGTGAACGGACCGTTCTGCCGCCTGAAGACCCCGCCGATCTCGTGCGCTTCGCGCGGGGTCTGGCCGACGCTGAGGCCCCCGCCCGAGCGAAGCTGGTGGGCCCGGACGGTTCGCAGCTCGACATCCCGGCCGAACTCTACGAGCTGCTACGTGACGTCGTCGGTGCCCTGTCCCAGGGCATGGCCATCTCGATCGCCCCGCACAACACGATGCTGACCACCCAGGAAGCGGCCGATCTGCTCAACATCTCGCGCCCTACTCTGGTCCGCCTGCTCACCGACGGTGAGATCCCGCACAGCCTGCGCGGCCGGCATCGACGGGTCCTGCTGCGCGACATCCTCGACTACTCCGAACGCACCCGCACCGAACGCCGCCGCGCCCTCGACCAGATGGCCGCGGAAGCCGAGGACGACGACCTGTACGAGATCACCCTCGACTCCCGGCGAAGCCATCGTCACCTTCAACCTTCGCGATTTCCCGGAGCAGGCCCTTAAGCCTTATGACATCGCGGCAATCCACCCCGACGATTTCCTCCTCGACCAACTCGATCTCTACCCCGGGGCTTGACCATGGCTGTGCTCCCTCACCAGGCCGCCTCCTACCGGCGAGTGCCGAACACCCTGCCGGAGGTCCTTGTCCTTCTGCAACGCACCGGCGTGCCGCGATTTGCAGCTGAGGTACGACGCCATCTCGGCCCTCTGACCTGGTAGGGCGGCCGTCCGAGAAGGCGGACGGCGGGTTCAAGCCAAGCTAACGGGCGCGCAGCCGTCCGGTCACGGCCGTGCGGCAACCCGCCCGTCACGAATCTGACGGCCCAGTCGCCCTCGTGAGCCTGCCGAACGATTCACCCACGCCACGCCCGGTCACTCCACAAATCTGACGTCGAGCGCCTCGCGCAGTTCGGTAACGACCTGGCCCGGCTCGGCGAGGCAGCGCCAGGCCGGCACTCGCCGCACTTCCGTGACTGCGGCAATGATGTCGAGCCGACCCAGGACTCGACGAAGAGGTCGCCCTTCCGGATTGCCTTCGGGATCGTCCACGAGTACCGCCAGGGTCTTGTCGCCGAGGCTGAGCGTGAAGTCGACCGGATACCCCGGCAGTGGTGTGCCCCAGCACACGGTCAGCCCGGCGGCGCGCAGTCCGGGGATCAGCTTGTCGACCGGGCGCGGGTCAACGTCGGCGTTGTCGGCCGCCGGCGCTGACGGCGTGGCGAGCGCTGCGAGCAGCCCGCGTTGCGCGGACCACCACGATCTGTCGCCCACGACGAAGAGCTGGGACTTGGCCCGGGTGATCGCGACGTTCCACAGGTTGGTCTGGTTGACGAGCCAGCCGCGGGTTTGCTCGCTGATGCCCTGCGCACCGACCGGCGAGATGACCATGATGTCCCTCTCGCTGCCCTGAAACTTGTGAATGGTCGCGCACAGCAAGTTGTCGCCGAGGCCAGCTTCCTTGAGGGCTCGGTCCAGGGTGCGCTGCTGCTCGGCGAGTGGTGTCACCACACCGATGGAGGCGTCCGGGTACTCCTTCCGCAGTCGCTGCACCTCGCCCACCACTGCCTGCACCTCGTCGAAGTTGCGACCGGACCCGGTGGCGCCGCGGCTGAAGCGGCCCGGCACGTCCACCCAGCGGGTAGCGGGTTCGGCCGGTGCGGTCAGCCGGGCCGGGTCGGTGAGTACGACCAGCCGGTTCTGGTAGACGACCCGGTTCGGCGCGTCGATGATCTCCGGGTGGCAGCGATAGTGCTCGTCGAGCAGGATCGTGCTTCCGGCCGCGGTGGCGAACGCCTCGTACGCCGAATGGCCGCGGTGGGTCAAGCGGCGATTCGTCAGCCACTCGTGCCCAAGCCCGTTGCGCGCCTGTTCGCCCCGATCGTCGGCGTCGGAAAGTTCCACCACGGGGGCGAGTTGCCGTGGGTCACCGATGATCAGGGCGCGTTTGGCTCGGTAGAGCATGGGCAGGATGGCCGCGGGCGTGCATTGGGCGGCTTCGTCGATGACGACCAGGTCGAACAGTCCGGCATTGGGCCGCAGCCGGCGGGCCGACATCGCGGTGGTCGCCCAGCCGGGAAGCACGGCGAGGATCTCCGGCATGTAGGACCAGCTTTTCCCGTCCGGCTTCGCCATCTCGTCAGCCCGGTTCCGCAGCACGGTCGAGCCGGCGGTGACCCGGGCAGCGATCTGGGCGCGCAGCAGCTGATCGCTGTGCTCGGGTCGGGTGTCCCGTTGCAGAGTTCGTAGCCGCTTCCAGGCTTGTTCGGCGGTGCCCGGCCGGGACGCGAGTTGTCGCCGTCGCTCGCGCCAGCACTGCTCGATGACCGCCCGCTCACCCAGCGCGGCGATCGACGCACGGTCGGACACCCCTCGGGACCGCAGCCGCCAGCGGTACCACCACCCGAACCACCAGCTCCGCAGCGCTCGGTCGGTGAGGTCGACGAGCCGGGCCAAGGCCGCGTCGTCGTCGGCCAGGGCGAGGTCCCGCTCGAGGGCAAGGTCGGCGAGATCACGTTCGAGGAGACGGTGTTGGTCAAGATCGTCGCGCAGTCGGCTGATCTCCTGCGCCGCGAGCCGCAACTCGTTCCACGGCCACGAGCGTCCGGTATCGGCGGTGGCCACGCCTGCATCACCTCGGCGAGGTACTGCGGTTCCCGCTGCCGATAATCCTTGTTGCCCGTGCGTAGCACCAGGCCGGGGCCGATCATGCCGGTGACCCGCTCGACGACCTCATCGACCGCGCGATTGTTGGTGGAGCCGATCAGCACGCTCTGCCCGGCCGCCGTCGCGGTAGCCAGCAACGCGGTGACCAGTTGGCTCTTGCCGGTGCCGGGCGGCCCCTGTGCGACGGTCAGCGGGCGGCTCATCGCCGCACGGATGATCTCCTCCTGTGTCTCGTTGACCGGGCTCAGCGCCACCGTCAGGGCGTCGTTATCCGGCTTGTCCTCATCGTCGGCCCCGCGCGACAGGGCACCAAGGGCGGTCGATGCGATCTTTCCCGCGTTCTTGGTGATCTCCCGCAGGTCCTCGATCAGCTGCTGCTCCGGTGACTCCGTGCTGCCGGCGGCGAACAGCATCCCGGCGTTCTGCGCGCGGTTGATCGGCCCTGCGTTGACCTTTCCGACCAGGTTCTCCGGGTCGAGGGCGGACACCGGCTTCACGCCGAACGTGTTCGCCACCAGGTTGACGGCCTTGGCCAGGGAGCCGCGATCGCCGGGCTCGATCAGTTCGGCCACCGCCTGGCGCAGTTCTTCCGCCTCTACCTCCGCCAGCTGGAAGTGGTCGATCAGAGCTGAGCTCGGCTGCGGTGGTGCCGGGTGCGCCGCCCCGTCGTCTCCGAGGTCAAGCTGGCCACGAGCAGCGGCGCCAGACGTACCTGCTGCTTGCCCTTCTGCTGCAAGGCGACGACCGGGTAGCCGTACTGCAGCGAGCGTCCGCTGTCCTCGGCGAGCTTGGCAAGCTGCCGCCCACTCCCCTTCAGCGGGATCGCCTCGGTGGCCGAGAAGATGACTTCCCGGCCTGCGGGCGCGGCGAGGTAGGTGTCCCTATCTCCTGGATTCACGAAGAACTGCAGAACGGCCAAACGTTGTAGGCAGCCGACGTAGTAGCCGAGCAATCGCCGCCACCGGTCGGTGTCGAACGGTGCGTCGTCCGGATCCTCGGTCCGGCCGCTCGGGGGCCGCTGCACGCGCTCGCCCGGCCCAGCCACCAGCGGGATGGGGTCGGTGACACCCTCGCTCGACTCGACCGGCTTATCCTGGCGGCGGCGTGCCATCTCGGTCATGGCGTATCGGGAAAGGTCGCTCGCGGTGATCCAGCCGCCCTCGGCGGTCGGCTGGGCCGCCCCGCGTAGCCCGGCGAGCAGCACCTCGGTGAACACCGACGGCCGATCCGGGCCCTGAGCCTTGGACGCCTTCAGGTGGTCGCTCGACTGGAGCATGAACGTGCCGCGCTCGCGCTTGAGCCGACGCGGCTCTTGCCGTACGCCGTTGCCGAGCCGGTGACGCGCGGTGAACGAGCCCGAGAAGCAGCAGTCCAGAATGACTACCTTCTGGCTGGCCTTGGTGTGGTTGAGCAGATGGCGCAGTCTTCCCTCGACGTCGAACGCGGTGGTGTGCAGCAGGGCCGTGTCGGTGTCGATGGTCCCGAAGAACAGCGACTGCCGGTCGTCGTACAGGATGCCGTGGCCGGAGTAGTAGAAGACAGCAAGGTCACCGGTACGCCGGGCGCCGTAGAATTCCTCGACGACCTGCATCATGTGCGCGGCCGGCAGATCAAGATGGTGTTCGACGCTGTCGAAGTCACCCTCGGTGTCCAACACCGTTCTCAACTCTTCGACATCCCGGCGGACGCCGGGCAACGCCGCGAGCTTCGGATCGGCGCGATACGTCGCGGTGCCCAGCACCAACGCGTGCCGACCCATCAGTACGCGCGCTCGATCGCGTCCCGAACGATGTCGATCATCGTGGAAGTCTGCGCCTTGGTCGGCTGATCGATCGTGAGCTCGATGTCGCCGACCTTCAGATGCGCCTTGCGACCCCGATTGCGGCCGAGGAAGCCCAGAACCAAGTCGACGAGAGCCTGCGCGTAACCCGGATCGGCGGTGGCAACGACCGTCAGCGTCCCCAGCACCAGCTCACCGACGCCCTTGCTTCCGGGCTCCGCATCGAGGTCGAGCCGACGAACCTCGCCAAGGTCACTCAGGTCCTCGGCGAGCTCGCCGGTCACCAGGTCGAGGGCGAAATCATCGTCCTCCGGCAGCGACGTGAAGCTGACTTCGACGACGACCTCGGACACCCGTACCTCCCGCTGAGCCCCATCACAGACGCGTCCGCAACGCTACGGATAGTAAGAACAGCGATGATAGATGTGTCGCCTTTCCGACTGGGCTTCGGGTTTGTCCGGCCCATTGCCGCTACGGCTCCTCGACGAACAGCCCGTAGAAGTTCCGTCCCGACCGTGCGTCACGCTGGGCGTCGGGCCAGGGCTCGCCGGTTCCTGATGTCGTGCCGTGCCGCAACGTTTGGATGAGCCACGATCGATCTCGGCGGCTCACAACAACACGTCGAGGATCTTGGTCGCTCGCTTCTCTTGGTCGGCGTAGGCGTCCGGCGCTGCCGACCGTTGCACGGCCTGCGCTGCGTCGCCAAGACTCTTGGACTCCCAGTCGGACACCTTGAACAGCCGTTCGTAGAAGGCACCTGCGGCGTAGCGCGGATTCATGAGCTGCGCCACGGTGCCCCAGCCCTGACTCGGACGCTGCTGGAAGACGCCGATCGAGTCGAAGTTGTTGCCGCTTCCCTCATTTGGCCGGTCGAGTGAAGCCGGGACTGCGGGGTTGGCCAGGTTACGCAGGCTGGACTCCTGCAACCCAGTCATCATGGCCACCAGCATCGCCCGGCGGGAAAGACCACGCTCCCGAGCAACCTGCACGATCACCGCGGCATTGTTCATCTGTGCCTGGTTGAGGCCCGTCACCGGCTGCGGTGGCCGGGACGCTGTCGACGAGGGTTTAGGAACCGCGCCAGACGCGGAAGGGATGACCGGTGCCGAGAGGACGCGTTCCGCACCTCGCGTGGCAACGCTCGTTTTCCCCGGAAGCCCGGCGTCGATTGCGACCGGCTCCGTGGTCGGCCGTTCGGCGCCGCTGACAAAGATGATTCCGCCCACGGCGGCGGCGACGAGACTCATCGCGATCAGGAGGGCCATCGTGCGGCCCGATCGTCGGCCTCGGCACCGACCTTTCCGATGCCGCCGCCTCGACCAGTCTGTCTCGTACATGTCCGGCCGGGATTTGGGCCGTTCGTGCGCTACGGGATACGAGTCCGGGCGATCGCCCGGCGCACCGGCCGTCCACCGCGCTTCGCCGTCGCCAGGCTGGATGTACGCGACGCGTTGACGCGGAACCGAAGGCCGAGCCGGCGGAAGCCCGCCTGGTCGTCGATACTGTGCAGGTTCGGCCGGATACTCTGCGTCAGGCGCGCGATCAAAACGGGCTGTTCGATCGAATACTGCCGGATGATCCGAGAACGCCGGCGCCACGAACGCGACCACCCTTCCGCAAACAACTGGTCTCTGCGTGGCATTACGGACGCCCGATGGTCACCGGATCAAAGCCGCGACGACCAGAAGCGACGCCGGCCCCCGAGAGAAACAGGGACGCCAGGTCAGCGCTCACCCGCGGTGGTACGTCGCGGAGGTAGCCCGCCGTCTCCCCCGGCGGGCTGTAAACGGCCCAGCCCGCGGGTCCCCGTGCTTGGGCGACCCGAGCACGGTCGGTCGCGTGGCGGGGACTCGGCACAACGTTTCGCCGGCGGGTACGCCGTGATCTGGTCTCAGGGCCTGCCGGCGTGCGGCTGGTTCACCTCAACCGCCAGGAGGCGACCTTCGCGGGCGTTCTTGCGAGCTTCTTCCTGGAAGTCCGGCGCGGAACACAGGAACAGCGTCCGCCCGTCATCGCCGCCCAGCATGCAGGCGAACACGCCGCCGCCGGGCTCGACGGTCCGCTCGATCTTGCCGCCCTCGAAGACCCGGATCGCTCGTCCGCCCGTGGCGTCCGCGATCCAGAGCGCACCTTCGGCGTCCAAGCCACAGCCGTCCGGCGCGACGACCAATTGGCCGAGCACCGGCTCGAGGTCTCGCTCGGTGGGTGTGGGACCGAACTCGGCCCACGTACGTCGGTTTGCGAGAGTCCCGTCCTCGGCGATGTCGAAGGCGGCAACTCGGTTGCCGAAGGTCTCGCAGACCAGCAACGTGTTGTCGTCGGTGATGACGCTACCGTTCGGGAAGAGCATCTCGTCCGCGGCGACGCTGACCGTTCCGTCAGGGTCGACGCGGAGCAGTCGGGCCGGTACTAGCGGAGCCCCTCCCATGAGGTCGAACCCGAACTCGCCGACGAACGCGCGTCCGCGGGAGTCCACGACCATGTCGTTGGGGTGTCCACCCACGTGGGCGGAGAGGTCGGCGTGGACGCTGAGGCTTCCGTCTTTCTCGAGCCGCAGGATCCGTGCGTCTCGCATCGAGACGACGAGCAGTCTCCCATCAGGCAACCAGCCGAGCCCGGAAGGTTGCTGGGGCACCTCGACTTCCTGGCGCAGGTCGCTGCCGTCGGCGGCAGCCGAGTACACGGCGTAGGTGTAGAAGTCGGAGAACCATATCCGGCCGTCATGCCACCGCGGGCACTCCAGGTAGGACAGGCCCTCGATCACCGTTCTGGGTTCGGTCGCGCTCATGGTCGCTCCGTATGTGATCGGGCCGATGGTGGACGGGTCAGCGCGCGACCTCAAGGAATCGCTCGAGCTCCCGCTCCGGGTCGGGACCGCACGGCTGGAAGACGATCTCGGTGATTCCCTGCGAGCTGATCTTGTCGAGCTTGTCGCGCACCTGCGCGCGGGTCCCGGTGAGCGTCACGTCGCGCAGCGTGACGTTGCCGCCGGCGTTCCAGGCGGCCTGGTCGGCCTCGTTGAGGCCGACGCAGTGCCGGGCGTGGACGGCGAGGTGACGCTCGGCGGCCGGCGCTCGCTCCACCACGTCCATCCACTGCTGACCGCCCGGAAGAGCGCGGACGGCGTCCGGCCCACCGAACTCGAAGGCGCCGTGGAAGGACAGTGCCCATCCCGGTCCGCCGGCCGTACGGGCGTGCTCGGAGTCGTCGCTCTCGTCGTCGTCGAGGACGGTTCCCCAGGCCAGGTAGGCCGACCAAGAGTAGTCGTTGGCGAACTCCGGCAGCAGCAAGGTGGTGAACAGTCCGTCGCCGAGATCGTTGGTCACCTTGTTGCCCCTCGGGCCGAGTGCGCCAACGATCACCGGGACCTCCACCGGACGGTGCGGGGCGTGACCGTCGGGGTGCAGCATCTGCATGGCGGCCCCCTCCCACTCGACCACCTCACCACGCAGGAGGCCCCGGTAGGCACGGATGTAGGCGTCCATGAACGACCAGGTGACCGGCCCGTAGCCCATCGCTCGACGCCCGGTGAACCCGGTGCCGAACGCCACCGCGACCCGGCCCGGAGCGAGGGCACACAGCGTCGCCGTGGCGGCAGCGTTGACCATCGGGTGCCGCAGGCTGGGGACAAGGACACCCGGACCGAGACCAATGCGCTCGGTCCGGACCGCAGCCAGGGCCAGCGTCATCCACACGTCCGGGCTTTGTTGCGGGGTGTCATAGACCCAAGCCCGCTCGTAGCCGAGAGCCTCTGCCACCGCGATCATCTCGGGCGAGTCCAGAGCCGTCGGAAACGCACACGACACCTTCATGGCCAGTCCCTCTTCTGGTAGACGGCAGGCCGACATCTTTCGCGCGGGTGCTTACTAAGCGCATAGTCACAGGGGGCACCGGAGTGTGTCAACCCTCACACCGCGCCCTTGGAATACCCTCGTTGCAGTGCGTAGGAAGGCGTTATCACTTGGCTAAACCGCGGCAGGCACGGCTGACCGCCGCCGAGGTCGGCCTGCTCCAAGAACTGGACGACGAGTCCCCGAGCCTGTGGCCCACGGGCCTCAACGAGGTCGCTCGTAAGCTGCTCACCTCCGCGGTGCGCTGCTTCGCCTCGAATGGTTTCCACGGCACGACGACTCGAGACATTCCCGGCATGGTGGGCCTCAGCCCGGCCGCTCTCTACGTCTACTTCCCGTCCAAAGAGCAGGTGCTCTTCGAGATCATCCGAACCGGGCACGAGAATGCGCTCGACCACATCCGAGCCCCGGAGATCCAGCTCCTCGGAGGCGCAGCCGAACGCCTGCACGCCATCGTCTCGCGCTACACCGAGTGGCATGCGCGCCACCACGTGATCGCCAGGGTCTGCCAGTACGACCTCGCAGCCCTGAGCGTCGAGCACTACAACGACATCCTCGAGCTACGACATCAGACGAACGCCGTGTTCCGCGGTGCCGTTCAGCAAGGCGTCGACGACGGGACGTTCGGAACCGTCGATGTCAACCGGGTCGCGCGCGCCATGCTGTCGCTCGGCATCGACCTGGTCCGCTGGTATCGACGAGACGGATCAGAGACACCGGAACAACTCGGCAGGTCCAACGCGGATCTGGCCTTGAAAATGGTCGCGTAGAACGCATTCACGTCCCGTGCAGCGCCGCACAATCCACCCGCATCACTACCTCCAGTCCGGCGGACGTTGAACGATTCCTCGCATCGGGAGCAGGCATGCGGCAGCGGGCACGTCGCGTCGGCGAAGTGATTACTCGGTGAGCGTGTTCACGGTGTCGGCCAGGCCGTCGTTGCGGTTGATGCCGATGAAGAAGTCGCTCCCGATGTGGGAGATGTCCTCGATCTCGTCGATCAGGGTGTTACCCGGAATGCCGATGTCGCTCTCCACATCGCTTCCGGACCAGTTGTACTGGTAGACCCAGTTCCATCCGGTTTCCGGAGTGGAGTCGTTGATGGACCTGGTGTTCCAGATGTAGTTGGCGGAACAGTCGATGCCCTGGTCGGAACGATTGTCGTGAGTCGTCAGGCTGCTGGTCACCAGCGTCCACCCGCTCGTCAGCGCGCCCGATCCGGCATGGGTCCACAGCTTGTTCAACCGCCGGGCGGCGTATTTACCGGCTCCGTCGGCCGCCGTTGCGCTGTAGCAGAAGCCGCTGATGTTTCCGGTCGGCAGGGTGACCTCGTCGGCGTCGGGGTTGATCGAGCCGTCGGAGTTCAGGTGCACGATCCCCACCTTGGCGCTCGGGAAAGCGGACTGACTCCCCTGGGTGGCGATGAGGGCCGGGCCATGGCCCAGGTAGTTCGGGTGGTAGGCGAGGTCGTTACCGTGGCCGAGCTCGCTGATGGGCACCGGCCCCTGTGCGCAGGTCCAGCTCGTGTTGTCCCAGGTCGATCCGTCGCGTACCCATCGGGACAGGGCCGGATCCCCGGCGCTCCCCTTCGAGAAGATGATGTAAAGCGCGCCGCTCGGCCCCGCAACCATCCCTTCCAGCACGGTGCGACCACCCCGGCACGGGCTGCTGTTCGTGATCGTCAGCAGTACCGCCCCGCTCCGGTCCGTGGCGGCGTAGGCGGGTGCCGTCGCGGCGACAGTGATGCCGGCCATGAGCGCGAGCACGGATGCAGCACCGAAAAGTCTCTTCACCTGGACATCTCTCCTTGGGATAGACGGGAGAGAATATCAAGCGCTGTCTACCTATTGCGGCTGCTGCCGTCGCGGGCCGGCGTTTGCGGGCGTGGAACCGTCGATGCAGGCCTGGGCCAGCATCTCGCCCAGCAGCGGGGCGAACTTCATCAGATTCTCCCCGTACATGGCGAGTACCCGGCCACTGCGGGCGAACTGCAATCCGTCGCCGAGGTTCGGGTCGTGCGTGCAATACAGGCGGCCGATCGGGCGTGGCTCGACGTGCGGCAGGTGCTCGACGACATGGTCGGTCACCGCCTTCAGCGACGCCCGTTCCGCGGCCGGCCGGCCGCCCGCCCAGGTCACCAGCGCCGGATCGAGGTGGCCGCCGACCGCCCAGCTGCCCGGCCCGGCCAGGTGCTGGTAGGTCCCCAGCAGCCCGTCCGCCGGCTCGGTGATCCAGCACTGCAACGGTGCCGGCGCCCCCGGGCGAAGCGGGAAGCTGACCCGCAGGTGGTGCTCCAGCGCCGATGGGGTGTCGATGCCGACGCCGGCGGCCAGGGCCGAGGTGCCGGCGCCCGCACAGATCACGACGGCGTCGAACGTGTCCGCCTCGGTGCCGGACTTGACCCGTACCCCCAGCCTGGTCTCTTCGACGGCATCGACGTGAGCCTGCCGAACGCGGTTGCCCACCGCGTCGACCAGGAACGCACGGATCCGGTCCACCCGGATGACACCGCCGGCCGGGTCGATCAATGCCGGACCGGCGAAGGTACGAGCCGGCAGGCGCAGGAGTGGGGATCCGGCCGCCACCATCTCGTGGGCCGCGCCGGCCGTGGCCATCGCCTTCGCCCACGTCCCGACCTCGGCGCCACTGACCACGGTGCCGACCTCGTCGACCAGGGCGGCGCCGGCCCGGTCGCTCCATTCGGCGAACAACGCCCGGGACTGCGCAGCCAGCGCCACCATGTCGGGGTAGGTGTGCGCCAGACGAAAGATCCGGGTGTCCCCGGCCGAACGCTCACCCATGGGTTCGCCGGATTCATAACACCGGACGTCAACTCCCCGCCGGAGCAACGCGACCGTCGCCGACAGGCCGACGACCCCTCCGCCGACCATTGCCACCTTCATGGCCGTCGACGCTATCAGCGCCGGTCAGCGACAGCTTCGGACGACTTCCGACCCAGTCGGCCGGGAGCTGAAGGTCTCGTCGTCGAGAGCCCGGCCGGGCCGGACTAGAGCGAATTCTGTCGTATTTTGCCTGGTCAGCGCGTCGACGGCGTAGCGTCGCGGTGGTGGAGCGCAAGGTCGAGGTGGGGCACGGTCACGGCGGTGTGGTCTCGTTGAACGAGCCGATGCTGCGCTACCCGGGCAACCCGGTGTTGACGGCATGGCATGTCAACCAGGTGTGGACCGATCCGCATCGGCAGGTGGTGACGGTGCACAACGCCGGCGCCGCCGTTGTCGGTGATGAGACGGTCATGATCTTCCGGTCTCATCTGCGGTCCGGGGTCAGCGTGATCGGAGTTGCGCGGAGCACCGACGGGATCTCGGGCTGGCGGGTCGCGCCGGAGCCGTTGCTGAAGCCCGCCACCCCGGCGGATGCCTTCGCCGCGGGGGTCGACCAGTCCGCGATGGTGCGGATCGAGTCGGGCGGGGTCGAGGACCCCCGCATCAACGTTGTCGACGGCGCGTATGTGATCACGTACAGCGGCTACGACGCGCAGACCCGTAACCAGGTGCGGGTCTGCCTCGCGGTCACCGAGGACTTCACCAGCGTCGTACGCCATGGGCCGGTTCTCCAGCAGGACATGCGTAACGTCGTGATCTTCGGGGAGCGGATCGGCGGGAAGTACTTCGCGCTGTTCCGGCCCAATGATGTGCTGCCGGGCGACACCGGCGGCACCTACACCCAGATCCGGATCGGATGCGCCGACGACTACCGCGCGGGCAAGTGGGAGATCGACGACGAGCCGATCATGCGGACCGGCTGGGGACCGAGCGCCTTCTCGGACAAGATCGGACCGGGTGCGCCCCCGATCCGGAGCTCGGCCGGCTGGCTCGACCTGTTCCACGGCGTGCGGACCACCATGGACGGGAACCCGTACGTCCTCGGGGTTGCGCTGCACGACCTGGAGGATCCCCGACGGGTGCAGATGTCCAGCATTCCGGTGCTGTTCCCGACGCGGGCCGATTGCCGGATCGGCGAATCCGAGTACGTGCACGTGCCGAACGTGGTCTTCTCCTGCGCGATGGTGCGCCGCACCGACGGCACGATGCTGGTCTACTACGGCGGCAACGACACCGTGATGAACGTGGCCGTCACCCACGAGGACGTTCTGGTCGAGCTGTGCCGCCGGTACGGACAGGACCCGTTGACCGGGCGCTTGCTCTACCCGGTCTGAGCCCGGTCAGTGGCCGTACTTGTCGAAGGGGACGGCCCAGTCGCCGAGCCCGTTGTCGATCTTCACCGTTCTCGGGCTGCGCCTGATGTCGACGACGTCGCCGACCATGAAGTTCTCGTAGACCCACTTGGCGTCGGACACGCTCAGGTTGACGCAGCCGTGCGACAGGTTCGCCCGGCCCAGCGAATGGTTCCACGGGGCGGCGTGCAGGAACTCGCCGGAGTACGTGATCCTGGTGCAGTACTCGATGTCCTCGGGCGCGTAGTAGTTCGGGTCGTTCGGGTCGGTGATGCCGTAGCTGGCCGAGCTCATGCTGTGCACGCGTTCCTTGGACAGCACCACGTGCGGTCCGCCGGTCGTCCAGTAGCTGATGTGCTGACCGTTCGCGCCGGTCGTCGAGCCGCCCTTGCCGAGGCTGCACTTCATGCTGCGGACGAGCTTGCCGTCGATGAAGACGTTCGTCAGGTGGGCCTTGTAGTCGGTGATCGCGATCAGCTGACGTCCGACGGTGAAACGGGTCGACGCGTTCGTCTTGCCGTACACGCCGCTGCCGAGCTTCACGCCGAGGACGTTGACGTTCACCGTGATCGCACTGCCGCCGGCCCAGTACTTCTCCGGCCGCCAATGCACGGTCCGGCCGTCGGCCCAGTAGAACTTGCCCTCGACCGCGGGCGACGTCGTGATCTCGATGGCCTTCTCCGCCGCCGCCTTGTTGACGGCCCGGCTGAACGCGATGATCACCGGCTGGCCCGCGCCGTACGCGTGGCCCTTCTTGAGGGAGCTCATCGCGTTGGCCCGGAACGTCACCTCGACGAGGCGCTGCGGCTTCACCGTAGTGAAGCTGGAGACCTTCACCGTCGCGGCGCCCGAACCGTCGGTGGCCGTCGCAACCACCTTGTACGTCTTGCCGTAGTCCAGATCGCCGGTGGATTGCCAGGTCCCGTCGGGCTGGACGGAACCGGAGACCTTCGTCCCGCCCGAGGTGACGTCGACCGACCGCAGCGCGGCACCCTCGACGGTGACGACGATCGGGTTCGCCGGGGACACGGCCGTCGCCCCGCTCGCCGGGGTCACGCTCAGCCGAACCGGCACGACCGGCACGCTGACCTTTTCCTCCCGGTCTGCGGCAGCGGCGGGCGCGGTAATCGCGGTAGCCGGCGCGGAACCACCGATGGTCGCCACAGCGGCAGCGCCCAGTGTCCCGATGATCACCTTGCGTCGCTGAATCATGGCCCTCGCAATCGATGGTCCCCGCCGTTGCCATCATGGCTGCACAGGACAAGACGTAGCTGAGGCCGGAAAGGTTACATGCCTGCCAATCTTTTGCCGAGGCCCGAGATTCACGGCGAGATAGAGACAACAGCGCATCGAACCGCCCGGCGGGCAGCTCGAGCCGGAAACGGGCCGGTGGCCGGCCCGTTTCGGACCGGCCACCGGCGGGTGGTGAGTTAAATGGCGCAAACCCTACGTCTGGTAGGTGGAGACCAGCTGCTGCAGTTCCGTCGCCATCGCCGCCAGGCTGTTCGCCGTCGCCTGGGTCTCCGACGCACCCGACGCCGCCGAATCCGCCGCCGACGCCACGCCCGCGATGTTTCCGGCGATCTCCCCGGTGCCGGACGCCGCCTGGGCGACGTTTCGCACCATTTCACTGGTCGTCGCGGTCTGCTCCTCCACCGCCACGGCAATCGTCGATGCGTAGTCGTTGATCCGGCCGGTCACCTCCGCGATTTCCGCGATCGCCGAGATCGCCTGCGAAGTCTCGTCCTGGATCGCCGCGATCCGCGACGCGATGTCGCCGGTGGCTCGCGCCGTCTCCTGCGCCAGGTCCTTCACCTCGGTCGCCACCACCGCGAATCCCTTGCCCTGCTCACCCGCGCGCGCCGCCTCGATGGTGGCGTTCAGGGCCAGCAGATTCGTCTGCTCCGCGATCGAGGTGATCAGCTGCACCACACCGGTGATCTGCGCCGAGGACTGCCCCAGCTGCCCCACGATCTTGTTCGTCCGGGTGGCTGCCTCCGCCGCCTCGGTGGCCACCTTCGCCGCCTCGCCCGCATTGCCCGCGATCTCACCGATGGAGGCCGACATCTGCTCCGCACCGGCCGCCACCGTCTGCACGTTCGACGACACCTGCTCGGCGGCCGCCGACACCGTCCCCGCCTGCGCCGACGTCTCCTCCGACGACGCCGACAGCTGCACCGACACCGCCGACAACTCCTCCGCGGCCGCCGCCACCTGGGTGGCGCTCTCGGTCACGTCACGCACCATCGCCGACGTCGACGCCGTCGAGGCGTCCAGCGCCATGGCCAGCTGCGCCACCTCGTCGCGGCCGGTGAGCCCGGTCCGCTGGGTGAGATCGCCGCCCTGGACCCGGGTGAGCACGGACACGCACCGCGACAATGGGCCGGTGATCCCGCGGGCGATCAGCCAGCTGGCGGCGCCGGCCAGCAGCACACCGAGAACCACGAACACGATCACCATGGTGCGGGCGCTGTCCGAGGTGGCACGCGACTCGTCGTTGCGGGCCTGCGCGGCGCCGGTTTCAATCTTGATGAGGTCGTCCATCCCGCCGGTGAGGGAGGCGAGGAGCGGCTTGGCCTCCTTGTCGCGTACGCTCGCGAACTCCGCCCGGTCGTCACGCTCGGCGGCCGGGCCGAGCTTGGCGTCGCGCAGCTGCCGTACGGCGGCGATGGCCTGCTTGACCTGCGCCACCGCCTTCTCCCGGCCGGTCATGTCCGTGCTGGTGTAGGCCGCGAACGCCTGGTCGAAGGTCGCGTCCTGGTCCTTGGCGGCCTGCAGGAAATCGCGCACCTGGGCGTCGTCGGTGGAGACCACGGCGTTGAGGACGTTGATCTGCATGACCTCGGCCGCGTGCTGCATGCGCGCGAGGTTGGTGATCGGCACCAGCGTCTGGCCGTACATGTAGTCGGATTGGTCCTGCATCGCGCCCATGTTGATGAGTGCGGCGGCGGCCACCCCCACGGCCGCCACTCCCATCGCGCCGACCGCCATCCCGATCTTGGTAGCGACCTTCCGGTCGGTCACCAGCCGCATCCAGCGGTGACCGCCGACTTCACGCACCTCATCTGCCCTGCTCATGGAACCCCCGCATTCGTTACCGGCCCCCCGGCCGGGTGTGGCCTGCGCCACGTTGTGACACAGATCGGCCGGGCGGCGGAAGGCGCTGAACAGTTCAGGTCAAAAAACCCTGACGCAGTGGGATATTGCATCCCGGCTATGGCCTGGGCCGTAGCTACCCCGAGGCCAACGGACGCGCGACGGGCCGGTGCAGGCGCCGGCCCGTCGCGGTGGGTCAGTTGCAGGTGGTGCCGTTGAGCTTGAAGCCGGTGGGAGCGGCGGCGTTGCCGGTGTGGGTGGCTTGATAACCGATGGTGGCCGAGCCGCCCGCCGGCAGGGCGCCGTTGTAGCCGGCGTTGGTCGCGGTCACCGTGCCACTGGTCGGCGAGTAGGTGGCGCTCCAGCCGGCGGTGATCGTCTGCCCGGTGGCCAGGGTGAAGGTCAGCGTCCAGCCGTTGATGGCGGTGCTGCCGGTGTTGGTGATGGTGATGTTGTTGGTCAGTCCGGTGTTCCACGCGTTGACCGCGTTGGTGACCCGGCAGGTGCCGGTGCCGCCGGGGCTGGTCGGCGGTGCGCTGGTCGGCGACGTGGTCGGTGCCGTCGTGGGTGCGCTGGTCGGTGCCGTCGTGGGTGCGGTGGTCGGCTGGCTGCCGCCGGCGGCGTTGATGATGGCGGTGATGATGCTCGGCTGGGTCACCGTGACGGAGCTGCGGTTGAACAGGCCGAAGCCGTACTGGCCGTTGTAGCCGTTGTCCCAGTACGCGGTGGCTGCTCCGTACTTCTTGGCGGTGGACACCAGGGCGCCCGCGAAGTTCGCCCGATATGTGTTGTTGGCCGAGTCGAAGGACGTCTTGTCGATCGAGCCGTACTCGCCGACGAACACCGGATATCCGCGTACGACGAAGGCGTCGTGCATCTTCTTCAGCATGGTGTCCAGATAGTCTTCCTGTCCCCAGGTCGACCTCTTTGCCGCATTGGTCGCGGCCGATCCCCACTGTGTGATGTTGCCGTCCTCCTGGCCCGTGAAGTCCCACGGGTCGTAGTAGTGGACGGAGATCATGATGCGCTGCTCGCTACCGGGGATGGAGCTGGACCGGTACTGGTCGGTGGGCAGCACGAAGCCGTAATTGCCCGCGGTGTACTCGATGTTGGTGTTCCAGCCGGGTACGAGCAGCCACCGCGAGGCGTTGGTGCCGCCGGTCTTCCGGACGGTGTCCACGAAGATCTGGTTGTAGGCGTTGATGTTCGAATAGCACGGCGAGGTCGGATTGCCGTACTGCCCGTCGAACTCCTCGTTCATGGACTCGAAGATCAGGTGCTCGTTGTAGCTCTGGAACTTCGTCGCTACCTGTTGCCAGACCTTCTGGTACTTGTCCCTGATCGTCGTCTGGTCGGCGGAGTCGCAGATCAGCCAGGAGCCGGTGACAGACTTGTAGCCGTCGCCATGCATGTTGATCAGCACGTAGAGGCCCTGGCTGTAGGCGTAGTTGACGACCTCGGCGATCCTGCTCAGCCAGGCGGAACTGATCGTGTAGTTCGGGCCGGCCCCGATGTTCCCCAGATAGGAGACGGGGATGCGGATCGTCTTGAAGCCCGACGCCTTCACCCGGTTGATGAGGGCCTGCGTGACGACCGGGTTGCCCCAGGCCGTCTCGCTGGGGATTCCGTTGGCGTTCGCCTCCAGCTGGTTTCCCAGGTTCCAGCCGGCACCCATGTCGGCGACCAGCTGAGGGGCGGTCAGCTGGGCGGTGACGTCGGCCGAGGCGGGCCTGGTCACGCCGTACACGGCTCCGGCGAAGGCCAGGGCGGCGGCAAGGAACGCGAGCCCGGCCCTCCTTACTGTCGAACTCATGGATCTCCCTCTCGTACGGTCTCGAGCGCTGGCACCGGCGGTGTCTCCGGTCCGCGCCCGGCGACGAGTGTCGGCATGGGCGCGGCAGCACTAGCCATCGAAGCGCTTCGATGACTAGTGCGTCAAGGCGTCGACGAGGCGGGCAGCCGCGGGATCACCCGCGTGCCCGTCGGCCTGGTCGGCTTGTCATCGCCCGGAGGCGCCGGACCCGCTTCGAGGCCTGACGAGCCCCTCCCGGCACCCGCGCCCCTAGAGTGACGGCGTGGCGCGGGTGTTGGTGACGGGCATGTCGGGCGTGGGGAAAAGCACGGTGCTCGAAGAACTGTCGCGTCGCGGTTACTTTGTCGTCGATACCGACTACGACGGCTGGACGTCGGCGGACGGCACCTGGGACGAGCCGCGCATGGCCGCCCTGCTCACCGAGCGCGAGGAGGTCGTGGTCTCCGGAACGGTGGACAACCAGGGTCGCTTCTACCGCGGTTTCGACCAGGTCGTTCTGCTGAGCGCGCCGCTCGACGTCGTACTGGGCCGCGTCGCGAGCCGGTCGAACAACCCGTACGGAAAGACCGCCGAGCAGCGGGCAGAGATCGAGCGCTACCTGCACGAGGTCGAACCGCTGCTGCGTCGCGGCGCCACCGTGGAACTCGATGGCCGGCGCCCGGTCGGGGAACTGGCCGATGCCGTCGAGCGGTTGCTGACCGCAATGCCCTGACCCGACCGAGGCAGCGGAGAGCCGGTCCGGTCAGATCAGGGCGGGTCAGATCAGGGCGGGTCAGATCAGGGCGGGTCAGATCAGGGCGGGTCAGATCAGGGCGGGTCAGATCAGGGCGGGTCAGATCAGGGCGGGTCAGATCAGCGCCGAGCCGGGTCGGACCCGCCGGCGGGGGCATACGACCAGACCTCGCTGTGTACGCCGACCGGCCGCGGCGCCGGCTCACCCGCGCGCTCGGCGGCCGAACGGTGCCCGTGCGCGAACGCCGGCGACTTGACCCACGACTCGAATGCGTCCTCGTCGCGCCACCGGGTGATGACGAGCCACGTGGTCCGCTCATCGGTGGGGCGCAGCAGCTCGAAGCCCTCGAATCCGTCCTGATCGTCGACGGCGCCGGCGCGCGCGGCGAAGCGGTGCGCCAACTCGTCGCCGCTGTCGGCCGGCACCGTAATAGCGTTGATCTTGACAATGGTCATGGTGCCATTCTGTCCGATACGCCGGGACTACGTCCGCACCCCCGCCGCGGCCGGGGCGGCCTACAGCAGGGATCGGCGGGCGTCCCGCGGGCCGGAAACTCTCTCGGTGAGCAGTTCGAGCAGGCCCAAGGCATGGGCGCTGGCCAGCGCGCCGGCCCGGTTTCTCGCGTTCAGTTTGCGGAACAGCCTCGCCTGGGTGTTCTCGACCGTCTTCTCCGCTATACCCAGCGACCTGGCCGTCTGCCGGACGGTGTCGCCGCGCGCTATCGAACAGAGAATGTCGGCCTCCCGTACGGTCAGCTCCGGCAGCCCCTCCGCGGCGCTCAGACCGGGCACCGGGCAGGTGGCCAGGCCCGGTGCCGAGCGCCCGGCCAGGCCGAGCGTGACCGCCCGCGCGGCCAGCAGCCCCTGGCTGGAGACGGCCAGCTTCTGATAGATCCGGCGCTTGTGGTTCTCCACCACGCGGGTGCCGAGGCCGAGCAGGCAGGCGATCCGGGTGACCGGGTGGCCGGCCGACAGCAGCGCCACGATGTCCTGCTCGCGGTCGGTGAGCTCGGCCGACGGTCCCGACGGCAAAACGGCGGTCAGATCAGCGTGGTGGTGCGCCAGCACCCGGAGCAGGGCGTCGAGGCCGTGCGACGACGGGAGCAGCGTGTCCACCCCGGCCTGCCGGGCCGCGGCCACGTCCCGGCTGGTCAGCTCCCGATAGATCAGCACCAGCCGGGCCCGGTAGCAGTGTCCGCGTACACCGGCGAGCGCCGAAAGGTACCGGCCCATCGACTCGTCGACGCAGCACAACACCAGTTCGGGCGCCCGCAGGCGGCACAGCGGGAGCAGATCGGCCGGGTCGCCGACGTCGCCGATCACCTCGAACTCGGGGCGGGCCGACAGGGTCGCGGCGAGTACGTCGCGGAACAGTCGTTGAGCGCCGCAGATCGCGACGGGCACCGGCTTGGCGGCCGACGTCTCCATCGCAGCCTCCCTGGCGGATCACCCTCCCGCCCGGGCGCCGGCGAGCAACCGGCGGAAAACCCGGCTAATGGGCCGGCGCAGGCGCCGGCGGCGGGAGGAGCGCTTCTCTCAGCCGGGATTAAACATAGACGGAAATGATTGTTCGCTCTTCTCGCGGTTTGACAAGCCACTAGGGGGTTCTGCCCCCGTGGGTGCCGTAGTGGACAGACCCCCGTGCGATGGTCCACAGCGTGATAGTTGCTGCCTAGCACGCAGAACCCCTAGGGGATATACGTCGATCGCCGTCTATTGACCGCGATCTGGAACGGTACAAGTATTGCCGCAAGCGCCGAATGATCCGGCCGGCGGAATCGGTACCGCACCCTCCTTTCTTGCCGGGATGCGGGCGTCCGTCCGCTTCAGACTGTCGCGTGTTCCGCACCATGCCGTGCCCTTTCCTGGGCATTTTCCGGCTTCGCGCGCTCCCCGCAATTCCATGGCACTTGTGGGAGGAGAAATGAACTCGGTTCGCAGCAAGGTGCCCAAACCGCTCACCGTCACCGTGGTGACGACCGTGGTCATGGCCGGGCTGGCGATGACGGGTCCCGCCGTCGCCGCCGTGCCGTTCGAGGTGCAGACCCTCGACGGCACCGGCAACAACGTCGCCAACCCGACCTGGGGCAAGGCGGGCACCCCGTACGCCCGGGTGGCGGCGGCGCGGTACGCCGACGGGATCAGCCAGGAGGTGGCCGGGCCCAACGCCCGCTACGTCAGCAACCGGGTGTTCAACGACATCAACCAGAACGTCTTCTCCGAACGA
>NZ_JAOSZE010000075.1 GCF_025630775.1 Actinoplanes sp. KI2
GACCAGACACGGCCCACGAGAGACCAGACACGGCCCACGAGAGACCAGACACGGCCCACGAGAGGCCAGGGGTGGCCTACGGGACTGTGAAGCTGAATGTGTAGGGCTTTTGGATGGGGACGCTTCCGCCGCCGGTGCTGCTGATGTTGGCGACCGTGGCTGTGTAGGTGCCGGCGGGGAGTGCCTCGGAGGGGGTCCAGGTCAGGACGCCCGGGGTTGTTTCGGCTACCGTGCCGGCGGTGGGGCCGAAGACGCCGGTCACCACGATGGCGTTGGCGAAGTCGGTGGCGGTTGGCTGGATGTCGCGCTGGAAGTGGACGGTGACCGCGGAGGCGCTGCTGGTCGTGGAGACCACGAGCGGGTCGCGCCAGTACTGGATCGCCAGGTGGAAGTCGGACGCGCCGGTGCCCCACGCGGTGGAGGTGTCGTCGACGACCATGGTCTGGGTGATGCCGCCGTCGACGACCACGTCCCGGTTGTTGGTGCCGGTGATCGTGCCCCAGTCCTCGACCGTCTCCCACGTGCCGCGGGTGTACTTGTACTGGATGTCGGTGCCGTCGAGCACGCTGACGGTCGCCTCCCAGATGCCGTTGCCGCGGTTGGTCATGGCGACCTTGCCGGGGTCCCACGGCCCCAGCTGGTCGATGTTGCCCGGCACGTACAGGGTGGCGTCCGGCGGCGTGCCCGGCGGGGCGAGCACCCGGAAGGTGACCGCCACCGGGCGGATGGGCACGGTGAGCGCCGCGGGCACGCTGGTCGCGGTGCCGTCCGGGTTCTTGTACGCGACGTGGGCGATCACCGCCGCGGTGCGCGGCGAGTCACCGGCGGGCGTCACGTCGTAGGTGACCGTGAACGTCGCCCCGGCCGCCAGCGAGGACGTGCGCGTGCTGGTCTTCGGCTTGATCACCCAGCCGGCCGGGGCCTCGACACCGGCGTCGACGTCGCGGATGGTGCCCGGCCCGGCGTTGTGGACGGTCGTGACCAGGCGGCTGGTGGCGCCGGACTGCAGGCCGTCGGGCGCCTCGAAGCCGACCTCGACGGCCGGCTGCTGGGCGATGGTCAGCGGGTTGCCGTCGTGGGTCACGGTGACGGACCGCCCGCTCGGTGTCGCCGGCACGGTCACGCTCAGCAGGTGTTTCGCCGAGTCGTAGGAGAACGGAGCCCGGCGCCCGCCCACGGTGACCGTGTGCGGCCGGCTCACCCCGGCGAAGGCGACGGTGTAGCCGCGCGCCGCGGGGGCCCCGGGGTAGCTGCCCTGGGCCGCGCCGACGGTCAGCGACGAGGTGTGGCCCTCGTGGTAGCGGACCGGAATCTGCTGGTACTGCCCCTGCTGGTAGCCGAGCCCGTCCCCGGCGTCCTGGTAGACCGAGGTCACCCCGTCGGCGTGCGGGTAGGCGGTGAGGGTCAGCCGGTCCTTCGGCTGGTTGGCGACGTTCGCCGTGCCGGGCGCTTGCGCCACGATCCCGCCGGCGCGCACGTAGACCGGCATGTGGTCGGGGGTGGCGCCGACGGTGCGGGTGGCCGGGCCGCGGAAGGTGGCGCCGGTGAAGAAGTCGGTCCAGACGCCGGGCGGGAACCACACCGACGTGGTGGTGGACAGGCCCGGGGTGGTGACCGGCGCGACCAGCAGCGAGTCGCCCAGCAGGTACTGCGTGTCGTGCCGGTAGGCCTCGGTCAGCTCGGGCCACTGCAGGTAGAGCGCGCGGGCCATCGGCAGGCCGGTGTCGTAGCTCTGCCGGGCCGCGGTGTACAGATAGGGCACCAGCGACTCGCGCAGGCGCAGGAAGTCGGCGGCCGGCCCGCTGACCGCGCCGGAGTATTCCCAGGGCAGCCGGTCGCCATGGTCGGAGTGCAGCCGCAGGATCGGCTGGAACGCGCCGAGCTGCACCCAGCGCAGGTACAGGTCGTCGGGCAGGTGCTTGCCGGCGAAGCTGCCGATGTCGTGGCTGACGTAGGGCTCGCCGATGCTCGCGCCCTCGGCCGGGGTCATCCTCGCCGCGAAGGCGAGGGTCGCGAAGTCGGGCCGGGTGTCGCCGGTGAAGTGGACGGTGCTGCGGTGCTCGGCCCACGGGCCGGAGCCGCCGGGCACCGTGTACGCCGGGTAGGACGCGCCGATCCGGGCGAGGGAGAAGCCGCGCCGGCCGCGGGCGTCGCCGTCGCGTTTGTACAGCTCGTTGACCCAGCTGTCGGCGGTCAGGCCGGGCATGCTGACGCCGCTGTCGTCGCAGCAGTAGTCCAGCCACCACTGCTGCACGCCCTGCGCCTCGAACGGGTCGTGCAGCTGCTCGTAGGCGGCGGCCTGGTCGGCGTCGCTCCAGTCGAACTTGTACGGGTTGGGCGCGAAGCTGCTGGCCGCCGGGACCAGCTTGTTCTTGGCGCGGGCCTGGGCGGCGGCGAACTGCGGGTCGTCGCCGCTGATCGCGGCGTGCACGTTGAGCGTCGCGTTGATGCCCTGCTGTTTCAGCTCGGCCAGGAACTGCTGCGGGTCGGGGAACAGGCTCGCGTTCCAATTCCAGCCGGCCCAGGAGTTGGGCGCCTTCCAGTCGGTGTCGATCACCAGGTTGTCGAGCGGCACGTTGTGCTGCTTGAAAGCGGGCAGCAGCGTGTTGCGGTAGTCGCTGGTGCTGTACGCCTGGTACTTCGAGAACCAGGTGCCGAAGGCCCACTCCGGCGGCAGCAGCGAGGGGCCGGTGAGCGTGCGCAGGTCAGCCAGGCCGCGCTGGTAGTCGTGGCCGTAGCCGAACAGGTAGCCGTCCTGGTAGGCGCCGGTGTGCGCGGGCCGCGGGACGAGCCAGTCGTCGCCGGTGCGCAGCGCGGTGGCGGTGTCGTCCAGCAGGTACCACCCGCCGCGGTTCAGCATGCCGGGGTGCAGGGTGAGCTGGTCGACCGGGCCGGCCTGGCCGGCGTAGTAGTCGAGCCCCCGATACCACCCGCCGAGCGTGTCGTCGCGGGCCGGGGTGCCGAAGGCGGGGTGCACGCTGGTGCGCTTGCCGGCCACGGTGAGGTCGAGGGTGGTGTTGGCGGCGGTGACCGGGCCGCTGCCGAGCTGGTAATGCAGGGTCACCGCGCCGGTGTCGACGCGCAGCTCACCGTTTTGCGTGGACGCCCGGAACCAGGTGGGCCAGGGGGACCGGTCGACGGCGTTGAAGGTGGCGCGATCCTCGAAGGAGTCGTTGGCGGCGTACTCCAGGCGCAGCAGCGTCGGGCTCAGCACCTGGACGCGCAGGTGCTCCACCCGTACACACTGACCTTTGATCTGAGCCGGAAGCGGTGCAGCCAGCGCGGCCCCCGGGATCAAGACGAGGCCGAGCAGGAACGTCAGGAAAACGGCGACGCGCTTGACCATGACGACCCCCGATCGGGTTGAGCTCCCGTCACACAGTGGAGTCTTCCCCAGGGGCGGAGTCAATAGCGGCGCGTCGATATGGGACAAACGCCCGGGTCCGCGGACCCGGGCGTCGCCAACACGTCAGTTCGAGACCGAGGCCAGGCGGCTCTTGAGGCCCTGGCCGTAGTTGGTCGCGGTGCCGTTGTAGTCGCTGATCAGCGACGGGCCGCTCGAGCAGTCCCAGGTGTTCCAGGTCCAGCCGAGGTAGCCGATGCCGTGCGCGTCGGCCCAGTTCATCAGCCCGTCGACGAAGCCGTGCGCGCAGTCGTTCTCGCCGATCTCGGTGAGCGAGACCGGCACGGTCTGCGCGGTGGTGCCGATCTGGCTGTCCCAGCAGGACGTGTTCGAGCAGGTGTTGAAGTTGTAGATGTGCGCGAACGCGGCCAGGTTGCCGGTCGAGTCGGTCGGCTTGTAGGTCAGCCACTGGCTCAGGTTGTTCGAGTACGCGAGGCCGCCGATCATGATGACGTTGGTGGCGCCGGTCGCCCGGACCGTGTTGACCAGCGACTGGAAGCCGGCCACCTGGTAGGTGATGCCGGTGCAGGTGCCGCCGTCGCGCCAGCACTTCCAGCCGGACGTCTCGTCGCCGGTGGCCCGCTCCGGGTAGGGCTCGTTGAACAGGTCGAAGATCACCGCGTTGGTGCCCTTGAAGGCGTTCGCCACGCCGGTCCAGAACGAGGGGGCGTACTGCGCGTCGGGCATCGGCTTCTGGCAGGTCGCCTTGACGTCGGAGCAGCCGGCCGAGTTGCCGGTGTACTGGCCGTAGCTCCAGTGCATCTCGACGATCGGCGTGATCCCGTTCTGGACGAGCAGGTTCACGTACGTCTTGACCTGGTTCTGATAGGCCGTTCCGCCGTACGCGGCGGGCACGTCGGAGGTGCCCAGCCAGCACTCCTCGTTGAGCGGCACCCGCACCGCGCGGATCTTCCAGGTGCGCATCGTGGTGATCGAGGCCTGGTCCATCGGCCCGTCCCAGAAGCCGTTGCCCTGGATGCAGGCGAACTCGCCGCCGGAGCGGTTGACGCCGTAGAGCTTGACGGTCGCGCCGGTGGACGCGTTGACCAACTTGTTGCCGGAGACTTTGAGAGAAGGGGCGGCGCCCGTGGCCGGCGGCGTGGTGGGTGGCGTCGTCGGGGCGGTCGTCGGCGGTGTGGTGGTGGTCGTGCCGCCGGTGCACGTCACGCCGTTGAGCGTGAAGGTGGTGGGCACCGGGTTGGTGCCCGACCAGGCGCCGAGGAAGCCGACCGAGGTGCTCGCGTTGGTGGCCAGCGAGCCGTTGTAGGACATGTTGGTGACGGTCACGTGCTGGCCGGACTGGGTGAAGGTGCCGTTCCAGCCCTGGCTGACCTTCTGCGTGGTGGTCGGGAAGTCGAAGCCGAGCGTCCAGGAGGAGATCGCGTCGCCGAGGTTCGTGATCGCGATGTCGCCCTGGAAGCCGCCCTGCCAGGAGCCGGTGACCTGGTAGGTGACGGAACAGCCGGTGGTGGCCGCGGACGCCGGGGACAACGTCGCGGCCAGCGTCCCGGTGGCGACCGTGCAGACGGCCGCGGCCAGGGCCAGGGATCGGAGTCTCATGTGGGTGAGCCAATCGATGGGTGACGATATGGGAGCGCTCCCAGATTTACCCTCGCCGACATCGTTGTCAAGCTATGCTCGGCGGCATGGCAGATTCCGTCGTCTCCCGCCCCGATGCCGACCTCGCCTACCACCTCGAGGGCGCCGGCCCGCTGGTCGGCCAGTCGCACGGCCTGTTCTTCAGCCGGGCCGCCGAGGACGCGGCCGGCCTGATGGACCTGCGGCCGCTGCTGGCGGAGCGGCGCCTGCTGCGCTATGACGCCCGCGGCCACGGCCGGTCCGGCGGCGGTCCGGATCCCGCTTCGTACACTTGGGACGCGCTGGCCGACGACCTGATCGCGGTCGCCGACGAGGTGCGCGGCGGCGAGCCGGTCGACTGGATCGGGCAGTCGATGGGCACCGGCACCCTGCTGCACGCCGCGGTCCGCTCCCCCGAGCGGTTCCGCCGGCTGGTCCTGCAGATCCCGCCGACCACCGGCGAGACCCGCGAGGCAGCCCGCGACATGTATCGCCAAGGCGCCGACTTCGTGGAGACCAAAGGCAAGGACGCTTGGGTACGCGGCATGCAGCAGTTCGGCGTACCCGAGATCTTCGCCGACGTCCCGTCCTACCGGTACGACCCCGACGTGCGCGGCGAGATGCTCCCGTCGGTGCTCCGCGGCGCCGCCCTCACCGACCTGCCGCCCACCGAGGCGCTCGCGACGCTGACCCACCCCACCCTGATCCTGGCCTGGGAGTCCGACCCGGTGCACCCGGTCTCCACGGCGGAGTATCTGGTGAAGACCCTGCCGGACGCGCGCCTGCACGTCTCGTCCACCTCGGCCGACGTACGCACGTGGCCGGCCCGGGTCGCCGAGTTCCTCCGCTCGTGAACCGGTGCGAGCATGTACCACCGGATGATCGGAGCGGGGTTACCGTTCCGGCGTGACTCCACGACCGACTGCCGACCCCACCATCGGGGAGCGGATCCGGGTCCGCCGCCTGCTGCGTGGGTGGAGCATCCGGTACGCCGCAAGCCGGGCCGGTGTCTCCCATGCGACCTGGAGTCGCATCGAACGGGGGCGGCAGGCGGCGGACAACCGGTTCACCCTCGCGGACATGGCGGCGGCCCTGGAGTGCTCGCCGGACGAGCTCGCCGGCGGCCCGACGCCGGCCGGGGACCGGGCGGCGGCGGCCGCGCTGGCCGGGCTGCGCGGGATCCGGCAGGCGCTGGTCGACATCGACCTGACCGAGCCGGGCCTGACGATCGGGCCGCCGGTCGCCGAGCTCGCCGCGGCGGTCGAGTTGCTCGGCACGCTGCTGGACGGGTGCGACTACGCCGGTGCCGCCCGGCTGCTCCCCGGCCTGCTGCGTGACCTGCACGCCGAGACCGCCGGGCCGGACCGGGAGCGGGCGCTGCGGCTGCTGTGCGACGCCGCCTTCAACGCGTCCACGCTGCTGCGTAACCTCGGCCACCCGGCGGAGGCGTGGCTCGGCGCCGAGCGCTGCCGGGACGCGGCCGACGCCGCCGGCGATCCGGTGCTGCGGGCGTACGCGGCCTACTCGATGGCGAACGCGGCCCGGTCGTGCGGCTCCCACCAGCGGGCGCTGACGATCGCCGAGCGGGCCGTCGACGACCTGCGGAGGCACCTGAGCCGGCCGGGGGCGGCGGAGATGGCGGGCACGCTGCACCTCATCTGCGCGTCCGCGAGCCGTGGCCGCGACCGGATCGACGACAGCCGGAGCTGGACGGCGCAGGCCGTCGCGCTCGCCCGGCGCACCGGCGAGACCACCACGCTGGGCATGTACTTCGGCCCCACCAACGTGGACCTCTGGCGGATCAACATCGAGGTCAATCAGGGGGACCCCGCCCGCGCCGTGGAGATCGCCCGGCGCGCCAACCCGGCCGCCATCGCGGCCGGCCTGCGCCAGGTCTTCTACTACACGGACACCGCGCGGGCGCTGGCCAAGCTGGGCGGCAAGGATCGGGAGGCGATCCGTTTGCTGCTCACCGCCGAGCGCCTCGCCCCGCAGCACGTGCACACCTCGGCCGACGCCTCGGCGACCGTGCGCACGCTGCTGGAGCGTTCCAGCCGGCGGGCGGGCGGCAGTGAGCTGCGCGGCTTGGCCGAGCGGATGCGCCTGACCTCCTAACGGAGCACCGGAACGCCGATCTCGGCGAGACGCAGCACCTCGGCGTCGTCCGCCGGTACGTCCGCGATGACTCCGGCCACCTCGGACAGCGGTAGCACGACGAATGGCGAGGCCGCCCCCACCTTCTCCGCGCTGGCCAGCACGTACGTCTCGGCAGCACGGGCGGCCAGCGCCCGCTTCATCGCCGCCTCGTCCGGGTCGCCCGTGGTCAGCCCGGCTCGATGGTGGACACCCGTCACACCGAGGAAAAACAGGTCGGCGTTGATTCGGCCCGCCGCCTCGACCGCGGCCGCCCCGCACGCCACCGCCGAATGCTTGAACAACCGGCCGCCCAGCAGGTACACGTCGACCGTCGGATGCGCGACCAGCGCCGCGGCCACGGTCGGGCTGTGCGTGACGATCGTCGCCGACAGATCGGGCGGCAGCGCCGCGGTCACCGCCAGCGCCGTCGTCCCGCCGTCCAGCAGCACCGTGCTCCCCGGCTCGATCAGCGCCACGGCTGCCGCGGCCACCCGCCGCTTGCTCTCCGCCGCCACCGAGACCCGGGTCGCGTAGTCGGCCGCTGCCGGTGCGGCCGGCAGCGCTCCCCCGTACACCCGCTGGCAGAGCCCCGCCGCGGCCAGATCCCGCAGGTCTCGCCGGATGCTGTCCTCGGCGATGCCGATCTCGGCGGCGATGTCCTTGGCGACGACCTTGCCGTCGACCCGGAGCCGAGCCAGCAGGAAGTCGCGTCGCTCGGCGGCCAGCATGCGTGTTTCTCCTCATTATTGTCGACTGTTGCGCGTTTTGCAGTGTACGGTCGGCGATCATGACGACACCAGGGATCGACGTGCCCGACGCCCGCGGACGCACCGGCCTCGACCGGACCGGCCGGGACCTGACCGGCAACCCGGACGTCGTGATCCGCGACGTGGAGCTGCTGGCCGCCGCCTGGCACGTGCTGCGCCGCACCACGTTCGACTACCGGCACGCCGACGGGCGCTGGACGCGGGAGCAGCGCGAGACGTACGACCGCGGCGACGGCGCCACGATCCTGCTGTACGACCCGGCCCGGCGCACCGTGCTGCTCACCCGGCAGTTCCGCTACCCGGTCTACGTGAACGGCCACCCGGACGGCATGTTCGTCGAGACCGCCGCCGGCCTGCTGGACGACGACGACCCGGCCGACGCGATCCGCCGCGAGGCCGCCGAGGAGCTGGGCGTCGAGGTCGGCGACCTCGAGCACGTCTTCGGTGCCTGGATGAGTCCCGGCTCGATCACCGAGCGGCTGCACTTCTACGCCGCGCCCTACTCCCCCGCGTCGCGCACCGCGGCCGGCGGCGGCGTGGCCGACGAGGGCGAGGACATCGAGGCGGTCGAGCTACCCTTCGACGAGGCCCTCGCCCGGATCGCCGACGGCCGGATCGCCGACGCGAAGACCATCATGCTGCTGCAGTGGGCGGCCCTGAGCGGCCCGTTCAGGGCTCCGGCGTCGCCACCGGCCGCAGGGTAGCCCAGCCCTCGTCCCGGGCACGGGCGGCGGCGAGCAGCCCGCCGACCGCCGCCGCGTTGGTGATCTCGCCCCGGAAGACCATGGCGACCGCCTCGTCGAGGTCGATCCGGCTGACCTCCAGGTCGGCCTCCTCGTCGGTGCGCTCGTGCCGCTCGGCGTCCGGCACCGGGGTCAGCTCACGCGCCAGGAAGATCCGGATGATCTCGTCGGTGAAACCGGGCGACGTGTGCAGGTCGATCAGCAGGTCGTACCGGGCGGCGATGAGGTCCGCCTCCTCGGCCAGCTCCCGGGCGGCGCCCGCGACCAGGTCTTCCCCGTCGACGTCGCGCAGCCCGGCCGGCAGCTCCCACAGGTACCGGCCGACCGCGTGCCGGTACTGCTTGATCAGCACCACCCGGTCCAGGTCGTCGATCGCGAGGACGCCGACCGCGCCCTTGGCGGCCACCACGTCCCGGCCGGCCGGGCGGCCGCTGGACATGGTGACCTGGTCGGTGCGGACCGTGAAGATCGGGCCGTGGTACCGGTACTCCTGGGACAGCGTCTCGTGGGCGAATGCGGTCACGACGGGTCCACGACGACCGGCAGCTCGTCCGCGGCCGCGTACTGAACGGCCGCCTTGATCAGGCCGTCGAAGAGCGGGTGCGGCCGGGTGGGGCGGCTCTTCAGCTCCGGGTGGGCCTGGGTCGCCACGAAGTACGGGTGGGTCGCCCGGTCCAGCTCGATGAACTCGACCAGCCGCCCGTCCGGGGAGGTGCCGGAGAAGACCAGCCCGGCCTGGGCCAGCTTCTCCCGGTAGTCGTTGTTCACCTCGTACCGGTGCCGGTGCCGCTCGGAGATCTCGGTGGCGCCGCCGTACGTCTCGGAGATCACGGAGTCCGCGGCGAGCACCGCCGGGTACGCGCCCAGCCGCATCGTGCCGCCCAGGTCGCCCTTGCCGGCCACGATGTCCTCCTGGTCGGCCATCGTCGAGATCACCGGGTACGGCGCGCGCTCGTCGAACTCGAGGGAGTTGGCGCCGGCCAGCCCGGCCAGGTTCCGCGCGGCGTCGATCGTCATGCACTGCAGACCCAGGCAGATGCCCAGGATCGGCAGCTGGTTCTCCCGGGCGTACCGGGAAGTGTTGATCTTGCCTTCGATGCCGCGGACGCCGAACCCGCCCGGGATGACGATGCCGTCGACGCCCTTGAGGGCCGCGGCGGCGCCCGCCGTGCTCTCGCAGTCGTCGCTGGGCACCCAGCGGATCTGGATCTTGACATTGTTCGCGAAACCGGCGGCGCGGATGGCCTCGCTCACCGACAGGTACGCGTCCGGCAGGTCGACGTACTTGCCGACCAGCGCGATCGTGATGGTCCGCTTCGGGTGGTGCACCCGGTGCAGCAGGTCGTCCCAGGTGGACCAGTCGACGTCGCGGAACGACAGGCCGAGCCGGCGCACCACGTACGCGTCGAGGCCCTCCCGGTGCAGCACCTTGGGGATGTCGTAGATGCTCGGCGCGTCCGGGCAGGCGATGACGGCCTCGCGGTCGACGTCGCAGTAGAGCGCCAGCTTGTGCTTGAGCTTCTCGGGGATCTCCCGGTCGCTACGGCAGATCAGCGCGTCCGGCTGGATACCGATGTTGCGCAGCGCCGCCACCGAGTGCTGGGTCGGCTTGGTCTTCAGCTCGCCCGACGGCGCCAGGTAAGGCACCAGCGACACGTGCAGGTAGAACACGTGGTCGCGGCCGACCTCGTGGCGCACCTGGCGGATCGCCTCGAGGAACGGCAGCGACTCCATGTCGCCCACCGTGCCGCCGACCTCGGTGATCACGACGTCCGGCACCCGGCCCGACTCGTCCGGGTCGGCCATCGCAAAGATCCGGCTCTTGATCTCGTTGGTGATGTGCGGGATGACCTGCACGGTGTCGCCCAGGTACTCGCCGCGCCGCTCGCGCGCGATGACCGTCGAGTAGACCTGCCCGGTGGTCACGTTCGCCTTGCCGGACAGCGCCCGGTCGAGGAACCGCTCGTAGTGGCCGACATCCAGGTCGGTCTCGGCGCCGTCCTCGGTGACGAAGACCTCACCGTGCTGGAACGGGTTCATCGTGCCGGGATCGACGTTGAGATAGGGGTCGAGCTTCTGCATGACGACCCGCAGTCCGCGCGCGGTCAGAAGATTACCGAGGCTCGAGGCGGTGAGGCCCTTGCCCAGCGAGGAGGCGACGCCCCCGGTGACGAAAATGTGCCGCGTGTCGCGCACTGATGAGGCCAACGCCCGCTCCCGTGGTTTGTCTGTAGCCGGACATGCAGACCGGGGCGCGAGGCCCCATCCACGGGAGTCCACCGTAACACCTGGGGACGGGGACGTACGTCCGGGCCGCTCCCAGCGTGTGTCCGCGGCGCGGTTACGGCAACCGCTAAGTGATCTTCGCCGGATTTGCGAAGTCGGTCTTGCGCAGCAGCGGCCCGCCCGGCCCGTCCGTCTCGCCCTCCGGCCGGGTCCGATCGGCGGCGTGCAGCAGCACCCGCAGCGCGACCAGCACCGCGGTCGGCACGGCCGCCGCGGCGGCGGCCCCGGCCACGGTCAGCGCCGATCCGCCGAGCACCCCGGCGATCATCGCGGTCACGGTCACCCCGGCGCCGGCCGCGCGGATCGCCGGATGCAGTCCGAACAGGCGGTTCAGTCCGCCCCACGGCGAGAACAGGCAGAAGGCCAGCATCACCGCGCCGATCACGGCCAGGATCGTCAGCGGGCTGGCCAGCAGGGTCTCGCCGTTGCCGGCGGCCACCCGCTGCAGGTCCGGGCCGGCGCTGCCGTCGCCGAGCGCGGACAGGAACCGGCCGAGGCTGCCCTGCTCGAGCTCGGGACGGCGCAGGTCGACCACCGCGAAGCCGATGGTCACCGCGAGCCCGGCCAGCGCGGCCCAGGCGAACCGGGTGAAGGTGAGCCAGCCACCCGTGCTCATCGCGGCGGCCACGCACACCCCGGCGGTGACCGCGATCGCGCCGATCGGGTCCGCACCCAGATAGGGGCTGCCGACCATGACCACGCCGAGCCCGCCGAGCAGCACGAAGATCAGCGGCCGGTACGCCTTGGCCACCCACTGGGCGAGGCACCCGGCCAGCACGAGCAGCCCGGTCACGAACACGCCGAGGCCGACCCCGCCGACACCCGCGTACCGGCCGCCGGTGATCGCCGAATAGCCGGCCACCCCGTTCAACTGCAACTGCGCGCCGGTGAGCAGGTCGAGGCCGACCACCACCGCGCCGCACGCGGCGACCGCGGCCATCGGCCACAGGGTGCTCCGGTACCGCGGCGCCAGGCGGACGGCGGCGGTGCCCGCCACCACCAGCGCGCCGGTGACCAGCCCGAAGATCCACGCCGGATGCTCGGCGCGCCACCACGGCGACGCGTCGGCCAGCAGCGCGGCCGGGATGGTCAGGGCGGTGGCGATCAGCGCCAGCTCGACCGCCTCGACCACGCGCGGCGAAGGCAGCGCCCGGCCCCGCGGACCGCTGTGCCGCCGGGCCCGCACCATGACCGGGACGATCAGCGCGTACAGCACGAACTGGAGGATCGCCAGCACGGTGAAGAAGATGGTGGCGACGCCGCGCTGGGCGCCGGCCCGCTGGTCGGCGTTGTGCGAGCCGCGCACCGCGTCAGGCAGGTTGCCGGGTTTGCCCGGCACGACGGTGGCGGAGCGCCCGGCGAACAGCTTCTCCGGCACGCTCTTGCCGAGCGCGGTGAGGATCGTCGGGGCCAGGTCGATCAGCTGCAGGTAGCCGTCGCGGCCGGTGCCGGCCGAGGTGAGCCAGCCGCCGTTCCAGCCCTCCCCCTCGGCGATCGCCACGTGCAGCCGGGACGAGCGGTCGGTGTCCGAGACGCCGGCGACCAGCAGCAGCGACCGCTCCGGGCGGGCCGCGACGATCCGGGCCAGGGTGGCGTCGGCCCGCTCGACCAGGGCCGCGCGGGCCGGACCGGAGCCGGTGATCGTGCCGAGGTCGACGAAGCTGAGCAGGCAGTCGGCGAGCAGGCTCTTCGGGTCGGCGGGCAGCTCGGCCCGGTACTTGTCGACCCGGCCGAACGGGCGGGCCGCCGCGATCGCACCGCCCGGGCCGACCGCGGTCGTGCACCGCACCGATTCGGCGAGCGCACCGGGCACCGCACCGTACGGCAAACGGTCTTGATTGTTCTGCACGATGTTGCGCTGGTTGGCGATGTTCGCGCCGATCGTGTCCGGCTGGTCGAGATCGGGCGCGGGCGGGTCGCAGCGGCCGGCGTCGGCCGAGGCCCGCGGGTACGCCGCGTAGTTGCCGGCACCGACCGTGACCCAGCCGTCGGACGGGCAGGTGACCCGTTGCGCCGAGCGCACCGACAGCCAGCCGATCGAGCCCTTGCTCGCCTCCCGCCACAGCTGCGGGGTGCGCTGCGGGTCGAGGTCGTCCCAGCGCAGCCCGGCCGCGCCCGCCACGATGACGTAGTCGACCGTGCTCTGCGGCGCGCCACCGACCGGCCGCACCGCGAGGCCGGCGAGACTGGCCGCCACGGCGAGCAGGACCAGCGCGTACGGGATCCAGATCCGCCTCATACCCGAGCCGTCACCTCGCCGTAGACGGCCCGCACGGCCGCCACGGTCTCCTCCTCGGTGGGCCAGGTCGCGGCCCGCGCCGGCCCCCGGGCCGCGTAGTCGGCCCGCAGGCCGGGGTCGGCCAGCATCCGCCGTACCGCCTCGTCCAGCGCGTCCACGTCGCCCGGCGGGATCAGCAGCGCCGCGTCGCCGACCAGCCCCGGCACCCCGCCGACGGCCGTGGCGATCAGCGGCGTCCCCGCGGTCAGCGCCTCCTGCGCGAACAGCTGCCGCGCCTCCCAGTCGCTGGTGACCACCGCGAGGTCGGCGCCGGCCAGCAGGTCGGGCACGTCCGAGCGGCGGCCGAGCAGGTGGAACGGCGCGTGCCGCTCGGACGACTGCTGGGCCAGGGACATGTAGCTCGGCCCGGAACCGGCCACCACGACGACCGGCGCCGGGGACAGCTCACGCCACCGGGCGGACGCGTCGATCAGCAGGTCGTACCGCTTCTGCGGGTGCAGCCGGCCGACCGAGAGGATCAGCGGCGCGCCCGGCGCCAGCCGGAACTCGGCGCGCACCGCGGCCTTGGTGCGCTTGGCCGCGGCGAGCCTGGGCGCGGCGACCGGGCCGAGCCGGGCATCCCGGGCGCCGAGGCTCCGGGCCCGGGCGACCAGGTCGTCGGAGGCGCCGAGGGTGACCGTGGCGCTGCGCGCGACGATCCGCTCGACCAGCGCGGACGCCTGCCCGCGCAGGCCCTTGGCGAGCACCGAGTTGTGCCACGTGACGATCAGCGGGACGCCGGGGCGGGCCAGGCCGGCGACCAGGCCGGCGCGCAGGCCGTGCGCGTGCACGACGTCGATCGGGCGGGCGGCGAGGGCGGCGCGCAGCGCGCGGACCGCGCCGGCGTCCTGGGCGCCCGGGTTGGCCGGGATCTCGACCGCGGTGAACGCGACGCCGGCCGCGGTGAAGCCGAACAGCTCGTCGGTGGCGGCCGGCCCGCAGACCAGCACCTCGCAGCCGGCCGCGTGCAGGCCACGGGCCAGCGAGGCGACGTGCTGCCCGATCCCGCCGGTGCTCGAGGCGAGCGCGAGAGCCACCGAGCCACGCCATCGGTCGTCCACGGAACCGAAACCCCCTTTCAGCCGCGCCGCCGCAACCGGGCGACCAGCACACTGACATCACGTCGATCGAGGGCGAACGCCACCGCTCCGAACACGGCCAGCACGGCGAGCCCGCCCAGAATGCCCTGCGCCAGGCTGCCCGCCACGCTGGGCCGGGCACCGGCCAGGTGTCCGATTCCGGTCACCACGCCGTACCCGGCAGCCGCGGCGACTCCCGCGGCAACGATACCGACGGTGGCGGCCCGGGCCAGCCCGGCCAGGGCCCGGGGGCCGGCGATCCGGCGCACAGCCAGCACCAGCAGCACCCCGATCACGGTCATCCCGGCCGCGTTGGCCAGCCCGAGGCCGAGCACCTGCCGCTGGTGGGGCAGGGCGGCGAAGGCGAGCGCGGTGATGGCGGCCACAACCCAGCCGGCGGCGGTGGAGGCGGCCGCGGCCCGGGTGGCGCCCCGGGCGTACAGGGCCCGCGACAGCAACGCGAACAACGCGTAGCCGAACAGGCCGGGGGCAAAGCCGGCGATCCCGGGGGCCGCGCTGCCCGCGTTGATCAGGTACGCGGCCGGGCCGGCCAGCGCCGCGAGGGCGGCGGCGCCCAGGCCCGCGGCCAGCATCACGGTCCGGGCGGTGGCCGACAGTGATCTGGCGTACGCGTCCTCGTCGCCGCGCGCCGCCGCGGCCGACAGCGAGGGGTAGACCGCGGTGGCCAGCGGCACCGCGAGCACCGCCCAGGGCAGCAGGAAGATCGTCTGCGCGGTGATGTAGAGCGTGTAGCCGCTGTCGGTCAGCAGCGCGAGGGCGACGATCGCGATCAGCTGCTGGGAGCCGACGGTCACCCCGCCGGCCCAGCCCAGCCGGGCCGCCTGCCGCCCCTCACCGCCGGGGAAGCGCAGCGTGGGCCGCAGCCGCAGGCGCAGCTTGCGCAGCGGGACGAGCAGGCAGAAGGCGAGCACCACCACGCCGATCGTGGTGCCGACCGACAGGACGAGCTCACCGGTGCGGGTGAGGCCGCGGAAGTCGCTCTCCGCGCCGTCCACCGCGGCGTACGTCAGGTACGCGGCCATCACGGTGACGCTGGACAGCAGCGGCGCGAGCACCGGCCAGGCGAACCGGTGGTGGGCCTGCAGGACGCCGGTGAGCACGATGCCGATCCCGTACAGCGGCAGCTGCGGGGCGAAGACGTGCAGCATGCTCGCGGCGGTCGCCTGGTGATCGGCCGGCACGTGCGGGAGCAGCCCGGCGATCGGCCCGGCCAGCAGACCGACCAGCAGCGCGATCGGCACGAGCAGCACCAGCACCCAGGTGAGCAGCGCAGAGGTGACGGCGTTGACCCGGTCCCGGTCCCCGGCCGCGACGTGCCCGGCCAGCAGCGGCACCACGAGGCTGGCCAGGGCGCCGCCGGCGACCAGCTCGAAGACGATGTTCGGGATCGTGTTGGCGGCGTTGTAGATGTCGGCAAGGTCATGCTTGCCGACGGTGTGCAGGAAGACGAAGGTCCGGGCAAATCCGGCGATCCGGGCAACCACCGTCAGGACGGTGATGAGCGCCGCGGCCCCGGCGACCTTTCGCGCGGTGGTCGCCGTCACGCGGGACGGCGGCCCAGCTCGTCCAGCCGCCGCAGCCATGGCGTGTCCTGGATGACCTTCGTGTAGCTGACCCTCTCGCTCGCCGCGGTGAGCCCGGCCAGGGCGCCGAGGGCGAGCAGCCGCGTCGCGGTGCCGCTGCGGGCGGTCAAGGCGACACCGAGCAGCGCGCCCATCGCGTTCGCTCCCGCGTCGCCGACCATGATCTCCTCGCCGAGGTCCTCCGGCAGCAGCGCGGCGGCGGCGCCCATCGTCCCGGCCGCGACCCCGCCGCCGACCGGCACGCCGATCGCCAGCCCGGCCTTGATCGCCCGGCCGGGCCGCAGGTCGAGCAGGTTGACGAAGTTCGCCATCCCGGCGATGACCCCGGCGCCCAGGAGCACGTCGGCCGTACGTCCTAGGAGGCTAGTTCGCTTGCTCCCGATCATCGCCGAGGCCACCAGCCCCGCCGCCCCCACTCCGGCGATCTTCACGAGCCCGCTGGTGACCTGCCCCTCGCGGAGCGCGCCGAGGTGCCCGGCGAAGCCCTTCACGGCCCGGTCACCGGAGACGTCGTCATAGAAGCCGACCGAGCCGGAGGTGACGCCCGCGACGACGGAGGCCGCGGCGACCCGCACCGAGGGGGCGCCCGCGACGGCACCGACCGTGGCGCCGAGCGCCAGCGCCGGCCCCCCGGCGAGCGACACCGTGCGGCCGTGGAAATTCGTCCGTTCGAGAGCGCCGGCCCGCTGGTCGCGGCGGATCCAGCCGAGCGCGGCACGGGCGGCGGAGGCACCGACGCCGAAGGACCTCAGGACAGCCATGGCAGGGAAGTGTAAAGACCGACCGCTAGGTTGCGGGCTTCGGCACCAGCGACGTCGCCCCGGCACCCAGGCCGTACTGACCGACCCGGTTCTGCACCATCCGCTCGGCGGTGACCACCGCGGTCGCCACCTGACCCTGCGCGGTGCTCGCGTTGTCGACCGTGGAGATCTCCTTGACCAGCGTCGGGTCGCTGCGCACGCCGGAGATCAGGTTCCCGTCGCCGACCGAGACACCGGCCACCACCAGCGGCTTGTTCTTGCCGAACTGGGTGGCCATGGTCACCGCGGACTGGTTCTTCTTGGCCGCGTCCTTGTCGGTCGGCGGCTCGCCCGAGACGATCACCGCACCCTCCGCGCCACCGACGGCCCCGCCCCCGACGGCGAGATAGCCCTGCTTCGTGTACGCCGTGAGCAGAGCCGCCACGTCGTCCGCGCTCGCCTGCGTCGCACCGACCCGCTGCAGCAGCCCGAGCGCCAACTGCGCGCTGGCCGTCTCCACCCCGTCCGAGTTCAGCGGCAGCCCCTCCATCGGGATGGTCGGCTGCGACGACTGGCCGGCGAGATCCAGCAACTCGTACGTGTTGTTGGGGTCGAAGAACTTGTCCTGCACGGTGATCTTCGCGGTGACCGTGGCGCCCGCCACCTTGAGCATCGAGATCACGCCGTCGGCGAACTGGGCCGTGTTCGGCAGCGCGACCACCACGATCTTGCGCCCGGCGAGCTGGTTGTTCAGGTAGGCCGGGGCGATCTGGGTGGCGAAGTCCTGATTCTTGTTCAGCTCGTCGCGGTATTGGTTGATCTGGTCGCGCTTGTTGCTGTTGTCCTTGCTGAGCGCGCTGATCTGACCCTTGAGGCTGTCCGCCACCGGCCCGTTGAGCGCGGCGGTGCCCACGACCAGGCCGATGGCCAGGGCCAGGAAAACCGCGGTGAGCGACACCACGTGATACCGGAAGTTGATCACAACGAATGCCTCGACGATTTCTAGAAAAGGTGGCCCAGCTGGAAGACCAAATTGTCCCACCACTCGGAAACCACGGTGAGATACGCCTTCCCGATGGTGGAGACCGCCACCGCCGAGGCCATCGCCGCCACCGCGGAGAGCACGAGCAACAGTAGCGCCGAGCCGGAGATGTTCTGCCGGTAGAGCCGGCTGACCCCCTTGGCGTCGACCAGCTTGCCGCCCACCTTGAGCCGGGTCAGGAACGTCGAGGCCATGCCGCCGCGACCCTTGTCGAGGAACTCGACCAGATTGGCGTGGGTGCCGACCGCGACGATCAGCGTGGCGCCCTTCTCGTCGGCCAGCAGCATCGCCAGGTCCTCGCTGGTGGCCGCGGCGGGGAAGGTCAGCGCCGGCACGTCGAGCTTGGCGACCCGTTCGAGGCCGGGAGCGCGGCCGTCCGGGTACGCGTGGACGACCACCTCGGCGCCGCAGCGCAGCACGTCGTCGGTGACCGAGTCCATGTCCCCGATGATCATGTCGGGGGTGTAGCCGTTCTCGACCAGCGCGTCGGCCCCGCCGTCCACGCCGATCAGCACCGGCTTGTACTCGTGGATGTAGGGCCGCAGGACGTCCAGGTCGTCCTTGTAGTCGTAGCCGCGCACCACGATCAGCACGTGCCGGCCCGCGATCTTCGTGCTCACCTCGGGCACCCCGACGCCGTCGAGCAGCAGGTCGCGTTCCTGCTTGAGGTAGTCCATGGTGTTCGCGGCGAACGCCTCGAGCTGCACCGACAGGCCCTCGCGCGCGTCGGCCATCGAGGCGGCCACGGTCTCCGAGTCCTGCCGGACGCCGGTGGCGACCGGCTCGCCGGCCAGCAGCACGATGTCGTTCTCGATGGTGACCAGGTCACCCTCGTGCAGCCGCTCGAACACCTCCTCGCCGAGGTCGTCGACGAGCAGCACGCCGTTCTTGACCAGCACCTCGGGGCCGAGGTTCGGGTACCGGCCGGAGATCGACGGCTTGGCGTTGAGCACGGCGGCCACCCCGGCCGCGACCAGCGCGTCGGCCGCGACCCGGTCGATGTCGACGTGGTCGATCACGGCGATGTCACCCGGGCGCAGCCGGCCGGTGAGCCGCTTGGTGCGGCGGTCGAGGCGCGCGGTGCCGGTGACCGCCTCGGGATCGAGGTCGCGGGCACGGCGCAAGGTGGGAAGTCGCATCCCGGCCATCCTGACATGCCGGATCACACGTCTGGCACGCGACATGCGCGATCTCACCTACAAAAAGGGACAAATCGCCCCCGCTAGTTCCGGACCTCATTCTGCCACGTTCGAGCCACCGAGATCAGCCCCGATTCCTCCCGGAACCGCAGGTCAGCCGCGCTTCTCCCGGCCGGCCACCGCCAGCAGCTCTTCCGCGTGCGCGATGCCCAGGTCGGAGTCGGGCAGACCGGCCAGCATGCGGGACAGCTCGCGGGCCCGCTCGGTCTCCTCCACGATCCGCACCCCGCTCGTGGTGATCGCGCCGCCGGTGTCCTTCGCGACCACCAGATGCCGGTCGGCGAACGCGGCCACCTGCGGCAGGTGGGTGACCACGAGCACCTGGTGGGTGCGGGCGAGCCGGGCCAGCCGGCGGCCGATCTCGACCGCGGCCTGTCCGCCGACACCGGCGTCGACCTCGTCGAAGACCAGGGTGGGCGGGCCGCCCGCGCCGGCGAAGACCACCTCGATGGCGAGCATCACCCGGGACAGCTCGCCGCCGGACGCGCCCTTCTGCAGCGGCAGCGACGGCGCACCCGGGTGGGCCAGCAGCCGCAGCTCCACCTCGTCGGCGCCGTCCGGCCCGAGGGCGAGGTCGCCGGCCCGCGGGACCACCGCAACCTCCACCTTCGCGTGCGGCATGGCCAGCCCCGTGAGCTCGACGCTGACCGCCTCGGAGAACCGGCCGGCCGCCTCGACCCGGGCCGCCGTGAGGCGCTGGGCGAGCTCGCCGACCTGGGCCTCCAGCCGCTGACGCTCCTTGTCCAGCTCGTCCAGCAGCTCGTCGGAGGTGTCCAGCGCGGCCAGCCGGGAGCGGGCGTTGTCGGCCCAGGCGATCACGCCGTCGACGTCGTCCGCGTACTTGCGGGTCAGCCCGCGCAGTGCGGCCCGGCGCTCGTAGATCTCCTCCAGCCGGGCCGGGTCGGCATCCAGCGAGCTCAAATACGCCGACAGCTCGGACGCGACGTCGCCGACCAGGGTGGCCGCCTCCTCGATCCGGGCGGCCAGGTCGCTCAGCGACTGGTCGACCGAGGACTGTGCCTCCAGCGTCCGGCGAGCCAGCCCGAGCAGCTGGGCCGCGTCGGGGGCGTCGTCGGTCGCCTCGACGCCCGAGGCGAGCGCCTGCGCCGCCGTGGCCGCGGCCACCCGCAGCCCCTCGGCGTGCTCGAGGCGCTGCACCTCGGCGCGCAGCTCCTCGTCCTCGCCGGGCTGCGGGTCGACCCGGCTGATCTCGTCGAGGCCGAGCTTGAGCAGGTCGGCCTCCTGCGAGCGGGCGCGCGCGTTGCGCCGCCGGTCGGCCAGGTCGTCGACCACGGCGCGCCAGCGTGCGAACGCCTCGCGATAGGTCTCCAGCAGCTTCTCGTGCTCGGGGCCGGCGAACCGGTCGAGCGCGGCACGCTGCTCGGCCGGGCGCAGCAGCCGCAGCTGGTCGGACTGGCCGTGCACGGCGAGGACCTGCTCGCCCACCTCGGCCAGCATCGCGACCGGCATGCTGCGGCCGCCGACGTGCGCGCGGGACCGGCCCTCGATCGTCACCGTGCGGCTGAGCAGGATCGAGCCGTCGTCGTCGACCTCGGCGCCGGCCTCGGTGATCCGGGTCTGCACCGCATCGGCCAGCGCGCCCCTGAGGCGCAGCCGGCCCTCGACGACCGCGCGGCCCGGGTCGGCGCGCACCCGCCCGGCGTCGGCCCGCCCGCCGAACAGCAGGCCCAGTCCGGTCACGACCATCGTCTTGCCCGCACCGGTCTCACCGGTGATGACGTTCATCCCGCCCGTCAGCTTCAGCGTCGTGTCGTCGATGACGCCGAGACCGGTGATCCGCAACTCCTCCAGCACAGGGCAGACAGTAACGGTGCCCACCGACAATTGCCCACCGCGGATCCCACGATCAGCGTCGATTACCGCGCCAGCCTTCCACCGGCAGCGCGAACTTCGCCACCAGGACATCGGTGAACGGCTTCGGCGCGAGCCGGACGAGGCGTACCGGAAGCTGCCCACGCTCGACGGTGACCTTCGCCCCCGGCGGCAGGTCCCAGGTGCGCCGGCCGTCGCAGCAGAGCACCGCGAACGACGTGTACGGGTCGACCGTCACCACGAACGACGAGGTCGGTGCCGTCACCAGCGGCTTGGAGAACAGGGCGTGCGCGCTGATCGGCACCAGCAGCAGCGCCTCCACCTCCGGCCAGACCACCGGGCCGCCGGCCGAGAACGCGTACGCCGTCGAGCCGGTCGGGGTCGCGCACACCACGCCGTCGCAGCCGTACCGGGCCAGCGGCCGGCCGTCCACGTCGACCAGCAGCTCCAGCATCTGCGCGCGCTGGCCCTTCTCGACGCTGACCTCGTTCAGCGCCCACGACTCGGCGATCACCCGGCCGCCGTACTCGGCCCGGACGTCCAGCGTGAGCCGCTCGTCCACCTTGTACGTGCCGTCGACGACCTCCTTGACCGCGGAGTCGATGTCGCCGATCTCGGCCTCGGCCAGGAAGCCCACCTTGCCCAGGTTGATCCCGAGCAGCGGCGCCTTCACCGGCCGGGCCAGCTCGGCCGCCCGCAGGAACGTGCCGTCCCCGCCGAGCGCCAGCACGATCTCCACGCCCTCGGCCGCCTGCGGCCCGGTCACCGGGGTCACCTCGGTGGGCAGGTCGAGGTCGGCCACCTCCTCGGCGACCACCCGCACCTCGAAGCCGGCGGCGAGCAGGTCGCGGACGACGGCGCGGGCGTGCTGGGTGCTCTGGCGTCGCCCGGTGTGGGTGACCAGGAGGGCAGACCGCATCATTGGTCCTCCATCTCAATCTCCGGCGCGGCAGAAGCTACCTCCCCGGACGGCCCCGCGGCGACCACTTCGTCGATCTCTGCGCGATCGGCCGGAGGAGCGTCCCGGCGGAACCAGACGAAGAACTCGACGTTCCCGCTCGGGCCCGGCAGCGGGCTCGCGGTCACCCCGGCCACGCCCAGCCCCAGCCCGGCGGCGGTCGCGGCCACGTCCAGGACCGCCTCGGCGCGCAGCCGCCAGTCGCGCACGACGCCGCCCGTACCCACTCGTTCCTTACCCACCTCGAATTGTGGTTTCACCATCAGCGCGAGGTCGCCGTCCGGCTCGGTGCAGGCGGCCAGCGCGGGCAGCACGAGCCGCAGCGAGATGAAGGACAGGTCGGCCACGGTCAGCTCGACCGGCCCGCCGATCGCCTCCGGCGTCAGGGTGCGGACGTTGGTGCGTTCCAGAACGACAACCCGTCCATCCGTACGGATCGGCCAGGCGAGCTGCCCGTACCCGACGTCGACCGCGACCACCTGGCGGGCGCCGGCCCGCAGCAGCACGTCGGTGAAGCCTCCGGTGGAGGCGCCGGCATCCAGGCAGCGCCGGCCCTCGACGGGGAGGCGCTCGAAGGCGGCCAGCGCCCCGGCCAGCTTGTGGCCGCCGCGGGAGACGTACTCGGTCGCCGGGTCCTCGCCGGTGACCAGCACCGGGTCGGCCGGGTCGACCATCGCGGCGACCTTGCGGGCCACGGTGCCGCGCACCTGCACCCGACCGGCCTCGACCAGCTGCGCGGCCTGCTCCCGGGAGCGGGCCAGCTTGCGGCGCACCAGCTCGGCGTCGAGCCGGGCACGACGAGCCATCCGCTCAGCCCTCGATGCTGGAGAGGGTCTCCTGGAGCACCTGGTGCGCGGCCTCGTACGCGGCGATCTGCTCACCGGGCGCCAGCCGGCCGGCGTTGGCGATCGACCGCAGCGCGGCGTCCACGGCCGGGTGCCCGGTCGTCTCGACGATCCGGCGCTCGTCCGGCTCGGCATGCGGTGCCGGCTGCGGAGGATGCGGTGCCGGGCGGAACCCACCCCCGGGCGGAGGTCCGGGCCTGAACGGGAATGTCATGGAATCAAGCCTCCGGCTCGGTCTTCGGCTCGGTGGTCGGCGCAGCCACGGATGCCGGCGGCGGCGCGACCTTCTTGACCGCCTTCTTCGCCACGGTCTTCTTCGCGGGCGCCTTCTTGGCCGGCAGCACCGTCTCGGCGGCGGCCGCCTTCACCGGCGCCGTCGGCGCTTCCGCGGTGCCCGCCGGAGCCGCCGGAGCCGCCGGCGTCACGTTCTTCACAGCCTTCTTCGCAACGGCCTTCTTCGCCACGGCCTTCTTCGCCACGGCCTTCTTGGCGACAGCCGAGACCGGCTTCTGGGCGACCGCCTTTTTGGCGACCGTCTTCTTGGCGACCGCCGAGACCGGCGCCGTGCCCGCTGCCGGCATCGCGTTCGGCGTGGCCTTCACGGCCTTCTTCGCCACCGCCTTCTTGGCGACCTTCTTCGGCGCCGGCGCCGGCCTCTCCAGCCGGGTACCGCCGACCGCCGACGCCGCGCCGTCCCCCGGCACCGCCTTGGCCTGCGCCGCCTGCAGCTCCTTCTCCAGGTCCCGGACGCGGGCGGTCAGCTCGTCGACCTCCTCCGCGGTGGCCAGCCCGACCGCACCGAGCGCCTTGTCGACCTCGTACCGCACGATGTTGGTCAGCGCCTCCCGGTTGGCCATGCCGGCCGACAGCAGGTCCTCGACCAGCCCCTGGAGCTGCGCGGCGGTGGCCCCGCCCTTGCTGACCAGGTCACCAACCGCCTTCTGGGCACGTTTACGGGGTATCTCGGTCAATCCGAGCGCCATCTCCAGATACGCCCGCCATGCGTCCGGCATGTTCCACTCCTCTCGGGCTCGCGTCGGGTGTCACGCTACCGGGCGATTCGCGCGCCCACTGAGGTACCGTGCGCTACGGCAAGCGGTGTCGCGGCGAAAGGGTGTCAGATGGCCACGGTGGACGAATGCCGGACCGCGCTGCACGGCCTCGCGGCCAAGCTCGACCGGAACGCGGAGGCCCAGGGCAAGCTCGACCTCGAGCGTACGCTCGCCTGCCGGGTCCCCGATCTCGGCACGGCCTTCCACGGGCGGCTGAGCGGCGGCCGGCTGCTCGAGATCGCCGACGGCGACGACCCGACGGCGAAGATCGCGCTGACCGCGAAGAGTGACGACCTGGTCGCCCTGCTCGCCGGCGAGCTCGACGTGACCCGGGCGATCGCGTCCCGCCAGATCAGCGTGAAGGCGAACCCGTTCGACCTGCTCAAGCTACGGAAGCTGCTCTAGGCATTCGCCATCCCTCGGCCAGCCGGGACGGGTGCACGTTCTCCCCGCCGCCGAAGAAGTCGCAGAATTTCATGATCAGCGGATCCCAGCGCAGCGGGTCCACGTACGCCGTCCCCGGGATCACGATCTCCTCGTCGACGTGCGCCCGCAGCACCCGCACCTCGTATCCGTGCGCGCTGACCTCGGGTCCCCCGAACGGTGTAACCCTGGTCACGGTGCACTCCAGCTGGATCGGGCACTCCCGGGCGCGCGGCGGCGCGACCAGGTCCGACTCCTGCGCGGTGAGCCCGGCGAGCGCGAACTTGTCCGCCACGTGCCGATAGCCCTGCGCCAGCTTGTAACCGGTGATCTCGCTCTTGCCGGTGGTGAGCGCGATCCGGTCGACCGCGTCCACCATCGCCGACGACGGCAGGTTGAGCACGCACTCGCCGCTGCGCTGCAGGTTGGCCGCGGTCTGACTGTTGTCGCCCATGCCGAGCATCGCGGACTGGCCGAGCCACCAGGCGGACGACATCGGCGCGAGGTTCGCGGTGCCGTCCGGGTTGCGGGTGCTGACCAGCACGACCGGCGTGCCGAAGTAGAGAACCTTGAGTCCGGGTACCAGATGCATGCCTCGATGCTCACCCGCCCGAGGGGTCCAAGGCTGGCGGGAATCGGACCTCTCGATCCACGGGGATCAACCCGCGGAGAGCCGGTCGAGCCCGGCCAACACCTGATCCGCGGCCGTGGTCGCCTGCGACAGCTGACCGGTGATGTCGGCGAGCACGGCCGCCTGCTCCTCGACCGAGCGCGCGATCGTCAACTGCAGCTCGTGAATGTCGCCGACAGCATTCGTGGTCGACGCGAACGTCTGCGCCACGTCGTCCGTCTCCGCGACGATCGCCTCGATCACCTCGTTGACCTTGCCGACCGACGTCGCCGTCTCCCGCGCGAGATCCTTGACCTCGCCGGCCACGACCGCGAACCCCTTGCCCACCTCGCCGGCCCGGGCCGCCTCGATCGTGGCGTTCAGCGCGAGCAGGTTCGTCTGATCGGCGAGCGACGCGATGAACGCGTTCACCTCCGCGATCTCCCCGACCGAGCGCTCCAGCAGGCGTACCTTGTCACCCGCGGACGACGCCGCCTCCTTGCCGCTCGCCGCAGTCTCCGCGGCCTGCCCCGACTGCGCCGCGATCTCCCGCACCGAGGACGTGAGGCCCGCCAGCTTCCGGTCGACCTCGCCGACCGCCCGGATCGCCGCGTGCGCCTCCGCGCTGATCGACGCCACCGATTCGGTGATCTCCCGGGCCTGCGCCGCCGCCATCTCCGACCGTTGGTGCAGATCGGCGGCCGCCAGCTCGCGAGCGTGCCGCTCGGCCTGCTCGGTCGCCTGCCGGGCGTGCTCCGCCTCCTGGGCGAGCAGCTCGTTCTCCCGCTCGGTCTGCTCCGCGAAGTGCCAGAACACCACGATCCCGAACACCTCGAGCGCGGCCAGCCCCGCGTGGATGGCCACCATCCCGATCGCACCGCCCACGCTCAGATCCATCCCGAACACGCGCTCCGGCGCGATGACGCCGAAGATCCCGTGATGCACCACCACCGCCAGCACCGCGAAGACCAGCGGCCACCATTGCTGATAGAGCGCCACAAAGATCAGCACCGCGTACAGATGGATGTGTGACGTCATCGCGCCGCCGCACAGTTCGATGAGGACGAATGTGCAGACGACCAGTCCGACGCCGGTGAGCGTCGACTTGGAGCCGATCGAGGGCAGCATCGGGACGACCGCGGCGATCAGGCCCACCCCGGTGGTCAGCAGGATCCCTTCCAGCAGCGGCCGCGGCCCGAGCACCGAGATCAGCAGAAACGCCGGCACGTGCAACCAGAGCAGGGTGAGCACGATGCGATGGCGGGAATGCCAGGACGCCTCGGTCAGCCGCGCGCCCCGAGGCAGACCGGAAACAGCGAACGGCATACCCCATCATCAACGCAGATCGCGCCCGCTCGTCCGCCAATTCAAAGATCAAAGGCTTTTCCGGTACGCGAGGGCAAAGCTACCGCCGCCAGCTCTCCAGGAGCTTCGCCGCCGCCGCGGAAGCCGGCTCGAGCCCCGACACGGGCACCCCGTTCCAGGTCACCGCGCACAGCAGGCGCAGCGCCACCACCGGGTCGCCGTCGCCGTCCAGCGTCGCCCGGTCGCCGTTCCGCGTCACCCGCCACCCGCCGGCCTCGGACTCCGCCAGCGGCAGCCGCGCGTCGCCGCCCGGCCGGAACAGCCCACCCAGATCGGCGGCCACAAACGTCGGACGACGCTCCGGCGGCGCCGCCAGCACGTCGGCCGGCCCGCTCACCCCGGTCAGCACCAGCAGGCAGTCCATGCCGGCGCCGACCGCACCCTGGATGTCGGTGTCCAGCCGGTCACCCACGACCAGCGGGCGCCGTGCCCCCGAGAGCGACGCCGCCGTGGTGAACAACGCCGGCTCCGGCTTGCCCACCACCAGGTCCGGCTCCCGGTCCAGCGCGGTACGCAGCACCGAGACCAGCGACCCGTTGCCCGGCAGCGGCCCGCGCGGGCTGGGCAGCGTCCGGTCGGTGTTGGTGGCGACCCAGGTCGCGCCGGCGCGCACCGACAGCGCAGCCTCGGCGAGGATCCGCCAGTCGACGTCCGGCCCGTAGCCCTGCACCACCGCGGCCGGCTTGTCCTCGAACGTCGACACCGGCGCCAGCCCCGCGTCCCGCACCTCGGCCCGCAGCGCCTCGGCCCCGACGACCAGCACCGGGGCACCGGTCGGCAGCCGCCGGGCGAGCATCGCGGCCGCCGCCCCGGCCGAGTTGAGCACCTCGTCCGCGGTAGCCGGCACACCCATCCCGGTCAGCAGCGCGGCGACGTCGCCCGCACGGCGAGAGGCGTTGTTGGTCGCGTACGCGACGTGCACCCCGTCCGCACGCAGCCGCTCGATCGCCTCGGCGGCTCCCGGAATCGGCTTGTCGATCAGGTAGACAACCCCATCCAGATCAAAGATGACCAGGTCATAGCCGCCCACCAGCTCGTCGCCCACGCCGCCCGCCTCTCGCCCAGCCGCCCGCATCCGGATTACCCGCACCGCCCAGCCAAGCCGACCGGGTCACCCCGCCGCAAGCGATGCCGAAAAGGGTCACACCGCCATAAGCCGAGCGGGCCGGGTCACCCCGGCCGTACGCCGAGCCGGCCGGGTCACCCCGGCCGCAAGCCGAGCCGGCCGAGTCACCCCGCTCCAAGCCGAGCCGGCCCACTTGGGGCCCGCCCGGCCACGCCGACGGGCGTCAGCGCCGCTTCTCGTCCGGGCCGGAGGTTGGGCTGTCGCCCCGGTCGGCCGGCGTGTCCGACTCGGGGTCGAGGTCGGCCTCGTCGTCGAAGTCGTCGTCCTCGGCCTTGGCCTTGGCGTCGACCTCGCTCAGGTCGTCCTCGTCGAGGTCGTCGTCCTCGTCGTCGAAGTCGTTGTCGTCGGGCAGGCCGTCGCCGCGGGCCGAGAGCTCGTCGGCGTCCTCGAGACGGTCGTCCTCACGACGGTCGTCCTCGTCCTCACGACGGTCGTCCTGGTCCTCGAAGTCGTCGTCCTCGTCCTCGTCCTCGTCGAAGTCCTCGTCGTCCTCGTCGAAGTCGTCGCGGGCCGAACGCTCGCCCTCGTCGTCGAAGTCCTCGTCGTCCTCGTCGTCGAAGTCCTCGTCGGCGGCGCGGTCCTCGTCGGCGGCGCGGTCCTCGGCCTCGAACTCCTCGACGTCGTCCTCCTCGTCGCCCTCGATCGTGATGCCGTCGAGCTCCAGCAGCCGCTCGGTGGCGTCGGTCAGCTGGTCCTCGTCGACGGCCGCGGCGCGGGAGAACCACTCGCGGGCCTCCTCGCGGCGGCCGGCGGCGAGCAGCGCGTCGGCGTAGGCGTACCGCAGCCTGGCGGCCCAGTCCGCGTCGTCGTCGGTGGTCAGCTCGCGGACCTGCAGCATCGCCACGGCCGCGTCGTGCTGGCCCAGGTCGCCGCGGGCGCCGGCCGCCACGATCAGCAGCTCGATCGCGCTCGACTTGTCCAGCTTCTCGATGTCGGCGCCGCGGTACAGGTCGATCGCCCGCTCCGGGTGACCCTGCGCCCGCTCGCTGTCGGCGATCTCGGCCAGATGCGTCTGGCTGCCGGTCATCCGGTGATAGGCGCGCAGGTCGGAGATCGCGGTGCTCCAGTCCCCGGCCGCGTACCCGGCGAGACCGACCGCCTCACGCACGACAGCGATCCGGGACGCGAGCCGCCGCGCCGCCTTCGCGTGCTCCAGCGCGAGCTCGGCGTCCTCGTCGATGATCTGGCCGGCGGCCACGAGATGCCGGGCGACCTTGTCGGCCACCTCCCGGCTCAACGACAGCAGCTCGGCGCGCACCTCCTGGTCGAGGTCGCTCGCGACGATCTCGTCAGGGATCTCCGGCGCCTGCGGGGCCCGCTCGCCGCCCGGAGCCTCGTCGCGGTCCCGGTCGTCCCGGAAGCCGCGCTGCTCCTCGCCCTGCTCCTGGTCACTGCGGAAGCCACGCCGCTCCGGCCCGCCCCGGAAGTCCCGATCGCCGCGGAAACCACCCCGGTCGCCGCCCCGATCGTCCCGGAAGCCTCCCCGGTCACCCCGGAACCCGCCGCGGTCGCCACCCCGGTCGTCCCGGAAGCCACCCCGGTCCCCGCCGCGGAAGCCGCCACGGTCGTCCCGGAACCCGCCGCGGTCGCCCTGCGGCCGATCGCCGCGGTAACCACCGCGGTCGCCGCCACCACCCTGGTAGCCGCCACGCTCCCGATCGCCCCCGCGGAACCCACCGCGGTCGCCCTGCGGCCGGTCACCGTAGGACCGGTCCCGGTCGCCGCCGCGATATCCGCCACGGTCGCCACCCTGCGGACGGTCCGAGCGATACCCGCCCCGGTCACCACCCTGCGGACGATCGGATCGGTACCCGCCCCGGTCACCACCCTGCGGACGATCCGAGCGGTACCCGCCCCGGTCGCCGCCCGACGGCCGGTCGGAGCGGAACCCACCCCGGTCACGGTCGCCCTGGTAGCCGGCCCGGTCACGGTCGCCACCGCGGTAACCGCCACCCTGCGGCCGATCCGAACGGAACCCGCCCCGATCACCACCCCGGTCACGGTCCCCACCTCGGTAGCCGCCGCCCTGGTAGCCCCCGCGGTCACGGTCGCCGCCGCGGGACCCGCCGCCCTGGTAGCCCCCGCGGTCACGGTCACCACCCTGCGGACGGTCCGAGCGATAGCCGCCCCGGTCGCCGCCCGACGGCCGATCGGAGCGGAACCCGCCCCGATCACGGCCGCCCTGGTAGCCGGCCCGGTCACGGTCGCCGCCGCGATAGCCGCCACGGTCGCGGTCCCCGCCGCCCTGGTAGCCGCCGCGGTCACGGTCGCCACCGCGGTCCCGGCCGCCGCCACCCTGGTAGCCGCCGCGGTCACGGTCGCCACCGCGATAGCCACCACGGTCACGGTCCCCGCCGCGGCCGCCGCCCTGGTACCCGCCTCGGCTGCCGCCCTGGTAGCCGCCGCGGTCGTCACGGCCGCCGGAGGATCGTCCGCCGCGCGAGTGCGAGTCGCCATCCCGACCGCGGCCGGGCCGGCCCTCGTCGTCGCGGTTGCTGGAGCCGCCGTCGTGCGGTCCTGTAGTCACGGATCAATCCTTCCGATACGGCGGCCCAGCCAAACGGGGCTCTGCCTTGACACTCAAAGTTACTAGGGGCCGGACGCACAAACGCAGACGAGGGCCAACCCCGTCCGGGGTGGCCCTCGTCTGTCACGTTGAGTCCGGCGGCGTCCTACTCTCCCACACCCTCCCGGGTGCAGTACCATCGGCGCTGGAGGGCTTAGCTTCCGGGTTCGGAATGAGACCGGGCGTTTCCCCTCCGCTATGACCACCGAAACAGCTGCCAGCATTGCGAACAACAACCGTTCGTAACGGG
>NZ_JAOSZE010000076.1 GCF_025630775.1 Actinoplanes sp. KI2
GGCGCCCGGGGGCGGGGGGGCGGGCGGCCCGGCGGGGGCCTTTCGGGGGGGGGGGGCGGCCCGCCTGGTCCGGGCGCTGGCCGCGCTGGCGGTCGCCGCGATCGTGGTGGCGTGGGGCGTGGCACAGTACCCGTACCTGCTGGGCACGCACGCGGCGATCGGCACGGTCGCCGCCCCGGACTCATCGCTGACCGCGCTCGCGGTGGTCGTCGCGGCCGCGATCCTGCTGGTAGGGCCGTCATTCGGGATGCTGTACGTGCTGCAACAGCGCCGGCTGTAGAAGCCGAGCCGCCACGTATCGCCCCGTCCGGGTGAGCCGGTCTCACCCGGACGGGAGCGATCGTTCGGGCGTGGCAGCGCAGGGCTGCCCGCTACCGAAGGGACGGCACATCGTGACCACTACCCCCGCTCGCTACCGCGGCAACGCCGGAACGCCCGCCCGTCGCATCGACCCGTTCGCCGAATTCCAGAGCCTCCAGGAACAGATGGCGGACATCTTCGGCACCATCTTCCAGCAGCCGGTGCCGGCCGGTGGCGCACCGATCTGGACTCCGGCCGCGGACATCGAGGAGGAGGACGACGCGTACGTGCTCGAGCTGGAGCTGCCCGGTGTGCGCCGGGACGACGTGCACATCGAGCTGCGCGAGAACGAGGTGCGCATCAGCGGCGAAATCAAGGAGAAGGAGCGCACCGGCGTGCTGCGCCGGCGGACCCGTCGGACCGGTCAGTTCCAGTACGTGGTCGCCCTGCCCGGCCAGGTCGACCCCGATCAGGTTGACGCTGAGCTGAACAACGGCGTGCTGACCGTACGCGTGGGCAAGTCCGCCAAGAGCCAGCCCCGGCAAATCTCGGTCCGGGAGTCCTGAAGCGTTCGCCGGCCGGCGGGGCGGAGCCTGGCTCACTCCGCGGCCGGCGGCGGCGTACCTCGGAGTATCGATCCTGCATCCCCGCGACACCCAAGGGAGCTACGTCATGACCGAAACCCTCAACGATCGCCGGGGATCCGCCCCGGAGAGCCGCGACCTCGCCCCGATCGGCACCGACGCGCCGGCCGTCGACAGCACCCCGGTCCACGAGAACCAGCAAGCGGTCATCGCCGTCTTCGCTGATTTCGACACGGCGCACCGGGCGGTCGAGCGGCTCCTCGACGCCGGACTGCGCCCCGACCAGATCTCCGTGGTGGGCCGGGACCTGCAGAGCGAGCTGCGGCTCAACGGGTACGTGACCACGGGCGACATCGCGGGCCCGAGCGCGGCCACCGGAGCCTGGGTCGGCGGTCTGTTCGGACTGCTGGCCGGCAGTGCGCTGCTGTTCGTGCCGGGCGCCGGCCCGCTCATCGTGCTCGGCCCGCTCGCCGCGGCGGCGGTCGGCGCCGGCCAGGGCGCTCTGCTCGGCGGCGCCGTCGGCGCGGTCCTCGGCCACTTCGTGGCGAAACGGCACCTGCCCAGGTACGAGCAGTTGGTCCGGGCCGGCAGCTACCTGGTGGTGGTGCACGGCACCGACGAGGAAGTCGATCAGGCCCGGCAGGCGCTGACCGCGGCCGGCAGCACCGACGTGCGACGGCACGACGAATACCGCGGCGACCGGATCGGACCCATCTCCCAGGTGCTGGAGGGCATGGCCGTCCGCGACACCGTCGGCCGTACGGTCGGCACGGTGACGCTGGTGAAGCTCGGCGACCCGGAGGCGGTGACCAGCCGGGGCCAGGCCACCGTGGACGATGAGCCACACGTTCCCGGCGAGCTGCGGGAGCGTCTGCTGCTGGCCGGCTTCATCAAAATCGACCGGAAGGGTCTGCTCCGGGCCGACGCCTACGCGACGGCCGAGGACATCGACCGGGTGCAGGATTCGGTGGTATACCTGGCGGTCGACGACAAGCACCTCCTCTCGGAGGTGTGACCATGACCGCGACGGTTGATCCACACATCGGCATGATCCGGCCGGTCGTGCCGCAGACGCCGCAGGGTTGTGCCGAGTGCCTGCTGTTCGGCACCCCGTGGCTCCACCTGCGGTTGTGCCTGACCTGCGGGCACGTCGGTTGTTGCGACGAGTCCCCAAGCCGGCACGCGCGGCGGCACGCACACACGGAAGGGCACCCGATCGTCCGGTCGTTCGAGCCGGGCGAGGGCTGGCGGTGGTGCTTCGTCGACGAGGTCTTCGTCTGAAACCGACGAGGTCTTCGTCTGAAACCGACGAGGGCTACGTCTGAAATCGACGAGGGCCACGTCTGAATCCGGTCAGCTGCCGACCACGATGTCGGTGTCGGCAGCCTCGATCACGCGCTGCAGATGCAGGCCGTGCTCGACGTCCAGCGCCGGCGTGACCTGCCGCTCCACCGCGTCGGCGAACTCGGCGTACATGGTGCGGTAGGCGGGCGGGCCGACGACGCCGACACAGTCGAGCGTCGCCGCGCCTCCCGGCCCGCAGATTTCCACCTCGGCGCGGGAGACGCCGCGCGGCACAGTCGCCGACATGGACGCCTCGCTGTGGTGACCACCCAGATGATCGAGCAGGAGGCCGATCCAGCCGTGCGGGTCACCGTGCGCCCGTACGCCGGTGATCGGGCCGAGCGTGGCCCCCAGCAGATCGAGAAGGTCCACCCCGTGGTCGTGCAGCACGCCCCGCTCGATCCGCCAGGTGGCCGCGAGGTCGTCGTCCAGGTGATCGTCGGAGAGCACCCGGCCCCGGCCGCTCACCGGCCGCACCCGCTCCACATCGGTGCGCAGGAAATCCCGTACTTGGGCGGCGTACCGCCAGGCGAGCCCGATCTGCGAGACCACATTCTTCTCCCGCACTGTTTTGGCCAGCTCCTCGGCTCCCGCCAGGTCGCCGGCGATCGGCCGCTCCAGCAGGACGCTGCGGCCGCGCTCGACCGCCGTCGCGGCCAGGTCAGGTTGCGCCGCCGGCGGCACCGCGAACGCTACGGCGTCGCAGTTCTCCAGCAGGTCGCCGAACTCCCAGAACGCTTGGACACCGTGCCGGTCGGCAAGCGCACGCACCCGCCCGGGACCCAGCGCCCAGATGCCCGCGAACTCGATGTCCGGAGCCGTGGCCAGTGCCGGGGCGTGTACTCGTGCTGCTCGGCGGCCCGCACCGGCGAGCCCCACGGTGATGGTCACGATTGCCTGCAATCAGGTGGTAGCAGGTCGATGGTGCTGGCCGGCCGCTGCCGGATCGTGGCGTCGCGCCTGGCGCAGACGCAGGCCAAGCGTCAGCAGCGTGATACCGAAGGCGATGGCTGCGATTCCGATCAGCACGACCAAGGTCAGGACTCCGGCGGCCGGCCAGACGACCAGCAGAACGCCGAACAGCACGGACAACGCGCCGCTCAGCGCCAGCAGCCACTCATGCCGCATCTCCTTGCGGAGTCGGAACGCGGCGACGATCTCGAGCACACCGGTCACCATGGCCCAGAGGGCGATCACCCAGAGCAGCGCGAGCGCGGTGATACCGGGCCAGACGACCGCGATGACGGCGGTCAGGATGCCGGCGATACCGCGGGCGAAGAGCCAGGCGCGGTCGCCACGTGTGCGGCCGCCGTCCCGGTTGCCGAACGCGGCGGCCAGGGTGAACGCGCCGTCCACCAGCGCGTAGGCGCCGAAGAGGAGGACCAGCGCGAGGACGGTGATCCCGGGCCAGACGAGGGCGAGCACGCCGAACAGGATCGCGGCGGCGCCGCGGAGGGCCACCGCCCACCAGTGACGGCTGAGTGTCTCCAACATGATGGTTCCTTCCGGTCGTCACGTACGGGCAAGGTGGTCATGAATCAGACGTACGGCCATGGAGCCCTCACCGACTGCGGACGCGACTCTCTTGATCGAGCCGCTGCGGACGTCACCCACGGCGAGGACCCCGGGCCGGCTGGTCTCGAGCATCGCCGGCTGCGGCTCCTCGTCGGTGCGCACCTGCGCCCCGGTCAGGACGTAACCGCGCTCGTCCAGGGCCACGCTGGACGAGAGCCAGCCGGTGCAGGGCTGTGCCCCGATGAAGGTGAACAGCACCGTCGTCGGGATCTGCTGCCGGTCGCCGGTCTTGATGTCGCGCACGCCGAGCGCCTGCAGCCGGCCGTCGTCGCCGATCAGCTCGGTGACCTCCGTATGGCGCAGCACTTCGACGTTGGGCAACCGCTCGATCTGGTCGACCAGGTACCGGGACATGTCGCGGTTCAGATCGTCGTGCAGGATGATCAGCCGGACCCGCGAGGCGTGCCGGGCGAGGAAGACCGTAGCCTGGCCGGCGGAGTTGCCGCCGCCGACGACCGAGACCGGTTGCCGCTCGCAGAGGACCGCCTCCATGAAGGTGGCGGCGTAGTACACGCTGGTGCCCTCGAACTCCCCGAGGCGCGGCACGTCGAGTTTCCGGTACCGCGCGCCGGTGGCGATCACCACCGTCCGGGTCCGCAGTTGCGCCCCGTCGTCGAGGTGCACGATCTGGTCGCTGCCCCGCCATTCGAGCCGTACCGCCTCGACCGGAACGTTGAGCTCGGCGCCGAACTTCTTCGCCTGCACCACGGCGCGGTCGGCCAGGTCGGCACCCGAGATGCCGGCCGGGAACCCGAGGTAGTTCTCGATCCGGGAGGAGGTACCGGCCTGCCCGCCGGTAGCCACCGAGTCGAGGACGACCGTCGCGAGTCCTTCGGAAGCGCCGTACACCGCGGCGGCCAGGCCGGCCGGCCCCGCGCCGACCACGACGACGTCGCACATGGCGTCCTCCTGGTGCGAACGCCGCAGGCCGGCGATCCGGGCCAGTTCCGCGTTCGAGGGATTGCGCAGCACCCGGTCGCGCCAGATCACCACCGGCGTGTCCTGCGCACTGATCGACAGCCGACGCAACAGCTGTTCGGCGTCCGGATCGTCCTCCAGGTCGATCCAGGTGTGCGGCACCCGGTTACGCGCGGCCAGTTCGCGCAGGCGGCGAGTGTCCGGGCTGAACCGCGAACCGACGATCTTGATGCCGGTGATGCTGCCGATCAGCAGTTCCCGGCGGGCCAGGAAACTGCGCAGGATCAGGTCCCCGAGGTCGGGCTGCTCGCGGACCAGTTCGTGCAGCGCGGGCAGGGGCACCGCGAGAACCTCGCCCGGCTCCTGCGCGACCATCGAGACGAAGGACGGCTGGCCGGTGAGCAGGCCGAGCTCGTCGAGAAAGCGGCGCGGGCCGTGAACCCGGACCACCCGGGCTTTCGGGGTGCCGTACCCCTCGATCACCGCGACCTTGCCGGAGAGTACGACGAGGAAGTCGCGGTCCCGCTGGCCCTCGGCGACAAGCACGTCATCTCGCTGAACCGGCCGCTTCTCGCCGCGCCGGCTCAGCATTTCGATCTGCTCGGCGGACAGGCGGGGATAGGCGCCGGCGGTGTCGGGAGTCTCGGAGCTCACGTCGCACCCCGCAGAACCTCGTCGATCCAGCCGCGCAGGGCCGAAGCGGGTGCGGCGCCGGCCCGGCGGGCCACCACCTTGCCGTCGCGCATCAGCATCAGCGTCGGTACGGCCTGGATCGTGAACCGCTCGGACAACTTGGGCGCCTTGTCCACGTCGACCTTGACCAGCTTGACCTTGCCGGCCAGGTCGCGGGCCACCTGTTCCAGGGCGGGGCTGACCTGCCGGCACGGGCCGCACCAGGTCGCCCACATGTCCACCAGGACCAGGATGTTCGACCGCTCAGCCACGTCGCCGAAGTCGTCGTCGCCGGCCTCGGCTATCCAGGGCAACGGCTGGTGACAGTTGCCGCAGTGCGGGATGCCGTCGGCGGCCGCGGGGATCCGGTTCTTGCGCCCGCAGTGGGGGCACTCGATCACCCTGCTTTCCACGTCACTCCTCCGGTGGGTTCTCGTAGGTGACGGTCAGCTCACCGTCGATCACGTCCACCCGGATCACCGCGCCGTCCTGGGCGTCCCCGGCGAGCAGCGCCCGACCGATGCGGGTCTCCACCTCGCGGGCGATGAAGCGGCGCAGCGGCCGGGCGCCGTACACCGGGTCGAAGCCCTGGCGGGCGATGAACCGCTGTGCCTCGTCGGTGATCTCCAACGTCATCCGCCGCTCGGCGAGCCGCTCGCGCAGTTCGTTGAACATCAGGTCGACGATGCGCTCGATCTCCGGCTGGGTGAGCGGCTTGAACAGCACGATGTCGTCGACGCGGTTGAGGAACTCGGGCCGGAAGTGCCGCCGCAGCTCGCCCATGACCAGGTCGCGGCCCTCGGGCTTGATCTCACCGGCGTCGGAGATGCCCTCGAGCAGGTACTGGGAGCCGATGTTCGAGGTCATGATGATCACGGTGTTGCGGAAGTCGACGGTGCGGCCCTGCGCGTCGGTGAGACGCCCGTCGTCGAGCACTTGCAGCAGCGTGTTGAACACGTCCGCGTGCGCCTTCTCGATCTCGTCGAAGAGCACCACCGAGTACGGCTTGCGTCGTACCGCCTCGGTGAGCTGCCCGCCCTCTTCGTAGCCGACGTATCCGGGTGGCGCCCCGACGAGCCGGCTCACGGTGTGCCGCTCCTGGTATTCGCTCATGTCGATCCGGACCATGTTGTCCTCGGTGTCGAACAACGCCGCGGCCAGGGTGCGCGCCAGTTCGGTCTTTCCCACCCCCGTGGGGCCGAGGAAGATGAACGACCCGATCGGCCGGCGCGGGTTCTTGATCCCGGAGCGAGCCCGGATGATCGCGTCGGTGACCAGCTGGACCGCCTCGTCCTGCCCGATCACCCGCTCGTGCAGGATCTGATCCAGCCGCAGCAGCTTCTGCCGTTCGCCTTCGGTCAGGCGGCTGACCGGGATTCCGGTCCAGCGGGACACGATGGACGCGATCTCCGCCTCGGTGACGACCTCGCGCAGCATTCGCTTGCTGCCCTGCTTCGCGGCGAGCCGCTGCTCCTCGGCCTGCAGCCGACGCTCGAGGTCGGGCAATTTGCCGTGGCGCAGCTCGGCGGCGCGGTTGAGGTCGTAGTTGCGCTCCGCCTGTTCCGCCTCCAGCCGGATCTGCTCCAGCTCACGACGCAGGTCCTGAACCCGTTTCAGCGCCTGCCGTTCGGCGTCCCACTGGGCACGCAGCGCATCCACCTCGGCCCGTAGGTCGGCGAGCTCTTTGCGGAGTTGGTCGAGGCGGGCCACGCTCGCCGGGTCGTCCTCCTTCGACAGCGCCGCCTCCTCGATCTCGAGGCGGGTCAGTCTGCGAGTGAGCTCGTCCAGCTCGGCAGGCATCGAGTCGATCTCGGTCCGCAGCATCGCGCACGCCTCGTCGACCAGGTCGATGGCCTTGTCGGGCAGGAACCGGTCGGAGATGTACCGGTGGCTGAGGACCACGGCGGCGACCAGAGCCGCGTCCTGGATCTTCACGCCGTGGAAGACCTCCAGCCGTTCCCGCAATCCGCGCAGGATCGAGACGGCGTCCTCCTCGGACGGCTCCTCGACGAGCACCGGCTGGAAGCGGCGCTCCAACGCCGCGTCCTTTTCGATATGTTTGCGGTACTCGTCCAGCGTCGTGGCGCCGATCATGTGCAACTCACCGCGGGCCAGCATCGGCTTGAGCATGTTGCCGGCGTCCATCGCACCCTCGGCGCCGCCGGCGCCGACAATGGTGTGCAGCTCGTCGATGAACAGCAGGATCCGGCCCTCCGCCGCCTTCACCTCGGACAGCACCGCCTTGAGACGTTCCTCGAACTCGCCGCGGTACTTCGCGCCGGCCACCAGCGATCCCATGTCGAGGGCGAAGACCTGCTTGTCGCGCAGTCCCTCCGGGACATCGCCGTTGGTGATCCGCTGAGCGAGCCCCTCCACGATGGCCGTCTTGCCCACGCCCGGATCGCCGATCAGCACCGGGTTGTTCTTCGACTTGCGGGACAGGATCTGGACGACGCGCCGGATCTCGCCGTCCCGCCCGATGACCGGATCCAGCTTGCCGCTTGCCGCGTCCGCGACCAGGTCCCGGCCGTACTTGGCAAGCGCCTCGTAGGCGACCTCCGGCATCGCGGACGTCACGCGCTGGTTGCCGCGGATGCTCGTCAGTGCCTGCAGGAAGCTGTCCCGGGTGAGCCCCGCCTCGGTCAGCACCCGGCCGGCGGCGGTCGCCGGGCCCTCGTCGAGCAGGGCGATCACGAGATGCTCCACCGACACGTACTCGTCCTTGAGCCGTTTGGCCTCGCGTTCCGCGGCGTCCAGGAGCCGGGACAGTCGCTGGGTCACGTAGACCTGGCCGGGCGCGGCGCCCGGGCCGCTGGTGCGGGGTCGCCGGTTCAGCTCCGCCTCCACCTTCGCCCGCACCGTGTCGGGGTCGGCGCCGGCCGCGTCGAGCAGCCGGGGCACCAGGCCTTCGGCCTGGTCCAGCAGGGCCAGCAGCAGATGCTCGCCGTCGACCTCGGTGTGGCCGTACCGCAGCGCCTTGGTCTGTGCGTCGTGCAGGGCCTCCTGCGACTTCTGGGTCAGGCGGTTCACATCCACGGGTTTCCTCCGGTACGTCGAGAGGACGTCATGCGCAGTTGGCGCTCGAGTTCGGCAACCCGGTCGAGCAGGTCGGCGACGAGTCCGAGCGAGGAATAGTTGAGACCCAGACCTACGCGCAGACGCCGGATCCGGGCCACGGCGAGCAACTGGTCGCGGGCGAACCACAGCTCGCCGGCGGAGTCGCGGACCGGTTCGAGAAGTCCCAGAGCGACGAGCCGCTGGGCCATCTCCGGGTGGATCCCCGCGACACGGCTGAACATGGCCAGGTCCAGTCGTCCGGTGGACGGGCCCGGCCGTCTAGCCAGAGGGTAGGTCACGACTGCCGCCTAGGGTCGAAAGTGGATGTCGCGGCGAGCTGCTCGAAGAGCCGCCGTTCCTCGTCGCCGAGCCGGGGCGGCACCATGATCTGGGCCACGGCGTACAGGTCACCGTTGCGGCCACGCGGGTTGGGCAGCCCACGGCCGCGCAGCCGGAGCCGCCGGCCGCTGGAGGTGCCGGCCGGCACCTTGACCTTCGCCTCGCCACCGGGCGTGTCGATCGCCGCCGAGGTGCCGAGGGCGGCTTCCCAGGGGGCGAGCGGCAGGTTCACGCTGATGTCCCGGCCGTCCACCCGGTAACGCGGATGCGGCGCCAGCCGGACCCGCAGGTACAGGTCCCCCGGCGCCGCGCCGTCGCTACCCTGACCGCCCTGACCGGCCAGCCGGATCCGCTGCCCGTCGGTCACCCCGGCCGGGATGGTCACCTCGAGCGTTCGGGTGCCGCCCGGACCGGACAGCGTCACACCGCGACGTACGCCGGAATAGGCCTCCTCCACCGACAGCTCGAGTTCGGCCTCCTGATCGGCGCCGGCCACCGGTCCCCAGCCGCCGCCTCGGCGACCACCGAACATGCCGCCGAACAGGTCCTCGAGATCGATGTCCTGGGCGCCGCCGGACCCGAACCAGACATCCTCCGCGGTCGCGCCGCCGCGGCGGGCCCCGCCCCGGCCGCGGCGGGCACCGCCCGAGCCCGCGGCAGCTCTGGCGCGTGCCCAAGTCTGCGGATCCGTGTCCGGCGGCACCTGCCGGAAGTCCGGACCGAAGGCGTCGTAACGCCGCCGCTGCTCCGGATCCGAGAGCACGTCGTACGCCTCGGAGATGTCCTTGAACCGCTCTTCCGCCCCCGGATCCTTGTTGATGTCCGGGTGGTAGGTGCGAGCGAGTTTGCGGTACGCCCGTTGCAGCTCCTCGGTGCCGACGTCCCTCGGCACGCCGAGCGTCTCGTAGAAGTCGCGGGACGGCGCCATCAGGTGCCCTTCGCCACTATCACCGCGGCCGGCCGGAGCAGTCGCTCGTCGCTGCCGTACCTGGGCCGCACGACGCGTAGCACGGTGCCGGGTACCGCCTCGGCGTCCGGCATCGTCGCCACCGCCTCGTGCCGGCTCGGATCGAACGGCTCGTTCACGTCGGAACGGCGCGGGAATCCGAGGTCGGCGAGGACGCGGAGAGCCTGTTCGTAGACGGCCTGAACCCCGGAGACGATCGACGCCGGGTCGGCGTCGGCATGCTGCAGGGCCAACTCCAAATTGTCTAGTACGGGCAGCCACCGCGCGGCCACCGCGGCCCGCTCGTCGTCCCGCTGCTGAGCGGATTCCCGCGCCACCCGCTTGCGAAGGTTGTCGAAGTCGGCCAGCGCTCGCCGCCAGCGGTCCTCCATCTCGGCGAGCTCGGCGCGCAGCTTCTCCGTCTCGCCGTCGGCGCCGGACGGCGCACTCGCTTCGGGCCGCGAGGTTTCACCGGCCGCCGTCCGGCTCTGCTCCTGTTCACTCATCGCCACGTCACCCGGTCGTGAACTCGGCATCGATGACGTCGTCGTCCTGGCTTCCCTGGCCGCCCGGGTCGCTCTGCGATGAAGCCGATCCGGCACCGGCGCTCGCACCGCCGCCGTCGCTGCCGCCGCCCACGCCGAGGCTCTGGTAGACCTGCTGGAGCTCGGCGGTCAGGGACCGCAGCCGGTCCAGCGGCGCATCGTCCTTGATGGCCTGCCGCGCGTCATTGATCAGCATCTCGGCGCGGCCCTTCTCGTGCACCGGCACCGCGTCGCCGAGCTCGGCCAGCCGCCGCTCCACCTGATAGGCGGCCGAGTCCAGCGTGTTGCGGGCGTCGATCATCTCGCGGAGACGGGCGTCCTCATCGCGATGGCGTTCGGCGTCCTGGACCATCCGCTCGATCTCGGACGTGTCCAGATTCGAGCTCTCGCTGATCGTGATGCGCTGCTCGGCGCCGGTGTCCTTGTCCTTCGCCGAGACATTGAGGATGCCGTTCGCGTCGATGTCGTAGGTGACCTCGATCTGCGGCTCGCCGCGCGGGGCGGGCCGGATGTTCTCCAGCCGGAACCGCCCGAGCACCCGGTTGTCCGCCGCGCGTTCCCGCTCCCCCTGCAGCACCACGATATCGACGGCCGGCTGGTTGTCGGCCGCGGTGCTGAAGGTCTCGGTACGGCGTGCCGGGATGGTGGTGTTCCGCTCGATGACCTTGGTCATCACGCCGCCCATGGTCTCGATGCCGAGCGACAGCGGAGTGACGTCGAGCAGCAGGACGTCCTTGACCTCGCCCTTGATGATCGCGGCCTGCAGCGCGGCACCGAGCGCGACGACCTCGTCGGGGTTGACCGTCATGTTCGGGTCCTTGCCCCCGGTCAGCCGCCGGACCAGTTGCTGCACGGCCGGGATGCGGGTCGACCCGCCGACGAGGATGACCTCGTCGATGTCGTTGGCGGTGACCTTCGCGTCGGCCATGGCCCGTTCCACCGGTCCGAGGCAGCGGTCGACGAGGTCCGCGGTGAGCTGCTCGAAGGTCGCCCGGGTCAGAGCCACGTTGAGGTGCTTGGGGCCGTTGGCGTCCGCGGTGATGAACGGCAGGTTGATCGTGGTCTGGGTGACCGAGGAGAGCTCCACCTTGGCGCGCTCGGCGGCCTCGAAGAGCCGCTGGAGCGCCTGCGGATCGCGGCGCAGATCGATGCCGTCGCTGCGCTGGAACTCGTCGGCCAGGTGGTCCACGATGCGCCGGTCGAAGTCGTCGCCGCCGAGGTGGGTGTCGCCCGCGGTGGAGCGCACCTCCACCACGCCGTCGCCGACGTCGAGCAGGCTCACGTCGAAGGTGCCGCCGCCGAGGTCGAAGACCAGCACCGTCTCGTGCTCGCGCTTGTCCAATCCGTACGCCAGCGCCGCCGCCGTGGGCTCGTTGATGATCCGCAGCACCTCGAGGCCGGCGATGCGTCCGGCGTCCTTGGTCGCCTGCCGCTGGGCGTCGTTGAAGTACGCCGGCACGGTGATGACCGCCTCCGTGACGCGCTCGCCCAGGAACTTCGAGGCATCCTCGACGAGCTTGCGCAGCACCAGCGCGGAGACCTCTTCGGGCGCGTACAGCTTGTCACGCACCTTGAACCGCACAGCGTTGTCCGGGCCTGGCACGACGTCGAACGTCACCGTGTTCAGCTCACTGGACACCTCGTCGAAGCGGCGACCGATGAAGCGCTTCGCCGAGTAGATGGTGCCTTTCGGGTTGAGGATGGCTTGGCGGCGGGCGAGCTGGCCGACCAGCCGCTCGCCCTGTTCGGTGAAGGCCACCACCGAAGGCGTGGTCCGCGATCCCTCCGCGTTGGGGATCACCGTGGGGTGACCGCCTTCCACCGCCGCGATCACCGAGTTGGTGGTGCCGAGGTCAATTCCCACTGCCCGTGCCATGGCGTTGTCCTCCACGTTGTTGTCTGCGGCGGTGCTGTCCTTTGGTCCTGGTTCGATAGCAACAGTGCCGATATCGGTTGTCCATTGGCAGGACTGCCAATCCGGCGGCGGTTCACCTCTGTCGGAGAAGGCGCTGACCCGCTTGCGCGCAACGACGGCATGCCTCGCCGCAGATCTGACAGGATTCGATTTCCAGGGCGTGCTTCTGGCACTGCTGGTAACACGCCCGGCAGGCCTGGTCGAGGGCCTGCAGAGCCGCGGCGGTCACGTCCACGTCGTACGGCGTGGGTCGGGACAACACCCGCACCACCGCGGTGGCCAGGTCGGCGCAGTTGAGCGCGGCGCCCGTGCACGGGGCCAGGTGGGCCGCGGACCCGTCCGCGGAGCAGGCGTCGGCACAGGACGTGCACGCCTGGGCGCAGTTGAGAGCCTCCTGGATGCAGATGACCAGCAGGTCGTCGTCCATCTGCCGCCGTTCTCCGGGATGGGCGTTGAGTATGGCTGCCACGTCGGTCATCGGCTCGCCCTCCGTCAGATCAGCTGGTCGAAGACTTGGAACACGCGCTCCCAGTGCTCCGACTGCGGGTTCCGCACGTCCGGATCGATCACCCGAAAGGTCCGGGCAAGGGCGATGCTGATGGCGCCGACGACGGCCGGCAGGCGCGCCTCGGTCTCCTCACTCAGCGCCCGGTCGAGTGGTGGATACGTCGCCAGCCGGCCGAGGAGCGGCTCCAGCTCGATCTCTTCGTCGAGTTTGCGGAATGCGTGCATGCTCTCCTGCAGCCCCTTGGTGACGGGTAGATCCCACGGCTCGACGATGTCCCTGCCGTTCGCCCCGGCCGTGTTCTGACCGATCAGCAGCAGGTCGTACAGCTTGCGTTCGACGAAGTCGCTGTATCGCTTGAGATCGTTCTTGTCGACGTCGAGTTCCGCGGCGGCCCGGAAGAAGCGTTCGAATTTGGCGACACCGAAGACAGGCAAGGTCGGCCTCCTCACGAGCCCAGGGTCGGTAAGACCGGCGATCGAGGCGTCGCCCACGTCACGCGAACCGGTCGCGGCGTCCTGCGCCACAGGACAAGCAGCCAGGCAATGCCGACGACCGAGACGAGCGCGAGGCCACCCCACTCCAGCGCGGTGAAGATGTTGACCTGCTCGGTACTTGGCTGGACAAGCCAGCCGTGCGGCGTCGCCACGTACTGCTCGCCCTCGGTCAGTACCAGGGTCAGGTAGAGGGCGATGCTGTGCATCGAATCCCACAGACCGTGCAGGATCGACACGCCCAAATACGCGAGAACCACCTTCGCAGTGATCCTGAAGTGCTCCGGCCGGGAGGCTGCGAACAACACACCGCCGAGGATCGCCGTCCACAGGCCGTGTCCCACCGGTGCCAGCAGGCCGCGCAACAGCTCGGTCTGCACCAGTTGCACCAGCGACAACCCGTCGACCGAGAAGAGCGCGGTGAAGGCGTAGCCCGCGGACTCGAAGGCGGCGAACCCGAAGCCGACGGCGGCACCGAGGATCATCCCGTCCCGTAGCGTTCTGGTGCGAAGGTGTCGGGTCAGCAGCATCAGCGCGCCGAGCTTGACCGCCTCCTCGATCAGCCCGACGCCGAAGAACAACCACGGCGACGGGTGCAACAGAAACGACTCGAGCACCGAGGCGCCGAGAACGCCGAGAACGCCGCCGGTGACGAACGTCGAGAAGATCAGCCCGGCGGTTATCTCTCCGGTGTCGCGGCGTTCGAAGGCCCACGCGACGAAGGTCACCGGCACCAGGAAGCTGCCGAGCAGCACCACGGTCGGGATCAGGTTCGCGTTGCCGGTCACAAAAGTGATTACGACGGCGGCCGCCCAGAGGGTGAACCCGGTCAGGAACATGCGGAGCCACACGCGGCGTACGCGGGCGGCACGGAGGGGGGTGGGCACGACCTCCACCACGATCGGACTCCCATCGTTGGACACGGGTCTGCGTCAGGCGGCGCGCGCCCCTCTGACCCTCGATGTCGCCGGCGCCCTGTGGGCCGGTCCTTCAGGCGTACCTCTGCCGGCCGCCGGCGTCGATTGGCATCATTGCCAATCCAGGCCCGCGACCCGATACCGGAAGGCCCGATCTACCGCCACGGGGGTGAGCCCACCTCATCCATCTCAGGCCCACAGTCGGCTCGTCGTACACAGCTATGGAGGAGCCGCCATGACCACGGCAGTAGGCCATCAGACCGATGAGGTCATCCAGCGCGAAGTACTACTCGAGCTGAAGTGGGACGCCCAGATCGCGCCGAACGAGATCGGGGTCGCCGTCAAGAACGGGGTTGTCACGCTCACCGGGTACGTTGACAGCTTCAGCAAGAAATGGGCCGCCGAGCGCGCGGCACTGCGGGTGCGAGGGGTCAAGGGCGTCGCCAACGAGATCGAGGTGCGTCTGTCGCCCGCGGACCAGTCGACCGACTCCGAGATCGCCGAAGCCGCCGCCCGGGCACTCGCCCTCGACTCCACCGTGCCCGAGGACGCGATCAAGGTGACGGTGTCCCGTGGCTGGGTCACGTTGCAGGGCGAGGTCGAGTGGGAGTATCAGCGGCGCGAGGCCGAACGCGTCGTCCGGAACCTGCGCGGGGTCAGGGGCGTCAGCAACCTCGTCGCCCTGCGGCCGCGTACCGGGCCGTCGCCGGACGAGCTGCGGAAGAAGATCGAGGACGCGCTGGTGCGCACGGCCGAGACGGACGCGGAGAACATCACCGTCGCGACCGAGGGCAGCAAGGTGATCCTGTCCGGGACGGTCCGTTCCTGGGCGGAGCGGCGGGAGGCCGAGCGCGTGGCGTGGCTGGCGCCCGGCGTGACCGAGGTCGAGAACCGGATCCGCCTTCAACCCTGAGCACGATATCGCCCCGGCCAGGGGCGAGGCGACGAATCGGCAGTCCTGCCAATCGACAGGCCGCGGCAGGGTTGGTCGGATTGACGGCGTGCAGAAGGACCAACCACGCGGCGTGCGGGGATCCGCATGAGATCCCCGGGCTCCGTGTCAGCTTCCCCGCCGGCCGGTCCACGAGATCAGCCGCCGCACCACATGCCACGGCCGCGGTTGCTCGCTCGTCTGGACGACGCGCGGGCACCCGTTACCGTGGTGTCGTCACCGGCCGGCTGGGGCAAGTCCGCGCTGCTGTGGTCCTGGGCCGCCGACCGGCCGAACCGGGCGGCGTGGGTCGCCGACGGGGATCGGGAAGGCTTCTGGCACCGGGTCCTGTCGGCGGTGGCCACCAGCGTGGTGGATTCGCCGTTCGCCGGCGTGACCGCAGCGACGGGTCCGCGGCGCCTGATCGAGGCATTGCAGAGGTCATCCGCGGCGCCGACGATCGTGGTCGACGACTGCAACGACGCCGCCGATGCCGGCGAACTGGCGAGACTCGCCCAAGCCGCGCGGAGCAGCAGCACCGGGACCCGGCTGATTCTGGCGTGCCGGGGCAACCCGAACTTTCCGCTGCACCGATGGCGTGTGGACGGCCGGCTCGCCGAGATCTCCGAGGCGGACCTGGCCTTCACCGTCGACGAGACGGCCGACCTCTTCGCCGGGCATGGACTGATTCTGCCGTGGTTGGCGGTCGCCGAGCTGCACGCGCGGGCGGAGGGCTGGCCGGCCGGTCTGCGACTGGCCGCTGTGGAGCTGCAACATGCGGATCCGGCGCAGATCCTCGCCGGATCGGCCGCGACCGAATCCGTCGCGGACTATCTCGCGGCCGAGGTGCTGGGCAGCCTGGATCCCGGGAAGCGCTGCGCGCTGGCGGAGATCTCGGTCGCGGAACGGCTGACGGCGGACTTCGTCAACGCGATGACCGGCCGGGTCGACGGCGCCGCCCTGCTCGCCGACCTCCAGCACGGCGGCGCGTTCATCACCCGGTGCGCCGGAACTGAGGACACGTTCCGCCTGCACCCGATGCTCAGCCGAACGCTGTATCGCGAACTCGGCCGCCACGACCGGGACCGGACGGCGCAGGCCCATCGCCGCGCCGCGCATTGGCATGCGGCTCAGGGACCGCCGGCCGACGTGCTCAGGCATCTGCTGGCGGCCGGCGACTGGAAGTCCGCGATCCGCGTCGCGGAGCGAGATTGGGCCGAGATCGTGGTCGGCGTCCGGTGCCTCAATCAGCCCGCCACGGCGATCCCGGCACCGGACGGCGAGCCGCCCCGGCATCTGTGGTTCGCGATGGCCGCGGAGCGCCTGGATGCGGGCGACATCGTGGGAACGCGCCACCTTCTACAGCTGGCGCGCGCCGACGAAAATACCTACGGGGACGGCCAAGACACCGAACCGCTGCCGTTCGCGGCCCTGGAGCTGACGGCAGCGCGGCTGGAAGCGGATCTGGACGGCGGCTACGCTCTCGCCTCCCAGGTACTGGCGGCGCCGGCATCCGGCGAGGAACTGGCCGCCGGCACCGCGGCGACGCTGCATCCCCTCGCCCTGCTGTCGCGCGGCGCCGCGGAGCTGCAACGCGGGGAGCTACCGGCGGCGGAACGCGACCTGCGCGATGCGCTGACGCTGGCGCGACGGCGCGACATGGGCCGCGCCGCGATCAGCGCCGCCAGCCATCTCGCCGCCTGTCATGCCGTCCGGGGGCATCTGCGGCAGGCGGCACAATGTGCCGCAGAGACCCTCGACCGCGCCAACCGGCTCAGCCTGGTCCAGCTCGTGGACCTCGGCTGGAGCCGGCTGGCGCTGGCCGAGACGTATTTCCAGTGGAACCGGCTCGAGGACGCCGAGCGTTGCGCGGCCGCCGCCGTGGACGGTTCGCGCGGCGATCGATTGATTCAGCTGTGGGGCACCATCCTGCAGGCACGGATCCGGACCGCCACCGGCCGACCGGGCGACGCGCACCGCATGGTGCGGGCGGCCGCGCGGGAGATGGTCACCACCGACCTACCGCTGGCGATCCGGTGCGCGCTGTGGCTGGTGGAGGGCGAACTCCGGCTCGCGTGTGGTGACCTCGACAGAGCGCACAAACTCGTACAGGCATGCCGGGACGGCGGCGCGTTGCCGGTTCCGGCGGCCGTCCTCGAAGGGTCGATTCTGCTCGCCGAGGGCCGGCCGGCCCTGGCAGCCACGGCGGTCGCGCCGTACGTGTCGGCGCCCGACGAGTTCACCTCCCGGACTTACCGAGCCTGGGCGGGTCTGGTCAGCGCGCTGGCCGGTCAGGGCCTCGGTCATCGCGAGCAGACGACACGAGGCCTCGAAACCGCCCTGCGGATGGCGGAGGAGGAGGATCTTCGACGGGGGTTCGCCGCCGGCGGGCACCGGCTGCGCGCACTCATCGAGTCGGTCGCGCCGACGATGCCAGTATTTTCGCAGGTGGCGGCGGTGCTGACGGGGACGCTCGACGCGGCGATGCGGGATTCCCTGCCGTACCCGAGCCGGAACGGCCGGGACGCCATCCCGGCCGGATCCGCCATCCCGCCGCTGACCGACCGCGAGCTGACCGTGCTTCGTTATCTGCAGGGCAGCCTCTCGCACGGCGAGATTGCCGAGTTGCTCCACATTTCCGTGAACACCGTGAAAACGCACGTCAAGAACATCTACTCGAAGCTCGGCGCGACCCGGCGCAAGGACGCGATCCGGCGCGGTCGCGAGCTCCGCTTTCTCTGACCACCGCAGTCCCAGGACCGGGAGGGATCCCGCATGGCCGGCACATCCACCACTCCGCGCGACGAGGAGATCCGGCGGGAGGTGCTCACCGAGCTGGAGTTCGATGCGGAGGTCAGGCAGAGCGAGATCGGCGTCATCGTCGACGACCAGGTGGTGACGCTCATCGGCTGGGTGGACAACCTCCCTAAGAGGTGGGCCGCCGAACGCGCCGCGCTCCGCGTACGCGGCGTCAAGGCCGTGGCCAATGAGATCGAAGTACGTCTGCCGGCCGGCGACGAGCGAACCGACGCGGGCATCGCCGCGTCTGCCGTGCAGGCGCTCGCCGGGGACACCCGCGTCCCAGCGAACGCGGTGCGGGTGTCGGTCTCCAACGGCTGGGTCACCCTGCGCGGTGAGGTCGACTGGCAGTATCAGCGGCGCGCGGCGCATCGGGTGATCCGAAACCTGGCCGGCGTCCGGGGAGTCACAAACCTCATCACCGTACGATCGGGCCACATGCCGGCGCCCGACGACGTGAAGGACCGGATCGTGTCCGCGTTCCTCCGCAGCGCGGAGCTGGACACGCGCAAGATCACCGTCACCATCGACGGTGGAAAGGTCACCCTGACCGGATCCGTGCGCTCCTGGGTCGAGGCCGCGGAGGCCGAGACGGCCGCGTGGTCGGCGCCCGGCGTGACCGAGGTCGACAACCGCATCGTCGTGGGGCGCTGAACCTCCGCCGACCACACCGCCAGGTCGCTCACGTCCCGTGCAGGACGTCCGTGTCGGCCGATTCAAGCAGGCGCTGCAGGTGCAGGCCGTGCCGGACATCGAGCGCCGGTGCCGCCCTTCCGCCCGTTCGTCAGCAGGCACCCGAACGGACTGTGTGGGGAAGGCGGGGGCACTTCACATCGTCCACAGCCGGGGGTGAGAACCCCTCCCCCGGTACGGGTGAGGTGTCCATCGAGGCCTCGGCCGGCGGAACCACCCATTTCAGGTGACCCGTTCTCGCCCATCCCGCCGCGACGATATCGCCTGCGGATCCGTCCGAACGGCGCGGGTCCGGCCTACCCGCGACGCGGAGGAGATCTCTCGTGTTCGATCCGCTGGACCACCCTGGAATCCCGGTCGACCGCCATGGCCGGCACTGGCACGAGCTCGACGTCGAACCGATCGACACCCGCGCGACCGACCCGTCCACCGTCCGCCGGATCAGCATGGTGGCGGCCGTCGAGGCGAATGCCGAGCATTTCGACCGGCAGCTCGCGAACCGCGTCCAGGACGTCGACGCACGCCGGTCGGTGGGCAGCCTGGGCGACGCGACCGCCCAGCGACGGCAGCACATCGCCGGGGTACGGCCACCGACTCACCACACCGCGGAGGATGCGATCGATCGTGAACGGGCGGCGTTCGAGATGGCCGGCTGGGCGGCCCGCAACGAGCGCGAGCCGGACCGGTCGTCCGCGTACCGGCAGCAGGCGTGGCAGCACCTCGAACGCCTGCGCCGCTACGCCGACCTCGCCAGCCGCGCACATCTCCCGTGGGCCGGTCAGGTTGCCGCCGAGGTGGATAGATTGTCGCCCCCGCTGCCCACCACGCCGGCTCGCAGCCGGACACCCTCTCCCCCGGCGATGCAGCCGTTGTCCCTGCTGCACGACTGGATGGTGCAGGCGGCCGGACGGTGGCCAGCAAGCTGGGACGCACTGGTCGTCCAGGAGTCGGCGGGTTGTTACCTCTACTACGCGTTCATGGCCGAAGAGGACGACCGGCGGCTCAGGCCGATGTGGGAACTGCATCTACAGATGCAGCTGGCACATCTGCACACGGCTTCGAGCATGCTGCGGCGCTTCTCCGGGCGTGACCCACACGAGGTCATCGGCGAGGGCCTGCCCGAGCCGGTGACCCTGCGAACCGACCGGCCGCCGGCCTGGATCCCCAACCCGGCCCGGCAGGAAGGCGTCCGCTCCGCCCGCCGGCGCCGCCGGCGGACGCGGCCGGACCGCGGGCAGGACGTGCTGGAGCTGCTGACCGAGCACCACGCTCGGACGAACCGGCTGTTCGACAGTGCAGCCAGGTCAACCGGAGACGACAAGCGCGTGGCGTTCGGCGACTTGGCGCAGCTGATCGCCATGCACGAGATCACGGAGGAGCGGGTGATCCACCCGTTGATCCGGCGGTTGTGCCCGGACGACCATCTGGCCGACCGTCTCGTCGACGAGGAGAGCCGGATCAGCGACGCATTGTCCGACGCCGTACGCGCCGCCGCCCACGGCCGTCTCGACGACACGATCGGCGGGCTGCGCGACGTGGTGGCCCCCCACTCCCGCGGTGAGGAACACGACGAGTTCCCCCAGCTCCGCAGAACCGTGCCGGTGCAGGAGCGCAGGGAGATGGGCCGGGCGGTCCGCGCGGCCGAGGCGGCGGCCGCCGAGGCAGGCCCCCGAGACCCGGCGTGGGCCGAGCCGCGGGCCTTGGCGCAAACGGCGGACCGCGTCCGCGACGCGCTCGCCGGCTTCTTCTGAGGAGCAGGCGCTTCTACCCTGCCGCGGGTGAGCCGCAGTCATCCGATCCGGGCCGAGGGTCGAAACGGGCCGTCGCCTACCGCAGCACGAGCAGCCCGAACAGCTGACGACCGAGAAGTCGAGGAGGACCGCGTGGCCAGCACAGTAACCAGCCAGACCGATGAGGAAATCCAGCGTGACGTACTGCGCGAGTTGAAATGGAACGCCGAGATCGCGCCGAACGAGATCGGCGTGGCCGTGCGGAACGGGGTGACGACGCTGACCGGCCGGGTGGACACGTTCAGCAAGAAGTGGGCCGCCGAACGCGCGGCGCTTCGTATCCGCGGGGTCAAGGCCGTCGTCAACAACATCGAGGTACGCCTGGCCCCCAGCGAGGAACAGACCGATGTCGACCTCGCCCAGTCCATCGCACGGGCGCTCGAGATGGACTCACTCGTACCCGATGACATGGTGAAGGTCTCGGTGTCCGGCGGCTGGGTCACCCTGCGCGGCGAGGTGGACTGGGACTACCAGCGGCGGGAGGCGGAACGGGTGGTCCGGAACCTCACCGGCGTCAAGGGGATCAGCAATCTCATCACCGTGCGGCCGCGTACCGGCCCGTCGCCCGATGAGCTCAAGAAGAAGATCGAGGACGCCCTGGTGCGGACGGCGGAGACGGACGCGGAACGGATCCACGTCGCCACCCAGGGCAGCAAGGTGATCCTGACGGGGAGCGTACGTTCTTGGGCTGAGCGCCGCGAGGCCGAACGTGTCGCCTGGTCGGCGCCCGGTGTCACGGAGGTGGAGAACCTGATCTCGATCAGCACATGAAAACGTGACCCATAAGTCCGCCGCGGTGTTGGTCCCTGACGAACGCCGCGGCGGCGGGCGGGTACGGTCGACAGCACCTGAACGCGCACCGACCAGCCGAGGCCGCCACAGCCGACGAGGAGGAGCGATGCGGCTGACCAGCTTCCTGCGCCGCCCTCGGACGGCGGTGCTTGCGCGGTCGGGCCGCATTCCCGGGATACAGACCGCGAAGGTCACGCTCGCCGCCGTCGTGGCGTACGTCGCCGCGGATCTGCTGAACACCACGGCGACACCGATTCTCGCGCCGCTGACCGCCATCCTGGTGGTGCAGGTGACCGTGTACCAGACGGTCACCGAAGGACTCCAGCGCGTCCTGAGTGTGCTGGCCGGCGTCCTGGTGGCGGTGGGGCTGGCCACCGTCGTGGGGCTGAGCTGGTGGAGCCTCGGGATCGTGGTGGCCGTGAGTCTCGTACTCGGGCAGGTCCTTCGCCTCGGGCCGCACACCCTGGAGGTGCCGATCAGCGCGATGCTCGTCCTTGCGGTCGGCGGCGCCGCGGCGTCGCAGGCGGCGACCGGCCGGGTGTACGAGACGCTCATCGGCGCGGCGACCGGCATCGCGGTGAACTTCGCGATCGCTCCTCCGGTGCACGTGGAATCGGCCGGCTCCGCGGTTGCCGGCCTGGCCACCCGCCTCGGGGACTTCCTGCGCTCGCTCGCCGCACAACTACGCGCCGGCTGGTCGCGCCAGGCCGCGCAGGACTGGCTCACCGCGGCCCGAAGCCTGAGCGCATCGGTTCTCGAGGCCGACCAGTCGCTGGTCCGGGCCGAGCAGAGCGCCGTGCTCAACCCCCGCGGCGGCGAGGTACGCGTGGCACAGCCGCGACTGCGCACGGCCCTCACCGCGATCGAGTACTGCACCATCGTCGTCCGCGCCCTGTGCCGCGAGATCTTCGACCGGACGTTCTACCTGCCGCCGGAACTCGAGCAGGAGGCTTATCCCGCAGCCGCCCGCCAAGCTCTCGCCGACGTGCTCGACCTCGCCGCCGCGGCCCTCGACGGCGTGGCCGCCGTCGCCACCGACGCTGAGCCGGTCGACACCACTCGCGCCCGCGTGGCCGCGCAGCTCGACCAGCTGTACCAGCGGCGAGAGCAGCTGGGCCGGCTGCTGCTGGTCGACCCGCACGCCGACGCCGCGGCCTGGCAGCAGCACGGCGCGCTGCTCACCGCCGTGGACCGGCTCCGGGTCGAGATCGAGGCGGCGATCCGCCCAGCCACCCAACCGTGGCGCCCGCCGTCGCTGACCGAACGGCCGCGGCGGGCGGCGCAGCGGGTCGTGGGCGCCGCCGAGCAGACGCTACCGCTGGTCACCGACCGTTCCCGGCAGGCTGTCCGGCGAATGATGGACGTCGCCGCAGACGCCGCGGCGGAGCATTTGGCCGGCCCCGATCCACGGGCTGCACGTCCCCGCAGAGACGCCGGCGCGGGCACACCGGCCGAGCAGGCGACCGACGCCGCGGCCGGCATCCGGGCCGCGGAGGAGGCGGCGAGGCCCTCGCCGCGACCGGGCACCAGCCGCCCCGAAACCGACCAGGAATGATCCGGCTGGTCGCAGGACGACTCGATCCGCCGCCTGATTTCGTTCGCAGATCCGCAAGAGGGTCAATCGTGCGGGCCGGCCAGGTTGGGCGGCAGGAACAGGGCGTGGTCCAGCGACCGGACGGCGGCCGCGGTGCGGGTCGGCGCGTCGAGTTTGACCCGGATGTGTTCCAGGTGTGCCGCCACGGTGCGCTGGGTGATGAACAACGTCGAGGCGATCTGCCGATTGGTCGCGCCGTCGATCACCAACCCCAGCACTTCGAGCTCGCGCCGGGTCAGACCGTGCAGATCGCCCGGCGGCGACGCGATCATGAGCTGGACAAACGGCGACGACGGGATCGGCGGGCAGGCGATCACCGTGATGCGCAGGTAGTCGTCGGTCTCGCGGCTCGGGTCCGGGTACAGGAAGGATGTGGGGCTGCCGTGGGTCCGCAGGCGTTCCGAGGCGATGGCGACCACCCGGCGGCCGGTCGCCAGCAGCGGATGCGCTGGTGACCCGGGCAACGGGTGTACCGCGGAGCCCGGGCCGATCACCGCCGAAGCGCGGGCGTCGACGACCAGACCGGCCAACCCGGTGATCGAGTTCATCGGGTCGATCGCTGCGGTGATCATCGGCGCCATCTTGCCGATCACCTGGCAGTCGGGGTCGCTGGGCTGGCCGGTGGCCTCGGTGAGCAGAATGAGCAGGCCGACCGGTCGTCCGTCCATGGCGATCAGCGGCATCCCGAGACCGTCGTGCTGCCCGGCCGACGACCACAGCCCTTCCGGGGAAGGAAAAGCCGACGGCCTCCCGTCGGTCCGCAGGCGTATCGGCCGGCGACCGGCCAGCACACCCGACGACTCCACCTTGGAGCGGTACCCGCGCGACTCGATGTACGTCCGCGCCGCAGCGTCATGGCCCAACGCGGCGGCGGTCAGGAAACGGTGGCCAAGGCCGTCCAGCACCCCCAGCCAGGCCGCCGAGAACGGCACGATCTCACGCAACGGATCCCACAGGCCCGGCAGCTCTCGGGGAGGACCACACCCAGCGGTGATCCGGTTGATCTCCACGGCAAGAGCCATCGCGCTCGTCATGAGCTCCTGCATAGCCTCTCCGTTCCGTCGAAAACTGCACTGGTCAATCAATGCGGGACGATGTTTCGCACTGTCCTGTTTGCGTACCAAGATCGCGACTGCATCCGTCGCCTGCCCCGGTTGACGGCCGGTGCGCGACCCTGGCAGGGGGTAGTTGTTATCCACCTTCGACATTCGTGACAGGGCGTTTACAAGCCGTCATCACGGGTGCCTTATGGGGGGTTCCATGCGCTGCGACGCGTACACGCCCGTGACCCCACCCGAACAGATGGCGCGAAAAGTCGCTGCGTGCTTGGTTGTGTCCGTGCTGCTGGGTATCCGGCGGGGCGCACACTGCCTATCCGCACGGCCGGCCTTCCAAGCGGTCAAGGGGCTCGCCGCACACAGTGAGTTCGGCCCGACACGCAGCGCTACGGGCCTGGCCCTACGGGCACTGCGAGTAAGGACATCGAGGACGCGGCAGATTCTTCGGACCTCTCGCATGGACACCCAGCCTCGGGGAACGCCACGGCATGGCTAAGGAGATGGAAGGCGACAACCGCAAGCGACGCGCCCTGGCCAGAGCGGCCCAGGAGAAAGGGCACCAGGCCAGCGAGGCCGGTGTCAGCCTGGGTTCCTCGAAACAGCGGCGCCATGCCAAGCATGCCGAACGGGCGGAGCAGGACGGGCCGCCTCCGGAGGGTGCAAACAAGCCCGGGCCACGGGCACCTCGGCCGCAGGAAGCACCGGAACCCGATCCGACCTGGCCGCGCCGGCCCCCGCCGACCGGCGACAATACCCCGGACACGGGAGCGCTACGGCTGCGTTACCGGGAACTGGTGACGTCTGCGGCAGAGCAGATCGGGGCAGACTTCGACACCGCGCGCGAGGCCGGCCGGGCCACGGTCTCGGTCCTGGCCCGCATGGTGGATGAGGTAGCCCGCCGGCGGCTGCTCGACGTGGTGCCGCCCGAGCTGACCGACGGGCAGGACCTCAGCACCCCGATCCGGCGAACAGACGTGATCGGTTTCGTCCAGGACGTAGGCGGACAGTTGGGTTGCCCGCCCGAACAGGCTCGGATGCGTATCCAGGCGGTGCTCGCGGCCGTCGCCGCGCAGGACCCTGACCTCCTGGGCGCCCTGCACCTACCGGACGAGCTGGCGGAGCTGACCCGGCCGCCGCAGCCGGGCGGTGGCTTGGTCGGGCCGGACGGCCACGCCGCCGCGATCGACGAGGAGGAACTACAGGCGGCGCTACGGCGGCTGCCGGACTGGACCGGCGACTCGCGCGCGATCACCCGCACCCTGGTGCTACCACCCGACCAGTTGGAACGAGTGCTGCTCCGAGTGGACCGGCTCAAGCAGCAGTTGGGCCGCGGGCCGCGAATCAGTCGTCCCGACGAGCGGACCGCCCAGTTTCTGGTCAGAACCACCAACGCGGGCGCAGTCACCGCACAGGACGTTGATCTCGCGTTGCGGGTCGACGAAGCGATCACGCACGCCAACGCCGGACTGACGTGACCGCTTCGTGGCACCGGGCCGGTCGTTTTCCCCACATGAACGACGACCGGCCCGCAGCGGAGCAGGCTCGTGACTACTGCCCCAGGTTGGTCACCACGTTCACCGCCACCGCGATGACGACGGTCCCGAACAGAAAGGACAGCACTGCGTGTCCTAGGGCAACCTTACGGATAGATGTGTCCACAACCTGCGTATCCGATATCGCGAAGCTCATCCCCACGGTGAACGCCACATAGGCGAAGTCGCTGTAAGTAGGCGGTTTTCCCTGGCCGAACTCGATGCCGCCGTCCCCGCCCGAGTAGTACAAGCGCGCGTATTTCAGGGCGAAGACCATATTGACCAGCGCCCACGACAGGACCACCACTACGACGCCGAGCACCCCGGTGGCCACGCCGACCGCGTCGTGCATACCGGACCCGGCGAGGGCGTCGACAACGGCGGCCAGGCTGGCCACCGCCGCACCCAGCACGGAAGCATCCGTGACATGGGTCCGCCCCTCGTCCTCGGCCAGCCGTTTTGTCCCGTCGGAGTCGCACGGCCAGCTGATCCGCCACACCCAGACCAGCAGGCCGCCGGCGGCGACGGCCCAACCGACGAGTATCGCCATCTCCGGAAGGCCGAGGAGCATCATCAGTCCCGCCGCGCATATCCCTCCGCCGAGACAGATCAGCAAGCGACGCCACGACAGAATCGTCGACCGCGGGCCGGTCACCTCCCCGACCGGGCGTGGCCGGTCGGGCGGGCAGCGGACGGGTTGACGGCCGCCCGCACGTGGCGCCCGGCGTCGCGGGCGGCGAGGGACGCCACGTTCCCGATCGGCGAGGTCGCGGTCATCGGCGGCCTCTCACGTCGGCGGACTGCGGTGCTTTGGCGAATTCCTGCACGATGCGTTCGCAGAACGCCGGCAGATCGTCGGGTGACCGGCTCGTCGTGATATTGCCGTCGGTGACGACTTGCTCGTCGACCACCTCGGCCCCGGCGTTGCGCAGGTCGGTGCGCACGCTCGGCCACGAAGTCAGCCGGCGCCCACGTGCGACGTCGGCCTCGACGAGGCTCCACGGGCCGTGGCAGATCGAAGCGACCGGCTTGCCCGACCGTACGAAGTCTCGGACGAACTTCACCGCGGCGGGTTCCATCCGCAGCTTGTCCGGGTTCACCGTCCCGCCCGGCAGGAGCAGCGCCTCGTAGTCTTCGACCGACGCCGAGCCGACCAGCTGGTCGACCGCGAAGGTGCCGGCGTCCTCCAGGTCGTGGTCACGCGCCTGAATCTCACCGCTGCTGATGGAGACGACGACGGTGCGGGCGCCGGCGCCCTCCAGCGCCTGCCGCGGCCGCTCCAGCTCGACCCGCTCCACCCCGTCGGCCGCGAGGATGGCGATCCGGCGTCCGTTCAGCTCTCCAGCCATGTCACGCACCCGCCCCCGCCATCGCCCGCCTCGGCCCCTCGTAGACCACCGCCTTCACGCTGCCTCCTCGTCGCGGATTCCTCAGACGCTCCAGGCCGGAGCTGGTCTCCATTACACGCGGCCCTTCCCTTAGGCCGGTATTGGCAGAAATGCCCATGCCCCTGCCTCGAATTCCTGCGCCCCGCACGCTCGGCGGCGAGTACTGACAGCCGCGCTATTGGCAGTGCTGCCAATCGACGTCGACCGCAGGAGCGGCAATGCTGAGCCAGTGATCGACAGGGGCTTCGGCTGTGCCCCTATGGGTTGGGCATTTCGAGGGGTGACGGTGGCTGAACGCTGGTACCGCAACGGGGTCATCTACAACCTGGATGTGCGGGCGTTCCAGGACTCCGACGGCGACGGCATAGGTGACCTGCGTGGCCTGATCAGCCGGATCGACTACCTCGGCCGGCTCGGCGTGACGACACTGTGGTTGAGCCCCATCCACCCCAGCCCATGGCGCGACGGTGGATACGACGTCACCGACCACTACAACATCGACCCGACCCTCGGCAGTCTGGGCGACTTCGCCGAGCTGATGAACGTCGCCGACGAACGTGGCCTGCGAATCATGCTGGACCTCGTGCTGAACCACACCAGCGACGGGCACCCCTGGTTCACGTCGGCGTGCTCCGATCCCCGCTCGGAACACCGCGACTGGTACGTCTGGTCCGAGCAGGAACCACCCGACCGCCGCGAAGGCATGGTCTTCCCCGGTGTCCAGGAGACGACCTGGACCTACAGCGACCAGGCCGGCGCCTGGTACCACCACCGCTTCTACGACTTCCAGCCCGATCTCAACATCGCCAACCCGCACGTACGCGAAGAACTCGCCAAGGTCGTGTCGTTCTGGGAGCGGCTCGGGGTCAGCGGGTTCCGCATCGACGCCGCGCCGTTCATGATCGAATGCACCGAGCCCGGCCGAGACCCGGAAAACCGCGACTACTCGGTACTCACCGAGCTGCGGGAACGGATGTCCTGGCGTCGCGGCGACGCGGTATTCCTGGCCGAGGCCAACGTGCCCAACGACGACCTGATCCAGTACTTCGGCAGTGCGGACGGAGCGGCGAACCGGCTGCAGATGCTCTTCGCGTTCCGGCTCAACGAGGCGCTCATGCTGTCTCTGGCCCAGCAGGATTCCAAAGCCGTCGCCGAGGCGCTGGCAACGCTGCCCCGCCTGCCCCGCCACGGTCAATGGGCCACGTTTCTCCGCAACCACGACGAAGTCGACCTGTCAAACCTGCCGAAATCCGAACGGGAGACAATCTTCGCCGCCTTCGGCCCCGAACGCCGCCATCAACTGTACGGCCGGGGCATTCGCCGCCGCATGGCCACGATGCTCGATGGCGGCCAGCGCCGGCTGCGGATGGCGCACAGCCTTCAGTTCACCATGCCCGGCACCCCGGTGCTGCGCTACGGCGACGAGATCGGCATGGGCGAGGACCTGCGACTGCCGGAGCGTGATGCGATCCGTACGCCCATGCAGTGGTCGCCCACCCCCAACGCCGGCTTCAGCACCGCGGCGGCGCAGGACCTGGTCCGCCCGATGATCAGCGAGGGCCCGTACTCGTACGAACAGGTCAACGTGACCGACCAGCGCCGGGACCCGGACTCGCTGTTGGTGTGGTTCGAACGGATGCTGCACACCAGGCTCGAGTGCGGCGAGATCGGCGTCGGCGACCACCGTGTGATACGAGTCGAGCCGGCCCACGTGTTCGCGCACCGCGCCGACGCCCCCAGCGGTTCGATCGTGTTCCTGCACAACCTGAGTGACCATCCGACCCGGATCAGCCTGCCGGTCAAACCCGACGACGACAGCCAGCCGGTCGAGGTGTTCAGCGACCGCGAATACCCGGACCTCGACCTGTGCGATCTTGAGCTGGATGGCTACGGCTACCGCTGGATCCGACTACGACGCTCGCACCTGCACCACTGACCTGCGGGGTGCCGAGAGTGCGGTGCTACACCGTCTGGTTCTCCCGGACCGGCGCCGCCGGTCTGCTGGCTTGCCGCTACCCGCCGGCCTGCCAACAGGATTCGAGGCGGCGGAGCCGCGTTGCCGGATAGCCGGAGGACCTGACACCCTCGGGCTACCCGGCTGTTCGGGAGGATCGTTCGCGGCCGGCCACGTGACGCGAGATCAGCTGATGGTCTGGGCGATGGCTTGAACGGAGCCGTTGCCCCGGTCGATCGGCAACTCGTCGGCACCCCGGGGCGAGCCGCCGGCCGGCGGTGGCCCCACGCCGCCGAGCCGGCACCTGGGTGTGATCGTGACCAGGGCGGATTCTGACGTTTGCACGCCGGCACCGGTTGCTGTGACAGTGACCCGTACGTGCCCGGTCCTGCCCGCAGTCAGGACTCCCGCCGAGGTGACGCTCGCTCCGGCGGTGTTGGTGTCCATCGGGGCGATCCGGTAGCTGTACGTCGTTGTCGGGTTGGCCGGGAACACACTCGCGGACAGCTTCGTCCCCGAGGATGCCTGGTCGAGCGTCACTTTCCGGTCACCGAAGTCGACCCGCGACGTGTAAGAGTTCGGGAACGCCGAGCCGGTGGCGTCCGGTGCGCCGGAGGTCACCACGACCGGGAATGTGGTCGACTTGCTCTCCCCGTCGGCCGTGGCCTTTGCCGTGATCAGGACGGCGCCGGTGGACACGGGCTTGACCGAGCCGCCGGCGTCGACCGTCGCGACCGCCGGGTTGGAGGAGGTGTACTTGACCTTGAGCGCCCGATCGGAAAGATCCCAGAACGTCGTGTCGTGCTTGGTGACCGACAGTTGGGCGTTGATCCGGTTGTCGGGGGTGTCCAGGCTCAACTCGGTGGCATCCGGCTGGGCCGAGACCACCTCGACGCCGGCCGTTCGGTGTCCGGTCACTCGCAGGCGCACCGACTTCAGGTCTGCGCCGGCCGAGCTCGGACCGGCCAGGATGGTCCAGTCACCTGTGGGGGACACCTTCTTGTGCTTCACGTCGTCCCAGAACCACAGGTCACCGGCGCCAATGGTGACCTTCACCGTCTGGGAAGTCCCAGCGATCAGGCCGCTCTTGACGAAACCCTTCAG
>NZ_JAOSZE010000077.1 GCF_025630775.1 Actinoplanes sp. KI2
GGTGACCACGGCGAACCCTTGCGCAACCCGTTTCCGTGTCCGTCAACCACCCGCCGCAGCGAACGGACCACGGCCTGGCGGCCGGTCGCGGCGACTTGCCCCGTCTGCGGCACTCCGACCGCCCGCGCCGAGGAAGTCGGCCAGTAGCGAGGCCCAGGCCGCCGGCTGGTCCAGGTGGACGTCGTGGCCGGAGTCGGGGATCGTCACGACCCGGACCTCCGGTCGCAGCTCGCGCATCCGGTCGATCTCCTCGTCCGGTACCCGGCTCTGCGCGCCGCGGACCAGCAGCGTCGGCGCCTGGATCCGCTGCCACTGCGCCCAGCACGCCGTCTGCGCCACCGGCCGGATGGCCGCCTCCATGATGTCCGCGTCGAAGCGGGGCCGCAGCCCGTCCGGGCGCCGTTCCATGTCCCGCGCCCACGCCCGCGCCAGCGGACCCTCGCCGAGGTACCGGATCGCCGCGGCGGCGGACGGGAAGGGTACCGGCCAGGCGGCGAACCACTCGCCGAGCTGGGTCGGGTAATCGTCCTCGCTGCCGCCCACGCCGCCCTCCAGCAGGACCAGGCGGTCGACGAGTTCCGGGTACCGGGCCGCGGTGAGCAGCGCGGTGTGCGCGCCCATCGACTGCCCCACCAGAGCCACCGGTCCGCCGTCGGCCAGTTCCTTGATCACCATGGCGGCGTCGTCCACGTAGGCGGCGCGGGACAGGTCCTCGGGGCGGCGCACGCTGCGGCCGTGCCCGCGCTGGTCGGGGGCGATCATCCGGTGTCCGGGCAGCGACAACATCATCTCCCGGCCGCTGCCCGCCAGCCCGTGCAGCAGGACCACCGCCGGGCCGGTGCCGGACACCAGGCAGGACAGGTGACCTACAACGAGGCGTCGCATCCGCCCATCATCTCGCGGGCGGGACCCGGTCGGTCAGTCCACCCGGACCGGGGTCTTGCCGTCAGCCCAGAGCCGGTTCATCGCTGAGATCGACACCCGGGAGCAGTCGTCCGACGCCGGGCACGGTGGCACGCTGCCGGCGGCGCGGCATTTGCCTTGGAGCGGGCGTCCTTCAAGAACTATTGGCCTCTGCCGGCAGCTTGGGGTCGTAGGCCATCGAAGAGGACGGCGACGCTGCGGTCGAGGGTCGGTCCTGGATAGTCGCCGGTTTCGGCCGCCATGGTGGCGCCTCGCAGGAGGGCGAGTATCTCGGGCAGGTCGACGTCGGGCCGGACGGCGTTCGCGCGTTGAGCGTTGTGCAGCAGGTCCGTGATCGCCGTGCGCATGCGCGCTTGCTGGTCGGTCTGCTGGGCCTTGATGTCGATACCCGCACTGTGCAGGGCGCCGGTCAGGGCTCTTTTCCGCGCGGCGTCGGCGACGATCTCGGCGAAGAAGGTGAAGAACGCCGTCTCCGGTGTCGCGGTCGTTTTCAGCCGTGTGGCCTGGTCCAGGAGCAGATCGACGCGGCCGGTCACGATCGCCTGGTAGAGAGCCTCCTTGGTGGCGAAGTGCCGGTAGACCGTGCCGACACCGACGCCGGCCCGGTGAGCGATTTCGTCCATGCGAGCGGACAGCCCCTGTTCGTCCAGGACGGCCTCGGCCGCCTGCAGCACCTTGGCCCGATTGCGCGCGGCATCCGAACGAATCACGCCGCGCTCACCGACTCGGTTGACAAGCGGAATCTCGGTTCCGTATTTTTATGCGGAATCACGATTCCGATTCTACGGGGGCAGCATGCAGACCGCGACATTGGGACGTTCCGGCCTACGCGTCTCCGCGGCAGCGCTGGGCACGATGAACTTCGGCACCGACCCGCAGGCGCCGACACCCGAGGCCGAAGCCCATCGCATCATCGGCGCCTTCCTCGACGCCGGACACAATCTGATCGACACCGCGGACACCTACCGCGGCGGAAGCAGCGAAGAAATCATCGGGCGAGCCATCGCGTCGCGCCGCGCCGACGTCGTCCTGGCCACCAAAGGGGCAGCACCACAGGGCACCGGGCCCAATCATCGCGGCCTGTCGCGCGTTCATCTGACCCGCGCGCTCGAGGCGAGCCTGCGCCGGCTGAACACCGACTACATCGACCTCTACCAGTGCCACGTGCCTGATCCGGACACGCCTGTCGAAGAAACGATGGCGACCCTGGACGACTTCGTACGTTCGGGCAAGGTGCGCTACATCGGTTGCTCCAACTTCACCGCCGCGGGCATCGTCGCCGCGCAATGGGCGGCGCAACGCAACGGTGGCACGCCGTTCGTCAGTCTCCAGGCCAACTACTCCATCATGGCCCGCGCCGTCGAAGCCGAGATCCTGCCCACCTGCCTGCAGCAGGGCCTCGGCGTTCTCGCATACAGCCCGCTGGGCAGCGGCCTGCTCGCCGGCCGGTACCGGCGTGGCACCGCACCGGAACCCGGATCACGGTTAGCACAGTGGGCCGACATGCCCAGCCCGATGGCCCGCGCCTTCGTGACCGGCCTGCTCGCTCCACGACACTTCGACATCGCCGACGACGTTGCCGCCGTCGCCGCCGAACTACACGCCACGACCGCCACCATCGCCCTGGCATGGCTGACCCGCCGGCCCATGATCACATCGGTGCTGCTCGGCCCCCGCACCGCCGACCAATTGACCGCCGGCCTGGCAGGGCTTGGCTACGAACTACCCGAACAGGCTGTCACCCGGCTGAATGCCGCGAGCCAGTTCACCGTGGTGCCACCGACAAACGGCCAGCACCACGCAGCCTGATACCGGCCCATGATCGGATGCGCGGATTTGCCGCTGTTCCACATCCGGCCATGCCGCGAAGCGCGAGTTTCTACCGTAATGGCTGAAGTTGGTCATCCTGGAGAGTCATCTGCGGTGCGACCACGGTCGTGCGGTTCCGGCGACCACGAGTCTGATCATCATGCACCCTCGCCATGACTTCCCGTTCCTGGTCGCTGCCGTCGCCGCGACTTTCCTCTCCGGCTTCGGCCTATTCACCTCCACGGCGGCCGGCACCCCGGCAGGCGCGGCCGGCCGGCCGACCGCGACTGCCAAAGCGACCAGTGGCTTCGGCTCGGCGACGAACCGAGGCGACCTACCCGACCCGTGCACGCTGCTCAGCCGCCACGAGGTCGTCGACCTGACCGGCCGCCGGGTCACCCGGATCGACGAGGACGGCGCCAAACCCGGCGAGTCGACCCGCTACTGTCAGTGGCAGCAGGACGGCGGGCAGCTCGCCCTCTTCCTCACCCGCACCACCAGGTCCGGTTTCACCAGGCAGATCGGGCCGGACGCCGAAGCGGTCGATGGGGTGGGCGACGACGCCTTCATGCTGGCCGGCCACCTTTACGTCCTTCACGGCACCGTGCAAATCGACGTCTACTCCTACGGCGGCGACGACGCTCAGAACCTCGCCGACGAAAAAGAGGTGGCAGCCGTCGTCCTGACCAGGATCTGAGGCCGGCGGCCATCGACACGTCCACCGGGGTGGATGCGGCGTATCCGCCCCACCACGTAAGCACGCAGCCGCTGGGGACATCGGTCGTTCCGAAGGTGTGCTCGAGCTCCTCTTCGGTCATCGGCTCCCACGCGGGCGGCGCCGGATCAGGGCAGGAGGTTGGCGTGCAGCCGGGCCGGATCGAGTGGGGTCAGCGGGCGGGCGGCTAGCCAGGCGGCGGCCGCGGCCGGGTCGTGGCTGGTGGCGGTGGGAATGGCGCGGGCCCGCAGGCTGGCGAGAACCTGGTCGCGGAGCGGGGTGTCGCCGGCCAGCAGGCCGCCGGCCAGCACGACGGGGCCGCTGCCGCCGACCTCGGTCAGGGTGGCCAGGAGCTTTGCCGCGGCGGCGGTGACGATGGCGGCGGCGGCCGGGTCGCCGGCGCGGGCGGCGGTGCAGACCAGTGGGGCCAAGGCGTCGATGTCGGCGAGCGGCAGGGCCTGGGCCCAGGCGATCAGGGCGTCGGCCGACGTCGCGCCGGCGTGAGCGGCCACGGCGACGGACAGCTCATGGCCGCGCCGCGTGGATTCGGCGATGGCGGTGGTGGGCGGCCGTGGGCGCCAGCTCGGGTCGGCGGTGGCGGCGAGTTTTTCGGCCGGGCTGTGCGGGTCGGCGGCTGAGGGTGGGGGCCAGTTGCGGACGGTGTGGCGCAGGGCCTGCAGGCCGATCCAGCGGCCGGAGCCCTCGTCGCCCAGCAGCCAGCCCAGGCCGTCGGCGGTTGCGGTGATCTGGTGGTCGGTCAGGTGCGCGGCTATCGCGCCGGTGCCGGCGATCAGGGCCCGGCCGGAGGGGGCCGGGGTGCCGGCGGCGAAGGCGGTGACCACGTCGCCGACCAGGCGCATCGGGCAGCGCAGGCCAAGGCCGGCCCACATCTGCGCGAAGGCGGCGGCGATCGCGGGGGAGGCCGCCGCGCTGGTGCCGGCCAGGCCCAGGACCCCGCCGGTCACCCGGGCCGGGTCGTGGCCGTGCAGGGCCCCGCGGACCGCGGCGCCGATGGCGCAGGCCGCGGCGGCGCCGTGGGAGAGCGGGTTGCCGGGGCCGGCGGAGGCGCGGCCGACGATCTTGCCGGTGAGGGTGGCCACGACGGCTCGCGAGGCGGTGCCGCCGGCGTCCACCCCTACGACGAGGTCCATGGTGGGGATCGAAGCATAGAAAGTTCTTGTTGACTAGCGGCGTCGACGGTCGTAATTTTCATCGGCAACGGCAATCGATGAAAAGGACTACCACCGTGACACAGAGCGGCGGGCTGCTCGGGCGGCTGCGCATCGAAGGACCGCAGATGCCGGAGGCTCTTGCCCGGATCGCCGAGACGATTCTGGCCGACCCGGAGACGGCGGCGCACGCCAGCATCGTCGACCTGGCCGAGCGGTCCGGCACGAGCACGGCGACCGTGACCCGGTTCAGCCGGACGCTCGGCTTCAAGGGGTACGCGAACCTGCGGGTCGCCATCGCCACCGAGACCGGGCGCGCCGAGCAGGCCCGCTGGGAGACCGACATCAGCGGCGACATCGCCCCGGACGACCCGCTCACCGACGTGCTCGGCGTGGTCACCGCCGCCGACACCCGGGCGATCCAGAGCACGGCGGCGGGGCTCGACGTGGCCGCGGTCGAGCGGGTCGCCGCCGCGATCGCCGGGGCCCAGCGGGTGGAGATCTTCGGTCTCGGGTCGAGCGGCACGGCCGCCCGGGAGATGGCGTTCCGGCTCGAGCGGATCCGGGTGCCGGTCTGGCACCGCAGCGACTCGCACACCGCGCTGACCAACGCGGCGCTCCTGCTGCCCGGGGACGTCGCGATCGGCCTGTCGCACTCCGGCCGTACCCGCGAAGTGATCGAAACCCTCGCCGAGGCGGCCGACCACGGCGCGCTCACCGTCGCCGTCACCAGCTTCGGGCGGTCGCCGCTCGCCGAGGTCGCCGACGTCGTCTTCACCACCAGCGTGCAGGAGACGACGTTCCGGCTGGCCGCGCTCTCCGCCCTGCACTCGCAGCTGCTGGTGCTCGACCTGATCTACGTGGCGGTCGCCCAGCAGACGTACGAGCGCACGGCCGACGCGCTGGAGCTGACCGTCCGCGCCGTGGATGCCCACCGCTTGCCCGAGAAGATCCCGTCCCGCAAGCGCGTCCGCCCGAAAGGACAACCGTGAGTGTCACCAGCGACGACTTCCTGTCCACGATCAAAGCCGTGGTCGACCGGGTCGGCACCGGCCAGCAAGATCAAAAACAACAGGCCGCAAAGATCCTGACCGAGGCCGTACGCAACGGGGGAGTGATCCAGGCCTTCGGCTGCGGGCACTCCGAGGCCCTCGCCATGGAGATCGCCGGCCGGGCCGGGGGCCTGGTCCCGACCAACCGGATCGCCCTGCGCGACATCGTGCTCTACGGCGGGGACCCGCTCGAGGCGCTCGCCGACCCGATGGTCGAGCGCGGCACCGAGATCGCCCACCGGCTCTACGACCTGGCCCCGATCAAGCCGGACGACGCTTTCGTGATCGCCTCCAACTCCGGCATCAACGGCGCGGTCGTCGAGATGGCGCTGCTGGTGAAGGAGCGTGGCCACCGGCTGGTCGCGATCACCTCGGCGCAGCACTCGGCCGGCGTCGACTCCCGGCATCCGTCCGGCCGCAAGCTCGGCGAGATCGCCGACGTGGTGCTCGACAACGGCGCACCGTACGGCGATGCGGCGCTGCCGCTGCCCGGCGGGGGCGCGGTCGGTGCCGTCTCCTCGATCACGGCGGCGCTGCTGGCCCAGCAGATCGTCATCGACGTCGTCGCAAATTTGCTTTCGGACGGCATGACGCCGCCCGTCTACCTGTCGGACAACGTGCCCGGCGGGAAGGAACACAACGCACGAATTGAGGCGCGGTACGCCGGGCGCATCCGGCGTACCGCATAGGGAAGAAGGCCCACGTCATGAACCCTGAACCCCAGCTCAGACCGTACCCGACCCGGCGGAGCCTGCTCAAAGCGGCCGGGACGGCCGCGCTGAGCGTGCCCCTGCTCACGGCCTGCGTCACCGCCGGCAAGAAGGACGGCGGCGGCAACAGCGTCGGCGCCGGCGAGAAGACCGCCGACAACCCGCTCGGCGTGAAGGCGGACGCGCCGCTCGAGGTGGTCGTCTTCAAGGGCGGCTACGGCGACGACTATGCGATCAAGGCGGAGACCCAGTACACGCAGAAGTACCCGAAGGCGAAGATCGACCACAAGGGCCTGCAGAAGGTCGGCGAGGCGATGCAGCCCCGGTTCGTGGCCGGCAACCCGCCGGACGTCGTGGACAACACCGGCGCGGGGCGGCTCGACATCGCCACGCTGGTCAGCGCCGGACAGGTCGGCGATCTGGCCGAGCTGCTGGACGCGCCGGCGTTCGACGTGCCGGGCAAGAAGGTGCGCGACACGCTGCTGCCGGGCGTGGTCGACGACGGGACGTTCGCCGGCTCGACCGTCGCGCTCAATTTCACGTACACGGTGTGGGGTCTCTGGTATTCCCGGCCGTTTTTCGCGGCCAAGGGCTGGACCTGCCCGAAGACGTGGGCGGAGATGCTCGCCCTGTGCGCGACGATCAAGAAGGCCGGCCTGGCGCCCTGGACCTACCAGGGCAAATATCCCGAGTACATCAACGACCCGCTGCTGAGCATGGCGGCCAAGGTCGGCGGCAAGGACCTGATCAAGGCGGTCGACAACCTCCAGCCGGGCGCCTGGAAGCAGGACGGCCTGGTCCAGGCGGCGACCGCGTTCGCCGAGCTGGCCGGCAAGGGCTACATCATGAGCGGCTCCGAGGCGCTGTCGCACACCGAGGCGCAGGCGGCCTGGTGCCAGCACAAGGCGGCGTTCATCCCGTGCGGGTCGTGGCTGGAGAGCGAGCAGAAGGGCGTCGCGCCGGCCGGCTTCGACATGGTGATGGGCGCGGTGCCGGCGTTGACCGCAGCGGATCAGCTGCCGGTCGCCGCGGTGCAGGCGGCCAGCAGCGAGTCGTACCTGGTCCCGTCCAAGGCGAAGAACCCGGCGGGCGGCAAGGAATATCTCCGGATGCTCTTCTCGAAGGCGTCTGCGACCGCTTTCGCCCAGGCCAACAGCACGCTGCCGGCGGTGGCGGGCGCGACCGACGGCCTGACCCTGTCCAGCGGGCTGGGCTCGGTGCGCGACGCGGTCGTGGCGGCGGGCGACAACACCTTCACCTACCGATTTCGTACGTGGTATTCGCCGCTCGCCAAAGCGGTCGACGACGCCACCGGGGAGCTGGTGAACAGGCGCATCTCCCCGGCTGACTGGTCGACCCGGATCCAGAAGGCCGCCGACTCCCTGGCCAAGGACGCGACCGTCACGAAGTACACCCGCTGATGCGGCACGGCCGATGGCGGTTCCTGCTCGGCGCGCTGGTGCCGGCGCTGGTCCTGCACGTCGTCTTCGTGCTCTCGCCGTACGCCCAAGCTTTTTATCTGTCCTTGACCGATTGGACCGGGGTGTCCGGCGAGGCGCACTACGTCGGGGCGGGCAACTACGCCCGCCTCGGCGGTGACTCGCTGTTCCTGGACGCGGTGCGCAACAACGCGGTGATGCTGGTCGTGGTGCCGCTGGCGACCATCGCCCTGGGTCTCGGCCTGGCTTCCCTGTTGCGTACGCGGCGCGGGGCCGCGGGGTACCAGATCGTCTACTTCTTCCCGCAGCTGTTGTCGCTGGTCGTGATCGGGGTGCTCTGGAGCTTCGTCTACAACCCCAACACGGGCCTGTTGAACTCGGGGCTGCGGGCGGTGGGGCTCGGCTTCCTTGCCAAGAGCTGGCTGGCCGAGCCGGGACTCGCGCTCGCCGCGGTGATGGCGGTGCTGATCTGGTCGTCGGTCGGGTTCTACGTGGTGCTGTTCCGGGCGGCGATCGACGGGATCCCGCCGGAGCTGTACGAGGCGGCGCTGCTCGACGGGGCCGGCGGGTGGACCACGTTCCGGCGGCTCACGCTTCCGCTCGTCCGGGAGACGGTGCAGGTGGCCTTCGTCTATCTGGGGATCGCGGCGCTCGACGGGTTCGCGGTCGTGCAGGTCATGACGGTGGGGCCGGGCGGGCCGGACGGCGCCACCGAGGTGATCGGGTTGTCGTTGTACCGGAACGCGTTCACGTACGGGAGGTTCGGATATGCCTCGGCGATGGGGGTGGCGTTGTTCTTCGCGACGCTGACCCTCGCGGTGCTGGCCCTGCGGGCCGGGCGGTCGTCACGGGTGGAGCTGGCATGACCCTCCTTTCTCTTCGGCGTGTGCGTCCCCTGGTCGACTCGGCCGTGGTGCCGCCGCGGACGTCCTTTCTGCCGCAGGCCGCGATGCTCTGCTGGGCCGTGGTGACCGCGCTGCCGCTGCTGTGGGCGGTCGTGTCGTCGGTGAAGACCGATGACGAGATCCTCAATTCGCCCTGGTCGTTGCCGGCGACGCCGCGGTTCGACAACTGGGCCCGCGCCTGGACCTCCGCCAATATCGGCCGCTATTTCCTGAACAGCTTGATCGTGGTGGGCGGGGCGCTGGTGCTCACGATGCTGGTGGGCGCGCTCGTCGCGTACGCGCTGGCGCGTTACGAGTTTCGCGGTAACCGGCTGATTTACTACACGTTCGTCGCGACCATGTTCTTTCCGGTGTTCCTGGCCCTGGTGCCGCTCTTCTTCGTCGTGCAGCAACTGGGGCTGCTCGGCACGTACCCCGGATTGATTCTGGTCTACGCGGCTTACGCCGTACCCTTCACGGTCTTCTTTCTGCATGCGTTCTTCCGCACCCTGCCGAGCGAGATCGCCGAGGCCGCGTTCCTGGACGGCTGCTCGCACGGCGCCGTGTTCTTCCGCGTCATGCTGCCGCTGGCCCGGCCGGGCCTGACCGCGGTCGGCATCTTCAATTTCCTCGGGCTCTGGAACCAGTACCTGCTGCCGCTGGTTCTCAATCCCGACCCGGACCGGTACGTCCTGGCGCAGGGTCTGGCCGCCCTGTCGGTCAGCCAGGGGTATCGCAGCGACTGGGGCGGACTGTTCGCCGGATTGACCATCGCCATGCTGCCGGTGCTCGTCGCCTACGTCGCGTTCCAGCGCCACATCCGAGCCGGAATGACCGCCGGCGCGGTCAAGTAAATCCCCCGTTTTGTTCATCCCCATTAGGAGGAGTCTGCCCATGTTGATCGACAAACGTCGATTGGCCTTGTTCGCGGTGTCGATTCTTGCCGCGTCCGGTGCCGTCGCTGTCTCGTCCGGCACGGCGTCCGCGGCCGACTGCGGCTATCTGTTCGACGACTTTCATTACGCCTCGTCGGCCGATTCGTCGCTGACCGGGCACGGCTGGACACCCCGCACGTACTCCGGCGGCCCGGGCGTGCCCGGCGCGACCTGGTCGGCGAACAGCATCTCGTTCCCCACCTCCGGCCCGTCCGGTGACCGGGTCATGCAGTTGACCGCCTCGACCGACGGCACCGCCGGCGGCACCAACCAGGCCGAGCTGTACTCGACCCAGAAGCGCTTCCTGGACGGGACCTACGCCAGCCGGATCCGGTTCACCGACGCGCCGACCGGCGGCACCGACGGCGACCACATCAACGAGACGTTCTTCACGATCAGCCCGCTCAACGGCGACCTCGACCCGACCTACTCCGAGCTGGACATCTCCGAGTACCTGCCGAACGGCGGCTGGGGCGAGACCGGGCCGATCAACTACCAGACCAGCTGGTACACGTACCGGAACGACCCCTGGTACGCGGACAACGTGCACTCCGAGGAGCGGCAGAGCTACAACGGCTGGCACGACCTGGTGGTCCAGGTGGCCAACGGGCACATGATCTACTTCATCGACGGGGTGCAGGTCGGCGACCACTCCGGCAAGTACTACCCGCGCCAGACGATGACCATCAACTGGAACCTGTGGTTCATCGACACGGCGGCGCATTCGGGCGGGCTGTCCACGTACGTCGAGCAGGTGGACTGGGTTTTGTTTGCCAAGAACCAGGTGCTGTCGCCGGCCCAGGCCTCGTCCAAGGCGGCCTCGTACCGGAGCTCGGGCAGCGCGTTCAGCGATACGGTCGACTCGGCGGGTGGGTGCTCGACGCCTACGTCCCCGCCCACTTCCTCGCCGACGTCCCCGCCCACGTCTCCGCCCACTTCCTCGCCCACGCCTTCCTTGCCGCCGGCGACTGGCTGCTCGAATGCGCCCGAGTGGGCGTTCGGGACGGTCTACACGGCGGGGAACCTGGTGAAGCACGAGAAGAGCAAGTACGGCGACCCCAGCGGTCCGCCGTCGGGGCTGGGCAAACACCTCTGGAGGGCGAAGTATTGGACGCAGGGCTCGGAGCCGGGCTGGACCGATCAGTGGCAGGATATGGGCGCATGCTGAGTGCCTGATGAGCGCCCGGATGGCTGCCTGCTGAGGGTCTGCTCGCGACGCGCGAAAAATAGCCGGGGGATGGGGGCGGACTCGGCCCGCCCCCGGCTATTCTGTCGCGTCGAAATGATCAGATCAGGAGGAAGCGTGGGCGCTTCGGGGTGGGACTACTACATGCCCTACCAGGAAGACGTGTATCTCGCCTTCGTCACCCTCCGGCAGTTGGTCTTCGAGGCCGGCGAGTTCCTGTGGGCGGTGAGCGGCAAGAACGCGTCCGACGACCCGTCGCGCCCGAAGAGCGAGGACGAGTTGTGGAGCGAGGAGGTCGTGCGGCTCAAGGGCACGCACTCGATCCTCGACATGTACAAGGTGCTGGGCGCGGGCGAGAAGCCGAACTACGGCTACCTGCCGTACTCCTACGACACGTTCGAGGAGTACATGGCGCTGGTCAAGGAGCACGGCAACCCCGAGTACGGCGTGATCGTGCCGGTCGGGGAGGCCGAGGCCTACGCGGCGGCCGGCGACACCAAACTCACCCGCGACCACGTCGCGCTCCTGGTCCCCCTGGCCAAATATCCCGGTTTCGGCCGGGTCGCGGTGTTGCACGACGAGCGTGGCACCCCCGCCGAGCTGTACTTCTGGGGTTTCTCCGGCGACTGACGTCACATGGGGTGGCCCCAGGTTGACCTTGTGCGTAAGGATCGCGACGTGGCTTCCCTCCGGTCCGAGCTGCGGCCAGCCCCGGCCGCACCGCGCGCGCGTCGACGCACGTGGTGGCGCCTGCGCCCCGGCCCGGCCAGCCTGCGCTCCCGTCGCCGCACGTGGTGGCGACTGCGGCCGGTTCCGCACACGCCACGGGCGGGCCGACGCACATGGTCGCGGATGCGGCTACGGCCAGGCTCGCCCGCGCCGGGCGCGCGTCGAGGCACGTGGTGGCGGCTGCGGCCAGTTCCACACGCGCCACGGGCGGGTGGCCGCGCGTGGTGGCGGCTGCGTCCCGGCCCGCCCACGCCGCCGGCGCGTGGACGCTCGTGGTGGCGGCAGCGGCCAGCCTCATCAACGCCGCGTGGACGCGCGTGGTGGCGCCTGCGTCCTGGCCCGCCCACGCCGCCGGCGCGTGGACGCGCGTGGTGGCGCCTGCGTCCTGGCCCGCCCACGCCGCCGGCGCGTGGACGCGCGTGGTGGCGTCGGCTGCGACTGCCGCTGCTGTTCGCCGCCGGCCTGGCGCTCGCGGCGCTCGGTCTGTGGGGCCGGCTGCCCGACCCGCGCGCGTTCCTGAGCGCCCTGACCGACGCCGACTACGGGTGGGTCGTCGTAGCCGCCGCGCTCCAGGCCCTGTCGCTGGCGGCGTTCGCCTGGCAGCAGCGCGAGTTGATGCGCGCGCTGGGCGTCCGCCTGAGGGCCCGCCGTGCCGCGGCGGTCACCCTGGCCCGCACCGCGATCTCGATCGCCATGCCCGCAGGCGCGGCAGTCTCGGCGGCCTACGCAGTGCGCGAATACCAGCGCGGCGGCGTCAGCAAGGAACACTCGGCCGCCTCGATGATCGTCTCCGGTCTGGCCTCGATCGGCGGTCTTGCCCTCCTCTACCTCGCGGGCGGCGGGGCGGTGCTCGGCCGCAACCCGGCGCTGCTCCTGAGCCCGCGCCCGCTGGCCGTGGTCGGCGGCCTGGTGGCGCTGACCGCCGCCGCCGTCATCGCGGGCCGTCGCGTGCCCTCGTTCGCGGCGGCCATCCGCGGCAACGGTCGGGTGATGACCTGGATCCGCCGAACCCTCGCCTCGGCCCAGGAGGCATGGCAGGCGGGCGCGGGTCTGCGCTCCCGTGACTGGGCAGTCGCTGTGCTGTTGTTCGCCATCAACTGGCTCGCCGACCTGCTCTGCCTGGCCGCGACGTGCCGAGCGGTCGGCCTGCCGATCGGGGTCGTCACCCTGGCCGGCATCTACCTGGGCGTGCAGATCGTGCGCCAGATCCCCCTGACCCCGGGCGGCGTCGGCGTGGTCGACACCGCGCTGGTGGCGGGGCTTACGGCCGCCAGCGCAACGGCCGTGGCCGCCGCGGCGGCTGTCCTCATCTACCGCCTGATCTCGTGCTGGCTTCTCCTTCCTGCGGGCGGGCTCTCCGCTCTACTGCTACGACGTGGCGCCTTGCGCGCCCGGGTCGAGTAGCTGGGTTCCGTCTGCTGTTCCGGCATGGTCTCTGCGCGGCCGGGGTCGACTGGCCGGTCGTTCGGTGTGCGGCTCTGGGCGCCCGGGGCGAGCGGCCGGGCTTTCGCTTTGGTGCCGTCGGGCTTTCGCTTTGGTGCCGTCGGGCTTTCGCTTTGGTGCCTCGGTGTGGCGCTCCTCGCGCCCTGGCCGAGTGGCCGGGCTTTGGCTCTGCCGCTCCGGCGGGGCGCTCCCCGGCCCTCGGGCGAACGGCCGAGCCTTCGCTCTGCGGCCCCGTCGCACGCGGCCTTCCCGAGGCGGACGGGTGGTCGGCATTCAGCTCGCCGTTCTCGACCACCGGGCGCCGGTCGCCGCCGATCGGGATGGCGCCCGAGCTCGTGGCCTTTGCTATTTGTCGACCAGAGCGTCTGCTATTTGTCGACCAGAGCGTTGCGGATGAAGTCGCGCCAGCGTGCCTCGGCTCCGGGATCGGTCACGCTGTGTGGGCCGGGATAGGCCAGCCACTCCTTCCGGTCGGTCGCCAGGCGGTCGAAGAGCTGGCGCTGCCCATCGAGCGGGAAGAGCTCGTCATCCAGCTGCACGTGGAACAGCACCGGGCAGGTGATCCGCGAGGCGTCGGCGGCGAGCCGCTCCGGCAGGTTCATCGCCGGGTTGAGCGCCGGGCCCTGTTGCAGGCCGAACTTGCCCAGCACGGCGGCCCGGAACCGGTCCCCGAGGGCGGCAACCAGCGGCAGTCCGAACCGGCTGCCCATCGACAGGCCCACGTAGCCGAGGCGCCGATCGTCGGCCAATCCCTCGGTGCCCAGCGCATCGATAGCCTCCCACCAGTCGTCGACCATCCGGTCCAGCACTGCCTCGGCGCCCTCCCGCGCGATCTCCGCCCAGTAGGCCTCGGCGGTCATGGCGGTGGTGATCCGCTCGCCATGGAAAGGGCCGTCGATCGCCAGCGCCGCGAAGCCTGCCTCGGCCGCGAACCACCGGCCCAGCCGCACGATCCGCTCGCTGCGCTTGTCCGAACTGCCGCCGTGCCCCAGCAGGACCAGGGGCGGAGGTGTGCCAGCCGCCTGCGCGGGGAGCCAGGCGAGGACCGGCACGGGGCCGCTCGGGCGCTTGACGTGGAACTCTCGCTCCTCCGCCCGGTCCACCGGCTGACGCGCCCGCCACTCGATCGTTGCGCCCACCCGGACATCCCACCACCTCTCCGGGGCGAACCCAATACCTTGCGGCTCGACCCTTGATCTCGTTTCCGATCGGCGTTGCTTCGAGAAGCGCTGCCACCGACGCCCGCCATTCTGGCCGTTCGGCGGGATGGCGGCATCGGACCACGGTCCCTCATACCCCGGTCCGATGTGGCCGGCGCCAGGCCGTGGCAACCTCATCGGCAGCAGCACAGCGAACCGGGAGGAGGGAGCGAGAGGGGAATCAGGGCTCGGGATATCGGGGCAGCCGCAGGCGCCAGGCGAAGAGGGCGTACGTGCCGCCGGTGCAGATCAGCCAGGTCACTGCGGCGTGCAGTAGACCACGCCACAGATAGTCGGGGCCGGCGCCGTCGACGACGTAGGTGCCCAGTTCCCGGAAGGACCAGAAGGGCATCAGATGGGCCGCCAGCGTGGGCGGGTCGGCCAGCATCTGTGCAGCGCAGATACTGAGGAGAGCGAGCGCGCCCTCGAGCTCGCGGGGAAGGAGAGCGGCGACCAGGCTGCCCAGCGGGGCGGCGATGACCGCGGTCAGCACCATCATCAGGCCGGCCGCCCAGGGCCGGGCAGGTCGTTGATCAGCCAGAATGAGCGCCCAATAGCCGAGGGCCAGGACCACGCCGCCGCCGGTCAGGGCCAGGAGCCGGCCGCCGATGACGTCAAGGGTGGACGCGCCGGTCAGCCGCAGGCGCGGATCGACGCCACGTGAGGCGATCACCACGAAGAGGGTGAGGGCCGAGACTGCCCAGCCCATGCCGAGTGCGAGCATACGGATCGATTGGCCCTCGACGTCGCGGCGCAGCAGATAAAACCACAGCGGAAGAGTCACCATGAGGGCCAGGGCGACGCGCCGGCGGCCGACCTCGCGTGCGGAGAGGGCCGCCACCACCAGGGCAGTCATGCGGCGGCTCCGAGGTCGTAGACGTGGTCGACGTGCTCCAGGTCGTGGAGCAGGTGGGTGACGACCACAACGGCTTTCCCGGCGTAGCGCCAAGCGAGGACCTGCTGCCAGAAGTCGAGGTAGGTGCCCTGGTCGAAGCCCTGGTACGGCTCGTCGAGCAGAAGCAGGTCGGGGGCGTGCAGCTCGCCCAGGACGAGGTTGAGCTTTTGCCGGGTGCCGCCGGAAAGGTGCTGGGCGAGCTGGTCGCGGGCGGGGCGCCAGGCGAGGCGGCCGGCCAGGTGCTCGCCGGTGGAGCGGGCGCGCCGGGAGGAGAGGCCGGCTGCGGCACCGAAGAGCGTGAAGTGCTCGCCGGCGGTGAGCCAGCCGGCGGTGCCACTGTCCTGCGGGACAAACCCGACCCGGCGGGTGCGCTCCGCGGTGCCGCCGCTGGGGCGGACGAGGCCGGCGCAGATGCGCAGCAGCGTCGACTTGCCGCAGCCATTGGCGCCGACGACGGCGGTCACTTCGCCGGCCCGGACCGTCAGGTCGACGTTGCTGAGTACGGTGCGGCGGCGGTAGCGCTTGCTCACCCCGGTCAGCCGGAGCCGGACGGGCCCGGGCTCAGGACCGGGCTGGCCCCCGGGGTGAACGCTGGGTTGGCTCCCAGGGTGGACGCCGGGTGAGGCCCCAGGATGGAGGCCGGGTTCGGCCCCGTGGCGGGGGTCGGGCTGGGTCCCAGGGCGGAGGTCGGATTGAGCTCCGAGGCGGAAGTCGGGCTGGGCGCTTTGCCGGGGATTGGCTATCGGGGGGTTCCGCGCCGTGTTGAGCTCGGTCAGCAGGTGCCGAGCGTAGAGGTGGGCGGGGCCGAACAGAGCGTCCGGGGCGGTGGCGGACTCGGCGGCCTGCTGGGCGGTTTCCTCGGTGAGGTGTCGTGCCCAGGCGGGTTGCAGCCCGAGCCGGAGCAGCTCGTTCTCGAAGCGCCCGGCCCAGTCGGCGGTCATCGGGGGACTCCGGCGGTCACCAGTTGGTCAATGCCGTCGCGGAACTGGTGCCACTCGGCGACCTGGGTGTCGAGGGCGGCGCGGCCGGCTTCGGTCACGGCGTAGTACTTGCGGCGGGGGCCAGATTCGGAGGGCTGCCAACTCGGCTCGGCCAGGCCCTGCTGTTCGAGGCGTAGGAGAGCCGGGTAGAGCGTGCCGCCGGGCACGTCGGCCACGCCCGCGGTGGCCAGACGCTGGGCCAGGCCGTAGCCGTAATCGGGGCGTTCGCGCAGCATGGCCAGTAGGCAGAGGTCGAGAAACCCGTGCAGCCACGGGCGCGGTGCGATCACCATGGCTAGGTAGACTAGCTGCTAACCAGACCGCCTGACTAGCCAGCCCGGCGGCTGGTCGGTTGCCGGGCCGCTGGGTGCTGGATCGTCGGGTGGTGGGCAGCTGGATGGGGCGCCACTGGATTGGGGGGCCGCCGCTGAGTTGGGGCCGCCGCTGGGTTGGGGCCGCATGGCTGGGCTGTGGGCCGCATGGCTGGGTTGGGGCCGCATGGCTGGGCTGGGGCCGCATGGCTGGGTACGGAGCCGCGCCGTTGGGTGCGCAGCTGCGCTGCTGGGTGTAGATCCCCGCTGCTGGTTCGGGGCCCGCGTTGCTGGGCGTGGAGCCGCGTTGCTGGGTGCGCTGCGCCGCTGCTAGGTGATGGGCCGCTCGACCGCCGTGTGGTGGGCTGTCGGGTGTCGGTGGGGCGGCTACAGATTTAACATTGTCGACATGGGGCGCCCGACTATCTATGACGTGGCGCGGGAGGCCGGGGTGGCTGCGTCCACCGTGTCGCGGGCCTATGCGCGGCCGGGGCGGGTGCATGTGGAGACGGCGCAGCGGATTTTTCGGGCGGCTGAGCGGCTCGGGTATCGGTCGGGCGCGGCGGGGGTGGCGGGGGGCGCGGGATGGGCCGGGGTCGGTGGGGGACAGCGGAACGCGATTGCGCTGGTTGTCGCGGATGTGACCAACCCGTTTTACGGGGACATCATCAAGGGGGCGTACGAGGCGGCGCGGGAGGCTGGGTATCAGCTGATCCTGTCGCACACCAATGAGTCGCCCAAGGTGGAGCGGCAGACGATCGAGCGGGAGCTCGGGCAGGTTGACGGGCTGGTCATTGCCAGCTCGCGGATGACCGACTCGGCCCTTCGGATGGTGGCCAAGCAGAAGGCCGTGGTGCTGCTCAACCGGGTCATTCCGGAGGCCAACTGTGTGCTCATCGATGCCGAGCGGGGGATTCGGCGCGCCGTCGAGCACCTGGCGCGGCTGGGGCATGAGCGGATCACGTACGTGGCGGGGCCGGAGACGTCCTGGTCGGACGGGATCCGGTGGCGGGCCGCGCGGCAGGTGGCGCGCGAGCTGGGGCTGGAGGCGCGGCGGATCGGGCCGTGTGAACCTACCGTGCTGGCTGGGTTGAGCGCGGCGCTGCGGGTGGCCGAGGTGGGGTCGACGGCGGTGCAGGCGTACAACGACCAGTTGGCGATCGGCGTGGTGAAGGGGCTCGGGCGGCTCGGGGTCGAGGTGCCGTCGCAGGTGAGCGTGGTCGGGTTCGACAACATCATCTTTGATGAGCTGGTCGAGCCGCAGCTGACCACGATCGCGTCGCCGTTGTATCGGATGGGGTTTACGGGGGTGCGCAACTGCATCGCCGTGGCGCAGGGGGCGCAGCCGAGCGGTGATCCGCTGGTGCTGCCCGTGCGGCTGGTGGTGCGGGGGTCGACCGCTCAGCGCAAGCGGAACAGCACCTCGCCGGCGCGTGGCACGACGAGCGTCTCCGGGGCGTCGGGGCGCCCGGCGCCGTCACCGGTGACGCGTGCGGCGGCGTTGCCGGCTGAGTAAGCGGCTATGTCGATGGTGGACGGGTCGCGGTAGCCCAGGTTGACGGCGTGGCAGACCTCCTTGGGGATGCCGGTTGCCAGGGTCACCTGGACGCGTAGTTGTTCGATGCCGGTGTCTGCGTCGTAGGTGCCGGCGCCGCGTAGGTGGGTCGAGTGGGCCAGCACGCCCCAGTGGACGTGCTTGAAGCGGTCCCACTGCTTCACGAAATAGTCGCGGCAGTGGTAGCCGATGTCGTGGATCTGCGGGTGGCTGGTGGCGATCTCCCGGATGTGCGGCGCGTACAGGATGACCTCGCCGCCGTCGGCGACCACCGGTTCGACCTTGTAGAAGCCCTTCGCGCCGGTCCAGATCTCGTCGTACATCGGGGGGATCAGCGACAGCACGCGGTGCACCGGCTTGTCGAGGTAGGTGATGTGGGTGGCCGCGCTGATCTCGGCGGCGCTCGCCCAGGACGCGATCGGGTCGCCGAACGAGATCGAGTGCAGGCCGCCCTCGTCGGCGGTGACCACGCTGAAGGCGTACGTGTCGGCGGGGATCAGCGCGGCGCCGTCGTTGATCAGGGCGCGGACGGGGGTGAGGCCGGTGGTGCCGATGATCTCGGCGGAGGTGATCAGGGCGCCGAGCCAGTGTGAGACGTCGATGATCTTCTGGCCGGCGACTCCGGGGAAGAAGTACTTGTTGCCGCCGGACATGCCGACCACCTCGTGCGGCAGCACCGGGCCGACGACCAGCGCGATGTCGTGCTCGACGACGGCCCGGTTGAGCAGCACCTCGACGTCGCCGGTCATTCGGCCGCCGGACAGCTCCTCGATCCGCGAGCTGGGGATCGTCCCCAGATTCGCGAAGGTCGACGGCTTCCACCACTCGTGGTTGATCACCTCGGTGCCGGGATAGTCCCCGCCCACATGCGTTCGCAACGCCAGATCGGGCATCGCGCCGTGCGTGCCGAGCGCGATCAGCACGGTCAGCCGCGACACCCGGCCGTGCAGCGCCTGGTGGACCGCCCTGACCAGCAGCGGGAGCGGGCAGACCCGGGTGCCGTCGGGGACCAGCACGCAGACGCTGTGCCCGTCCGCATCGATGCCGGCCAGTTGCGAAGCGACGAATGCGGTGACCTCGTCGTCGGTGAGGATCCGGTCGGCGCCACCCACCCGAGTGGCAGTTCCGGCGGTTGCGGTGCTCATTCCTCGATCCTGCCCGCCAGGGCCTTCTGCGCCCACGCGAATGACATCATGTGTGACTCGCGCTTGGATTCCACGCTCGGTTCGTCCACCTCGATCATGAAGTCGCCGTCGTAGTCGGTGGGGATGGCGGCCAGTACGGCGTCGAAGTCGACTATGCCCAGGCCGGGTTCGGCCCACAGGCGCTTTGTCGCGGTGGCCTCGTGGTAGGCGAGGTCGTGGCTGTCCAGCAGGTCGGCGAAGACGTCTTTGATGTGCAGGCCGCCCAGCCGGTCGGCGTAGCGCCGGATGAAGGCGGCCGGGTCCACGCCGGCCCAGCGGAGGTGACCCGTGTCCGCGCCGACGCCGATCACGTCCGCGCCGAGGTCGTCGAGCAGGCGGGTGATCTCGTACTCGGTCTCGAAGATTCCCCCGACGTGCGAGTGGTGCAGCGGCCGCAAACCCGAGGCCTGCAACACCCGGCAGACCTCGCCGCAGGCGTCGATCGCCCGGGAGAGGCGGCCCTCGTCGAAGCCGGCGCCGACCGCCGGTTGCGCCAGGCGTTCCGGCCGGGCCATCGAGGAGACCATCGTACGGTCGAGGCCGAGCTCCACCTGGACCGCCGCGAACCGCCGCGCCCGCTCGACCTCCTCCGCCAGTGAAACGGTCTCGTCGAAGGGGGAGTTGAAGAGGCTCAGCGACGGCTTCAGGCCGTAGCCGGCGATCCAGGTGGCGTACGACGCGGCGGTCATGTCGTCGGGCACGTCGGCCTTGACCGCCGTGAAGCCGATCTCCTGGAAGTCGGCGAACGCCGAGGCGAACACCTCGCGGGTCTTGCCGGCGCGGGCCCAATACGGGATGGGGTTGGCGGCGATGCGGCTCACAGGGTCACCGGCCTTCCGAGGCGGGCGGATTCGTAGGCGGCGGTGATCACGGCTACGGCCTGCCGGTTGGTCTCCAGGTCGACGCGCAGTTCCTCGGTGCCGGCCAGGGCGCCCAGGAAGTTGAGGTACTGCCTGCGGTGCGCGTCGGAGAGCTGCCCGGGGTTGCTGCTCGCGGTCGTGGCGCTGGCGGTGGTGGCGCCGGCGGTGGTGGCGCCGGCGGTGGTGGCGCTGGCGGTGGTGGCGCTGGCGGTGGTGGCGCCCGCGGTGGCGGCGCCCGCGGTGGCGGCGCCCGCGGTGGTGGCGCCCGCGGTGGTGGCGCCCGCGGTGGTGGCGCCCGCGGTGGTGGCTCTAGCGGCCGTGGCGCTCGCGGCGGTGATCGATCGGGTGCCGCCCATCAGGCGCTCCTCGGCGGCGGCCCCGACCGGGGTGGCGTGGAAGAACGCCAGCTCGTCGTTGTCGATCACCGCCGAGCCGCGGTCGCCGTGCACCTGCAGGCGGGCGCTCAGCCCCGGGTAGGCGGCCGTCGTCGCGTGCAGCACGCCCAGCGCGCCGGACTCGAACCGGACCACGCCGGCCGCCACGTCCTCCACCTCGATCCGCTCGTGCGCGAGCGTGCCGGTGTAGGCGAACACCTCGACCGGCCGGCCCAGCGCCGCGATCAGCAGGTCGACCGTGTGCACGCCCTGGTTCATCAGGGCGCCGCCGCCGTCCAGCTCCCAGGTGCCGCGCCAGCCGCCCGAGTCGTAGTAGCTCTGCCCGCGCCACCAGTCGACCGACGCGATGCCGGAGGTGACCCGGCCGAGCTCGCCGGCCGCGATGGCCGCCAGGGTCCGCTCGGTCGCCGGGTCGAATCGGTGCTGGGAGATGACCGTGACCAGGGTGCCGGCCTTCTGCCGGGCGCGGATGATCTCGTCGGTCCGGGCCACCGTGACCTCGGCCGGCTTCTCGATGATCACATGTTTGCCGGCCGACAGGGCCTCGATCGCGACCTCGCCGTGCAGGCCGGTCGGGGTGCAGACCACCACGACGTCGATCTCCGCGGCGGCGAGAGCCGCACCGAGCGAGGCATAAGCGACACCGCCGTACGCGGCCGCAAGATCGACGGCCTTCGCCAAGACATTGTCGGCCACCGCGACCAGTTCGAGACGGTCGGCCAAGTCACTCAGCACGCGACCGTGGTGGTTGCCGATCACGCCGGCGCCGACCAGGGCGAATCTCGGGAGAGTGCTCACGTGTATTCGATCCCCTCGGTTTTCAACAGGTCGGTGAAGGCTCGCCAGGCCGTGCGGAAGAGGTCCGGCCCGGAATAGCCGCCGGTGGCGTGGCCGAGGGCCAGATGCGGTTCGAGCGAGAAGAAGCCGTCGAACCCGTCGTGCCGCAACGCGCGGACGGTGGCCGCCAGCTCGCCGTCGCCCCGGCCGGCCGGGACGACCGTGCCGTCCGCCGCCAAGGCATCCTTGATCTGTACGTATTCGAGATGCGGGCGCAGTTTCGCGTACCCGTCCGAATAGGGGCGCACGCCGACCTGCACGAAATTCGCCGGGTCCCAGGCGAGCCGGAGATAGGGCGAGCCGACCGAGCGGATCAGGTCGAGGCAGCGGGCCGGAACGTCGCCGTAGATCTGCTTCTCGTTCTCGTGCAGCAGGATCAGATCGGCCTCCTCGGCCACCCGGACCAGCGCCCGCATCCGATCGATCACCTCGCCCCGATGGCCGGCCGGGTCCTCGCCGGGGCGGATGAAGAACGAGAAGATGCGAATGTACGGCGCGTCCAACTCGTGCGCGACCTCGGCGGCGTGGCGCATGCGTTCCAGGTGCGGCCCGAAGTCGTCATCGATGAAGATTTTCCCGATCGGCGAGCCGATGGAGGAGACCTGCATCCCGTACGCGGAAAGGGTCTTCTTCATTTTGGAGAGCTGGTCGGGGGAGAGGTCGAGAATGTTGACGTCCCAGGCGCTGCGCACCTCGATGTACTTGAGGCCGAGGCCGCTCGCGACCTCGCACTGCTCGGTGAGATCGGGGGAGATCTCGTCGGCGAATCCGGAGAGAGTCCACATTGTCAGGTGCCTTTTCGGTAGATCTCGTCAATGATCTTCTGGGACTTGAGGGCGTCGGCCGGGGTTATCCCGAACGGTTCGCCGGACGAGATGGCGCGGTAGAAATCGGCGATCAGCAACTGGTGCGAGGCACCCCAGTAGTCCCGGCCTTCGCCGGTCGAACGAGGCTCGGCGACCACCTCGACCCGCCCGTCGTCGTGGGTGATGGTGAGATCGCCGCGGAGGTGCAGCACCGCCGAGGAGGTGGCGATCTCGATGGTCACCGGCGAGTCGACCGCGTTGGTGACCGTGGCGAAGACGACGCTTCGGGCGCCGCCGACGTGGTCGAGGAGCAGGTTCGCGGTGTCCTCGACATCTATACCGGGAATGTCGGACATGCGTGCGCTGTGCCCCGACACCTGCGAGACCTCGCCGAGCAGCCACTGCAGGAGGTCGATGGTGTGGATAGCCTGATTTATCAGGACACCGCCGCCGCTTCGTTCGCGTTCGCCGCGCCAGGGCCGTTTCGCGTAGTAGGCGGCGTCGCGATGCCAGAGAACGGTGGCGGACCCGCCGCGTACCGAAGCATGGTCTTGATCTTGAAGGAACTGAGAAGCGGCCCGGGACGTGGCGTTGTAGCGGTTCTGCAGGCAGACGCCGACCTGAAGATCGGGGAAGTCCGCGAGAGCGTCGACCAGGACGGCGGCTTCCTCGATCGTGTGCGCGACCGGCTTCTCCAGCAGGACGTGCGCGCCGTGCGCGAGGGCCTCGAGAGCGATCGGCACGTGCGTGTCGTGCGGCGTGCAGACGTGCACCACGTCCGGTCGCAGCGCGGAGAGCATCGCCCGGTAGTCCGACGTCGAGTCGCACACGCCGACCAGCTCCGCGCCGAGCGCCGAGATCGCCGCGACGTGCACGACCGAGACGTCGCCCCGCCCGGCCAGCAGCACCCTCACTTGATGCCGCCCGCGGTCAGCCCGCCCACCAGGTAGCGCTGGAAGATCAGGTAGAGCAGCACCACCGGCAGCGCGCAGACCAGCGCGGCCGCCATCATCTGCGAGTACACCGGCAGGGCGCCGCCCTCCTGGGACGCGCCGAACACCTGGAGGGCGACCGCGGCGGTGTGCGTCTCGGGGCGGGTCAGCACCGAGGCGAACAGCACGTCGTTCCAGCCCAGCAGGAACGCGAAGATCGCGGCGACGACGATGGCCGGCAGGCTCAGCGGCACGATGATCCGGCGCAGGATGGTGATCGTGGACGCGCCCTCGGTGCGGGCCGCCTCCTCCAGCTCGCGCGGCAGGCCGCGCAGGTAGGTGACCATCACCCAGGTGGAGAACGGCAGCGCGAAGGTCAGGTACGCGATGAACAGCCCCCACCGGGTGCCGACCACGGTCAGCCCGAGGTAGTTGCCGGCGCTGGAGAACAGCACGAAGACCGGCAGCAGCATCAGCGTGCCCGGGATGCTCTGCAGGCCGACCAGCCCGCGCAGGATCGTCAGCCGCCCCCGGAACTGGTAGCGGACCAGCACGTACGCGGTGGTGGTGCCGAGCAGCGCGGACGCGATCGCGGTCGCCCCGCAGACGATCAGGCTGTTCGCGATGCCGGTGGCCAGGTCGGCCGTCGTCCAGATCTTGTGGTAGCTGTCCAGGCTGAACGAGCTCGGCCAGAACTCGCCGGACGCCACCCCCACATCGCTGTTGAGCGAGGCCAGCACGATGTACGAGACCGGCACCAGCACCGCCGCGCACAGCAGCACGGTCAGCGTGGCCAGCAGCGGCCGCGGGAGCAGCCGGGTCGCCTCGGCGTGCGCACTCATTTCCGGCTCCCTTCCTCGTGGACGTCCAGCCGGACCGCCCGCAGGTAGATGAAGAGCGGGATCAGGATGACGATCAGCGACACCACGGCCATCGCCGCGCTGAGCCCGAACCGCAGGCCCTGGAAGCTGGTCACGTACACCAGCATCGGCATGACGTTGACGTTGTCCGGGGCGGGTGCACCGAACAGCACGAACGGCAGGGTGAAGTTGTTGATGTGGTTGAGCGTGGCGAGCAGGCAGGCCAGCAGCACCGGACCGCGCAGGTACGGCAGGATCACCTTGGTCAGCTTCGGCCACCAGGTGACCCCGTCGACCGCGGACGCCTCGTGCACCTCGTGGTCCACCGACTGCAGCGCGGCCAGGGACATCAGGTAGATGAACGGCCAAGCCGCCCAGATCTCCACCAGGATCAGCGTCCAGTAGGAACGGCTGCCGCTGAGCCAGAGCGTGTTGTGGTTGCCGAGCACGCTGTTGACGATCCCGTCCGGCTGCAGCATGGTCCGCCAGACGGTGGCAACGACAAAGGACGGCAGCACGTACGGGATGAGGAACACCGCCCGCACCAGCCCGCGCCCGCGGTACCTGTTCTGGGTGACGAGCGCGGCGGCGATCCCGATCGGGACGGTGGCCGCGGTGGACAGCAGCGCGAACGAGACGCTGATCCACATCGAGTGCAGCAGGCCGGAGTCGAGCGCCTCGGCGTAGTTGGCCAGCCCGATGAACGGCGCCTCGATCCAGCGGCGCAACGTGTACTGGTCCAGGTCGATGAACGAGATCCACAGGGCGAGAGCGAGCGGGATCAGGATGACCAGGACCATCAGGATCCCGCCGGGCGTGAGGAGCCACAGCGGACGTTGCCGCTCGGTCACGCCCCGTCTTTTTCGCTCCGCCTTCGTCTCGGTCGGGCGAGCGAGCGTCTGGGTGGCCATGGCTACTTGGCCCGGTCCAGGGCCGACTGGGCGGACTTCTGCGCGTCGGCGATCCGGGCGTCGATCTGCTGCGGGCTGAGCGACCCCTTGGCCAGGTCGGGCAGCGACTGGACGGCGACGTTGGTCAGCGCGAGCTGGATGTCGCTCCACGCGCCGGTGAACGGGGTGGCCACCGACTTCTTCGCCGCCTCGGCCACCGGGGCGAGCTTCGGGTCGGAGGCGAGGGACTGCAGCGCCGAGGCGTTGGCCGGCAGGTTGCCGAACTGCTTGTAGTAGTCGAGCTGCACGTCCGGGTCGGTGACCAGCTTGACGTACTGGAAGGCCAGGTCCTTGTTCTTCGAGTAGTCGGCCACCAACAGGTTGTCACCGGAGAGGATGCTGGCGGCCTCGACGCCGTTCGCGGGGCGGGCCTGGGCGCCGGGCGGGATGGTCGGCAGCAGCGCGAACGACCACTTGCCCTGCACCGCGCCCTGCTCGAGGGAGTTCTTCGCGGTCGTGGTGGTGAGCAGGAAGTAGCCGGTCTTGCCCTTGGCGAACGCGGCCAGGGCCTGCGGGTTGGTCCAGCCGACCGCGGCCGGGTCGACCACCTTGTCGGTGGTCAGCCAGCCGAAGTACGTCTGGTACGCCTTCTGCACGGCCGGGTCCTGGATCTTGGCGGTCTTGCCGTCGACCAGCGGGTTGCCGGCCTGCACCGACATGCCCCAGACGAACTTCCACGGGTCGTAGTTGTCCTTGTACGCGATCGCCAGCCCGTACTGGTCGCCGTGGGTCAGCTTCTTGGCCTGCTGGGTCAGCTCGTCCCAGGAGGTGGCCGGCTTGTCGATGCCGGCCGCCTTGAGCAGGTCGGTGTTGTACGCCATCACGAACGGGCGGCTGACCCACGGGATACCGACCTGGTTGTTCTCGTCCGGGCCGGAGATGCCGAGGGTGGCCGGGTTGAACTTGTCCTTGCCGCCGATCTTCTGCCACTCGGAGTCGCCCATCTTCACGAATGCGCCGGTCGAGTACGCCGTGGGGGTCATCGTGGTGCCGACCGCGTACACGTCCGGCCCGGTCCCGGACACCACGGATGTCTGTATCTTGGTGAGCTCGTCGTTGGCGCTGGCGAACTGCTCGAACTTCACCGTCGCGCCGGTCTGCGCCTTGAACTTCTCGCTGATCGACTTCTGCCAGGCGGCGAACTGCTCGGGGTACTGCGTGTTCGCGCCGATCAGCACGTCCAGGGTCTTGCCGCCCCCGCTGCTGCCGCCGTCGCCGCCACCGCACGCGGCCAGTGCGGCGGCGAGCACCGTCGCACCGGCCACGGCCATGATCTTCTGGGTACGCATCGTATGTCTCCTTTGCCGGTGCCCGGTTTCTTCCAGTGATCCGCATCACTGTTTATCCGTCCCGGCGGTTTCGGCAACGAGTTGCCAGTTGTTGCCTTGCGACCGCGGCAACAAGTGGCAACCGCTTGCCTTCCGGGTTTTCGGCCCTTGAGGCTCGGGCACATGGCTGCCCTGACGCCGCACCCCGATCGGCTGCTGCCGGCCGACCCCGGGGTCCGCTCCCTCGCCCGCCGCCTCTACGAGACCGTCCGCGACCTGCCGATCGTGAGCCCGCACGGGCACGTCGACGCGCGGCTGCTGCGCGACGACGAGCCGTTCGCGGATCCGGCGTCGCTCCTGCTGCAGCCGGATCATTACGTGACGCGGCTGCTGCATGCGGGCGGGGTGCCGCCGGCGGCGCTGGGGGTGGGGCGGGGACCGCTGCCCGCTTCCGCGTCCCGGGCCGCCTGGCGGTTGCTCTGTGAACACTGGCACCAGCTGCGCGGGACGCCGGTCCGGTACTGGCTTACGTCGACGCTCGCCGACGTCTTCGGGATCACCTCGCAGCCCTCGGCGTCGAACGCCGACGAGCTCTACGATCGGATCGCCGCACAGTTGGCGTTGCCCAGCCATCGGCCGCGCGCGTTGTTCGAGCGGTTCGGGATCTCGTTCCTGGCCACCACCGACGACCCGGCCGATGACCTGTCGGCGCATCGGGCCCTGCGCGGGTCGCTGCCGGTCGTGCCGACGTTCCGGCCCGATCGGTATCTCGAGGTGGGGCGGCCCGGGTGGACCTCCTACGTCAAGGAGCTGGGCGGCGACCCCGGAGACTATGCCGGGTTCATCGCCTCGTTGGAGGCTCGGCGGCGCTTTTTTGTGTCGCAGGGCGCGGTCTCGGCCGATCACGGGCATCTCGACGCCGGAACCGAACCACTCGATCGGGTCGACGCCGAGCGGATCTATCGGGCGGCGATCGGCGGGACGGTCACGGCCGGCGAGGCGACCGCGTTCCGGCGGCACATGATCTTCGAGATGGCCCGGATGTCATGCGACGACGGCCTCGTCATGACGATCCACCCCGGCATCTACCGCAACCACCATCCGGCGACGCTGGAGTCGTTCGGACCGGACACGGGACACGACATCCCGGTCAGCCTGGAGTACACCCGGGCCCTGCAGCCGCTGTTGTCCCGGTTCGGCACGGCTCCCGGCTTCCACCTCGTGCTGTTCACCGTGGACGCGACCGTCTACAGCCGGGAGATCGCGCCGCTCGCCGGGTTCTACCCCGCGGTGTACGCGGGGGCGCCCTGGTGGTTCCTCGACAACCCGTCGGAGATCCGCAACTACCAGCGCGCGGTCACCGAGACGGCGGGCTTCTCGCGAATGTCCGGCTTCATCGACGACACCCGCGCCTTCTGCTCCATCCCGGCCCGGCACGACATGTCGCGGCGACTGGACGCCGGCTTCCTGGCGTCGCTGGTCGCCGAACACCGCCTCGACGAGGAGGAGGCCGCGGAGACGCTCACCGACCTGGTGGTCACCCAACCTCGAAAGGTCTTCAAGATCTGTTGAGACCGGCTACGAGATTGCCATCGAGCCGGTTGTGCCGGTCACCCGCCAGCCGCTGCCGGGCTCGTTGTGCACGACGTAGGTCAGCCAGGTGGCGCCGAGGCAGGCGACGAAGCCGTTGACGGCGACCCGCACCTCGTGGTCGTCGCCGGTTGCCGGGCCGAGCGTGATCAGGATGCCGCCGTCGCGCACCTGCGGGCAGCCGTCCCTCGTCTCGATCACCGTGTTCCGGTCGGCGACGAATGCCACCGTCGCCTCCGGCGCGAGAGCGGTGGTGAACTGGCGCTGGGCGTCCGGCCCGATCGGTGTGCCCCGTTCGTGCGGCCCGTCCGGGTCACCGGCGTCCGGGACATAGTGGTCGAGCAGGTAGACCTTGCTGAACGTGTGGCCGGCGAAGGAGTTGTCGGACGGCGTGTCCAGATATCGCCGCAGGACCTGCACGTAGATCGCGGCTTCGTCGGCGACGCCTGCCGCAGCTGGGGTCGACGCGGGTGCGGCCGGCGGGGTAGTGGCCTTGGTCTGCCCGGTGCAACCTGCCGTGGCCGCGGTGAGCAAGCCGGCGACGGTCGCGACGAGAAGCATGCGCCGCATCGAACACCCTCCCAGAATCAGTGGATGAGCACTCAGACGCGTGCCGTCGCTGCACGGTTCCGGAGCCGGGCCGCCGCGGCGAGCGCCTCCTGGAGGATCACGCGCTCGGGCCGGCCCTGCGCGCGGGCCAGCGCGGCGACATCCTCGAACTCGGGCATCACCTGCAGCACGACCCCGTTGCGAGACCCAACCTTGACGCGTACGCGGCCTCCGCCGACGGATACTTCAACGAACTCGCGATCCAGGGCGACACGGCCGCGCCGGCTGTGGCGAACGCCCAGGGTGCTGGTGTCGCGGAAGATCCGATCGCGGGCGGCGCCGGCGAGGTCTTCCCGGCAGAGGACGCTCAGCGTGTGGGCGGGGCGGCCCTTCTTCATCAGGATCGGGGTCAGCCAGGCGTCGGCCGCGCCCAGGTCAAGCAGGCCGGCGAGGATGCCGGGCCACAGTCGCGGGTCCAGGTCGTCGATGTTGGCCTCGAGCAGGACGAGGGTTTCGCCGCGGCGCTCGGCCGGGGTGCCCACCAGCACCCGGACGATGTTCGCCCGGCCCGACGGGTCGCGGGTGCCGGCGCCGATGCCGACCGCGGCCAGCTCCATCGCCGGAAGCGGCTCGCAGACATCCGCGAAGGTCCTGAGCAGGGCCATGCCGGTGGGTGTCGCAAGCTCACCGGCCTCGGCGGGGGTCGGCCCCCCCGGGGGGGGGGGCTCGGCGGGGGGGGGCGGGCCGCCGGGGGGGGGGGGGGGCGCCCGCGGGGGGGGGGGC
>NZ_JAOSZE010000078.1 GCF_025630775.1 Actinoplanes sp. KI2
GATCCACCTCTGCCACTGCGGAATCACCACCTCGCTACCCACGGAAACCCACTAATTGGCACGTCCGTACTGACCCGTTGGAAATGCCGCGCGGTTCGCGGCGGATCCGCGCGCCAACCGGTCATGTCGTCTGCGAGCTGAACCGCACATATGCTCGTAAGTGGCCTCGCAGATCTCGGTCGATCATTCGTGGCCGGAACCGGCTACCGGAAAGAGCGACGACGTCCGCTGGTCCGATGAATCTTGCCATGCACCGGACCAGCCGACGTGCGCAAGAAGCGCCGCGCCTTCCGCCATGACAGGAAACCCTGTCATGGGCCGCCGGCGGCCCATGGGAGACAGGATGGCGATGCGCCGGTCAGCACACCGGCAACGGGTTGGTTTCGCTGTAGATGGCCGTGTCCTTCATCCAACCCCAGGCGCCGTTGTCCGCCTCAGTCCATTCCCAACGGTACGGGTGCGGTCCGCCGACATACCCGCCGCTATCCGAGCGACAAATGAACCAACTCGGATTGCTGTACATGTAGCCGATCACATTGCTGGTGCCCGATGCATACACCGGGGCACCCGAGATGTTGTTGCACCACCAGTGGCTACTGCTGTACCAGCACCCGCTGGCGAACAGCCGCACGGCGGCCGACCGGGTCGCCTGGCCTTGCGCGCTGCCGGCGACCGGTCCGGCAAGGGCGGGTGCGACCGCGTTCGCCGTCTGACCGCCGCTGGTGGCCGTGGCCGCGTGCGCCACGTTCGCACTCCCAACGGCGATAGCCATTCCCGTCGCCATTACCAGAATAGCCCGCCGAGCGATCGATCCGATTCCCATCAGGCACGCCTTCCTTTCTTCCTCGATAGGGGCGCTATCACTGCGCCCTCATGCCTAATGGTTGAACATGCATGACCGGGGGCGCCACGGCTTTGCGCCGTGCCTGAAACCCGCTAGTCACGGCAGCAGGGCGGTTCCGAGATTGGTCAGGCTGTGCACCACGGCGCCGCCTCGCCGGACCGTGGTGATCAGGCCGGCCTTCCTGAGCACCGCGGCATGTTGACTGGCCGAGGTGACTGACGTTCCGGCACGACGCGCGAGCTCCGTCGTAGTACAGGGCGCTTCGATCGCCCGCAACACGGCGGCCCGCAACATCGCCAGTCCAGGGTCCACCGGTGCTGCCACAATCGTGGTTCCGGCGTCTTGCAGCGCGTGGATGCCGATGACCAGAAACAGGTTCCCGGTGCGCAGGTAGAGCGCGGCGAACACCATCCCGATGGCGAAGAGGCGACCGAGGTCGAGGCCGATGTCCGGCCAGCCCATCCCGGCCCCGGACGAGCCGCCGAGCACCTCACCGGGAAGGTGATAGAGCGCGAACATCGACTGGGAGACAACGAGCGCTGCGCCAGTCGCTACCGCTGGGGCCATCCGAGCGAACCTACAGTAAGCCTCAGCTGGGGTAGCAGCAAACCTCGGAAGTAGGTCTCCTCGGCGGGAGCGATGCCGAGCGCATACCCGGTCAGGGCGCCCATCGCCGTTGCCCAGCCGGCACCGGTCCCGGATGCGGACAGCTGTGGCTGGTCGTCGTTGGCGACGGTAACGATGATCTGGATGATCTGCATGGCCACGAAGATCGCGGCAGTGGCAGCCAAACCACCACCCACCCTGGACCGCTGCCAACCCAGATCGGGTGGCCGAAGTCCCGCATACCCGGCGGCGACGAAAACCACCGCCAGTAGAGCAAGCCCGCCGATCAAAGCCGGCCTGACCAAGTGCCCGGTGTCCGCATAGACCGTGGTGTAGAAGCCCCGGCCGGCGCGGAAGCTGATGTTGAGAGCCGTGGCAACCGCTACTACACCCGCCGTGGCCAGCAGAAGAAATCGCCATGAGGTCTCCGGAACGTCGGTGGACGGCCGAACGTGACTTGCCCGACGTTCACGCCCGGTGTGGGTCAGTAACGACGCCACGACGGCTCACCTCTCCCCACCTCTCGTCCGAGCTTGTCCGGCTCCGTGACTGCCGGATAGGGCCGAGCGGACCAGGTCGTAGTGTCCGCGGCGCAGGTTCTGGATAAGGCATGCCCGGCGATCACGAGCTGGGCGCTTGGATCGGTCTGAAGCCCGCGCATCGGTCTGAGCCGGTGTTTGAGCTGGCCGTGGTCGGCCTCGATCGGGTTGCTCGCGTGCCGTTCGACGTGATGCCACGCCGCCGGCACCAGGTCCTCGAGCACGGCTGGGTAGACGGGCGCGGCGTCGGTCACCACCTCGCTCGGAACGACCTTCAGTGTGCCAAGTGCCTGGGCAAAGAACCGGCGTGCCGCGCTGGCGTCTCGGCGGCCGGTGAGTAGCACGTCGATGACCTGGCCGTGTTGGTCGACGGCGCGGTAGGCGTAGCGCCAGACCCCCTTGACCTTGACGTAGGTCTCGTCGACGAACCATCGGTCGCCGGGTGCGTGGCGGGTGAACCGGGCGGCGTCGGCCAGCGGCGGCGTGAACCGGTGCACCCATCGGGACACCGTGACGTGGTCGACCTCGATACCGCGTTCGGCGAGCAGTTCCTCGACGTCGCGGTACGAGAGGCCGTAGCGCAGATACCAGGGCACCGCCACCACGATCACCTCGGCCGGAAGCGGAACCCAGCGAACGCCGAGCGGGGAGGAGACCAAAGACGACAGCGAGCCGCAGACTTCAGTCGATCAACCTTGCGTGATCATCAGATCAGCCAACACAACAGCGCCAGAGGCGTCAAACGGCATATGCCTATGTCCGCGCCAACGGAAATGTCGCCCGGCGTAACGGTTTTCAGTGACTCGAGTCCAGCCCAGGTTCACACATCGTGGGAGAAATTCCAGCCTTCCGGCACCGCTCGGGCGGCCCGGAAACGTGCCGTTGACTAGCCGTTGGCACCGGCGTAACAATCGACGAGCGGCCCGCTAGTTAACGTTCACAATTGCCCCCGCCGGACCGGTCGAGGCGCTGCCGGCGACGCGCCGGCGACCGCAACTGGGCCCGGGTCGCGCATCCCTCCCCGGGCGCAGTCCGCCCGATCACCGTCCCGGAACGACGAGCGAGGTTCCCATGCCCATCATCCCCAGGGGTTCCCGGCGCAGAGCGCTGCTGTCCGCGGCCGGCGTCGCCGGGCTGCTCGGCGGCGTCCTGGCCGCGGTGGCGCCCGCGCACGCCGCGGTCACCGGACCGTGCGACATCTACGCCTCCGGCGGCACCCCGTGCGTCGCCGCGCACAGCACGACCCGCGCCCTGTTCGGGGCGTACACCGGTTCGCTTTATCAGGTGCGGCGCGCTTCCGACAACACGTACCGCAGCATCGGCCCGGTCGGCGCCGGCGGCTACGCCGACGCGGCCGGCCAGGACTCGTTCTGCGCCGGCACCACCTGCCTCATCACCCGGATCTACGACCAGACCGGGCGCGGCAACGACCTCACCCAGGCGCCCGGCGGCGGCGCGGCCGGCGGGCCCGACAACCTGGCCAACGCCACCGCCGCCCCGATCACGATCAACGGCAACAAGGTGTACGGCGTCTTCGTCGCACCCGGCACCGGCTACCGCAACAACAGCACCAACGGCATCGCCACCGGTGACCAGGCCGAGGGCATGTACGCCATCTTCGACGGCACGCACTACAACGGCGGCTGCTGCTTCGACTACGGCAACGCCGAGACCAGCAGCAACGACACCGGCAACGGTCACATGGAGGCCATCTACTTCGGCAACATCAAGGTCTGGGGCTACGGCACCGGCAACGGGCCGTGGGTCATGGCCGACTTGGAGAACGGGCTCTTCGCCGGGGTCAACGCCGGGTACAACGCCAACGACCCGTCGATCAGCAACCGGTTCGTCACCGCGATCATCAAGGGTCAGCCCAACCAGTGGGCGATCCGGGCCGGCAACGCCCAGTCCGGCGGTCTGTCCACGTACTACAGCGGACCACGGCCCAACGTCAACGGCTACAACCCGATGCACAAGGAGGGAGCCATCATCCTGGGCATCGGCGGCGACAACAGCAAGGGCTCGGCGGGCACCTTCTACGAGGGCGTGATGACGTCGGGCTACCCGTCGGACGCGACCGAGAACGCGGTGCAGGCCAACATCGTGGCGGCCGGCTACGGCACGTCGTCGGGCGGCGGCGGAAGCGGCAAGGAGATCGTCGGCGGGCAGTCGGGCCGGTGCGTCGACGTACCAAACTCGTCCACCACCAACGGCACCCAGCTGCAGCTGTACGACTGCTGGGGCGGCACCAACCAGCTCTGGACGTCCACCTCGAGCAAACAACTGACGGTGTACGGCAACAAGTGCCTGGACGCGAACGCCAAGGGCACCACCAACGGCACCGCGGTCATCATCTACGACTGCAACGGCCAGACCAACCAGCAGTGGAACGTCAATAGCAACGGCACGGTCACCGGCGTGCAGTCGGGGCTGTGCCTGGACGCGAACGGCGCCGGCACGGCCAACGGCACGAAGCTGATCCTGTGGTCCTGCAACGGCCAGTCCAACCAGCAGTGGAGTCTGCGGTAGGCAACCGCGCAACGGGCCGGTGGGACCACCTCCCACCGGCCCGTTGGCGTTCCCGCGGTCCGGGTCAGCCGCAGGAGGTCCCGTTGAGGGCGAACGCGGTGGGGAGGCGTGCGCGACCCTGATCCGCACCGCGTCGACTGCCTGACACGGTGCCCCGTCCACGCTGTCGGACTGGTAGATCACCCGTACCCGAGCATGTCCTCCCGCGCGAGGGTGACCGGTGTCGGCCCCGGCCGCATCAGCGGGCCGTCGCCAGATCCGTTCGATATGGAAGCCGCCTCTGTCCCCATGCATGCCTAAGGGACGATCAAGGCCGATGACGTGCGCAGAAATGAAATATCCCGGTACAGGATCGGACGCCCTCTTACGGACTCGGGACCGGAGTAGTTCCTCGACCCGCCGGCGGCGAGACTCCCGCCAACTCGGCGATCGCGGCCACGGCGAGCTCGCCACGCCTGCGCCCGCGCCGCAGCACCTCGGGTAAACCGCCCGTGGTCGTCGGCTCATCCGCGGACCGCATGGATTCCTTCGGCTCGGGCTTGTGTACGGGATGATTTCCTCGCATACTACGGAACGTTCCATGCATTGGTAGTCATCGATCTTTGTGTGGATATGGCGGCTCCCCTCGCGACTCGTTGCACGCTCGACGCGATGGAGGTACGCCCCATGCGAACACGTACGAGATGGCTTACCGCCACCGCAGCGGCCGCGGTCATGACTCTGGCCCTGGCGATACATGCCGGCAGTGCCGGCGCGGAGTCCAACGGCGGTGTACGGGTCATGCCCCTCGGCGACTCCATCACCGAGGGCACGCAGGTGCCGGGCGGGTATCGCATCGGGCTGTGGCAACGTTGCACCGGCAACGGTTACCGGGTCGACTTCGTCGGCTCCCAGTTCAACGGGCCATCCAGCCTCGGTGACCACGACCACGAGGGACATCCCGGCTGGCGGATCGACCAGATCGACGCGAACGTCGTGGGCTGGCTCAACACCTACCAGCCGCACACGGTGCTGCTGCACATCGGCACCAACGACGTGCTGCAGAATTTCAACCTGTCCACCGCGCCGAGCCGGCTGTCCACCCTGATCGACCACATCACCAATACAGTTCCCACCGCGGAAGTGTTCGTCGCCCAGATCACTCCGCTGTCCAATACCAGCCAGGACGCCGCGGCGCGTACGTTCAACTCCGCGATTCCCGGCATCGTGCAGAGCAAGGTGAACGCCGGCAAGCACGTCCATCTCGTCGACATGCACAGCGCGTTGACCGCCGCCGACCTGACCGACGGCATCCACCCCACCGCGACCGGGTACGACAAGATGGCCGCCACCTGGTTCACGGCTCTGCGCTCCGTAGCCGGCAGCATCGGCAACCCGACTACCTCGTCGGATCTGTTGGCGAACGGGAACATCGAAGCGGGAACCAGCGGCTGGTCGATATTCGGTGGTGGTGGGCTCGCCGCTAACACGGCAGTCGTCCATGGCGGCGCCAACTCGCTGCTGCGGACGGGCCGGACAGCATCCTGGAACGGCCCGAGCGAGGACCTGACGTCCAAGGTCACCAACGGCAAGAGCTACACCACGAGCGTATGGATGAGAACGCAGACCGGAACACCCACCGGCAAGGTGAGCGTGGCGATAACCGCCAACGGGACCACCAATTACGTTGTTCTTGCGCAAGGGCCGGTCAATTCTTCCGGGTGGACGTTGTTGACGGGAACCGCGACGGTGTCGTGGATGGGGACCTTGTCATCCGCGAGGTTCTACGTCGAGACGACCTCGGGCACCGACAACTTCTACATCGACGACGCATCAATGCAATGAGGCCATTCCGGAAGTAAATTCCTCAGGTGACAGAGCCGCTGCCGCGATGTCCTGCAAATGCCCTGCGCAACGCCGCCATCGGCGCATTACGCGCCGCCGTGGGCGACTCGGCTCGGCGGCCCAGCGCGAGCCAGCGGCCACCAGGGCGTGCAGGGCGGCCAGGTCGTCGGTTTCCACGGCACATCCACCCGTCCGCGCTCGTCGGCGAGCTCGCACATCACGGCGGCGTGCCGCTGCTTCTCACGGGCCACCAGCGTACGGGGCTGACCGTTGACGTCGAGCGTGCTCCGCAGCGGGCACCACGAGATCACCTCACAGGGGAGCGGAGCGTGGAGCCGGCCGCTTCATGCTGACTAGCTATCGGCGGCGCAGCCAGGGCTGCAGGATCCGGGTGATCTGCGGCAGCACCAGGTAGGTCATGATCGGGGTCAGCACCAGCGTGCTGATCAGGGTGCGCAGCACCAGGTTGAGGGTGGCCAGGTGAGGTGCCAGCAACCAGCCGGAGAGCAGGCTGACCGGGAAGAAGCCCAGCCAGATGGTGGTCGCCTGCTTCCACCGGGCCGGAGCGGCCGGCGCCGGATGATCGGTCTGCAACTCCCGCGGCCGGTCGAACCAGCCCTCGATCCCGGTGCGTTTCTCCATCCGGGTGTGCTCGACGAAACCCTCGGCCGAGGAGAGCCACCACTGCCGCTGCGGCGACTCCTCCCAGTCGCGCAGTGAGCCGGCGTCGGCGAAGCGGTAGAGCATGTGCCACTCCGGGGAGCGTGGCTCCGGGCGGACCCAGCCGGTGCCGAGGAATCCCGGGAAGGTCTCGGCCAGGGAGGCGCCGGCCCGGACCCAGGCGGCCATCTCCGCGTTCCGGGACGGATCGGCCCGCCGGGTGATGGCGACGGTGACGGCTAGCTGCGGCGGCGACTTCATGTCTCACATTGTGGTAAGCCCGGATTTCCGGCGTGCGTCATCCCGCGGATCAGTGTCGTGCCCCACGCTCCCGGACCGGGGAGGTTCTGCGGACAGGACAACCCAACGAAGGTTGTCCTGAGTAACTCGATGGCTGGCGGCTGTTCGGTTCGTCGGGGTTGTTGATCAGCCTGTCGTGGCCGGCAGGTGCAGACGCGTCATCGCGGTGGTCCAGTCGGTGGCGATGGCGGTCTGCCCGTCCGGCAGTTGAACCCGGTGGTCACAGACGGCCTTGTGAAGTTCATTCTCGACGCTGTCCACATCGCGGCAATTCTGCTCGCTAAAAATGTGTTACGACATGCGTTCGTGATCAGGGCTTGATCTGCCTGGAATCCTCTGGCAACATTGGCCAGAATCTGTGGGAGCGCTCCCAAAGCTTATGCCTTCTGCGAGGTCATCATGCGCCAATCCGCGTCCTCCGGGCGCCGGCTACCCTGGGTGGCCGCCCACGCTGCTCTGGGTGCAACCGTCGCCGGTGTCGCGGGGGCACCCAGCCGGCCCCGCAGCCACATTCACGCCGTCGGCAATCGGTGTCCCGAGGGCTTCACCGCGAACGTGAGGATCACCAAATTCGGTGAACCGGCCACGTTCCGGCGCCTCTACCGGGGATTCGCCGCTGAGCGCACGCATGCGGTCTCGCCGCCTTCTGCGTGCTAGGTCTCTTTGTCCCCACCTGGAGGAACCCGCATGGCTTCTTGGACGCGTCGCCGGCTTACGGCCGCCGGGGTGACGATCGGCTCAGTGCTGGCCGCCGGGGCTGTCTTCGCCCTGTCCGCGCCTTCCGCCCAGGCGCTGGAGAACGGCGTGGCCCGGACGCCGCCGATGGGATGGAACAGCTGGAACACGTTCGGGTGCAATATCAATGAGACGTTGATCCGGCAGATGGCCGACGCCATTGTTTCGTCCGGCATGAGTGATCTGGGATACAAATACGTGGTGGTGGACGATTGCTGGTTCAATCCGAACCGGGATTCGTCCGGCAATTTGCAGGGTGATCCGTCCCGTTTCCCGAGCGGGATGAAGTCGCTGGGCGATTATCTGCACGGCAAGGGCCTGAAATTCGGCCTGTACGAGGTGCCGGTCGCCAAGACCTGCGCGCAGAGTACGGGTGCTTACCCGGGGTCGACCGGTAGCCAGGGTCATGAGGCGCAGGACGCCCGGCAGTTTGCCGCGTGGGGGGTGGACTACCTCAAGTACGACTACTGCTCGGGCAGCGGCACGATCAACGATCAGGTGACCACGTTCGCGAAGATGCGTGATGCGTTGGCGGCGACCGGCCGGCCGATCGTGTACAGCATCAACCCGAACAGTTTCCACTGCTGTACCGGTCCGCAGCGGAACTGGGGCGACGTGGCCAACATGTGGCGGACCACGGAGGACATCACCAACAAGTGGGACACCGGGCAGACCAACGGGTATCCGATGGGCATTCAGAACATCGTCAACATCACCGTGCCGCTGGCCGGCAACGCCCGGCCGGGTGCCTTCAACGATCCGGACATGATGGAGGTCGGTCGAGGCGGGCTGACCGACACCGAACAGCGCAGTCACTTCGCGTTGTGGGCGATGATGGCCTCGCCGTTGATCGCGGGCAACGACATCCGGTCGATGACCTCGGCGACGCAGACGATCCTGAAGAACGCGAACCTGGTCGCGATCGATCAGGACAGCCTGGCGGTGCAGGCGACGCAGGTGTCCAACGACGGTTCCCGGCGGGTGCTGGCCAAGAAGCTGGCCAACGGGGATGTCGCAGTGGCGTTGTTCAACCAGAGCGGCAGTACCACCACAATCAGCACCACGGCCGCGGCGATCGGCATGACCGGCAGCTCGTTCACCCTGCGCGACGTGTGGAGCAACGCAACCAGCACCACCGCCGGCACCATCTCGGCCAGCGTTCCGTCCCACGGAACGGTCGTCTACCGGGTCAGCAGCGCCGGCACGCCGACCTCGCCTCCGCCGACGTCGGAGCCACCCTCCTCCAGCCCGCCGACGCCGCCGGCCGCCGGCAGCTGCCGGGTCAGTGACACGGTCAGTGCCTGGAACAGCGGCCTGACCTCCACCATCACCATCACCAACACCGGCACTGACGCCATCAGCGGCTGGTCCCTCTCCTTCACGCTGCCGAGTGGCCAAACCATCACCTCCGGCTGGAACGGCACCTACTCGCCCAGCTCGGGGCAAGTGACCGCCAGGAACGTCTCCTACAACGGCGACCTCGCACCGAACGCGTCCCTGACGATCGGCTTCCAGGCCACCCACACCGGCAACGCCGCGGCTCCAGCCTCGTTCACCTTGAACGGCACGAGCTGCGCACTCGCCTGATCACCGGAACGAGCGCGGCCCGGAACCAGCGGTTCCGGGCCCCGCGCCTGGCCGAGAAGGCTTCTCCCCGCGGCGGTTGCCCCGACGCGCGGCCGTCGTCCACAACGGGCCGAGCCCGGTACGAAGGATCAACTAAACCGGTACAGTCGTCGGGCGTGACGACTGCGTTGCGCCCGGCCGACCCGCGGCGGCTCGGTGACTACTCCTTGCTCGGCCGCTCGGCGAGGGCGGAATGAGCACCGTCTACCTCGGTCGCGCCCGCGAGCGCCGCCTTTCCCCCTCGGCCGCGGCGGTCCTTGCCGGGTACGGCCAGACGTAGGGCCCGCACGGACGCCGCACACCTCCAGCTCACCGGCCCGGACCAGGCCGGCGGTCAGGTCGACGCGTACCGAGTCAGCGCTCCGGGAGGCTCACCACCAGGTTTGCTCCAGGGCGCGGTCCGTACCGCCGGTGCCGTCCAGTCCGTCGAGCGTGTCCATGTCGGCGGAGGTCAACTCGAAGTCGAAGACCTGCGCGTTCTGCTCGATGCGCTCGCGATGGGTGGATTTGGGCAGCACGATGAGGCCGCGCTGCAGTGCCCAGCGGATCAGCACCTGAGCCGGAGTGCGGCCCCGTCGCTCGGCGATCTCGGCCACCTGACTATCGCGCAGATGCCGCCCGGTGCCCAGCGGGCTGTAGGCTTCCAGCGCCAGGCCACGTGCTTCGCAGGCGGCCAGCAGCTTGCGGCGGAATTCGAATGGACTGAACTGCACCTGGTTGACGACCGGGGCCACGTCGGCCACCTTGAGCAGATCGTCGATCTCCGACGCGGCGAAGTTCGAAACGCCGATCGAACGTGCGTAGCCGCGCTCGTGCGCGCGTTGCATGCCGTCCCAGGCCCAGGTCGGGCCGCCCTGTGGCCAATGCACGATGTACAGGTCGACGCGCTCCACGCCGAGGCGCTCGAGACTGCGCTCGGCCTCGGCCTCCGGGTCGCGCGAACCTGGGTAGAACTTCGTCGTGATGAAGACGTCTTCGCGGGCGATGCCGCTGTCGCGCAGCGCCCGTCCGACGCTGGCCTCGTTGCCGTACGCCTGGGCGGTGTCGATGTGGCGGTAGCCGGCTTCCAGCGCCCAGCGCACCGCTTTCTCGCACTCCGGGCCGTCCGGCACCTGCCACACCCCGAGCGCGAGCAGCGGAATCTCGTTGCCGTCGGCGAGCACACGCGCCCGCCCGTCCTGGGTCAGTTTCTCTGCGGCCATCGTCGTCTCTCCTGCCGTGATCAAGCCTGGCGGTTTCCAGTCTGCACTTCCCCCGCCGCCGTCGAGGAAACTACCGGCGAGGGCGGCTGTTCGCTGCGGTGAGTGGCGGCTCCGCGTCCGGGGCGGCACGAAGGCACGACGCCTGCCGATCATCATCGCGCCGCCAGTACGGCGAGGCGGCCGATCCTGTACCAGGTCGCCGCGGCGTTGCGGGTGTGAGCTCTGAACGACCGAGGTGACGCCCCTGCGGTATCCGGTTCCCGCCGGCGATGCGGTCGCGGGTCGCTGCGCATCGACTACGGCCGAGCGCACCCGAACAGAACGCCGCCACTGCCTTCGGGCCGCACCGGAGTGGACCGGCGCCGCCGCGTTCCGGCCGAAGCCGGAACGCGGCGGCGTACCTCCTTATCGCTGCAGGGTGAGCACACCCGGTCGCCACGGCAGGTTGTTGTAGTCGCCGCCGGCGCTGGGGTTCTTACCTTGGTAGAGCAGCTGCATGTTGCACGGGTCGATGGTCTTGGTCTGGTCGGGGTTGGTGCGGACCAGGTCGCCGTGGCTGATGTCGTTGGTCCAGGTCGCGCCGCTGTTGGCCTTGCCCGCGAACGGGTTGCTCTCGCTGGCGGCCTGCGGCGTCCACGAGCCGCTCAGGCTGCTGGAGGTGAACGACCGGAAGTAGCGGCCCTGGCTGCCGATCGCCTCGACGATCATCAGGTACTGGTTCTGACCGGCCACCTTGTAAACCTCGACCGCCTCGAACAGGTTGTTCGTGGAGTCGCTCATGACAGTCGTGTACGACGAGCCGAAGCTGCCCGGGAAGTTACCGATCGGCATGCTGGCCCGGTAGATCTTGCCGTTGTCGCCGGCGAAGAACAGGTACATGTTCTGCCCGTCACCGATCAGCGTCTGGTCGATCACGCCGGTGTTGGAACCGGAGATGCTGCCGGTGAACAACGTCTGCGCCCCCGACCAGCCGTTGGCGTTGGTCGGGTCGGTGGAGGTCTTGTAACTGAAGGCGGTCGGACCCCACTGATAGGCCAGCACCCAGATGTTCTTCGGCGCGAAGTAGATCAGGGTGGGCGCGACGGTGCCCTGGCTCATCCCGTTCTGGCTGGCCGAAGCCATGTCCGACCAGTTGGTGAACAAGCCGAAGTTCATCGACCCGTACGAGCCGTTGGCGACGTTCGACGCGTACACCAGATGCTTGCCGTTGTAGACGACGTTCGTGAAGTCCTTCAGCGACGTCCAGCCGTTCTTCGGGTTGGCCAGCGAGCCGGTCGATGTCCAGCGGTAGCTCGACGGGAGCGTGCAGTTGCCGCTGGGCGTCGTCGGCGGAGTGGACGGAGACGTCGGCGGGGTCGTGGGCTGGGTCGTCGGCGGGGAGCTCGGCCCGGTACCACCTGTGCACGTCACGCCGTTCAGCGCGAAGCCGGCCGGGGTGGGGTTGCTGCCGGTCCATGAGCCGTTGAAGCCGAAGGACACCGTGCCGTTGGTCGCGACCGAGCCGTTGTAGCTGGCGTTGGTCGCGGTCACCGCCGAGCCGCTCTGCGTCACCGTCGCGTTCCACGCCTGGGTCACGGTCTGCCCGGCGCCGTAGGACCACGTCAGCGTCCAGCCGGACAGGGCATCGCCCAGGTTGGTGATCGATACGTTCGCGCCGAAGCCGCCTTGCCATTGCGACGACACGGTGTAATTGACCGAGCATCCGGCGGTGGCGGCATTGGCCGGCATCGCCACGACGACCGCCGTCGCGGCGAGCAGGCCGAGGCCGGTCGACACCACGCCGACTTTCGTCGATCTGGATCTGGTCATGGACTCCTCCTATTTGGGGGTGGGGATAGGCGGTCGTACGTGGTTGGCGCCGGCCGGCTCAGCCGGCGCCGGCGCCGCACGCGCTGCCGTTGAGGGTGAAACCGGCCGGCAGGCCGGTTTGGCCGGTGTGCGCCGCCTGGAAGCCGATGCTGACCGAGCCGTTGACCGGTATCGCGGCGTTGTAGGACATGTTCGTGGCGGTCACTGTCCCGGAGGTGGGCGCGTAGGTGGCGTTCCAGCCAGACGTGATGGTCTGCCCGGCGGGCAGGGCGAAACTCAGCGACCAACCGTTCACGGCAGCGCTCCCGGTGTTCGTGATCGTGAGGCTCTCGGTCAGTCCGGTGTTCCAGGCGTTCGCCGTGACGGCGACGTGACAGGCGCGCGGACTCGGCGGGCCGCTGGTCGACGGACTCGTCGGCGGGCTGGTCGGCGGGGTGGAGGTGCCGTCCAGGCCGAGGAAGCTGATGGCGTACGCCAGCTGGCCGGTCTGCGGCAGGGCGTGCCCCACGCCGGCGATGCTGACACCCTCCACCGTGGCCTGGGTGCCGGTGTTGCCGTACCGGGTACGCGTCCACGACGACTGCGGGTGATCGGTGAACGCGGGTGTCTGGCTCAGCCTGTGCAGCGCGGTCCACTGTTTGATCTCCTCGCCGAAGTTCGGGTAGGCGAGGGTGGTGTCGGTGTCGCCGTGCCAGAGCTGCATCCGCGGATAGCCGCCGGTGTAGCCCGGGTACATCGCGCGGGCCTGGGAGGCCCACTGGTCGGCGGTCTTGATCAGGCGGCCGCTGGAGCAGGTGCTGTTCCACAGCGATCCGTCGGTGGTGGCGAAGCATCCGGCCGGCACGCCGGAGAACGCCGACGCGGCCGAGAACACATCCGGGTACTCCGCGGCGAGCACGTTTGTCATCATCGCGCCCGAGGAGAAGCCGCTGACCACGATCCGCGCCGGGTCCACGTTGTAGTGCGCACGAGCCCACGCGACCATCGACATGATGCCGGTGGAGTCGCTGCCACCGTTGCGTTTGAGGGCCTGCGGGCTGGACACGTCGAAACAGCTGCCGCTCCTGGTGGCTTCGGGCAGCACGATGACGTAGCCGTAGCGGTCGGCCGCGGTCACGTAGTCCCGGCCGTTGCCGTTGAAGATGCCGCTGGCCGAACCGCTGCAGTAGTGCACGAGAAGCAGCAGCGCCGGTCTCGGCGCCACGTTGTTCGGCACGTAGACGTACATGTTGAGATTGGTCGGGTTGGCGCCGAAGCCGGTCACCCGGGTCAGGGCGGCCGCGGCCGCCGGCCGGGCGAGCAGCAGCACGGATGCGGCGATCAGGGGTAGCAGCGCCATCGAGAGGATGACACGGACACGCCTTCGCACGTCGGTTCCTTTCAGCGGGCGGGAGGGGCGGGGATCACCGATAGCCGGCGGTGACGATGCCGGCCTGGACGGCGTTCTCGGTCGCGTCGCTCGGGTAGCCGGACACCATGGCTCCCTCGTAGAAGGTGCCGACGCTGAGGTTGGTGTTGGTCGCGCAGCAGTCGCCGCCGCTGCCGAGGATGATGGCGCCCTGCTTGCGCATCGGGCTGTACCCGCGCGGGAGAGCGCCGTCCCAGAGCGTGGTGAGCGATCCGGATTGCGCGTTGCCGCCCTTGATGGCGAACCGCGAGGTGCCGTTGTTCTTCAGCGTCGCCGTGACGAACTTGCTGGTGAAGGCTCGCTGGTTGGGGTTCCAGGAAGTGCTGCCGCCGGGGTACAGCCCGTACTCGAGGTCGGCCTGGACCCACGGCCCGCTGCCCGAGCAGCCGCCGAACCAGCAGCTCGTACCGAAGTAGATCGCGTCCATCGCGCCCGCGCCGTCGGCCCGGCGGGTGGTCTCGCTGTTCCCGTAGTCGAAGCAGCATCCGCTGTTCACATGCGTGCCGCTGGTAACCATGTATATGCCTTCCGGGGCACTGCCGGTCGGGACGCCGGTGGCCGACCCGTTACGCCAGTAGCTGTTGCCGGCATTGATGTAGAGCGAGTAGACCTTGCTGCCGCCCACCGTGACCGTCTCGCGCGTGGCGCCCGCCGCAGTGTCGGCCCCGCCGACGCCGCCGGGACCCTGGTAACCGAGATTGTTGCCGTGCCCGGACTGGTCGTAGATGACGGTGATGACGCACGACGTGCCGGCGCAGAACGCGTCCTGGGTGGCGGCGTTCGCCGCCCCGCCCCGGCTCACCACGCCGACGTCGCGGGTGGTGTTGTCCGAGGAGCGGCGGACCTGGTACAGCGCGCCGGTGTACGCGGCGAACAGGGCCCGGGTCGTGCTGTGCGCAGCCACGCACGGCGTCCCGCCGGCGGCGTAGAGATCACAGGGAAGGCTGGTCACCGGCGTGCTGCCCGACGGGGTCGGGCTCGGGCTCTGGGTGGCCGGCGCACCGGTGCACGCCACCCCGTTCAGCGTGAAGACGGCCGGCGCGGGGTTGCTGCCGGTCCAGCTGCCGTTGAAGCCGAAGCCCGCGGTACCACCGGTCCCGATACTCGCGTTGTAGCTCGCGTTGGTGACGGTGACCTGCGCACCCGATTGACTCACCGTGCCGTTCCACAACTGGGTGACGGTCTGACCGGCGGTGAAGGACCAGGACAACTGCCAGCCATCGACCGGATCGCCGAGATTGGTCACAAGCACCGACGCGCCGAACCCGCCCTGCCAGGAATTGGTGACCGTGTAGTCGACCCGGCAACCAGCCGCCGCCACCGCGGGGGCCGTGGTCACGGCGACCAGCCCGGCCGCGAACGCCAGCGCGACGGCGAGGAGCAGAACTCTGATTCTCATGGCGTCTCCCCTATGTCGTGCCGATGTCCGACGCGGGGCCCGCTCCGTCTGAACGATTCCCCGCGCCGGCCGGGCCCGGCGCCGCTCACCCTGCGTACCGGAGTTCGTCTCCAATGCGTCTCGGCGAATGCGCCGCGCCATCCGGCTACGGCCGGTTGCGTTAACGTTAACAACGTCATACGGATATTACGGGAGCGCTCCCACGCATTCAAGATGATAACTTTGTCACCGTGTCATCTCACGTCATAACAGTTTTTCAGTGACAACTATCAATTGGTATCCGCCGACCATTCGGAGGGATGAGACGGATACGCGTGACAGCACTGCGGGTGCCGAGAATGTCATCCGTGCCCGGTCGGCACGCGCGAGCCGGACCCGATCGCCGTGCAGTTGACGCTGCAAGACCATGACCTGGTGGCGTAGGGCGAGGATCTCGGCGTCTTTGTCGCGGTCGCTCATCGGCAACAGCCGCAACAGAGCGAGCGCACTGGTCACGCCGAGGTACGCCAGCCGAAGCAACACAGCAAGTCATCCTCGCCCAGCGCCGTCGAGGCCTGGCCGCCGCAATCCGCGCCGGGCCCCGCCCACGAGCCGGCCGCCAGTCCGGCCGTGACCAGCGCGGATGAGGTTCTCGGCACCCGCAGCGTTGTTCTCCATGGCGAGGGCCCGGACCGCCTGTGGCGCGAAGATGCGGAGTTCCTGGGATGTCACCAGCGACGTGATCCGGTCGAGGTCGATGTGGTCGTCGTGTTCGTGGGTGACAAGAATGTCAGTGACGCCTTCGTAGGCTCGCGGTTCGGTTCAGATGCCGGGGTCGATCAGCAGACGGCGGTCCCCGTCCTCGAGGCGTACGCAGGCGTGGGTGAACTTGATCAGCCGCATGCGCTCACCACACTTATCCGTTCGGGTGCAGCCCGTCGGCCGCGTCGAGGCGGTGCCGGCCGAGCTGCGCGCGCCGCGTCAACACAGCGCGGCGGCCGCGGGCGTGAGGCGGTCCCACCCGCAACACCATCGCCGTCCAGCGCAGCTCGTTGCCGAGTCCGGTGGAGTCGGTCATCGCTGCAGCTCCTCCAACTCGACTGCGACGCGACCAGCGGCGGAAGCGGATGACCGCCCGTGGCGGGTGTCCGGCTCAGCGACCGAGAGGGGCTCAATGCGGCAGCAGTAGGGACAGCAGACGATCGGGAACCGGTAGCCGCCGGGCCGCGAGGACAGCCATGCCGGCACCGATCGCATTCAATAGCACGTCGTCAACCGACGAGACGCGTCCGAGCGCCAGGACGTACTGCAGTGTTTCCACCGCGATCGACATGCCCATGGCGGCGGCGACCCCGTAGGCGAACCGCACCTGCCACCCCATGCCCAGACCAAACCCGACCGCCGCGAACACCAGCAGATTGCCTACGATCTGGAAGAACGCCGTCAGCGGACGGTCGGCGAGGATCTCCACAACGTCCCGCAGCGGCACCAGCCGAACCTTTCGGGGCGCGTCGAGCGGGGTGAGAACCAGTACTAGCCACGGCAGCGTCCAGACCACCATGACCGTCGTGGCCACGGCCCGCCGAACCGCCGGCCCCGCCGAGACGCCGCGCTGCCGCCAATAGGCCACGAGGTGACGCCTGCCAACCAGACCAGCCAGGACGAGAGCCGCCGCTGTCGCGACGACTGGAAGCCAACGAAGGTACCCACCCGGGATCATCGTGGACCACCGTAGTGCGGCCGGACATCAGCCCAAGCCGACGAAGTGTGTAGGTCCCGTGCACGCGATCACCTTGGCGGCCTCCTCCACGAAGACGGCCATGCTGCCTGACCTGCGTGGACAGGATTTCGGCACCCGCAGCTACGCCTGCGGTGCGGTAGCGGGTGACGTCATGGGCCGGTCAGTGACTCCACGTGCCCGAAGCCGAAATAATAGACGGCGTGGCCGCCGTTGCCGGCCATCAGCCGGCCGACAGCGATCCGGTCGGGATACGACGCCGGCACGACAACCATCGACTCGCCCTTGCGCAGGCCTTCGTCGTAGAGCTTGATGATCTCGGCGTGGTAGCCCCAGCTTTCGAAGAACTTGAGGACTCGGTGCCCGATCCCATGCGGCTCGGGGTCGAGAATGCGAAGGCCGTCGGCTCCGTGCAGGATGCCGACGAGGTCTGTCGCGATGCCCAGCCCGGGCAAGGCGGCCATGATCGGCACGCAGTGCCGGCCGCCTGGGACGAGCCCGGCGACCGCCGCCACCGGGCGAAGCCCGAATATCTTGACGTTTTCCGTGGGCCCTGTCATGGTGCGCCGAGTCCGATCTTCAGGCGACGGGCCTCCGCCGGCGTCCGATGGCACCACGTCGGCCCGGGTGAGCTGCTGGCCCGCCGCGGCCAGTCTGGCAGAACCCACGCGAATCGTCATCGGACAAACTCCGCACGCTGGTCCATGATGGCCGGCTTCGGCCGCCCGCCGCGGGTGGGAACGCCTGTCCGAGCGTAGCCTCAGAAACCACCCATTCCCCGCGACATTTCTATCAACGAGACAAATGACCGAGGGGGCAGTTCCCGTGAAAGCGATCGTGGTGACGGACCAGGCCGCCGGAAGGGCCGGGATGACGCTGACGGAGCGGCCCGAGCCGCCGGCAGCGATAAACGACGTCATCGTCGAGGTTCATGCGTCGGGATTCGTCCCGACCGAGATGGACTGGCCCTCGACGTGGACCGATCGTCGCGACCGTGACCGAACACCGTCGATCCCCGGGCACGAACTGGCCGGGGTGGTCAGTGCCCTCGGCTACGGCACGACGGGGCTGTCGGTGGGACAGCGGGTCTTCGGCCTCACGGACTGGCATCGCGACGGCACGCTGGCGGAGTACGTGGCCGTCGAGGCGCGCAATCTCGCGCCGCTGCCCGGCGACGTCGACTTCACGGTGGGCGCGAGCCTGCCGATCTCGGGGCTGACCGCGTGGCAGGGACTGTTCCAGCACGGCCGCTTACAGGCGGGGCAGAGCGTGCTCGTGCACGGCGCCGCCGGCGCGGTCGGGTCCATGGTGACGCAACTCGCGCGGGAGTTCGGTGCGTACGTCATCGGCACCGGACGCCACGCCGACCGTCAGAAGACGCTCGATTTCGGCGCGCAGGAGTTCGTCGACCTGGAGAACGACACCCTGGACGACGTCGGCGGCGTCGACCTGGTCTTCGACGTCATCGGCGCAGACATCCAGAAGCGGTCCGCAGGTCTGGTCCGGGCCGGCGGAACGGTGGTGACCATCGTCGGCCCGCCCGTGGCGCGACCTGCGAACGGCTGGGCGGTCGACTTCGTCGTCGAGGCCGACCGTGCCCAACTGAACGAGATCGTCGCGCGCGTCCGCGACGGCCGGCTGCGGACGAACATCGGCACCGTCGCGACACTCGACGATGCCGTCGCCGCCCTCAATCCGACCGAGCGAAGCAAGGGAAAGACAATCATCCGCGTACGTCCGTAAGACTCTCGCCGACAGCGACCCCGCCGGCCCGAGATCAGCCGGCCCGGGCGAGCCCCGGCGCAGCAGGCCCGATCCCCGATCCACGGTGAGCAGGCCGGCGAGTCCTCGGCCGAGGAGGCCGGACGATTGTGCCAGGCCGCTCCATAACGGCGATCTGCTCGTCCCACCGAGGTCCGATGCGGACGAGCCCTTCGGCGGCCAGGATCACCAGTGCGTCGCGGGCCGGCTGCCGACCGGCCCCGAACCTCTCTGCGGCCTCACCTGGCGGATTCGTTCGCCGGGGGCGATCTCGCCGTCGAGGATGGTCTGGCGCAGGCGGGCGGATCCGACGGCGCTTGCCGCGACGCTGCGGCTCCTGAGCGCAGGGCCCGGCGGGCGGTGGAGTCAGGGCACGACGAGGTTTAGGTCGGCGTCGTTGTCGCTGGCGGTGCCCGCGGCCACGGTTCCCGGCCCGCACGCGGCCGCGGGCAGCGTCTCGGCCACGGCTGCAGGTGGGGCGATAGCGCAGAGCACCGGCCGATAGGGAACGCCCGCGGGCCAGGTGTCCGGCACGACGGCGGTCACGTCGACGGCGATCGCGGCGAGGCCGGGGCTCAACGGGCCCCGGTACCGGCAGCTCACCTGCGGGCCGGGCTGCGTGATGCAGTCCAGCAGGATGTGCCGGTCCGGCACTGACAGAATGCGGCTGCCTGGTGGCAGGTAGAGCACGACGGTGGCACCCGGTGGCGCCTGGTTGACCGCGCCGGCGCCGCTGTCGCTGACCCAGGCGCGCAGCGTCAGGGCCGCGCCGCGTCGTACGGTGCCGCCGGCAAGTGCCAGGTGGCCTTGCAGGTTGTAGGCGGTGCTGCCGCCGAGCGCGGCGTCGACGTTGTGCCCGACCGGATCGACCTCGTCCGGGGAACGCCGCTTGTCGTGCACGCCGGTCGGGCACATCGTGGCCGGTACCGGATTACAGAAGGCCGAATCGGCGTCGCCGGGCTGGTCGAGGTGGGTGACGGCGAACAGCCAACCGCGGCCCTGCGGCTCCGCCACCGTGCACGTGCCCGGGTCGATCGCATCGATGCGGCAGCCCGGCGTGCCGGGCCCGGCCACCGTACGGCCGTCTACCGCGATCAGGGCCGCCCCGCCGGGCACCAGTGTGCCCGCCAGGGCCACGTTCACGGTCCGGCTGTCGCACGAGTACGCCGAACTGGTCATGCCGGTCACCGCCGGGGACGTCCCCGCACCGACCAACTGCAGGCCGGTCAGGCAGTCGCCGGCGGGGACGCTGAGCACGGCTTGGATGCCCGACAGCGGGGTCGTGCCTTGGTTGTAGACCTGCGCGGCCAGCCGGAAGGTGTCTCCGGCACGGCAGATGTGCAGACCGCCCCCGGCACACTCGCTCTCCGTCCAGGACAGCCGCGCTGCCACGTCGACCGGGTTCGCCGGCACGGCACCGCCGGAGAGCGGCGGCAGCAACCCCGGCCCGGGCCAGTCCGGCAGCAGCCCGACATCAACCCCGGTCGCGCTGCTCGCCCCGGTCAGCGGGTAGCCGATGAACTGGTTGTCGACCGCGAAGTCGTTGTCGCGGCCCGGCCCGCGCGGGCAGGTGATCGCCGACGCGCGGCCGGCGGCGGGGCACTGCGACCGCAGCCAGCCCGTCTCCACCACCAACGCCCCGAAGGCCGGCAGCCCGCTCACGCTGTAGCCGCCGTCCCCGCCGGTCGTCGTGACCACCCGCCCGCTGCCGTGCCGGATCCGCAGACCCGGCACACCCGGCTCACCCGGGTCCCGTACGCCGTTGTCGTTGCGGTCGTAGAAGACCACACCGCTGAGGCTCAGCGTGGCAGCCCGGGCGACGCCCGGATCCGCGGCGAGCACCAGCAGCACAACAGCCAGAGCCACGCAGGACCGGTACGCTCGCCCCTGTCTCATGATCAGTGCAACGAGCCGTCCGCACGACAGTCACTACGCAGCGAAGCCCGTACGGCAGACCACCGGAGTGCTAGGTGCGCGGTACGTCCCGACGGCGGAACGCGATGAAGCCGACCAGCACGAATGCGCCTGCGACGATGGCAAGCGCGGCCAGTCTGTCGGCCTGGGCTGTTCCGAGCGGAGGGTTCCCCACCAGCGTTGTGGGGGAGAGGTGGAGCATCCACCCGGCGAGCTTGAGGCCGGGGCCGAGGAAGGCGATGAAGGCTGCCGCGGCGTACGCCGCCCAGGCGAACCCGAAGCCGCGCGGCCACCGGCCGAACAACGCCAACGCGAGACCGCCGAACACCAACTCCGCCGGCAAATAGTCGAGCCCGGCCACCATGACCGCGCGAGTGTCGTCGGTGCTGCCGACCGACCACGCCGTCGACAACGCCAGAACCGACGACGACCCGGCGACGATGAGCAGTAGCCCCGTCCCGATGACGGCGCCGTGGGCGGCCAGCCAGCGGAGCCGGGACAGCGTGCCGGAGACTCGGGTCTCCAACCGGCCGTCGGCCTCCTCGGCGCGCAGGGTGCCGACCGCCTGGATGACATACCCGGCGGCGAGGACGGCAAGGTAGAGCTGGGTCGCGGCGATCAAGCCGTCCAGCGGCCGGTCGCCTTCGACCCCGATGGCCTGGCTCAGCGCCGGGTTGCCGGCCATGGCGTCCAGAAACTGCCGGGCCAGCGAGCCCATCAGCGCGGTGAGCACGATCCCGCCGGACAACCAGCCGGCAGCCGCCGGAAGGTGGATCCAGGCTGCCAACCCGATCGGCTGTCGCCGGAGCTGGCCGGCTCCGGCCGGGCCCGAGCCGCCGCGCAGCACGGAGCTGCCGACGTCGCGGCGGGCGGCCAGCCAGACGGCCGCGCCTGCCGTGGCGAGGCCGGTAACGGCCGGGATGGCGGGCACCCACCACCGCTGGTCCCCGAACGGTGCGGTCTTCTCGGTCCACCCCAGTGGAGAGAGCCAGGTCAGCCAGCTGTTGGTCGTGTCGCCGACGCCGCGCAGGACGTACGCCCCGGCGAGCGTGATCAGACTCCAGGTGTAGACGCCACGGGCGTGCAGCACGAGCTGCGCCAGCAGGGCGGCAATCCCGGCAAACACGAAAGCCAGCGCGCCGAGCGACGCGCCGTAGAGCATGGCGCCGGACACCGGAACACCGGAGATCGTCAAACCGGCGGCGAACAGGACGGACGTGGCCGATATCGCTGCGGTGGCGACGGTGAGGGCCGCCAGTGCCGGCTGGTGCCGGGCGATCCGGCCGCCGAGGATCGTCTCGAGCCGGCCGGACTCTTCTTCACGGCGCGTCGAGCCGGCGACCAGCCCGATGCCCAGTAGCGGGAGCAGGAACGAGGCCAGGAAGCCGAACTCGTCCTGGATCACTCCGCCCAGGCTGTCGATACCCTCGACGTGGCCGTTGATGGCGGCCAGCGCGCTGCCCGACGTGACCGCCGCGGCGTAGGTGTGGATCTTGGCTGGAGTGTTGTAGAGGCCGGCGACGGCCGCGGCTGTTGCGACCAGGCTTGCGGCGAGGGCGATGACCCAGAGCAGGATGCCGCGGCGGCGGGTGCGCCAGACGATCTCGACCATGGTGCTCATCGCGCTGCCTCGGCCGGGGCTTCGCCGGTCTCATGAGTGTCGAGGGGCTCGCCGTAGGTGCGCAGGAAGAGCGCGTCGAGGCTGGGCGGGGTGACGGTCAGGGTCCGGATGCGGGCGGTGTGCAACCTGCCGATCATGGCGTCGAGGTGGTCGGCGTCGACGGTGAACCTGGCGTCGACGTTGCCGTCCAGCGGTGCGCTGAGGTAGTCGGCTACGCCGTCGGCGCCGGCCAGCCCTTGGGGTTCGGCGGCGGTGACCGCGTGCACTGTGGTTCGGGTGTGCCGGCGCAGGTCGGCGAGGCTGCCGGTGGTGACGGTGCGGCCCCGGCGGATGATGCTGACCCGGTCGGCCAGCGCTTCGACCTCGCCGAGGAGGTGGCTGGAGAGCAGCACGGTGACGCCGTCCTCCCGTCGTTCGCGCAGGCACTGCTGGAAGGCCTGCTCCATCAGCGGGTCCAGCCCGGACGTGGGCTCGTCGAGGATGAGCAGGGCCGCCTCGGCGGCCAGCGCGGCAACCAGGGCGACCTTTTGGCGGTTGCCTTTGGAGTAGTCGCGGATCCGCTTCGTCGGGTCGAGTTCGAAGCGTTCGATCAGCTGTTCGCGGCGCTTTTCGTTGACGCCGCCGTGCGTCGCCCCGAGCACGTCTAGGCACTGGCCTCCGGTCAGGCCCGGCCACAGTGCGACGTCCCCGGCGACGTAGGCCAGACGTCCGTGGAGCCTGGCCGCCTGCCGCCAGGGGTCGGCGCCGAACAAGTCGACGCGGCCACCGGTGGCCCGGACCAGCCCGAGCAGGATACGGATGGTGGTGGACTTGCCCGCGCCGTTCGGGCCGAGGAAACCATGCACCTCGCCCGGGCGCACGGTGAGGTCCAAGCCGTCGAGGGCGCGGACCCGCCCGAACGTTTTGGTGAGGTTCCGGATCTGGATCACGGGCTGACTCACGTGGACTCCTGTCCGGGCGCGGTCAGGAACGCGCCCTTCGTGTAGACGGCGGTGGCCTCCGCGGCCCAGCGGGTGATGCCCTCGGGAGTGAGTGGGTCGACCCCGATCGCGGCGGCGACCTGATTGCGCAGCAGAACCAGCGCGAGATCGTTGACCAGAAGGAACGCCGCCCGGACGGCCGGGTCCTCAGCGGGTCGAGCGGCGCCGATTTCGGTCATGGCCTCGAGCAGCCGGACGGTGAGGGCGTACCAGCGGCCGAACAACGCCGCCGCGGCAGGGTCGTTGACGAGCAGCAGACGGCGCAGATACGCCGGCAGCGGGGAGCCGTGCGGGAAGGCGCGCGCGAACATCTCGGCGATCGACGCCCCGCTGTCCCCGGTGAGCATCTCGGCCAGATCCCGTTCGTCCATCGAGAAGAGCCCGTCGAACGCCTTCGCCGCGTAGTTGTCCACGGCGGCGCGCAGCCCTTCCTTGCTGCCGAAGTGATGCACCACCAACGCCGGCGACACGCCCGCTGCCGCGGCGATCTCCCGCACCGTGACGGCATCGTGCCCACGCTCGGCGAACAGGCGCAGCGCCGCGTTGCGGATGTTCGCCTTGGCGGTGAGATCACCCTCGTCATCGACTGAACTCATGTTCAACACGCTAAACGTACGTACAGTCGAAATCAAGGATGATGCACCATTGCACCTACTGCCTCCGGGCCTCTTCGTGTGACAGGCGATCTCTATCGGAAACTAGATGTAGAGGTGAACCTTTAGGGGGAAGGGTTCGTACTGCCTGTCGATGGGATTTCGCCCACGTGGAGGTTAGATGTCACCGTTCGTTCGGCGTGCTGTCGCCGTCACGGTCGCCGTGGTCGCTGCTCTTGCCGTGTCGCCGGCGTCGGCGCGGGCCGGGGGAGCGGGCCAGGTGAACGCGGCGGACTTGACGCTGCTCATCGGTCTGCGGCAGGCCGCGCTCTGGGAGATACCGGCGGCGAAGGCGGCCGCCGAGCGGGGGTCGACGGCGAAGGTCCGGCAGGCCGGCCAGAAGCTCGCCGCCGAACAGGCCCAGCTCGATCAACAGACCTCGTACGTGATCCTACGGCTCGGTGCAACCGTCCGCCCCACGCTGACCACCCAGCAGCAGGACCTGCTCGATCGGTTGCAGTCGGCCACGGGCAGCCAGTTCGACCGGCTGTTCGTCAACTCGCTGCGCAACGGCTACGGCTTCCTCTACACGATCATCGGCGAGGTTCGGTCCTCGACTCGGGTCGGCCCCATTCGCCAGTTGGGTGACCAGGCCAACGTCGCTTTCCTCAGCTACCTGCAGACCCTCGAGAACACCGGGCTGGTGCAGGACCAGAGCCTGGCGCCGGCCGCGATCCCACCGGCTCAGGACCTGTCCACGCTGGGCATGGCGAAGGCCAACGCCGGCATCACTTCGCCGATCTCGCCCGCGGTGCTGTGGCTGCTGGCGGTCATTGCGTCCGGCATCGCTGGGCTTGCCGGCCTACGAATCGTTCGCCACCGGCGGATCACTGCCGACCCGCGCTTCGCCGTCCGGCGAGGCCAGGAAGACACGCGGAGGTACTGATGTCGCTCTTGGTCCGCCGGACGGCCGCGCTGGCCGTCACCGTGATCGCCGCCCTGGTGGTGTTGTCGGCGCGGGCCGATGCCGACCCGCCGTCGACGCAGTTGAATGTGGCCGACCTGACGTTGCTCAACGGCGTACGGCAGGCCGGTCTGTGGGAGATCCCGGCCGGGCAGATGGCCGCCCAGAAGGGGTCGACGCCGCGGGTCCGGCAGGTCGGTCAAATGATCGCCGACCAGCACGTGCAACTGGATCAATTGACCGTCGACGCGGCCAACCAGCTGGGCGCGACGCTGCCGGCCACCCCGACCGCCCAGCAGCAGGGCTTCCTGACCCAGTTGCAGGCGGCCAAGGGCATCCAGTTCGACCAGATGTTCGTCACCTTCCTGCGCGGCACCCACGGCTTCATCTTCCCGGTCATCTCCGCAGTGCGGGCCGCCACGCACAACGAGATCGTGCGGAAGCTGGCCGCCCAGGCGAGCATCTTCGTCATGCATCACATGCAGATGCTCGAAAGCACCGGCCTCGTGCAGTACGCCAAGCTGCCGCCGGCCGCCATGTCCGCCGAGCAGGACCTGTACGCGAACGGAACCGCCCAGGCCGGCGTCGGCGCCGGCCCGCCGATCTCGCCGACCCTGGTGTGGCTGCTGGCCGGCGGCGCGGCCGGCATCATCGGGATCGCTGCCGTACGGGTCCTGTGGCGCGGTCGTGCGGCGCCCGACCCACGTGCCGGGGCGGTGCAAGGCTGAAAAAGCCGGTGGTCGGACCAGCCGTCGGACCGGCGGCTACCGTTTGCGGGTAGCGCTTGGCGCAGGAAGAACAACGGAACTGCTCGTGCGGAAAGCGACGGGGGACCGATGACCAGGTCGACGAGCACACACGCCCCCGGACTTTCCACGACACCACCACCGACGGCATTGTCGCCGGCCGAGGACGAGGTTGTCGGCGCCCTGATAGCTCTCAGCCGGGTCTTCGTGGCCGAGACGGCCCGCTCGCTCAGCACCCTCGACGAAGACGTCACGCTGCCACAGTTCCGCACCCTCGTGGTTCTGGTCTCCCGCGGCCCGCAGCGAGTCGTCGACCTCGCCCAGGAGCTGGCCGTCACCTCCTCGACGGCGGTCCGGATGTGCAACCGGCTGGTCCGCAAGGGCCTCGTCGTGCGTGCGGAGCGGCCCGACGACCGGCGCGTCGCGTGGATCACGCTGACCACGGCGGGCCGGCAGTTGGTGGGCGAGGCCACGCGCCGCCGCCGCGAACTGATCGCCGAGCTGATCGCCGGACTGTCTCTCACCCGCCCGCTGGTCTTCGCGTCGGTTCTCAACGCCATCGTCGAAGCGGCCGGCGAAGTGCCCGATGCCGAATGGTGGCAGCGGTGGCGAGACATGGAGGTCAGCCCGGCCTCAAACCCGCCACCCAGCGCCAGTGCCAGCGCGTAGTCGCCGATGAACTCCACCCCGATCGCTTCGCCGGCGATGGTGAGGCCGAGCAGGAAGATGGCGGTCTCGGCGACGATGTCGCCGAGCGTGCAGCCCGCGCCGCAGTGCATGACACCGATCGTCGTGGTGGCCCAGCGCGGTTTGGGTGGTAGGCCGCTGCCGTCGCGCTGCCAACCCCTGCTCTGGGGCCGGCCGAAGCGGACGTAAGCCCATAGCGCGAGCGGGCGATACAACGCGTTGATCGGCCAGACCGCCTCCATGATGCCCATCCGCTGACGGTGTCGTTCGCCGTAGATGTCGATAAGGATGATGGCCGCGCAGAGGCCCCCGAGCGCCAAGGACAGCCAGGCCAGCGCGGTCAGCCAGGTTGGCGCCATGGTCGCCCTTTCGTCGTGGCGTTTGTCACCTGCGACTACCCGGCCTGCGCTCGATCACTCCCGTCCGGCTCGCATAACGGATGGCCGCCGTTCCACCATTTCAGCTGATGATGCGCGGGAGACCGATGAATCGTCGTCCCGCAACGTGAGCGCTCGGTGGCCTGAAGGATTGATCGCTACGGCCGATGAAAAGATGTATGAGCGCACCTTAGTGTCGGGAAGTGGTTACACGGCAGCCTTGCAGATCCCGATGGTGCACGTCATCGCCATCGGTGACCGTCTACAAGGGAATCCAGCAGGCGCAGCGTCATGGCCGCCGCCCGGTCGTCGTCCCGTCCGGGCTCGGCCAGACAAGCAAGAACGGCGTCCAATGCGGCACCGAGTCGTGCGTCCAGCGCCGCCAAGCGCCAGGTTAGGTCCGGCCAGCCCGCTGACCAGACGAACGCTGGATCGTCACTCGCGGCCGTGATGATGGCCCGTACGGTCGGCTTGAGGCGAGTTACCAGCAGGCGCAGCTGACGACGGCCGTCGGCGCCGGTGCCGGCCGCCCAGTCGAGGCCGTCGTCGGCGAGAAGGCCCGGCAGCCGGGCCAGCCAGTCCGCCCCCGCCGCACGCAGCTGTCCTGCGTCGAGGACCACGGCGTCGCCGTATCCGCCGCCGTAAACCCAGCGGAAGGTTCGGGGCGGGAAACAGGGCCTGGGCGTTGCGGCGGCTGCGGACAGTTGCAGCGCCGCAGCCCCGCCGAGGTCGGACCCGCTCAGGGCGGCCCGGAGCGCGAGGTGATCGTCGACAGTCACCGGGTTTGTCACGAACAGACGTAGGTCGAGATCGGAGAAGCCGTGCAGCAGGTCGCCGGTGACGGCGCTGCCGTAGACCGCGGCGGCTTGAAGCCGGTCACCGAGCACGTCGGCGATGCGGCCGGCAATGATCCGTGCAGCGTCGACCGGCCGGACGGCGTCCCTCTCATCTCTCACCCGAGCGAGTATCCCCAGTCGTAGCCCGCAATCCCCCGGTCGACAGGGCCGAACCGGGATGTAACGGCTGGGGCATCGCGAACGTGATAGCCGAGTTGGTGGGTCACCGGCGATTCGGATTCCGCTTCGCTGGTCTGCTGGACCGGGTGGTGGTGCCGGTTTCGGTGGTCCGGCGGGAGACGTCACGGCTATGACGCGACGTAGCTGCTCACTAACGGCGTGTGGTGGTCCGGCGGCG
>NZ_JAOSZE010000079.1 GCF_025630775.1 Actinoplanes sp. KI2
GCGCGCCTGACGCGGGCGGCGCGGCGCGCCTGACGCGGGCGGCGCGGCGCACCTGACGCGGGCGGCGCGGCGCACCTGACGCGGGCGGCGCGGCGCACCTGACGCGGGCGACGCGGCGCACCTGACGCGGGCGACGCGGCGCGCTTCCGCTTTGTGCGAGCGCGGCGCCGGCTGAGGTCGGATGCGCCACGGTTTGAGGGTGGGCTTGCCTCGCGGCCGGCTGCGGGGCGAGCGCCGCCGTCTGAGGGCGGGTGTGCCGCCGGCTGAGAGGGGCGGCGGCGCGGTTTGGGGCGGCCGTGCCACGGTACTGAGGGCGGACGCGCCACGGCCCCGCAGCGTGCTGCTGCGAGGCCGTGGTGTGCGACGCCGGCGGCTGTGCGAGGAGCGGCCGGCGCCGCGACCGGGCGCCTCGACCGCGGCCCTACCGGGTGCCGCGACCGGGCGCCTCGACCGCGGCCCTACCGGGTGCCGGGACCGGGCGCCGATGCTGCGGCCCCTACCGGGTGCCGCGACCGGGCCCGGGCCCGGGTCGGCGCCCGGCCGGGCGCCCGACGGCCCCGTCGACCGTTAGCCGCCGAGGCTGTCGGCGGCCGACTTGATGGCGGCGGAGAAGTAGCTGACCTGGGTGTACACGCCGGGCTTGTTCGGCCTGGCGCATCCGTCTCCCCAGCTCACGATGCCCACCTGCACCCACGCCCCGGCCGAGTCGGCACGGAACATCGGGCCGCCCGAGTCGCCCTGGCAGGTGTCCACGCCGCCGGCCGTGTACCCCGCGCAGATCTCGTCGGTCGCGATGATCTCGCCGTTGTACATCGACGCCGAGTTGCAGGTGGCGTCGCTGACGAACGGCACCTGGGCCTTGAGCAGGTAGCGCTGCTGCGAGCCGCCCTCGGTTGCCGCACCCCAGCCGGCAATCGTGAACGTTCCCGAGTCGTACGCCGTGCTCGTGGCCAGCGGCAGCGTCGCCAGCCCGGTCACCGGGCTGGACAGTCGGATCAGCGCCCAGTCCTTGCCGTTCCCGTTGTAGCCGGGCGCCCGGTACACGTAGTTCGACTTCCGGGTGATCCGGCTGCTCGATTGCAGATCGACCACCCCGAGCGTGGCCGTGATCGACGTGTTTGTGCCGGTGCGGTTCACGCAGTGCGCCGCGGTGAGCACGATCGTCGAGCTGTAGAGCGCGCCGCCGCAGCCCATCGAGAGCCGCACCATGAACGGGAACTCGCCCTGCGCGGCCCGGCTGCCGCCTACGACGTTGGCGCCCGCCGTGATGTCGTCCGCTGCCGATGCCGCGGCGGGGGACGCGATCGCGCCCATCGCCGCGGCGGTGAGCACAGCCACCGCCGTCCCCACCAGGATCCGCCACCTGCCCATCTCGGACCTCCCAGTCGAAAGCGCGCCCGGTAGGACGCGTCGGGAGGAGCCTATAGATAGACATCTATTGATGTAGTGATCCCAAAACGGTCATAACACGCTAGCGGCCCTGGTAGACCGGCTTCTGCTTGGCCAGGAACGAGGCGACCGCGGCCTGGTGGTCGTCGGTGCCGCCGCAGATCGCCTGGGCCTGCGCCTCGGCGGCCAGCGCGTCGGAGAGCGTCCCGGCGTCCCCGACCGACAGCTCCCGCTTGATCGCGCCGTAGGCCACCGTCGGGCCCGCCGCCAGCCGCGCGGCCAGTTCCTGCGCCGCCGGCAGCACCTGGTCGTCGGCCTCGACCAGCCGGGAGAGCAGCCCGTAGCGGTCGGCCTTGGCGGCGTCCACCGGCTCGGCCAGCAGCAGCAGCTCGAGCGCCCGGGCGTGCCCCACGATCCGCGGCAGCGACCAGGAGACGCCGGTGTCCCCGGCCAGCCCCACGTTCGCGAACGCCATCAGGAACTTCGTCGACGGCCCGCCGATCCGGAAGTCGGCGAGCAGCGCCAGCGAGGCGCCCGCACCGGCCGCCATTCCGCCCACCGCGGCCACCACCGGCTTGGGCATGCCGGCCAGTCGCTGGGCGATCGGGTTGTAGTGGACCCGCACGGTGTCCAGCTCGGTGCGCCCGGACTGCAGCTGGTCGGCGTGCTCGCGCAGATCCTGGCCCACGCAGAAGCCCCGGCCCGCACCGGCCAGCACGATCGCTCGGCAGCTCCGGTCGGTCTCCAGCGCGGCGAGGGTGTCCCGCAGCGCCTCCTTGAGGTCGACGTCGAGCGCGTTCATCGCCGCGGGCCGGTTGAGCGTCAGCGTGACGACCGCTTCGCTGCGGTCGACAAGGAGGGCGTCAGTCATGGGTCTGAGAATCCCACACGTCGGTCACGTATCTGAGAACCCCACACGTCCGCCCCGGCTGGCCGACTGCAGGCAGCGTTCGACGTAGCGGTCGGCGGCCGGGCGCAGCCGGGTCGCGTGCCGATCGAAGAAGCCGGCCGCGCTCGCCCCGGGCCAGCGCGGCGGCAACAGCGACGGCGGCAGTTGCGGGTCGCGGAACAGAAACGAGCGCCACGCGTGCACGAGCCGGAACCGCGCCGCGTACGCCTCCTCGTCGCTGCTGCGAGCGTTGACCGCGCCGACCACCGGCCGCAGGTCGGCCACGAACGTCTCGTACGACTCGGCCAGCGTGGACAGGTCCCACGCCCGGCCGACGACCTCGGCGGCGCCCGGCGAGCCGGCCGCGTGCGCGGCACTGAACCGCTCGTAGCCGACGCCGGCGTCGCTCAGGACGGCGTCGATCTCGTCGGCGGCCCGGGGCGCCACCCAGGCGTGCTCGCCGAGCGTGCCGTAGCCGAGGTAGGAGAGCCGGTTGGCCTCCTTCCGGCCGAGCGGGCCGTGCAGCAGGATCAGATCGAAGCGGCCGTCCCAGCTGGAGCGCCCCGTACGGTAGATCCGGGCGGCCGCCTCGTCGAGCCGGCGGGCCGCCTTCGGAGTGAGCAGATAGCCCGGTCCGGAGACCAGCCGGAGCGGGTGCAGCCAGCCCTGACGCACCATCCGGGAGACCGCGGTGCGGACCGCCGGCGGCGCGATTCCGAGCGGCGCGAGTAGCTTGACCAGGGCGGCGACCGGCGCCCGACCGCCCCGGGGGCGAAGGTAGTCGCCGTACAGGTCGAAGAGTGCCGACCGCGCCTGCATGACCGCACATTGTGACAGCCCAAAAGACGATATGCTAGACGCTGTCACATCCGCCCGGGCTGGGTTTGGGTTCGCCGGTGTTCATCAGGGAAAATGTTTGATCGGCACGGTGGGCCGGGTCGCGGACATCACGCGAATTGGCCCGCCGCCGGTCGGATAACGAGGTACCTGCGTCGCGTGGGGCTGAGCACGCGACGTTGAAGCTGAGCTAGCCGAAGAGCTGTGGCTGTGGGGAAACCCACCGACACCCTGATGTAGGTCTGAGGGGAGACGAAATGGCGGCGATGAAGCCGCGGACGGGCGATGGTCCGCTGGAGGTCACCAAGGAGGGGCGGGGCATCGTCATGCGCGTCCCGCTGGAAGGTGGTGGCCGTCTCGTCGTTGAGATGACTCCGGACGAGGCCAACGCGCTGGGTGACGCGTTGAAGTCGATCGCCGGCTGACGTTTCACGCGAGCCCGCCGGTACGGTACCGCCCGTACCGGCGGGCTTTCCACGTCTTTGCGAAAGGTCACGCTCTCGTGTTCCCGATCGGGCCGACCGACCGGCTCGACGGTGACCGCACCCGAATCGCGCTCATATCTCCCCCCACCGGCCCACTGTCGCACGCCTTGGGGAACCCGGACGCGGAAATCGGCGGGCTTCGGCGTCAGCGCTTGACCGCGGTCAGCAGTCCCGCCCCGGAGGGGATCACCGCCGGGATCCACTCCTCGGCCTCCCGGACGCTGCGGACCGTCTCCCGGATGGTCAGCGTGTCCACGTCCCGGGCCGCCGGGTCGCTGATCCGCCCGTTCGCCATCGCGCCGTTGACCACCAGCACGCCGCCCGGCCGCAGCAGCCGCAGCGCCGCCTCCGCACACGCACCGAACTCGGTCGCGTCCGCGTCCACGAACACCAGGTCGTAGACGCCGTCGGCGAGCCGAGGCAGCACGTCCAGCGCCCGGCCGGTGATGATCCGGGTACGCGACGTGGCGAACCCGGCCTCGAGGAAGATCCGCCGGGCGATCCGCTGGTGCTCGTTCTCGACGTCGATGGTGGTCAGCACCCCGTCGGGGCGCATGCCGCGCAGCAGCCAGACGCCACTGACCCCGGTACCGGTGCCGATCTCGACCACCGCCTTGGCGTTGCCGGCGGCCGCCAGCAGGCGCAGCACGGACCCCGCGCCCGGGGTGACACTGTCGAGGCCCAACTCGTGGGCGAGGCCGCGCGCGGTCTGCAGGACGACGTCCTCGGCGGCATAGGCCTCGGCGAACTGCAACGGCTGAGCGGTCTGCATGCCGATCGGACGGGCTGGCGGGACGATGACGACCTCCGGGCGGGCGAGGGGATGCACGTGCGGAACCGGCGTACATCGGATATGAGAGTAGAGCGATGCCCTCCCGGGGTGTACCCGGCCGTCGATGGGATAAAGGGCCCGGGCCCGGGACGACCGCGAGATTCGTGTCATCCTGGAGGGGGAGCCGGGCTCCCTGGGACCACGAGTGGGAGGCACCGACGTGACCGACGGCTGGAACGCTCGCTACGCTCCGCCGCCCACCGGTCCGACGCTGCCCGCGAACGGCGCGCCGCCGCACCCGCCGGGGCTCGGGTTCTCCGCGCCGCCCGGAGGACCAGGCGCCGGTAGCAGCACAGCCTCGCCTTGGTGGTCCGACGCGCTCGCCGACCCGTGGCGTGATCCGTATGCCCCGGCCCAGGTCATGCTGCCGACCGCGCCGGACGGCTCGGCCCCCGCGCCCGAGCCGGTCGCCGACCCCGACGCGCCCCGCCGCTCGCTCGCCCCGGTGCTGCTGATCTGCCTGGTAACGGCCCTGCTGGCGGGTGCGCTGGGCAGCACGCTGACCTACACCTACCTGACCCGCAGCGGGTTCGGCCGGGGCGGCGGCACCCAGCTCGGCGCGCCGCAGGCCGACCCGTCGTCGGCGGTGAACCGGGCCCCCGACTCGCTGGCCGGCGTCGCGAAGAGGGTGGAGCCCAGCGTGGTGACGGTGCACGTGACCGGCGCGATCGGCTCGGGCTTCGTGGTCTCCGCCGACGGGTACGTGATCACCAACGACCACGTGGTGGAGACCGGCAGCGACAACATGTCGGTGTCGTTCAGCGACGGCTCGACGGCCAAGGCGACGCTGGTCGGCCGCGACCCCGAGTCCGACATCGCGGTGATCAAGGCCGCTCGCAGCGGGCTCACCCCGGTCGCGATCGGCAACTCGGACGCGATCGCGGTCGGTGACCCGGTGCTCGCCCTGGGCTCGCCGCTGGGCCTGGAAAACACCGTGACGTTCGGCATCGTCAGCGCGATCGACCGCACGCTGCAGTCCGGCGAGCCGGGCGGCACGACGCGGTACTACGCGGCGATCCAGACCGACGCCGCAGTCAACCAGGGCAACTCGGGCGGCCCCCTGGTCAACGCGGCCGGCCAGGTCATCGGGGTCAACTCGGTGATCCGCTCGCTGAGCAGCACCGAGGCCGACGCCGGCAACATCGGCATCGCCTTCGCCATCCCGATCAACCAGGCCAAGCGACTGGCCGGCGACATCATCGACCACGGCAAGGCCCGTCGCACGGTGATCGGCGCCGAGGTGGCCACCGGCAACGTCACGGTCACCGGCGCCCGGCTGCGCAGCGTGGAGCCGGGCGGCCCGGCCGCCGCGGCGGGCCTCAAGGCCGGCGACGTGATCACCAAGCTCGACCACCACGTGCTGGCCGAGGGCACCGATCTGATCGCCCTGGTGCGCAAGTACGCGCCGGGCGCGGTGGTGCCGATCGAGTACCGCCGGGGCAGCAAGTCCGCGACGGTCTCCGTGACGCTCGTCGCCGATGGCAATTGATCGTCCGGTCGGGGGTGTGTACCGCCCGTCCGCGTGCGTAGGCTTGGCGCGGAGCTTTAGGGAGGCCTCCTCATGTTCGAGAACCTGAACTGGTGGGAGATCGGCGCGCTGTTGCTGCTGGCGCTGCTGATCTTCGGTGAGCGCCTGCCCAAGGTGATCGGCGACGGCATGCGCATGCTGCGTGGCCTGCGCGCGATGGCGCAGAATGCGACCTCCGACCTCAACCGGGAGCTCGGCACCGACCTCCAGCTGCAGGATCTGCATCCGAAGGCGTTCATCCGGAAGCACCTGCTCAGCGAGGAGGAAGAGGACGCCCTCCGCAAGCCGCTCCAGGGCCTCTTCGAGGACGTCAAATCCGACCTGAACGGCGTCAAGTCGGATCTGTCCCAGGTTGCGGCCGCCGCGGACATCAAGCAGCCCGCGACGCCCGGCACGTCAGTCGAGAAACGTCCCGCCCAGGCTTTAGACCTGGACGCGACGTAGTGCTCGTTACCGCTTCGCGTTGACTGTCAGGCCGAGGGGCTTGCCGACCAGCGAGTCGCGCCGGACGGCGAGCCGCGCGGCGACCTCGTCGAGCGCCTTGGCGGCCGGGGCGTCCGGGTCGGCCAGGACGATCGGCTCGCCGGCGTCGCCGGCCTCGCGTACCCGGGTGTCCAGCGGCACCTGACCGAGCAACGGCACCGAGGCACCCACCGTACGGGTCAGCGAGTCGGCAACGGTCTGCCCGCCGCCGGCCCCGAAGACCTCCATCCGCGAGCCGTCCGGCAGCTCCAGCCAGGACATGTTCTCCACCACGCCGAGCAGCCGCTGGTGGGTCTGCAGCGCGATCGCTCCGGCCCGCTCGGCCACCTCCGCGGCCGCCGCCTGGGGAGTCGTCACCACCAGGATCTCCGCGTTCGGCACGAGCTGGGCCAGCGAGATCGCCACGTCGCCGGTGCCCGGCGGCAGGTCGAGCAGCAGCACGTCCAGGTCGCCCCAGTAGACGTCGGCGAGGAACTGCTGCAGCGCTCGGTGCAGCATCGGCCCGCGCCAGACCACGGCCGCGTTCCCGGCGGTGAACATGCCGATCGAGATCACCTTCACGCCGTGCGACTGCGGCGGCATGATCATGTCTTCCACCCGGGTGGGCCGGCTCTCGACGCCGAGCATCCGTGGCACCGAGTGGCCGTAGATGTCGGCATCCACGACGCCGACCGAGAGCCCGCGCTTGGCCAGCGCCGCGGCCAGGTTCACGGTCACGCTGGACTTGCCGACGCCGCCCTTGCCACTGGCCACGGCGTACACCCGGGTGCGGGAGCCCGGCTGCGCGAACGGAATGACCGGTTCCGCCGCGGCGGAACCGCCGCGCAGCGTGGTCTGCAGCGCCTTGCGCTGCTCCTCGGTCATCACGCCGAAGTCGATGCTCACCGACGTGATCTCGGGGATCTTGGTGAGCGCGGCGGTGATGTCCGAGTTGAGCTTGTCGCGCAGCGGGCAGCCGGCCACGGTGAGCAGCAGCTCGACCTTCACCAGGCCGTTCGCGACGGTGAAGCCCTTGACCATGCCGAGGTCGGTGATCGGGCGGCGGATCTCGGGGTCGTCGACCGTGGCCAGCGCGGCCTGGATCGCGTCCTCGAGCGTGGGGGCAGGAGCGGACATGGCACCGAGGTTACTCGGTGGTCAGGTCCGGTCCGCGTCCCAGTCCTTGCGATCCTCCTCCCATTCCGAGCGGGCCCGCTTCTCCCGCCGGTGGGCGGCTTCGTCCAGCTCATCGGCGAGCCGGGCCAACTCGTTGCGGAGGAAGTCGCGGGTGGCCACCTCGCCCAGCGCGATGCGCAGCGAGGCGATCTCGCGGGCCAGGTATTCGGTGTCCGCCTTCTGCATGGCGGCCCGCCGCCGGTCCTCCTCGGACGCCAGGCGATCACGGTCGGCCTGCCGGTTCTGCGCGAGCAGGATCAGCGGGGCGGCGTACGACGCCTGGAGGGACAAGACCAAGGTCAAGAACGTGAAGGTGTACGGGTCGAAGCGCAGCGCGGCCGGCGCCAGCGTGTTCCACGCGAACCAGGCCCCGATCACGATCGTCATCCAGACGATGAACTGGGCCGTTCCCATGTACCGGGCGATCGCCTCCGACCAGCGGCCGAACGTCTCCGCGTTGAACCGGGGCAGGCGCACCCGGCCGCGCTCGACCGGCTGGTCGAGACGGTCCAGGCGGTCCCGGCGCGGTTCGGCGCTCACCGCTCGGCCTGCTCGGTGGCGAACGGAATCTGCTCATCGGCCAGGGTGGCCAGGTGCTCGCCGCTGTCCGGCGTGTCCCGGTCGCGCCAGTCCCGCGGCAGCGAATGGTCGAGCACGTCGTCGACGGTGACCGCGCCGAGCAACCGGTTCGCGTTGTCCACCACCGGCATGGCGACCAGGTCGTAGGTCGCCATCCGCTTGGTGACCTCGGCCAGCACGACCTCGGGCCGCAGCGGCTCCAGGTCGCTGTCGACGATGCCGCCGAGCATCGACGCGGGCGGCTCCCGCAGCAGTCGCTGGAAATGCACCATGCCGAGGTACTTACCCGTCGGGGTGGCCGAGGGCGCACGAGCCACGAAGACCTGCGCCGCCACCACCGGGGAGAGCTCCGGCTCGCGGATGCGGGCCAGCGCCTCGGCGACCGTCGCATCCGGCGTGAGGATCACCGGCTCCGAGGTCATCACGCTGCCCGCGGTGCCCTGCTGGTAGGTCATCAGCTGACGGACCGGGGCCGCCTCCTCGGGCTCCATCAGGTCCAGCAGCACGGTCTGCTCCACCTTGGGCAGCTCGGCGAGCAGGTCGGCGGCGTCGTCCGGGTCCATCCGCTCGAGCACGTCGGCGGCGCGTTCCCGGTCGAGGTGCGCCAGGATCTCCACCTGGTCGTGCTCGGGCAGCTCCTCGAGCACGTCGGCGAGGGTGCGGTCGCTCATCGCGGCGGCCACCTCGTTGCGCCGGGGGTCCGGCAGGTCCTGCAGCGCGTTCGCCATGTCGGCCGGGCGCATCTGCTCGAGCAGGGCCAGCAGGTTCGAGGTGCCCTGCGTGTCGGTCGGGCCGAACAGGTTGCGGATCCGCTCGTACTCGGCCTGGTAGACGTGCCCGCGCCGGGTCAGCCGGCCGGTGTGCTCGCGCACCGCGACCCGGGTGACCAGCCACTCGTTGCTGCGGTTCTGCTCCATCCCGATGTCCACGACGGTGCCCGAGATGCCCGGCCCGTCGCCGTCCTCCGGCATGACGGTGACCCGGCGGTCGAGCAGGTCCTCCACCACCAGCAGCTCGTTCGGCCGTTTCTCGAAGCGGCGCAGGTTGAGGGTGCCGGTGCTGAGCACGACCGCCTCGGCGTCCATCGAGATCACCCGGCCGATCGGCAGGAAGATCCGGCGGCGCAGCGCCATCTCGGCGACCAGGCCGACGATCTGCGGTGGCCGGTTCGTCGTGCGAAGCCGGACCACCGCGTCGCGCACCCGGCCCACCCGGTCGCCGTTGGGATCGAAGACCCCCAGGCCGGCCAGCCGGGCCAGATATACCCGCGTCCCCATGGTCACAGCTCAAGCCTAGGTTAGGGTCCGGACATGTCCACCGTGGCGTACGAGATCGTCGACGTGTTCACCGATCGCCCCTTCGCGGGCAACCCGCTCGCCGTGGTTTACGGCGCCGACGATCTGGCCACTGACCAGATGCATGTGCTGGCCCGCGAGTTCAACCAGTCCGAGACGGTGTTCGTGCTGCCGCCGACCGGCTCGGCCACGTACCGCGCCCGGATCTTCACGCCGGAGATCGAGCTGCCGTTCGCCGGCCATCCCAGCATCGGCGCCGCCGTCACCTCGATGCGCCGCGGTCTCCTCCCGGCCGGCGACGTGGTGCAGGAGTGCGGCGCCGGCCTGCTGCCGATCACCGTGCGCGAGTCCGGCTCGGCGACCCTGACCGGCGGCGAGCCGACCCTGGGCGAGGCGCTCGACCCCGAGCCGCTGCTGGCCCTGGCCGGCCTGACGGCCGAGGATCACGAGGCGGCCGGGCTCGCTGCCCCACGTTCCGCCGGGTGCGGCCTGAGCTGGGTGTTTCTTCCCGTACGCCGAGAAGCGCTCGCCCACGTGCGGATCGACAACGCCGCCGCGGAGAAGGCCGGCGTGACCGACATCTGCCTCTTCGCCTGGTCGGACGGCGAGGCGTACGCCCGGGCCTTCGTGCCGGGCTCGGCCGTTCCGGAGGACCCGGCGACCGGTTCGGCCGCGCTCGGCCTGGGCGTGTGGCTGGTCGGTGCCGGCCTGCTGCCCGCCGACGGCACCGCGTCCTACCGCATCCACCAGGGCTTCGAGATGAAGCGCCCGTCTCTGCTGGACTGCACGGTCAGCGCGGAAGCGGGCGTGGCAACGTCGGTGACGGTGACCGGCCACGTGTGTCCGATCGCGAAGGGCGAGATCGCCATCCCGCCCTTCATCGGCTGACGGCCGTCCCCGGCCGCGGACAGCCGTTCCCGGCCGCGGCCCGGACAGCCGTTCCCGGCCGCGGCCGGGCTGGGCAGGGCCCTATGAGCCGCGGACCCGGTGCAGGCGGAAGGGGCGCCTCGTCTCGTTACGGGCCGGGGTCGGCCGAGGGCCGGCGGCGCCGGAGTCCGCGGGCAGGTCGGGGGCGGTCTTGTCCTGCTCGGGGGTGAGCCGGACGACCGCGCAGCCCGTCCGGGCCCAGCGGGCCACCACCTCCTCGGCGGTGCCGGAGGCGTTCAGCCGCTTCTGGGCCAGCTGCGGGGCGACCGTCGTCCAGTCCTCGGTGCCCGGGGTCAGCCGGGTCGCGGTCATCTCGGCGATCACGATGAGGCCGCCGTTGTCGCCGCGCAGCCGGACGGTGGCGCGGGACGCCAGGGCCAGATCGGGCGCGTACTGCTCGCCGGGCCCGGTCACCACGATCAGCGACCCGTCCAGCGGCAAGCACCAGACGCCGACGGCCGGCGCGCCGCCGACCGAGACCCAGGCCAGCGCCGCTTTCTTGAGCGCCTCTTCCAGAACCGCGGACGTCACCGCGCCATCCTCCCACGCGGCAGCCGGTTCTCAGCGGGTCGGCACCGGGGTGGGGTGGATCTGGGCGTGGTCGATCAGGGCGACGACCTCGGTGAGCGATCGGACGGTGCGGCCCGCGAAGTTCGTGTCGGCGTCGTAGACCAGGTGGTGGGCCAGGTCGGGGGCGGCCAGCCGCACCGGGGTCATGCCGATCGCGGCGGCGCCGGTGAGCTCGTTGCTGCCGCCGTCGCCGACGTACAGGCACTCCCGCGGCAGCACGTCCAGCTCGTCGCAGGCGGCCAGGTAGATCGCCGGATCGGGCTTGCAGACGCCCAGGCGTACCGAATAGATCTTTGCGTCCAGCAGTGGCGCGACCGGCAGGTGCGGCAGGAACGCGGGCAGCTCGTGGGTGCAGTCGCTGACCACCGCGGTGGCCAGGCCGCGCCGGCGGAGGGCGGCCAGCACGCTGACCGCGTCGGCCCGCAGCTCGGTGTCCGCGCGCAGCGCGTCGACCCGGGCCGGCACCCCGGCCCGCACCTGCGCCTCCCGGGGGCGGCCACCGGCCTGCTCGATGACCCACCGTAGGGTGGCCTCGGCGGAGCCGTATCGGCCCCGGGCCCGGGCCCGGAAGGTGCGGTCGAGCACGCCGGTCACCGCGTCGGGGTCCACACCGAGAGATCGAGCGATCTCGGCGTGCTGGGGACCGCGTTGGACCGCGCGGGTCAGGGTGCCGAAAAAGTCGAACACGACCGCACGATATGCGGACACGGTAAATCAGCCTCCCGAGGGCTTTGAGTGATCAAAGGGACGAACAACCTCGGTGACTGTAGTCGTGGCGTCACTTTCCGTTCAATAGCAGGCTGCAAAGGTGCTGAGAAACTCTGCAAGAAGCGCAAGAAGCGACGGCCGGGGATGAATACTCGCTCACCACGCCTTCGGTCCGGATCGGCGACGGTCATCGCGCTCGCCGTGGCCGTCGTCGCCGTCTCCTCGTCCGCGCCGCTGATCAAGTTCGCGGCCGCTCCGGCCCTGGCCATCGCGTTCTGGCGGAACGCACTGGCGGCCGTGGCGCTCACCCCGGTGACCCTCGGACCCCGCCGCGGCGAGCTCGCCGGCGCCACCCGCCGCGCGGTGGCTTTTTGCCTTCTGGCCGGGGTCGCGCTTGCAGCACATTTCGCAACATGGATGCCAAGCGTCCAACTCGGCTCGGTCACGACGGCCACTGCGCTGGTCGCCACCCAGCCGGTCTGGCAGGGATTGATCGCGGCCGCGCAGGGGCGTCGCCCGTCGGTGGCCGGGTGGGTCGGCATCGGCCTGGCGGTGGCGGGGGTGGCCTGGGCGACCGGTGTGGACGTGGGGGTGTCCGGCCGGGCGGTGCTGGCCGACGTGCTGGCGCTGCTGGGCGCGATGGCGGCGGCGGTCTACACGGCACTCGGTGAGCAGGCCCGAGCGTCGCTGAGCACGACCACCTACACCTGGATCTGCTACGGCACCTGCGCGGCCTTCCTGCTCGTGGTCTGCCTGGCCGGCGGGGTCGACCTGACCGGGTACGACGGACGCACCTGGGCCGCGATCCTGGCGCTCGTGGCGGGCGCCCAGCTGCTGGGGCACTCGATGTTCAACTACGCCCTGCACCACACGTCGGCCACCACGGTCAGCGTCCTGATCCTGCTGGAGGTGCCCGGCGCCGCCCTGCTGGCCTGGGTCTGGCTTGGACAGCGGCCGCCCTTCGACGCCCTGCCGGGCCTGCTCCTGCTGCTCTGCGGGGTGGTGGTCGTGATCCTCGGCGCGACCCGCGCCAACCGCCCGGTGGTGGACCCGGCGCTGACCGACTAGCGCCGGCCCGCTGACGGGCCTCCGCCGGGTGGCTGCCGTTGGTGGGTGCGGGGCGGCGGTGCCCACCGCCGGGCCGGAGGCCGGGGACGGCCTTGCGTTGCAGCCGGCCGGTCCGCTGCGGCGGGGGCGGCCGTCGGTGCGGTGGGGGCGTTGCTCGCCTCGTACGTCTGCTTGGTCTTGGTCCTTGTCGCTGTCGTTTGTCGCTCGTTGAGCGGAGGGGAGCGTGGTAGAGAGGGGGACGCGATGTGCCGCGGTCGGGTTGGGATCGGGCTCGCGGTGGGGATGCTGCTGATGATCGGTGGGTGTGGCCACGTGCGGGACGACGACGTCGGCGATCCGGGGCTGACCGGGGAGTGGAGCACGGCCGGGTGTGTGGCACCTCGGGTGCCGCAGCACATGATCGTCGGCGGGGTGGCCGTGCCGGTGACACCGGCCGAGCTGGACGCGGTGATCGGCCGGATCGAGGACGCGGGGAAGCGCGAGTTCGCGGCCAGCTTTGCCGGCATCGAGGTCGATCCGGAGCGGGTGCGGGCGATCGTCTACCGGGTGCCGTCGGCGACGTTCGACGACTTCGTGCGGACGGTGGCCGGGGATCTGTGCGTCGTGGTGCGCAATGCCGATCACTCCACCGAGGACCTCGCCGGATGGCACGATCGGGTGCTCGCCGACCTGCCGTATTGGACACATCATGGGGTGCGGATCGTGAGCATCGGCGCCCGGCACGACGGCAAGGGCGTCGAGGTGGGCGTGCGCGACGTCGAGGAAGCGCGGCGCGAGCTGTCGGCCCGGTACGGCGTCAGGGCCCCGCTGATCTTCATGCCGGCCGATCCGGTGCGGCCACTGCCCGTCCCGACCGGCGGGGTCGTGCCGCCTCCTGTCGTGCCGCCTCCTGTCGTGCCGCCTCCTGTCGTGCCGCCTCCTGTCGTGCCGCCTCCTGTCGTGCCGCCGCCCGACGGGTCGTGAGGTTGGGGACGACACGCTGAACGGCGAGGTCAGGGGGCATGCTGAGCGCCACAGGGGTGCGATGTTTGCCCTGGCCGACGGAACGGGGAAGGATCGCGCCATGGTTTTCGACGCCCGCTCAGCAAGCGGAAGCCGTTCCCGGCGCGACGCCACCCGACCCGCCGCCGGTCGCCGGCCGCGCACCAGCCCCGCCGACGCCGCTTCCGCTTCGTCCGACGAGGAGCCGGTCGAAGCGTCCCAACCTGGGGAGGCACCCGTGACGCTCCGTCTCGATGGCAAGGTCGCACTGGTCACCGGGGCGGGCAGCCCCGACGGCATCGGGTACGCGACCGCACGCCGGCTGCGTGACCTCGGCGCCCGGGTCGCGATCGTCTCCACCACCCGGCGCATCCACGACCGGGCCGCCGAGCTGGGTGTCACCGGCTTCGTGGCGGATCTGACCGACGAGGCCGAGGTGGGCGCCCTCGCCGACGCGATCACCGACCAGCTCGGCGACGTCGAGGTGCTGGTCAACAACGCCGGCCTGGCGAGCCGGGCGAGCCCCGAGGTGCTGCGGCCGGTCGCCCAGCTCACGTATGACGAGTGGAAGGCCGAGATCGACCGCAACCTGAGTACGGCGTTCCTGTGCAGCCGGGCGTTCCAGGGCGCGATGGCGGAGCGCGGTTGGGGCCGGATCGTCAATCTGGCGGCCACGGCCGGGCCGGTCAACGCGCTGCCGACCGAGGCGGCGTACGCGGCGGCCAAGGCCGGCGTGGTCGGGCTGACCCGGGCGCTGGCGATGGAACTGGTCGCGGACGGCGTGAACGTCAACTGCGTGGCGCCGGGGACGATCTACACGGCGGCGTCGACGGTCACCGAGATCAAGCAGGGCTTGGGTACGCCGATCGGGCGGCCCGGCACGCCCGACGAGGTGGCGGCGGCGATCGCGTTTCTCTGCTCGCCGGCGGCCTCCTACATCACCGGCCAGATGCTGGTCGTCGATGGTGGCAACAGCGTGCGTGAGGCCGAGTTCCGCTGAGCCTGTCTGGGCCGGCCGAGTGTCGGCCGGCCCTTCCGCGGCCTTTGGGTCGGCCCTTCCGCGGCCCTACCGGTCAGGCTGGCCTTGCCGCGGCCCTTCCGGTCGGCTGGCCTTGCCGCGGCCCTTCCGGTCGGCTGGCCTTGCCGCGGCCCTTCCGGTCGGCTGGCCTTGCCGCGGCCCTTCCGGTCGGCTGGCCTTGCCGCGGCCGTGCTGAGCCACGGCAGGACCGTGCCGGACGGCCCTGCCGTGGCCGTTTCGACCGGCCCTGCCCGTCGGTCAGAAAGTGCCGCCGCTGTTCGTCGCGGCGTTACCGACGGCAATGACGATCACGATCACGTACACGGCGCAGGCCAGCAGCCCGAGGATCGTGAAGATGTAACCCAGCCAGAGCCCGGCCGTGGCCAAGCCCTCACCCTGCTCGCCGGTCTGCCGGATCTGCTTCTTGGCCAGGTGGCCCAGCACGATCGCGGCCGGCGAGAAGACGAACGCGAACACCAGCGCCAGGATGGCCAACGTGTTCGTGCTGGTCACCGGCGCGTAGCCGGGGGCGCCGTAGCCCGGAGCGCCGTAGGCGTAGCTTGGCGGCGGCTGCTGATAGGGCGACGGCTGGCCGTACGGCTGCCCGGTGGTCGGCTGGCCGTACGGCTGTGCGCTCGCCGGTGGCTGGCCGTACGGCTGATCGCTGGTCGGCGCCGGAGGGTCCGTCGGGTACGGCGCGTTGGGGTCGTAGGGCTGCCCGTACGGTTGCTGGGGCTGATATGGATCCGGCGGGCCGCCGGTGGGTGGATATGTCATGAGGTCCTCCTCGTTCCACGGCACCGTACCGGCCGCTGAACAGGTCACGACACGTCCGGCACGCCCGATTCCAGGAAACGACGCCAATCGGACTCGTCGTCAGGCCAGCTTGGTCAGGCTGCCGACGGCTCGCTCGACGGCGAGGCAGCGGTCCTCGACGTAGTCGATGCCGGCCTCCTCGGCGAGCCGTCGCGCCTCGGCGGACACGATGCCGCTTTGCAGCCACACCGCCGGCGCCTTGATCGCGATCGCCTGCCGCACCACGTCGACCGCCTCGCGCGCCGGACGGAAGACGTCGACCAGGTCGACCGGCTCGTCGATGTCGGCCAGCGTCGGCACCGTCTTGACCCCGAAAACCTCGTCCACGAACGGGTTGACCGGGATGATCCGCCAGCCGTGCCGGAGCATCTGCCGCGGGACGGTGTGCGCAGGCTTGAGCGGGTCACGCGAAGCCCCGACCACGGCGATGACGTTGGCCTCCGCCAGGATCTGCTGTGCGCTTCTCATACGATCGACTGTAGTCATCGCCTCCGTCGTGACCCTTGGGTTGCCCACATCGACCGCTCCCGGCCGCGGCGGCGTCCCGGCATCCCGAGCCGCCGAGGCTGAGCCGGTGTGCAGGGCTCGCGGCAGCGCGGACGCAGGCTCGCGGCAGGCCGCCCAGTGCGCGGCTCAGGGCAGGCACCGCATGCGGCTCGCAACCGCGACTCAGCGTGCGCTCGCAACCGCGGCTCAGCGCGCGCTCGCAACCGCGCCCAGCGCGCCGGGTCGCGATGCGGTGGGGGACCGAGGCGGCCGCGGCTTGCAACCGCGGCTCAGGGTGCGGCTCGCAACCGCGGCTCAGCGTGCGGCTCGCACCGCGGCCCAGCGTGCGCCAACCGTCGCTTAGCGCGCGGCTCCCAAGCGCGGCCCAGCGTGCGCCAACCGTCGCTTAGCGCGCGGCTCCCAAGCGCGGCCCAGCGTGCGCCAACCGTCGCTCAGCGCGCGGCTCGCAACCGCGGCCCGTGCGCCAACCGTCGCTCAGCGCGCGGCTCCCAAGCGCCGCCCAGCGTGCGACTCAATGCAGGCTGCCCGGTGTGCGGCTCACAGCAGGCCTCGTGCGGCTCGAGGCAGGCCAAATGCCGAGGGCTCACGGCAGGGCCAGCACCGTGTTCACAGCAGGGTCAACTGGTCGGGCTTGGGCGTCGCGCCGGGGGCCGGGCCGAGGTCGCGGGCCTGGACCGGGTCGGGGCGGTGCAGGCCGTGGCGGCGGGCTGCCATGCGCACCCGGGCGCCGATTTCGGCCTGGTAGGCGTCGGGCAGGTACGAGCCGTCGCCGTAGAGCTCGCGATAGCGCGGGGCCAGGGTCGGGTGGGTGCGAGTGAGCCAGGCCGCATACCACTCGCGGGCGCCTGGCCGCAGGTGCAGCGGGATCGGGGTGACACCGGCGGCGCCGGCCGCGGCGATAGCGGCCACCGTTTCGTCGATCGACTCGTCGGTGTCGGTGAGGCCGGGCAGGATCGGCGCCATCAGCACACTCACCGGGAAGCCGGCGTCGGTCAGCCGGCGCACCACCTCGAGACGCCGGCGAGGGCTGGGCGTGCCCGACTCGACCGAGCGCCAGGTCGTCTCGTCGACGAAGCCGACCGAGACCGCGAGCCCGACCCGGGTCACCTCGGCGGCCTGTTTGAGCAGGTCGAGGTCGCGCAGGATCAGGGTGCCCTTGGTCAGGATCGAGAACGGGTTGGCGTAGTCGCGCAGCGCGGCCAGGATCTCGGGCATCAACCGGTAGCGGCCCTCGGCCCGCTGGTAGACGTCGACGTTCGTGCCCATCGCGATCGGCGCACCGGACCAGCGCGGCGCGGCCAGCTCGCGGCGGATCACCTCGGCCGCGTTGACCTTGACGATGACCTTGGTGTCGAAGTCGTGGCCGGCGTCGAGGTCGAGATAGGTGTGGGTGTGCCGGGCGAAGCAGTTGTGGCTGACCACGCCGTCGGCGATGAAGTCGCTGGTGCCGGTGGTGATGTCGTACAGCGGGAGGGTCAGGCCGAGATCCTCGATGTCGGCGACGGCGAGCCCCCGGCTGCTGCGCACGCCCACCCCGGAGGCGTCCAGCCGCGCGCCGTCGACGCCGGTGAGGTGCCGGAAGCGCAGAGCCGCCCACAGGTCGCGGTCGATCTCGACGGTGCCGGCGGCGCCGGGCCGGGTGGTGATCGGCGCGCGGCTGGGCAGGCCGAGCCGGGTGAGCGCGTCGGTCACCCGGCTGAGGAAGAGCTGGTCGCCGCAGGTGAAGGTGACGGCGAGCCGCTCGGCCCGGCCGATCGAGCCGAATGCGCCCGCCAGGAAGCCCCGGAACCACCCCGGTGTCGGCTGCTCGGGCCAGCGCAGGGCCTCGTGCAGGGGGAGATCTTGCAGGTAACCGTCGGCGCGGACCCAGGCGTCGCCCTCCCGGCCGGCCCGGCCACCCCCGGTCGGGCCACCCCGGGTCGGGGCACCCCCGGCCGGGCCACTCAGGGCCGCGTCGCCGCGGATCAGGCCGCAGAGGAAGCCGGCTTGATATTCCGGGGTCTCCTTGGGCGGCTCGGCGAAGTGGCCGACGCCGAACATCAGGTCGCCGACCGCGAGCGCCGGCTGGTGCGGCTCGGCGGGGCTGACGTGCCGCCAGCCGCGGTCGGTGAGGAAGCGGTGGTCGCCGCTGGCGACCAGCCGGGTGCCGTCGGCCAGGGTGACGCGGAAGGCGGGTTTCCGCGTCGTCCAGTGGTCGAGGACGGTGGTGGGCACGTAGCGGCGGCAGGCGCCGGCGCCCATGGTGCCCATGATGGTGTCGCCCGGCTGCAGTTCGGCGAGGGGACGGGTGGTGCCGTCGGCCATCAGGATCGGCGTGTCGCCGGCCAGGCAGTACGAGCAGGCGTGCGAGCAGCCACGGTAGGGATTGATGGTCCACTCGAACGGCACCCGCGACTTGCCCGGCACCCGGTTGATCAGGCTCTTCGCCTGGATCTCGTAGAACGTCATGCCGGCGAAGCCGGGGGTGTCGAAGGTGCGGACCGTGGCGCCGGGCAGCGCCAGCGGCAGGGGTGGAGCCGCAGGCGCTGCCCTGTCCAGGAGCGAGTCGCCGTCGTGGGGAGCCGACAGGTTGGACCATCGCATGGCGACGATTCGAACACATGTTCGAAGTCGTTGTCCACTCGGCCGCGGCGTGTCGCGTGCCCGAAACGCCGCCGCCGGCGGAAGGCAGAAGCGGGAGGCAGAAGCGGGAGGCAGAAGCGGGAGGCAGAAGCGGAAGGCAGAAGCGGGAGGCAGAAGCGGGAGGCAGAAGCGGGAGGCAAAAGCGGCCCGCCGGACCGAACCGGTCCGGCGGGCCAGAGGCTTACGCCTGGGTCAGTGGCTGTGCGCCGCCAGCTGCTTGCGCACGTCGTCCATGTCGAGCTTCTCGACCTGCTCGATCAGGTTCTCCAGCGCCGACTCGGGGAGCGCGCCGGGCTGGGAGAAGACGATGACGCCGTCGCGGATCGCCATGATCGTGGGGATCGAGCGGATATCGAACTTGGCCGCGATCGCCTGCTCGGCCTCGGTGTCGACCTTGCCGAACGTGATCTCGGAGTGCTTCTCCGAGGAGCGCTCGTAGGTCGGCGCGAAGCGGACACACGGACCGCACCAGCTTGCCCAGAAGTCGACCAGGACGATGCCGTCCTTGTTGGTGACCTCGTCGAAGTTCTCAGCGGTCAACGCAACCGTCGCCATGATGTCTCCAGTCCACGAGAATTGGCTTGCGTGCCTTGAAACCCCTCGTCCCTCTTCGCCATTCCCGTTCCCCGGGCGGACGACACGTGTCTTGTAGCACGTTCTCAGAACTCGGTGTGGGCCTTAGGCTACCCATCGTAACGATAGGCGGGGAGAGCGCTCTCAGTTCTCCAACAGGATGTGACGTCCGTTTTACCGCAGGAAAGCATGACATCGCACCCCCGGTCGGGACGCACCGCTGGTGACCTGCATTACCAGGGGTACCGGAGAAAATAGTTAATAAACTTAAATGTGATTTGCCTCACAGCTGAAAGTCCTTCACGTCGATACGGACGGTGAGGCAGACTGACCTTTAACAGAGCGTGGGCGGCGGGTGCCGGGGAGGGCCCCGCCGCTCATTGCGTCTTCACTCGTCTGGGTAGCGTATCCGCCCATGATTGGCGATGAGGCTGAGTCCTCGGCCCGGCCGGACGACGAGTCCCTCCAGGTCGGCGTGGGCCCGTGGGTTGGCGAGTGGCCGTCGGATCCGCGGTACGACCCCGACCTGCTCGCGCAGGGTGATCGCCGCAACGTCGTAGATCGCTATCGGTATTGGCGGCGCGAGGCCGTCGTCGCCGATCTCGACACCCGCCGGCACGACTTCCACGTCGCGATCGAGAACTGGCAGCACGACCTGAACATCGGCACGGTGGTCCGCAACGCGAACGCGTTCCTCGCCGCCGAGGTGCACATCGTCGGGCTGCGGAAGTGGAACCGGCGCGGCGCCATGGTCACCGATCGCTATCAGCATGTCCGGCACCACCCGACCATCGACGAGTTCGTGGCCTGGGCGGCCGAGCGCGACCTCGCGGTGATCGGGATCGACAACCTGCCCGGCTCGCAGCCGATGGAGACCGTCACCCTGCCGCGCCGATGCGTGCTGCTCTTCGGTCAGGAGGGTCCGGGGCTCTCGGCCACCGCCCGCGCCGCGTGCGGTCAGTTGTTCTCGATCGCGCAGTACGGGTCGACCAGGTCGATCAACGCCGGGGTGGCCAGCGGCATCGCCATGCATGCCTGGGTTCGCACGCACGCCGGACCCCCGCCGGAGTGAATCTTTCTGATACGTCCGGGTTCTGCGGATCCGCTTGACGAGGGCTTCGGCGACCCGCACGGTTATGTGTGTGGGTGTCACGGTGAGTTGCCCCAGATGCGGTGCGCAGGTCCGGAAACCGGATTTGATGCACAGCGACTGGCGCTGTGACAACTGCGGCGACGTTCCGCCGTTCCACGTGGCCGAGCACATCAACGCCGAGATCGTCGAAAGCATGCTGCGGCAGCGCACCCCAAAATCGGAGAAGGTGCCGTTCTGGTGCCCGTGGCCGCTGCCCGCCGGCTGGATGGTGACCGGCGTCGGCTGGGCGGGTGACGACCGGATGGGTGTACGTGCGAGCGCCCTCTCCTGCAGCGGCCCGGAGCCCCTCGGTGGCGGACCGGCCGATGTGGTCTTGATCGCCGAGCTGCCGGGCGTCGGCCTGGGCACTCGTTTTGCCGGGATCCCCGGCATCGACCCGGGTTACCTGATCACCGAGGCGCTCGCCGACGCCAAAGGACATCTCGGCCCGGATGCCAAGATCAAGGCTGCCGGTCACCCCACTCCACTGTGGTGTGTCAAGTCCCCGGAAGATCGAAGCGCTTACGTGAGTGAGGCCAAAGGAATGTGGCTCTATGCGGTAGCGTGGCCGGCAAGCGCGGGCTACTTCCTCGCGGAGCACGTCGTCCTGCACGATCTCTCCGAGGGAGTGCCACCCGAGCTCGTGTACGGAGCGCCGTCGCCGTACCTGCATGGGCGTGCCTGAAAATGGGGGCCTGACCTGCGGATGCGATATCGGCTTTTCGGTCACAATGTTCACACCGAGCGACGAAGCTGATACCGTCAGTACTGCCGCGGCGCTGACCGTCACCCGCACCCACAGGAGAAGGCCCGCCATGATCAAGAAGGTTCTCACCTGGCTTGGTGTCGCGTTTTTGATCTTTTTCATCGCCTTCAACCCGAACTCGGCGGCGGATGTGTTCGCCTCCCTCGGAGGGACGATCGCCGATATTGCCCGGGGCTTTGGCCAGTTCTTCACGAACCTCGTCGCTTAGCATCTGTACATGGGTGGTCCTACTGAGCCGCACGAGCCTCGAGGCGAGGGTGCCGGGCGCCCTCGAGACGACGACCCGAGCTTCGGCTACGACGATTCCGCGTACGAGGATCCCGACGCCCCGCGCCGGCGGCAGCCCTATTCGGAGGGTCCCGGGTTCTCGCCCGACGCCGGCTTCAGCCCCGACGCCGGCTACGACGGCGACGTGGGCTACGCGACCGACGCCGGTGAGTACGAAGCGCCGAACTTCACCCAGGAGGAGCTCGCCGGGCTAGGCCCCGAGGGCGGCGGCTCCGGCCCGCGCCGGGTCCTGCCGCTCGAGGACGAGCCGACCACGCTGGTCGCGCGCTACCTCTTCCCGACCGAGCGCTACCGCGGCGAGTGGAAACGGCACTGGATCCACCTCTCCACGCCGCTGTTGATCGGCGCGGGCGCCACCCTGCTGCTCGGTTACCTGGCCGGCTTCCTCACCCGGCAGAACATCGACGGCATGGTCACGGTCGCGGTGCTGATCTGGCTCGGGGTGGTGGGCTGGGTCGCGTGGCGGGTCTTCGACTGGTATTTCGACCGGTTCATCCTCACGAACAAGCGGGTGATGGTGGTCAACGGCATCATCACCCGGCGGGTCGCGATGATGCCGCTGCTGCGGGTGACCGACATGAAGTACGAGCAGTCCGCCCTGGGCCGCACGCTTAACTACGGCACCTTCGTGCTCGAGTCGGCCGGCCAGGACCAGGCGCTCCGCGAGGTCAAGCACCTGCCCAACCCCAACGAGCTCTACTTGCGGGTGGTCGAGGAGATGTACGAGCCGCAGGCCGTCGAGGCGCGGCTCGGCAAGGACGGCGACGGGGACGACGCCTGACCGGCCGGGAAACGGCGCTGGTCGGCGCGGCGTCGGGGATGTGACGAAGGATTTCGCTTCCGTACGGTCGATTGCCGCACCCGGCCGGTAGCGTTTCCGGGTGACCAGAATCGACCTGCACTGCCACTCGACTGCCAGCGACGGCACCCTCACCCCCGCGCAACTGGTCACCGCGGGCGCGCAGGCGGGTCTCGACGTCATGGCGATCACCGACCACGACACCACCGGTGGGTGGGCCGAGGCCGAGGCCGCCCGACCGGAGGGCATGTGCCTGGTGCGCGGCGCCGAGCTGTCCTGCCGCTGGTTCGGCGGCGAGCCGTGGCCGATCGCGTTGCACCTGCTCGCGTACCTCTTCGATCCCGCCGAACCGCGGCTGGCCGCCGACCTGACCGCCCTGCGCCGCGACCGCGAGCAGCGAGCCGAGAAGATCGTGGACAAGCTGCGCGCCGATGGGGTGCCGATCAGCTGGGACGAGGTGCGGGGCTACGCGGCCGGGGGTTCGGTCGGGCGGCCGCACATCGCGCAGGCGTTGATCCGGGCGGGACTGGTGCGCACCACCGATGAGGCGTTCGCCTCGCGCTGGCTGGGCTCGCGTTACTTCGTACCCAAAGCTGATCTTGATGTTTTCGAGGCCGTGCGCGCGGTACGTGCGGCGGGTGGGGTCCCGGTGTTCGCGCATCCGCGGGCGACGGTACGCGGACGGGTGGTGCCCGACCGGCTGATCGCCGAGCTCGCCGACGCCGGACTCTTCGGACTCGAGGCGGACCACGAGGACCACACGCCCGAGCAGCGCGCGCACGTGCGAGCGCTGGCCGAGGATCTCGGGCTGGTCGTCACCGGATCGTCCGACTTCCACGGCACACACAAGAGGGTCCAGCTAGGAGCGTTCACCACCGCTCCCGAGGCGTACGAGAAGATCGTGTCGTCGGCGACCGGAGTGCCGGTCCTGGGGTGACGCGCACCGCACCGGCCTGCGGAAACAATCGCCAGCCCCTACCTTGTCCGGGTGAATATCAAATTCCTCGGTGAGGTCTACGTGACCTTGCTGGTCATCGTCGACCCGCCGGGAATGGTGCCGGTGTTCCTGGCGCTGACCGGCACCATGCCGGCCAAGGCCCGGATCAGGGCGGGCACCCAAGCGGTGCTGCTCGCCCTCGGGGTCATCGTCGGCTTCGCCGTCGCGGGGCAAACCCTGCTCGACTACCTGCACGTCCAGCTGCCCGCGCTGCAGGGCGCGGGCGGGCTGCTGCTCGTGCTGGTCGCGTTGCAGCTGCTCACCGGCAAGACCGACGAACCGGCCGAACAGGGCGGCACGAGCAATGTGGCGCTCGTGCCGATCGGCACGCCGCTGCTGGCCGGGCCCGGCGCGATCGTCGCCACCATGCTGTTCGTCCGGCGGGCCGACGGCGTCGACGAGTACCTCGTGATCGGGATCGGCATCCTGCTGGTCATGCTCACCGTCTGGGTGGTACTGCGCTTCTCCGGGGTGATCGTCAAAATGCTGCGCCCGGCCGGCATCGAGGTGCTGACCCGCATCGCCGGCCTGCTGCTGGCCGCGATCGCGGTGCAGCTGATCGCCGATGCGATCAACGCGTTCGTGCAGCTGTACGCGGCCGGGGACGCGGGCTGACGTTTTTGTCGGAGGGTGCTGGCAGGATTACCCCGTGGCCTTCACCAGATCCGCCCGCGCGGTTCCCGAGCAGCTCGGCTTCGACGGCATGCCCGAGCGCCTGTTCGTCTGCACCCCGAGCAAGCTGGGCAGTTTCGTCGACTGTCCGCGGCGGTATCGGTATTCCTACGTCGACCGCCCGACCCCACCCAAGGGGCCGCCGTGGGCGCACAACTCGCTGGGCGCCAGTGTCCACACCGCCCTGAAAAACTGGTATGCCTTGCCGCCCGATCGCCGCACGCCGACGGCGCTGGTCGGCCTGCTGCGGCCGACCTGGGTTCGCGAGGGCTACCGCGACGTCGACCAGGAGCGCGCCGCCTTCCAGACGGCGCAGGGCTGGCTGGAGTCCTACGCGGCCTCGGCCGACGCCGGTGACGAGCCGCTCGGCGTCGAGCGGGTGGTGGCCACCAAGACGTCGGTGCTCGCCTTCAACGGGCGCGCCGACCGCATCGACGGCCGGGGCGGCGAGGCGGTGATCGTCGACTACAAGACCGGGCGCACCGGGCTCGACGCCGACGACGCGCGGGGCTCGCAGGCGCTGGCGCTGTATGCATGGGCCGCGCAGCGCGTGTTCCGCCGGCCGTGCCACCGGGTCGAGCTGCATCATCTGCCGACCGGCACGGTGGCCGTGCACGAGCACACCGACGAGTCGCTGGCCCGCCAGGTGCGCCGGGCGGAGGAGACGGCGCGCGACATCATGGCGGCCGAGCGGGCGGTGGCCGGCGGCGCGGATCCGGATGAGGAGTTCCCGACCAACCCGGGTTCGCTGTGCGGGTGGTGTGACTTCCGAAAGGTGTGCCCGGCCGGCCAGGAGTTGCCGGCCAAGGAGGCGTGGGCGGCGGTGGAGCACCTGGGTAGCTGACCTCAGCCGGTCGGGTGGCCGCCGATCGGGCTGCAAACGGCGCCCCTGCGGGTCAGGGGCGGGCCGGAGCCGTCGGGTGCTGGCGGCGGCCGGTCAGGCGGCGGGCCGGTGCGGGCTGAGCCGGCGGGGGCCGATGCGGTACCGGGATGCGGTGCGACTGGCGGCCCGGGCGGGGGTGCGGCCGGCGGGGCGGGCGCAGGCCGGGGTGTGCCAGCGGGGCCGGGCGCGGCCGGCGGGGCCGGGCGCGGGCCGGGGTGTGGCCGGCGGCCCGGGCGCGGGCTGCGGTGCGGTGCGGCTGGCGGGCCGGGCGCGGGCTGCGGTGCGGTGCGGCTGGCGGGCCGGGCGCGGGCCGAGGCGGTGCCGGGTGTGGGCTGAGACCGCGGGCTGATCCGGGTGTGGGCTGAGACTGGGGGCTGAGCTGGGTGCGGGCTGAGACGGCGGCGGGCCGATGCGACGCCGGGCGGGGGTGCGGGCGGCGGGCGGTCAGGCGGAGGCTGAGGTGGCGGTTGGTCGGGTGTGGGCGGCTGCGGTGCGGGCGGCTGCGGCGCGGGCCAGTGCGGCGTCGCGCATCGGGGCCACTCGCAGGCTTCGGGGGATCGTTGCGAGCACCGAGGAGAGCAGCATGCGCAGGCCTCGGGCGGACAGGTCGGCGGTCAGGTCGATGGTGGGCCAGCCGAGGCCGCCGTACATGCGGCGGGCCCAGGGCGGGAGCATCGCGACCGCGGTGGCGGCGATCCCGAAGTAGGCCCAGCGGGTCGGGCCCAGCGTGAGCCCGAGCCGGAACGCGCGGCTGCCCCAGTTCTGCGGCACCGGGGGCACGGTCAGGAACATCGCCGTCTCGACGCCGTCCCGGGTCAGGCTCAGCCGGGGCTGCATCTCGTCGTAGTAGGCGCTCACCTCGGCCGCGGTCGCCGGCACGGTGGCCGGGTCGAGGCCCATCAGCTCGGCGGCCTTCAGCTGTTCGGTGTAGTAGCGGTCGATCTCCTCGGGGCTCAGCCGCACGCCGGCCCGGGTCGCGGTGGTCAGGAACGACTCGACTTCGGCCACGTGCACCCAGCGCAGCAATTCCGGCTCGTCGATGCGGAACCGTTCGCCGGTGCGCGGGTCGGTCGCGGTCATCCGGGCGTGGTGGCGGCGCACCCGGCGCGCGGCCTGCTCCGCCTCCTCGGTGGTGCCGTAGATCACCGTGCCGACGTACGCCGACGTGCGGGTCAGGCGGCCCCACGGGTCGGCTCGGTACCGGGAGTTCTGGGTGACGCCGGCGACCGCCCGGGGATGCAGAGCCTGCAGGTAGAGCGACCGGAGCCCGCCGAGCATCAGGATCGGCTCCCGGTGCAGTCGCCAGGTGACCGAATCCGGCCCGAACAGCCCCAAGTCCCCACTCATGCGGTCCAGATTGCCACGGGAACGTGGAAAACTTGAACCTGTTCAGAAAGGCGACCCGCCCGGGTCTAGACTGCCGCTTCCGCCCGCCGCCGCGCCTGACAATCGGGACAAAGACCCCAGAAGGTGACCTCGGCCTCGTCGAGCACGAAGCCCTGCGCGTCGCCCGGGGACAGGCAGGGGCGTTCGCCGACCGCGCAATCGACATCGGCGATCGCGCCGCAGCCCCGGCAGACGATGTGGTGATGGTTGTCGCCGACCCGGGCCTCGTAGCGCGCGGGGCTTCCGGCCGGCTCGATCCGGCGGGCCAGTCCGGCGCGGCTGAGGGCGCCGAGCACGTCGTAGACGGCCTGGGTGGAGACCGAGTCGAGGCGGGCGCGGGCCTTGCGGGCGATGTCCTCGACCTCGAGGTGGCCGCCCTCGGTCAGCACCTCGAGCACGGCGAGGCGCGGCCGGGTGACCCGGAGGCCGTGCGCGCGCAGCAGATCTTCGCCGGTGGACATTCGTCCATGAGAGCATGGCCGGCGCCAAACCCCAACTCATGATCTTTCGGTACGCCTCATCCTGGTGGGACGTCACAAGATCGGCTGAGCGGTGAACCAGACCGGATCTCCGGGCGTTAGCGCGTACAGCGGATGTTTGCGCCGTCAGACACTCCTAGACTGACGGCCCGTTCCTGATCGAGGAGGCGTCTTGTTCGACCAGATCAACGGCTTGCCCGTGCACGTACTCGTGCTGCACGCGGCGGTCGTCTTCGTCCCGCTCCTGGCCCTGGGCGCTATCGTCTACGCGCTCGTCGGCGCCTGGCGCGCGAAGATCGGCTGGGCCGTCCTGCTCCTCGGGATCGTCGCGCCGATCTGCACGTTCGTGGCCAAGGAGTCGGGTACGAAGCTGTTCAATCGGCTCGAACCGCATATGTCGCCCGCGGGCAAGAAGCTGCTCACCGAGCACATGGGGTTCGGCACGCAGACCTTCTGGTGGACGCTCGCGTTGGGCGTGGTCAGCATCGTGATGGTCCTGCTGACCGGCCGCGGCAAGAGCTCGGCGCCCAAGGTCGTGCAGTGGGTGCTGTCGGCGGCCATGGTCGTGCTGGCCGTGATCGCGGTCTACTACGTCTACCGGACGGGCGACTCCGGCGCGAAGGCCGTGTGGGGCTCGTACTGACGCCGCTACCAAACCGGCCGTTGCCGGGCCGATCATTGGGGACCGTCGTGGCGGGCTGGCCATGCCGGGCTGGTCATGGGGGGGGTGGGCCGTGGCGGGCTGGGCCGTGGCGGGCTGGGCCGTGGCGGGCTGGGCCGTGGCGGCTGGCCGACCCGGTGCGTCGTGGCGGGCCGGCCGGCCCGGTGCATTCGAGCCTCACCGGCTGGGCGCGTCGA
>NZ_JAOSZE010000008.1 GCF_025630775.1 Actinoplanes sp. KI2
GGTTGGGGGCGGGCTTTCGTGCATTCAAGGCCAGGCGCAGAGAAGACTCGCCGATCAGGCCCGCGCACCTTTGCTCGGCAGGCAGCTGGCCCGGCGCCGGCGCCAGCACGGCGAGTTTTCGCGGCAGGGGCCAGCGGGGAAGTGGCGCGCTCCATCGCCTGAGCGGGCACGACCCCGACGTCGACCTGCCGCCGGCCGACGCGCCTCGCGCCATGACCAGGGAAAACGTCGCATTGCTGGATACCTGATCGGCAAGCGAAAGAGGCGCAGGTACGCTGTGATCGCGGGCCGCTAGCTCAATGGCAGAGCTGAGGACTTTTAATCCTTAGGTTCGGGGTTCGAGTCCCCGGCGGCCCACCATAGTGACCTGCGGTTTCCGCGTGGCGGCTGTCCGTTGTGGTGCGTGGACGCTTACTGGTCCCTCGTTGTCGCTTGGACCGTTTTGGTTGTATTTGGTTCTCGCGGGACGCTACCGTGACTCCCTGACCTGCGGTTTTGCCCGCGCCAGGGTGCTAGCTCGTGGTGGTGTTGTGGACGATCTGGTTGACGGCGGTGGCCCATCCCGGCGGCGCTTGTTCTTGGTGGTCATCTTGGCGCGGGCGTTGCGTGCGGTGGTCAGGATGAGCCGGGCGGTGGCTTCTGCGGCCTTGTGCTGGGCAGCGGGTAGCACGCTGGTGTAGGTGTCGGCGGTGAGCACGATGCTGGCGTGCCCGAGCTGGTCAGGTCCGGCCGATCATCAGGTAGTGGGCGCGTTGGCGGCGCAGGTGGGCGCGAAGCACGGTGACGGTGCGCCGGTCGAGCGCGATGGTGCGGCGGCTGGCCGCTGATTTGGGTGGGCCTTCGATGATTTGGTAGCCGACGGTGGTGCGCTGGTTGGTGATGGACGGCTGCCGGTTGTCGAGGTCGATGTCGTGCCAGCGCAGCCAGGCGGCCTCGCCACGGCGCAGCCCGCGCAGGGCGATCAGCCACTACAGCGGATACAGCGGGTCGTCGGCGGCGAAGTCGAGGAACTCGATCAGCTGGGCCGGGGTCCAGACCGCGACACCGGGGCGGACGCCGTCGGTGTGCCAGTCCTCCACACGCCCTTCGGTCCAGACCACCGCCTGGGGCCGTCGGCCGGCCGGCATCTCGACCCGGCGGGCCGGATTGTCGGTGATCATGCCTTCCCGGATTGCCGCGTTGTAGGCGGCGCGCAGGGCCGCCCGGATGCGTTGCAGGGTGGCCGATGAACGCGGCGACCCGGCCGGAGTGGTGCCCGCGGCGAGTTCGGCGAACATCGCGGTCAAATGCCGACTGGTGAGATCGGTCAGCCGTAGGTGCCCGATCGCCGGGATTGGGAACTGGCGGACGTGCCGGGTGTAGATCGCATGCCTCGTCAGCCGGATCGAGGTGCGGGTGGTCAGCCAGTAGGTCAGCCACCGGGCGATCGTCCAGGTGTGCCCGGCGTACTGCTCCCGGGACTCCGCCTGAACCGCGGTGCGGGCCTGCCGGGCCTCCGCCCGGGTGGGGTAGCCGCCGTGGCTGATCTGGACGGGCTTGCCGAGCATGTCCCGGATGTAGCAGCGGTAGTACCAGGCGCCGTGCCCACGCTCGCCGATCCGCGGACAGCGGGTACGCAGCCGCCGCCGGGTGATGGTGTCGCGGCACCCGCATTGCTTGAACAGTCCCGGCGTTCCCATGAACCCTCCCGGCACGTGGCGTGGTCTTTCGGTTCACGGTCCACCGGAACGGCCCTTGATCACTGTCAGTCGGATGGGTGAGCACCACCAACCGCGATCACCCCCGGTCAGCTTCAGCCTTCGTGCCCCGGCCCCGGCCACTATGACAGCCGCTGGTGCGTGCGCCCGCGACAGTTGCTGGTCGTCACCGTCGGTCTTCTTCGTTGACTCCGGCGTTCGATGTCATCACTTGCAGTGCCCACTCCGCTCGCTGGCCGCGCCGGTGTGTCGGGCCGAGGACGCCGTCCGCGGCCCGGTTAATACGAATCGGCCACTGGGTGATCGACGAAAGTTACTTCGATTCATGTCTTTCTGTGAGGCTCCTGTGTGCCGTATCGTCCGCGGCAGTGTTGATCAACGGGGGTTCTGATGGGCGTGTCGTCTGACGGGCGTTGCGGAGATTTTCGGGGCGAACGCATCGTTCGCGCGGCAGTCGGGCTTCTTGTCGCGGTGACGGGTTGGGTGGTCGTTGGGCCGCCCGAGGTGGCGATGGCGGCGCCGTCGGCAGTGGCGCAGGCCCGGCTTGAGGCGCCGGATGAGGCGTCGGCGATGCGGCTGGCGCACCGGAAGCGGTTGCCGGTCCTGGTGACCAGCCAGACGTCGGAGACGACGCAGGTGTGGGCGCAGCCCGACGGCCAGTTCCGGATGACGTTGTATTCGGCGCCGGAGCGGATGCGCGACGCCGCGGGCGAGTGGATCGCCGTCGATCTGACCTTGGAGCGCAAGGACGACGGCAGCATCGGGCCGAAAGCTCACCCGCGGGGCTTGAAACTGTCGGGCAAACGCTCGACAGATAGTGATTCGCTGGTCGAGTTGGGTGTTGGCGCCGATACGGTGTCGGTCGGCTGGCGCGGTGCGCTGCCCGCGCCCAAGCTGGACGGTGCGACCGCTACGTATACCGACGTGCAGGCGGGCGTCGACCTGGTGGTGCAGGCCCGGCCGACCGGCTTCGAGTACTCGCTGGTGGTGAAGGACAAGGCCGCCCTCGCCAAGGTCGGCAAGGTCTCGATGCCGTGGTCGGGCGCTGCGGTGACTTCTGCCTCGGCGAATGGACTGCAGGCACGGTCCGCGCTGGGCAGTTCGGTGTCATTGCCGGCAGCGGAGATGTGGGATGCGCGGCGTTCGACGAAGACGGGTGACCCGGCGTTCCGGGCGCCGGTCGGGGTGACCACCGAGCTCAACGGGAGCGGCGGCAGTGACTTGGTGCTCACGCCGGATCGGGCTTTCCTTGACGACCCGGGCCTGACGTTCCCGGTGACCATCGATCCGGCGGTGGACCTCAACCCGGTCTATGACGCCTTCATCCAGAACACCTACAACACCAACCAGTCGGCATCGACGGAGTTGAAGCTGGGCTACAGCGACGACAGCGGCGACAGTTGCGGCTCCGGTTGCGTGGCCAGGTCGCTGCTGCGGTTCCAGCAGCCGGCCGCGCTGGAGAACGCGAGCGTCGGCACGGCGACGCTGCACCTCTACAACTCCCACTCGTGGTCGTGCACGGCGATGCAGTGGGAAAGCTGGCGCGTCTCGAACGCCGACACCTCGAACACCTGGGCCAACCAGCCGAGCTGGATCGAGCGGGCGGGTCTTTCCACCCAGACCAAGGGCTACAGCGGCTGCTCGGCCGGCGGGGTGGAGATCTCGGTAAAGCCGATCTTCCAGTACGTGGCGGACACGTCGAGCGAGACGATGGCGAAGATCGGGCTGAAGGCGTCGAGCGAGGGCAACCACAACAGCTGGAAGAAGTTCAACTCCTCCGAGGCGGCCTCGAGCCGGCCATATGTCGAGTTGACCTATAACCATAAGCCGAATGTGCCGACCGCGCTGGCGATCGACTCCTGCTACACCGCCTGCAGCTCGCCGGCCACGGTCAGCTCGGGCACGCCGACCATCAAGGCGACGTTCACCGACCCGGACTCGAGCACGATGCGCGCCGAATTCGAGGTGTACAACAGCGCGCATACCGTCTCGTGGGGTAAGTCGGGCACCACGGTAACTGGCGTGACGTCCGGCAGCACCCGGTCCTGGAAGATTGTGCCGCCCTCGGGATACAGCAAGCTTCCGGACGCGGCTTACGCCTATCGGGTCCGAGGGTGCGAGACCTGGAACGGTGCCGCGCTGTGCGGCGACTGGTCGGGCTGGTTCGCTTTCACGGTCAACACTGCGATGCCGACGCTGCCGACGGTGACCGGCACCCCGTACACGGAACGCTCGACCGGCGTGTGGAACGGCGGACCGGGCATCCAGGGCGACTTCACCTTCGGACCGAACGCGGCGACCAGCGTGCTGGAGTACGTCTATCAGCTGAACGACGGCGATGCCGTCACCGTCCCGGCAGGCGTCAAAGGCAGCGAGATGCTGACCGCCAACCAGCAGACCGTCTCCACCAACACGACGGGCTTCGTCGGCGGGGACAGCTCGGTGATCAGCCGGAACGCGACGATGGGGCATCTCGCGGCCGGTTCGCTGCAGGTGGCGCCGGCGGCGACCGCCGGCACCGATGCGGGCAACCAGGGCGACACGTTCGGCTCGCTCGGGGTCGACGACTACAGCGGCCTGGCGGTCGGCATGCTGGGCGGTCACCGGTATACAGTGTCCGGCTGGATCTACGTGCCGGCCTCGACCGGGCTGGCCACGATCGGCACCTACGGCGCCTCGCGCGGTTTGCGGATCATGGGCTTTGCCCGGGTGGGCACCGGCTCCTACCTCACGTATTCGTCGAACAAGGCGTCGGTCACCAACGGCTGGCAGTGGCTGTCGATGACGATGTCGGTGCCGACCGGCGCGACCGAGGCGTTCGTCCGGCTCTACAACGGCTTCTCCGCCGGACAAACCAGCAAGGTCGTGTACTGGGACGACCTGTCGCTGAAGGAGGTCACCGGCACCACCACCGTCGCCGGGATCACACCGACGGTCGAGGGGCCGAACACGCTGGCGGTACAGTCCCGCACGACCAGCGGCCTGACGTCGGACAAGCGGTACTACGAGTTCCTGGTGCGGCCGGCCGCGGGCGCCGAGAACTACTGGAGCCTCGACCAGCGGACCGACCCGGCACCGTCGGAGCCGGACAACAACTACCCGCTCAAGATGAGCACGCAGGGTGCGAGTTGGAGTGAGACCGGCAAGGCGGGCGCGTCGGCGCTGACCCTGGACGGCACGGGCGACCTGTCCTCGGCCGGGCCGGTGCTGGAGACCACGAACGCGGCCGGCTTCTCGGTCGCCGTGTGGGCGCGCCTCGACCCGGACAAGCCGATCACCGGCACGCACGCGGTGCTGTCGCAGGCCGGCACCAACACCGACGCGTTCCGGATCGAGCTGCGCGACGACGTGCTCGACTTGGACGGCGACGGCACCAAGGACCCGTCCTGGTGCTTCTCGCTGCAGCCGACCGACAGCACCAGCGCGACAACCCGGCAGTCGGTCTGCACCACTGACTTTGTGATCCCGGGTGACTGGGTGCACCTCGGCGCCGTCTACGACCAGGCCGCGGGCACGATGACGCTCTACGTCAACGGCGGGTCCATCCTCGGTGGCAGCGAGGTGCAGCAGGCGTACGCCTCGGCGATGTGGGCCGCGAACGGCGTCTTCACCGTCGGACGCGCCTGGCAGGGCGCCAACGTCGACCGCTTCGCCGGCGAACTCGACGAGGTCTACACCAAGCAACGTGCCCTCAACGCGAGAGAAATGGCCCTCTGGGCCAGCCAGCTCTGATCGCCGCCTGTCCCGGGAGACTCGAAATGACCAAGCGCGACATGCGGCTGGTGGGCCGCGGTACCCGGCGGCTCGCCGGAATCCTGGCCGCCCTGGTGGCGGCGACCCTGGCCGCCGAGGCGCCCGGCGGACCGGCCGCCGCGGCCGACTGGACACCGCCGAAGCCGAAACAGGCCACCGGCGTGCCCCGGCACAACGCGGTGCACACCACCCGCCCGACCTGGACAGCCGGTGCCCGGGAGGTCAAGGGCACCCCGGCAGTGACGTGGCCGGCGGCGAGCACCACCACGGTGTCGCTGGCGGACAGCCGGGTTCGCGCCGGCGCGCTGGCAGTCTCGAAGGCACCGGCCGGCCGGGTAGGAAAGGTCACCGTCGCGGTGCGTGACCATGCCGCCGCGACCAAGGCCGGAGTCGCTGGCCTGATCCTCGACGTCAGCCGGGCCGACGGCGTCCGGGCGGCTGGCCAGGCCGAGGTCACGGTCGACTACTCCAGCTTCGCGCACGCGTACGGCGGTGACTGGTCCTCGCGGCTGCGGCTGATCAGCCTGGCCGACGGCCACGAACTGGCCGGCAAGAACAACACCGCTGCCTCGACCGTGACCGCGCTCGTCCCCCTGGCCGCGGACGGCGCGGCGGTGAGTGTCGCGTTGGCCGCCGGGCCGTCCGGTCAGGATGGCACCTATGCCGCGACCAGCCTGTCCCAAGCCGGTACCTGGCAGGTGTCGCAGCAGACCGGCGCCTTCAGCTGGGGCCAGGACCTGCGGATGCCGCCGTCGCTGAACGGCCCGGGACCCAAGCTGTCCCTGTCGTACTCGTCGCTGTCGGTCGACGGCCGCACGGCTGGCACCAATACCCAGGGCTCCTGGATCGGTGACGGCTGGGACATGTGGCCCGGCTACATCGAGCGGCAGTACACGGCCTGCCAGGAGGACAAGGCCGCGGTCGGCGGCGCCGCTGCCAACAACGCGAGCCTCAACGTCGGTGACCTGTGCTGGCTCAAGCCGGAAGGCAACGCCAGCTTCTCGCTCAACGGCCGGGCAACCGAACTGGTCAAGTCCAGCGGCAACACCTGGAAGGGCGTCAGCGATGACGGCGAGAAGATCGAGCTGCTGAAGGACGCCAGTTTCGGCAACGGCGACGACGACGGCGAGTACTGGAAGGTCACCACGACCGACGGCACCCAGTACTCTTTCGGCCGCAACCACGGCGTTGGTGGCGCAACGGCGTCGACGGCCACGAACTCCACCTGGACCGTGCCGGTCTACGGCAACCACCCGAACGAGCCGGGCTACACCGCGGGTGACTTCGCCGGCTCGCGCAAGACGCAGGGCTGGCGGTGGAATCTCGACTACGTCGTCGACACCCACGGCAACACCATGACCCTGTTCTACGACAAGGAGCAGGGCGCGTACGGGCGGGAGGGCGATCCCGCCAAGCGCACCACCTACGACCGCGGCGGGTACGTCACGAGCATCGAGTACGGCAGCCGCAACGACGCCGCGAGCACGGTGCAGGCGGCCGCGAAGGTCGTCTTCGACACCGCCGACCGGTGCGCCTCGAACTGCTACACCGGCACCCCGCCCACGCCGGTGCAGGCGTCATGGCTCGACACGCCGTGGGACCAGTACTGTGCGGCGGCGCCCTGCACGACGCAGCTGAGCCCAACGTTCTGGACGCAGAAGCGCCTCGCGCAGATCCGCACCCAGGTGTACTCCGGCAGCGGCACGACATACACCGACGTCGACCAATGGGCACTGCGGCACACCTACCTGCAGGCTGGAGGCAACGAGGGCAGCCCGATGTGGCTGGCCGGCGTCACCCATACCGGCAAGGTCACGACGGCAGGTGGTACGGCGAGCACCGATCCGGAGATCGTCTTCGACCCGGGATCGGACCCGCTGGCGAACCGGGTGGACGGTCCGGCGGACGGCCGGTCGAGCCTGTTCCGCTACCGGATCAAAGCGATCACCACCGAGTCAGGCGCGCAGATCGTGCCCACGTACTCGCAGACCGAGTGCACCCGCAGCGCGCTGCCGTCGCCGGCGACCAACACCTCGCGGTGCTTCCCGCAGTGGTACGGCGCGCCCGGGGAGGAGCCGACGCTCGACTGGTTCCACAGCTACCGGGTGCAGCGAGTCGACGTGTATGACAACACCGGCGGCTTCACGCACGAGCAGACCAACTACGACTACCTCGACGCGCCCGTCTGGCACTACGAAGACTCCGAACTCGTACCGGAAAAGAAGCGGACCTGGGGCAACTTCCGCGGCTACAGCAAGGTACGGGTGCGTACGGGCCTGGAGTCCGGCACGCAGTCGGCCACCGAATACCTCTACTTCCGGGGGATGGACGGCGACAAGCAGACCTCGGGCGTGCGCGATGTGTCCGTGACCGACTCGCAGAACGTGTCGATCAAGGATGACGACGCCTACGCGGGGCTGCTGCGCGAGCAGACGACTCTGCTCGGCGCCGGCGGCGACTGGATCTCGGGCACCATCACGACGCCGGGCAAGCAAGGGCCGACGGCGACCAGCGGGCCGCTGAAGGCGTATATGACCAACACCGCCATGACGCGCAGCCGGACCAAGTTGTCGTCCGGCGCCACGCGGTGGGTCAAGACCGTCAAGACCTACAACACCGACAACCTCGTCACCCAGGTGGACGATCTGGGCGACGAGGCGACCGCGGCCGACGACCGCTGCGCCCGAACCTCGTACGCCCGCAACAGCACCACCTGGATCCTGTCGGCGGTGAAGAAGACCGAGACCGTCGGAGTCAACTGCTCCGCGACCGCGACCCTGCCTGACGACATGCTGTCCAGCACGCGGATCACCTACGACAAGGACACCAACGATTGGAACACGTTCCTGCCGGTCAAGGGTGACGTCGCCAAGACCGAGCAGATCGACTCCTGGACCGGCACCACACCGAACTGGGTGCAGACCGGCCACGCAGTGTACGACGCCAATGGCCGGGCCACCGACGCCTACGACGCTCTCGGCCACAAGACCCACACTGCGTACACCCCGCCGCTGACGGGGCCGGTCACCCAGTCGGCGATCACCGACCCGATGAACCACACGGTGACCACCACCCTGGACCGGGGACTCGCCGTACCGACCAAGATCGTGGACGACAACGGCCTGGTCACCGACATGACCTATGACGGCTCGGGCCGGCTCCTCGGGATCTGGCAGCCCGGCCGGGCCAAGGCCAGCTATCCGAACTACCCGAACACGTCCTACGACTACCGGCTGCACAACAACGCGCCGACGACCGTCACCACCAAAGCGTTGCTGCCCAACGGCTCCAACACCTACGCCACCACCATCACCCTCTACGACGGGCAGTTGCGCCAGCGGCAGACGCAGAGCCAGGCGCCAGGAGGTGGCCGCGTCATCGCCGACACCGTCTACGACTCCCGCGGGCTCGTCGACTGGTCGTCAATCCCGTACTACGACACGAACAACAACCCGCCGAACACGGCTCTGGCCGGCGGCCCGGGCGACCCGCCCGCACCCGCGACCACGGTGAACGTCTACGACGGCGCCAACCGCAACACCGCGGCGATCTTCAAGGTCGGCACCGCGGAGAAGTGGCGAACCACCACGGCATACGCGGGAGAGCGGGTCGACATCACCCCGCCGGCGGGCGGCACCGCCACCGCAGCGGTAACCGACGCGCGCGGCCACCAGATCGAGCTGCGCCAGTACAAGAGCCTGGCCGACGCCGGCAGCACCGACCCGGCCAAGTACGACAAGACCACCTACACCTACACCGGCCGCGACGAGCTGGCCACGGTCACCGACCCGGCGGGCAACACCTGGAAATACACGTACGACCAGCGCGGCCGGAAGATCAAGGCCGAGGACCCGGACACCGGCACCACCCAGATGTCCTATGACAACGCCGGCCGACTCGCCACGACCACCAGCGGGCGCAACATCACGCTGGCCTACATTTACGACGACGCGGGTCGCAAGACGCAGCTGCGCCTCGGCTCCGCGACCGGCACGCTGCGCGCCGAGTGGATCTACGACGGTCTGACCCGGGGGATCGGCAAGCTCAACAAGTCGATCCGGTACGAGGGTGGCCAGCAGTACATCAACGAGGTCACCGGCTTCGACACCGCCGGCCGCCCGACCGGCACGAAAATCACCATCCCGTCGACCGAGGGCACGCTCTGCGCGGCCGGCGGCACCACCCCATGCACATTCGCCGACACCGTCACATACCGGGCCAACGGCCAGATCGCCTCGACCGGCCTGCCCGCAGCCGCCGACCTGCCCGCCGAGACACTGCTGCACGGCTACAACGACGTCGGCGCCTCGAACGGACTGCTGTCCACAGCGCAGATCTACGTCAACGACGTCACCTACGACAAACTGGGCCACCTCACCCAGAAGATTATCGGTGCGGAACTGAACCGGGTCTGGCTGAACTACACCTACGAGGACCACACCGGCCGGCTCGTCGCTGCCAAGTCGATCCCCGAGCTCAAACCGGAGATCTTCAACTTCGCCTACCAGTACGACAACGCCGGCAACCTCACCCGCATCGCGGACCAGCCCGCCGCAGGCAGCAGCGACACCCAGTGCTACTCGTACGACTACCTCGCCCGGCTCACCGAGGCCTGGACACCCGGCAGCGGTGACTGCGCGGCAGCCCCGACGACCGCCGCGCTGGGCGGGGCCGCCCCCTACTGGCACTCCTACCAGTACGCCGGCCCGGCCGGGCTCGCTGGCAGCCGCACCAAGGAGACCCAACACGCATCGACCGGCGACACGGTCCGCGACTACACCTATCCCGTGCAAGGTGGCCCGGCCGGCAGCAAGCCACACGCCGTGACACAGGTGACCACCACCGGCGCAGCCACCCGCACCGAGAACTACCAGTACGACGCTGGCGGCAACACGAACTGCCGGCCCAGCGGCACGGCGAGCAACACCTGCCCGTCCGCCGGCAGTCAGACGCTCACCTGGAACGAAGAGGACAAGCTCGCCTCCGTTACCGGCGGCACCAGCTACGTGTATGACGCCGACGGCAACCGCCTCATCCGGCGCGACGCCACCGGCACCACCCTCTACCTACCGGACGGCACCGAGCTGCGCAAGACCGCCAGCGCGGTCAACGCAACCCGCTACTACGCCGGCGTCGCCACCCGCACCGCCGCAGGCGTCACCTGGATCGCCGGCGACCATCACGGCACCGCCGAGGCGACGGTCAATGCATCCACCCTGGCGGTGTCCCGGCGCCGCACCTTGCCGTTCGGCAACGAGCGCGGCGCCACCACCGGTACCTGGCCCACGTTCATGGACAAGGGCTTCGTCGGCGGGACCAAAGAACCCAACGGCCTGACCCACCTGGGTGCCCGAGACTACGACCCAGGACTCGGCAGATTCGTCTCGGCCGACCCCGTCCAGGACCTCAACGATCCACAGCAGTGGAACGGCTACGCCTACGCCAACAACAGCCCGGGCACATCGTCCGACCCGAGCGGCCTGATGTTCGACAAGGACCACAACGACCAACGCGCGAAACCTCCTAAGACCAACGGCGGCGGCGGTGGCGGTGGCGGCCAGGACGAGGGCGACGACGTCGGAACCGCGTCGGTGGAGTCATCACTCACCGGCGACGAATACACCTGCATCAGCGGCTACTTCTGCTTCGACGGCCGATCGGTCACCAACTCGACGAACTACATCGCCGCCTACAACGCCGAACTGGCTCGGCTGAAGAACCAGTACCACCTCACCAACTTCCGCGACGACCAGTACGCCGAAGCAATGCTCGCCGCCTGCGGCATACCACCCGAAAACTGCAATTCCCAGCTCTACAACCAGTTGCAGAATCTGTGGGGCGACAAGGCGGTCCGGGCGAAGGAGGCCCACGACGGGGTCAGCCAGGCCAAGGTAGCCGAAGCCTCCTTCTTTGCCGCCGTTACCTTCGTCGCCGGGCTACCGTCTTGCGTCTTCAAGGCCGCGGCGGCCGCCGGGCGCAAGAGCTTCTCGGGCGACACGCCTGTCCTCATGGCCGACGGCAATCACAAGAAATTCAAGAACGTCCGACTCGGCGACAAAGTCATCGCGACCGATCCGGAAACCGGCGCCCAAGGCCCGCGCGAGGTAACCGCGATCTTCGTACACCACGACGACCTGTACACGTTGGTGATCGACGGCAAGCCCCTGACCACCACCGAAGACCACCCGTTCTGGAACGTCACCGACCACCGGTGGGAACGCGCCGACCAGCTCACCATCGGCGACCGGCTACTATCTCCGGACGGCTCGACCGCACGCGTAGACGGCTTCACTTTCGCCACCCACCACGTGGCCGACGCCTACAACCTCACCGTCGACGACCTGCACACCTACTATGTGCTTGCAGGCACCGTGCCGGTACTTGTGCACAACGACGACGGTCGTTTTGGCTACCTCAACCGTCCTGGATACAGCAACTACGTGCTTATGGACGCTAACGGCAGCGTCTATTACTCAGGGATGTTCGGGCCAGGCGACACGGCCACGGGTGTTCAATATCGCCACGCAAACAACGGCAATCGATTCAACCCAGCCAACGGCGACACCATGAGAGTAATGCCGGGCACGCGCACATACGGTGAGTCCCGGCTGATGGAACAACGCCTGGCCGAGCAGTACGGTACTATAATTGGCCGTGACGGAAGCAACTATCGTGGCAACCGCCAGAATCCCTTGGCAGGCGACAAGCTCGCTGAGTATGAAGGTTACGAACGTCGTCTCGGTGGAGGTTGCAAATGAACGAGCAGTTGTTCTCTGCAGAGACACGTAATGAGGCCCAACAAGGCCTTGCTCGCGTCATGACTTCCTTTGTTGAAGAAATCGGCAGTAAGCCGACCCTCGCGGAATTCCTCGACGTTCTCGGGGCTAGCGTGCCGACAAATAGCGAGTCTGTCGAAGCTGTAACCCTTCCGATGCGGTTCAAAGTGAAGCTCAAGGGGAATCGCCGCTATGAGAGTGAAACGTCTCGTACCTTCCTCCTGAACGACGCCACATTCGTTCATGCTGCTGACTTTCTAGAGTTCTTTGCGACGCGAATTAGCGCAGCGTATGGCAGGCCTGCCTCGCCGCGGGACTTTGCCGCGGGTGTCCTGGACCTGTTGAAATCTATGAACACGTCCTTTCAAGATATTGCAGCACATGAAGTTCATTCTATTGCTGCGCAGTCCTCTAAACGGAGCACCAAGGCGGCAGTGGGAGATATTCTTGCCATTCCGATGCGAGGCGCGCGATATCGTATGTCAGTAGTCGTAGCACGGAACAGGTTCGGCACGGCGCTTGGTCTCTTTGATGGAGCATCGGAAGTGCCGCGTGTGGGTGCGAGTCGGCGTCGGGGGCCCGTGCTCTACACGGATGATCAACTTATTGCCAAAGGCGCATGGATTATTGTCGGTCACGAGGATTCGTTACTTTCTTTGTTCCCGGCCGAGCCTGAAATATATCATTCTCCAGATCCGATATTTCCGAATACTCAGATCGGTGAGTTCGGGGCGGCCGAATCTCCAAGTGGTGAGTTGCGGCAGATAGGCAGAGAAGAAGCAAGTCAAGTGGGTTTGTTGGACAACACCTACAGGCAGATCTACCTTAGTACGTATCTGAATCAATTGGTCGACGAGAATCAGCTTTGACGAAAGGTTCGCTAGCGGGTGTGCAAGTCGGGGTGCGGCTCGCTATTGGTTGCTCTGGGCGGAGGTCGCACTATGAAGCGTATCCGTATCGCTCCGGTGCGCGCCGTAGGGCGTTGTTGCGCGCCCGAGTTGCTGCTCACGTACTACTGTCACATGCCCGATTCAGGCTGAACTGGGCGCGGCTTCACAGCCTTGACCAGCAAGCACCTGGCGGACGAGCGGCCCGGGACCGAGGCCGCACGCAGTTTCGGCAGAACATGTTTCCGGATTGAAGGTCCGCGGGGGTCATTGCTGGGCAGTCCAAAGTCGAGTGCCGGCCGCACGCCGACACCAACCGCAGACCGACTACTTTCCGCGACCAACGAAGACACCGACAAACACACGGTCCCGTGCACAGATTGTTGATATGCAAGTCGTGAGGCCCCAAAATCGGGGCGCGCAGTGCCTTGATCACTCTGCGTATCAGGCGCTATGCGGCCCGCCGGGGCGAAGGTGAACGAAGTTCACCCGCATGATGCCGATGACACTGAGTAGGCAAATCAGGAAAACTGATGTCTTGCGCTTGGGGACTCGCAAGCGACGTATCATTTGCAGCCGAATCGGGACCGACGAATGGAAAGCTATGAGTAGGTGTTATTGGATCGTCGTTGTGCTCGCCCTGACGGGCATAACGGCCTGCGGCAAGCAGTCGGGAGCAACAGCCGGCCGTAACCAGTCGAGCGCCTCGGCGGCTGCGCCGCCCTCGGCGACCGCGAATTCGTCCATCGGGCTTCCTGCCCCTACTTTGCCAGGTAGCTTGTCGCCGCCCGACCGGACGGACGAGGAGAACGCTCAGCAGGCCTGGCTTCGAGCGATGTGGGAGTACGACAGGTTCCTCGTCAGCGACGGACCCACCGCCTTGGAGCGCGCAGACCAGCTCTGCCTTGACTTGCGAAAAGAGACGAGCGAGGCGCGGGCCGAACGAGACGCCGCGAAGCTGTTCGAGGTAGATAGCGTCAAGGCCAAGAAGATTGTCACGATAACCAAGTCCACGCGGTGTCCGATCTGAGACCTACGTGGCACGACTCGATACCGGCCGCCCCTCCGGTTGCAGGAAGACCAGCCCAGCCGGCTGCCAGGCGATGTCGGCGTCACGCAGCTAGCCGTTGGCAGCGCTGATGCCGACGCAGGACCGCGTTGGTGGCCGTGTCCATGGCGATGGTGCGGTGCCCGGTGGCGGTCTTCGGCCAGTCAAGGTATGGGCGGCCGCGCACGTGGGCGATTTGCTGACTGACCGTCAGCCTCCCCTCGGCCAGGTCAACGTCGGTCCAACGCAGTGCGCACAGTTCGCCGCGGCGCAGCCCAGGCAGCGCGGTCAGCCACCACAAGGCGAACAACGAGTCGTCGCGGACGAAGACCAGGAAGCCGGCCAGCTGCGCCGGCGTCCACACCGCCACCGCCGGACACTGTCCGTCACACCGCCATTCCTTCACTCGGGCTGTCGTCCAGGGTTGTGGCCGGTGCCGTTGCGGCCGGGGCAGCAGGACCACCCGGGCCGGATTGATTTGCAGCAGCCCGTCGCGGATGGCCATGTTCAGTGCGCGGCGCAGGGTGGCCCGGATCCGTTGCAGGGTCACCGCGGCCATCGGCGTCCCGTGTTTGGTGGGTTGCCCGGCAATGAACGTGAACATGTCTTCGATGTGCCCGGCCCGCAGCGCGGTGGGTGGGGAGCGGCCGAGATACGGGATCAGATACCGGTGTACGTGGATGCTGCGCGATGACCAACGTTGATATTGGCGAACCGCCGCCGCAGACGTTGCCCATGCGGCCGGACGAGTACCGCGGCGGGCCGATCGATCTCGCAGTTCTCGACGGTACAGACTGGGCCGCCCTCGACCGCGGCCCAGGGGACAGGAGCCTGCCGGAGCTCGTACGGGCACTTGTCACTGCGCGTGACGATGAAGGCGAGTGGGAATACCTCATGTGGTCTGAGCTCATGGGAGCTGTAGTCGATCAAGGCGACTGCTTTCCAGCCACGGTCGCCTTAGTGCCAATTCTCGCAGGGTTGGCCACCTCATCGGGGCTCACCGCATCGCGGCGGCTCGATCTCCACATGGCCCTGGTCGTGATCGCCGGACGGGCACTTGCCGAGGCAGTCGATGTTTCGCCGGCGCAGGTCGATCAGTGGGCGGCCAAGGTCCATGCCACCGTCGGAGAGGTGGTGCCGAGGCTCCTGCAACGGTGGCGATACCAGCCGGTCGCCATTCAGTTCCCGCTGGCCGTTCTGGCGGGCCTCTATCCTGAACAAGGATCCACTTCGGCGAGTGAGGTCGACCGTCTGGCCCAAGAATTGGCTGGAACACAACCCGGAGCATACCTAGATTTGGCGTATGCCCTGCTACAGAGGGATGAAATCGCTGCCGTGACAACGGCTCGGCGCATCCTTTCCTGGGATGAACAGATAGACCCAAGCCTCCTCGACCCACCTGGCCTACCTGCTGCCTTGGTCTGCGGTCACCTCCTTCAACAGGGGGCGATGGGAATTGCTAGCAACCACGAATAGCGTGGAGAAATTGTCAAATCCTGTGGTTGACGCAGGCTGCGCGTAGCCAGTGATCGAGGACTGCGAAGTCATCGTCCGTGAGGCCTCGTGACGACACGACGTGATGAGGAGGGCTCGGCCGGGATGGTGCGCGGACACCCAGTTCCGATCGGCGTCGGTGATCTCGTCGTCGATCCAGGCGAACGGACGTCCATCCGCCCACATCACCACGGTGCGGGTCGTCCAGTGAAGTCCCAACCAGCGGTCTTCACGCTCGTGCGTCCGAGGGCTCCGACCAGAGCACGACCGGTAGGCGTGGCAGCCCGATCCGAGGTGCGATCCCAGCGTTCGCCTCCTCTTCCCAGGTCGTGGCCCAGACCAGCTGGCATGGCAGCGCCGCCAGACGATGCCCGGCCTGTGGGTCGAGCCGCGCCAGGTGCGAGGTCGACGCGTCACCTGACGGTTTGCGCTGCGGGCCGTCGCCGAACGGCAGGAGCGGCCCGTCGACGTCGAGGGAACAGCAGTGGGCGCTCCGCGGGGTCGGTCATGCCGCGGCGACCTGTTCGCGTTCGACGAGCACGCCCTTGTCGAATCGGGCCCCGGCGCGCACGAGAGCGACCAGGTGAGGCGCGTTGACCGCGCGCCAGCGTTGCTGGGCGGACTCTATGAGCTTGAACGTCATTGCGGGAGCGGCCGCGCGGGATCCGGCACCGCGGGTGACCTTGGTGCGCAGCCGCACGGTAACGAACGTCGACTCGATCGGGTTGGTCGTTCGCAGGTGGATCCAGTGCTCGGCCGGATAGCCGTAAAACGCCAGCAACACGCCCTGGTCGTCGACGACCTTCGCGACGGCCTTCGGGAGCTTCGCCGCGTACTGCTTGGCGAAGGCCCGCACGGCGGCGCCGGCGTGTTCCTTGTCCTGGGCGTTGTAGATGTCCGCGAGGGCGTTCTTCGCCGCGGGCTGCGCGGATTTCGGCAGGGCATCCAGAACATTCGCCGCTTTTGTGCACCCAGCACCGCTGTTCCCGACTCTCGGGGAACACCTCGCGCAGCGCCTTCCAGAACCCCAGCGCCCCATCACCGACAGCGAGCATCGGGGCGCGCATCCCACGCCGGGCGGCATCGCGTAGCAGATTCGACCACGACTCACCGGACTCCCGGTAGCCGGCGTCCAGGGCTATCAACTCTTGCTGCCGTCGGCCCGAACCCCCACCATAACCAGAACACACGCCTTGGCCTCGTCCAGGCGGACCCTCAGATGCACCCCGTCGGCCCAGACGTAGAGGAAGTCGGTCTTCGACAGATCACGACCCTGGAACGCCTTTTGGTCCTCGCTCCACTGCGCCGTCAGCTGGCTGACAGTCGCCGACGACAACCCGGCCGCCGATCCCAGGAACTGCTCCAGCGCCGGGACGAAGTCCCCAGTCGACAGGCCATGCAGATACAGCAGCGGCAACACCTCGGAGAATTCGGCGTCTTGCGGGCCCACGGTGGCAGGATCGCCGTGGAGAACCGCTTACGCTCCCCAGGCGCCGAACGGCTCGCTGATCGATGAGATCGTCCGGGAAGGTGCCCGGCGGATGCTGGCCGCGGCGTGACCCTGCGCGTCTGTGGCGACTTCGTGTCGGCCTGGGTGCTCCGTGGGTGCTCGGATGTTCCGGACCTGGGACGGATTGTCCGAGGGCGTGGCGGATAGGTCGCCAGGCCACCGCGCTCAATGTCTCACGCTCAGCGGTGACGCGCCTGACCTGGTAGTACTCGGCACGGCCTGCTGGACTCGGCGGCGACAATCCGGACGAAGCTCAATAACCGTCTTTAGGGCGTGGAAAGTGCCATACTGCAGACTTTTATTCCTTAGGTTCGGGGTTCGAGTCCCCGGCGGCCCACCACTACATGGCAGGGCGGATAGCCGAACATCGAAGTCCATCGTGGCTGATGTGAGGCATATGTGGGTCACGGTCGTGGCCCACTGCCCGCAGGGCGGTCGCCGGGGCTCGAGCTCCGGATCTTGGGATTGAAGTTCTCCTCTGCTGTTGGGAGTGAGCAACTTTGATCACCGGGCGGAACCTTAAGATCGGGATCGTGCAAGGCGGTGACCGAGCAGGCGTGCCAGGCCGGCACACCGGGTGGGCAGGCGTGCGGTTCGGCGACCGGACGGGTGGAGCACGGCCCCGGTGCGGGCAGCCAGGTGGTTGTGGATCTGCCGCAAGGTCCGGGCGCGCCGCAGCTTCGTCGGTGACGGCGTGGTGCTGCTGTACCTGCCCGGCGCGGCCACGCCACGCGGCCGCCGCGCACTGAACCGGATACCCAGGTGAAACGTATGGACAGATACGGCGCGTTCGGTCGGCCGGCGCGGTCGGCCGGTGATCCTTGGACCGGCGGCCCGCCAGCGCCGTCCGTCCGGATCGGACATGTCACCCCGGCAGCGTGGAGCAGTTTGTGAGTGCACCGCAGACCATCGGCACCGACCAGCTGGAGCCATCCCCGGCGACGGACGCCCCGGCAATCGCACCGCCGGCGGCACCGGCGAAGAAGAAATCGCGGGCCGGGTCCCTGGAAGTGCTCACCGGCCTGCTGCTGGTGCTGGTGGTCTTCCGCGGGCCGCTCGGCCACCTGGTTTCCGGCGCCCGCTGGCAGACCTGGACAACGGTGTTCGTCTCCGTCCTCGTACAGGCCTCACCGTTTCTGGTCTTCGGGGTGGTTCTGTCCGCCGTGATCGCGGTGTTCGTACCGCGCGCCTTCTGGGCCCGGGCCCTGCCGAGCCACCCGGCCCTAGCGGTGCCGGCCGCTGGTCTGGCCGGCGTGGTGTTGCCCGGCTGCGAGTGCGGCAGCGTCCCGATCGCCGGGTCGCTGATCCGCCGTGGTGTCACCCCGGCCGCTGCGCTGGCTTTCCTGCTGGCCGCCCCGGCGATCAACCCGATCGTGCTGACCGCCACCGTCGTCGCGTTTCCCGGCCGCCCGCAGATAGCGATCGCCCGTGGCGCGGCGAGCCTGGTCGTGGCGGTCGCGGTGGGCTGGCTGTGGCTGCGGCTGGGCAAGACTGAGTGGATCCGGCTGCCGCACCGCCCGGACCTCGACGGCAAATCCCGCGGCCGGGCGTTCTGGGCGGCCTGCCGGCACGACATCATGCACGCTGGCGGTTTCCTGGTGATGGGCGCCGCCGCGGCCGCCACGATCAACGTCTTCGTGCCCGGGTCCTGGCTGCAGAGCGTGGCCGGCACCCCGGTCGTGTCGGTGATCGCGCTGGCGCTGCTGGCCGTGCTGCTATCGATCTGTAGCGAGGCCGACGCGTTCGTGGCCGCGTCGCTGTCGCAGTTCTCGCTGACCGCGCGCCTGGTGTTCCTGGTCGTCGGCCCGATGGTCGACCTCAAGCTGATCGCCATGCAGGCCGGCACGTTCGGGCGGCGCTTCGCGTTCCGGTTCGCCCCGGCCACCTTCGCCGCCGCGATCCTGGTCGGCGCGGCGTTCGGGGTGGTGCTGCTGTGAACCGGCTCAGCCAGGCCATCGTGATGCTGCTGTTCGGCGGCGCCCTGATCAAGGCCACCGTCACCGACGTCTTCCTGCGCTATGTCAAGGCCGGCCTGCGGCCGTTCCTGCTCACCGCCGGCATCCTGCTGGTCGCCGCCGCCATCATGACGATCTGGTACGAGCTACGACCCGCACCCGCCGGCCAGGAGCACGACCACGGGCACGAGCCGGACGACGGGCACGGACATGGGCACGGGCATCACGAGCCGCGCATCGGCTGGCTGCTGATCCTGCCGGTCATCGGGCTGCTGCTGATCACCCCGCCGGCGCTCGGCGCCTACTCCGCGGGGCAGGCCGGCACCGTCGCGCTCACCGGTGACTCCGACTATCCGCCGCTGCCCGCCGGCGACCCGGCCGAGCTCGGGCTGATCGACTACGCATCGCGCGCCATCTTCGACGGGGGCAAGAGCCTGACCGGGCACACCGTGCAGATGTCCGGCTTCGTCACCCCCGGACCGGACAAGAAACCCATGCTCGCCCGGATCGTTCTCACCTGCTGCGCCGCCGACGGCCGGCCCATCAAGATCGGCCTGGACGGCGACGTCACCGTCGACGCGCCCGCCAACAGCTGGGTCCAGGTCGACGGCGTCTACAGCACCCAGGTCGGCACCGACCCGGTCAACCAGGCCAAGGTCGCCTACCTCACCGTGAAGAGCTGGCAGCAGATCAGCGAGCCCGCCAACCCGTACTCGTAAAGAGAAGTCGGTCTTCAGGCGGTGCGTAGGTCCAGGGCGTGGCGCACGTACGAGTCCTGAGTGCCCGTGGACCACCACAGGATCCCCGCCCGGTAGGAGACCGCGAACGCGTCCGGGCTCACCTCGATCAGGGTGCGGGTGCGCACGTCGTACGCCAGCAACTGGATGTCCCCGGTCAGGTCCGACGTGCCGGTCTGCTGCGAGAGCACCTCGAAGCGATCCAGGACCACCGGGTCGGCTATCACCGTGGCCGCCGTCCCCTCGGCGGCCGTGCGCCGCGCGCTGCCGTCGGGATGCATGACCTCGATGCGGCTGTCGCCATTCTTGGTCAGCGACACCAGCCGGCACCACGCCGGGCTGCACGCCGTCACACCCCGGCTCGAGCTTGGCGCCGTCAGCGTCTGCCCGGTGACCAGGTTGAGCAACTGGGTCGTGCCGCCCGCCGCGGTCACCCCGTCGAGGATCCACGGCCACGCCGACAACGCCCACGTGCCCGGTTGGTCCCGGACCTCGACCGGACCGCCGGCGAGCGCGACCGATCGCAGCTCGGTGAAGTCCCCCGGGCCGGCGGCCACCCAGTGCACCCGGCCGTCGGCGATCACCAGGTCGTCCTGGGACTGGTAGAACCGGGCGTCGCCCAGGTCCGCCGTGAGCCGCCGCGGGGCAGCGCCGGTGCGCAGGTCGACGCTCCACAACTCCTGGCTGCGAGTCGTTCCCGCCACCCAGACGAGCAGGTTGCCCGCGACCGCGGCCGTCGAGAACGACGGGCCGAGCTTGGCCGCGACACTGCGCAGCTGCCGCACCGTGCCATCCGACCGGCGCAAAACCAGCCGCACGCTCTTGCCGTCCCGGCTCGGCGCGGTGCCCACCGACGTCTGCGCATCCAGGAACAGGACCGGCTCGTACGCGGTCCCGTCCGCCAGCGCCGCGGGAAGGGTGCTTCTGACCGCGTGCGGCCACGCCTGAGCTGCGGTCAGCGGAGGCGGGGCCTGCGTCTGTCCCTTCGATGGAGCGGCCAGCAGAGCGCCGCTGATCAGCAGCGCCGCCGCCAGGCTCAGCGGCCGCCGTCCGCGCAGAGCACGCCAGCCGCTCACGGCCACCCTCCCTCGCTGCCCGCACCAGCGGGCACCCGACATGCTAGCCCGTCACTTCCGAGGGTGACCCTTCTTGCTAATGGGAATCGTTTCCAACAAGATGGTCGGCGAACCCGGGTTCGACATCCCATCACCGGAAGGAAACAGCATGTCCTTGAACGTCTCTGACGACCTGCTTGCCCGCGCCGAACGCGGCGAGGTCGACGACGCCGCCTTCGTCGGCTGCGTCCGTGAGTCCCTCCCGTACGCCTGGCAGGTGGTCAGCACGGTCATGACCGATTTGCGGACCGGCGGCGGTGCCTTCGCCGACCACGAGGTGCCCCCGCCGTCCGAGGCGGAACGCGGGCAGTTGCTGCGCGCCCTGGCCAGCGACGCCATCCGCGGCGGACTGGAACGCCACTTCGGCGCCAAGCTCGCCTTCCAGAACTGCCACCGGGTGGCGGCCTTCGCCTACGACCAGGTCGGCGGCGATCGCTGGCAGCAGTTCGTCAGCCCGCGCGGCCAACTGCTCAACCAGTCACCCGAGCTGCGCAACTGCTGATCCTCCGGCGGTGCGGGTCAGGCAGCGCCCGCCCCGCACCGCCCGGCTCGGCAGGGCCCGGTCGCGGACTTGGCGCCTTCGCAAGAGCAGGGGGCCGGCGTCGATCATCAAGAGTGTGTGCGCTTTTGACGTCGATCAAGGGCGACGAACCCGGTAGCCGCGTGTTTGCACGGCGGGGGTGACTATTGGAGGGCGGTCCGTGTTTGCGGCCGGTCGCCTCCGCCGTCGCGGCACAGCAGGATCTCGCCGGGACAGCCGGCGAGCATGCGTCGTGTGATGGCCGCGGCGCCAGGTGTTGCTGGCCGTCGCGATGTCCATCCAGATCGTCGGCGCCCTGCTCGTGCTCAGCATCATGTGCACGCCGGCCGCGGCCGCCATGCGGGTCACCGCTGCCCCGTGCATGGTCGCCCTGCTCGGCGTGGTGTTCGCAGTGTGTTCGGTGGTCGGCGGCATCCTGCTGTCCCTCGGCAGCAGCATCCCGACCAGCCCCTACGTCACCACCATCTCCTTCGCCATCTACCTCGCCTGCCGACTGATCGGCAACCGGCGCAGCCGGGGCGGCTACCCCGCCGGGCCGGCGGACCTCGGCCGGCTCGCGCCGCCCCGAGCGACACAGCGCGTCTGACCTGTTCGACGGGTTCACGCTCACCGTGATGATCGTCGAGGTGTTGCGCCACGCCAGGCATCGCGCCGGACTCCCCTGGGCATCGGACGTCCTCAACGTCCACATATGTTCATGACCGAATGTCACGACCGCGTCACGACAAGATCGACGGTAGTGACTTCGACGTTCTTCGAATGCAGGATCCCAGGGATGCGCCTGGTGAATCACGCTGGGCGCCTTCCCTCCGGAGGACCCGTACGTGAGACACACATCCACTTGGGGCCGTCGGACGTTTGCTTCTGTGCTGGCGGTCGGGGTGATCGCCGGCGTGGCCACGCTCAGCGGGTCGATCCCGGCTGCGGCGGCGCCCGGCGCGGGTTCGGTGCCCATGGCCTTGCAGAAGACGCCCGAGGACCCGTCCGTCCCCAAGGACTCGCCGGCCGCCGAGCTCGGCTCGCACGACGCCGACCTGCTGGCGCGGGCCGAGGCCGCGAAGAAGCCGAACGTCACCGTCATCATCGCCACCGACAAGGGCAAGGCGGGCGACGTGGCTGCCCGGGTCAAGGGCCTCGGCGGTACGGTGACCCGCCGCGTCGACCAGGTCGGCTACGTGCTGGCCTCGGTGCCCACGAACAAGGTCGTCAACACCGCGAAGCTGCCGGGCATCTCGGCCGTCGACCTCGACGAGACAATCAAGCTTCCGGAGCCGGACCTCGGCAAGGTCGGCGAGCAGGCGGCCAAGCAGGCCGCGCCGCCGGCCGGCCCGGGCGCGACCACGCCCGCCGCGAACCCGTACCTGCCGACCGACGAGACCGGCTCGGTCGACTTCAAGAAGAAGCACCCGACCTGGGACGGCCGCGGCGTCACCATCGGCATCATGGACTCCGGCGTGGACATCGATCACCCGGCGCTGCAGAAGACCACCACCGGCGAGCGGAAGATCGTCGACTGGGTCACCGCCACCGACCCGCTGCTGGAGAGCGACGGCTCCTGGCGCGCCATGCTCACCCAGGTAAGCGGGCCGTCGTTCGCGTACGCGGGCCAGACGTGGAAGGCGCCGGCCGGGAACTGGCGGATCAACCGGTTCTCCGAAAGCATCACCGCCACGAGCGAGCCCGAGGGCGACGTCAACCGTGACGGCGACACCACCGACTGGTGGGGCATCCTCTACGACCCGGTCAGCCACGACATCCGGGTCGACACCAACCAGAACTTCGACTTCACCGACGACGCGGTCATGCGCCCGTACAAGGAGAAGTTCGACGTCGGCCACTTCGGCACCGACAACCCCGCCACCGCGGTGGTCGAGCGGATGCCGTTCGTCGTCGAGTACCGCGAGGACGTCGACCTCACCCCGGCCGGTCTGCCCGGGCAGACCGCCGACTTCGTCAGCATCGGCATCACCGAGGGCCTGCACGCATCGCACGTGGCCGGCATCGCGGCCGGCAACGACCTGCTCGGCAACACCAACCTGGACGGCCAGGCGCCGGGCGCGAAGATCGTGTCCGCGCGGGCCTGCTCGTGGGGCGGCGGCTGCACGGCGGCCGCGTTGACCACCGGCATGGTCGACCTGGTCGTCAACCGGCACGTCGACGTGGTGAACATGTCGATCGGCGGCCTGCCGGCGCTGAACGACGCCAACAACGCCCGCGCCGTCCTCTACGACAAGCTGATCAACGACTACGGCGTGCAGCTGTTCATCTCGGCCGGCAACAGCGGCCCAGGCGTGAACACCATCGGGGACCCGTCGGTCGCGAACGACGTGGTCAGCGTGGCAGCGAGCGTCAGCGACGACACCTGGCTGGCCAACTACGGCTCGGTCACCCGCCGGCCGCTGCAGCTGTTCCCGTTCTCCTCCCGCGGCCCGCGCGAGGACGGCGGCTTCAAGCCGAACATCTCCGCTCCGGGTTCGGCCATCTCCGCCACGCCGACGTGGGAAGTGGTGCCAAGCACGCTGCCCGTCGGTTACACCCTGCCGATCGGCTACGCGATGGAGAACGGCACCTCGATGGCGGCGCCGGAGGCCACCGGCGGCGCGGCGCTGCTGCTGTCCGCGGCCAGGGCCACCGACCTCGGCGTCACCCCGGCGTCGCTGCGCCGCGCGCTCTATTCGACCGCGAAGCTCATCCCGGGCGAGTCGGTCAACGCGCAGGGCTACGGCCAGATGAACGTCCCCGACGCGTGGAAGCTGCTGGCGAAGAATTCCCCGGTGCGCGACTACACCTCCTCGGCGCCGGTCTGCACCCCGCTCGACGACTTCCTCGCTACCCCCGGCCAGGGCGCCGGCATCTACAACCGGTGCGCAACCGGTCAGGGCGGCCTCAAGGCGGGCCAGAGCAAGACCTACACGGTCAAGCTGACCCGGACCAGCGGGCCGAGCAAGGCGATCACCCACAGGCTGACCTGGGTGGGCGACCGCAACGCGTTCTCCTCGGCAGGATCGGTGGCGCTGCCGCTGAACAAGACCGTCTCGGTTCCGGTGACCGTCCATGCCCAGCCGGGTGACGCCAGCGCGATCCTGCGCGTCGACGACCCGTCCACCCCGGTGGTCGACTTCGAGGTGCTCAACACGGTCGTGACCGGCGTCGACACCAAGAAGCCGGCGTACGCCCAGACGTTCGCCGGCTCGGTGGACCGGAACTCGACGACCTCGTACTTCGTGACCGTGCCCAAGGGCACGACCGCGCTGCAGGTCGACCTGTCCGGCATCGCCACCGGCTCGCAGACCCGCTGGATCGCGATCAACCCGTGGGGTGTCCCGGTAGACAGCACCGCGTCGGCCGCCTGCTACACGAACTACTCCGACGCGTCGGTCTGCAAGCCGCAGGAGCGGTCGTACGAGAACCCGATCCCGGGTGTGTGGGAGCTCGAGGTGGAGTCGCGGCGCACCTCGCCGTCGCTGAACAACCCGTTCAAGCTCACCGCGAAGATCCAGGGCGTCACGGTCGCCCCGGAGACGGTCACCCTGTCGAGCGTCAAGGTCGGCGTGGCCACCCCGGTCACCTGGACCGTCACCAACACGTTCGGACCGCTGACCGTGACCGGCCAGGGAGGCCCGCTCGGCAGCGCGAACCGGCAGCGCCCGACGATCGCCGACGGTCAAAGCCAGGAGTACACGGTCGAGGTGCCCGCCGGGGCGCAGCGTCTCGACGTCTCGATCGGCAACCCGAGCGACGTCGCGGCCGACCTGGACCTGACCGTCCTCAAGGACGGCGTGAAGGTCGCCCAGCAGGCCGATGGCGACGCAGACGAAGCGGTCTCGATCGCCAACCCGGCCGCCGGCACGTACACCGTGCGGGTCGACGGCTACGCGGTGCCCAGCGGCTCCACCGCGTACGACTATCTCGATGTGTACTACAGCCCCACCTTGGGCGGAGTCGCTGTCACGGCGACGCCGGTATCGCTGGCCAGCGGGGCGCACACAACCCTCACCGGCACGGTCACCGCGGCCTCGGTGCCACCGGCCGGCCGTAGCCTGTTCGGTGAGGTCGCCGTGGTCACCGACGAGGGCGCGGTCGTCGGCCGCGGCTCGGTCGCCATCACCACCGTCACCCCGTAACCACGCAGGAGCACAGCAAGCCCGTCCGGGTCACCGGGCGGGCTTGCTGTCCATCGGCGCACTCCCGACGGTTGAACACCCGCCACCGTCGCGCCAGCCAGGGCGGAAAGGAATTCGTTCCTGCACGTCGTTCGATGCCTCCGGAGTCAGGTCGGTGATCGGCGTCCGTGACCGCCCGTGGGCCTCACGACAGCGGCTCGGCGGCGCCTCTCTTGACGCCAACTACTACATGTGTAGAGTTTACGTCCGTGCAGCGTAACCGCCCCCCTTCGCCGCAGACGGTCGATGTTCTGCTGGCGCTGGCCGCCGAGCCGGCCCGGTGGCGTTACGGCTATGACCTGGCCACCGAGGTGCACCTCAAGTCGGGCTCGCTGTACCCGATCCTGGTGCGGCTGGCCGACCGCGGCCTGCTGGAGACGTCCTGGGAGCAGGGCGTCGGCAGCCGGCCGCCCCGGCATCTGTACCGCCTCACCGGCGCCGGCCGCGAGTTCGTCGCCGCCCTGACCGCCGCGCGCCGCGACCGCACTGCCACCCGCCCCCATCGCCGCCTGAGTGAGGCATAATGCCGTTCTTCATCGTGCTCCTGCTGACGCCGATCGGCGTGGCGATCGCGTTGTACCGCCGCAACCCGCGCCGGTTCCTGGACGGCCCCACCGAGGACGCCCCGCTACGGCTTCTGCGCTGGGCGCTCAGCCTGCTCTCCCCGCAACGGGCCGAGTGGGGCCAGGCCATGCTCGGCGAACTCGCCCACCTCGACGGCCGCTGGCCGCGAATGCGCTTCGCTCTCGGCTGTGCCGCAGCCGCGCTGGTCATGCCACCGTGGGGCCGGGCCGCCGTCGCCTTCTGGGCAACAGTCGGCGTCGCCGCGAGCACCCTCGCCATCTACGCCGTCCTGTTTGTCGACTATCGGCTCGGCACCGGCGACTGGATCATGCTGGCCGTCCTCGGCATCGTCTGTGCCGGGGTCCTGCTCGGTGCGATCGCGTTGTTGCGCCGGCCCGGCGTCGCGCTGCCGGGCCTGTTGGGTGGGGTGTTCGCGACCCTCGTGTGGCTGGGGCTTTCCGGGCTCTCCGCGGTCGACCAGGTCACCTTCATCCCGGTCGGCTGGCAGAAGGGGGTGACCATGTTCGCGGTGCCCGCAGCCATCGGCATCGCCGGCACGCTGTGGCTGCGGAGTGCGGACGGGGGCCGTCGTGCCGCCCGCCTGGCCGCCCTGAGCGCCGGCCTGCTGGAGCTGCTGTACGCCACGATCGCGGTCGCCATCCTCGGCGGCGGCGGCCCACCCGATCAGGACGGTGGCTTCACCCTCCGCGGTACGGTCAGCGACCGCCTCGGCAACAACATCGTCCACCTCGCGATCAACACCCTGTTCATCGCGATGGTGGGCTGGGCCGCCGCCGCCCTCACCGGCTATCTGGCACGCCGCGTACTCCCACCCGCCGGCCCGCCGACCAGCGGCCCTATCCAGGAGGCGTGAACCATGACCACACCAGATCCCGCGAGCCAGCCGACGCCGGCACGGCCACCCCGAGGCCGCCGGGCCGTACGGCTCACCCTGATCATCCTCGGCATCGCCGTCTTGATGGCGCTCGTTGCCGGCACGCAGCTCAGCGGCCGCTGAACTAGTGGAAGACCATTCCGGCGGCGGACGACGACACCGCCGTCCTGCCGTGGACGGCGACGCCGGGCTGGCATTCCCTGACCGTACGGTCGGTGAAGTCGGATGGTTCCACGTCGATGGAGGCGTACTACCAGTTCGACGTCATCGACACCCGTCCGAGCGCCTACGCCAACGAGCTGAACATCTCGCCGCGCATTGACGGGGTCGGCGTGCCGCTGAGCATCGAGTTGGAAAGCCAGCTGCCGAACCTGACCGGTTTCGCCTACCGATTCGACGGCGGCCCCGAGCAGACCGTGTCCAACGACGGCAACCCGTACGCTCTCATCACGGTCACGCCGACACACGCCGGTGACAACACCGTGGTGCTTGAGGCGCTGTTGTCGGACGGTACGCGATCGCCCGCCACCACCTACACGTTCGGCATCTGGTCCGGTCCCGTGGTCACGCACACGCCCGAGGGCAGCGGGACCGTCGGCCGGCCCGCGACGTTCACCTTCCACCCTGGGCTGCCGGATGTCGCCTCCTACCGCTACTCGTTGAACGGCGCCGACGAGGAGACGATCGCGGCCGGTCCCGACGCGACCGCGACGGTCACGTACACGCCGACCTCGTGGGGCTACAACGACGTGCGCGTCACGAGCGTGGGTGCCGACGGCACCGAGTCGGACCTGCGGATCGAGCCCTTCGACGTGCGGGACAACAAGGTCGACGTGTACAGCACGTACGACTGGTCGCGTAAGGGGATCGGCTGGACCGGATACTTCTTCTTCTACACCCAGCTGTTCGGCGAGGTGACCGAGTACCACTATCGCGTCAACGACGGCCCGGAGCAGGTTCTGCCGGCCAGCACCGACGGCATGTCGACGCAGGTCGCGGTGCCGTTCGACCGCAACGGCACGAACACGCTGCACGTACAGAGCCGGACGTCGGGCGGCGAGCTCTCGCCGGTGACGGACTTCGACTTCGAGGTGGGCAACGCGCCCTACGTCGTGAGTGCGCAGTATCCGGACGGCACCTGGTCGGGCGGTGGCGGTGTTCCCGGCACCTTCGAGTTCAGCGGAGGTACGCCGGGAATCGTGTCCTTCACCTGGCAGATCGACGACGGCCCGTCGACGGTCGTCCCGGCCGACAGCAACGGGACCGCGTCGATCACCTACACGCCGCCGCACAACAACGAGTCGCACACCCTGTACGTGACCGGCCACAAGGCGGACGGCACCGACACCGACGCCACGTCCTACGACGTCTACGCCTCGGCCGGCGCCTGACGGCGACCGCCGGCCTCCTGGTGTCAGTGTTCAGGACACCAGGGGGCCGGTTTCGTCGATCAACCGCCGGCGCCCGATGCGAAGATGCGTTCGAAGATGGCGTCGATGACTTCGCTCTTGGCCATGGTGTAGTCGCCGTCGGCCGCTTCGCGGGCCAGGCGCCGCTTGGTCGCGGCGTACAGCTCGCGATCGTCGGGGTGGGTGCGCAGCCAGTCACGCAGTAGCCGGTGGCGGACTGCCTCCGGTGTGTCCCTCGGCCAAACGTGCAGGTGGATGGTCTCGTCGGCGTCGACGAGCATGCGGTGCCCATGCCACCACGGCTCACGCAGGACCAGGACGTACCCGAGCTCCTCCAGGGCCGGAAGGTAGCGGGACTCCTCCTCGGTGTCGGCGATCGTGAGGTCGACGTCCACGATGGACTTCGCGGCCAGTCCCGGCACCGAGGTGGACCCGACGTGCTCCAGCCCGAGGACCTGGTCGGCGAGAGTGCCGCGGAGCGTGGCGGCGACCGCTTCGTAGCGGTCGGCCCAGGCGGGGTCGTACTCCTCGATGACGATCGGTTTCCAGCCGTTGGGCGGCTCGCGGACAAGGCGCGTCGCATCCTGTTCGGGCGTGCCCAGCAGTCGCTGCCGGATGTCGTCGGAAAACTCGGGCATCATGCCACCTCCTGAGCGAATCAAAGTTCGCCAGAATACGGCGCCGGCGACGGATCAGTCAGCCGTGTTCCCGCGTTGGCGGCGGCAGGAACCGACCTGCCGCCGCCAACAACCGGATCAGTTGTCGTTGTAGAACTTGTAGGCCTTGCACTCGCCCTCTTCGCCGGGCCCGTCGTACATGCAGAAGAGGAAGCCGATGTAGCGCTTCTCCGGCAGGTCGTAGGCGCCGCCTTCGCTGGCCCGGTGGGTGGAGCAGTTGCCTTTCCCGCCCACGTGGAAGGTGTACTGGGTCGGCCCGTACGCGTCGTCGAGGCTCACGTACATCTTCACGCCGTGACCGTCGGCGTCCGCATCGCAGATCGTGACGACGTCACCGTGTTCGGTGAAGGTGGCCGTGCCGTAGTAGCCGAAGACGCTGCCACCGAACGCATCCCCGGTGTGCATCTCGTGGTAGGAATCCGACGCCATCGCCGGGCTCTGCAAGCCGACCACCAGCGCGGAGGCCGCCGCCGCCAGGGTGAGGGCAGCACGGGCGTACTTCATGTCGTTCCCTTCGGAAATCTCTTGGCGCGCCGCGGCCGTGACGCCGCGACCGGTGTGATCACCTGCGACCAGTTGATCTCGGCAGTGCGGACGAACGCCAGCCGCGCACCTGTTGATCAATCAACTCCGGACAACCGCGCCGGGACGGCCGACTAGCGTCGACCCCATGATCGTGTGGCTCAACGGCACCCATGGCGTCGGCAAGACGACGACCAGCGCGCTCGTGCAGCAGCTGATCCCGGATTCCCGGGTGTTCGACGCCGAGAAGGTCGGCGAGACGCTCATGGACATCACGCCGGGGCTGCCCAGCACGGACAACTTCCAGCACTGGCCGCCGTGGCGGCAGCTGGTCGTCGAGACCGCCCGCCGGGTCCTCGAATACACCGGCGGCACGCTGGTGATCCCGATGACCGTCCTGGTCGAGGAGTACTGGCGGGAGATCAGCGCGGGCCTCGCCCACCACGCCATCAAGGTCCGGCACTTCGTCCTGCACGCCGATCAGGACACCCTCCGCGGGCGCATCGAGGGAGAACATCCCGTCCCGTCCCCGTTCCGCCTCAAATATCTCGAGCCGTACGCCGAGGCGGCCCGCACCTGGCTACCCGGCCAGGCCGAGGTCATCGACACCACGCACCGCACGCCCGCCCAGGTCGCGCTGCAAATCGCCGAGGCCGTCCGAAAGTAGGTCGTGGCCTTTCGTAGAATGTGGCCAATGGGGTGGGAGGTGCTCGAGCAGTGGGGTGACGACGTCGCTCGCATCGAGCCGCTCACCGGCGGAGTCGCCAACGACGTCTGGAGCGTCCGCGTCGACGGCCGCCTCGCGGTCGGTCGTCTCGGCACCAGGAGCGACGCCGATCTCGCATGGGAGACCGAGCTGCTCCACTATCTCGACCGGGCGGGTCTGACCGTGCCGGTGCCGATCCCGACCAGGGCCGGCCGGCTGTTCGCCGGCGGTCTGGTGGTGATGACCTATCTGGAGGGCGGACCGCCCGAGACACAGGCCGACTGGCGTCGCGTGGCCGGCACGCTCCGCGAGGTGCATCGGCTGACACGGGGCCGGCCGCAGCGGCCGGGCTGGCGATCGTCGACCGACCTCCTGCACGCCGAGACCGGGACGAAGGTCGACCTCGGCGCGATGCCACCGGAGGGGGTGGCTCGATGCCGGGCGGCTTGGGCGCGGCTCAGCGGGCGCCAGACGTGCGTCGTCCACGGCGACCCCAACCCTCGTAACGTTCGCATCACCGCGGATCGGGTCGCGCTGATCGACTGGGACGAGGCGCACGTCGACGTCCCCGACCTCGACCTCGTGTTGCCCGGCAACGCCGCGGGCCTCGACGACGATGCGTACGACATCGCCGCGCAGGCATCGGCCGCTTGGGAGGCCGCGGTCTGCTGGGACGACGACTACTCGGTCAAGCGGCTTGCCGAAGTTCGAGCGGTCTGAGGACCGCACCGGGTCGACCGAACCAGCGGGCGTCCGCGCGGGCGTCGCTCTGCTACGTTCCGCGCCGTGGAACGCATCGAATGTCAGTGGTGCCGGCTGCAGAACGCGCCCGGCACCACGTCCTGCCTAACCTGCGGCGCGCCGCTGGATGTCAGGAACGTGGTCAGCGACTCGGGCTGGCGGGAGGCGCCCCGGCTGCGGGACATGACCGAGTTCCGGTTCGCCAACTCGACCGTGCAGGTCGAGGGCGAGCTGGTGCCGGTTGCCGAGATCGCGCTGGCGCACGGCGACGCGGTGTACTTCGAGCACCACGTCCTGCTCTGGAAGGACGAGGTCACGCCGGTCGTGGCCGTGCCGACGCAGGGTGGCGCCCGGCGGATCTTCGGCGGGATGCCGTTCGTGCTGACCATGGCGTACGGGCCGGGCCGGGTCGCGTTCTCCCGGGACTCGCCGGGCGAGCTGGTCGTGCTGCCGCTGCACCCGGGTATGGAGCTGGACGTCCGCGAGCACGCGTTCCTGCTGGCCAGCAACACGATCGGCTATTCCTTCGTGCGGATCCAGGGGCTGGCGAACGTGCTGCACGGCGGCAACGGCATGTATCTGGACCGGTTCGTCACCGCGGGCGCACCGGGCCTGCTGATGCTGCACGGCAACGGCAATGTCTTCGAACGCTGGCTGCAGCCGGGCGAGAAGATCATGGTCGAGCCGGGCGGCTTCCTCTACAAGGACGCCTCGGTGACCATGCAGGCGGTGCAGATGCCGGTCAAGACCGGCCTGCTGCGCCGAGGCATGTACCTGGCCGAGATGACCGGCCCGGGCCGGGTGGGCATCCAGTCGATGTACGTCCACCACCACGCGGGGTGACCTGATGACTATTCCCGAGGGCCAGGTCGTCTGCCGCTACTGCCGGATGGCGCATCCCGCCGGCGGCACCTCCTGCCCGAGCTGCGGGGCGGCGCTGGACATCCGGACGGCCGTCGCCCGCTCCGGCTGGGTCGAGCAGCCGCCGATCAAGGACATGGCCCGGATCCAGTTCGGACAGTCCCGGGTCCAGATCGAGGGCACGTACGTGCCGGTCGCCGATTTCGCGCTGGCGGAGCCGGACTGGATCTTCTTCTCGCACCACGCGCTGCTCTGGACCGAGCCGGGCGTCCGGCTGTCGAACACGTCGCTCGCCGGCGGGTGGAACCGGATGATGTCCGGCCTGCCGCTGATCATGCTGGAGGCGCGCGGGCCGGGTCGGATCGCTCTCTCCGGCGACCGGCCGGGCGAGGTGGTGGCGCTGCCGCTGATGCCGGGCCGGCAGATCTGGACGCGCGAGCACCGGTTCCTGAGCGCCACCGGCAACGTCAGCTACACCTGGCAGCAGACCGGGATCTGGTACACCACCGGCTCCGGCGACGACAAGGAGACGCACTACCCGGTCGGCCGGTACGGCGACATCTTCATGTGCCAGCAGACGCCCGGTTTGCTCCTGCTGCACGCGCCCGGCAACACGTTCCTGCGTGACCTCGCGCCCGGCGAGACCGTGCTGGTGCAGCCGGGGGCGCTGCTCTACCGCGACATGACCGTCGCCTCGCACCTGCACCTGGAGTATCCGCAAGGCGGGCCGACCATCTCGTGGCGGCGGGCGTTCAGCCAGCGCACGGTCTGGCTGCGGCTGGTCGGCCCGGGCCGGGTCGCGGTGTCGTCGGTCTTCGGCCACACCAGCTCGCTGTCGATCAACCAGCATTCCCCCGCGACGTCCCGCCGGTGGTGAGCCCCCGGCGGCCGAGCGACCGCGTCAGGCGCCGCCGGCGGTGACGATCGCGTCGGTGAGGAAGCCGGCCAGCAGGCCGAGCAGCAGGCCCCAGGTGGTGATCTCCTTGGCGCCCATCTTGCGGGCGACGGCGAGCAGCTCGATCACGACGTACAGGATCGAACCGGCCGCCAGGGCCAGGAACGCGACGGCGATGGTCTCGTTGGTGAAGCGCTGCCCGACCAGGGTGCCGATGAAGGTCGGGCCGCCGCCGATCAGGCCGAGCGCGGCGAGGAAGCCCCAGGAGGGGCGGGTGCCGGCGGCGGCCAGCGGCGCCACGATGCCGAAGCCCTCGGTGGCGTTGTGCAGGGCGAACCCGACGATGAGCAGCACCGCCAGGGCGATCTCGCCGGACGCGGCGGAGTTGCCGATGGCGAGGCCCTCGGCGAAGTTGTGCAGCCCGATCCCGGTCGCGATCATGAGGGCCAGTTGGCCCGCCGGGCTGCGCCAGACCGGGGGCGCGGTCACCGGGGCCAGTTGGGCCGAGGCGCGGTCGGCGACGCCGCCGGCCGGCACCGCGACGGGCTCGGGCGCGGGGACGACGACCGGGCGGGCCGCGTCGCTGCGCCGGGCCACCCATCGATCGAAATAGACCAGGCCGAGCAGCCCGACACCGAGCCCGGCGGCGAGGACGACGCCGTTTCCGGCGGCGGCGCCGTAGTGGTGCTCGCCCAGCGCGTCGTCGATCGGCTCCCAGGCGTGCGTGAGGACGTCCCAGAGCAGGAACAGCAGGATGCCGGTGGCGCCGGCGTTGAGCAGTGCCCGCAGCCGGGGCGCCGGGTTCCGCAGCCGCCCGATGGGCAGGCCCAGGAAGATGGTGAACCCGGCGATGGCGCCCAGAAGGGCGATGCTGGTGGCGGACATGGCTGCTCCCGACGCGACGCAGTGTAGGCGAGGGCAGGCTAACCTAATGCCGCGCCACCTACAAGTCGTAGGCGCCGGATCGGAGTACGGGGCCGGACCGGTGCGGTCCGGCCCCGTACTCGCGGTTGGTCAGGTCAACCGGAAGCGGGCGACGATGGACCGCAGCTCCCCGCCCATCCGGGCGAGATCCGCCGCGGACTGCTGGGAGTGGCTCACGCCGGTGGTGGTGATCTCCGCGGCCTGGGCCACGGCGGCGATCGTGGTGGCGATGTCGCGGCTGCTGTCGGCGGCCTCGGCGACGCTGCGGCTCATCTCGCCGGTGGTGGCGGTCTGCTCCTCGACCGCGGTCGCGATCCGGGTCTGGTACTCGCTGATCCGCCCGATGATCTCGGCGATCTGCTCGATGGCCCCGACGGCGCTCGCCGTGTCGGCCTGGATCGCCTCGACCCGCTGCGAGATGTCCTCGGTGGCCTTCGCGGTCTCCTGCGCGAGGTCCTTGACCTCGCTGGCGACGACCGCGAAGCCCTTGCCCGCCTCACCCGCGCGGGCGGCCTCGATGGTGGCGTTGAGCGCCAGCAGGTTGGTCTGCTCCGCGATGGCGGTGATCAGCTTGACGACGTTGCCCACCTCGGCCGAGGAGGTGCCGAGCTTGCCGACCGTCGCGTTGGTCGCCTGCGCCACGCTGACCGCCTCGGCCGCGACCGAGGCGGCCTCCCCGGCGTTCTCGGCGATCTCGCGGATCGCGGAGCCGATCTCGGTGCTTCCGTCGGCGACCGCGTCGACGTTCGTCGACACCTGCGTGGCCGCCCGGGTCACCTCCTGCGCCTGCGCGCTGGTCTCGTCGGCCGACGCGGCGATCTGCTCGGCGGTGCGGGAGAGGTCGTCGGAGGCGCCGGCGAGCGAGTCGGCGTGCCCGGAGACCGCTCCCATCGTGTCGCGCAGCGACTCGACAGTCTCGTTCAACGCGTCCCCGAGCTGACCGAGCTGATCCCGGCTCCGGATGTCCACCGTCGCGGTGAGGTCTCCCTTGGCGAGCTTGCCGAGGGCGGCGACGACGAGCGACAGCGGCCGGACCACGGAGCGGGTGACCAGGATGCTCAGCGCGACCGCCAAGGCCAGCCCGACCAGCAGCGCGCCGACCAGGGCGTACCGGCCCAGCCGTTCGGCGTTCTCGCTCTGCTTGCGGGCCGCGTCCATCCGCTGGTCGACGGACTTGCCGAGCGCGTCGGCCGTGTCCTCGATCGTGCCGAGCGACTCCGCCGCGGGGCCGTCGTTGATCGCGTCCATCGCCTTGACCTTGCTGGCCTGGGTGCCGTCGGCGACCCAGTTCATCACCTTCGCGTCCCAGTCGAAGAAGTCGTCCCAGGCCGGCTTGAGCTTCGCGTACAGCGCCTGCTCGGCGGGAGTCATGTAGGCCGTGTGGGCCTTCTTGAAGCTCTCGTACAGCTTGTCCTTGGCCTTGAGCTCGGCCCCACGGTTGAAGCTGTCCGTGCTGAGCGCGGCCTTCGAGCCGTACGCCCCGGCGTCAGCGACGACAAGTCCCTGCCAGCCGGAAATGTCCGCCATCTGGTACATGGCCAGATCCACGTCGCCCTGCACCAGCTGCAGGTCGGTGATCTGCTGCTGGGCCTGCTGCTGGCGGGACATCGCCCACCAACCCACCCCGGCAGACGCGATCATCAGCACCATGAGCACGGAGAACGCACCCCCGAGCCGCTTACCCACACCCGCTCGACCGAAGCGCACAATCATCCCTTCCGCGCCTGACTTTGATACCGCCATATCGGCCGGGATCGGTGGCATCTAGCCATCAGTGGCCCTACTCACGTGGGGGAAACCCGGGCCGATCGGTGGAAAGGCGGCCGGCGCACGTAGCCCGAGCCGCGCCACCGGATCGGACGAAGCCGGTGGCGCGGCGTGGCGGCGTGCTGTCAGGCGGCGTCGAGGGCGTTGGTGATCTTCCGGATCATGTCGGCGACGACGGGGTTGGGTTTGCTGCCGGCGGTGGCGGCCTCGATCGCGAGCGTCACGGTGCCGCGGAAGTTGTCGGCCTCCGCCGGCGACTCCGCCCGGAGCAGGGCCACCGCCTCGGTGAGGGCCGGCAGCACGCGGTCGGCGATCTCGGCGACCGACTTGCCGTTGAGCTCGGAGTGCTTGGGGTGGTCGGCGAGCACGTGCCCGACCACACCGGTGGCCGAGCCGAGCGCGATGCTGCCCCGGGTGGAGACCTTGTGCGGCGAGCCGCCGACCGCGCTCGCGGCGGAGAGCAGGGTGATGGCGCCGTACGCGGCGATCCGGATGGTGGTCTTGGCCTGGGCGGAAAGGGTGATCTCGTTGGTCATGCGACTACCTTCGCGACCGTGCCTGACACGGCTCCGCCACGGCACTGACACGGGCACTGACACGGGGTCAACACCCGATCGGGCCATCGGCGCGATGGCCGAACGGGCCGGGTGCGATGTCATTACGGCCGCAATCCCCGAGCGACGATACGGCGCCGTTCAAACGCGTGCTGCGAAGATCGCGATCATGACTCTATGATCCTCCGGCTCGTCCCCCTCGAAGCGCGGAGGAACCCCTTCATGTACCGCACCATCCGCCGGCGCCTGCTTGGCGTCGCCGCGGCGGCGACCGCCGCTGTCGCGATCACCACGCCTGCGTACGCGGCCGCGCCTCAGATCGTGGTGCTGCTCCCGGACGCGACGGTCGCCGCCGGCGCCAGCACCACGATCATGCCGCTGCTGTTCGCCGTGGACGAGGTCACGTTCACCAACGCGAAGGCCACCTTCCAGCTCGGAGATGGCCTCGCCGGGGTTTCGCTCCGCCCGGCCGCCGGGGTCGACGGCTGCACGGCCGTCAGCCCGACGACCGTCACCTGCGAGGTCGCGAACTCGCACGACGCCGTCGACCCGTTCGAAACGACCCTGCAGTTCGCCGCCGAGATCAGCGCGACCGCCGCCGCGCTCGGCGAGACCGGCAAGGTGACCTACACGCTCTCCGGCGACGGCATCCAGACGGTCACGAAGACCGTCGACGTGACCGTGGCCGAGGGTGTCGACCTCGCGGCCGGCCCGGACAAGACGATCTCCGTGAAGCCGGGCGCCGGGTTCGACGCCGGCCTGCAGGTGCACAACAACAGCGACTCCGTCGTGCACGGCGCGGCGGTCGTGTTCCTCACCGACTACCCGTTCGCCAGCACCCAGCAGTTCTCCAACTGCTTCTACGGCGACGGTCAGGTCACCGCCTGCACCTTCGACCAGGACCTGCAGCCGGGCGCCAGCTACCAGCTGGCCATGCCGTACCAGCTGCGCAAGGACACCGCCGCGCCCAGTGCCACGGGCGCCGTCTTCGAATGGCTGCCCGGCGGTGACTGGGACGATCTGATCAAGTTCCTCGACGACAACGGCATCGACGGAGTGGGGACGCCGGGCAAGGGCGGCGCGATCGCCCTCCAGCCGACCCCGACGAGCCAGTCGCTCAAGCAGACCGACCCGAACTACGACAACAACTTCCAGGCGCTCGACGTCAACGTCACCGGCAAGCAGGGCGTCGACCTGGCCGCCGTCGGCGCGACCGCGACCGGCGCGGCCGGTACCACGGTCACCGTCCCGGTCGGCGTGAAGAACAACGGCCCGGCGACGCTGAACCGTACGGAGAGCGGCTTCGGCATCGCCGCGCTGATCACCATCCCGGCCGGCGCCAGCGTCGCGTCGTTCCCCGAGGACGAGTGCTTCCTCAACACCCAGGACACCATCATCCATGGCGACCCGAAGGCGGTGCAGTACGCCTGCTTCACCGACGACGTCCTGCCGGCCGGTGACTCCGTCACCTGGAAGTTCGGTCTGAAGATCAACAAGGCCACCCCCGGCGCGACCGGTTCGGTCGCGCTCTACCCGACCTGCGAGTGTGAGTGGCCGGCCGACTCCAACAAGGCCAACGACACCGCGAAGATCGTGCTCAACCCGGCCGGCGCCGGCCAGCCGGGCGGCGGCAGTGGCGGCGGCCTGCCGATCACCGGCCCGCAGACCGCTCTGATCGGCGCGGCCGGCGTGGCCCTGCTGGCCGGCGGTGCGGCGTTCTTCGCGCTGAGCCGGCGGCGTCGGACCCGCTTCGAAGCCTGATCAGAAGTCGGATCCGCTCCGAGGCCTGATCAGAAGGTAGTGGGCGAAGCGGCCGGGACAGCTTGTCCCGGCCGCTTCGGCGTTTCCGCCTCGTGCGCGGCGAGGAACCCGGCGACCGACGCCGACCAGGGGAACGTCTCGGCCTGCGCCCGTGCCGCGGCCCGACGCTCGGCCGGCGGGCGGCGCAGAACCTCCTGGATCGCCGCCGCGTAGGCCGGCCCTTCGCCGCCGGCCGCGAGACCGGCCGAGCCGATCACCTCGGGCAGTGCACTCTGCGAGCTGACCACCACCGGCGTGCCGCTGGCCAGGGTCTCCAGCGCGGCCAGGCCGAACGTCTCGACCGGGCCGGGCGCGATCGCCACGTCCACGCTGGCCTGCAGCGTAGCCAGCTCGATCGGGTCGCTGACGTGGCCCAGGAAGCGCACCGGCAGGCCTCGGTCGGCGGCCTCCTCCTGCAGCGCTTGGCGCAGCGGACCGGCACCGGCCACGACGAGCACCGCGCGTACGCCCAAGGCACGCAAGCCCTCGACGGCCGCAAGCGAACGTCGGGGTTTCTTCTCCGGCGAAAGCCGGCCGCAGTGCAGTAGCAGCACGTCGTCCGGGGCGGCCCAGCGGGCGCGCATCGCCGGATCGTGCCGGGCGGGCGAGAACCGCTCGAGATCGACGCCGAGCGGCACCCGGATCACGTTCGGCACGCCGATGCGCTCGAACTCGTTCGCCGCCCACTGCGTGGTGCAGACGATCTTGTCGTGGTCCCGCGCGGTGCGCCGGTTGAGCAGGTCGCTCACCCGCCGGCCGGAGGCCGGACCGAAGAGGCGGAGCAGGCCGTCCAGGCTCTCGTGCGAGACCATCATGGACGGCACGCCCGCGCGACGCGCCCAGCGGCCGAGCCAGCGCAGCGTGGTGCGGTCGGAGACCTCGATCCGGTCCGGCTTGATCTTCTGCAGCGTCTGTGCGACCTGGCGTCGATCCAGCAGCACCCGGTAGCCGCCGACGAAGGGCACCAGCGGCCCGGGCAGCGTGATGACCCGCCCCTGTTCGGTGGGCAGATCGGAGAACTCCGAACCGGGGACGATCAGCACCGCCTCGTGGCCGGCCGCCTGGTAGCCGGCGCCCAAATGCCGTAAGGCCGTCTTCAGCCCACCCGACCTGGGTGCCACGAAGTTGGCAACCCGGACAATCCTCACGCCGCCACCGCCATCGCATCGGAACCGCATACAGCCCGATAATGCCCGATAAGTTCGTCGCCGACCGCCGACCAGCTGCGCCCCTCGATCGCTTTTCGCCCGGCCGTGCCGAAAACGGCCCGTTTCGAGGGATCGGCGGCGAGATCGGCGACGGCCGCGGTGAACCCGGCGGCCTCGAACGGCGGCACGAGGTAGCCGGTCCGGCCGTCCTGTACGAGATCCATCGGGCCGCCCGCCCGCGGCGCCACCACCGGCAGGCCGCTGGCCATCGCCTCCTGCACCGCCTGGCCGAACGTCTCGTACGGTCCGGTGTGGGCGAAGATGTCGAGGCTGGCGTAGACGGTCGCCAGCTCCAGGCCCTTGCGCACGCCCAGGAAGGTGGCCCGCGGCAGCGCCTTGTGCAGCGCCGGCCCGGCCGGCCCGTCGCCCACGATCACCAGCCGTACGCCGGGCAGGCGGCTCACCTCGGCGAGGAGGTCGATCTGCTTCTCCACCGCCAGCCGGCCGACGAAGCCGACCACCACCTCGTCGTTCGGCGCCAGGAGCGCGCGCATGCCCGCGGTGCGCCGGCCGGGGTGGAACTGCACGTCATCTACGCCGCGCCGCCACAGATGGATGCGCTCCACGCCGTGCGCGCGCAGCGCCGCGACCGACTCCGTGGAGGGCACCAGCGTGCGCGCCGCCGCGTTGTGCAGCCGGCGGATCCAGCGCCAGGCCGCGCCCTCGGTCATCCCCACCTTGTAGGCGCGGGCGTAGGCGGCGACATCGGTCTGGTAGACGGCGACGGCGGGCAGCTTCAGCGACTTGGCGCCGGACATGCCCCAGGCGCCGAGCACGAACGGGCTGGCCAGATGCACGACCTCGGCGCCGTGTTCGCGTAGCGCGCCGGTGACGGTGGGGGTGGGCAGCCCGAGCCGGATCTGCGGATAGCCCGGCATCGGCAACGAAGCGATCCGCACCACGGGATAGGGCATGTCGACCCGGACGTCACGGACCGCCGGCGGCGGCTGCGGGGCGATCACCATCGGCTGGTGCCCGCGACGCCGCAGATGTTCGGCCGCTCGCACCACCGAGTGCGCGACCCCGTTGACATCCGGCAGGAAGGACTCGGTGACCAGAGCGACTCGCATACGGTCACGATGAGTGCCGTCGATGTCCGAGCCGCAAACTTCAAACAGCTTTTTCGAGTACGGGTTTTGCCAAGTCCCGCCTCTTCCACGCGACCTCGGCGTCGGGTCACGGCCGCAGCGCGACTCTCGCGTTATTGCATGGTGCCGGCTTTGTCGGGTCGCCCCTACGGCAGAGTCGCCGCGTAGGTGCGGAACTTCTCGACCGCTTTGCCGGTGACCGCCTGGCCGTGGCCGAAGACGGCGTACTCGAAGTCGTGCGAGGCCAGCTTCGCGACGCTGCGGTCGAGCTCGGCCAGGTCGACGGCGGCCGCGCGCGGCGCGCTGCTCACTGCGCCCTTGCGGCCGGCCGCGGCGTCCCCGGCGAACAGCACGCCGCCGTCGCGGTCGAGCAGGTAGGAGACGTGACCGCGGGTGTGCCCGGGGGTGTGCACGGCGGTGAAGCCGGGCAGCGGCTCGGAGCCGTCCCCGCTGATCACCTGATCGATCTTGGTGGGCTCGGCCGACATGAACCGCGACACCAGCCGCACCATCCGGCTGGTGATCTCGGGCCGGATCGCGCCGCTGATCACCGGGGCGTCGGCGGCGTGCGCGAAGACCCGGGCGCCCGAGCGGGTGCGCAGGTCGGCGACGTTCCCGGTGTGGTCGAAGTGGTGGTGGGTGAGCAGGATCGAGCGGACCTCGCCGATCGACTTGTGGATGCTCTGCAGCGCCTTCTCGATGCGGGCCGAGCGCCGGGGCAGGCCGGTGTCGACCAGCACCACGCCGTCGTCGGTGACCACCAGGTGCATGTTGACGAAACCGAGGCTCAGCTCGAAGACGCCGTCGACCACTTCTCGCACGGGGTAATTATGCCGTCCTTATGATTTTGGCGAGCCGCTCAGGGGTCGGCCAGTGCACGTCGTGCGCCCAGCCCAGCCGGCCCGGGCGGGTGCCGGACCGCCTACCGGCGAACCCGCGCGAGCCATCCCGTGAATCGACGGGTTGTGCGATCAGGCGGTGGCGGCGGTCTTCGCGTCCTGCTCGATCTCGCCGGTGTCGGCCTTGAGCTCCTTGGCCTCGAGCTTTTCGGCGCGGCGCATGGCCCGCTCGACCTTCGCGCCGATGTCCGAGACGGCGACCACGACGAGGCCGGCCTGGCCGGTGTCGAGGTATTCGCCCAGCTCCTTGAGGTCGTGCCGGCTCATCCCGGCCGCGGCGTGGCCCGCCACGGCGCCCAGGATCGCGCCGCCGCCGGCGGTCGCGGCCAGCAGGCCGCCACCGATCGCGGCGAACGGGAACAGCGCCACCACCAGGCCGGTGGCCAGGCCCACCCCGCCGCCGAGCACCCCACCGACCCGGGTCGGCGTCTCGTGCTTCTTGACGATCTTGGTCTTGCCGCCCTCGCGGCGCTCCAGGACGGCCGCGTCATAGGCGTCGATCAGGCCGGCCTCGCGGTGCAGTTCCTTGACGAGGTCGTAGTCCGCCTCGGCGTCGGCCACGCTGGGGTACACCCCGACGTAGACCATGAAGGTGTCGAAAGCCATCGTGGCGCCTCCCTCGAGCGGTGCCGTGCAGTGCGATGTCGTGCCCCTAGCCTGTCGTGGGGCCGCCCGGCGTCGCCTCATCCGCGAGAGGTGACTACTCGCCGGCCTCGAGGCGCCGAAGGAGGGCGGCACTGATCGTGGCCCACTCGCGGACCTGGTCCGGGGTGAGAGTGTCGAAGATGAGCCGGTGGACGAGCTCGACGTGCGCGGGCGCGGCCGCCTCGATCGCCGCGCGGCCGGTCGGGGTGAGCACCACGTACGCCCCTCGGCGGTCCGCCTCGCACTCCTGTTTTGCCACCAAGCCTCGGGCGGCGAGCCGGGCGACCTGCTTGGAGACCCGGCTCTTGTCCCACTGCAGGCCGTCACCCAGCTCGAAGGCGCGCAGCCGCCCGTCGGGCACGTCGGTCAGGTGCACGAGCACGTCGTAGTCGGAGAGCGTGAGCCCCGATGTCTGCTGCAGCTCGCGGTTGAGTTTCGCGGAGAGCCGGGCATGCAGATCGAGGAACCCGCGCCACGCACGTTGCTGGGTGGCGTCGAGCCAGCGTACGTCGGTCGTCACTTCTCGCATGGTACGGGCGGCGGTTGACGTGCCCGGGGCATCGGAGTTAAGTGGTTGCCACGGCAACCACTTTCGCTCCAACGAACCTCTGTACGGGAGGGTTCCGATGAGTGCGTGGAACTTCATGAGCTACGAGAGCAAAGCCAACCTCCTCGAAGCGGTACGCCGGGAGTCGGCCGGCATGTTCGCCCTCGCCGAGGAGTCGGAGACCTGGATGGCGCCGACCGGTGCCGGCGACTGGCAGGTGCGCGACGTGTTCGGGCACCTGATCGACACCACCGAGACCTACTTCGTGGGCTTCGACGCGGCCCGCAAGGGCACGAGTCCCCCCGACTCGGCGCCGCTGCGCGACATGGCGACGCATGTCGACCGCGGCGCACGGCAGTTCCGGACGCTGGAACGCAAGGAGGCGCTGGACCGCCTCGCGACCGCGCTGGACCGGATGCTCGGCATCACCGAGAACCTGTCCGAGCAGGAGTGGTCCGGACTGCTGGTCCCGCACAAGTACATGGGTCCGCTGCCGGCCTTCTTCTACCCGGTCTTCCAACTGGTCGACTACGCGGTGCACAGCTGGGACATCCGGCAGGGCATCGGACGGCCGCACGCGTTGGAGGCCCAGTCGGCCGACCTCCTCGTCCCGCTGTGCTTCGTGCTCTGGTCGGCGACCCCGCTCACCGGGCCGGAAGCCCGGCCGATCGAGCTCGGCATCCGGATCACCTCGGGCGCGAACGCCGGCGACACCCGGGTCGCGATCGGCCCGTCGGGCGCCGCCACCACCCCCGGCCCGCTCGACGGCCTGTCTTGCATAATCGAGTTCGACCCGGGCAGCTTTGTCCTCACCGCGTACGGCCGCACGAACGCCGGAACCGCGCGCGGCGACCGGGACCTGGCACACCAGTTCCTCGGCGGATTCTTCCGAATCTAGGGAGGCAGCCCATGACGATCGACCGCGAGGCCATCGCCGCCGAACGCGACCGGATCAGAAACGACTACCTCCGTGAGGCGCCCGACCGGCCGCCGTCGAGCGCCCGTGGCCTGCACCATTTCGCGCTGATCTGCGCCGACGTCCGGCGGACCATCGAGTTCTACCAGAACGTGCTCGAGTTCCCGCTGACCGAGATCTTCGAGAACCGCGACTATCCCGGCTCCAACCACTTCTTCTTCGACATCGGCAACGGCAACCTGCTGGCCTTCTTCGACCTGCCCGGCCTGGACCTGGGCCCGTACGCGGAAGTCCTGGGCGGCCTGCACCACCTGGCCATCTCGGTCACGCCCGACCGGTGGCGGCACCTACGTTCCAACCTGGACGCCGCCGGCATTCCCTACGACGTGGAGAGCGGCACCTCGATCTACTTCCGCGACCCCGACGGCGCCCGGCTGGAACTGCTGGCCGACCCGCTCGGCGAGATGTACGGCGCCAAGGTGCTGTAACCCCCGACGTTCACCGCAATCGGAACTACAGTCCGAGGAGGGGATGGCTCGGAGGAGGTGGGCTGGGTGCCCAAGTCGGAGCGGTTCGATCGGCTGCCGAAGGCGACCTACGAGGCGGAGCTGTTCCGCCTTCAGGGCGAACTCGTGAAGCTTCAGGAATGGGTGAAGGTGGAGGGCGCCCGGATCGTCGTCGTCTTCGAAGGGCGGGACGCGGCCGGCAAGGGAAGCACCATCAAGCGGGTCGCCGAGTATCTCAATCCCCGCCTCGCCCGTATCGCCGCGTTGCCCGCGCCCACCGAACGCGAGCGCGGGCAATGGTATTTCCAGCGCTACGTCGAGCACTTCCCCTCCGCGGGGGAGATCGTGCTGTTCGATCGAAGCTGGTACAACCGGGCCGGCGTCGAACGGGTGATGGGCTTCTGCAGCAAGGAAGAGTACATGCGCTTCCTGCACCAATGCCCGATCTTCGAGCGGCTCCTGACCGAGGACGGGATCCTGCTTCGCAAGTACTGGTTCTCGGTCAGCGATCACGAGCAGGAGGAGCGGTTCCGTTCCCGCCTGCAAGATCCGATGCGGCGCTGGAAGCTGTCGCCGATGGACCTCGAGTCGATCAGCCGGTGGGAGGACTACTCCCGGGCCAAGGACGAGATGTTCATGCACACCGACATCCCCGAGGCACCCTGGTACGTCGTCGAGAGCGAGGACAAGCGGCGGGCACGGATCAACATGATCGCCCATCTGATCTCGACGATTCCCTACTACGAGGTGCAACGCGTGCCGCTGGAGCTGCCGCCCCGGCCACCGTCGAGCGGCTATCAGCGCACCCCGCGCGAGATGCAGACGTTCGTACCGGACCATGCCGCGGCGCTGCCGGCCCGGCCGCCGGCCACGGAGTCCTCGGCGAAGGCCAAGTCCCCGGCTCGGCCGGGGGGCAAACAGGCCGGCAAGCGGCGTCCGAAAGCGGATCGTTCCTCCGCCGGCCGCACCTGACACTGTGGTCGGTGCCCTCATTGGTGCTCCCCGGGGTCATCGCCCGGCCCCGCCGCCGGGCGGGCCGCCGCCGGTCAGACCGCTGCCCAGGCCGCCACCGCCCGGGAACTGCCCGGTGTTGTTGCCGGTGCTGGTGGACGTCGTGGTGAGCAGGACCTGTTCGCCGGCCTGCACGCCCGAGGTGATCTGGGTGGCCGAGTCGCCCTCCAGACCGATCTGGACCGTCCGAGTCTCCTGCGCGCCGTTGGTCACCACCGTCACCGTGCGTTGGTTGCCGGCCGTGGTGATGGCCGCCGAGTTGACGTAGGTGGCGTTGGCCACGCTGCCGGTGGTGACCGACACCGACACCGTCTGTCCGACCCTCGCTCCGGCCGGGCTCTTGTCGATGCTCAGCGTCACGCCGTAGGTCACCACGTTGTTCGACGTGGTCGCGGACGGGTCGACCGCCACGACCTTGCCCGTGGCGGTGGCGCCGGACAGCGCGTTCCAGGTGATCGTGGCCGCCTGCTTCTCGTTCAGCTGGGTCGCGTCCGCCTCGGCGAAGTCGGCGCTCACCTGGAGCCTGCTCAGGTCGGCGATCTCCACGAAACCGGAGGATGAGGACGAGGACGAGCTGCTGCTCTGGTTGCCGGCGCCGGACGAGGAGGACGAGCCGGTGCCGGAGACCGAACTGCCGAGCGTGCCGTTGACAGCGGTGACCGTGCCGGTCATCGGGGCGGTCAGCACGGTGCCGTCCACGGCCGCCTGAGCGTCGTCCACCGCTTGCTCGGCCGACTCGACCTCGGTCTCGGCGCTGGAGGTGTCCGAGCCGGCATCCTCGGCCCGGCTCAGCGCATCGTTCGCGGAATCCCGATCGACCTCGGCCGCCTTCAGGCTGCGCTGCGCATCGGCCGGGTCGACCTCGGCCAGGACCTGACCCTTCTTGACCACCTGGCCGACCTTCACGTTGATCGCCGTGATCGTGCCGCCGGTGACGAAACTGGCGGAGGCCGTGCGGGCGCTCTCCACCGTGCCGTCCGCGGTGACGGTCTTGGTGACGGTGCCCGTCTGCACCGACACGGTTCGGACCGAGGCGTTGGCGGCGTTGTTGGTCGACGGACCGGACAGCGATTCGTACGTCCACAAACCGCCGCCCGCTATGGCGACGACGAGGGCGGCGTTGACCGCTGTCGAGGGATGTCGCAGGTTGAAGCGCGCTGGCATGCGCACACTGTTTCTGCGAGCCCTACGAGGACCTTCGGCAACACCTGTGGAACAGCTACGAACCGTCGATTCCCGGCGTATCTTCGCCGTGCTTCCGCGTCGACGGTTCGGAGAATCGGCGCGAAAAAGCCGACGACGGGACGTAGACCGGCCCGCATTCAGGCTGCGAGGCTAAGTGCTGTGTATGACTACGACCTGTTGGTGCTGGGCTCCGGGCCCGGCGGGCAGAAGGCCGCGATCGCCGCGTCGAAGCTCGGTCGTCGCGTCGGGATCATCGACCGCCGCGACATGATCGGCGGCGTCTGCATCAACACCGGCACGGTGCCGTCGAAGACGTTGCGCGAGGCGGTCCTCTACCTGACCGGGCTCAGCCAGCGCGACCTGTACGGCTCGAGCTACCGGGTCAAGGAGGAGATCACCGTCTCCGACCTGGCCGCCCGCACCCAGCATGTGATCAGCCGGCAGACCGACGTCATCCGCAACCAGCTGTCCCGCAACCACGTCGCGATGATCACCGGCACCGGCCGGTTCGCCGACGCCCACGCGCTCTGGGTCGACGGTGGCGGCGGCCGGGAGGCCAAGGTCACCGCTGACAAGATCATAATTGCGGCGGGTACGCGACCGGCACGCCCGGACAGTGTGGACTTCGACGAGCGGACGATCGTCGACTCGGACGGCGTGATCAACCTGCAGGCCGTCCCGCGCAGCATGGTCGTGGTCGGCGCGGGCGTGATCGGCATGGAGTACGCGTCGCTGTTCGCCGCGCTCGGCACCAAGGTCACCGTGGTCGAGCGCCGGGAGAAGATGCTCGACTTCTGCGACGACGAGATCGTCGAATCGCTCAAGTACCACCTGCGCGACCTGAGCGTCACGTTCCGCTTCGGCGAGGAGGTGGCTGCGGTCGAGAAGCATCAGAACGCTGCGCTCTGCATCCTGAAGAGCGGTAAGAAGATCGTCGCCGACACGGTCATGTACTCGGCCGGCCGGCAGGGCCAGACCGACGACCTGTGTCTGGAAGCGGCCGGACTGACCGCCGACCGTCGCGGCCGCATCGAGGTCGACGCCAACTACCGTACGGCGGTAGACAACATCTACGCCGTCGGCGACGTGATCGGCTTCCCGGCGCTCGCCTCCACCTCGATGGAGCAGGGCCGGCTTGCCGCCCACCACGCGTGCGGCGAGCCGGTGCGCGAGATCGGCCACCTGCAGCCGATCGGCATCTACACGATCCCCGAGATCAGCTTCGTGGGTAAGACCGAGGACGAGCTGACCGACTCGTCCACGCCGTTCGAGGTGGGCATCGCCCGGTACCGCGAGCTGGCCCGCGGGCAGATCGTCGGCGACTCGTACGGGATGCTCAAGCTGCTGGTCGCCCCGGACGACGGCACGCTGCTCGGCGTGCACGTCTTCGGCACCGGCGCCACCGAGATCATCCACATCGGGCAGGCCGTGATGGGCTGCGGCGGCACGGTCGACTTCCTGGTCGACGCGGTCTTCAACTATCCGACGCTGTCCGAGGCGTACAAGGTGGCGGCGCTGGACGCGGCCAACAAGATCCGCAACATCACGCGCATCGACGGCTGAGCCGCGGTCAGGAGCGGTACACCCACACGGGGGTCTTCAAGGGCAGCTTGCCGGTCGCCCAGATCCAGTTGATGGCCGCGTTCGACACCCGGGCGCAGCCGTGCGAGGCCGGGTACGGCGGGATGCTGGGCGAGCCGTGCACCGCGATGCCGCCGTTGAAGTACTTCGGCCGGAACAGGTCGCCGAGGGGTCCGTGCCGTACGCCGTCGATCTGCCGGCCGACCTTGAAGTGGCCGGTCGGGGTGTCGGCCAGGTAGGTGTCGCCCTTGTACTCGTAATGCTCGTTCGACCCGGTCGAGGTGTTGAGCGTGGCGATCACCTCGCCGTCCTTGACGAACATGAGCAGCTGCTTCTTCAGGTTGATCTCGACGAGGTACCCGCTGCCCGCCTTCGACCTGGCCTTCGGGCGTACCCCGTCGTCGAGGGCCTTCTGCGTCTTCGGGCCGACCGAGCCGTCCCGCCCGATGCCGGCCGCCTTCTGCAGCGCGAAGACCGCCTGCTGGGTGGTGCCGCCGAACTTGCCGTCGGCCTCGCCGTTCCAGTAGCCGAGCTCGGTCAGCCGCTGCTGCAGCGCGAGCACGGCCGGGCCCTTCGTGCCGATCTTGAGCTTCTGTGGCGGCTTCGCCGTGGCCGTCGTGGTCGGCGTCGGGGTGGGCGTGGACGTCGGCGTCACGCTGGGCTCCGCGGACGGCAGCATGGAAGCCGACGGGAGTACGGCGGGAGCCTGCGCCCCGGACTGGGGGGAGTCGTGCGAACCGCACCCGGCCAGCGTGATGGCCGCCGCGGCCGTCACCGCGAGCGTCAGTGCCTTGCGCACCATGCGTTCCTCCCGTCCCACCAGAGGATCATTGCCGAAAATGTCTCACCATGCCCACCCGTTGGCGAAGTGAGATCGTCTCGCAATTCCCATGGTGACCGGCGGTGGCAAGTTCGAGCACGGTTCGAACGAGTGGTGGACGCGTCATGAAAAAGAGTCAAGTACCCTTCGGCTATGTCATGGATGGCCAGCGCCCGGCACGGCGTACGCGAAGCCCCCGGCGGGCTCGCGCTCGTGCAGGATCTGCTGAACACCCGAGCCACCATGCACTACGGCGCTGACCTGCTGCTCCACGCCGATGACGCGCAACTTTGGCTGACCGAGGCGCTGACCACCTGGTCGCGAGTGTCCGGTTTGCCCGCCCCCACGCTGCTGATCTCATCGAACGACATACGGTCGCTGCGCCGGCTGCGGACCACCTTCGAGAACGTGATCCTTGCCGCCGGCAAGGAACGGCTGGACGGCGCGCTGCCGCCGGCCGACGTGCCGGTGAGCCTGGTGCCCGACGCGGACGGCTGGGTGCGCATGGTCCCGACCGGTCGCGGCACGCGCTGGCTGGCCTCCGCGCTCTGGGCCGAGGCGCTGCTCGCCCAGCAGGCCGGGCTCTGGCAGCGGCTCAAGCTGTGCCACAACGCCGACTGCCGGGCCGCATTCTTCGACACCTCGCGGAACAACTCGGGCGTCTGGCATGACGTCTCGACCTGCGGAAACACGGCGAACCTGCGAGCCTTCCGGGAGCGCAAGCGCCTGCTCGGCGGCAGCGACCCCCAGGTCGGCCGGCCCCAGTTGCCCGGCAGCCCGCCGCAACTGCCCGGACCGCCCGGCCTGCGCTGACCGGGTCGGCACTTCTCTCCGCGGCGGGAACTTCGCGGGGGCGCCGGGCGACTATCCCGACATGGCTTCTTGTGAGCGGTGGCGCGAGATGCTGTCCGCGCAGCTGGACGGCGAGGACGACCCGGCCGCCCGGCCGCTGGTCGACGAGCATCTGGCCGGGTGCGCCGACTGCCGGGAGTGGCTGGACGGCGCGGCCACGGTCAACCGGCTGACCCGGCTGGGGGTGGGTGCCGCCCCCGATCTCAGCGCGAGCATCCTCGCCGCGCTGCCGGCCGCGACCCCACCGCCGAGGCGGCGCTTCCCGATGGCCGCCGCCCTCTACATCGCGCTCGCCGGGGTCGGTGCGGTGCAGCTCATCCTCGGCCTCGACCAGATCGGCGGCGGCGTGGTCGGCACGCACGTGCATGCCGGTCTGGACGCGACGCCCGGGCACCTGTGGCACGAGTCGGCCGCCTGGAACGTCGCGGTCGGCGCCGGGTACATGTTCATCGCGCTGCGCCGCGCCCGGCCGTCCGGGCTGGTGCCGATGCTCACCGCGTTCGTCGGGATGCTGCTGCTGCTCTCGGTCAACGACCTCACCGGCGGCCGGGTCGACTCCACCCGGCTGGTCAGCCACGGCTTCGTGATCCTCGGATACCTGCTGGTGGTCGCGCTCACTCGCATCCCCGGCGGCTTCGCCGAGCCACCCGGCGCCCGCACGACGCCCCGATCAAGCTGGCGCGCCCGCTTCACCGACGACGAACCCGCGTCCGGCGATCTTGACAGGTTCCACCGGCCGGGCTTGCGCCTGGTGCCGCCCGGCCCGATGACCGCCGAACACCGGCGAGACCGCCCAGCCGCCTAAAGACCCCGCGATTTTCCGGGGTGCCCCGTATCCGGGAACGGCCCGCGATCGCCCCGCTGATGAGCGGGCAGTCGATTTCCGCCACCGCGGGGTTTGCGGTGTCGGAAATCGCCTGCCCGCTCATCAGCGTAAAAGGGGCGATCGCCCGCGGAGCGAAGCGGAGCCAGCCAGCTCAGCCAGCTCAGCCCAGCGGGGGGCGGACGGAGAGCTCGCGCCACTCGTCCGGACCGGCGAGCAGCACACGCACGGCGTCGAGGGCGGCGTCCTCGCTGCCGTACTCGAAGAAGTGCGATACGCCGTCCGCACCCCCGTTACGCGACTCGACATACCACTGGTCGCCGCTCACCCGCAGGAAGACATCCCTGCGGGCGATGCGGCCCCACTTGCCGTTCCACCAGTGTTTACGCTGCTCCATCCGGCTACTGTATAGAACATCTGTTCGAATCGTACCCGGTCTGGTTGATCTTTTTCGCAGCGTGTCAGCGCGGTGGCTCATCGCGACGGTTGAGGATGTCCTGCACGGCGCTGCCGCGGGCGCCCGAGGCCGTGGCGTCCTGCGCCAGCAGGTCGCGGATCTGGGTGAGCAGCAGGATGTCCTCGCTCGGCGTCTTCGGCGGCGGCTCCTCGCCGCGGCGGCGCCGCTCGGCGAGGACGTTGAGCGGCATGACGACCAGGAAGTACAGCACGGCCGCGGTGATCAGGAAGGTGATGACCGCGTTGATGAAGGTGGCGTAGTCGAAGACGACGCGGCGGACCACCCAGGTGCCGCCCTTGATTCCGCCGCCGCCCATCAGCTGGATCAGGGGCTTGATGAAGCCGTTGGTGAAGGCGGTGACGACCGTGGTGAAGGCGGCACCGATCACGATGCCGACCGCGAGATCGACCACGTTGCCGCGCATGATGAAGTCTTTGAAGCCTTGGAAGATCTTGTTCACGAGCACACTCCAGCACGCCGAGGGGGATTCGGTCGGTCCGGCAGCACATGCCCGCGACCGGTCGGCGACAAACTACGCCGATCGGGTTATCAGTCGAGTGCCGGTTCCTGAGCGGTGACCGCCTCGTCGACCGTGGGATAGGTGCGCAGCACCTCGACCAGGCCGCTCACCTCGAGGATGCGCAGCACCCCGCGCTGCGGGGCGGCGAGCCGGACAGTGCCGCCGGCGTCGTCGGTGCTGTTTTTGGCCCGCACAAAGACCGAGAGCCCGGTGGAGTCGCAGAACGAGACCTCGGCCAGGTCGAAGACCAGCCGGGTGCGCCCCTTTTCGAGCAGGTCGCTGATCTGGTCCTGCAGCTGGGGCGCGGTGGCCATGTCGAGCTCGCCCGCCACCGACACGACGACCATGTCGCCGCGCTGTTCCGTTTGTACCGTCAGGGACATTCAGGACCTCCAGGTATGAGCAGAACGGTACTCCAGACCCGGTCTGATCGGCAGGACGGGGGCGTCCAGTTCGTGACCTTGCCGCCTTAGTTGGCTTACGGCAATTATTAGACCTCCCCGGTGATACAGTCCGCGCGTCGCGAGTATCGGAATGGGGAGGCAGCGGTGGCGTTGGGAGCGGAAGAGGCGAGTCGCTTCGCCGCCGTGCTGGAGGAAAACCAGGATGCGCTGGTCGCTGCCTGGACCGACCGGGTGGCGCAGAGCCTGCGCGGCCGGTTGAGCCGCACCGAGCTGGAGCGGCAGACCACCGAGCTGCGCAAGGGCTTCCACGCCGCGCTCGCCGGCGGGGCCGGTGACGTGGGCCAGGAGCCGGCCGCCGAGCTGCGCGCCCAGCTGGCCGAGCTGTCCACCAGCCGGGCGCGGCAGGGCTTCAGCGCGACCGAGACCGCGGTCAGCGTCTTCGCCCTCAAGGAGGCGGTGCTCGGCGTCCTGGACGGTGGCGACGCCGCCAACCTGCGCGACTACGTCGCCTTCTCCGCCTTCGTCGACAACGCCGCGCTGTTCACCTTCGACAACTACGTGCAGGTACGCGAGGGGCTGATCGCCGACCAGGCCGAGCAGCTGCTCGAGCTGTCCACCCCGGTGGTGAAGCTGTGGGAGGGCGTGGTGGCCGTCCCGCTGGTCGGCACGCTCGACTCGGCGCGCGCCCAGGTCGTGATGGAGCGGCTGCTGCAGACGCTGGTGGACACCGGCTCGCCGTACGCGATCATCGACATCACCGGCGTGCCGGCCGTCGACACCCAGGTGGCGCAGCACATCCTCAAGACCGTGGTGGCCGCCCGGCTGATGGGTGCGGACTGCATCATCTCCGGCATCCGGCCGCAGATCGCCCAGACGATCGTGGCGCTCGGCATCGAGTTCGGTGACATCGCCACCAAGGCCTCGCTCGCCGACGCCCTCCGGTTCGTCCTCCGAAAGACCGGGCGCTGACGTGGACCGGGTGCCGATCCTCAAGATCGGGGACATCCTGCTGGTCTCCATCCAGATCGACATGGAGGATCAGGTAGCCCTGCAACTGCAGGAGGACCTCGCCGATCGGATCGTGGCGACCGGCTGCCACGGCGTGATCATCGACATCAGCGCGCTGGACATCGTCGACTCGTTCGTCGGCCGTACGCTCGCGACCATCGCCTCGATCTCCCGGGTGCTGGACGCCGAGACGGTGGTGGTGGGCATGCGCCCGGCCGTGGCGATCACCCTGGTCGAGCTGGGCCTGTCGCTGCCCGGGATCCGCACCGCCCTCAACGTCGAGCTCGGCATGGCGTTGCTGGCCCGCGACCGGGACGAGGAGGAGCCCGAGGTGCCCGGTGAGCCCGACGAGGACCACGCGTCCCCGGCGGTTGACCAGCCGTGAGCGACGGCGGCGAGCGGATCGAGGTCGGTACCGACCAGGACGTCGTCCGGGTGCGCCAGCTCGTGCGTACCGTCGCGGTGTCGGTCAAGCTCTCCCTGGTCGACCAGACCAAGCTGGTCACCGCAGCGAGCGAGCTGGCCCGCAACACGCTGGTCTACGGCGGTGGCGGCGCGGTCGAGGTGAGCCGGGTGGACAACGGCCGCCGGCAGGGCATCCGGATCGTCTTCAGCGACCAGGGCCCCGGCATCGCCGACCTCGACCTGGCGTTGACCGACGGCTACACCACCGGCGGCGGCCTGGGGCTAGGGTTAAGCGGCGCCCGGCGGCTGGTCGACGAGTTCGACATCGACACCGCGGTCGGACGGGGAACGACCATTACGGTCACCAAGTGGTGCCGATGATCGGAGGCACCGTGGCGTCGCTGCCCGAGCAGCTCCTGGACGGGGGCGCCTGGTTCCGGGTGGAGGCGGCCGCGACCGCCTCCGCCGCCCGCCGCGCCGCCGAGCGGCTCGCCACCCAGCTCGGGCTCTCCGAGCGACGCACCGCCGACCTGTCGATCGTGACCGCCGAGACGGCCGGCAACCTGGTGAAACACGCCGACCAGGGCACGCTGCTGGTCCGCGCGGTGCGCACCGAGCAGCAGGCCGGGGTCGAGATCATCGCGATCGACCACGGGCCGGGAATGGCCGACCTGGTGCGGTCGGCGGGTGACGGACATTCCACGGCGGGCACGCTCGGCATCGGGCTGGGCGCCATCGCGCGCCAGTCCTCCTGGTCCGACCTGCACTCCGTACCCGGCAAGGGAACCGTGCTGGTCGCCCAGGTCTGGTCGGCCGACCCCCCGGAACCCGCCTGGGCGGCCGGGTTGACCCGTCCGCTCACCGGCGAGCCGGTGAGCGGCGACGCGTTCGCCGTTCGCGACGCGGACGGCCGGCGCCAGGTGCTGATGTGCGATGGGCTGGGGCACGGCGGTCTCGCCGCCGCTGCCTCGCAGGAGGCGGTACGAGCGTTCGCCGAGTCCCCGGCGCAGCCGCCGGCCGCCGTGGTCGAGACGCTGCACCGCCGGCTCAGCCACACCCGCGGCGCCGCGCTGGCCGTGGCCGAGCTCGACCCGGACGCGGGCCTGGTGCGGTACGCGGGGCTCGGCAACATCTCCGGCACGGTGATCGGCCCGGCCGGCCGTCGCGGGATGATCTCGCTACCCGGGATCGCCGGTCACCAGCGCCGTCAGATCCGGCAGTACGACTACCCGATCACGCCGGACGCGATCGTCCTCATGCACAGCGACGGCGTGGTCGACCGCTGGAACCAGGCCGACTACCCGGGCGTGTTGTCCCACTCGCCCGCCCTGATCGCGGCGACCGTGCTGCGCGACGCGGGGATACGCCGCGACGACGCCGGCGTGCTCGTGGCCCGGCTGCCATGACCGCCCGCGCCGAGCGGCACTTCCGCGCCGCGGAGGCACGGCCATGACCGCGTCCGGCGCCCAGTCGCTGATGCGCATACGCCTGCGGGCCGAGCAGGACGTGTTCGTGGTGCGCCAGCTCGGCCGCGAGGTGGCCCGTGCGGTCGGCCTCGAGCAGCAGGACCAGACCCGGCTGGCCACCGCGCTGAGCGAGGTGGGCCGGGTGATGCTGGCCGCCGGACCGGACACCGAGGTGGAGTTCACCGCGGAGCCGAATGGGGTACCCACGTTGCGGGTGGCGGTGGGCAACCCGCAGCCCGGCGGCGCCGCCGAGATCGGCGCGCAGCTCGTACAGGTCGGCCGCCTGGTCGACACGATGGAGGTCAGCGATGGCGAGACCGGTACGGTGGTCCGGATGGCTCGACGGTTGCCGGCGAGCGCGCCGAGGCTGACCCCGGATCGCATGGACGAGATTCGTGCCGGGCTGGCCCAGCATGTGCCGGGCACCCCCCTGGACGAGCTGAGCGTGCAAAATCAGCAGCTCATCGCCGCGCTTGACGAGGTGCGCGCGCAGCGCGACGACCTGGCCCGGCTGAACGCCGAGCTGGAGGAGACCAACCGTGGCGTGATGGCGCTCTACCACCAGCTCTCCGACGAGCTGGAGGAGACCAACCGCGGCGTGGTCGCGCTCTACGCCGAGCTGGACGAGCGGTCGGTGCAGCTGCGGGCGGCGAGCGAGGCGAAAAGCCGGTTCCTGGCGAACGTGAGCCACGAGCTGCGCGCCCCGGTGACCGCGGTGATCGGGCTGACCCGGCTGCTGCTCGACCCGGCCTCCGACCCGCTCACCGCCGAGCAGCGCCGCCAGGTCGACCTGATCGGCGGCTCGGCCGGTGACCTGCTGACCCTGGTCAACGACCTGCTGGACCTGGCCAAGGCGGAGGCCGGCCGGATCGAGCCGCAATGGTCCGAGGTGGATCTGCGAGTCGTCTTCGGCCAGTTGCGTGGCACGCTGCGTCCGCTGGCCACCCGGCCCGAGGTCGACTTCGTGGTCGAGGAGCCGGCGGTGCCGGGCCTGCGCAGCGACGAGGTGCTGCTCGCCCGGGTGCTGCGCAACCTCCTGACCAACGCGATCAAGTTCACCGCCGAGGGGTCGGTGACGCTGGCGGTCCGGGCGGTGGGCGACGACGTCGAGTTCACCGTGGCCGACACCGGCACCGGCATCCCGCCCGAGCTGCACGAACGGATCTTCGAGGAGTTCTACCAGGTGCCGGGCAGCCGGGCGATCACCGGCAAGGGCACCGGCCTGGGCCTGCCGTACGCCCGGCGGCTGGTCGGGATTCTCGGCGGGGGCCTGCGCGTCGACTCGGTGCCGGGCGAGGGCAGCACCTTTACCGTACGGCTGCCGAAGTCATGAACGCGGCGACCGTCCTAGTCGTCGACGACAGCGCCCCCAAGCGGTATCTGCTGGTCAACTGGCTGACCCGGGCCGGCTTCACGGTCCGCGAGGCGGAGACCGGCGGCGAGGCGTTGCGGGTGCTGCCGGGCTCCGGGATCGACCTCGTGGTGCTGGACGTCAAGCTTCCGGACATGAGCGGCTTCGACGTCTGCGAGAGGATCAAGACCGATCCCGCGTACGCCGCGCTGCCCGTCGTGCACGTGTCCGCGCATGCCGTCGACGTCAACGATCGGACCCAGGGGCTGAACCGGGGTGCGGATGCGTACCTGGTCGAGCCGATCGAGCCGGACGAGCTGATCGCCACCTGCCAGGCCGTGCTGCGGTACTACTCGGCGCGCCGCCGGGCCGAGTTCCTGGCCGCCCGCCTGGTTCGGCTGGCCGAGGCCACCCTCGCGATCAACCTGGCCTCCACCCTCCCCGCCCTGCTCGAGGCGGCGGCCGCCGGCGCGTACGACATCTTCGGTGGCCCGGTCGTCGTGCTCGCCGAGACCGCCGACGGCGACAGCCTCGCCGCGGTCGGCTCGCCGCCGGTGATCCGCCCGTGGTCGCTGTCCGAGCGCAACGCGGCGATCGGCTCGCTGGTTCGCACCGACCAGCCGGCCGACTGGGACGTCGCCGACTGGCCCGAGGGCGACGAGGTGGCGGTGGCCGCGACCCGGCTGCGGATCGACCGCCCGTCGGTCTACGTGGCGGTACGGTCCAGCTCGCAGACCCCCGGCTTCCCGGTGCTGCGCCAGCTCTCCCAGGCCGTGGCGGCCGCCGTCGAGGCGCAGCGCTCGTACGACGAGGAGCACCGCATCGCCATCACCCTGCAGCGCAGCCTGCTGCAGTCGAGCCTGCCGAGCCTGCCCGGCGTCCAGACCGCGGTGCGCTACATGCCGGCCGGCTCGCAGACCGAGGTGGGCGGCGACTTCTACGAGGTCACCATGCTCGACGGCCAGCTGCTGGTGGCGATCGGCGACGTGGCCGGCCACTCGCTGCACGCGGCCACGGTGATGGCCGAGGTGCGGCACGCGGTCCGCGCGTACGCCGTCGAGGGCCATCCGCCGGGGACGGTGCTCGCCCTGGTCAACCGCTTCATGCGGCGGGTGCTGCCGGCCGATTCGGCGACCGTCTGCCTGCTCGTCCTCGACCCGGTGACGGGCCGGGTCCGGATGGCCGGCGCCGGTCACCTGCCGCCGCTGCTGCACACCGCCGACGGGGTCACCTTCCTGCAGCCGGGCGGCGCGCTGCTCGGCATCAACGCGCCGCGCCCGGACGATCTGGAGTTCGTGCTGCCCCGCGGCGGCACGCTGGTGCTCTACACCGACGGTCTGGTCGAGCGCCGGGACGAGGACATCGACGTGGGGCTGGCCGCGCTGCGCCGGGTGGCCGCCGAGGTCGACCCGGACCTCGAGGACTTTTGCGATCGCCTCCTGCTGCGGTTGGGCGCCGCCGGGCAGGCCGACGACGACGTGGCGGTGGTCGCTCTCCGCCGCGGCTGACCCCTTGACGGCAGCTATTCACTCGTTGAATAGTAGCCGCCATGTCCACGGCCCATGTTCTGCTCGGTCTGCTCGCCGGTGGTCCGCGGCACGGCTACGACCTCAAGCGGGCCCACGACGATCGGCTGCCCCGGGCCAAGCCGCTCGCGTACGGCCAGGTCTACTCGACCCTCGGCCGGCTCGAGCGGGATGGCCTGGTCACCGAGGCCGGCCAGGATCGCGAGGGCGGCCCCGACCGCACGTCGTACGAGATCACCGACGAGGGTCGGCAGCACCTCGACACCTGGCTCGCCGCGGTCGAGGCGCCGGCGCCGTACGTCGCCAGCGAACTGTTCAGCAAGGTGGTGGTCGCGCTGCTCGCGGCCGACGCCGGGCGGGCCCGCGACTACCTGGTCGCCCAGCGCGCCGCCCACATGAGCCGCATGCGCGAGCTCACCACCGAGAAGTCCGAGCCCGGGGCGAGCGTGGGCGACGTGATCGCCGCCGACTACGCCCTCGGGCACCTCGAGGCCGACCTGCGCTGGCTGCAGACCACGCTGGCGCGGGTGGCCGACCTGCAGAAGGAAGTGACCAGTTGAGCGCACTGCTGAGCGGCACCGGCCTGGTCCGCAACTACGGCGCCACCCCGGCGCTGCGCGGGATCGACCTCCAGGTCGGCGAAGGCGAGATCGTCGCGGTCACCGGCCCGAGCGGCTGCGGGAAGTCCACGCTGCTGCACTGCCTGGCCGGCATCATCCGGGTGGACGCGGGCACCGTCAGCTACCGCGAGCAGGACATCGGGCTGTGGTCCGAGGCGGCCCGGTCGAGGCTGCGCCGCACCGAGTACGGGGTGCTGTTCCAGTTCGGGCAGCTGGTCCCCGAGCTCACCGCGGTGGAGAACGTCGCGCTGCCGCTGCTTCTCGCCGGCACGGGGCGGCGGGAGGCGCGGCAGACGGCGCTCGACTGGCTCGAGCGGCTCGGCGTGGCCGAGTTCGCCGAGCAGCGGCCCGGCACGATGTCCGGCGGCCAGCAACAGCGCTGTGCCACCGCCCGGGCGCTGATCACCGAGCCGCGGGTGCTGTTCGCCGACGAGCCGACCGGCGCGCTCGACGTGCTCACCGGCGAGCAGGTGCTCGGCCAGATCGTCCGGGTGGCGCGCGAGCAGGGCACGGCGGTCGTGCTGGTCACCCACGAGGCGAGCGTCGCGGCGTACGCGGACCGCGAGGTCGCCCTGCGCGACGGCGCCGTCGACCCGACGGGGCTGGGCCTGGGTGTGGGCCGGTGACCGCCTCCACGCTGGCTCGCCTCGCGGTGGCCGGCAACCGTACCGACGTGCTGCGGACCGCGCTGACCGCGGTGAGCGCCCTGCTCGCCACGATCGCGATGCTCTGCGCGGCGACCGTCCTGTCCATCGACGGCTGGGCCGACCGGTACTCCGCCGAGCTGCTGGTCGAGCCCGGCCTGCGGCCCGGTGTGGCGGCGACGCTGATCCTGGTCTCGCTGCCGGTGCTGGCGCTGGCCGGGCAGTGCATCCGGCTCGGCGCGCCGGCTCGCGACCGGCGGCTGGCCGCGATCCGGCTGGCCGGCGCGACACCGGGGGAGGCGGTGCTGATCGCCACCGCGGAGACGGCCGTGGCCAGCCTGCTCGGCTCGCTCACCGGGCTGGTGGCGTACCTCGTCGCCCGGGCCGCGATCGGCGACCAGCGCACCCTGCCCACCGACGTCCTGCCGCCGGCGCCGGTCATCGGCGTGCTGGTGCTGCTGGTGCCGGTGCTGGCGGCGGCGATCGGCGCGCTGCTGATGCGCCGGGTCATCGTCACCCCGCTCGGGGTGGTGCGGCGGGTTCGTGAGCGCGGGCCGCGGCCGTGGCCGGGCCTGCTCATCGCGGCGGGGCTGGTGCTCTTCGCGATTCCGTTGCAGGACGACCTGCGGTTGCACCTCGGCAAGCACACGCTCGTCATGCCGGCCTCGAAGTACGCGGCCTACGTCTGCCTCGGCGGCGGGGTGGTGCTGACCATGGCGGGCGTGGTGCTCGGCGTGGGGTGGATCTCCTACACCGCCGGGCGGCTGCTGCGCCGGTACGGCCGAGGCCGGCCACCCTGCTCGCCGGCCAGCGACTGATCACCGACCCGTGGAACGGCAGCCGCACGATGGCCGCCCTGCTCGCGGCCGTGATCGCCGGGTCGGTGGCGCTCGGGTACAAGGCGCTGCTGGCCACGACCTTCCGCTTCTACGACCTTTCCAACCAGGTCCAAGGCTTCACGAACGGCGAAGGGATCGGGGCCGGGGCCGAGCCGAGCTTCTACTTCAACGCCATCCGGCTGGTCATGGTGGCGGTCGGGCTGAGCGCGGCGGTCGCGGCGGCCGGGCTGCTGATCGCGCTGGTCGAGAGCATCGTGGCGCGGCGGCGGGCGTACGCGTCGCTGACGGCCACGGGCGTGCCTCGGCGTACCCTCTCCGCGGCGATCCTCTGGCAGACGGTGACGCCGCTGATCCCCGCCCTGCTGCTGGCGCTGGCGGTGGGCGACGCGCTGGTCCGGCTGTTTCCCACGAACTTCGACCTCGGCAACGCGTACCAGGAGTGTCTCGCCGACCACAACCCGGAGGCGCATTGCACGACGCTCGCCGCGGTGCACGCGCCGGCGGTCCTCACGGTGCCGATTCCGTGGGGTGACCTGGGATGGCTCGGCGGCAGCACGCTGCTGGCGGTGCTGGTCGCGGTCGGCGCCGGGTTGCTGGTGTTGCGCTCCAGCACCGACCTCGACGAGCTGCGGGCCGGCTGATCCTTGCGGGCCGGGCCCACCCGGCGGCCGGACGCGGAGCTGTTGTTGCAGCTAGCGGCCCTGGCACGCCGGGGACTCAGCCAACGCTCGTACGGTAAAGGCGGCGGAAGGGGAACGCCCGGGTCTTGGGCGGCGGACGCGCTAGGCGGCGCCCATCACGTCCAAGGCCCAGGCAAGGACGAAGGCCTCTTCCTTCCAGGCGTCGTACCGGCCGCTCGGGCCGCTGTGGCCGGCCTCCATCTCGGTCTTCAGCAGGTATGTGCCCTCCGGCGCGGTGGCCCGCAGCCGGGCGATCCACTTGGCCGGCTCGTGGTAGAGCACGCGGGTGTCGTTGAAGCTGGTCACCGCGAGGATCTTGGGGTAGCTCAGCTTCGTGACGTTCTCGTAGGGGCTGTACGCCTTCATGTAGGCGTACACGTCGGCCGACTCGATCGGGTTGCCCCACTCCTCCCACTCGGTCACGGTGAGTGGCAGTGACGGGTCGAGGATCGAGGTCAGCGGGTCGACGAAGGGCACCTGCGCCACGATGCCGGCGAAGTCCTCCGGGGCGAGGTTGGCGATCGCGCCCATCAGCAGGCCGCCGGCCGAGCCGCCCCGGGCCACCAGCCGGGCCGCCGACGTCCAGCGCTGGCTGACCAGCGCCCGGGCGCAGGCCACGAAGTCGGTGAAGGTGTTCCTCTTGGTCAGCATCTTGCCGTCCTCGTACCACCGGCGGCCCATCTCGCCGCCGCCGCGCACGTGCGCGATGGCGAAGACGACGCCGCGGTCGAGCAGCGACAGGCGGGCGATCGAGAAGTACGGGTCGATGCTGACCTCGTACGAGCCGTAGCCGTAGAGCAGCGCCGGGGCCGAGCCGTCCCGTGCGACGTCCTTACGGGCCACGATCGAGATCGGCACCCGGGTGCCGTCGCCGGCCAGGGCCCACTCCCGGTACTGCTCGTAGTCGTCCGGGTCGTAGCCGCCGAGCACCGGCTTCCGCTTGCGCAGCACCATCTGCCGGGTCACCAGGTCGACGTCGTAGATCGACTCGGGGGTGACCATCGAGGTGTAGCTGATCCGGACCACGGCGGTGTCGTACTCCGGGTTTCCGGTCAGGCCCACGTGGTAGAGCGGCTCGGGGAACGGCATGTCGTACGAGTCGGTGCTGCCGTCGCCCATCACCCGCAGGCCGGTCAGGCCGTCCCGGCGCTGCGAGATCACGATGTGCCGGGCGAACGCGTCGACCGACTCCAGCCGGGTGCCCGGCTCGTGCGGGATCAGCTCCACCCAGTCGCCGGGGTTGTCTGCCGACGTATACGCCAGCGCGAAGTCTTCCGCGTTCTTGTTGTGCAGGATCAGGAAGCGGTGGCCGTGGTGCGCGATCGAGTACTCCACGCCCTGCTCACGCGGCGCGATCACGAACGGCTCGGCCGTCGGCGTCTCGGCCGGGATGACCCGGATCTCCGAGGTGAGCTTGCTCTGCGTGTCGATGACCACGAATTTCTCACTCCGGGTCAGCTCGACGCTGACCCAGAAGCGCTCGTCCGGCTCCTCGAAGACCACCACGTCGTCGCTCGCCGGCCGGCCGACGGTGTGCCGCCAGACCCGGAACGGCCGCCAGGCCTCGTCGACCGTGATGTAGAACAGCGCGCTGCCGTCGGCCGACCAGGCCGTCCCGTACGACGTGTCGGGCACCTCGTCGGCCAGCACCTCGCCGGTGCGCAGGTCTTTCACCCGCAGCGTGAAGCGCTCGTCGCCGTCGAAGTCGGTGGAGTAGGCCAGCCAGTTGCCGTCGGGGCTGGTGTCGAACGTGCCCAGGGCGAAGAACTCCTTGCCCTCGGCCAGCGCGTTGCCGTCGAGCAGCACCTCCTCGCCGGGCCGGTCGTCGGACATCGGCGGGTCGACCTCGCCCGGCCCGACCGCGACCCGGCAGTGGATGCCGTACTGCTTGCCCTCGACTGTCCGCGTGTAGTACCAGTACTTGCCCTTGCGGCTGGGCACCGAGAGATCGGTCTCCTGGGTGCGGTCCTTGATCTCCTGGAAGATGGTGCCGCGCAAGCCGGCCAGGTGCGCCGTCGCCGCGTCTGTCCACGAATTTTCGGCCGTCAGATAGGCGACGGTCTCCGGAAGCTCCTTGTCGGCGAGCCAGGAGAACTCATCCGTCACGGTGTCGCCGTGGAAGGTGCGCTCGGTCGGGACCGGGCGGGCGGTGGGCGGCGTCGCGGGCGTATCGGCTGTCACGGGAGCCACGTTACCGGGTGCTCCCGACGCTTTTTCGGCTTCCATTGACCGCGCGCGTTCGAACACCTGTACTATATGCCAGAGTGGACGGTCGATCTTGATGACGATCTTGTAACGAGCACGGGCAGGGACATGTCACGACTTCTCGATGCGCTTGTGGACATCTGCGGGCCCGACTACGCGCGGGTCGGTCGCTCGGTGGATGTCGTGGGTGGCCGCCGTGCCGAGTTCGTCGCGGTTCCCTCGACCACCCCGGCGGTCTCCGGCGTGCTGCGACTCGCGGCCGACGAGGGGCTCAGCGTGGTGCCGCGCGGCTCCGGCAGCAAAATCGATTGGGGTACGCCGTCGTCCGGCGCCGACCTGATCCTCGACACCGGACGGCTGAACGGCCTCTGGGACCACGACGTGAAAGCCGCGACGGTCGAGGTCGCCGCCGGCACACCCGTGCGCTCGGTGCAGGCCGCCCTGGCCCTGCGCGGCCAGCGCCTGCCGGTCGACCCGCCGTCCCGCACGGCCACGGTCGGCGGCATGCTCGTGGTCAACGAGTCCGGCCCGCTGCGCTATGGCTTCCGCACCCCCGCCGAGCACGTCGACCGAGTGCAGTACGTAGATCTCGCCGGCGTCGCGGCCGACTCCGACGGCGAGGGTGACAACCCCGGGCTCGCCGAGATCTCCGGCGTGATCACCTCGGCGGTCGTCCGCCTGGAGCCGCTGCCCCGGTCGCGGCGCTGGGTGGTGGCGCCCGCCCCGACCCCGCTCAAGGCCGCCCGGCTCGCCGCCGAGGCCGCCGAGCACGAGGTCAGCGCGATCGAGACCGACCTGCCCGGCGCCGCCGCGGGCGAGGTGGCGGCGCTCTTCGAAGACTCGGATCCCTATCCGCTGGCCACCGCATGGAAGGCGACGGTCTCGCCGACCGCGCCGCCGTGGTGGGGGGTGTATCCGTTCGGCCGCGACGACGTGGCGCTGCATCTCTCCGTCGCTCCCGCCGACCTGGCCGCCACGGTCTACGCGGTGGCCGACGCGGCCGGCGGCGCGGTGCCGGTGCGCGGCTCGGCCGGCCTGGGCGTGGTGCACGCGGTGCTGCCCGGCACGCTCGCGCCGGACAGGGTGGAGCGCATCGTCGAATCCACCCGGCACGTCCTGCTGGCTCGCCGCGGCCGGGTCGCCGTGATCGCGGCCCCGATCGCGCTGGCCACCCGGATCGAGATGGCCCCGCCGCACGAGCTGTTCTGACGGCGGTCGAGGGCGGCTCCTGCCGGTGAGCGGTGACGGCAGCTGACTCCTGGCGGCGCGCGGCGGTAGACGGCGTCGCGCCCGCCGCGATGCTCGGTCGTCTGCCCGGACGCTGGATGCGTGCGCTGCGGCTACCGGCCTTCCACGTGCCGGTGACCTACATCATCAAGTTGGAAATGTTTCAACGATCACGCCATGACAGCGGTGAGAGCGTGATGGCCGCTTCGGCGATCCGGCGGCTTGTTTCGAGGTACAGGTCCTTGCGTGCCGAGTCGATCCAGCCGCCGGTACGCGTGACGCCGGCATCGCGGTACTCGACGGCTTGGAGGAGCATGTCCAGCTTGTCCGCGTCCTTGGCGCATCGAGCTTCGAGGGTCTCGCGCGTCTCGTATTCGTCCACGGCCTCGCGGATCAGCTCTCGCGATCGTTCGGGAAGCTTCTTCGTCTGGTCGGCAGTGATCTGGCGTGGATCGGGCTTGGTCAGGTAGGCGGTGGCGGTGTGCGGGAGGTCGCCGGTGCGCGTCTCCTGGCTGTCGTGCCACAGCGCAAGGAAGGCGGCTCGGGCCGGATCAGCCCCTTCTTCGGCCGCGATAAGCGCGGCTAGCTGCGCCGCGCGCATCGTGTGCTCGGCGACCGACTCCGGGTTCTGCACACCCGCGTGCCACCAGCCGGAGCGCCGGACGCGCTTCAACAACCCCAGTTCGTATCCGAACCCGGCGAGCCCCTCTGCGTCCTCTGGCACGGTCGATCCCCTCTACCGGTCGGCGATGCGGATTGCGTACTGGAGCCCCGCGAGTTGCTCGCGCTCGGTCCGGACCAGGGCGCCGCTGGAGCCGAGCCTATCGAGCACCTCGGCCGAGGCAGTACGAGTAGCGGGCCGGCCGCTGAGCAGCGATGGGCGTGAGGGCACGAGTGCATGCGTGCGGCGGGCAGGGGCGCGCGGCCGCGGTCAGCGGCGGGGCGGCTGTTGGCGGCTCGTGGCGGCGGTCAGCGGCGGGCGGGCTCGTGGCGGCGGATGGTGGCGGCCGGGTGGCGCTCGGGGAGTGGGGTGGTGCCCACGGCGTACGTCAGGTAGGCGAACCGGCCCACCTGGGCGGCGCCGGTCAGGATCAGCTCGCGGGCGCTCAGATGCCGCGGGAGCAGCGGCGCGCCCTGGCCGAGCACGACCGGCGCGATGCCCAGGATGATCTCGTCGAGCAGGCCGCGGTCGACGAACTGGCCGACCAGGTCGCCGCCGCCCACCAGCCAGACGTTGCGGTCCTTCGCCGCCACCAGCATGGCCTCGTGCACGCGCTGCACGTCGCCGCTGACCATCAGGATGTTGGCGTCGGGCACCAGCGGCAGCTCGCGGTTCGCGAAGACCCAGCAGGGCGCGTCGCCGTACATGTCGTGCCAGTTCTGCGGCTGGTCCAGCATGTTGTCGTTGGCGAGCACCCACTCGTACGTGTTGGCGCCCATGGCGAAGGCGCCGATCCCGGCGAAGAAGCCGCCGAACGGGTTGTCGGCCCCGCCGTCGACGTCGAACAGCCAGTCGAGCGAGTTGTTCTCGTCGGCGATGTAGCCGTCGATGCTCGTCGCCGTGTAGTACTGGGTTTTCGCCATGAGACCCACCATGCCACGACCAAGCAGGCGAAATGGGCGAAACGGATGGGCTCTGAGGAGCACCGGTTCCCGGGCCGGAAAGCGCCCTTATGCGTCATTTCGGAGGACGAGGATCGCGATGTCGTCGCGGGGCTCCTCGACCGAGAAGTTGATCGTGATCGAGCGCAGCCGGGCGGCCATCACGTCGGCCGGGTAGCCGGCGAGCGGAGCGGCCGCCTCACGCAGGCGCCCGGTGCCGAACAACTCCCGGCCGCGGCGCCGCTCGGTGACCCCGTCCGTGTAGAAGATCAGCGAGTCGCCGGGGGTAAGCCGCACCTCGGCGTCCGGAGAGGAGATCGTCTCCAGCAAACCGAGCGCCGTGCCGCCCTCGCCGACGAACGAGGTCTTGCCGTCACCGCGGACCAGCACGGCCCGGTCGTGCCCGGCCAGGTGCAGGCAGACCGCCAGGGTCCCGTCCCGCTCGCGGTGCACCGACGCCATCGCCAGCGTGCAGTACCGGCCGCCGCCGCGCTGCACCAGCGTCCGGTTCACCCGGCAGAGGATCTCGGTCATCGGCTTGCCCTCGTCGACCAGGATCCGGATCACGTCGCGGACCAGGCCGGTCACCGTGGCCGCCTGGACGCCCTTGCCGGAGACGTCGCCGACCACGACCAGCCACCGGTCGTCGCCGGACGGCACCACGTCGTAGAAGTCGCCGCCCACCTCGGAGCCGGTCGGCACGTACTCGGCGGCGAAGCCCACCCCTTCCACGTGCGGCAGGGCCGGCGGGAGCAGCGACTCCTGCAGGGTGCGGGCCACCTTGCGGCGCTCGTCGTGGATGCGGGCGTTGTCGATGGCCAGCGCCGCCCGGCGCGCCACGTCCTCGAGCACCGCCACCTCGTCGGCGTCGTGCCGATGCTTGGCGTGCTTGCCGACCGCGAGCGTCCCGAGCCGGGCGCCGCGGGCCACCAGCGGGACGGCGAAACCCTCGTTCGGGGTGCCGAACATGACCTGGGTGCCCAGCCGGGACGCCTCCTCGAGCCGGGCGAGGATCGAGTCGGGGCCGGTCTCGGCGAGCGCCTCGTGCAGGTCGGCCACGGCGACCTCGTCGGCGTGCGTGGCCGCGGCGAGCTGCAACCGGCCCCACGCGTCGGTGGTGTGCACCGCGCACCACTGGCCGAGCCGGGGCACCACCAGCTGCGGGATCAGGGCCATGGTGAGGTTCACGTCGAGCGACTGGGCGAGCAGCTCGCTGGCCTCGGCCAGGAACGTCAGCCAGGTCTGCCGGCGCAGGTCGGCGCGGCGGAGACGGTCGTTCTCCAGGTGCAGCGAGAATCGCTCGGCGACGATCGTGGCCAGCGGCTGGGCGTACCCGGTGGGCGCGGCGTCCAGCTCCAGCTCGCCGGAGTACGGCCGGTGCACGGACAGCGGCACCCGGATGGTGTCGGCGTCGTCGCGCGGTTGCCGGCCGTGCCGGGCCAGCAGCTGCCGCCCGGTGCCGTCGCCGCGGTCGAGCCGCACCACCCCGCCGGCCGCGCCGGTCAGCCGGGACAGCCGGGACAGCAGGTCGGCGGCGAAATCGGCGAGCGCCTCGTCGGTCTGCCGCTCCGGGTTGATCTGCAGCAGCGCGGTCAGGGCGCCGACGCTCGGGGTGCCCGCCTCCAGCACGTTCGCCGCCGGCACCAGCCCGCCGGTGGAATCAGCCACCAGTGCGCGTTCCAGGCGGAACCACACGCCCTTGCCGGTGCCCTCGTGCACCGTGCCCCAGCGGCTCGCGAAGTGGTCGACCAGCAGCAGGCCGCGGCCGCGCTCGGCGACCTCGCCGATGTCCACGCTCTCGTTGCGGGGGCCGACCGCGAGCTGCTCGACCGGGCCGGGCGCGAAGTCGGTGACCGTCACGGTCAGCCCGGCCTGGTCGGCGCTGACCTCGATGTCCAGCTCGGTGTTGGCGTGCACCACCGCGTTCGTGGACAGCTCGGTGGTCAGCAGCAGCGCCTCGTTGAGCAGTGCGTCGAGCCCGGCCTCCTCGAGCACCGAGCGAACGAGCGCCCGCGCCGCCGCCGGCGTACGCCGATCGTTGGGCAGCCGGACCCGCCGGACGAGCCCGTCCGCCGGGATATCCGAAGCCGACACGCAAGCATCCTCTCCTGTCGGGTGGGGGATGTACAAAGTCCTCTCTCGCACTGACCCGGTCGGGCGAGAGAGGATAAGGAGCCCACCGGCCGTCTGTAGGAAAGTCTTCAGTCCGGTTATGGGTGGTGGCGGGGCGGTTGGATGGGAAATGAGGAACGCCATGACTGCGGCAAAAGAAGTCCACGACGAGACCGCCGTTCTGGGCGAGCTCGCCGAGGCGCTGCGCCGGGTGCGCCGGGGCGATCTCAAGGTCCGGCTCCCGCGCCGCGGTGGCGCCGCCGGCGAGGTGGCCGACGCGTTCAACGAGGTCGTCTCCCTGCAGGAACGGCAGAACCTCGATCTGCGGCGGATCAGCCGGATCGTCGGCCGCGACGGCCGGCTTACCGAGCGGCTGGACGACGAGGGCCTGGACGGCTCGTGGGCGGACAGCGTCCGCTCGGTCAACTCGTTGATCGACGACCTGGGCCGGCCGACCACCGAGATCTCCCGGGTCATCGTGGCGGTCGCGGAGGGCGATCTGTCCCAGCACATGGCGCTGGAGATGGACGGCCGACCTCTGCGGGGTGAATTCCTGCGCATCGGCCGCACGGTGAACACGATGGTGGATCAGCTGTCGTCGTTCGCCGACGAGGTGACCCGGGTGGCTCGCGAGGTGGGCACGGAGGGCGAGCTGGGTGGTCAGGCCGACGTGCGCGGCGTGGCCGGCACCTGGAAGGACCTGACCGACTCGGTGAACCTGATGGCGTCGAACCTGACCCACCAGGTGCGCTCGATCTCGCAGGTCGCGACGGCGGTGGCCCGCGGCGACCTGTCGCAGAAGATCACCGTGTCGGCCCGCGGCGAGGTGGCGGAACTGGCCGACACGATGAACGGCCTCACCGACACCCTGCGCCTGTTCGCCGAGCAGGTGACCCGGGTGGCCCGCGAGGTGGGCACCGAGGGCAAGCTGGGCGGCCAGGCCGACGTGCCGAACGTGGCCGGCACCTGGAAGGACCTCACCGACTCGGTGAACTCGATGGCGTCCAACCTGACGAGCCAGGTGCGGAACATCGCCCAGGTCTCCACCGCGGTGGCCAAGGGCGACCTGTCGCAGAAGATCACGGTGGCCGCGCAGGGCGAGATCCTCGAGCTCAAGGACACCGTGAACACGATGGTGGATCAGCTGTCGTCGTTCGCCGACGAGGTGACCCGGGTGGCCCGCGAGGTGGGCACCGAGGGCAAGCTCGGCGGCCAGGCGCAGGTCCGCGGCGTCTCCGGCACGTGGCGGGACCTCACCGAGAACGTGAACCAGCTCGCGAACAACCTCACCGACCAGGTCCGCAACATCGCCCAGGTCTCCACCGCGGTGGCGAAGGGCGACCTGTCGCAGAAGATCACGGTCGATGCCCGCGGCGAGATCCTGGAGCTGAAGAACACCGTGAACACGATGGTGGATCAGCTGTCGTCGTTCGCCGACGAGGTGACCCGGGTGGCCCGCGAGGTGGGCTCGGAGGGCAAGCTCGGCGGTCAGGCCCAGGTGAAGGGCGTGCTGGGCACGTGGCGCGACCTGACCGACAACGTGAACTACATGGCCTCCAACCTGACCAGCCAGGTGCGGAACATCTCCTCGGTCACCACCGCGGTGGCGAAGGGCGACCTGTCGCAGAAGATCACGGTCGATGCCCGCGGCGAGATCCTGGAGCTGAAGACCACGGTCAACACGATGGTGGATCAGCTGTCGTCGTTCGCCGACGAGGTGACCCGGGTGGCCCGCGAGGTGGGCACCGAGGGCAAGCTCGGCGGTCAGGCGCAGGTGCGTGGCGTGGCCGGCACCTGGCGCGACCTGACCGACAACGTCAACTCGATGGCGTCCAACCTGACCGCCCAGGTGCGGAACATCGCCCAGGTCTCTACCGCGGTGGCCAAGGGTGACCTGTCGCAGAAGATCACGGTGGCCGCGCAGGGCGAGATCCTGGAGCTGAAGAACACCGTGAACACGATGGTGGATCAGCTGTCGTCATTCGCCGACGAGGTCACGCGGGTGGCCCGCGAGGTGGGTTCCGAGGGCAAGCTCGGCGGTCAGGCGCAGGTGCGTGGGGTGGCCGGCACCTGGCGCGACCTGACCGACAACGTGAACTACATGGCGTCCAACCTGACCGCCCAGGTGCGGAACATCGCCTCGGTCACCACGGCGGTGGCGAAGGGCGACCTGTCGCAGAAGATCACGGTCGACGCCCGCGGCGAGATCCTGGAGCTCAAGGACACCGTGAACACGATGGTGGATCAGCTGTCGTCGTTCGCCACCGAGGTCACCCGGGTCGGCCGGGAGGTCGGCGTGGAGGGCAAGCTCGGCGGTCAGGCGCAGGTCAAGGGCGTTTCCGGTACGTGGCAGGACCTCACCGACAACGTGAACCAGCTCGCCTCGACGCTCACCATCCAGCTCCGCGCGATCGCCGAGGTCTCCACCGCCGTGACCCGCGGCGATCTGACCCAGAGCATCGCGGTCGAGGCGCAGGGCGAGGTGGCCGAGCTCAAGGACAACATCAACCAGATGATCGTGACCCTGCGCGAGACCACCAAGGCGAACGCCGAGCAGGGCTGGCTGGACTCCAACCTGGCCCGGATCGGCGGCCTGCTGCAGGGCCAGCGCGACCTCGGCGAGGTCTGCCGCATGATCATGACCGAGGTGACGCCGCTGGTGGACGCGCAGCTGGGCGCGTTCTTCCTGGTCGACAACGAGCAGGCGGTCATGCGCCTGCGGCTGGCCGCCTCGTACGGCTATGTGGCCCGCAACCACGAGGTGACCTTCGGGCCCGGCGAGGGGCTGGTCGGGCAGGCCGCGGTGTCCCGCCGGACGATCCGGGTGCGGGCCACCCACGACGGCATCCTCACCATGCGCTCCGGTCTCATGTCGATGCCGCCGAACGACCTGGTCGTGCTGCCGGTGCTGTTCGAGGGCGAGATGCTCGGCGTGATCGAGTTCGCGTCCGTCGCCGCCTTCTCCGGGCTGCATCTGACCTTCCTCGAGCGGCTGGTGGCGACGATCGGCGTCGCGCTCAACACCATCCAGGCCAACCGGCGTACGGAGGAGCTGCTGTCCCAGTCGCAGCGGCTGGCCCGGGAGATGCAGGACCAGTCGGCCGAACTGCAGCGCACCAACGCCGAGCTGGAGGACAAGGCCAAGCTGCTGAGCGAGCAGAAGGCGAACATCGAGACCAAGAACCGGGAGATCGAGCAGGCCCGGCGCGGTCTCGAGGAGAAGGCGCAGCAGCTGTCCCGGGCGAGCGCGTACAAGTCGGAGTTCCTGGCCAACATGAGCCACGAGCTGCGTACGCCGCTCAACTCCCTGCTGCTGCTGGCCCGCCTGCTCGCCGACAACACCGAGCTGAACCTCACCGAGAAGCAGATCGAGTTCGCCCGCACCATCCACAGTGCCGGCTCCGACCTGCTCTCGCTGATCGACGACATCCTCGACCTCTCCAAGATCGAGGCGGGCCGGATGGACGTCGAGGTCGACCAGATCGACTTCGACGGCGTCCGGGCGTACGTCGAACAGGCGTTCCTCCCGCAGGCCGACGTCAAGAACCTCGACTTCCGGGTCGAGGTGGCGCCCGATCTGCCCGCCTCGATCGTCACCGACGGTCAGCGGCTCCAGCAGATCCTGCGCAACCTGCTCTCCAACGCGGTCAAGTTCACCGACTCCGGCTCGGTGACCCTGAGCATCTTCGCGGCGCCGCCGAGCACCGACTTCGACATCCCGGCGCTGACCGCGGCCCGGCAGGTGGTGGCGTTCGCCGTCTCGGACACCGGCATCGGCATCTCGGACGAGAAACTGGCGATCATCTTCGAGCCGTTCCAGCAGGCCGACGGCACCACCACCCGCAAGTACGGCGGCACCGGCCTGGGCCTGTCGATCAGCCGTGAGTTCGCGGCGCTGCTCGGCGGCACGATCGTGGTGTCGTCGATGCCCGGCGAGGGCTCGACCTTCACGCTGTACGTGCCGGACGCGCTGACCCCCGAGTCGGCGCCGGTCCTCGCACTGCCGTCCGAGCCGTCGACGACCGTGGTGGTGCGCCCGGCCCAGTCGGTCGACATCCCGCTGCTCGACCTCCCGGTGATCAGCCACCGGGAGGCCGACGGGCACATCAGCGCGGCCGGCCGGCAACTCGACGGCGCGACCGTGCTGATCGTCGACGACGACGTCCGGAACGTGTTCGCCCTGACCAGCGCCCTCGAGATGCACGGGCTGAACGTGCTCTACTCGGACAACGGGGTGGACGGCGTCCGCCTGCTGGCCGAGCACCCCGAGGTGGACATCGTGTTGATGGACGCGATGATGCCCGATCAGGACGGCTACGAGACCACCCGCGGCATCCGGCGCAACCAGCGTTTCCGCGATCTCCCGGTAGTCTTCCTTACCGCGAAGGCGATGCCCGGCGACCGGGAATCGGCCCTCGCGGCCGGCGCGAGCGACTACATCACCAAGCCGGTCGACCTGGACGAGCTGATCGAGCTGATGGCCCGCTGGGTGAACGCCGATGCGAGCACCGAGCCGGAGCGCGGCTGACAGAGCTGGAAGGGATGAGGTAGTGGGCGAGCGCGCCAAAGCCCTGCTGGTCGACGACCGGAAAGACAACCTGCTCGCGCTGGAGGCCATCCTCCAGGGTCTGCCGGTGACCCCGGTGGCCGTGGAGAGCGGCGAGGCGGCCCTGAAACAGTTGCTCACCGACGATTTCGCGGTCATCCTGCTGGACGCGCAGATGCCCAACATGGACGGTTTCGAGACGGCGAGCCACATCAAGCGCCGCGAGCGCACCCGGCACGTGCCGATCCTGTTCCTGACCGCGGCCGACCGCGACGCGCAGTTGGCGCTGCGGGGGTACGCGGTCGGCGCGGTCGACTACCTCACGAAGCCGTTCGACCCGTGGGTGCTGCGTGCCAAGGTGAGCATCTTCGTCGACCTGTGGACGAAGACTCAGCAGCTCAAGGCCAATGCGGAGGCGGCACGCGAGCGGGATGCGCAGTGGCAGCGGCTGACCGAGACGGTCGACGAGGCGGCCCGGGTGCTGCGGGCCAACGGCGACGAGGCGGCGTCCGAGGCGCTGGCCCTGCTGGAGAAGGCCCGCTGGGGAACGCCTAACGATTGACGTACGGCTGGAGGGCGCCGGCCAGCGCCGACCGTAGGACCGACTTGGGCCGGAAGCCCACCAGCGACGTCGTCACCACCCCGCCGGTGAAGAACAGCAGCGTGGGCATCGCCATGACCCGGTAGGCGCGGGTCGTTTCCGGGTTCTCGTCGGCGTTGAGCTTGCGAGGTTCCGAGCCTGGCGGCTCGGATCCAACACATGGTTGCGCTAGACCTGCGCCATCGGGCGGCAGGGCGGGCACCACTCGGCCCAGAAATCGAGGACGAACGGAAGCTCGGCCTTCAACACGAGCGAGTCGAGGGTGGCGTCGGTGACGGTGACGAGCATGGGGTCTCCCGATGGGCGAGGGCCTGGGTCAGCTGGGTGTGCAGGCGTAGCCGAACGTCGGCGAGCTCCGCGAGCAGGCCGTCCACCTCGGCCAGCTTGCGGCGCAGCACCGCGACCGAGTCGGGGCAGACGTGACCGGAACCGGTGGCGCGCAGGCATTCGACGAACGGCTTGATGTCGTCCATGCCGAAGCCGACCGCGAGCAGCGACCGGATCTCGTGGACGACCTTCAGCTCCGCCTCGTCGTACTGCCGGTAACCGTGGGTGTCCCGTTGCGGGCGGACCAGGCCCTGCTCCTCGTAGTAGCGCAGGGTCCGGGCGCTCGTCCCGGCCAGTTCGGCCAGCTCACCGATCAGCATGACCTCGACGCTAGGCCTTCACACCGGCGTCAAGGCAACACCATCCAACCACCCCGCCCACCACCCAAAAGCGGACTGAAGGCAATCCCTTCTACGTCACCGAGCTGATCATCAGGGCGCTGCGCAGGCCGGTGATGTCGAGAACGCGCATGAGGAAGTCACCGACGTTGGTCAGGGCGAGCACCGTGCGCGCATGCTGGGCCTTGCGGCTGAGGACGACCAGGGTGCCGAGCCCCTGCGAGTCGCAGAATGTGACACCGGCCATGTCCAGCACGATTCGGGCGGGCGGATCGGTCAGCGTGTCATTGACGATGGTCGAAAGGTTGGTGACCGTGAGCACGTCGATCTCCCCGGCGAGGCGGAGGACAACCTCGTCGGGAGTGCGCTCAACCGCGATGTTCAGCTCCGGTCGCTCCACAGCCAGAGCCTATCGTCCAGGGTGTGGATCTGCCCGCTGGGCACGTTGGCAACCGGGCGTACCGGACATGCTGGTGTGACCCACGAGCGACGTGAAGAACCCTCTTGGGACGGCACGACGGGGCCGCTGACAGAATGGGAGCCGCTGTGACCACCTCATACCCTGCCGAGGGCCTCCCGTACCCGGAGGACGCCCCGGTCTCTCAGGCCCTGTTCGACCGCGCCTCGGCCATCGTGCCCGGCGGGGTCAATTCACCCGTGCGTGCGTTCCGAGCGGTCGGCGGCACGCCCCGATTCATGTCGCAGGGCAACGGTCCGTGGCTCACCGACGCGGACGGCCGGCGCTACGTCGACCTGGTCTGCTCGTGGGGACCGCTGATCCACGGTCACGCGCACCCGGAGATCGTCGCCGCGGTGCAGGCGGCGGCCGCCCTCGGCACCAGCTTCGGCACCCCAACGGCCGGCGAGGTCGACCTGGCCGAGGAGATCGTCCGGCGGACCGCGGTGGACGAGGTCCGCCTGGTCAACTCGGGCACCGAGGCCACGATGACGGCGATCCGGCTGGCCCGTGGATTCACCGGCCGGTCGAAGGTCGTCAAGTTCGCCGGCTGCTACCACGGGCACGTGGACGCGCTGCTCGCCGCGGCCGGCTCGGGCGTGGCCACCCTCGGCCTGCCCGACTCGCCCGGCGTGACCGGCGCCGCGACCGCCGAGACGATCGTGCTGCCGTACAACGACGCCGCCGCGGTCGAGGCCGCGTTCGCGGCGGAGGGCGACGAGATCGCCGCGGTCATCACCGAGGCGGCGGCCGGAAACATGGGCGTGGTCGCCCCCCGCGACGGCTTCAACCAGCGGCTGGCCGAGATCGCCCACCGGCACGGCGCGCTGCTGATCGTCGACGAGGTGATGACCGGCTTCCGGGTCTCGGCCGGGGGCTGGGCCGGGCTCGAGCCGGTCGACGCCGACCTGTTCACGTTCGGCAAGGTGATGGGCGGGGGACTGCCCGCGGCCGCGTTCGGCGGGCGGCGCGAGATCATGTCGCGGCTCGCCCCGGCCGGCCCGGTCTACCAGGCCGGCACGCTCTCCGGTAACCCGCTGGCCTGCGCGGCCGGGCTCGCCTCGCTGCGGCTCGCCGACGACGCGGTCTACAAGCGGCTCGACGAGCTCTCCGCCACCGTCGGCGCGCTGGCCTCCGAGGCGCTGACCGCGGCCGGGGTGGCGCACCGCCTCTCGTACGCCGGAAACATGTTCTCGATCTTTTTCACCGAGACCGACGTGGTCGACTACGACACCGCGAAGACGCAGAACGCCGCCCAGTTCAAGGCCTTCTTCCACACCATGCTCAGCCGCGGCGTCTACCTGCCGCCCAGCGCGTTCGAGTCGTGGTTCGTGTCGACGGCGCTGGACGACGCGGCGCTGGAGCAGATCGCCGCGGCGCTGCCGCACGCGGCCGGCGCGGCGGGGAGGGCCTCTTGAGCAACCTGACCAGGACCACGGTGCACGTGCTGCGGCACGGCGAGGTCTTCAACCCCAACAAGATCCTGTACGGGCGGCTGCCCGACTTCCACCTGTCCGAGCTGGGCGTCCAGATGGCGAAGGCGGCCGCCGAGGCGCTGGCCGCGCGGGACATCACGTACGTGGTGGCCAGTCCGCTCGACCGCGCGCAGGAGACGGCCGCCCCGATCGCCGCCGCGTTCAAGCTGGAGGTCGCCGCCGACATCCGGCTGATCGAGAGCGCGAACTACTTCGAGGGCAAGCGGGTCTCGGTCGGCGACGGCGCGCTCAGCAACCCCCGGCACTGGTGGGTGCTGCGCGACCCGATCACCCCGTCCTGGGGCGAGCCGTACCTGCAGATCGCGCAGCGGATGTTCGCCGCCGTCCAGGCCGCCCGGGTCGCCGCCGAGGGCCACGAGGCCGTCTGCGTCTCGCACCAGCTGCCGATCTGGACGCTGCGCCGGTACGTGGAGAAGAAGCGGCTGTGGCACGACCCGCGCCGCCGCGAGTGCGGCCTGGCCAGCCTCACCTCGTTCCGCTTCGAGGGCTCGAAGGTCGTCGGCATCGACTACTCCGAGCCGGCCGCCCACCTGGTCGCCCTCTCCGCCTCCGCCAAGACCGCCAAGGGAGCCTGACCATGCGCCGCATCGCCGGAGTCCTGGCCGTCGCCGCCGCGGCGGCGGTCGTCCTGACCGGCTGCGGCGGGGAGAACTGGGCCAAGAAGTGCACCACCACCGGCAGCGTGGTGGAGTGCGCGCCGGACCAGCGTCCGCAGATCAAGGACGTGACCGGCGAGCTGCTCGACGGCGGCAGCTACGACGTCAGCCAGGACCGCGGCAAGGTCGTGGTGGTCAACTTCTGGGGCTCGTGGTGCTCGCCGTGCCGGGCCGAGGCGGACGACCTCGAGCAGACCTACCAGGCCACCAAGGCCGAGGGGGTCAGTTTCGTCGGGGTCAACTCGCGCGACGACCGGGACTCGGCGAAGGCGTTCGAGCGCGGCCGGGTCACGTACCCGAGCATCTATGACTTCGAGGGCAAGGTGGCGTTGAAGTTCGACGTCACCCAGACCAGCACCCCGCAGACGCTGATCCTCGACCGGCAGGGCCGGATCGCGGTGGCGCTGCGGTCGGCCACCACGCACAGCCAGCTGCAACCGTTGGTGGAGAAGATCGCCGCCGAGGGTAGCGGCTGATGGGTGACCACTTCGCCTCGATCGCCGGCACCGGCCCGCTGCTGCTGGCCGTCGTCGTCGCGGCGCTCGCGGGCCTGGTCAGCATCCTCTCGCCGTGCGTGCTTCCGCTGGTGCCGGGCTATCTCTCGTACGTGACCGGGCTGGCCGGCTCCGACCTGGACGCCGCCGAGGGCACGGTGAAGACCCGGGTCCACGGCCGGGTGCTGGCCGGCACCAGCCTGTTCGTGCTCGGCTTCTCGGTCGTCTTCACGCTCCTGCTGACCCTGGTCGCCAACATCGGTTTCGCCCTCAAAGCACACCAGGACATGCTCGACGTGATCCTGGGCGTCCTGGTGATCCTGCTCGGCCTCGGCTACCTCGGCTGGATCCCGGGCCTGCAGCGAGAGGCGCGGATCAGCAAGCTGCCGATGGCGGGGCTGGTCGGCGCGCCGGTCTTCGGGGCGATCTTCGCGCTGTCCTGGCTGCCCTGCACGGGCCCCACGCTGGCCATGGTCGCGTCGCTGGCGACGACCAGCGGACAGACCGACCGGGCGGTGACCCTCGCTCTCGCGTACAGCCTGGGGTTGGGTATTCCGTTCGTGCTCTTCGGTCTGTTCTTCCGCCGGATGCTCGGGGTCTTCCGGGCGGTCCGGCGCAACAGCCGGTGGGTGACCCGGGTCGGCGGGGTGCTGCTGATCCTGGTCGGGGTCGCGCTGGTCACCGGCGGCTGGAACCACTTCCTGGTCTGGCTGCTGACCACCTTCAACTTCGGTGGGGGGACCCTGCTGTGACCGTGGTCGAGGAACGTCCGGCGCCGTCGGCCGCACCGCCGCCGCGACCGGCCCATCGGCTGTGGGCGCTGCTGCGCAACTCGTGGCGGCAGCTGACCAGCATGCGTACGGCATTGGTGCTGTTGTTCCTGCTGGCCGTTGCCGCGATCCCGGGCTCGATCTTCCCGCAGCGCGCGGTCGACGCGCAGAAGGTCACCCAGTACTACCAGGCCCACCCCGCGCTGGCGCCGTGGCTCGAACGACTCGGCGGCTTCGAGGTCTACGGCTCGCCCTGGTTCGCCTCGATCTACCTGCTGCTGTTCGTCTCGTTGATCGGGTGTGTGCTGCCCCGGCTGCGTGATCACGCGAGGGCCCTGCGTCAGGCGCCGCCGGATGCGCCCCGGCGCCTCGATCGGCTGCCGGAAAATTCCGACCTCGCGGTAAAAGCCGCTCCAAAAGACGCGGCGCAGGACGTCGCGCGGCTTCTGCGCCGTCGCCGCTTCCGGACAAAAGTGCGCGAGCAGGAAGACGGCGGCTGGACCGTCTCCGCCGAGAAGGGCTACCTCAAGGAGACCGGCAACCTGCTCTTCCACCTTTCGCTGCTGGCGGTGCTGATCGGGGTGGGCTTCGGGCACTGGTACGGCTGGCACGGCGACCGCGTCCTGGTGGCCGGCGCCGACCAGGGCTTCTGCGACTCGCTCGCGCAGTACGACGACTCCACGCTCGGCCCCCGGGTCGACGCCGCCGACCTGCCGGACTTCTGCCTCCGGCTGACCGACTTCCACGCCGCGTACCTGACCACCGGCCAGCCGAAGAACTTCTCGGCCACGGTCGCGGTGACCGAGGGCGACGGGCCGGCCAGGAGCCGCACGTTCACGGTGAACGACCCGCTGCGCCTGCACGGGGCGAACGTGCACCTGATCGGCCACGGCTACGCGGTCAGCCTGCGCTACACCGACCGGTACGGCGTCTCGCAGACCAAGGTCGTGCCGTTCCTGCCGGTCGACGGCATGTTCACCAGCGAGGGCGTGGCCCAGTTCCCGGACGTGAACATCGACCCGAAGACCAACAAGCGGGACTCCACCCTGCAGGTCGGCTTCGAGGGCCGGTACCTGCCGACGGTCGGCAGCGACGGCGGCGCCACCTCGTCGTTCCCGGCCGAGAACGCGCCCGCGCTGTTCCTCACCGCGTACCGCGGCGACCTAGGGCTCGACGTCGGCACGCCCGGCTCGGTATACGCGCTCGACCAGGGCCAGATCGCCAGCGGCGACCTCAAGAACGTCAGCGGCGCCCGCCCGCACAAGCTCGCGATCGGCGACAGCTGGACCCTGGACGACGGCACCAGGCTGGAGTTCCTCGGCACCCGGCCGTACGCGACGCTGGCCATCCGCTACGACCCGACGCAGACGCTGGTGCTGGCCGGCGCGGCGCTCGGCCTGCTCGGGCTGATGCTCTCCCTGGGCGGGCACCGGCGCCGGGTGTGGTTCCGAGCCCTGCCCGCCTCGCCGGACGGCGACGGCGGTACGTTGTTGACGGCCGGTGGCCTCCCGCGCACCGACTATCCCGGTTTCGCCGACGAGTTCGCGCAGTTGGTGAAGGCCGCCGAGGAAGGGACACCCTGATGGCGGAGTTGTCGAATCAGCTGATGGCGGTCGCGGTCCTGACCTACCTGGCCGCGATGGTCTGCTACGCGGCCGAGTACGCCTTCGGGTCCTCCAGCCGGGTCGGCCGGGCGGCCGTGCGTCCCGCCCGCGAGCTGGTCGGAGCGGGTGCGCCGGTCTCCGATGTCCCCGACGACCAGCCGGTCGCCGAGGCTGCGAAACCGGGCAAATCGGGCGAGATCGTGGGGCGGATCGCGGTCGGCCTCAACATCGTGGCGCTGCTGCTGCACCTGGGCGCGCTGATCACCCGAGGCATCGCGGCCGACCGCATGCCCTGGGGCAACATGTACGAGTACATCCTCTCCGCGACCTTCGTCGGGTCGGCGGTCTGGGTGGTCGTGCTGCTGCGGCGCCCCGCCATCCGGCACATCGGCCTGTTCGTGACGCTCGCGCTGGTGCTGCTCCTCGGCGCGGACGGCATGATCGCGTACACCCCGGTGGGTCCGCTGGTGCCGGCCCTGCACTCGTACTGGTTCGTCATCCACGTCTCGACGATCATCCTGGCCACCGGCATCTTCCTGATCGGCGCGGTGCCGGCCACGATGTTCCTGATCCGCGACGGCTACGACAGGGGCAAGCGCCGCTTCCCGTACTCGCTCGGCCGCAACATCCCCGACGCGGCCGTCCTCGAGCGGCTCACCTTCCGGCTGCACGCCTTCGCGTTCCCGCTGTTCACCTTCGGCGCGCTGATCGCCGGGCCGATCTGGGCCGAGGCGTCCTGGGGACGCTACTGGGGCTGGGACCCCAAGGAGGTCTGGGCGTTCATCTCCTGGATCGTCTACGCGGGCTACCTGCACGCCCGGGCCACGCCGAGCGTCAAGCGGACGGTCGCCACGTGGATCGCGCTGCTGGGTTTCGCGACGATGCTGATGAACCTCTTCGGCGTCAATCTGTTCTTCGGCGGCTTCCACTCCTACGCCAACGCCGGCGGGATGTAGCTCCCGGTCAAGGGCTTGGGGCGAGCGGGGTGATCGCCGGGTCGGGGTCGCAGTCGCCGGCCGTCCACGTGTCGTAGCGGTTCACCCAGTTCAGGCAGAAGCCGCCGGTGCGCTGCGCCTGCCCCGGCCCGTACCCGGTCAGCGTCGGCACGTCGTCCCGCCAGTAGCGGGACGCGCTTCCGTCCGGCGGGCGCAACTGGACGTTGTCCACGGTCACCGATGGCACCTCGATCCGGGCCGGGCGGCCGTCGGCGACGTGCACCTCGACATACTGCTCGACGTACGCGCTCTGGCCGATCGGCAGGCGCTGCGCGGTCAGCAGGTTCCACCGGTTGTTCCACCACAGCCACGCGCCCCACACCCCGTTCGCGTCGCTGTGCAGGTCGACCCAGACCCGGTCGCCCGGCTTCAGCGCGTACTGGTCGTAGAACTGCCAGGTGCGCGTGTTGGTGTTGAAGGTGTAGATGTGCTGCCGCAGCGGCCCGGCCCAGCCGGTCTGCGCCCAGCCCGCCTCCAGCCAGGCGATGTTGCCGGCGCCCATGTCCCGCTTGACCATGAACCGCGCGGCCACGAAGTCGTAGCTCCCGGGCCGGATCGAACCGTCCACCACGGAGATTCGCCCGGAGACGCCGCTCCACGCGCCGGCCGAGTTGGCGCCCAGGTGGTGATAGCCGGTCGGGGTGAAGCCGGTCTCCTCGGGCCGGGTCAGCCGGACGGCCGACTCGACGATCCGCCCCGCCGCGCGGCACGCGCCGGGGGAGTCTCGCCCGGCCGGCGTGCTGGGCGGGCGGGTCGAGGCCGGCCCGGGCGGGCAAGCGGGCAGTCCGCGGGCCGCCGACACGGCCGGGGCCCCCAGGGCCAGCAGCGCGGTGACCGCACCGAACGCACACCATCGCGCGATGTTCCGAACGTTCACTGTCACCTCGCCGCGTCCGAGCCGATGGGAACAATTGCCCAGTTCAACGCGAACCGGACATCCCGAGTGACGATGATCGCCCCGGTGCGGATCTGTCGCCGGGGTGGTGAACACTGGGTTGCATGGCGCCTCGTGGGTTTCCGTATGACGATCTGCAGAGCTTCCTGTCGGCTCTCGAGGGCGCCGGTGAACTGCACCGGGTCACCGTCCCGGTGGATCCGACGCTGGAGATCAGCGAGGTGGTCACGCGCACCGTCCGGGCCGGCGGGCCGGCCCTGCTCTTCGAACGCCCGACCCGCGGCGAGATGCCGGTGGCGATCAACCTGTTCGCCACCGAGAAGCGGATGGCCATGGCCCTCGGCGTCGACTCGCTCGACGAGGTCGGCGACCGGATCGGCGCGCTGATCAAACCGGAGCTCCCGGTCGGCTGGTCCGGCATCCGCGAGGGCATCGGCAAGGCGCTGCAGCTCAAGTCGCTCCCGCCGAAGAAGGTGAAGACCGCGCCCTGCCAAGAGGTGGTGCTCAAGGGCGACGAGGTCGACCTCGGCCTGCTTCCCGGCCTGCAGGTCTGGCCCGGCGACGGCGGCATCTTCCACAACTTCGGGCTGACCCACACCAAGCACCCCGAGACCGGCAAGCGCAACCTGGGCCTCTACCGCCTCCAGCAGCACTCGAGGAACACGCTGGGCATGCACTGGCAGATCCACAAGGACTCGACGGCGCACCACGCCGTCGCCGAGCGCCGCGGCGAGCGTCTGCCGGTGGCCGTGGCGATCGGCTGCGACCCGGTGGTCTGCTACGCCGCGAGCGCCCCGCTGCCGTCCGACATCGACGAATACCTCTTCGCCGGGTTCCTGCGCGGCGAGCGGGTCGAGATGGTCGACTGCCTGTCCGTCCCGCTGCAGGTTCCGGCGCACGCCCAGGTGGTGCTCGAGGGCTATCTCGAGCCCGGCGAGCGGCAGCCCGAGGGCCCGTTCGGCGACCACACCGGCTTCTACACCCCGGTCGAACCGTTCCCGGTGCTGCACATCGAGACGATGACCATGCGAAAGAAGCCGATCTATCACTCGATCATCACGTCCAAGCCGCCGCAGGAGGACCACGGCCTCGGCAAGGCGACCGAGCGCATCTTCCTGCCGCTGCTGCGCATGCTGATCCCGGACATCGTCGACTACGACATGCCGGCCGCCGGCGTCTTCCACAACTGCGTGATCGTCTCGATCCGGAAGCGCTATCCGAAGCACGCACAGAAGATCATGAACGCGATCTGGGGCGCCCACCTGATGTCGCTGACCAAGCTGATCGTGGTCGTCGACGAGGACTGCGACGTGCACGACTACGCCGAGGTCGCGTTCCGCGCGTTCGGCAACGTCGACTACGACCGCGACCTGCTGCTCGTCCAGGGTCCGGTCGATCACCTCGACCACGCGTCGTACCAGCAGTTCTGGGGCGGAAAGGCGGGCATCGACGCCACCCGTAAGCTGCCGTCCGAGGGCTACACCCGAGGCTGGCCGGCAGAGATGCTCATGTCGAGCGAGGTGGTCGCGCTCGTGGACAAGCGCTGGAAGGAATACGGCATATGACGGCGGTGGCCGCGGTACCGGAGAAGCCGGGCAAGATCAAATCCTTCCTCCAGCTGGTCAAGATCGAGCACTCGATCTTCGCGCTGCCGTTCGCCTATCTCTCCGCGCTGGTTGCGCTCGACCGGCTGGACACCGGCGTCCACTGGCTCGACCTGCTGCTGATCACGATCGCGATGGTCGCGGGCCGCACCTTCGCGATGGCCGCCAACCGCATCCTCGACCGCAAGATCGATGCGCTCAACCCGCGTACCCAGAACCGGGAGCTGGTCACCGGTGCGGTCAGCCTGCGGACCGCCTGGTCCGGCGCGATCGTCTCGCTGGTCGTCATGGCGGTCGCGGCCGGACTGCTGAACCGGCTGTGCCTGGTGCTGTTCCCGCTGGCGGTCATCCCGCTGGTGATCTACCCGTACGCGAAGAGGTTCACGAACTACCCGCACTACGTCCTGGCGCTGGCCCAGGCGGTCGCCCCGGTCGGCGCCTGGCTGGGCATCACCGGCACGTTCGCGGGCTCGGGACCGGCGTGGCTGCTGGGCGTCGCGGTCGGGCTCTGGATCGGCGGGTTCGACATCATCTACGCCTGCCAGGACGTCGAGATCGACCGGCAGATCGGCGTGCACTCGACGCCGGCGCGCTGGGGCGTGCGCACCGCCCTGCACATCTCGACCGTCACGCATGTGGTGACCTTCGCGCTGTTCGTCTGGTTCGGCCAGGTGGTCGGGCTGTCCTGGCTGTGGTGGATCGGCCTGGCGCTGACCGCGGTGGCGTTCGCCTACCAGCACATCGTGGTCACCCCGAACGACCTGTCCAAGGTCAACCGTGCCTTCTTCACCGCGAACGGCTTCGTCGGCATCGCCCTGTTCCTGTTCGCCGTCCTCGACCTCGCGTTCCTCTGAGGCCCGGGCGGTGGTAACCCCGCGGCCATCGTCGTCCGTCCAACTCGGGTGAGCGATAGATCGGGCGGTGGTAACCCCGCGGCCATCGTCGTCCGTCTAACTCGCGTGAGCGATAGAGAGGCCGAGTACCGCGAGTTCGTCGCCGCGCGGATGGAGTCGCTGCGGGGACTGGCGTACCTCACCTGCGGCGACTGGCAGGTGGCCGAGGACGCCGTCTTGGGCGCGCTGGCGAAGATGTACGTGCGGTGGCAGCGGGTCGACAACCCGGATGCCTACGCCCGGACCGCCGTGGTGCGCGCCGCCATCGACGAGACCCGGCGTCCGTGGTGGCGGCGCGAGCAGTCGCACAGCCACGCCGCCATGCCCGATCGCATCGCCCCCGACGAGACGACCGGCGTGGACGAGCGGCTTCGCCTGCGCGCGGCGCTCGGCCGGCTGCCGGTGAAGCAGCGGGCCGTGGTCGTGCTGCGCTTCCTCGAAGGGCTGGGCGTGGAGCAGACCGCCGCCGCGCTGAGCATGCCCGAAGGCACCGTCAAGGCGTACACGGCGCGTGGCCTCACCGCGCTCCGACTGATCCTGGATGAGCGAGCGGAGGGCCGTCATGCGAACCGAACTGTCTGACCTGCTGCACGAGGCGGCCCAGGATCCGCCGCCGCCGCGCTACGGCGTGGACGACGCGGTGCGGGCCGGCAAGCGCCGCCTGCGCCGCCGCCGGGCGGGCTGGATGGCCGGCGCCGCGCTGGCCGTGGCCGTCGCGGTGACCGTGCCACAGCTCGTGACCCGGCCGGCACGGCACGCGCCCACGCCCGCCGCGTCCACCCCGTCGCCCAGCAAGACAGCCGAGATCAACTTTACGTTCAGTGGCTACCCAGCGGGCAGGTTCACCGTCTCCGGCCCGTTCCGCTGGACGCTGGCCGGGATGTCCGCGCCGGTTTGGAAGAACGGCGGCGACCCTGCCTCGCCCGAGGGCATTCTGACCGTCTACCACCCCGGGGTCGCCGATCCGCTCGTCGCCGCGAAGGGCGTCAAACGCACCGCCACCGCCGCGATCGGCGGCCGGCCCGCCTACCTCGCCACCGATCCGGACGCCCCGATGCTGGTCTGGCAGTACGCCGACGACGCGTACGCGATCGTCGCCGCCGCCGCGACCGACTCCGGCGGCTACGCGATGACCAAGGCCGAGATGCGCCAGGTCGCCGTGGCCTTCCAGCTCGGCTCGGTGAGCCCGGTGCGCGTGCCGTTCCGCACCGCGGTCGCGCCGGCGGGCTATCGGCTGGTCGAAACCCAGTGGGACTACGCCAACGACGGTCCGTCCGCCATGGTCCGCCTGCTGCCGGCGAGCGTCGCCACCCCGCAGATCTCCGACGTCGACCACGGCCCGGAGCCGGACCCGCGGAGCCCGTACGCCGATCAACTCCGGATCGAGGTGGTCACTCCGACCGCGGGGGAGTTCGGCGGCAAATCCTCGGGCGGCACCCACTGCCCCGACGACGGCCGGTGCTACCGCTGGCTGCCCGGCGGCAAGTACGTGGTGGAGGCCATCTGCCGGGCCGTCGGCAAGGACTACCTGACCCGGCTGGTCGACGACCTCGAGATCGCCGATCCCGGCGACCGGGCGACGTGGTTCACGGCGAACCGGGCCTTCCCCGCGTCGGCTCTGGTCCGCGGGGAGTAACACTGGGAGGCATGCGTGAACCGTGGGTCGTCGGCGTCTCGGGAGCATCCGGAACGCCGTACGCGAAAGCCGTGCTGACCGCCCTGCTGGACGCCAGTGAATCGGTCGACCTGGTCATCTCCCGCGCCGCCCGGCTCACCCTGCTCGACGAGACCGGCGCCACGGTCCGCGACGGGCACTGGAAGGACGACGTGGCCGCCTGGCTCGGCCGTGACCTGGGCGATCTGGCCTACTGGCCGGCGGGCGACCTGGCGGCCGGGCCGAGCAGCGGCTCCTACCCGGCGAAGGGGATGGTGGTCGTGCCGGCCAGCACCGCCGCGTGCGCGGGCATCGCCATCGGGCTCTCCAAGGACCTGCTGCAACGGGCCGCCGAGGTCAACCTCAAGGAGCGCCGGCGCACGGTGATCGTGCCACGGGAGACCCCGGTCACCCGCAGCCACCTGGAGCACCTGATCGCGTTGCACGACGCCGGGGCGGTGGTGCTGCCGGCCAGCCCCGGCTTCTACGGCTCGGGGGCCGAGGCGACCGCCCAGCAACTCGTCGACTTCGTGGCGGGCAAGGCGCTGGACGCGCTCGGCGTACCGCACACGTTGCTGGCCCGATGGACGGGCCGGCTGAAGGCTCAGCGCAACCCGTTGGGCGGGCCGTAACCCATGCCGGGGTTCGCCGGCCCGGCATTGCGGGGGCGGTTCGCGGCATCGTCCTCGCGCATTTCCTCGACGACGCCGTCGCCCTCGAGCAGGGCGCGCACCTCCGACTCGCGGAACCGGCGGTGGCCACCCGGAGTCCTTATGCTGCCGATACGCCCGGCGGCGGCCCATCGCGTGACCGTCTTGGGGTCGACGCGGAACAGCGCGGCCACCTCGCCCGGTGTCAGCAGACGATCTCCAGTGTCCACAACCCCCTCCTCGCGTCGGTCTTCTGGAGCGGCCGTGATCACGGTGAGTGTCGGCGTGCTCGATCGGGACGTAAAGCCATTAGAGCATTGCCCCGGAACCGAGTCCCTGGAATGCGGAAAAAGCCCTAATTGCGACAGTGATCGTTATCCTGCCGCCGATTCGTCGCTACCGGGCGTGAGTAGCTATCCGGCACCCGATTAGGGTCTGACTCATGGACTCCATCGACCTCCGGCTGATCGACCTGCTACGGGAGAATGCGCGCTCGTCGTACGCCGAGCTGGCCCGTAAGGTCGGACTCTCCGCGCCGGCCGTGCACGAGCGGGTCGGCAAGCTCGAAGCGGCGGGCACCATCCGCGGCTACCGCGCCGACGTCGACCACGAGGCGCTCGGGCTGGGCGTCACCGCGCTCATCGGCATCATCGAGGACTCCGGGGCCGACACCGACGACGTCCTCGCCGCGGTGCGGGCCATGCCCGAGGTGGAGAGCTGCTACTTCATGGCCGGCGTGGAGTCCTACCAGCTGATCGTCCGGGTCGGCACGATCGCCGAGCTCGAGCAGCTGATCGTCCGGATCAACCGCACGCCGGGGGTGGCATCGACGCGTACGGCGATCGCCCTCTCCACGAAATGGGAGAACCGGCCGCAACCCGGCCTGGGGTGAGATTTACTGGATCAGATGGGCCAGCCCCGGATAGTCGACCACGAAACCCTCGTCGTCGACCGTCAGGTCGGCACTGAACGTCTCGCTGGCGTACCGGATTCGGTTGTCGCCGAGCGGGGTGTAGATCTGATCCGCCTGGATCACCTCCAGGCTGGGCACCAGCACCCAGGCGGTGCTGATCCGATGCGCCACGCCCGGCTCCGCCTTGAGCAGGCCGAGCCGCCGGATCGGGAGCGTGTTGGTCAGCGGTGAGCCGCCGAGGTCGACGTCGAACGCCCCGTACAGCAGATCGGGGTCCTCGATGCCGGGGAAACCGGCCCGCGCATGCCCGGCGGCCGCCAGCACCGCGTCGAGGTCGCCCTGCTCGGCGGTCGTGGCGCGCCAGCGCCCGGCGGCCAGCTCGAGTCGCACGCTGCGCCGCCAGCCGGCCCCCTCGGCACTGACGTCCAGGTGGGCCGTCGTCCAGCCGGGCTCGGTCTGCAACTCGTACCGACAGGTGAAGGCGATCGGGTCGACGGCGAGGACGGTACCGCGGGCGTGGAGGCCGGTGCGGGCGTCGACGAGGGCGTGCTCGGCCCCGGTGGTGTCGCGTCGTTCCCAGAACAGCGATGCTGGCGTCGTCGGCGGCATGGCTCTAGCTGTACCCGCAACGAGGCCCCAGCACCAGGTGCTGGGGCCTCGTTTTGCGGTACTTCGTGGCTTCGGGGGAAAGACGATCAGAAGGTACGGGCGGGGCGGGCCCCGAACCGGCCCGACGAGCCGTCGCGGCGGTCGCTCCGCTGGTTGTCCCGGCGGAAACCACCGGTGCGCTCGCCGTTGCGGCCCGAGAAGCCCCGGTCGCTGCGCTGCGGCCGGTCCTCGAACGGGCGCTGCGGCCGGTCACCGAAGGAACGGTCACCGAACGAGCGGTCACCGTCGGTGCGCTCCCCGCGAGGCCGGTCGCCGTAGCCGCTGCGCTGCGGCCGGTCGCCGTAGCTGCTGCGCTGCGGCCGGTCGCCGTAGCTGCTGCGCTGCGGCCGGTCCCCGTACGAACGCTGCGGCCGGTCGCCGAAACGACCCCGCGGCCGCTCGCGACGCGGCTCCGGCTCGTCCACCACCGGGACGCCGGACGGCTCGCGCGCGCCGGTGATCTCGGTCAGCTTCGGGTCGCCCAGGCGCACCCGCACCTCGGCGGGAGCCACCCCGGCCTTGCCCATCATGGCCTGGGTGCTGCGCCGCTGCTTGGGCAGCACCAGCGTCACCACCGCGCCGGACTCGCCGGCCCGCGCCGTACGACCGGCCCGGTGGAGGTAGTCCTTCGGGTCCTTCGGCGGGTCCACATGCACGACCAGCGAGATGCCGTCGACGTGGATGCCGCGGGCCGCGACGTCGGTCGCCACCAGAACGTTGGTGCGACCCTCCTTGAACTCGGCCAGCGTGCGCGTGCGCACCCGCTGGGTCTTGCCGCCGTGCAGCGCGCCGGCCCGGACACCGACCTGGCGAAGCTGCTCGACCAGCCGGTCCACGCCCATCTGCGTACGGGCGAAGACGATCGTCTTGCCGTCGCGGTTGGCGATCGCCGCGGTGATCGGGAACTTCTCCTGCGGCGGGATCAGCAGCGTGTGGTGGTCCATCGTGGACACGCTCGCCTCGGCGGGCGCGGTCGAGTGGGTCACCGGGTCGTGCATGAAGCGCTTGACCAGGGTGTCGACGTCACCGTCGAGAGTGGCGGAGAACAGCAGGCGCTGCGCCTTCTCCGGCGTCTTCGCCAGCAGTTCGGTGACCTCGGGCAGGAAGCCCATGTCGGCCATCTGGTCGGCCTCGTCGAGCACGGTGATCTCGACGTCGGCCAGGTTGCAGGCGCCGCGCTCGATCAGGTCGCCGAGCCGGCCGGGCGTGGCCACGATCACCTCGACGCCGCGCCGCAGCGCGTCCATCTGCCGGTCGTACGGAACGCCGCCGACGGCGGTCTTCAGGAAGACGCCGACCGCGCGGCCGAGCGGCTGCAGCGCGTCGGCCACCTGCATGGCCAGCTCGCGAGTCGGCACCAGGATCAGCGCCTTGGGGTGGTGCGGCCGGGCCCGGCCGCCCTCCGCCACCCGGGCGAGCAGCGGCAGGCCGAAGGCCAGCGTCTTGCCCGAGCCGGTCTGGCCACGGCCGAGAACGTCCCGGCCGGCCAGTGCGTCGGGCATGGTCGCGGCCTGGATCTCGAACGGCGTGGTGATGCCCTCGCGGGTCAGCACGCGCACGATCTCGGACGGCAGACCGAGGTCGGCGAAGCTCTTGGTCGCGACCTCGACGACCTGCTCAGTCTCGGTTTGCTCAGTCGCGGTGGTCTGCTCAGTCGCGGTGGTCTGCTCAGTAGCGGGAGTTTGCTCAGTAGCGGGGGTTTCGAAAACGGACGGGAACGTGCTGGGGTCAGCGAAAGTGGTCAAGAGAACCTCTCTACGGGGGCGCACGCTCGCGAATGGCCCGCCGCGGCTATCGAGAACCCGCCGCTGTAATGCCCGCAAGAACGCCCGTGGCGTGCTCCGTGAAGGCACGCCGCGTGAACAACTGTCATAAGTGTACGGCTCAACGTTTGGGACGCCGACCGCATTCCGCACCCGCAGTGGGCAGGCTCACCCCCCGGCGCAAACCTCGCAAGGATAGGCGGCGCCGGGCAGCTGCGACAACTCAGCCAAAGAACTTCGAAATCGTGTCCGTAAACGCGCTACCGGCCGTGAGCAGGAACACCACACACACCGTCACCAGGAGCCCCAACACCACCGCCATGGCGATAATCACCTTGAGGTTGCTGCGGCGCCGGTCGACGATCTCGTCACGCCAGCCCTGAGCCAGGATGTGGCCGGTCAGCGACCCGGAGTTCTCGACCGGGTTGATCGAGACCGGCATCGTCGCGTCGATCGACGGATAGTCATCGGCGCCGTAAACCGTGCCGCCCAGACCGCGCTGCTGCGGCACGGCCGAGGTGGCCGCCGGATCGAACCCCGGCGGGTAGGCGGGCGGCTGGCTGACCTGGGTCGCCGGCAGCGAAGTCGCACCGAACGGCTGGGTCGCCGAAGCCGGTCCGCCGACCCCGAACGGGTTCGGCGGCGGGCTTGCCGCCGGGTGGGTGGGTGTCGAGGGCGGCATCGTGTACGCCGGGAAGCCGCTCCCGGCCTGCCCAGTGCCGGCCGACGACGGCGCCGCCGGTCCGCCCGCGCCAGTTCCGGGTGCGCTCGGCCCGCCGGTCGGCCATCCGCCGCCACCCGGTCCGCTCGCGCCTGCCGGGTTGCGTGGGCCGGTCGGGCTGCCGGCGCTTGCTCCGCCGGGTGCCGACCCGCCAGGCGTCCAGCCGCCCGCGGTCGATCCACCGGCGTTTGGTCCGGCGGCGCTCGTTCCGGCCGTGCTCGTTCCGGCCGTGCTCGTTCCGGCCGTGCTCGTTCCGGCCGTGCTCGTTCCGGCCGTGCTCGGTCCGGCCGTGCTCGGTCCGGCCGTGCTTGGTTTGCTGAACGCCCATCCGCCGGCGTCCGGTCGGTCGGCGGTCGGTCGTCCGCTGCCCCCGATGCTGGGCGGCGGGAAGATCGGCTGCGGCGGGCCGGGCACGGGGCTCGGGCCGGGGCCGGGCGGCACCGGGCTCGGACCCGGGCCTGGGGGCACCGGGCTGGGACCCGGGCCGGGCGGCACCGGGCTCGGACCGGGCCCGGGCGGCACCGGCGACGGGCCGGGGGGCGTCGGGCTCGGCGCGGGCGACGGCCCTGGCGTCGGGAACGGCCCGGGCTGCGGCGACGGGAACGGCGCCGGCGGCTCGAACGGCTTTGTCGGGTCGGGCCTCGACGGCTCGGGCCGCACCGGTGGAACCGGCACCGGGCGCGGCGGCTCCGGATGCGGGGCAGGCTCCGGCTCGCCCGGCTTGGGCTCACCGGGCTTGGGCTCGCTCGGGCGCGGGTCGCTGGGTTTCGGGTCGCTGGGACGCGGTTCGCCTGGCTTCGAGGGCTCGGGCTCGCCGGGCTCGGGCCGGGCTGGGTCGGGCTCGCCGGGCTTCGGGTCGCTGGGCTTCGGGTCGCTGGGACCCGGGTCGCTCGGCTTTGGGTCGGTGGGGTTGGGGTCGCTCGGCTTTGGGTCGGTGGGGTTGGGGTCGCTCGGCTCGGGACTGTTCGTCGCCGGGCGGGGCGGGACCGTGGCGGAGCCGATCGAGGTCGAGGAGACGACCGGCCGGTCACTCGCGGGCGACTCGGCGGGGCGGGCACCGTAGACGCCGCTCGGCCAGGTGCTGGCCCGGACCGCGCCGGGGTCGGGGTTGATCGAGCCGGGCACGGTTGCCCGGGCAGCGCCGGCGCCCGGTTTGACCGGGATCTCCCGGGAGGAGCCGTCGACCAGCTCGGGGACCAGGCTCTCGGCGGACGGGCTGACCGGCCGCGCGGACCCGGTCACCCGGCCTGGGCCGGAGACGGGTGCGGAGGCGCTGACCGAGCCCGTGGTGCGACCGAGGCCAGAAACCGGGAAGGAGGCGCTGACCGAGCCCGGCGCGCGGCCGGAGGCGCTGGCCGATCCGGGGGTGCTGTCCGGGTTGGAGGTGGGCACGGAGGCGCTGGCCGAGCCCGGCGTGCGGCCGGAGACGCTGGCCGATCCGGGGGTGCGGTCCGGGTTGGAGGTGGGCACGGAGGCGCTGGCCGAGCCCGGCGTGCGGCCGGAGACGCTGGCCGATCCGGGGGTGCGGCCGGGGCCGGAGACGGGGGCGGAGCCGCTGACCGAGCCGGGAGCGCGAGCGGTGCCGGAGGCGGGCACGGATCTGCTCACCGAGCCGGGGCTGCGGTCGGAACCGGGGGCCGGCACCGAGGCCCGGCCACTGACTCCGCTCACCGGAGCGTTGGCGGGCCGGTCGGCCCAGAGCGCGCCGGGGGCGGGCGGTGGCGGCGGAGCGTAGGCCTCGTGGTCGTCACCGGCGGCCGGCTTGGTGCCGTCGTCGTCCGGTGTCGCCTGCCGCTCGTCCATGAATCCTCCCGACCGCGTTCCGACTGTCCGGGACGTCGGGCGCTCCCTTTAACCGTGCCATATCTGCGCGCGTCAGCGCACCCGGCACCAACCCGGCCACTCGCATAGCCGGTGCGTTACCACCGGAAAGGCGATCTTTTACCGCCCTCGCGGACGATAGCCGGGCGGATCAACCCGCGCTGGATGACGACGAAGCGCTGGACGTCGATGCCCTGGACGCCGATGAGCTGGACGTCGATGCGTTCGACGACGATGCGCTGGACGTCGATGCTTTGGACGCCGATGAGCTGGACGCCGATGAGCTGGACGCCGACGAGCTGGCGTGCTCGGTGGCGGTCGCCGAGCTGGTCGACGCGGTCGACGGCGCGGCCGCGCTGGACGTCGTGTCGCCGGCCGGCGCGGCGGCGCTCGTGGTCGTGGTGGGGTCGCTGGCCGGCGCCGATGAGGTCGGCTGGGAGGAGGAGGGCGTGCTGGCCGGCGCCGACGAGGTGGGCGGGGTGGTGGTCGGCTTGCTCGTCGGCGGCGTGGTCGGCTTGCTGGTCGGCTTGCTCGTTGCCGGCGTGGTCGGCTTCGTCGTCGGCTTGGTGGTCGGGGTCGTCGTCGGGCTCGTCGTCGGGTCGGGGTCGGGCGAGCCGAGATCGGGGCCCTCGGTGATGCCGGGGACCGAGCCGAAGACCCGGGTGGCCTGGAACAGCTGCGACCAGCGGACCGGGGTGAGCCGGACGTTGAGGCCGGTGCGCGGGGCCTCGACCATCATGCCGTCGCCGGCGTACATCGCGACGTGATGGATGCCGCGCCAGCTGTTGGAGTAGCTGAAGAAGAGCAGGTCGCCGGGGAGCAGCGAATAGCGGTCGACCACCTTGAGGTGGGTCTGCCAGTACTGGTCGCGGGAGACCCGCTCGAGCGGGAAGCCGACCGAGTGGTACGCCGCGTACATCAGGCCGGAGCAGTCGTACTTGTCGGGGCCCTCCTCGGACCACTCGTACGGGTCGCCGCGCTGCGCCAGCGCGAACTCCAGGGCCTGCACCGCGCGCGAGTCGGCGCCGCGACCCGCCTCGGCGCCCGCCAGGTATTGCTGGCCGAGCGCGTTGTCGACCGCGCTCTCGCTGGCCTCGGCCGCGTTCAGCTCGGCGCGATGCTTGTTTTCGAAGGCCCCCTGCGTGGCCTCCTTCTTGTGGAGCTTGGTGTTCAGCGCGTTGTACTGCTTGGTCAGGTCGTCGACCTTCTGCTTGGCCAGCGCGTTCGCGTCCAGGGCCAGCTGGACGGCGGTCTCCGCGTTATCCAGCTGGACGGCGGCGACCTGGGAGCTGTCGGCGTCGCCGCGCTGCAGGCGGGCGAAGTTGTCGAGGTCGGTGAGGTTGGGGTCGTAGGCACCCGGCGGCATGGCGGCGGCCTGGATCATCGCGCGGGCCGCGGCGGCCGCGGCGTCGGAACGCGCCTGCAGCATCTCGTCGACGGACTTCTGGTACTGCTGCTCGGCGGTGGTCTGCTGGGTGGTGGCCAGGGTGCGGTCGTCGTTGATCTTGATCAGCTGATCGCCCATCGTGGCGATCTCTTCGCGGCCCTTTTCGATCTGCTGCAGGACCGGGCTGGACGCGGCACCCGGGATCGTGTGCCGGACGACCGACTGCGTGTTGGTCTGGCCGGGGAGTTGGAGGGTGCCGAGCGCCATCGGCCGGGAGCCGGGGTCGGGCACCGCGACCGGCGCGACGGGCGCCTGGGCCTGCGCCGCCGTGCCGGGATCGGCCAACGCCGGAACCGGCGTGAACAGGGCTGCGATCGCGGCCGTCGCGGCAGCCGAGAAGCCCGCGGGGCGCCAGGGGTGCGCCATGCGGGTCCGTCGGTCTGCGTGTCGCGATGTGGCCATGAAGCTCCCAGTCCGTGGCCGTGGGTCCGATTTGGTGATCCACTGCCGCTTGGTGTTCCCCTAATTGCTTACCGCATGGCTCACGGGCCTGTCGATTGATCGAAGGTGAAAGAAGGCTGGGAATCACGAGAACGCCGGCCCGACCCGGCCCCGACAGGTGGTGTCACAGGCAAGCCGTAGGCTCATCGCCAGGATCAGGAAAGGGGCCGTACATGGACGCCGGGTTGAAGCGTGAGCTCGAGGCGAAGGTGTATGCAGGCGAGCGGCTGACCCGCGAGGACGGCATCGCGCTGTACGAGTCCGACGACCTCGCCTGGCTCGGCCGCCTCGCCCACCACAGGCGCACCGAGCTGAACGGTGACCGGGTGATGTTCAACGTCAACCGGCACCTCAACCTCACCAACGTTTGCTCGGCAAGCTGCGCCTATTGTTCCTTTCAGCGCAAACCTGGCGAAAAAGATGCATACACCATGCGCATCGACGAGGCGGTGCGCAAGGCCAAGGAGATGGAGGACGAGCAGCTGACCGAGCTGCACATCGTCAACGGCCTGCATCCGACCCTGCCCTGGCGCTACTACCCCAACGTGCTGCGCGAGCTGAAGGCGGCACTGCCCGACGTCAAGCTCAAGTGCTTCACCGCCACCGAGGTCCAGTGGTTCGAGAAGATCAGCGGACTGCCCGCCTCGGAGATCCTCGACGAGCTGATGGCGGCCGGGCTCGAGTCGCTGACCGGCGGCGGCGCCGAGATCTTCGATTGGGAGGTCCGGCAGCACATCGTCGACCACGAGTGCCACTGGGAGGACTGGTCGCGCATCCACCGGCTCGCCCATGAGAAGGGGATGAAGACCCCGGCGACCATGCTCTACGGGCACATCGAGGAGCCGCGGCATCGCGTCGATCACGTGCTGCGGCTGCGCGAGCTGCAGGACGAGACCGGCGGCTTCGCCGTCTTCATCCCGCTGCGCTACCAGCACGACTTCGTCGACTCGCAAGACGGCAAGATCCGTAATCGCCTTCAGTCGCGGACCACGATGGCCGCACCGGCCGAGTCGTTGAAGACGTTCGCGGTCTCCCGCCTGCTGTTCGACAACGTGCCGCACGTGAAGTGCTTCTGGGTCATGCACGGGCTCTCGGTGGCGCAGCTCTCGCTGAACTTCGGCGCCGACGACCTCGACGGCTCGGTGGTCGAGTACAAGATCACACACGACGCCGACGCGTACGGCACGCCGCACACCCTGCACCGCGAGGACCTGCTCGAACTCATCTGGGACGCCGGTTTCCAGCCGGTCGAACGCAACACGCGCTACGAAGTGGTCCGTGAATATGACGAGGCCCCGAGCCTGGCCGATCGACGGAGCGAACCTCAACAGGTCTGGGCGTAAGAGGACACTTCGGCACGGCGTACCCTCGGTTTGTCATGACCGAGACAAAGAGTGAGCGGCGCCCTCGCCGCGACCCCAGCGGACGCCTGGCCACCATCGGCGATCTGCTGGGCACCGCGCTGGCCGGGCTTGTGATCGGTGCTGTTCTGCTGCTGGCCTTCGAGGCGATCCTGGCGCTGACCAGGGTCGCCGACTTCGGCCACACCAGCGGCTGGCTGGCCCTGATCCTCCCGCTGTGGCTGTTCACCGAGGAGTTCCGCGCCGCCCACGAGGCCGGGCCGTACCGTGTCGTGGTGGCCGTGCTGGCCGGTGGCTTCGGCGTGGCCGCCGGCCTCAGTCTCGCGAGCCTCACCGCGCCGGTCTTCCCGGCACTGGCCAGCGGCCTGGCCGCGGCGGGCACGTGCACGGTCGTCTATTGCCTGGTCTGGTTCTACGGCCTCCGGTGGCTGAGCCACCGCGTGGGTTAGGGAGAGAAGAATGAGTCCCGCCGTCAAGTACACGCTCGGCCGTCTGGGCCTGTTCGTGCTGATTTTCGTGCTGCTCCTGCCGCTCCCGCTCAACATCCTGGTCAAGGCGATGATTGCCCTGGCCGTCTCCGCGGTCGCTTCCTACTTCCTGCTCGCCGACTGGCGCAACAAGATGGGCGAGCAGCTGGCCGGCGCCGCCTCCCGCCGCACCGCGGAAAAGCAGCGCCTGCGCGCCGCCCTGGCCGGCGACGAGGAGGCCGCCGCGGCCGGTGACCGGGTGGCCCTGGCCGGCGACGACGAGGCTGTCGCGGATGGTGACCGGGTGGCCCTGGCCGGCGACGAGGATGGCGGCTCCAAGGCTCCGCGCGCCAGCTGACGAAAGGCCGAGCCCTCGGGGCAGGTGACGACGAGCGCGCTCGACTCGGCTCCATCGGCGGCGCGCGCAGCGTCCGGCAGAGATGCAGGTCGCGATGATCGAGGTCGAGCGGAAACCGCCGGTGGGGTGGGGTAGCGTGCCGGGGACCGCGTCGCAGCGAAGCCGGTGAGAAACCGGCGCTGTCCCGCAACTGTGATGCCTCTTTGAGGTCTAGCCAGGTCGCCTGGGCGTCGGTCGCGAAGTAGCGCTCTCGGGGAGGGGCGCCTCGCGGGCGGGCCGGGCGATCCGGGTTCCTGTCGGCGAAGCAGCACCGCTTGCCCGGCCGACCGGAGGACCTTATGAAACGTGTACTCACCGCCGTCGTGACGACGGCCGCCCTGCTCCTGGTGGGCGGCTGCGGCTCGGGCGACGACAAGTCGGCGACGACCGGAGGATCGTCGGCGCCCAGCGCCGCCGCGTCGTACCCGGTCACCGTCGGCAGCCTGACGCTGGACGCGCAGCCGAAGCGGATCGTCTCGCTCAGCCCGACCGCCACCGAGATGCTGTTCGCGATCGGGGCCGGGCCGCAGGTGGTGGCCGTCGACGACCAGTCCGACTACCCGGCCGGCGTGCCGAAGACCGATCTGTCCAGCTTCAAGCCGAACGCCGAGGCGATCGCCGCCAAGAACCCCGACCTCGTCGTGCTCTCCAACGACATCGACAAGATCGTCGACCAGCTGGGCAAACTCAAGATCCCCGTCTTCCTCGCCCCCGCCGCGACCAGCATGGATGACACGTACCGGGAAATCGGGGAACTTGGCGGTCTGACCGGTCACCAGGCCGAGGCCGAGGCGCTGCACCAGCAGATGACCAGCCAGATCGACAAGATCGTGAAGGGCGTGCCGGCCCGCAGCAAGCCGCTCAGCTACTACTACGAGCTCGACCCGTCGCTCTACTCGGTCACGTCGAAGACCTTCATCGGGTCGATCTTCACGATGTTCGGCATGACCAACGTCGCCGACCCCGCCGACCCGACCGGCGCGAAGGGCGGATATCCGCAGCTCGCCGCGGAGGCGCTGATCAAGTCCAATCCGGACACGATCTTCCTGGCCGACAGCAAGTGCTGCAAACAGTCGGCGCAGACCGTGGCGGCGCGCCCGGGCTGGAACACGGTCACCGCGGTCAAAGCCGGTCAGATCTTCCCGCTCGACGACGACATCGCGTCGCGCTGGGGCCCGCGTACGGTCGATCTGGTCCAGTCCGTCGCCGACGCGGTGGCCAAGGTCCCGGCATGACCGCCTGCACCGAGCGGCACCCGGCCGGGCCGGCGCGGCACTCGGCCGGGCCGGCGCGGCACCCAGCCGGGCCGGAGCGGCACCCAGTCCCACCTGCGAATGGCGTCGCGGGCGAGGGCCGGAAGGGCGTGCCTGAGGTGGGCGCAGCATGACCTCCGGCCTGCGCGAAGCGCGGCCGAGCCCGCGCGTGGTGCGGCCCGCCGGCCTTCGTCCGGCCTGGTTGGTGGGCGGCATTATCGCGGTGCTGGTCGCGCTGATCGCGGGCCTCTCCTTCGGCTCGGTCTCGCTGCCTCCGGCGGGCGTCGCGCTGGAGTTGCTCGATCTCGTTCCGGGCGTACACCTGCACAGCGGCCTCTCGGATCGCGAGGTGGCGATCCTGCTCGAGCTGCGCCTGCCGCGTGTGGTGCTAGGCCTGCTGGTCGGCGGCATGCTGGCCCTGGCCGGCGCGGCGTATCAGGGCGTCTTTCGCAACCCGCTGGCCGACCCGCACCTGCTCGGCGTGGCCGCGGGCGCCGGGCTCGGCGTGACCGCGGTGATCGCCTTTCGCTCGACCAGCGGCGAGGTCGCGGCCGAGCTGCCGATCGGCGTGCCGATGGTGGCGTTCGTCGGCGCGCTGATCGCGGTCGCGCTCACCTGGGTGCTCGGCGCGGCCGGTGGCCGCGACCGGTCGCCGGCCACCCTGATCCTGGCGGGGGTCGCGGTCTCGGCGTTTCTCGCGGCGTGCCAGACGTACGTGTTGCAGCACCACGTGGAGACGCTGCGTGAGGTGTACACGTGGCTCTTGGGCCGGCTGTCCACCGCCGGCTGGCACGATGTGCTGCTCGTCCTGCCCTACGCGGCGGTGACCGGCGCGATCGTCCTCAGCCAGCGCCGCGAGCTCGACGTTCTTTCCGTCGGCGACGAGGAGGCGACCGGCCTCGGCCTGCACCCGCAGCGCAGCCGCTACCTGCTGATCATCGCGGCCTCGCTGGGCACCGCGGCGGCGGTCTCGGTCTCCGGCCTGATCGGCTTCGTCGGCATCATCGTCCCGCACACGATGCGCCTGCTGGCCGGCCCGAGTTACCGCTCGATCCTGCCGCTGTCGGTGCTCTTCGGCGGCGCGTTCCTGACCCTGGCCGACCTGCTGGCCCGCACCGCCGGCGGCCAGGCGGAGATCCCGATCGGGGTGGTGACCGCCTTCTTCGGGGCGCCGTTCTTCATCGTGGTGCTGCGCACGAGTAGGACGGCCGCGCCATGACCGACCGCGCCGCCGACGATCGTGGCGCCGTGCCAGGCGCGGCGCAGCCGCGCGACGTGCCCGGTGGGGTGCGGCCGGGCGCGGTGCCGGGTGCCGCGGGCGGCGTGCCGGGCGCGGCGCGGCCGGGCGACGTGCCGGGTGCCGCGGGCGGCGTGCCGGGCGCGGCGCGGGCGGGCGACGTGCCGGGTGCCGCGTCGGCGATCGTCGTGGCCGGGCTGCGGGTGCGGCTCGAGAAGGCACTCATCGTCGACGGGGTCGATCTCGAGGTCGGCGCCGGCGAATGGGTGACGATCATCGGGCCGAACGGGGCCGGCAAGTCGACGGCGCTGCGAGCCATCGGCGGGCTGCTGCCGTTCGAGGGCAGGGTCGAACTCAACGGCGGTCCCGTCGACCAGCTGCATCGGCGGGAGCGGGCCAAGACGATCGCCACCGTCGCGCAGTCGCCGGTCGTGCCGCCGGCCATGCGGGTCTTCGATTACGTGCTGCTCGGGCGTACCCCCTATGTCCCGCCGCTCGGCCGGGAGTCCGCCGCCGACCTCGCCATGGTCGACGAGGTGCTGGGCGAGCTCGACCTCGGCCGGTTCGCCGCGCGGCGGCTCGACACCCTCAGCGGGGGCGAGCGCCAGCGGGTGTTCCTGGCGCGGGCGCTCGCCCAGGGGGCCCGCATCCTGTTGCTCGACGAGCCGACCAGCGCGCTCGACATCGGCCACCAGCAGGAGGTGCTGGAACTGGTCGACCGGCTGCGGGCGGAGCGCGACCTGACCGTGCTGGCGACCATGCACGACCTGACGACGGCGGGGGAGTACGCCGACCGGATCGTGCTGCTCGCGGGCGGGCGGGTGGTGGCGGCCGGCCCGCCGCGCGAGGTGCTGACCGAGGCCAACCTGGCAAAGCACTACCGGGTGCGGGTCCGGGTCATCGAGGGCGAGCACGGCCCGCTGGTGGTGCCGGTCCGGGTTACTTGACTACTTGAGATAGGCGGCCAGCGGGATGTTCTGGCTGCGGAGGGCCCCCGCCACCAGACCGGCGATCTGCTGCGCCCCGTACGTCTCGAAGTGGGTGTGGTCGTTGCAGAAGAACGCGCCCAGCGCGCCGGTCGTGTAGTCGCCGTTGTTCGGGCAGAAGTGCAGGCTGTTGTAGCGGTTCACGCTCAGCGTCTGCAGGTCGATCACCGGCGAGCCGGTCGCCGACCCGGCCGCGGTCGTCTGCGTGACGAAGCCCCGGTTCTTCACCGCCGTGCTGCCCGAGCAGGTGATCGCGGCGACCGCGGTGAGCAGGATCGGGTGCGCGCCGCGGGCCAGGGCCGCCTGCGCCATCATGGTCATCAGCTGCTGGTATCGGGCGGTCCCGACGTGCCGCGGGCAGTTGGTGTCGCCGTCGTTGATGCCGAACTGCACGACCAGGTAGTCACCCGATTTCATCCCGCTGAGCATCTCCTGCCAGCGCGTCGAGTACGTGGTGGAGCTGAGCACGCACTCGCCGTTGGAGCCCTTGGTGCTGGTCACGTTGCCCTCGTAGAGCCACGTCTGGATGCTGCGCCCGGCCACGGCCCGGTTGTTGACCGTCACCCCGGACTGGAACAGCGCCCCGAACTGGCTGCCCCACCCGACCGGGCAGGTGGCGCTCGGATTGGCCATCGTCGAGTCACCGGCAAGCCAGACGGTCGGCCCGGCGGCCGCCACGGCCCCGGTCGAGCCGGCGGTGCCAGACGCAGCGCACGCCGGGTCGGCGGCGGCGGCCGATGCCCCCACCAGCAACGGAACCAGAAGCATGGTCGCAGCGAGCCACCGAATCATGATCGTCTCCCCAAGAGGCCGAGCAGCCGCGGGGAGACGACATGGATAGTCGTCAATGTACCCGGAAAGCGCTTACCGAGTCGAGGCGAGCAGCGCGAACATCCCACCCCGCGGGTCGGACACCACCGCGTACCGTCCGATCGGCAGGTCCGCCGGCGGGAACAGCACCTGGCCGCCCAGCGCCACCACATGCCCCGCCGCCCGATCGCAATCCTGGACGGCGAAGTACACCATCCAATGTGGCGAGATGTCGGCCGGCCACTGCGACGCGCTCATCGGTTGGATCCCGCAGATGGCCGTGTCCTGCAGCTTGGCCACCAGGTACGGCGCCTCACCGAGCGTGCTGTGCCGAAACTGCCACCCGAACACCGCACCGTAGAAGGCGTGCGCCCCCTCGAGATCGCGCGTGTTCAGCTCGTTCCAGGTCAGCGCGCCCGGCACGTCGAAGACGGCCGCGCCGGGCACCGTCCCCGCCTGCCACACGCTGAACGGCGCGCCGCCCGGGTCCAGGAACGCCGCCATCCGCCCCTGGTCGTGCACGTCGAACGGCGGAACCAGCACCTTGCCCCCGTTGGCGGTGACCCGTGCCGCCACCCCGTCGGCGTCGTTCGTGGCGAGGTACGTGCTCCAGGCCGTCGGCTGCCCTTCGCCGAGCAGTGGGCCGGCGCCGGCCACCGGCTGCCCGTTCAGCAGGAACGTCGTGTACGACCCGTCGTCGGAGAAGCTCCAGCCGAACAACTCTGAGTAAAAGTGCCTTGCCTCGTCGAGGTCGGCCGTTCCCAGGTCCACCCAGGTAGGAAAGCCAGGCGTCGATGCGGTCATGGCGGGCATCGTCGCACTGCGTGCCTTTGGTTGGGGTTAAGTGTCGACTTCTAGCGGTACCTGCGACCTTCGTCACGTCGATATGCCCACAGCGCCACCCCGCCGAGCCCGACAATCCACACGATCAACGACAACACCGACCCGACGTGCAGGGGATAGTCGCCGACCGCGGCCCACATCAGGCGTACCGAGGCGCCGGTCGGCAGGTACGGCGCGAGCTGCTCGACGAAGCCGGGCGCACTGCCCGGCGCCGTCATCAGGCCGCCGCCGAACGCGAGCGGGAAGAACAGCACCTGCGCGACCACGACCGCGGCCTTCGGCGGCATCGAGTAGCCGATCGCGAGTCCCATCAGGATGAACGGCACCGCGATCACCGCGGTCGCCCCGGCGGCGGTCAGGAAGGCGAGCGGGGTCAGCGTCGCGGCGGTCAGGAACGTGGCGATCAGCACGACCGGGAGCAGCGAGAACGCCATCAGCGCCAAACCGGAGAGCAGCCGGCCGGCGAAGCGGGGAGGTGCGCCGGCCGGGAGGGTACGCACGTACGGCTCCCAGGGCTGCACCCGATCGTCGGCGACGCCCACGCCGTACTGGAAAAGGTTGGTGCTCATCACGGCGAACGTCACCATCGACGCGGTCGCGTAGGTCGCCGCCGCCGGATCGTCGCCGACGAACGGCACCACGAAGGCGAGCATCGACGCCGCCGGCCAGAACGCGCTGCCGATCACCGCGATCGGCGTGCGTGCCGTCTCGATCAGCTGGAAGCGGGCGTGGGTCAGGACGAGAGCAGCCATGAGTTCTCAGTCCGTTCAAGGGTGGTGGCGGGGTGGTTGGACGGGGGTTTCTCCCCGGTGAGGGTCAGGAAGGCCTCTTCCAGCGACGTCGGGCGTACTTCCAGGTCGGTGAACGGCACCTCGGCCGCGACCAGGTCGCGAACCAGCCGATCCGAGTCGGGCGTGAGCAGGTGCCATCGGTCGCCCTCCCGGTCGGTTGCGCTCAGACCAGGCAAAACCGGCAGCGGTACGGGTGAGCTCAGGCTGACCCGGCGCACCGCGACCAGGCCGCGCACCGCCGCGACGGTGTCGTCGGCGAGCACCCGGCCACCCCCGATGACCACGACCCGCCGGGCCAGCGCCTCCACCTCCTCGAGGTAGTGGCTGGTCAGCACGACCGCGCCGCCCTCGGCGTGGAACTGCCGGATGCCCTCCCAGAGCGACCGGCGGGCCTCGACGTCGAGCCCGGTGGTCGGCTCGTCGAGGAAGACGATCCGCGGTCGGCCGGCGAAGGCCAGCGCCACGGCGACCCGCCGCTTCTCACCGCCGGACAGGCCACCGGTCTGCCGGCGTACGAGATGGGTCAGGCCGAACCGCGCCAGCACCTCGTCGCGCGGAAGCGGGTCGGGGTAGTGCCGGCGGACGAAGTCGACGACCTCGCCGACGCGGAGCGAGTCGGGCAGGCCGGTCTCCTGCGGGGTGACCCCGAGGTGCCGCCGGCTGGCCGGCCGGCGCGGATCGCCGCCGAGCAGCTCGACCCGGCCCGAGGTGACGGACCGGATGCCGGTGAGCAGGGCGAGGAGCGTGCTCTTGCCGGCGCCGTTGGGACCGAGCAGGCCGACGAGCTCGCCGGCCGCGATGTCGAGCGAGACGTTGTCGAGCGCGAGGGTCTCGCCGTACCGGCGGCTGACCTCGATGGCGCGGGCGAGCATCACGGCGTTTCCTCCAAAGTGGAGCTCGGCCTGAGGAGTGCCTGCAACGTCTCCTGGTACTGCTCGAAGGCCAGCCGGCCGCGGCGGGTGAGCCGGACGAAGGTGGCCGGGGTGCGGCCCTGGTGGGTCTTGGTGACCTCGACGTATCCGGCGTCCTCGAGCTTGCGCAGATGGACCGAGAGGTTGCCGGCGGTCATCCGCAGCGAGTCCTGCAGCCGGGGAAAGGTGACCCGGTCGTCCTCGCGCAGCACGGAGAGGGCGGAGACCACCCGCAGCCGGGCCTGGGCGTGGATCACCGGATCGAGCTCGGTGCCGTCGGTCATCGGAACCTCAGCCAACCGAGGAAGCCGAAGATCAGCATGCCGCCGCCCCCGGCGATCGCCACGATCAGCGAGTGCCAGCCGGGGCCGGCCAGGATGCCGACCACGTTGATCACGCTGGTCCAGGCGCCGAGGATGAAGAGCTGGCGGTCGTTCCAGATCGCGCCGCCGGCCATGTGCAACGCGCCGGTGAGCGCGACCAGCCCGCCGGCCCAGAGCAGGCCGAGCTTCTCGTCCGGCAGCGCGTCGCCGTACTGGGCGAACAGCAGGGACATGCCGCTGAAGGCGATGCCCCAGGTCCAGCCGTACATCACACCCTGGCTCGAGGACGGCCCCCGGGTCTGTGCGGCGACGCGGCCGCCGGTCACACCGGTGATCACGCCGGCCGCGATGAACGACAGCGACAGCACGGTCAGCGGCAGCCAGTCGGGCAGGTCGACGAAGACCCGGCCGTCCGGCCCGAAGCGCAGGAACATCAGGCCGAAGCCGATTAGCCAGGCGATGCCCCACGGCCAGTACATCAACCGCGGGTCGGGCGTGAGGTCACGGGAGAGATTCGTGCGCTCCCGCTGGATCAGCGCGAGCGAGTCGGCCGGGTTGCCGAGCGGTTCGTCGTCATCGATGGGTTCCATGCAAAGAACTTTACAACACAAAGTCAAAGAGGTTTGTGCCATAAAGTTGACTAGTCTTTGGGTTGTGATGATCCGCCCCGCCCTCGCCGGCGAACTCGGCGACGTCCTCGCCTTCTGGCAGGCCGCCGCCGAGAACGACAACCGGCCCGCCGACAGCCACGCCGCCCTCGCCGCGCTGCACCTGCGCGACCCCGACGCGCTGCTGGTCGCGGTCGACATCGACGAGATCGTCGGCACGGTCATCGCCGGCTGGGACGGCTGGCGCTGCCACCTCTACCGGCTCGCGGTCGCGCCGCACCGCCGCCGCGAGGGGATCGGCCGGCGGCTGATCGCGACCGCCGAGGAGCGTTTCCGGGCCCTCGGCGGCACCCGCGCCGACGCGATGGTGCTCGACGACAACACCGACGCGCACGGCGCGTGGTCCGCGGGCGGCTACCGTCGCCAGGCGGACTGGTCCCGGTGGGTCAAGCCGCTGACGGGGTGAGCGCCTGCGGTAGCGGCCTCGCGTGGACGACCGACAAGCGCGAGACCGCTCGGGTGAGCACCACGTAGAGCCGGTTCAGCCCGCGGCTCTCGGCGTCGACTATGTCGGCCGGCTCGTGGACGATCACGTGGTCGTACTCGAGGCCCTTCGCCACCGTGGCGGGCACGACCGTGACCCGCGCCTCGGAGTCGACATCGTCGGGGGTCGCGTTCTCGATCCCCGCGGCGGCGAGGTGCGCGCGGAGACGACCGACCGCGGCGTCGGCGGCGATGACCGCGACCGAGCCCTCGTGCTCGAGCGCGGCGGTGACCTCGACCAGCGTTTCGGCGTCCACCTGGGCGGCGTCGGCGACCGGAATGATCGACAGATCGCCGTCGCGGCGCAGCGACACCGCCTCGGGAACGTTGACCGCGAGGGCCGGGAGCAGGCGGTTGGCCAGGGCGACGACCGCGGCGGGGACCCGGAAGCCGACCGTCAGCGGGACCACCTTCGCCTCCGGTTTGCCGAGGTGGCCGAGGGTGTCGCGCCACTCGGCGGCGGCCCACGGCGCGGTGCCCTGGGCCAGGTCGCCCAGCAGGGTGATCGAGCCGTGCTCGCTGCGCCGGGCGATCGCCCGGGCCTGCATGGGGGAGAGGTCCTGGGCCTCGTCGACCACCACGTGGCCGAAGCTGCTCTCCCGCTCCATCAGCCCGGCCGCTTCGTCGATCAGCAGGAGGTCGGCGGCGGAGAACTTCGCCGACTTGACCGTCTTGGGCGGCTTGGCCCAGCGAATGGCGTCCTGTTCGTCGGCACGGAGCATCTCACCCGACTTCTCCGGATTTACCAGGATCTCCACCACCAGCGCCTCGGGCGAGACGGCCGGCCAGGCGCTCTCCAGGAACGCCGTGACCGGCGCGACCTTGCTCATCTTGCGCAGCCAGGTCTCGCCCGGCGAGTTCCCGGTGCGGTACTCCGACTGCCGCTGGAGCAGCCCGACCACCCGGGCCCGCACCCGCTCGCGCCCCACCGAGTAGGGCAGCCCCTCGCGCCGGGCCTCGTCGACGATCCGGCGCAGCGGCTCGGGATCGATCCGCCAGCGGTACGACCCGTCCGACACCATGATCGGCTCGGTCGGCTTGGCCAGCCGCGACCAGAGCACCTTCCGCAGCACCTCGGCCATCCGCACGTCGTGCTTGACCAGCGTCGCCGCCTCGCTGTCGACCGCGCGCACCGGCTGCCGTGAGATCAGGCCGTCCACTGTCGCCTGCTGCACCTCGATCTCGCCGAGAGCGGGCAGGACGGCCGAGATGTACGAGAGGAACGCCGTGTTCGGCCCGACTATCAGCACCCCCGACCGGCGCAGTCGTTCCCGGTGCAGGTAGAGCAGGTAGGCGGCCCGGTGCAGGCCGACCGCAGTCTTACCGGTGCCGGGTGCGCCCTGCACGCAGATCGAGTCGGCCAGCTCGGCGCGTACCAGCTCGTCCTGCTCGGGCTGGATGGTCGCCACGATGTCGCGCATCGGCCCGACGCGTGGCCGCTCGATCTCGGCGGTCAGAATGCGGCTCTTGGTGCCCAGCTCCTCGCCGCGGTCCAGGTGCTCGTCCTCGAAGCTGGTCAGCTCCCCCTTGACGAACCCGAACCGGCGCCGGGTCGCCACCCCCTGCGGGTCGCGCACGCTGGCCCGGTAGAACGAGCGGGACAGCGGCGCCCGCCAGTCGAGCACCATCGGCTCGCCGGCGTCGTCGGTGACGTGCCGCCGCCCGACGTAGTAGTTGGCGTCCTCGATGTCGAGCCGGCCGAAGAACAGCGGCGTCGTGGGGTCGTCGGCGAGCTCGGCGACCCGGCGGGAGAGCGTCCGGCCGAGCGCCTCCGCGCCGTACGGGTCACCGGCGACCTCGGCACCGGCGGAGAAGAGGGCCTCGGCGCGCCCCCGCATCCGGGCCAGCGCGGCCCGCGACTCGGCGAGATGACGGCGTTCGGCGGAGAGTTCGGTGTCCAGGTCAAACGTCGACACGGTCCATCCTCGGGACTGGCTTGCGGGCTGCTCGCGTATCCGAGACCGACCACCGGCCTGCGGCGCGGAGGACGTCCGCTGCGGTGCATGCTCACCACGGCCGTCAAGCGGCCCTCAACCCTACGCCCGCCCCACTCCCCGTCCACCGATTTTCCAGTTGAAGAATGGGGGCATGGCTGAGGGGCGTACCGAGCGCGACGGAATGCGGATCGCCGATCCGCGGGTCATGCGGGCCTTGGCGCATCCCGCGCGCATCGAGATCGTGGAGTATCTGAACGACACCGGGGCCGCGGTGAGCGCCACCGAGGTGGCCGGGATGGTCGGGCTGTCGCCCAGCGCGACCAGCTACCACCTGCGCGAGCTTGCCAAGTACGACCTGGTCGAGCAGGCGCCCAGCCGCGGCGACGGGCGGGAACGCCTCTGGCGCGGCAAGTCCCACTCGGTACGCATCGACCCCGACCTCGATGAGCCGGGGGCGCGGGCCGCCAGCGAGGCGCTGGTCGACCTCTACCTGCATCGGGACCAGGCGCGGGCGGTGGCCTGGCTGGCCCGGGTGACCGAGGAGCCGCCGGAGTGGCGGGACCTCGGGGCGATCATGGGGCAGCGGGTGCTGGTCACCGCGGACGAGCTGCGAGAACTCAATGAAAAGGTGCGTGACCTGGTCGAACCGTACGCGATTCGGAAGCGGCAGGCGGACCCGCCGGCTGGCGTGCGGCGGGTGACGATCACCTACTCGTCGATCCCCGAGGTGTAGCTGGGGGCTTGCGCGAACCAGATGTGAAGGAATACTTTCGAAGTATGTCCTTCACATCTGGCGATTCTCGTTGGTCGGACGTCTACCTCGTCGCCGGCAGCCGCGGCGTCTCGGTCTGCGGTGACTTCCTCGCGGCCACCACCCTCGCTCTCGTCCTGCAGCAGACCGGCCACGGCGGCCTCGCGGTCTCCGGCCTGCTGATCGCGGCGAGCCTTCCGCTGGCCCTGCTCGCGCCGATCGCCGGCCGGATCGCCGATCGGGCGGACAGCCGAACCGTCCTCGTCCTGGCCGGCCTTGCCCAGTGCCTGGTCTGCGCGGTCCTCGCGTTCGTGCGCAACCCGATCGCGATCATCGGACTGGTCGCGCTGCTCGCCTGCGGCCTGGCGATCACCCAGCCGACCCTCTCCGCGCTGATCCCGCGCATGGTCCGCCCGGAGGACCTAGCCAGGGCGAGCGGCCTCACCCAGACCGCCGGGATCGTGGGCGCGCTGATCGCCCCCGCGCTCGCCGGCATCCTGGTCGGGCAGAGCGGCAGCCGCCTCCCGCTGCTGCTCGACGCGATGAGCTACCTGGCGCTGATCGTCGCCGGTCTGGCCGTGCGCACCCGCCGCCACCCCGCCAGGACCGACCAAGAACAAACCCAGGACCAGGCTTTCCGCGTACGGGATGATCGGGTCCTCGCCGTCATGATCGGTTCGTTGGCGGCGGTCATCGCCGGCGTCAACGCGATCAACGTCTTCGATGTCTTCTTCATCCGGGGCACGCTGCACGCGTCGACCACGGTCTACGGCATCGTGGGCGCCTCCTGGGCGGCCGGCATGCTCCTCGGCAGTGCCGCCTTCGGCCGCTTCCCGCCGCGGAAGATCACCGTTCCCGCCCTGCTGGCCCTGGTTGCCGGCTCGTGCGCCCCGATCCTGGCCGGCGCCGCGGTCGGCAGCGCCGGCTGGCTGATCCCGCTCTGGCTGCTCGGCGGCGTCTGCAACGGCGGCATCAACGTCTTCGTCTTCGTGATCGTCGCCGATCGGGCGCCGGCCGCCGCCCACGGCCGGGCCTTCGCGGTGATGACCGCCGCCGTCCAGACCGCGTCCCTGCTGGGCCTGCTGGTGGCCGGCCCGCTGGTCGACCACTTCGACCCCCGCCTGCTGGTCGCCGCGGCCGGCGCCCTGGGACTCGGCACGGCCCTGGCCGCCATCCCGATCGTGACCAGAGCCGACAAATCGACCGCAGGCAGCGTTCAACCGGGGTTCGAGAGCAGCACACCGGTGTCGGCGCCGCGGTGCGATGCGAGCCACCCCGATCAACTCCCGATGCCGGTAGCCGTGGCGGAGGGGATAGCGTCCAGGTCATGAGCGACGTCGCCGACCGGCCCCGGGTAGGGCACATCCAGTTCCTCAACTGCCTGCCGATCTACTGGGGCCTGATGCGCTCCGGCGCCCTGCTCGACGTCGACCTGCGCAAGGACACTCCGGACAAGCTCAGCCAAGACCTGGTCGACGGCCGGCTCGACATCGGCCCGATCACCCTGGTCGAGTACCTACGGCACGCCGACGAGCTGCTCCTGCTGCCCAACCTCGCGGTCGGCAGCGACGGCCCGGTGCTCTCGGTCAACCTGATCTCCACCCGGCCGCTGGCCGAGCTCGACGGGCGGCCGGTGGCGCTCGGCTCGACCTCGCGCACCGGGGTGATGCTGGCCCAGATGCTGCTGTCCGAGAAGTACGGCGCCGAGCCGGAGTATTTCCGCTGTCCGCCCGAGCTGACCCAGATGCTGATGGAGGCGGACGCGGGCGTGCTGATCGGCGACCCGGCGCTGCGCGCGATGTACGAGGCGCCCCGCCTCGGCCTCACCGTGACCGACCTGGGCCAGGCCTGGCGCGACTGGACCGGGCTGCCGATGGTCTTCGCGGTCTGGGCGGTCCGCAAGGAGTACGCCGCGGTCAACCCCGGGGCGGTCAAGGACGTGCACGAGGCGTTCCAGCGCTCCCGCGACCTGTGCCTGGGCGAGCTCGACCAGGCCGCCGAGGCCGCCGCGCGGTGGGAGCCGTTCGACGCGCAGACCCTGGCCACGTACTTCCGGACGCTCGACTTCTCGCTCGGTGAGCGGCAGATCGCCGGCCTGCGCGAGTTCGCCCGCCGGGCCGCCCTGCGCGGCGAGGTGCCCGAGCTCCCCGCCGACGGCCCGCACCTCGCCGAGGTCTGAAACCCGCTCACCCCTCCAGGATCGCGTCCAGGGCCGCCAGGTCGTCGGCGTCGAGCTGCCAGCTCCCGGCCGCGGCGTTGGCCTGCACCTGCTCGGCGCTGGTCGCCCCGGCGATGACACTCGTCACTGCGGGCCGCGCGGCGAGACCGGCGATCGCCACCTCGAGCAGGCTGTGCCCGCGCTCGGCGCCGAACGCGGTGAGCGCCTCGATCGTGTCCCAGTCGGCGGCGTCCAGGAACTGCTGGTATCGATCCAGGGACAGGCGGGTGCCGGCGGCGGGCGTCTCGTTGCGCCGGTACTTGCCGCTGAGCAGGCCGGAGTCGAGCGGGAAGAACGGCAGCAGGCCGAGCCCGAATTGCTCGCAGGCCGGCACCACCTCGGCCTCGACCTGGCGCTGGAGCAGGCTGTACCGGTTTTGCGCGCTGATGAACGGGGTCAGGTTGCCGGCCCGGGCGGTCCAGTCGGCGTCCGCGATCTGCCAGCCGGCGAAATTGGAGTTGCCCAGGTAGCGCACCTTGCCGGAGCGGACCAGGTCGTCGAGGGCGGCCAGCGTCTCCTCGATCGGGGTGGCCGGGTCGGGCTCATGCAGCTGGTAGAGGTCGAGGTAGTCGGTCTCGAGCCGGCGCAGCGAGGCCTCGACCGCGCGCACGACGTACCGCCGGGAGCCGCGGGCGCCGAAGTCGTTGCCGTTGAGCCCCTCCATGTTCATGCCGAACTTGGTGGCCAGCACGACGTCGTCGCGGCGGCCCTTGAGAGCGGCGCCGAGCAACTGCTCGGAGGTGCCGTGCGGGGTGCCGTAGATGTCCGCGGTGTCGAACAGCGTGATCCCGGCGTCGATCGCCGCTTCGACGACCTCCCGGGTGCCGTCCGCGTCGAGCTTGCGGCCGAAATTGTTGCAGCCTATGCCGACCACGGACACGACCAGGCCCGACGTGCCCAGTCGGCGGTAGCTCATCTCTGTCACCGGCCCACCCTATGCCCGTTCGGTACAAGGTTTGCCCGGGGACGAAGTACATCTGTACCTATCTATTGACACATGTTGTTAACAAAGCTGAGCCTGTGGTGAGAGCGCTCTCCGCCCCCATCCCCCTAGCAGCGGAAAGAGGTGTCTCCCCGTGCGTAAAGTCCTCCGCGCCCTCGCCGCCCTGGCGGTGGCCGTGCCACTGGCGGCCGCCATCGAACCGTCGGCGGCCCAGGCCGTCGGCCCCAACCTCCTGCCGGTCACCGTCACCAACAGCACCGGTCGCGGCGATGCCGTCTACCTGTACGTCCTCGGCGTCCAGTTGTCCTCGGGCAAGCTCGGATACGTCAACCAGGGCGGCGCCTTCACCGCGTGGAGCGGCGGGCAGATCCCGCCGTCGCCCGCGCCGGACGTCTCGATCGGCGGCCCCGGCAACGGCGGCAGCACCACGATCAACTTCCCGCGCGGGTTCTCCGGCCGGGTCTACTTCTCGCTCGGCGAGAAGCTGAAGTTCTACCTGACCCCGGACGGGCTGGTGCAGCCCGCGCCGTGGGCGGCCGGCGACGCCAACCAGAACATCCTGTTCGACTGGAGCGAGTTCACCTACAACGACTCCGGCCTGTGGTTGAACAGCTCTCAGGTCGACATGTTCGCGGTGCCGCACGCCGTGACCGTCACGAACAGCGCCGGCGTCACCAAACGCACCGGCGATCTGGTCGCGAACGGCCGGGACAGCGTGATCAACACGATTCGCGGCACCTCGGGCTGGGCGAACACCGTCTACACCCGGTCGGACGGGACCGTGCTGCGGGTCCTCTCGCCCGGCAAGGCGGCCGGCGCCGGGCTGTTGAGCAGTACGTATCTCGACTCGTACATCTCCTCGGCGTGGAATGCGTACACCGGGAAGACACTGACCGTGGTGCCCTTCGCCGACCAGCCGAACACCAAGTACTTCGGCCGGACCTCGGGCAACGTCATGAACTTCACCAACTCCTCGGGCGCCCAGGTCGCCTCGTTCAACAAGCCGTCCTCGGCCAGCGTGTGGGGCTGCGCGGGCGATCTCCCGGCGCCGAACGACCAGGTCGTCGGGCCCATTTCCCGTACGCTCTGCGCCGCCCTCAACCGCGGCACGCTCGGCACGATCGACACCCAGCCGAGCACCAACGCCGCGCAGTTCTACCAGAACAACCCCACCAACGTGTACGCCAAGGTGATCCACGCGAACATGGCCGACGGCAAGGCCTACGCGTTCCCCTTCGACGACGTCGGCAACTTCGAGTCCCTGGTCAACGACGGTGACCCGCGGTCGGCCGGCATCGTGCTCTCGCCGTTCAGCGGTGGCGGTGGCGGCGGCACCACCCCGACCGCGGTCTCCGTGATCAGCTCGCTCAACGACAAGTGCATCGACGTGCCGAGCTCGAACTTCGTCGACGGTGCCCGGCTGCAGATGTGGCCGTGCAACGGCACCAACGCGCAGAAATGGACCTTCACGAACGGCACGCTGGCCAGCCAGAACGGCAAGTGCATGGACGTGTCGGGCGGCTCCACGGCGAACGGCGCCGCGGTCCAGCTCTGGACCTGTAACGGCACCGGCGCGCAACAGTTCGTGCTCAGCAGCGCCGGCGACCTGGTCAACCCGCAGGCGAACAAGTGCGTCGACATCGTCGACGTGAACTCGGCCGACGGCGCGAAGCTCCAGCTCTGGGACTGCGCCGGCTCGGCAAACCAGAAATGGCGGAAGGGCTGACCTAGTCGAGGGAGTCGTCGTCCTCGGTGGACGGCGACTCCGCGAGCCCGCGGTACGCCGAGCGCAGCAGGTCGGTCAGCGGGATGTGCCGCACCTTCACCTGCGGCGCGTCCAGGGCCCGCAGCAGCAGCTCGGGCGGCGTGGCGACCCGGGACGGCCGCTCGCGCAGCCGGCTCAGGCTCATGCCGGGGGCGTAGAAGTCGGCCAGGTGGTCCTCGAGCGGCGTCTCGTCGACCGCGAGCGGGTCGACCGCCTCGACCGGCTCGGGCGTGCCGCGCAGCGCGGCGAGCAGCGTCTCCCGGTCGCGCCCGCGCCAGGCCAGCACCAGGAACGGGTCGTCGTCGAACGCCTCGGCCAGCACGTACAGCACCGCGGAGCCATGTTTGCAGGGCACGCCCCAATCCGGGCAGCTGCACCGGATGTCCAGCCGATCGGGGAAGAGCGGCAGGCCGTGCTCGGCGAACACGTCGAGAATCTCCCGGGGCATGTCGCCGGCCAGCAGCGCGGCCCGGTAGAGCGCTCGACCGCCGAGCGACTCCGTCACGTCCGCCCACTGTGTGGCGTCGAAGGCGGCGATGCCGATGCTCACCTCGTACGGCTGCGGTCGGGAACCCTGCACCCGAGCCGTCACCTTGCCCGCGGCGAGCTGGAAGTCCATGACCTGGCCCTTGCGGGCGTAAGCCCGCCCGCGGGCGAGCCGCCCGCCGTCGCAGACGCGTTCCAGGACGTCGACGAAGCGCCGCGACCACCACTGCTCGCCGATCTTGCCGCGCTTGGCGCGCACCGCGATGCCGCCGTCGACGGCGATCGGCTTGGCGCCCTCGAAGAATCGGCCCTCGGGATCGATCGGCATCTCAGCGCACCGCCCCACTGTCCAAAGAGAACAGCTCGCGCAGCTGGTCGGTGTTCAGGTCGGTGATCCAGTCCTCGCCGGTGCCGACCACCGACGAGGCGAGCGCCTTCTTCCGTTCGATCATCGCGTCGATCTTCTCTTCCAGCGTGCCGGTGCAGATGAACTTCCGGACCTGTACGTCCCGCGACTGCCCGATCCGGAACGCACGGTCGGTCGCCTGGTCCTCGACCGCGGGATTCCACCACCGGTCGAAGTGGACGACGTGGTTCGCGGCGGTCAGGTTCAGCCCGGTTCCGGCCGCCTTGAGGGAGAGAAGGAAAAGCATCGGCTCGTCGTCGGTCTGGAACCGCTCGACCATCTCGTCCCGCCGGGCCTTGGGCAGTCCACCGTGGAGCCACAGCACCGGCCGGTCGAGAAGGGCGGTGAGGTACGGCTGAAGCAGCGACCCCCACTCCGAGTACTGCGTGAAGACGAGCGCCTTGTCCCCGTCCTCGATGATCTCCTCGGCCAGTTCCTCGAGCCGGGCCAGCTTGCCCGAGCGCGACGGCAGCCGGGAACCGTCCTTGAGCAGGTGCGCCGGGTGGTTGCAGACCTGCTTGAGCTTGGTCATCGCGGCGAGCACGTTGCCGCGGCGCTCGATCCCCTCGGTGCTCTCGATCGTGGCCATCATGTCCTCGACCACGGCCTGGTAGAGCGTCGCCTGCTCGGGGGTGAGCGTGCACCAGACCTTCATCTCGTTCTTCTCCGGCAGGTCCGAGATGATCGTCTTGTCGGTCTTGAGCCGGCGCAGCACGAACGGGCCGGTCGCGCGTTTGAGGGCGGCCGCGGCGTCCTCGTCCTGGCGTACCTCGATCGGCTCCTGGAAGCGGCGGCGGAACCGTTTCGCCGGGCCGAGCAGCCCGGGGTTGCAGAAGTCCATGATGGACCAGAGCTCGGCCAGGTGGTTTTCCACCGGGGTGCCGGTGAGGGCGATCCTGGTACGCGCCTTGATCGTGCGCACTGCCTGGGCCTGCCGGGTGCCGCTGTTCTTGATCGCCTGGGCCTCGTCGCAGACGACCCGTTCCCACGATATTTGGCTTAAAGTGGACAAATCGCGCACGGCGGTGCCGTAGGTCGTGATGGTCAGATCGGCCTCGTCCAGGCTCGCGCGGCTGCGGGATGCACCATGGTGGACATACACCCGGATTGACGGGGCAAATCTGGCGGCTTCCTTCTGCCAGTTGCTGACCAGGGACATCGGACAGATCAGCAGAGTCGGGCCTTTCCGATCGGTCAGCAGGAGGGACAGCGTCTGGGCGGTCTTGCCCAGGCCCATGTCGTCCGCCAAGATCCCGCCCAACCCCAGGCGCGAGAGGAAGTGCAGCCAGGAAAGACCGCGTTCCTGGTACGGGCGGAGCGTCCCCTGGAACCCCGGCGGCGTCGGCAGCGGCGCGATCCGCTCGGCCGCCTGCCCGGACAGCAGGTCACCGAGCTCCCCGTCGGCGTCCACCTCGACCAGCGGCAGGTCCTCCTCGCCGCCGTCGATCACCTGCTGGAGCACCTCACCCGCGGTCAGCTCGCCCGCGCGTCGCTGGTCCACCGCCCGCAGCGCGGCCTTGAGCTGCCGATCGTCCAGCTCCACCCACTGCCCGCGGACGCGGACCAGCGGCACCTTCAGCCGGGCCAGCTCGGCCAGCTCCTCGGCGCTCACCACGTGCTCGCCGATGACCAGATCGACCCGGAAGTCGACCAGCTGCTCCAGCCCGAAGCCCGATGCGGCCACCGCCCGGCTCTTCGACGAACTCTTCGACCGGGTGGTCAGCTTGAGGCCGACCGCCTTGCGCCCGGCCCAGGTCGGCAGCTGCACCCCGAAGCCGGCGGCCTGCAGCAGCGGCGCGGCCTGCCGGAGGAAGTCGTGCGCCTCGCCGGTGGCCAGCTCCATCTCGGCCGGCCGCTGGTCGGCCAGCGCGACGTGCAGCAGCGGGAAGAGCCGGACCGCCCGGCCCAGCCCGGCGAGCAGCATCTCGTCCGGCCGCGGCGGCATGCCGGGGAAGCGGGCGCCGTCCCAGACGTCGGCGGCCGGAAGCCAGAGGCTCGGGTCCTCGGCCGACTGCAGGGCGAACGACAGCCGCCACGCATCCGACCCGGGGACCGGCTCGGCCAGCCGGAAGCTCACCCGGACCGGCCCGTTCGCCTCGTTGGCGGCACGCAGCCAGTCGCCGAGCGCCGTGCCGAGCTCGCGTACCTCCTCCGGGCGACTCTCCGGCAGCCTCGGGTCGTCGGCGGTGAGCGCGGCGATCCAGCGGTCGGGCAGCGGCGCCTTGCGGCCGGCCCGGTGACCGAGCAGCAGCCGCTCCGGCAGCATCGTGCGGGCGGCGGAGTCGACCAGGGCGTCGAGCGCGTCGCGCAGGGTGCGGCCCACCCCGGTGTCCGCGGCCCGGACCACCGGCGGCATGGCGGCGGCGAAGTCGCGATAGACGGCCGCGTCCCCGCCGGTGATCACCGGGCGCCAGCGGGCGGTCGGCACACCGGCCTCGAGGACCAGCTGGGGGAGCATCCGGCCGCGGCGCGCGAGATCGCAGGCGAACCCGGCCAGCAGTTGCAGGTAGCGCAGCGACGCCGCGGGCAGCCAGTCCCCGTTCGGCTCGACCGCGGCCAGCGCGGCCAGCGCCGCCGGGCCGGGCGCGACCTGCGCCGGGATCTGGTACGACCGCAGGCTCACCCGCTTGGGCGCTTCGACCCCGGTCTCCGGCGAGGGCGCGGGACCCTTCGCGGTGCCCGGCAGCCGAAGCGTGACCGTTTCGAGTGACATTTCAGAAAAGTCAGGCAGCGTGGTGCCGCCCTCGGCCCAGAGCGCGAGCCGGCCGGGCAGCCAGCATCCCTGAACGACGAGCACACCCACCCCCAGAAGCGACGGCATCGAGGGTACGACGGTGACCCGCGCCGCTGTCGTAGGCCGAACCGGGGACGTAATCTTCGAGACGTGACCGGGAACCGTGAGATCGACAGCATTCTGCAGCGCGCGGCCGACGGTGGGCGCATCACCCCGGAGGAGGCGCTGCTTCTCTACACCGAGGCGCCCTTCCACGCGCTGGGCGAGGCAGCCGACACGGTGCGCCGCCGGCGGTACCCGGACGGCATCGTGACGTACCTGATCGACCGGAACATCAACTACACGAACGTGTGCGTCACGGCCTGCAAGTTCTGCGCCTTCTTCCGGGCACCCAAGCACCGCGAGGGCTGGGCCCACCCGATGGAGGAGATCCTGCACCGCTGCGCCGAGGCGGTCGACCTGGGCGCCACCCAGGTGATGTTGCAGGGCGGCCACCACCCCGAGTTCGGCGTCGAGTATTACGAGCAGCTCTTCTCCAGCGTCAAGGCGGCGTACCCGCAACTCGCGATCCACTCGATCGGGCCCAGCGAGATCCTGCACATGGCCAAGGTCTCCGGCGTCTCGATCGAGGAAGCGGTGCTTCGGATCAAGGCGGCCGGGCTCGACTCGATCGCCGGGGCCGGCGCCGAGATGCTGCCCGACCGGCCGCGCAAGGCGATCGCCCCGCTCAAGGAGAGCGGCGCCCGCTGGATCGAGGTGATGACCACCGCGCACCGCAACGGGCTGTCCTCGACCGCGACGATGATGATGGGCACCGGCGAGACCAACGCCGAGCGCATCGAGCACATCCGCATGATCCGCGACTGCCAGGACCTGGCCGTGGCGAACGGCTACCGGGACGACGCCGTCGAGACCTCCCACCAGGTGGGGGGATTCCGGGCTTTCATCCCCTGGACGTACCAGCCGGAGAACAACCACCTCAAGGGCCGCACCCAGGCCACGACGATGGAATACCTGCGGTTCATCGCGGTGTCCCGGCTGTTCTTCGACAACGTCGCGCACCTGCAGGCGTCCTGGCTGACCACCGGCAAGGACGTCGGCCAGCTGTCGCTGCACATCGGCGTCGACGACCTCGGCTCGATCATGCTGGAGGAGAACGTGATCTCCTCGGCCGGCGCCCGGCACCGGTCGAACCTGCACGAGCTGATCTGGATGATCCGCAGCGCCGGCCGCGTTCCGGCGCAGCGTGACACCCTCTACCGCCACCTCGCGGTCCACCGGACCGAGGCCGACGACCCGACCGACGACCGAGTGGTGTCGCACTTCTCCTCGATCGCGATGCCGGAGGGCGGCCGGAAAAACCTTCCCTTGGTCGACGTCAAGTAGACACGCCATATCTGGGGGTCGTCGTTGTCCGTTCGGACAGGTGGGGGTCGGTAAAGCGGCGTGGGGCTGATTGCTCCTTCGTAACGAGCCGCCTAAACCCCTTCACCACCCTGTTCACGCTGGTTACGTTCCTCGCGTAAGACCTGAGAACTTCCTTGGAACGTCAGGCGCGAGCTTGACTCCGCGGACCCGACCCGCTGCGGTCGTATATATAACGCACAAGGAGTGGGCGGGATGGGCAACCATCCCGCCCACTCTATTTTCGTGCGACCTGGCAGAGTTGCCCTCGTGACGCGCGCAGATCTGGACAAGCAGCCGCACGAGGTCGCCGAGATGTTCGACGGCGTGGCCAAGCGATACGACCTCACCAATACCGTGCTCTCCTTCGGCCAGGACCGGGGCTGGCGCCGGGCGACCCGGACCGCCCTCGGCCTGCGCCCCGGCGAACGGGTTCTGGACGTGGGCGCCGGCACCGGCGTCTCGACCGAGGAACTGGCCCGGTCGGGCGCCTTCGCGGTCGGCGCCGACCTGTCGATCGGCATGCTGCGGGCCGGTCGCGCCGTGCGGCCGCAGGTTCCGCTGCTGGCCGGGGACGCGCTGCGACTGCCGTTCGCCGACGGGACCTTCGACGCCGTCACCATCTCCTTCGCCCTGCGCAACGTGGTGGACACCGAGGCGGCGCTGCACGAGCTGGCCCGGGTGACCCGGCCCGGCGGCCGGCTGGTGGTCTGCGAGTTCAGCCACCCGGTGCAGCCGGCGTTCCGCACCGTCTACCTGCAATACCTGATGCGGTCGCTGCCCGCGGTGGCGCGCGGTGTGTCGAGCAATCCCGAGGCGTACGTCTATCTCGCGGAGTCGATTCGCGCCTGGCCGGACCAGGCCGGCCTGGCCGCCCGGATCGGCGCCGCCGGGCCGTGGAGCCGGGTGGGATGGCGGAACCTGAGTGGCGGAATCGTCGCCCTCCACCGCGCCACACGGGTATAAAACGGGTCATATTGCGCACCAAAGCCCACGATTAGTGTTTTGCTACGTGTATGACCAACTTCGGGCATCTGGAAGACACCGATATAGATATCGCCATCGATGACGCCGAAGCCGGCGAGCGTCGGGGGATGGAACTGGCCGCCCGGATTCGCATGGTGGCCGCCGAGGACCCGGAGCTCGCGCAGGATTTAGTAGATGAGCTGATCGCGGGTCTCGAGCGGGCGATGGGCGGTAGTTTTCGGGAGTACCTGCACCAAGAGTCGCGCAATGAAACAGAGCGGGCCTTGAGCGATAGCGGATCGGGCATTTCACCAGCGCGAAACAGTTAGGGTTGCCTAACCCGAACGGGCTTCGATGGCCGTCTTAGACTCCGATCTGGGTGGGCTTGTGAACTGTTTCACTAGCCCGCACGAGACGGAGGTGTGCCGTGCACAACCCAGTGTCGTCGGGGCCGGCTGAGTCGTCGGAGCTTGGGGACGAGGCCGACGTGATCGTGGTCGGAGCCGGGCCGGGGGGCTCAGCGGCGGCCTACCACATGGCCCGGCACGGCCTGCGGGTTCTGCTGCTCGAAAAGACGGAGTTCCCGCGCGAGAAGGTGTGTGGTGACGGCCTGACCCCACGGGCCGTGCGACAGCTCGTGCGGATGGGCATCGACACCTCGGAGAAGGCCGGCTGGCTGCAGAACAAGGGGCTGCGGGTGATCGGCGGTGGGATCCGCCTCGAGCTCGACTGGCCCGACCTGGCCAGCTTCCCGAACTACGGCCTGGTCCGCACCCGGCTCGACTTCGACGACATGCTGGCCAAGCGCGCGGTCGAGGCCGGCGCGCTGCTGCGCACAAGGGTGAACGTGACCGGCCCGATCCTCGACGGCGAGGGCCGGGCGATCGGCGTCACCGCGAAGATCGGCGAGGGCAAGGAGCCGGTCGAGTTCCGTGCCCCGCTGGTGATCGCCGCGGACGGCGTCTCCGGCAAGCTGCCGCTCGCCATGGGCCTGGCCAAGCGCGACGACCGGCCGCTCGGCGTCGCGGTCCGGCGCTACTACCACTCCCCGGTCCGCGCCGACGACGACTACCTGGAGTCCTGGCTGGAGCTGCGCAGCGCGAGCGACCGCGACCGCCTGCTCCCCGGCTACGGCTGGATCTTCGGGCTGGGTGACGGCCGGGTCAACGTGGGCCTCGGCATCCTCAACTCGTCCAGCGCCTTCGGCAAGACCAACTACAAGGCCATGCTCACCGACTGGCTGGCCGGCACCCCCGAGGACTGGGGGATGCGGGACGAGACCAATGCGGACGGCCCGATCCTCGGCGCCGCGCTGCCGATGGGCTTCAACCGGGTGCCGCACTACACCCGGGGCCTGATGCTGGTCGGCGACTCCGGCGGCATGGTCAACCCGATGAACGGCGAGGGCATCGCGTACGCGATGGAGTCCGGCGAGTTGGCCGCGGAGGTCGCCGTGCAGGCGCTCGCCCGGCCCGCCGGCGCCGACCGTGAACGCGCTCTCCGGGCCTACCCGGCCGAGTTGAGCCTGCGCTTCGGCGGCTACTACCGGCTCGGCGGGGTATTCGTGAAGCTGATCGGAAACCCCCAGATCATGCGGATCGCCACCAAGCACGGCATGCCACACCCGACCCTGATGCGGTTCGTGCTCAAGCTCCTGGCCAACCTGACGGACCCGCGCGACGGCGACGCCATGGACCGGATCATCAATGGCCTGACCAAGGTGGCGCCTGCCGTATGAGCAGCGAGGAGACCCCGGTCGACGCCACGCCGAATCGGATTAATAGTGTGAAGCGGCTAACGTTCGAGCAGGAGAGATCATGACGATCAACCCGTACGTCCCGATCGTCGCGTTGATGATCCTGGGCGCGGCCTTCGCGTTGTTCTCGGTGGGTATCGCGCCGATCGTCGGCCCGAAGCGCTACAACAGGGCAAAACTCGACGCGTACGAGTGCGGGATCGAACCGGCGCCGCAGCCGATCGGCGGCGGCCGGTTCCCGGTGAAGTTCTACCTGACCGCGATGCTCTTCATCATCTTCGACATCGAGACCATCTTCCTGTACCCGTGGGCCGTGTCCTTCCGGATGCTCGGCGTGTTCGGCTTCGTGGAGATGGTCCTGTTCATCGTCACCGTCTTCATCGCCTACACCTACGTGTGGCGACGCGGCGGACTCAACTGGGACTGATCTGACATGGGAATCGAAGAGAAACTCCCCGCCGGAATCCTCCTGACGTCGGTCGAGAAGCTCTCCAACTGGGCCCGCAAGTCGTCGTTCTGGGGTGCGACGTTCGGTCTCGCCTGCTGCGCCATCGAGATGATGGCGGCCGGCGGCCCGCACTACGACCTCGGCCGCTGGGGCATGGAGGTCTTCCGGGCCTCGCCCCGCCAGGCCGACCTGATGATCGTCGCCGGCCGGGTGAGCCAGAAGATGGCCCCGGTCGTCCGGCAGATCTACGACCAGATGCCCGAACCGCGCTCCGTCATTTCGATGGGTGTTTGCGCGTCGTCCGGCGGCATGTTCAACAACTACGCAATCGTCCAGGGTGTGGACCACATCGTCCCGGTCGACATCTACCTGCCCGGCTGCCCGCCGCGTCCGGAGATGCTGATCGACGCCATCCTCAAGATGCGCGAGAAGGTGCTGCACCAGCCGCTCGGCCCGAACGGCCGCAAGATGCTGGAGGCCCGTAAGGCCGCCGGCAACATGCCGATCGTCGCGCCCGGCGCCATGCCCTCGTCGTACCGGGTGGACAAGACCCGGCGTGCGGAGTGGACCCAGGCCGTCAAGGAAGGCCGCGAGGAACAGCTGCGGATCGAGAACTGGATGAAGCTGCAGCCGCACCTGCGGGAGGATGGGAAGTGAGCATCGAATCGACCGGGGGAGTCCCGGTCAACGCCGAGCCGGTGGGCGCCGACATCGACGCCCCGGCACAGGTACCGCCCAACCCGCAGAAGGGCATGTTCGGCATCACCGGCACCGGTGACGTCTCCGGCTTCGGCGGCCTGGTCCGCCGGCGGCCCGAGGTGACCGGCAGCCCGAAGCCGTACGGCGGGTACTTCGACGACGTCACCGACGCGCTGGAGGAGGCGTACCCGCACTTCGCCGACGCGATCGAGAAGGTCGTCGTCGACCGGGGCGAGCTGACCCTGCACGTAAAGCCGGAGCGGATCGCCGAGGTCGCGCAGATCATGCGGGACGACGAGTCGCTGCGGTTCGAGCTCTGCTCCTCGGTGTCCGGCGTGGACTACCTCAACAGCGACGCCCGCCGGCTGCACGTCACGTACCACCTGACCTCGATGACCTACCGTCGCCGCGTGCGGCTCGAGGTCGCCGTCGCCGTCGACGAACCCGTCCCGAGCGTCACGGGCGTCTACCCCACCGCCGACTGGCAGGAGCGGGAGACGTACGACATGTTCGGGGTCATCTTCACCGGCCACCCCAACCTGACCCGGATCCTCATGCCGGACGACTGGGAGGGCCACCCGCAGCGCAAGGACTACCCGCTCGGCGGCGTGCCCGTCGAATACAAAGGCGCCGAGATTCCGCCTCCTGATCAGCGGAGGGTCTACCAGTGACATCGGGCTCTGTTTCCTCAGGCTATGCAACCGAACGCGAGACCACCGAGGGCCGCGTCTTCACGGTCACCGGCGGCGACTGGGACACGATCACCGGCAGCGTCGACCCGCTGTCGAACGAGAAGATCGTCGTCAACATGGGCCCCCAGCACCCGTCCACGCACGGCGTACTCCGGCTGGTCCTGGAGCTGGAGGGCGAGACGGTCACCGAGGTCCGTCCCGTCGTCGGCTACCTGCACACCGGCATCGAGAAGAACCTCGAATACCGCAACTGGACCCAGGGCACCACGTTCGTGACCCGGGCCGACTACCTCGCGCCGCTGTTCAACGAGGCCGGTTACTGCCTCGCGGTGGAGAAGCTGCTCGGCATCACCGACCAGATCACCGAGCGGGCCAACACGATCCGGGTGCTCTTCATGGAGCTCAACCGGATCTCCTCGCACCTGGTCTGGATCGCCACCACGGGCATGGAGCTCGGCGCGATCTCGATGATGCTGTACGGCTTCCGCGAGCGCGAGTACATCCTGGACATCTTCGAGGAGACCTCCGGGCTGCGGATGAACCACGCGTACTTCCGCCCCGGCGGCGTCGCGCAGGACATCCCCGAGTCGGCGATCAAGAAGATCCGCGACTTCCTCGTCTACATGCCGAAGAAGCTCAAGGAGTACGAGGCACTGCTCTCCGGCCAGATCGTCTGGCAGCAGCGGACCCAGGGCGTGGCCGTCCTGGACGTCACCGGCTGCCTCGCGCTCGGCACCACCGGCCCGGTGCTGCGCGCCGCCGGCCTGGCCTGGGACCTGCGCAAGACCATGCCGTACTGCGGCTACGAGGACTACGAGTTCGACGTGCCGACCGCGACCACCGGCGACGTGTGGGGCCGCTACCTGGTGCGGATCGCCGAAATCAGGGAGTCGCTCAAGATCGTGGAGCAGGCGCTCGACCGGCTGAAGCCCGGCCCGATCTTCATCGCGGACAAGAAGATCGCCTGGCCGGCGCAGCTCGCGGTCGGCATCGACGGCATGGGCAACTCGCTCGAGCACGTCGCCAAGATCATGGGTCAGTCGATGGAGTCCCTGATCCACCACTTCAAGCTCGTGACCGAGGGCTTCCGGGTTCCGCCCGGCCAGGTCTACGTCGGCATCGAGCACCCGCGCGGCGAACTCGGCGTGCACGCGGTCTCGGACGGCGGCACCCATCCGTACCGGGTGCACATGCGCGACCCGAGCTTCGTGAACCTGCAGGCCATCCCCGCGATGGCCGAAGGCGCGCTGCTGGCCGACGTGATCGCCGGCGGCGCGTCCCTGGACCCGGTGATGGGTGGGTGTGACCGCTAAATGTCCGATTCGACCATCGAGTTCTCCCCCGCGGCGGCGCCGCTGGCGGAGAAGCTGCTCCCCGCCGCGCTCGAGATCATCGCGCGGTACCCGGAAGGCCGCAGCCGCTCGGCGCTGCTCCCGCTGCTGCACCTGGTGCAGACCGAGGAGGGGTACGTCAGCCCCAACGGCGTCGCCTTCTGCGCCGAGGTCCTGGGCATCAACAAGGCTCAGGTCGGCGCGGTCGCCACGTTCTACACCATGTACAAGCGGCGCCCCACCGGCGATTACCTGGTCAGCGTCTGCACCAACACGCTGTGCAACATGATGGGCGGCCAGGACGTCTACGACCGGCTCAACGACCATCTGGGCGTGGGCCACGACGAGACCACCGCCGACGGCCGGATCACGCTGGAGCACGCCGAGTGCCTGGCGGCCTGCGACTACGCGCCGGTGGTGACGGTCAACTACGACTTCGCCATCGACGAGGCCACCCCGGACAGTGCGGTCGAGCTGGTGGAGAGCCTGCGCAAGGGCGAGCTCCCGACGCCGAGCCGCGGCGCCCGGATCTGCTCGCTCAAACAGATGCAGCACCAGCTGGCCGGCTTCGCCGACGAGCGGGAGGGCGCGGTCGGCGACGGGCCGGCCGGCGCGTCCACGCTGCGCGGCGTGAGCCTGGCCCAGCAGCACGGGGTCGCGGTGCCGAACTTCCGCCTCGACGCCCCGATCGCCAAGACCAAGCCGGCTCGCGAGGAGAAAAAGTGACGCAGCCACGGCGTGAGGTTCTCGAGAAGCTGACTCCCGTCCTCACCAAGCGCTGGCTCTCGCCGGACGCCTGGAAGATCGACGTCTACGAGCGGCTGGACGGCTACGCGGCCCTCAAGAAGGCGCTCGATGTGCACCCCGACGACCTGATCCAGCTGATCAAGGACTCGGGTCTGCGCGGCCGTGGCGGTGCGGGCTTCCCGACCGGTCTCAAGTGGTCGTTCATCCCGCAGGGCGACGGAAAGCCGCACTACCTGGTCATCAACGCGGACGAGGGCGAGCCGGGCACCTGCAAGGACCTGCCCCTGATGACGTACGACCCGCACGCGCTGATCGAGGGCGCGATCATCGCCTCGTACGCGATCCGGGCCAACCGCGCGTTCATCTACATCCGCGGTGAGGCCGTGCACGCGGCCCGCCGGCTGCGGCACGCGGTCAAGCAGGCGTACGCGAAGGGTTACCTCGGCACCAACATCCTGGGCTCGGGCTTCGACCTGGACCTGGTCGTGCACAGTGGCGCCGGCGCGTACATCTGCGGCGAGGAGACCGCGCTGCTGGACTCGCTGGAGGGCTTCCGCGGCCAGCCCCGGCTGCGCCCGCCCTTCCCGGCCATCGCCGGCCTGTACGCGAGTCCGACGGTGGTCAACAACGTCGGCACCATCGCGAGCGTGCCGTACATCGTGCTCGGCGGCGCCGACTGGTGGAAGAGCATGGGCACCGAGAAGTCGTCGGGCCCGATGATCTATTCGCTCTCCGGCCGGATCGCCAACCCCGGCCAGTACGAGTGCGGCCTCGGCATCACCCTCCGCGAGCTGATCGAGCTGGCGGGCGGCATGAAGCCGGGCCACGAGCTCAAGTTCTGGACGCCGGGTGGCTCGTCGACCCCGCTGCTGACCGCCGAGCACATCGACACCCCGATGGACTTCGAGGGCGTCGCCGCCGCGGGCTCGATCCTCGGCACCACGGCCATGCAGATCTTCAGCGACAAGGACTGCCCGGTCTACGCGACCTGGCGGTGGCTGGAGTTCTACCACCACGAGTCGTGCGGCAAGTGCACCCCGTGCCGGGAGGGCAACTACTGGATGGTCCGCACGTACCGGCGGATCCTCTCCGGCGAGGGCACTCACAGCGACCTCGACACCCTGCAGGACACCGCCGACAACATCTTCGGCCGGTCGTTCTGCGGTCTCGGTGACGGCGCCGCGACGCCGGTCATCTCGACGTTGAAGTTCTTCCGCCAGGACTACCTGGACTACATCGAGGGCCGGACCGCGCCGCGCTTGTCGGCCAAGGCTCTGGTTGGAGCGCACTAATGACCGACGTAGCCAAGAAGACGGATACCGTCACGCTCACCGTCGACGGCATCGAGGTCACCGCCGCGAAGGGCGAGCTGGTCATCCGGGTCGCCGAGCGGATGGGCATCGCGATTCCGCGGTTCTGCGACCACCCGCTGCTCGCCCCGGCCGGCGCCTGCCGCCAGTGCCTGGTCGAGATCGAGGGGCAGCGCAAGCCGGTCGCCTCCTGCACCCAGGCGGTCGCCGAGGGCATGGTGGTCAAGACCCAGCTCACCTCCGAGGTGGCCGACAAGGCCCAGCACGGCGTGATGGAGCTGCTCCTGGCCAACCACCCGCTGGACTGCCCGACCTGCGACAAGGGCGGCGAGTGCCCGTTGCAGAACCAGGCGATGTCCAACGGGCGCGCCGACTCGCGCTTCCACGAACACAAGCGTGAGTACGAGAAGCCGATCCACATCTCCAGCCAGGTGCTGCTCGACCGCGAGCGCTGCATCCTCTGCCAGCGCTGCACCCGGTTCTCCGAGGAGATCGCGGGCGACAAGTTCATCGACCTGATGGACCGCTCCTCCGGCGAGCAGATCAATGTGTACCGGGACGACTTCTTCGGCGGCCGGGGCACCGGCGACGGGCAGGTCGGCGAGGGCGAGGGCGACGTTCCCTTCAACTCGTACTTCTCCGGCAACACCATCCAGATCTGCCCGGTAGGTGCGCTCACCGGCGAGCAGTACCGCTTCCGGGCCCGCCCGTTCGACCTGGTCTCCACGCCGACCGCGTGCGAGCACTGCTCGGCCGGCTGCTCGATGCGCGCCGACCACCGCCGCGGCAAGGTGCTGCGCCGGCTGGCCGGCGACGACGCGGCGGTGAACGAGGAGTGGAACTGCGACAAGGGCCGGTGGGGTTTCCGGTACGCCACCGCCAACGACCGGATCATGACGCCGCGGATCCGCGACGCGAGCACCGGAGAGGTGCGCGAGGCCTCCTGGAGTGAGGCGCTGCTCGCGGCGGCCGAGGGTCTGAAGGCGGCCAAGGCCGCCGGCGGCGTCGGCGTGCTGACGGGTGGTCGGCTGACCGTCGAGGACGCGTACGCGTACGCCAAGTTCGCCCGGGTCGCCCTCGGCACCAACGACATCGACTTCCGGGCCCGCCCGATCGGCACCGCGGCCAACCGGGGCGAGGAGGCGGACTTCCTCGCCGCCTCGGTGGCCGGCGGGATCTCCGACGTGACCTACGAGGACATCGAGAACGCCCCGGTCGTGGTCATCGCCGGCCTCGAGCCGGAGGAGGAGTGCCCCATCCTCTTCCTGCGGCTGCGCAAGGCCGCCACCAAGCGCAGGCTGCGGGTCACCGCGGTCGCGCCGTACCTGACCCGGGGTTTCTCGAAGATCGGCGCAACGCTGGTCGCGGCCGCCCCCGGCGAGGAGGCCAAGCTGCTGGCCGGCGACGCGGCGGTGGCCGCGGCGCTCGGCACGCCCGGCGCCCTGCTGATCGTCGGCGAGCGCCTGGTCGAGGCGCCGGGCGGGCTCTCCGCCGCGGCGGCCGCCGCCGAGCGCACCGGCGCCCGCCTCGCGTGGGTGCCGCGCCGGGCCGGTGACCGCGGCGCGGTCGACGCCGGCTGCCTGCCCAACCTGCTGCCCGGCGGCCGGCCGGTCGCCGACCCGGCGGCCCGCGCCGAGCTCTCCGCGGCCTGGAACGTCGAGTCGGGCGACTTGCCCGGCACGGTGGGCCGGGACACCGACGGGATCATCGCGGCGGCGGCGAGCGGCGAGCTCGGCGGCCTTCTGGTCGCCGGCGTCGACCCGGGCGACCTGGCCGACCCGCGGCTGGCCCTGCAGGCGCTGGACCGGGCCGGCTTCGTGGTCAGCCTGGAGATCCGCGGCAGCGCGGTGACCGAGCGCGCCGACGTGGTCCTGCCGGTCGCCCCCGACCAGGAGAAGTCCGGCACGTTCATGGACTGGGAGGGCCGGCTCCGCTCGTTCGGGACGGTCCTGCCGACCACCGCGATGACCGACGGCCGGGTCCTCGAGGCGATCGCCGCGCTCCTGGAAGTAACGCTGGGCACCGGCGACGTGATGGCGATCCGGCGCGAGCTGGGCGCCATGCCGCCGAGCCGGGCCGCCCGCCCGTCGCTGCCGACCGTCGCCGCGGCCGCGGCCCCGAAGCCCGGCAAGAACGAGGCCGTGCTCGCCACCTGGCACCACCTGATCGACATGGGCTCGCTGCTGGACGGCGACGACGTGCTCAAGGGCACCGCCCGGCCGCCGCTGGTGCGGATCGGCAAGGACCTCGCCGAGTCGCTCGGCGTGGCCGAGGGCGACCTGCTCACGGCCGCCACCGACCGGGGCAGCGTCTCGCTGCCGGCCGCGATCACCGACCTGCCCCCGCAGGTGGTGTGGCTTCCCACCAACTCGCCGGGCTCGACGGTGCGTCGCAGCCTCGGCGTCACCTCGGGCGCGATCGTCCGGCTCACCGCCGGCGTGCCGGGCCCGATCCTCGCTGAGGGGGCACAAGCATGAGCACCATGACTGTGGCGGCAACCGCCCAGGACCCGACGCTGCCGTTCCACGACGTCTGGTGGATCTCGCTGATCAAGCTGGTCGGCGTCTTCGTGGTCCTGCTGCTGCTGACCCTCTTCACGATCAACTACGAGCGCAAGGTCGTGGCCCGGATGGCGGTCCGGCCGGGCCCCAACCAGGTCGGGCCGAAGGGCTGGCTGCAGAGCCTCACCGACGGCCTGAAGCTGCCGTTCAAAGAGGAGATCATCCCGAAGACCGCCGACAAGGTGGTCTACTTCATCGCCCCGGTGATCTCCTGCACGACGGCCTTCACCGCGTTCTCGGTCATTCCGTTCGCCGGCGTGGTCAACATGTTCGGCCACCAGACCGCGCTCCAGCTCACCGACGTGCCGGTCTCGGTGCTGGTGCTGCTGGCCTGCTCCTCGATGAGCGTCTACGGCGTGGTGCTCTCCGGCTGGGCGTCCGGCTCGACCTATCCGCTGCTGGGTGGTCTGCGGTCGAGCGCGCAGATGATCTCGTACGAGGTCGCGATGGGTCTCTCGATCGTCGCGGTCTTCATGACCGCCGGCACGATGAGCACCTCGGAGATCGTGAAGGCGCAGGGCCAGGGCAACCCGGTGCACATCTTCGGGATGGATCTGACCGCACCGGGCTGGTACGCGGTGCTGCTCCTGCCGAGCTTCGTGATCTACATGATCGCGGCGGTCGGCGAGACGAACCGGGCGCCGTTCGACCTCCCCGAGGCCGAGTCCGAACTGGTCGGCGGCTTCCACACGGAGTACTCGTCGTTCAAGTTCGCGATGTTCTTCCTGGCCGAGTACATCAACATGATCACCGTCTCGGCGTTCTGCACCACGCTGTTCCTCGGCGGGTGGCGCGCCCCGTGGCCGATCACCGCGTTCTGGCACGGCGCCAGCGCCGGCTACTTCGGGGTGATCTGGTTCCTCCTCAAGGTCCTGATCTTCCTGTTCGGCTTCATCTGGCTGCGCGCCACGCTGCCCCGGATGCGCTACGACCAGTTCATGCGCTTCGGATGGAAGGTCCTCATCCCGGTCAACCTGGTGTGGATCCTCTTCCTCTCGTACGTGAAGGTCGCGAACGACAACATCGCCTCGACCACCAAGTGGCTGACGATCGCCGGTCTCGTGATCGTCGTCCTGCTGATCGCGCTGTTCTGGCCGGCCAGCCGCAAGCCGAGGCAGGTCTCGATCGAGGAGCAACTGGCCGCCCGCCCGCCGGGCAGTTTCCCGGTGCCCCCGCTGGATCTGCAGGTACCCCCGAGCCCGCGGGCCCGCCGCGCGGTGGCCGAACGCACACCCGCCGCGGTCGGCGGCGATTCCGAAACCAAGGAGGTGTGACGTGGGGACGTTCACGGGCTCGTTCAAGGGCTTCGGAGTGACCTTCGCGCACATGTTCCGCAAGGTCATCACGACCGACTACCCGTTCTCCCCGCCGACGCCGGCGCCGCGCTACCACGGCCGGCACATCCTCAACCGGCACCCGGACGGCCTGGAGAAGTGCATCGGCTGCGAGCTGTGCGCCTGGGCCTGCCCGGCCGACGCGATCTACGTCGAGGGCGGCGACAACACCGACGAGCAGCGGTTCTCGCCCGGTGAGCGGTACGCGAAGATCTACCAGATCAACTACGCGCGCTGCATCTTCTGCGGCCTGTGCATCGAGGCCTGCCCGACCCGTTCGCTGACCATGAGCAACGAGTACGAGCTGGCCCGGGACAGCCGGCAGGACCTGATCTTCACGAAGAAGGAGTTGCTGGCGCCGCTGCTGCCGGGCATGGAGCAGCCGCCGCACCCGATGCGCCTGGGCGACACCGACAAGGACTACTACGTCGGCGCGCTCACCAACCCGGGCACCTCGGCCGGCGCCGAGCGCGCGCCGTGGGCGACCAACGAGGCCGCCGACGGCACCGGGGAAGCGGCGAAGGAGGCCGTTCGATGAGCCACGTATCGACCGGCGAGGCCTGGGCCTTCTGGATCATCGGCTCGATCGCGGTGATCGGCGCGCTCGGGATGGTGATCGCCCGCAACGCGGTGCACTCCGCGCTCTGGCTGGTGCTGACCATGCTCTGCCTGGGCTTCCTGTACGTGGTCAACGCGGCGCCGTTCCTCGGGGCCGTGCAGATCATCGTCTACACCGGCGCGATCATGATGCTGTTCCTGTTCGTGCTGATGCTGGTCGGCCGGGACGCCTCCGACTCGTTGATCGAAACGCTACGCGGCCAGCGGGTCGCCGCGATCGTCCTCGGCGTCGGCTTCGCGGTCCTGGTCGGCACCGGGCTGGCCCGGGCGCTCCGGCACACCACCGCGGTCGGCCTCGACGGCGTGGGCCAGGCCAATCACGTACGCGGTGGCAACGTGCAGGGGCTGGCCGCCCTGCTGTTCACCAACTACGTCTTCGCCTTCGAAGTCACCTCGGCCCTGCTGATCACGGCGGCGGTCGGCGCGATGGTGCTCGCGCACCTCGAGCGCGCCAAGTCGGACATTGCCGACCAGCTCACCCGGATGACCCGCCGGTTCCGGCCCGGCAGCTACCCGGGCCCGAAGCCGGGTCCCGGTGTCTACGCGAACACCATGTCGGTGGCCGCGCCGGCCCGCTTGCCGGACGGCAACGGCTCCGAGCGGAGCATCTCCCCGATCCTGCCGGTGCGTGAGTTGAGCGCTTCCGAGGCAGCCCCGAAGGGAACCGAGAAGTGAACGTCCACTACTACCTCATCCTCGCGGCGATCCTGTTCACCATCGGCGCCACCGGGGTGCTCATCCGCCGCAACGCGATCGTGCTGTTCATGTGCATCGAGCTCATGCTCAACGCCGCGAACCTGGCGCTGGTCACCTTCAGCCGGATCAACGGCACCCTGGACGGCCAGATCATCTCGTTCTTCGTGATGGTCGTCGCGGCGGCCGAGGTCGTGGTGGGCCTCGCCATCATCATGTCGATCTTCCGTACGAGGCGCTCGGCGAGCGTCGACGACGCGAACCTCCTCAAGTATTAAAGGGGCCTTCACGTGGAACAGACAGTGGAGTATGCCCACGCGACGGGGGCGTTGAGCGGAATCTGGCTGTTGGTGGCCATTCCGCTCGCCAGCGCCGCGGTCCTGCTGCTCCTCGGCAAGCGGGCCGACAAGTGGGGACACTGGCTCGGCGTCCTCGCGGTGGCGGTCCCCTTCGTGCTCGGGCTGGTCTTCTTCATCAGTCTCGCCGGGCTCGACGCCGACAAGCGCTCGGCCGAGCTGAGCATGTGGGACTTCATCACCGTCGGTGGGTTGCATGTCGACTTCGGCATGCTCTTCGACCCGCTGTCCGGCGTCTTCGTCCTGCTGATCACGGGCGTCGGCTCGCTGATCCACCTCTATGCGGTCGGCTACATGGAGCACGACCCGGGGCGCCGCAAGTTCTTCGGCTACTTCAACCTCTTCGTCGCGGCGATGTTGCTGCTGGTTCTCGGCAACAACTACGTGATGCTGTACTTCGGCTGGGAGGGCGTCGGTCTCGCCTCGTACCTGCTGATCTCGTTCTGGTACACCCGGCCGTCGGCGGCCACGGCCGGCAAGAAGGCCTTCCTGATGAACCGGGTCGGCGATGCCGGCCTGGCCATCGGCATCTTCCTGATGTTCAAGACGCTGGGCAGCACCCAGTACTCGGACGTCTTCAACGGGGTCGGCCGTCTCTCCGCCTCGACCGTTCTGATCCTGGGCATCCTGCTGCTGCTCGGCGCGGCCGGTAAGTCCGGCCAGTTCCCGCTGCAGGCCTGGTTGCCGGACGCGATGGAGGGCCCGACCCCGGTCTCCGCCCTGATCCACGCCGCGACCATGGTGACCGCGGGTGTCTACCTGATCGCCCGCTCCAGCCACATCTTCTCGGCAAACAGCACGCTGCAGATCATCGTGCTCAGCGTCGGCGCGGTCACCCTGCTGATGGGCTGCATCATCGGCGCCGCCAAGGACGACATCAAGCGGGTCCTGGCCTGGTCGACGGTCAGCCAGATCGGCTACATGTTCCTCGGCGTCGGGCTCGGCGGCGGGGCGTACGCGCTGGCGATCATCCACCTGCTCGCGCATGGCTTCTTCAAGGCCAATATGTTCCTCGGGGCGGGCTCGGTCATGCACGGCATGCACGACCAGGTCGACATCCGGCGCTTCGGCGGCCTGCGCAAGTACATGAGGTGGACGTGGATCACCTTCATGATGGGCTGGCTCGCGATCATCGGCATGTTCCCGTGGTCGGGCTTCTTCTCGAAGGACCCGATCATCGAGGCGGCCTACTCGCGCGATGACTGGACGGCCTGGCTGTACGGCACGGCCGGGCTGATCGGCGCCGCGCTCACCGCGTTCTACATGACCCGGCTCTTCTGGTTGACCTTCCACGGCCCGGAGCGCTACACCGAGGACAACAAGCACCCGCACGAGTCGCCGTTCATCATGACGATCCCGCTGGTGTTCCTCGCGATCGGCTCGGTCGTCGCCGGTTACCTGCTCTCCACCAGCGTGCCGGACTGGCTCGACCCGGTCACCGGTTCCGGTGAGGGCGAGCCGGTCATGCCCAAGGCGGTGATCACCGGGCTCACGCTGGCCGTCAGCATCGCCGGCGCGCTGGTCGCCTGGGCGCTGTTCCGCCGCGGCACCGCGCTGCAGGAGCAGCCGGCCGGCGTGGTGGTGACCGCGGCCCGGCGCAACCTCTACACCGACGCGTTCAACGAGGCGGTGTTCGAGCGCCCCGGCATCTACCTGACCCGGGCGCTGGTCTACCTCGACAACAAGGGCATCGACGGTCTGGTCAACGGCATCGCGGCCGGCATCGGCGGCAGCTCCGGCCGACTACGCCGACTGCAGACCGGCTTCGTCCGCTCGTACGCCCTCTCCATGCTCACCGGCGCCGTGCTCGTGGTCGGCGCCTTCCTCGCGATCCAGCTGGGATGGTTGGCGTGAACAACTTCCACTTCCTGGGAATCCTGACCCTGCTACCCCTCGTGGGTGCGGTGGTCGTGGGCCTGATTCCGCGGGCCAAGGCCGAGCTGGCGAAGCGGATCGCGTTGATCTGGTCGCTGGCGGTGCTGGTGCTCAGCATCGTCATGTGGATCGCCTTCAAGGTCGGCGGCGACCGGTTCCAGTTCCACGAGTCGTACCCGTGGATTCCGTCCTGGAACGCCCGGTTCACCTTCGCGGCCGACGGCATCGCGCTGGTCATGCTGATGCTGATCGCGGTGCTCACGCCCATCGTGATCCTCGCCTCCTGGCACGACGTCGACCAGGGCGAGCGGTCCGCGCCGGTCTATTTCGGTCTGCTGCTGGCCTTCGAGTTCACGATGATCGGGGTCTTCGCGGCCGCCGACGTCTTCCTGTTCTACGTGTTCTTCGAGGTCATGCTGATCCCGATGTACTTCATCATCGGGTCGTTCGGCGGCGCCCGGCGGCAGTACGCGGCGGTGAAGTTCTTCCTCTACAGCCTGGTCGGCGGCCTGTTCATGCTGGCCTCCGTGATCGGCCTCTGGGCGCTCGGCGGCCAGACCTTCGACTTCGCCCATCTGGCGCAGTCGGCCCAGGCGATCGACCCGAACGTGGCCCGGTGGCTGTTCCTCGGCTTCTTCGTGGCCTTCGCGATCAAGGCGCCGTTCTTCCCGTTCCACACCTGGCTGCCGGACGCCGGTGGCGCCGCCCCGGCGGGCGCGGCCGCACTGCTGGTCGGCGTGATGGACAAGGTCGGCACGTTCGGCATCCTGCGGTACTGCCTCCCGCTGTTCCCGGAGGCGTCCCGCTGGTTCGCGCCGGCCGCGCTGGTGCTGGCGGTCATCGGCATCATCTACGCGGCGCTGCTGGCGGTCGGCCAGAACGACCTCAAGCGGCTCGTCTCGTACACCTCGATCGCGCACTTCGGCTTCATCGGCATCGGCATCTTCGCCTTCACCACCCAGGCCGGCACCGGCGCGGTGCTCTACATGGTCAACCACGGCCTGGCCACCGGCCTGCTGTTCATCGTGGTCGGCATGTACGTGGCCCGGCGCAACTCCAACCTGGTGAGCGACTTCGGCGGCGCCGGCAAGCTGACCCCGGTGCTGGCCGGCGTCCTGCTCTTCGCCGGTCTGGCCTCGCTCGCGCTGCCCGGCACGGCGCCGTTCGTCAGCGAGTTCCTGGTGCTGATCGGGACGTTCACGGTGCACCAGGCGTACGCGGTGATCGCGACCGCCGGCATCATCCTGGCCGCGGCGTACGTCCTGTGGATGGTGCAGCGCACCACCCAGGGCACGCTAAACCCGGCGCTCGAGGAGATGCCGGCCATGCGCAAGGACATCACCCTGCGGGAGAAGGCGGTCGTCGCGCCGCTGATCCTCCTGCTCCTGCTGCTCGGCTTCTACCCGAAGCCGGTCACCGATGTGATCAACCCGGCGGTCCAGGCGACCATGCAGGACGTCGGGACCAAAGATCCAGGCCCGACGGCGGTCACCGCCAATGGAGGGGCGCACTAGCCATGGAGCCCGTCAAACTTCCCGCCATCGACTACGCCGCTCTGGCGCCGATGCTGATCCTGTTCGGCGTCGCCTGCGTCGGCGTCGTCGTCGAGGCGCTCGTCCCGCGGCGGTCCCGGCACGGCGTCCAGCTCGGGCTGTCGTTCCTGGCGATCCTGGCATCGTTCGTCGCGGTGATCGTCGTGCACGGCAAGCACACGATCACCATCGGCGGCGCGGTCGCCGTCGACGGGCCCACGCTGTTCCTGCAGGGCGCCATCCTGGTGCTCGGCGCGGTCTCGCTGATGCTGATCGGCGATCGGTCGACCGAGCGGGGCGGCCCGTTCGTCGCCCAGGCGGCGATCACCGTCGGTTCGCAGAAGGACCTGCAGCAGGCCGGTGACCAGCCCGGCGCGACCGAGGTCTACCCGCTGACGATCTTCGCGCTCGGCGGCATGCTGCTGTTCGTCTCGGCGAACGACCTGCTGACCATGTTCGTCGCGCTCGAGGTGTTCTCGCTGCCGCTCTACCTGCTGTGCGCGCTGGCCCGCCGCCGCCGTCTGCTCAGCCAGGAGGCCGCGCTCAAGTACTTCCTGCTCGGCTCGTACGCGTCGGCGTTCTTCCTGTTCGGCATCGCGCTGATCTACGGCTTCTCCGGCGGCATCAAGCTCAGCGTCGTGCACGCCGGCGTGACCAACCCGAAGCAGAGCGAGGTGCTGCTCTTCGCCGGGCTGGCGCTGCTCGCGATCGGCCTGCTGTTCAAGGCCGCGCTGGCGCCGTTCCACGTGTGGACGCCGGACGTCTACCAGGGCGCGCCGACGCCGATCACCGCGCTGATGGCGGCCTGCACCAAGGTCGCCGCGTTCGGGGCGCTGCTGCGGATCCTGTACGTGGCGTTCGAGGGCGTCCGGTGGGACTTCCAGCCGATTCTCGGCGTGATCGCGGTGCTCACCATGCTGGTCGGCGCGGTCCTGGCGGTCACACAGACCGACATGAAGCGGCTGCTCGCGTACTCGTCGATCGCGAACGCGGGGTACATCCTGGTGGGCGTCCTGGCGCTCAACCAGGCCGGGCTGAGCAGCACGATGTTCTACCTGGTCGCGTACGGGTTCTCGGTGCTCGCCGCGTTCGGCATCGTCACCCTGGTGCGCGACGCGGACGGCGAGGCCACCCACCTGTCCCGCTGGGCCGGTCTCGGCCGGAAGAGCCCGCTGTTCGCCGTGACGTTCTCGTTCATCCTGCTCGCCTTCGCCGGTATCCCGCTGACCAGCGGCTTCACCAGCAAGTTCGCCGTGTTCGGTGCGGCCGTGCAGGGCGGCCAGACCTGGCTGGTTATCTTCGGCGTGATCACCAGCATGCTGATCGCCTTCCCGTACCTGCGGGTGGTCGTGATGCTCTGGTTCAGCGAGCCCAGCGAGTCGACGCCGACGGTGTCGATCCCCGGCTTCCTGACGTCGGCGGCCCTGGCCATCGGCGTGATCGTCACCTTGGTACTGGGCGTCATCCCGGGCCCGCTGATCGAACTGACACACAACGCGGCAGAGTTCGTCCGCTAGTCGTCGGCTTCCGCTCCGGGCCCTGGGCATTTGCCCGGGGCCCGGTGCCGTGCGGGCGTCCGAAAATGATTGCGCTGGTCCTCCCCGCGTCGGTCGAGCCTCGGCCCGGCTTGTCCGAGCGCCTTTGGTCCATCGGCAGAGTAGGAGATGCGCGCGGCACAGCGCCGTTACGGCGCCCGCGCAGTCCCTGGCTGGGCGTACGCATCATCGAGCCCGAGGGCCGCTGTCGACTTAGGCGCGACCTGCCGTGGCCGGATTTGATCGGCGCGCCGAGAACGTGCACCCTCCAAAATGTGGCCGGGGCGCCTGCCTTCCAAGATCACGGGTGGGGTGGAGCGGGAAGCGTCGGACCCATATGGCATCGTGAAAGCGTGGTGAGCACCGGTGACATGACCTTGTCGTCGCTTGGCCTGGATGTCGATCCCGCGATCGATGCGTCGGTCACGGCGACCTTGGCGGCTGTCGAGGAGGCGCTTCGGGTCAACGTGGCCAGCGCCGATCCGCTGGTGGCCGAGGCCGCGCGGCACCTCGCCGACGCCGGAGGCAAGCGATTCCGGCCGCTGCTGGTGGCGCTCGGCGCGCAGTTCGGCGATCCGGCCGCGCCCGACGTCATCGCGGCGGCGAATGTGGTCGAGCTGACCCACCTGGCGACGCTGTACCACGACGACGTGATGGATGAGGCGCCCGTGCGCCGCGGCGCGCCCAGCGCGAACGCGCGCTGGGGCAACTCGGTGGCGATCCTGGTGGGCGACTATCTGTTCGCCCGCGCCGCCGACATCGCCGCCTCGCTCGGGCCCGAGGCCGTTCATCTGCAGGCCCGCACCTTCGCGCGGCTGGTGCACGGGCAGATCGCCGAGACGGTCGGCCACCGCGACGCGGATCCGATCGAGCACTACCTGCACGTCATCACGGAGAAGACCGCCTCGCTGATCGCCACCTCGGCGCGGTTCGGCGGCCTGTTCTCGGGTGCGCGGGCCGAGTTCGTCGAGGCCCTCGCGGGTTACGGCGAGACCATCGGCATCGCCTTCCAGCTCTCCGACGACCTGCTCGACATCGCCTCCGAGTCCGACCAGTCGGGCAAGACGCCCGGCACCGATCTGCGCGAGGGCGTGCCCACGCTGCCGGTGCTCTACGCGCTGGCGAGCGACGACACCGACGCCTCCGCGGTGCGGCTGCGCGAGATTCTCGCGACCGGGCCGATCACCGACGACGCGTTGCACGCCGAGGCGCTCACGCTGCTGCGCGAGTCGGTCGCGATGAAAAAGGCGCGGGAGACCGTCCGCACGTACGCAGAGGAGGCGCGGGCCCGGCTGGCGCCGCTGCCCGAGGGAGACGCCAGGCGCGCGATGGAGGCGCTCTGCGACTTCATCGCCGACCGGACGAGCTGAGCGTCCGCCCCGGCCCGACGGCGACCGGGGCGTCGCCGGCTTTCCTGTCGCGCGGCTGACGGGAGCGTCGGCCTCCTGCCGCCGCCGGCCTTCCTGCCGGCCCCTGAACTCCGTGTCGCCGGCTTTCCTGTCGCCCGGCTGATTGCTGCGGCCGGCGTCCCTGCCGCCCCCCGGCTAACGGAGGGCCCTGGCAGTCCGGCGCAGCGCCCTCTCCGCCCCGCCGACGGGGGGCGCCGGTGGCCTCCCCGCCGACCGGCGCAATGCACTCCTCGCCCGGCCGTCCAGGGCGCCGGTGGCTGCCTCTCCGGCTGGCGTAGCGCCGATTCCACCTGGTGAGGCGACCGCGACCGCCGTGCTGAGGCGCCCGCGGTGGCTCGCCGAGACTCCCTTATGTTTACACTGGTCGATGCGTTGCGAGCCGGCGAAGCCATCTCCGGGTGCCCGGGCGTGCAGAATGCATCCGTGCGCGTTGAGTGCAAATCACGGCACAGCTCGTGCAAATCGATCGTGATCCACATGCCTTTTGGCATTCCCCCGGGGGAAGATTATTCATATGGTGTAAGTCCCTGGCGTCGGAGGTAGCTGTGCGCGACCCCCTGGCGGAGCCGTCCGATCTGATTCGGAGCGTGTCACGCGCGTTGCGCGTCCTCGAGTCGGTCGGCCGGGCCCCGCGCGGACTCACCGTGAAGCAGATCGCGCGACGGTGCGAGCTGACCGTCGCGACGACGTACCACCTCGTGCGCACCCTGGCCTACGAGGGCTACGTGATCCGTCGTGAGGACGGCACGTACATCGTCGGGCTGGAGATCGCCGATCGGTATCGTGAGCTCGTCTCGGCCTTCCGCGGCCCACCGGCGGTCGGCGAGGCGCTGCGCCGCGCCGCCGTGGATACCGGGTACACCCACTATCTCGGCCGCTTCGTCGGCGGCCGGATCGCGGTGACCGCCTCGGCCGAGGGCGCGCGCTCGCCGTTCGTCGACGACACGGTCCCCGGTTTCGACGAGGGCGGCCATGCCACCGCGCTCGGCAAGGCCCTGCTGGCCACGCTCACCCCCGACCAGCGCGCGCGGTACCTGCGCGACTACGGCATGCGCCAGTTCACCCCGGCCACCCTGGTCACCGCCGAGGCGCTGGAGGCCGACCTGGCCGCCGGTGAGCGGCGGGGCATGCAGATCGAGATGGGCCAGTTCCGGCAGGGGCTCGCCTGCGCCGCCGTCCTGGTGGTGCCCGACCGCGACATCGAGCGCCGGCTGGTGCTGGCCTGCTCGCTGCCGGCCGCCGAGATGCTCACTTCGGCGCGGGTGGTGCGGGCCAAACTGACCGCGGCCGCGCGCAATGTGGCCGAGGCCCTCTCCGCGGGGGAGTCCGCCACCGCCTGACGAGGGTGCCTAAGACTCCGTTGAACCTCACGCAGCCCGGCCACGTAAGACAGGGTGCACGCGCGAGGTCAGCGGAGGGTGGTGACGGGGTGCACTGTGAGCACGAGCATGATGACGGGGCGTACGTGCTGGGCGCCCTCTCACCGGCCGAGCGGGCCGCCTACGAGCGGCACCTGGCGACGTGTTCCTTCTGCCGCGAGGCGGTCCGGGACATCTCGGCGCTGCCCGACCTGCTGTCCCGGCTGGACGCCAAGGAGTTCGCGAAGCTGCTCGACCCGACGCTGACCGCGGACCATCCCGGGGCGTCGCTGCGGGACATGGCGCATCCGTCGGCGGGGCGGGGAAAAAGGCGAAAGACTTTCGGCGTACGCGTCCTGAGCTCGATCGCCGCGGCCATCCTCGTCGGTCTCGTCGGCATCGGCGTGCTCGCCTGGACCCGGGACACCACGTCGCCGGGTGATGCGCCGAGTGGCCCGGCGGTCGCCATGACCCGGGTGGACCCCGCCTCGCCGGTCTCCGCCACGCTACGGCTGACCAGCGCGGCGGGCGGCACCAAGGCCGAGCTGACCTGCACCTACAGCGCGTCGGCGTCGGGGGCCTCCACGTTCCGGCTGGTCGCCTACGGCCGTGGGGAGGAGCAGGAGCAGATCGGCTCGTGGGAGGCCGAGCCGGGCTCGGTGTTTCGCATGCCGGGCTTCACCCACTTCGGCCACGGCGTCATCAGTCGGATCGAGCTGCTGCGCTTCGACGACGTGATGCTCGCCTACGACGTCTCCTGATCCCTTGATTCCGGATCAGCGGGGCGGGATGGCGACGACCGGCTCGGCGGTGGCGGCCGCCGGACCGGGCGTCGTCCGCTGACGCAGCGCGTCGACGGTGAAGATGATCAGCGCGATCCAGACCAGAGCGAACCCGGCGAGCCGCGCCGGCGGCATCGGCTCGTGGAAGATGAGCAGGCCGCAGGCGAGCTGCAGGATCGGCGCCACGTACTGCAGGATGCCGATGCCGACCATCGGCACCCGGTTGGCCGCGGCCGCGAACAGCAGCAGCGGCACCGCGGTGGCCACCCCTGCGAAGATCATCAGTGCCGAGTGCCACGCCGAGACGTGCCCGAACCGGGCGTCGCCGCTCGCGGTCAGCCAGCCCACGTAGATCAGCGCCGGGACGGCCAGCACCGCCGACTCGACGAACAGGCCCTCGGCCGGCGGCAGCGACAGGCGCTTCTTGACCAGGCTGTAGGTGCCGAAGCTGCAGGCCAGGAGCAGCGCGATGTACGGCAGTCGGCCGTAGTCGACGGTCAGCACCACCACCGCGATGCCGCCGACCCCGACCGCGGCCCACTGCCAGGCGCGCAGCCGCTCCCGCTGGACGGTGACGCCGAGCAGCACCAGCACGAGCGGGGTGATGAAGTAGCCGAGCGCCGTCTCGACCACCCGGGACGAATTGACGCCGTAGATGTAGGTGCCCCAGTTGATGGCGATCAGCACGGCCGCCGCGGTGATTCCGCCGAACAGGCGGGGCGAGCGCAGCACCCGGCCCACGAACCGCCAGTTGCGGGCGGCGGCGAGCACCAGGCTGACGAAGACCACCGACCAGATCACCCGGTGGGCGAGGATCTCGAGGGCGCCGGCCGGCCGCAGCAGCTTGAAGTAGATCGGGAAGAAACCCCAGATCACGTACGCCGTCAGGCCGTAGAGGTAACCGCGCCGCTCCTCGCTCATGCCCCAACCGTAAGGGCTCGACTGACGCACACCCCTTGCATATGGCTCAGCTCACGACCCGCAGGTCGCACTCCATCCACCGTCCCGGCGCCACCTCGGCGAAGCCGTGCGGCGTATAGACGGTGTGCGCGTCCAGGGTGACCAGCAGCAGCCGGTTCAGGCCCCGGCTCGCGTAGTGGTCGCGGATGTGCCGCACCAGCCAGCTGCCCAGCCCGCGCCCGCGGTGGGCGGGATCGACGTAGACGTCGCAGAGATATCCGAACAGGGCGCCATCGGTGATCACCCGGGCGATCGCGACCTGGCGGCCGTCGCGATAGATGCCGAAGGGCTCGGAACCGGCAACGGCCGCCCGCATCGTGTCGAGCGGGCGGCCGAGGGCCCAGTACGCGTCCGTGGCGAGCCAGCGGTGTACCAGTGGCAGATCGATCCGGTCCGGGTCGTCGCTCAGCTCGTAGCCGTCTCGTTCAAGCATGCCGGGCAGTCAAGCCTCTCCGGCCCGGCGACGCCAGCGAAATCCCGCGGACTACTTGTCCCGGCCGTCCGGGACCAGCATGTTCAGCAGCCAGCTCACGACGCCGACCAGCAGGGCGCCGAGCACCGCGCTGGGCCAGAAGTTGTCCACGTGGAACGGCAGGCTCAGCTCGCCCGCGATCCAGCTGGTCAGCAGGAACAGCAGGGCGTTGACCACGATCGAGATCAGGCCGAGCGTGAGGACGTAGAGCCCGCAGCCGATCACCTTGATGATCGGCCGGAGCACCGCGTTGACGATGCCGAAGATGGCCGCGACGGCCAGGAGCGTCCCGATCTTCTTCGGGACGGAGTCGGCGGTCAGATGGATCCCGTCGATCACGAGGGTCGCGATCCACAGGGATACCGCGCTGACCACCAGCCGGATGAGGATTCCCATGGCACCGGATGGTGTCACGATCATGCCAGTCGGCGGTAGCCGTTCAGCGGCTCGGCGTGCCGATCAGCTGGTTCGCTCAGCGGCTCGGCGTGCCGATCAGCTGGTTCGCTCAGCGGCTCGGCGTGCCGATCAGCTGGTTTTCGATCGGCGTCTCGGCCAGCGCCGCCCAGCGCACCGCCCGGCGGTTGACCACGCCCACCATGTCGGGACGAATCCGGGTCATCCACTGGGCGACGTCGCCGAGGCCGAGCGCGCCGCCGAGCAGCGTCGCCTCCTCGGTGCGCAGCTGCTGCACCACCAGCAGGTCGGCGCGGGACGCCACGTCGATGTCGGCGGGGTTGAAGTCGTCGCGCACCACCAGGGTGGCCTGCCAGCCGGCGCCGGGCCGGTTGTCGGCGCCGACCGGGCCCACGTCGACCACGATCAGCAGCGGGTGCAGGGCCGAGCCCGGGGCGATCTCGACGGCCCGGCCGGGCGGCACCACGGCGATCGACTCGCCGGGCACGGCCGCCCCCCGAACGAACGGCTCCCACGCCTGCGGGCGGGCGGTCTGCACCACGACCCGGGCGCCGAGCGCCATCGCCCGCAGCGAGACCAGCTGGGCGCAGCGCACCCCGCCGACCAGCAGCATGCGGGTCTGCTCGGGGCGGAACAGCCGGGCCACCACCGGGTTGCCGTGCCGGTTGCGGCCCAGCATCAGCCCCGACGTGCCGACCGGCAGCAGCAGACCGTCGGAGCGGTCGGCCGGCTGCACGTCGGCGGGCAGGCCGGGCACGGTGTCGGGCACAACGGCCAGCGGCAGCGTGGCGGCCAGGCCCGGCAACTGCTCGCCGTCGAGCCGGCGGAGGTGCGCGTGCTCGGCCGCGGCGACCTTGCGCAGCGCCTGGGCGGCGACGCCGAGCGAGGCCGGGTCGGGCGCGGCGAGCCGCACGGTGAGGTCGATCGGGGTGGGCCCGTGGCCCGGCCGCGGGCCGGCGGTCAGCGACACGGTGGTCGCCGCGGCCGGCAGGGTGAGCAGGCGGGGAACCAGCCGGCGGGACGTCTCGACCCGGGTGTCCGGCCAGCGGTCCATCCGGAAGGTGGTCTGGGCCAGGCCGCCGACCCGCAGCGCGGCCCACGACTCCTGGGCGCCGGCGACGCCGGCGTCGTCGTGGGCGAGCTCGGCAAGCACCCGGACGGCCGCCGCCTCGCCCAGCGGGCGGGCCGGCACCGAGGAGAGCCGGCGGGTCATCTTGCGGACCAGGCCGGAAAGGGTGCGCAGCAGCTCGTCGTCGGCCCAGCCCTCGGCGCGCAGCACCCGGACCGCCAGCACCGCCCGGCTGTGCCCGAGCAGGCGGCCCTCGGTGAGCTGGCGGTAGGAGTTGGCCGGGGTGCCCGCCCCGGCCCGGATCGAGGGCGCCGGGGTGCCGCTGAACAGCAGCTGGATCAGCACCGGCGGCTGGTCGGGGCCGCCCGGCGGCAGCAGCGAGGCGGGCGCGGGCAGCGCGGCCGCCTCCTCGGCGAGCAGGCCGGTCGGGTCGCCGAGCTCGAGCACGGCGGTGAGGCCGAGACCATCGACGATCACGGCGGCCGGGTCGCCGCCGAGGTCGGTCTGCTCGACCCGGCTGCCCGGCGCCACGAACTCGAGCAGCGCGCCGGGGGCGCCGGGCGGCGCGTGGTGCCGCCGGCGCCCGAAGCGCAGGCGCACGCCGATCCACTCGAAGACCCACCGGCCACGCACGCGCAGCCAGGTCAGCGCCAGCACGAGGAAGGCCACGACGGTCGCGGCGCCGAGCGCGACCGGCCCGTTGACCGCGCCGATCAACAGCCCCGCGGCGGCGACCTGGGTGCCGACCAGCTGACTGGCCCGGATGCCGAACAGCCGGCCCCGGCGCAGCGACCGCGTGTTGACCTTCGGTGACCGGGTGGCACCCCCGGCGAGGTCGCGGTAGTCTCGGCCGCCCGCCACGCCCACCGTCACTGCATACCGCCCTTCCGATCGCATTCGCGCTCGTCGGGGCTCATCGTAAAGGGCCGCGGCCGGGGATAGGGGGTGTCACGTTATCCACAGGGTGCGGTCCCGGGGTACCGCTGATTGACCCGGGTCGCTACCGTCAGCGACAGAAGAGAACAGGCGTGGCCAGCTCACGGCCGACCCCCCGCTTTGCGGGCACGGGTTAACGTGAAGGCCTCCGTCGATTCGCCGAGGGTCACGCGACCCGTCCATGAGGGATTCCGGCGCTTCGGCGAAACACGATCGAGGAAGCGGGGTGACGACCGGGGTGGCCAGCACACAGGCTCAATCTTCGGTGATGGCGAGTACCGCCAACAAGTTCGACGAGGTCAACCATCAGCTGCAGACGATGCTCAAGCAGCTGATGAGCGAGCTCTCGACGCTCGAGAGCACCTGGAAGGGCCTTGGCGCCCAGGCGTTCGAGCAGGTCAAGCAGCAGTACGCCGCTGACCTCAACAAGCTCAACCACGCCCTGTCCGAGACTGCCGCGTCGATTCGCGCGTCCGGGCACCACTACGACAGCACCGACACCGAGGCCGCGAGCAAGGTCGCCAACAGCGGTGGCGGCTTCAGCCTGCCGCTCTGAAACCGGACGAGGAGGGTTAGAACGATGGGTAACGACGGGCTGCTTCTCGTCAACTTCGGTGCTCTGCAGCAGGCGAGCGCCGACATTCAGAAGGCCGTGAGCACGATGCAGCACCAGCTCGAGGACCTCGAGCGCATGGCCAAGCCCCTGGTGGAGACCTGGCAGGGCGAGGCGCAGCAGGCGTACGCCGCTCGCCAGGCCAAGTGGCGTGCCTCGTCGCACGACCTGGCCCAGATCCTGCAGAACATCAAGGGTGCCGTCGACCAGTCGACGCAGGACTACATCAGCACCGAGAAGCAGGCGACGCAGCGCTTCCAGTGAGCGCGTCGCCGGCGGGCGAAACGGTCGGCCCAGCCGTCAAGGCTGACGCCGACCGTTTCGGTTTTGTCCGTTCTTGCACGTTTGATGTCCCCCAATCGCGTAGTGGCCACATTGCCGTTTCGGCTACGATCAGTTATTGACTGATCGCGTCCAGCGACCAAAATAGGTCCGTCGGTGATAAACCTGGGTCGCCCAGGACATGACTTGTCGGTCTGCCCAAGCCGCCCATTGTCATCGCCGCCTTACCTTGTAGGTTGTACGCGTTGAGATGGCCTCGTCGCTGGGTGGGGAGAGGTGGACGTGTCCGAGTGGGAACCGGCTACGGACGCCGAGGTCGCGATGCGGGATGCGTTGCGCACGGACGACCAGGAATCGTACTTCCGCATTCTCTCCGGTGTTGACCTGCTCTTGCCGGTGTCGGCCGATGCCCTGCAGGGGCTCGCGCCGCTCGGCTGGGGCACGTGGAGCACCGGGGGGCGCACCCACGTCCTGGCCTTCACGTCCACGGCGGCGTTGCAGGCATGCCTGGCCGACTACACCGGCTCGGCGCGCCGCGTGCCGTACGCGGAGTTGGCCAACACCTGGCCCAACCTCGAGTGGTGGCTGGCGGTCAACCCCGGCCTGCCGATCGAGGGCTATCTGCCGGCCTGGTTCGTCGCCCAGCTCTCCCGCGGCGATCTGCGGCTGCCCACCCGCGGCCCCGGCCGCGACAAGACGGCCACCCCCGGTCGCATTCAGGATCTGCACTCCGCAGCCGTCGCCGCCAACGAGGCCGCCGTCCAGCAGGAAGCGTCCGCCCAGCGGCCGGTGAGCGGGCCCCCGCCGGGCTCGGGTCAGCCTCAGCCGATGAGCGCGCCTCCGCCGAACGCACTCCCGCCGAGCGCGCCGCCGGCCGGCTACCCGCAGCACCCGATGGCGGTCCCCGCCGCGGCCGCCGCTGGCTATCCGCAGCCGATCAGCGCGCCGCCGGTGGGCGCGCCCTCGCCCGCGGCGCTCTCGTCGCCGATGGCCGGCCCGCCCGGGTATGCCCAGGCCGCCGCCGCAACCCGCATGCCGCAGTTCCCGGCCGCCGACGAGAAGCCCGAGGCGGCACAGCCCCTGGGCGCCCGCCCGCAAGCAGCCCAGACCGGCGTCCAAACCCCGCCGGCCGCGGCGCCCGCCGCCGCGCCGGCCGAGAAGCCGCAGATCGGCCCCGGCGGCCTGCCCATCCGGTCCCCGGGCGGCGTGCTGCCCAGCGGCCTGCCGTCCCGTGCGCCGGCGTCCGGGCCCGCCTCCGCCGAGCCCGCTTCCGCGCCGGCGCCTGTGCCGTCCGCGTACCGGCCGCCGACCGTGCCTCCGGGGTCGGCCCCCGGCGGCTGGTCCGGCGACGACCCGCGCGGCCCGCTGCAGGACCCGAATGGCCCGCTGCCGGTGCGCACCCCGATGGCGAACACTCCGCCGGTTCCCGAGCATCTCGCCGACCAGCCGGCCGTCGAGCCGCCGATGGACCCGCGCTGGAACGCGCCGGTGCCGTCCTCGGCCCGGCCCGAGCTGCCCCACAGCCCCGCCGGCCCGTCGGCCGACGACCCGGCTCGCGGCGGCTTCCCGCAGGGCCCGGGCTCGCCGCAGGCCGCCGCGGCCACACAGCGCTCGACGCCCCCGCCGGCACCCGGGTTCGGCACGCCGCCGCCGGCCGGGCCGGCGCCGGCACCCGGGTTCGGCACGCCGCTGCCGCGCCGGCAGGCCGCTTCGACGACCGAGCCGGCACCGATGACCTCGTTCCCGGCCTTCAAGACCCCGGCCGAGCGGGCCGCCACCGCCGCGGCGCAGGCCGCCTCGCCCCGCCCGGGCCTCGCCCCGCCGGTCATCCCCGGCGCACCCGGCAGCGACCGCCCGGCCCGGCTGGGCGCCCCGCAGCCGCCTCCGCTCGAGGTGCGCGGCGGTGCCGCGATGCCGCCGTCGCACCCGGTCGGCCCGCCGCCACCGCACCCGGCGGCCTCGACGCCCGCGGGCGAGCAGTTCGTCCCGGCCAACGAGGTCGAGAACGAGCTGTACCTAGCCGCCGAAGGCCACAACACCGACCAGTTCCTCTCCACGCTGCTGCTGGCCAACGTGCTGGTGCCGGTCGCGCACCACTCCCGCCCCGGCAGCGCTCCCGGCGAGTCCGGCTTCGCGTTCCGCACCGAGGAGATGGACGGCGAGACCTTCCTGGTCGTCTTCACCAGCAAGGATCGCCTGGCCGAGCACTACGCCGAGCCGACCCGTACGGTGAGCGTCCGGTTCTACGAGCTGATCCGGAACTGGCCCGACCCGGCCTGGTCGTTCGCGGTCAACCCGGGCGGACCGATCGGCGCCAAGTACCCCGGCCCGCAGGTCATCGCGCTGGCCAGTTGGGCCGCCGACGCCGGTCTCGGCGCCGACTCGGCCGAGCAGGACGAGCCGCGGGAGCCGGTGCCCGCGCCCGCCCCGGCCAACGACGACGCCCAGCACGCCACGGTGATGCAGAAGACCGTGCCGCCCGAGCACGTCGACTTCTACCTCGAGCGCGGCTACGACCGGGTGGCCGGTTTCGTGCACCGGGCCACCGAGGTGGAGCACCTGCGCACCCCGGCCGAGCTCTTTGCCGCGCTGGGCCTCACCTACGGCGCGGAGGCCAAGGAGGCGTACGTGCTGCGCTGGCCGGCCTACCGCCCCAGCCTGTACCGCATTCCCTACGGCGGGCAGAACGAGCAGGCGCTCAAGGCGATGGACGGCTGGGTGATCGAGCGGGCACCGTTCCGCGGCAACGGCTTCGCCCCGGGCGAGGGCCGCGACGTGATCGCCGAGTTCAAGGTGGACAGCGTCCGGCTGCCGCACGGTGCACAGTTGTGGCGGATCGACGCCGACGGCGCCGAGCACATGATCGCGATCTTCGACAACGATGTTCCGCAGTGGCGCCGGGTGGGTGAGCAGTGATTCGCGACGGCTACGTGGTGACCTGGCAGGGACACGAGTTCGAGGCGGTTCCCGACGGGGACGACGTGCGGATCTACACGACCCAGCCGGCCGACGGCTTCGAGGAGGTCAAGCCCGGCCGCTACGTGCGGGTGCTGACCCCCGAGGAGTACGACGAACTGGTCTACATCCGCACCGCGTGCACCTGGCGAGGCGCACCGTTCCTCGTGCTGGGCGAGGCGGACAACTGGCTACGGGTCGAGTACACCGGCGGCCGCGCCCCGGTCGCCCGCCAGCTGGGGCTCGAGGAGTTCGACTTCGGCGTCTACCAGGCGTGGGCCCCGGCGTACGAGGTCCGCGACCTGCACGAGCAGCGGATCTGACCGCGCACCGGAAGCACCGCGTCGAGCAGCGGCGCCAGCTCCTCGAGGGCGGGCGAGCCGTGTCGTCGTCCGCAGTTACGAGGTCTTGAGCCAGCGCAGCACCTCGCCGGTCACGAAGTCCGGCGCCTCCTGGTGCAGGAAGTGGCCGGCATCGGGCACAAGGCGCCACTCGTAGGGGGCGATGACGTACCGGCCGGAGCCCTGTGCCGTTCGCGGCAGGGTGGCGGTGTCGAGCGCCCCGTGCAGTTGCAGCGTCGGCGTGATCAGCGGGTGCTGCATCAGCTTGACGAACCGGTAGCCCTGCAAGCGAAGCGCGCTGCGCGCCACCCAGCGGTACGCCTCCAGCGCGCAGAAGGCCGCCTGCGGGATCTGCATCGCCTCCCGGCAGCGGGCCACGTAGTCGTCGAACTGCGGCGTCTTCGTCCACTGCGGGCCGGACCAGCGGGCCATGAACTCGCCGACCAGCGCCGCGTCGTCCCGGGTGAGCACGTGCTCGTAGCGCGGAACCTGGAAGCGCAGCACGTTCGACGAGGCGGCCAACTGGCCGCGCGGGTCGGCGAAGAGCGCGGCGCGCAGCCGGAGCGGGTGAGCGGCGCCCAGCACCACCAGGCGGCTGACCAGCTTGGGGTGGAAGGCGGCGGCGGCCCAGCCGATCATGCCGCCGGCACCGGCCCCGACAATCATCGCGGAGCGCTCGCCGAGTGCCCGGATCAGGCCGGTCACGTCGGCGGCCATCGTGTAGCCGTCGTAGCCGCGCGGCGGCTTGTCGCTGGCGCCGTAGCCCCGCAGGTCGATCGCGACGGCCCGGAAACCGGCGTCGGCCACCCGGGTCATGATGTCGTGCCAAGCCCACCAGAACTCGGGAAAGCCGTGCAGGAACAGCACGAGCGGGCCGGCGCCGGCCTCGACGACGTGGAACCGGCTGCCGTTCGCGCCGACGAAACGGTGCGTCCAGGGGCCCTCCACCAGGACACACGACTCGTCAACCATGCATCCAGCCTATGCGGTTCGATCGAACGGGACCGGGCCGCCGGTCATCTCCGGCTCGGCGGCGGTCAGCGTAGCGGCTCGGCGGCGGTCAGCGTAGCGGCTCGGCGGCGGTCACTTCGAGGAGCCGGCCGGGGCCGCAGTTGATGCGGATCTTGGCAGGCGTGCCCTTGATCCGGACTCGGGTGCCCTTGTCCAGCCGGATGCCGGCGGTGGAGTGCAGCGCATACGCGACGCCCTCGTCGGTGACCAGGCCGTAGCAGGGGCCGGTGCCGCCGGCCGTGATCGTGCCGACGATCCAGCCGGCGGTCTTGTCGTTGTCGGTGGGCTCGCTGGGTGGCCCGCTCGGGCGGCGGCTCGTGGGAAGCGACTCAGGCGTCCGCGAAGCGGAAGGCGAGGGTGACGTCACGTCGGCGGGGGACGAGGCCGTGGGGGCGGACACGACACCGTCAGCGGGGCTGACGTGTTGCGGGCCGCCACACCCCGCCACGAGGACGACCAGCATCGCGGCGAGGGCGGCCGGCGCGGCGTACCTCATGGTGGTTTTGTCCTTCCGAGCGAAGCGAGTCGTGCCGAGTATGACGCGGCGCGAGCCCCGCAGGTTCCGGAAACGACGGCGCCCGGGGAGTGAACTCCCCGGGCGCCGTGAAGGTGTGGGTCAGGAGACCGCGACCGTCATCGAGGTGCCGTTCTGGCTCAGCACTCCGATCTTGACACCGACCGCGGGCAGCTTGACGCCCTGGTTCGGCAGTTCGTCGTAGTAGTACTTGCTCTTGTCGTTGAACAGCGGGCTCGGGAACTGCGGCCACACCGGCGAGGCCTTGCCGTCGACGTGCAGCAGCATGCCGTCGGTCGGGTACAGGCTGAACGGAGCGTCGTACACCTGGATCCGGGACCGGAACGGAACGCCGTTGACGTTGTTGAACGGCTTCGGGTGGGAGTCGACGTAGAGGTTGCGGCCCGCACCCGGGTGCTCGTTGGTGTTGTTGTCGGCCTGCGAGGTGTCCCAGTACGAGATCAGCAGACCGGTCTGGTAGTTGTAATGCTCCACCCAGTCGGGCTTCGTGGAGACCCAGCCGAAGTTGTACGGGCCGGTCGCCAGGTACTTGTCGTACGACGTGTAGCTGCGGTTGCCGGCGATGTAGTAGCCCGGGAACTCGTTGGTGACGCTCGAGCCGACGATGGACCAGCCGTCGAGCGCCCACGTCGTGCTGCCCTCGGCCCCGTCGGCCAGCACCGTGGCGCCGTCCGCCGTGATCGTGAGCTCGTCACCGAAGAAGCCGCCCGCGGAGACGCCACCGTCGGTGATGTAGTGCAGCCGGAACTTGACCGCCTTACCGGCGAACGCGTTCAGCGGGATCGAGATGTCCGCCCAGGCCCCGGCCGAGCTGCCGGTCAGCGCCGGCACGTTGCTCGAGTCTACCGGCAGCGGGCTGCCGTTGACGGTGCCGTTCTGCGGCGCCCAGGTCGCCCCGCCGTCGGCGGAGACCTCGAAGTACAGGTAGTCGTAGTCCTGCTCGATGTTGTACCGGCCCTTGAGCGTGACGCTGCCGCTGGTCTTGCCGGTCAGGTCAACGTCGTGGGTCAGTGCGGTGTTCAGGCCGTCGGCGTTGCCCGAGAAGAACTGCTTCGTGCCGGCGAACGGCTGACCGAGGTCCGTCGTGACCGCCTTGTCGGGCAGCGTCACCACCACCGCCTGCGGCTTCTTGGTGTTGTACTCCTCGGGGCCGAGCTGGACGACCTTCTTCTCGCCGGCCTTGACCGAGGCGTAGTTGAGCCAGCCGAGCTGGAGCTTGTTCCAGGCGCCGAGGTCACCGGGGTGGGTGCCGATCGCCTGGTCACCGGCCGCGCCGAGGCGGCTCTGCGCCATCAGCGTCCAATACTCGTTGTTGTTGTCGCCCCCGCCGCTGGTGTCGTAGTCGTCCGGCAGGCCGAGGTCGTGGGTGTACTCGTGCACGAAGACGCTCAGGCCGCCGTTCTCGGGCTGGATGGTGTAGTCGCCGATCCAGACGCCGGTGTTGCCGACCTGCGTGCCGCCGAGCAGGTTGCCCGCCGGGCCCGTGGTGCCCTGACCGGTCGAGTACGCGTACCACCGGTGGCTCCAGATCGCGTCCTCGCCCTGCTGCGGGTCACCGTCGGCCTGGTCGCCGCCGGCGTGCACGATCTGGAAGTGGTCGATGTAGCCGTCCGGCTCGTTGAAGTTGCCGTCGCCGTCGTAGTCGTACCGGTCGTACTGGTCGAACGTCTTGAGGTCGGCGGTCACCTCGGCGAGGGTCTTGCCGGCCGCCAGCTGGTCGGCGACCCACTGGTTGGCGGCGTCCCGCACGAGCGCCCAGACGTTGGTGCAGACGTGGCTGCCGCAGACGTCCCGGCCGTAGCGGGCCTCGTTGTACTGCACCTTGACCCAGTCGGTGACCTCACCGTCGACGCTGTACCGACCGGACGACTGGGACTCGAAGTACTTCTTGACGGACTCGGTGTTCTTGCCGACCCCGAAGTACAGGTTCCGGTAGTAGTCGGCCGAGTAGTCCGACTGCCAGATCGTCGAGTTGTCCTTGGTGCGGTCCGGCGCCGGGATCGAGTTGTTGAGTGGTCCCTCGAACGTCGTCGGGCCGGGCGTGTTCGGGTCGGAGTCGACGTCCGGGTAGCTGGGGTGCCGGTCGTTGCCGAACTCGGCCAGGATCACGAAGATCCGGTCGGTGCGCTGGTTCGCCAGCTCGACGTACTGGTCCTTGCCTTTCCTGCCCGGCCCGCCCTTGGTGTGCCCGACCTTGACGACCTGGCTGCCGTTGCGAGTGACCGCCTTGGCCTTGCCGCTGACCACCTGCGACACGGCCTGCTCGCGCAGCGCGCGGCGCTTGTCCTCGAGTGGGCTGGGCAGATCGTCAACCTGGGTCTCGCCTCGGGAAACCGCCGAGGGGGCCGGGTCGACGGGTGGTGCCGCCTGGGCCACCGTCGGGAGCATGGCCCCGACGCTGGTGACCATTGCGGCGCCGAGCAGTCCTACGACTACCTTGCGCACCACGCTTTACCTCCGCTTATGCGACCGGGCGCTAGGGGTGCGGCCCGGCTGAAAAACGGCCCCGGGGTCCGGGGCTAAAGGTAAACGTATGTAAAAACAGCGATGCGCTGGGAAACTGATATGGACCAGTTACGTGCTATGGAACAACCATAACGTCGGGGGCCGGCGATGCCGGCCCCCGACCACCTAGTCTTCCGATTTCGCCGTCTTCATTCCGGACGAGATCAGATCCATCACCGCGGAGTCCTGCAGGGTGGTCACGTCGCCGAGCGAGCGGTGCTCGGCCACGTCCTTGAGCAGGCGCCGCATGATCTTGCCGGACCGGGTCTTCGGCAACTCGGGGACCAGCATGATCTGCCGCGGCTTGGCGATCGGGCCGAGCGTCTTGGCCACGTGGTTGCGCAGGTCGACGTTGAGCTGTTCGCCCTTGTCGCCGGACGTGTCCACATTGCCGCGCGGAATCACGAACGCCACGATCGCCTGGCCGGTGGTCGGGTCGGTCGCGCCCACCACCGCCGACTCGGCCACCGCCGGGTGCGAGACCAGCGCCGACTCCACCTCGGTGGTGGAGATGTTGTGACCGGAGATCAGCATGACGTCGTCGACCCGGCCGAGCAGCCAGATCGCGCCGTCCTCGTCCTTCTTCGCGCCGTCACCGGCGAAGTAGACCCACTTGTCGCCCTGCCCGGCGCCCGCGCCGAACCGCGACCAGTACGTGTCGATGAACCGCTTGTCGTCGCCCCAGATCGTGCGCAGCATCGACGGCCACGGGTCGCGCAGCACCAGGAAGCCGCCGCCGCCGTTCGGGACCGACTCGGCCATGTCGTCCACCACGTCGGCGGTGATGCCCGGCAGCGGGGTCATCGCCGAGCCCGGCTTGGCCACCGTCACGCCGGGCAGCGGCGAGATCATCACCGCGCCGGTCTCGGTCTGCCACCAGGTGTCGACCACCGGCGTACGGTCGCGGCCGATGTTCTTCCGGTACCAGATCCAGGCCTCCGGGTTGATCGGTTCGCCGACGCTGCCCAGGATGCGCAGCGACGACAGGTCGTAACCGGCCGGGATGTCGTCGCCCCACTTCATCATCGTGCGGATCAGGGTGGGCGCGGTGTACAGGATGGACACCCCGTACTTGTCGACGATCTGCCAGAAGCGGTCGCGTCCGGGGGTGTCCGGCGTGCCCTCGTACATGACCTGGGTGGCGCCGTTGGAGAGCGGGCCGTAGACGATGTACGAGTGGCCGGTCACCCAGCCGATGTCCGCCGTGCACCAGTAGACGTCGGTCTCCGGCTTGAGGTCGAAGACGGCGTTGTGGGTGAACGAGGTCTGCGTCAGGTAGCCGCCCGTGGTGTGCAGGATGCCCTTCGGCTTACCGGTCGTGCCCGAGGTGTAGAGGATGAACAGCGGGTGCTCGCTGTCGAACGGCTGCGCCTGGTGCTCCGGGCTGGCCTGCTCGACGGTCTCGTGCCACCAGTGGTCCTTCTCGCCCCAGGCGACCTCCTGCCCGGTGCGGCGGACCACCAGCACGTTCTCGATGCTCGGGCACTGCGCGACGGCCTCGTCGACGGTCGGCTTGAGCGCCGACGGCTTGCCCCGCCGGTAGCCGCCGTCCGCGGTGATCACCAGCTTCGCGTCGGCGTCCTTGATCCGGGTGGAGAGCGCGTCCACCGAGAAGCCGCCGAAGACCACGCTGTGCGTCGCGCCGATCCGGGCGCAGGCCAGCATCGCGACCGCGGCTTCCGGGATCATCGGCAGGTAGATGGCCACCCGGTCGCCGGCACCCACGCCCAGGGCGGTCAGCGTGTTGGCGGCCTGGCTGACGCTCTTGTGGAGATCCGCGTACGTGATCGTGCGGGTGTCGCCGGGCTCGCCCTCCCAGTGGATGGCGACCTTGTCGCCGCGGCCGGCCTCGACGTGCCGGTCGACGCAGTTGTACGCCACGTTCAGCTCGCCGCCGATGAACCACTTCGCGAACGGCGGGTTCGACCAGTCCAGAACCTGGTCCCACTTCTTCGCCCAGGAGAGGCGCTCGGCCTGTTCGGCCCAGTAGGCGAGGCGGTCGGCGGCGGCCACCTCGTAGGCGTCGGCCTTGACGTTGGCGTCCGCCGCGATCTGCTCCGGCGGCGGGAACTGACGTGTCTCCGATGACAGGTTCGCCAAAGTCTCGCTCATGAGGGCGGCTCCTCTTCGCTGCTCGCGCTGGGTTCTTCGTTGCACACTAGTTCCGCCGGTATGGCCCGGCGACAGTTGCCAGTCGGATCGCGCCCGATGGCGCGATGGGCGCGCTGGATGACCGGTTGCTGATTGGTACTGCGCGAATCTTGCCAGTTGCGAGCCGCTTTGCGCATCCCATGTTTCGTGATTCTCACCGGATACGGTGTGCTGGTGGATCCTCTCGCCCCGCTCCTCGAGCTTGCCGACGTCGCGCCCGCCCTGGCCGAGGCCCGCGACCATGTCGACGCCGCCATGCGGCACCGGGCGCTGCGCCGGCACGGCGGCCAGGTCGCGGCCGAGGCCGGCCTGCGCGCGGCGGTGGCCAGCGCCGCCCTCGAGGGCCATGCCTACGACGTCGAGGAGGTGCGCGGCGGCACCGTCACCGACCCGGTCGTGCAGGGCGCGCTCCGGGTCGCCGAGGGCCTGGGCGGGCTAGTCGACCTTTGGCCGCGCGCCCCGCGCCAGGTGCTCGCCAAGTTGCACATGCTCGCGGCCCGCGGCGTCGTCCCCGCCGACGACCTGGGCCGGCTCACCGGCGGCGCCGACCGCATCGACGCCCTCGCCGGCTTGGTCAGCAACGACCAGGGCACGTCGTCTCCGATACTTCTGGCCGCGATCGTCCACGCCGAGCTGCTCACCCTGCGCCCGTTCGCCGGCCCGTCCGGCGTCGTGGCCCGCGCCGCCGCCCGCCTCACCCTGATCAACCGCGGCCTCGACCCACGCGGCCTCATCGCGGTCGAGCTCGGCCACCTGGCCCGCGAGCCCGAATACGTCGGCTCGTCCGGTGCCTACGCCACCGGCACCCCCGACGGCGTCCGCTCCTGGCTCCGGCACTACACAAATGCGGTGACGGCGGCCGCCGACGAGCTGACCACCATCGGCGACGGGGTACTGGCCGCGGTCTGATCGGCCATTCTTTTATCGGCGCCGGTCTCGCTGAGGCGAACGCTGGGATACTCGCTGCTGTGGACGAAACCTGGACCCGTCCGTACCCGCCCGGCCCCGGCCGCTGGCTGGTCATCGCCTGGGAGGCCGCGGCGCTGGCCTTCCTGGCGTGGGTGACGGTCCGCCAGTTCGACCTCACCGGCCACGACGTCAAGCTGGTCGCCTGCTCGCTGGCCGCCATCTGGGTGATCGGCGCACACCGAATCCTCCGGATGGGCGCCTACGTGGGCGCCACCGGCCTGCGCATCCACGGCTTGTTGCGCTCCCGCACGATGTCCTGGCGCGAGGTCGCCCACGTCCGCCTGCACCGGGCCACCCAGCGCGTGGGCCCGTGGGAGATCGAGACCGGCATGACCGTCCTGATCGAACGCCGCGACGGCTCCCTGGTCAATACGGAGCTGTGGGCCAAGGGCATCGACTTCCACGCCCGGCCGTCCCTCTTCCGCGCCGTCTACCAGGAGCTGCGGGCGCGCCACCTGGCCTCCCAAAACCGATGAGCCAAAGGCCTTTCCCGTACGAGGCAGGCCCAGTCCCCGCCTGCCCAGCCCGGCTGAGTGCAACTCCGGCCCGTCGCGCGGCCGCCGGGCTGTCCCGGCGGGCCGGCATAGCCGACCGCTCCCGATCGGGACAGGCGCAAAGAGGAGCCGGGCGTCCGGCCTGGGCGCCAGAAGCGCTGAGCGTCCTGCTGGCGCGCGGGAGTGCTGGGGCGTCCTGCCGGCGGGCGGGAGTGCTGGGGCGTCCTGCTGGCGCGCGGGAGTGCTGGGCGTCCAGCGTGGGCGTCAGACGAGCCGGGCATCCCCATAGGGCCGCAAGGAAGAGCGGGCGTCCTGCTAGCGCGCAAAAAAGAGCCGGCGTCCCGCTAGGGGCGCCGGCTTTAGCGCGTCCGGACCGGGTTATCAAGCGTGCACCTGGGTCGTTGTCGACAGTCCTGAAGCCTCTCGGCTGAGGTCCCGCCGCAACGTGCCTGCCGTGGCTGATCGCGCGTGGGTTCCCGGTGGCCGTGCGCGAGCTTTGCTACTGGCCCCTCACACTCCCGGACGCTCCAAAGATCGGGTATCCCGACCCCCAGAAATCCCCGGTTTCTTTGGGCCCTCCGCAACATTGCTCGCCAGTTCTTTCTACGCCGCTCGCCCCTTGATCGCCAGGGCTTCAGGGCGGCAAACCTGGCGTTTCAGATTAGTCAGACCAAAGCCATTCGCCCAGCTCACTGGCCATGTGTTGACCATGCCGAGCACGCTAAGCATGGATAACCGCACGTTCCGCGCACGCCGCGAGCGACCCGGCGGCCGGGCGCGCGACGCCGATTCGGGGCCGCCGCCGGGCGAAAGGCCGGGCCGATCGGGGTGCCCATCGGGCGCGCAAGACCGGCCCGATCGCGGTGGCCGTCGGGCGCGCAAGACCGGCCCGATCGCGGTGGCCATCGGGCGCGCAAGGCCGGCCCGATCGGGGTGACCATCGGGCGCAAGACCGGGCCGATTTGGGCAGCTGTCGGCGATGCCGGCCCGCCGGGACAGCCCGGCGGCCGCGCGAGGGGCCGGAGTTGCACTCAGCCGGGCTGGAAAGGCGGGGACTGGGGCTCGCCTCGTACCGGAAAGTGCTTGGAATCTAGGAAGCCTCGATCTCGGCTCGCGAGCGGCGGTGGCGCGCGTAGATCGAGAGGGCGATGGCGGCGCCCACGCCGACGCCGAGGGCCGCGGCCACCGGGACCGCTGGGCCGCCGCGAAGGCGCTTGCCGAGCGGGATGGGGTTGCGGAACTCGAGGATCGGCCAGGCGTTTTCCAGCGCGGCCCGGCGGAGGGCTCGGTCGGGGTTGACGGCGCTGGGGCGGCCGACCGATTCCAGCAGCGGCAGATCGCTCGCCGAGTCGGAGTAGGCGTAGCAGTCGGCCAGGTCGTAGCCGCGCTGGTCGGCGAGCTCGCGGACGCCGACGACCTTGTTGGGCCCGGCGGCGTAGAACTCGATCTCGCCGCTGTACCGACCGTCGACGATGCTCATCCGGGTGGCGATCACGTCGGTGATGCCGAGCAGCGCGCCGATCGGGCGGACCATCTCCTCGCCGGACGCCGACACCAGGACCACGTCGCGGCCGGCCGCCCGATGCTCGCTGATCAGGGTGGCGGCCTCGGCGTAGACGTACGGGTTGATCAGCTCGTTCAGGGTCTCGGCGATGATCTGCTGGACCTGCTCGACGCGCCAGCCCTTGGTCAGCGTGGCCAGGTAGTCGCGGGTGCGGGCCATCGCCTGCTCGTCGCCGCCACCGCCGAGGCGAAACATCAGCTGTGCGTAAGCAGACTTGACCACGTCCCGTCGGCTGATCAGGCCGTCACGATAGAACGGCCGTCCGAAGGCCAGGGCGCTGGACTTGGCGATGACGGTCTTGTCGAGGTCGAAAAACGCGGCGCTGCGGCCCACGGGCCGAAAGTGTAGCCGCAACTGGGCGACGGCCGCCGTCCCCGGCGCGCCGAAGGGGTGGCAGTGACTGGCTGTGAAAACCGTCAGACGGGAAGCACCTTCGCACCGTGCCACAATCGGTACTCGACGCGTGCGCCTTTCGTGAGGCATGCTAGTGCTGTTGCGATCGTGATTCATGTTGTGTGGTCGCACGATTCACGATCGGCTTCCATCACCTGACCCTCGGTGGTTGCGCCCCCCGCGATCACCGAGCCGATTCGGCTCGACCCCCCCGGAGCCGAATCCTCGGACGACCCCCGTCTCCCCCGACGGGGGTCGTTCCCTATCTGTCGGGTTTACGACTGCGAATGGCAATGCCTTAGCAGATCCATTTGCGGCACGGCCTTTATCCACAGTGCGCAGAGTTATCCACAGCTCGGCGAATGGGCGTTGTACGGCACGACCGACCTCCGCGACGGTGGGCGCCTCACCCGCCCGATGCCGTGTTGGAGAGCCGATGTCCGCTCCGCGCCTGCCCCTTGTCGTGACCGCCGACCAGGACCTGCTCGACGACCTGCTGCGCCTCGCCGCGGCCGGCGGCACCGAGGTCGAGGTGGCGCCCGATCCGGCCGCCGCCCGCGCCCGACTGCCCGACGCGCCGTTCCTCGTGCTCGGCGCCGACCAGGTCGGGGCCTGCCTGCGGGCGCGGTTGCCGCGCCACCCGCGCACCCTGATCGTCGGCCGGCACACCTGGCCGCCGGGCGTTGAGGAGGTGGTGGCGCGCCTCGGCCCGGTGCACGTCTGCCTGCTGCCGTCGAGCGAGGCCTGGCTGGTCGACCGCTTCGCCGAGCGGTCCGCCGAGCCGCCGCCGGCCACCGGCCGCACGCTGGCCGTGATCGGTGGCTGCGGCGGTGCGGGCGCGAGCACGCTGGCCGGCGGGCTCGCGGTCACCGCCGTGCGCACCGGGCGCCGCACCCTCCTGGTCGACGCCGACCCGCTCGGCGGCGGGCTCGACCTGCTGCTCGGCTGGGAGGGGCTGGACGGTCTGCGCTGGCCGGCGCTGGCCCGGGCCGGCGGCCGGGTCGATGCGCCGGCTCTGCTGCGTGCCCTGCCGCGGCGCGGCGATCTCGTGTTGCTGTCGTTCGCCCGCCAGGACGCGACGCACGTGCCCAGCGAGGCGATGGCGGTGGCGCTCGATGCCGGCCGCAGCGGCCGCGACGTGATCATTGCGGACCTGCCCCGGCATCTCGACGACGCGGCGGTGCTCGCGCTGCAGGCCGCCGACCGGGCCGTGCTGGTCGTCCCGGCCGAGTTGCGGGCCACCGCGGGCGCGTCCCGGATGGCGCGGCTGGTCCGGGTCCATCGGGACGACCTCGCGCTGGTGGTTCGCGGGCCGGCGCCCGGCCGGCTGCGGCCCGCGGAAATATCCCGCGCGCTCGGGCTGCCGCTGGCCGGCCTGCTGCAGCCCGATCCGGAGATGTGCCGGCAGGTGGAGTACGGGCGGCCACCCGCCGCCACCGGGAAGGGGCAGTTCGCGAAGCTGTGCCGCCATTTGATCGAGGAGCTTGCGGCATGACCGGGTACGGGGGACTCGCCAGCTCGGTGCGGCAACAGCTCGCGGTCGGCGGGGTGGAGGCGACGCCGGCCACGGTCCGGCACGCGGTGCGACGAGAGGCCGGCGCGCTCGGCGACACGGCCGTGCTGCGGCTTGCCGACCGGGTGCACGACGAACTGGTCGGCGCGGGCCCGCTCGCGCCGCTGATCGCCGCGCCGGAGGTGACCGATGTCCTGGTGAACGGCGTTCAGGTGTGGGTGGACCGGGGCAACGGGCTCGAGCGCGCGGCGGTCGGCTTCCGTGACCGCGAGGAGGTGCGCCGTCTCGCCCAGCGGCTGGCGGCGGCGTGCGGGCGGCGGCTCGACGACGGCCAGCCGTACGCGGATGCCCGCCTGCCCGACGGCACCCGGCTGCACGCGGTGCTGCCGCCGGTCGGGACCGATGGGCCGTACCTGTCGCTGCGGACCTTCCGGCAGCGGCCGTTCACGCTCGGGGATCTGATCGAGCACGGGACGGTGGCGAGCACGGTGGCGCCGGTGCTGGTAGCGATCGTGCGGGCCCGACTGGCGTACCTGGTGACCGGGGGCACGGGCAGCGGCAAGACGACGCTGCTGTCCACACTGCTCGGGCTCGTGCCGCCGACCGAGCGGATCGTGCTGGTCGAGGACGCGGCCGAACTGCGGCCGACGCACCCGCACGTGGTCGCGCTGCAGGCCCGGACCGCCAACGTCGAGGGCGCGGGGGCGATCGGGCTGACCGATCTCGTCCGGCAGGCGCTGCGGATGCGACCCGACCGACTGGTGATCGGGGAGTGTCGCGGTGCGGAGATCGTCGATCTCCTGGGCGCGCTGAACACCGGGCACGACGGCGGCGCGGGGACGCTGCACGCCAACACGGCGGCCGACGTGCCGGCCCGGCTGGAGGCGCTCGGGCTGCTCGGCGGTCTGCCCCGGGCGGCGCTGCACGCCCAGGTCGTGGCGGCGCTGCAGGTCGTGTTGCAGGTGCGGCGGACGGCGCGGGGCCGGCAGCTGGAATCGGTGAGCGTGCTGCTGCCATCCGGGGCGCAGCGGCTGGCGACGGTGGTGCCGGCCTGGCGGCGTACGCGCGGGGCCGGGCCGGGCGCCACGGCCTTGGCCCGGCTCCTGGCCGGTCGGGGCGTGTCGGTGCCGGCCGTGCTCGAGCCGCCGGTGGGGGCGGGCTCGTGAGGGTGGCGCTGATGTGTCTGGCGGAAATGATCGGTCGGTCGGCGCGGCGGGTCCTGATGCTCGGCGTTAGCACGGCCGCGGTGCTCGCGCTGGTGGTCGGCGGGCCGGTGCTCGCCGTGGTGGTGGCCGTCTACGCGGGGCTCGCTGGGCGGGCGCTGCTGCGGCGCTCGGCGCGGCGACGGGCCCGGGCCGAGCGGCAGGTGGCGATCGCCAAGCTGGCCGGGCTCGCGGCCGATCTGCGGGCCGGGCTGCCGCCATCGGGGGAGGAGTTCGCGCCGGGCCGGATCGGGCGCCTGACCGCCTCGGTGTGGCGTCTGGCCGAGCGCACCGGGGCGCCCGCGGCCGATCTGGTGGAGCGGATCGAGGCGGACGCGCGGGCCGCGGATCGGTCGGCCGCGTCGGCTTCGGCGCAGGCGGCGGGGGCACAGGCGACGGCGCTGCTGCTGGCCGGGCTGCCGGTGGGCGGGATCGGGCTGGGGCTGGCGATCGGGGCCGATCCGGCGGCGGTGCTGCTGCATACGCCGCTGGGTGGGGCGTGCGCGATCGGGGCGGTGCTGCTGCAGGGCGGCGGGCTGATCTGGTCGGAACGGCTCATCGCGGATGCGGAGCAGGAACCGCGGACGGTGGCACCGGCCGTGCTGACCGCTGAGCCACGGAGGGCGGGTGCGGATCGGCTCACTGTGGAGCGGGAACGGCTCGCCGCGGGTGCGTCCCGCTCAGCCTCGGGGAGTTCGCGGTGATCGAGCGGTGTGCGCTGGATGCGCTGCTGAGCCCGGGTGGGCCGGTGCGGGTCGCGGTGCGGCCGTGCTGCCTGGCCGCCCTGGTGGGTCGCCGGCCGCCGGATCCGCCGGTGGCGGGTGGAGCTTCGTTCGCGGAGCTGGTCTGCGCGGCGGCCGCGGCCGAGTCCGACTCCGAGTCCGTGTCCGAATTGCAGGCGGCGCCATGACCGGTGGCGCTGTTGCACGTGAGGCCCTGACCGGCGGCGGTGTTGCCGATGACGCCATGACCGTGGTGGCGCTGGCCGTGGCGGTGTTGCTGATCGTGCCGATCGTGTGGCGGCGTGGTGCGCGGCGGCGACTCGATCGGCTGCGCCGGATCGGCCTGCCCGCTCGCGAGCAGGCCGGTGCCAAGGCGCCGGGGGTGGGCCGGTGGGGGATCGGGCTGGCCGCGGGAACGGCCGTCGCCGGGCTGATCTGGGCCTGGTGGGGTGTGCCGGTGGGGCTCGCCGCCGGGGTGGCGGTCGAGCGATACCTGGCGCGGCAGGAGCCCGCGGCGCAGCGGCGGGAACGGCTCGCGGTCCTCGCCGATCTGCCGCTCGGGGCCGACCTGCTCGCGGCGGCACTCCGCGCGGGTGCGCCGATCGACCGGGCCGCCGCGGCGGTGGCCGACGCGCTGGGCGGGCCGCTCGGCGAGCGGCTGCTGCGGACCGCCCGCTCGCTGCGACTCGGCGCCGAACCGGCCGAGGCCTGGCAACACCTGGCCGGGATCGAGGGCGCGGACCGGCTGATCACGGCGGCCGTCCGGTCCAGCGCGAGCGGGGGTGCGCTGGCCGCGGCACTTGGCCGGCTCGCCGACGACCTGCGCGCCGACCGGGCCGTCGCGGTCGAGGCGGCCGCGCAGCGGGCCGGCGTGCTGATCGTGCTGCCGCTGGGCCTGTGCTTTCTGCCGGCGTTCCTGCTGGTCGGCGTGGTCCCGGTGCTGATCGGCCTGCTGGGCGATGTGTTCTGACCGCGCCCGCTCCCCGAGTCAGTGACCCCTGACCCCGTGACCCGGGAAGTCACGGAACCCGACAGCGGCCCACCGTCCGGCCGCTGGCAACCACAACGAAGGAGAACCAACGTGCGCAAACTGATCGCGAACTTCGCCCGTCTGCGAACCGAGGCCGGCGACGACGGGATGAGCACCGTCGAGTACGCCGTGGGCACGCTTGCCGCGGCCATACTCGCCGGCGTCCTCATCAAGATCGTCGGTGGTGATCACGTGAACGCGGCCCTCACGGCGCTCATCGACCGAGCGCTGAAGTGATCAGGCGCCGGCAGCCCGGTCGGGACCGGGGAGCCTTCACCGCCGAGTTCGCGGCCGGGCTGCCGGCGCTCATCCTGCTGCTCCTCGCCGGGCTAACCGCGGTCGCGGCGGTGACCGCGAAGGGGCAGTGCGTGGACGCCGCGCGGGAAGGAGCGTTGGCCGGCGCTCGGGGCGAGGCGGCATCCGCGGCGGCACTCCGGGTCGCGCCGCCCGGAGCGCAGGTCGATGTTGCCGGGGGCGCGGAGACGGTCACGGTCGTCGTGCGGGCTCCGGTGCGGTTGCTGGGCAGCCATCTCCCGGCGATCACCGTCGAGGGGCGGGCGGTCGCGGCCCGCGAGCCCGAGGTGGCCGGGTGATGGCCGGAGCAGGCGATGGCCGGAGTTGGGTGATGGCGGGATCTCGCAGTGACTGGGAAAGGCGCGACGGGCCGGATCGGGGTGCGGCGTCGATTCTGTTGCTGGCGGTTGGCCTGGTTCTGGTGATGGCGGGGCTCGGCGGTGCGGCGATCGGTACCGCCCGGGTGGCCCGGCACCAGGCTCGGAACGCTGCCGACCTGGCCGCGCTGGCCGGTGCGACGGATGCGGTCTACGGCGAGGCGGTTGCCTGCCCGCGGGCTGCCCGCTTCGCGACGGCCAACGGTGCCGAACTGACCTCGTGCACGGTCGACGGCCTGGAGATCGTCGTGCGGGCAGAGGTGGCGGTCCGGCCACTGCCCGGCTTGGTGCGCCACGCGACCGCGACCGCCCGGGCCGGCCCGATCAGCGGCCCGGCGGGGTAGCGGTAGGTCGGCAGCGCTGAGTGGCCCGGTGAGGTGAGTCGTGGGCGGGCGGCGCTGAGTGGTCCGACCGGGTGTGGCGGGAGGTTGACCGACGTTGCTCAGTGGGTGGGTGCGGTTGTCGGCTGGGTGGCGGGGGCGGTGGGGAGAGCGGCCAGCACCGCGTCGAGGACGGCGACGGCGCCCGGTTTGTGCAGGGGGTTGTTGCCGTTGCCGCACTTCGGGGACTGGACGCAGGAGGGGCATCCGGACTCGCACCCGCACGCCGCGATCGCGGCTCGGGTTGCGCGCAGCCACTCGGCCGCCGTCTCGTAGGCCCGTTCGGCGAAGCCCGCGCCGCCGGGGTGGCCGTCGTAGACGAAGACCGTGGGTGCCTCGGTGTCCGTGTGGTTGGCCGTGGACAGGCCGCCGACGTCCCATCGGTCGCAGGTGGCGATCAGCGGCAGCAACCCGATCGCCGCGTGCTCGGCCGCGTGCAGGGCGCCCGGGAGGTCCGGCGGCTCCACCCCGGCCGCCTCCAGGGCTCGTGGCGACACGGTGAACCACACCGCCACCGTGCGCAGCTCGCGCGGTGGCAGGTCGAGCGGCCGGGTGTCGATCACCTCGCCCGAGCCGATCCGCCGGCGCTGGTAGGAGACCACCTGGTTGGTCACGTCGACCTCGCCGAGGAACAGCCCGACCGGGCCGGCGTTCACGTACGAGCGGACGCTGACGACGGACAGGTCGGTCACGTCCCGGGCGTGCGTCGACCAGTCCGGCTCCTCCTGGTGGACCAGCGCCACCGCGTCGTCTAGGTCGAGGTCGTCGACCACGAACGAGACGCCCTGATGCAGGTGGACCGCCCCGGTGTGCAGCATCGCGTGCGACGACGCGGCGTCGACCGTGCCGAGCAGCCGGCCGGTGGCCGACTCGACCACCGAGACCGGCGCGCCGCCGGTGCCGCGCAGGTCGACGTCCGGCCGCCCGGTGTGCGTCCAGTACCAGCCGGAAGGTCGCTTGCGCAGCACACCGGCCTCGACGAGCCCGTGCACCGCGGCGCGGGCCGGGTCGCCGCCGAACAGGTCGAGGTCGGCCGCGGTGAGCGGGGCCTCGGACGCCGCGCAGCAGAGTTGCGGGCCGAGCACGTACGGGTTGCCCGGGTCGAGCACCGTCGCCTCGACCGGCCGGCCGAACAGCGCCGACGGGTGGTGCACCAGGTAGGTGTCGAGCGGATCGTCCCGGGCGACCAGCACCGCCAGGGCCGGCTCGCCCGCCCGGCCGGCCCGACCGGCCTGCTGCCACAGCGACGCCCGGGTGCCGGGATAGCCGCAGATCAGCACGGCGTCCAGGCCGACCAGGTCGACGCCCAGCTCGAGGGCGTTCGTCGAGGCCAGTCCGAGCAGCTCGCCGGCGAGTAGCTGCCGCTCGATCTCCCGGCGGTCCTCCTTGAGATAGCCGGCCCGGTACGCCGCGACCCGGTCGCCCAGCCCGGGCACCGCCTCGTCGAGCTGTCGCCGGGTCACCGCGGCCACCACCTCGGCTCCGCGCCGGGACCGGATGAACGCCAGCGTCCGGGTGCCGACCACGATCGCGTCGGTGAGCAGGTCGGCCGTCTCCCGCAGCGCAGACCGCCGTTCCCGCGAGACGACGGGCAGGTCGTCGGCGGCCGGTGGGAGCAGCGGCGGCTCCCAGAGGGCGAAGGTCAGCGCCCCGCGCGGTGACGCGTCCTCGGTCACCGCGGTCACCGGCACCCCGGCCAGCCGGGACGCGGTCTCGGCCGGATCACCCGAGGTGGCCGAGGCGAGGATGAACGTGGGGGCGCCGCCGTACCGGGCCGCGAGCCGGCGGAGTCGACGCAGCACATGGGCCACGTGGGAGCCGAACACGCCGCGGTAGGCGTGGCACTCGTCGATCACCACGTACGCAAGCCGGCGAAGGAACGACGCCCAGCGTTCGTGTCCCGGAAGCATCCCATGATGCAACATGTCTGGATTTGTCAGAACGAACCGGGAGTGCTGGCGGATCCAGTCGCGCTCCTCCCGGGCGGTGTCACCGTCGTATGTGGCCGGGCGTACGTCCGGAAGTCCGAGACCCGCGACGGCGCGCAACTGATCGGCCGCCAGCGCCTTGGCCGGGGCGAGGTAGAGCGCCGTCGCCCGGGGGTCGGCGAGCAGCCGGCTGAGCACCGGCAGCTGGTAGCCGAGCGACTTGCCCGATCCGGTGCCGGTCGCCAGCACGACGTGCGTACCGTCGAAGGCCAACGATGCGGCGGTGACCTGATGGGCCCACGGGGCGGCGATCCCGCGCTGCCGGAAGGCCGCCACGACGGACGAATCGGCCCATGAAGGCCAATCCACGGTCGTCCCCGGCCGGGCCGGCAACCGCTCTATATGGGTCACCGAGGGGGAGTCGAGCTGCGGTCGATGGGCCGTGGAGGTCACGCGATGCACTTTGGCACCGGTATGGTCCGAACCTCAAACGGGTACCCGGAGTGGGTGCCGTGCATCGCGGCATCCCGGGCGGTGGTTAGATTCGCAGGGAGAGATCCGCAGGGAGGAGGAGCGATGGAGCTGTCCCTTGCGACTCGGACCGTCGCCGAGCACACGGTGCTGGAGGTGGGCGGTGAGGTCGACGTCTACACGGCTCCGAGGCTGCGCGAGCGCCTCGTCGAGCTGGTCGACGCGGGCGCCCGCAACGTGGTCGTGGACCTCGGTGGCGTCGAGTTTCTGGACTCCACCGGCCTGGGTGTGCTGGTCGGCGCGATGAAGCGGCTGCGCGTGGCGAACGGGAGGTTCGGCCTGGTGTGCGCCAAGGAGCCGCTGCTGAAGATCTTCCGGATCACCGCGCTGGACCAGGTTTTCCCGATCTACCCGACGATCGATGCGGCGACCGCGGACGGCGACGGCAGCGGTCCAGCTTCGTGATGGCGACGGTTCGACTGTCCTTCTCGCCTGCGCCGGTGCATGTCCGGACGGCACGGCTGGTCGGCGTCGCCGTGGCTCGGCGGGCGGGGGTCGCCGAGGAACTGCTCGACGAGGTCCGGCTGGCGATCGGCGAGGCGTGCACGCGAGCGGTCGCGCTGCACAAGCAGTATGGGCTACCCGACCTGGTGACGGTCGAAATGTCTGATTCGGACTCATATGCTGTACGAGTCATCGATCACGCCCCGATCGAGGCGAGTGTCGGGCTGGCCAAGTTGCCGCCGGACGAACTCGCCGACGAGTCGTTGACCGACGATGCGCTCACCACCGGAGTAGGCTTCGCCTTGCTCGCCGGATTTGTCGATGACCTGCAGGTTCGCCCGGTCGAGGACGGCCCGGGGACCGAGGTCCGGATGGTGTGGCCGGTCCAGCGCCGGTGAGCCGATAAAGATCCCAAAAAGTTTGAGTACCCCTCTTCCGCCGCGCTGACACAGCGGCGAACATCACCACGACGCGGCCGAGCCGGGTGTGACCATCACCACGGGCGGCCGATACAGTACGCGAGTTATCAGCTACTGCTCCTGGTCCCGCGTCCGCGGGGCCCAGTTGTCGTCTCCCCGGCAGCGGGGATGCGCCCGGGTGGTCTCGTCCGCCGGTTCGGGCGCGGTCGGTGTACAGGAGGACATTGATGTCCGGGACCTTGATAACTTCTGCCGCGGGCGGAGTGTCCCTGAACAGTTCGAACGTCATATTCGTCATCGTCGCGCTGGTCTTCGCGCTGATCGCGTTGGGCTTCGCGGCGATGTTCGTGCAGTCCGTGCTGAAGACCGGCCGCGGCACCAAGAACATGCAGGAGATCGCCGGCGCCGTGCAGGAAGGCGCGACGGCGTACCTGTTCCGCCAGTTCCGCACGCTGGCGATCTTCGTGGTGCTCGCGGTCGTCCTGCTCTACCTGCTGCCGGTGCACGACACCGACAACGAGGTATGGGTCAAGATCGGCCGGTCGCTGTTCTTCGTGGTCGGCGCGATCTTCTCGTCGTTCATCGGCGGCGCGGGCATGGCGCTCGCGACCCGCGCCAACCTGCGGGTGGCCGCGGCCGCCGGTGAGGAGGGCGGTCGCGAGACCGCGATGGGCATCGCCTTCCGCACCGGTGGTGTGGTCGGCTTCCTGACCGTGGGCCTCGGCCTCTTCGGTGGCGCGCTGGTCGTGCTGATCTTCAAGAACGACGCACCGACCGTGCTCGAGGGCTTCGGCTTCGGCGCCGCCCTGCTCGCGATGTTCATGCGGGTCGGCGGCGGCATCTTCACCAAGGCCGCGGACGTCGGCGCCGACCTGGTCGGCAAGGTGGAGCAGGGCATCCCCGAGGACGACCCGCGGAACGCCGCGACCATCGCGGACAACGTCGGCGACAACGTCGGCGACTGCGCCGGCATGGCGGCCGACCTGTTCGAGTCGTACGCGGTGACCCTGGTCGCCGCCCTGATCCTGGGTCAGGCCGCGTTCGGCCAGGACGGCCTGATCTTCCCGCTGATCGTCTCGACCATCGGCGTCGTGATCGCCATCGTCGGCGTCTTCATCACCCGGTTGCGTCCGTCCGACAAGAACGGCCTCACCGCGATCAACCGGGCGTTCTACATCTCGGCCGTGCTCTCCGCGATCGTCGTCGCCGTGGTCAGCTTCATCTACCTGCCGGACTCCTTCGCCGGCTTCAAGGACACCGGGATCGCGGCGGGCATCGTCGACAGCGGTCGCAACCCGCGGTTCGTGGCGATCGGCGCGGTCGTGATCGGCATCGTGCTGGCCGCCGCCATTCAGGCGCTGACCGGGTACTTCACCGAGACCAACCGGCGCCCGGTGCAGGACATCGGCAAGTCGTCGCAGACCGGCCCGGCCACCGTGGTGCTCGCCGGCATCAGCGTCGGCCTCGAGTCGGCGGTCTACTCGGCGCTGCTGATCGGCGCCGGCGTGTACGGCGCGTTCCTGCTCGGCGGCTCGTCGCTGACCCTGTCGCTGTTCGCCGTGGCGCTGGCCGGCACCGGCCTGCTCACCACGGTCGGCGTCATCGTGGCCATGGACACCTTCGGCCCGATCTCGGACAACGCGCAGGGCATCGCCGAGATGTCCGGCGACATCGACGAGAAGGGCGCCCAGATCCTCACCGAGCTGGACGCCGTCGGCAACACCACCAAGGCGATCACCAAGGGCATCGCGATCGCCACCGCCGTGCTCGCCGCCACCGCGCTGTTCGGGTCGTACACGAACACCATGGCCACCTCGCTGACCGACGCCGGCATCAAGGACGTCGCGGGCGAGATCCTCGGCCTGCTGAACATCGCGAACCCGCGCAGCCTGGTCGGCCTGCTGGTCGGCGCGGCGGTCGTGTTCCTGTTCTCCGGCCTGGCGATCAACGCGGTGTCCCGCTCGGCCGGCGCGGTCGTGATGGAGGTCCGCCGCCAGTTCCGCGAGCACCCCGGGATCATGGACCGCACCGAGCGGCCCGAGTACGGCCGGGTCGTCGACATCTGCACCCGGGACGCGCAGCGCGAGCTGCTCACCCCCGGCCTGCTGGCGATCATGGCCCCGATCGCGGTCGGCTTCGGCCTCGGCCCCGGCGCGCTCGCGTCCTACCTGGCCGGTGCGATCGGCGCCGGCACGCTGATGGCGGTCTTCCTGGCCAACTCGGGTGGCGCCTGGGACAACGCCAAGAAGCTGGTCGAGGACGGCTCGTACGGCGGCAAGGGCTCCGACGCGCACGCCGCGACGGTCATCGGCGACACCGTGGGTGACCCGTTCAAGGACACCGCGGGCCCGGCGATCAACCCGCTGCTGAAGGTGATGAACCTGGTCTCGCTGCTGATCGCGCCGGCCGTCGTGAGCTGGAGCATCGGCAAGGACGCCAACACCCCGCTGCGGGTGACCATCGCCGTGGTGGCGGCTGCCATCGTGGTGGCGGCCGTCTTCATCAGCAAGCGCAAGCCGATCTCGATGGGCGACGACGCTCCGGCCTCGACCGACGAGAAGCCGACCGAGCGCGTCAGCGCCTGACGAGGGTGCGGGGGTGCCCGTTCACGGGCACCCCCAAGCACCATGGAAGGTTGTCACACCCGGGCCGTACGCTGCTTCCCATGCGTCCGGCCCGTCCCCTCTCGGTGATGCTCCTGTTCGCGCTCGTGCTGAGCGCCGCGGCCTGCTCCGGAGCGCCCGGCCCGCGTGCCTGGGCCGCCTCGGTCTGCACCGCGCTGACACCCTGGCGCACCGAGATCGGCTCGTTGACCAGCCGCGCCCAGCAACAGATCACGGTCAACACGACCCCCGGCCAGGCCAAGGAGAATTTGGGCCGGCTCTTCGCCGGCGCGCAGGACGCGAGCGAGAAAGCGCGGGCCGGCGTGGTCAAGGCGGGCGTCCCCGACGTGCAGAACGGCAAGCAGATCGCCGACGGCTTCACCGGCGCGCTCGCGGGCCTGCGCGACGCCTACGGCCGCGCCGCCACCGGCATCGAGGCCCTGGCCACCGCACCCGCCAAGGCCTTCTACGCCCAGGTGGCAAAGGTCGTCGACCAGCTCAACACCGACTACAAGGCGAGCAGCCTGGACACCACCAAGCTCAATTCGCCGGAGCTCAAACAGGCCTTCGACGAAGTGCCCGAGTGCCGCTGAGGTGACCGACGCGCGATGACCGAGACGGGGTGGCCGCTGATCCCGCGCGAGGTGCTGCCCGCGCCGATTCCCCCTGTCAAGCGCCGTCCGTCGCCCCGCTCGCATCCGCCCGATCCGGGCCGTCAGCTGCCCTTCTTCGGCGCCGAGACCACCGAGCCGGCGCCGGCCGATCTCGCCGGTCTGCTCGCCGGCCCCGGCGTGCTGGGCCGGATGGGCGGCACCGCCCGGGTGTCGGTGGAGGTCGATGCCGCCTGGCGGGTGCACGTCCTGGTCGCCGAGTTGGTCGCCCGCGGGCTGACCGCGCACTGGCGGCCGCTGCAAGACCGGGAACAACATCAAGATCAAGTTCCCGGCCCGGAGGTACGGGTAACCGCCGGCGACCCTTTTGACGAGGTTTATCCGGAGCCCGACGCTTGGCCCGACTCCTTCGTGGCGGATGATCCGACGGCTGACGATCTTCCGGAAGATGGCCGGAGAGATCCGCAACGCTCGGACGCCGGCCGGCGCCTTCCTGTCCCAGGGGAGCTCTCTCTCACATCCGGCCGGCGTTCGGCTCAGACCGTGGAGGAGGAGTCCGAAATCTCGGATTCGCCCGCCGGGTTGACACCCCCGGGCGGGCTCGGCCCGGAGGAGGCCCTTCACAAAGAGGCAGAAGCGAATAAAGCCGACGAAGACGGCATGGACCCGCCGATCCTCGAGCCGCGACCGCGGTTCGAGGTGCTCACGGCGTATTCGAGCCGGCTGAACGGCCTGGCTCGCGGCTGGCCCACGGCCGCCGCGCAGCTGTTCCTCTCCGGACCCCGGCTGCGCCTGTGGGTCGCGGCGGCCGGTGAGCCCGTCCCGGGCGGGTACGCTTTGGGTCTGGACCCCGTCAAGGATCTGGCGGCTGTCGACGCTGCCCTGGTCCGGGTCGGTCTGGCCGGTCGGCCCTCGGACGACCGACGGCACTACGTGATCGCCGGGAAACGCCGGTTGCGACGCCTCGCCGAGCTCGTCGGTGAGCGCCCCGACGCGGCCCCCGAGCTTGTGTGGCCGCTCGCGGCGACCGCATGATCTTCCTGGATCGGGTGCGACACGACTCACCTTTTGCGGTGTACGGTGTCGCCGTCGGACGCATGCGGTGGCCGGACCGTTACCATCCGACTCCTGGGTTACCCGGGAATGCGGGTTCATCCGGCGCGTTACGTTGAAAGTCTGTGCGCCGCCGGCGGAGATGGCGGAACACTGAGTGCGAAGTTTGGGAGTGCCGTGCCGAGTGACACCAGGACGACCCGTTTGGTCATCGTCGAGTCCCCGTCGAAGGCCAAGACGATCGCCGGTTATCTGGGGCCCGACTATTTTGTCGAGGCCTCCTTCGGCCATGTCCGCGATCTGCCGCGTAATGCCGCCGACGTGCCCGCCAAGTACAAGGGCGAGTCGTGGGCGCGGCTCGGCGTCGACGTCGACAACGGCTTCCATGCGCTCTACGTCGTCTCGCAAGACCGCAAGGCGCAGATAGCCAAGCTGCAGAAGCTGGCGAAGGAGGTCGACGAGATCTTCCTCGCCACCGATGAGGACCGCGAGGGCGAGGCGATCGCCTGGCACCTGATCGAGACGATCAAGCCCAAGGTCCCGGTCAAGCGGATGGTCTTCCACGAGATCACCAAGCCGGCCATCCAGGCCGCGGTGGCCAACCCGCGCGACATCGACCGCGACCTGGTCGACGCGCAGGAGGCCCGCCGCATCCTCGACCGGCTGTACGGCTACGAGGTGAGCCCGGTCCTGTGGAAGAAGGTGATGCCCCGCCTCTCCGCAGGGCGGGTTCAGTCCGTGGCGACGCGCATCGTGGTCGAGCGCGAGCGGCAGCGGATGGCCTTCCGTTCCGCCGAGTACTGGGACATCCTCGCCACCCTGGCCGTCCAGAACAGGGTCGAGGGACCTCGCAACTTCTCGGCCACCCTGATCGCTCTCGACGGCGACCGGATCGCCACCGGCAAGGACTTCGAGCCCACCACCGGCCGGGTCAAGCCCGGCGCCGGCGTGGTGCACCTGGACGAGTCCGGGGCCCGCGGCCTGGCCGCCCGCCTCGAGGATCGGCCGTTCACGGTCACCCGGGTCGAGGAGAAGCCGTACCGCCGCCGGCCGTACGCGCCGTTCATCACCTCGACGCTGCAGCAGGAAGCGGCCCGCAAGCTGCGCTTCTCCGCCTCGCAGACGATGCGCACCGCGCAGCGGCTGTACGAGAACGGTTACATCACCTATATGCGTACCGACTCGGTGAACCTGTCCGAGACGGCGCTCACCGCCGCCCGCCGGCAGATCGGCGAGCTCTACGGGGCCAACAACGTGCCGCCGCAGCCGCGCCGCTACACCGGCAAGGTGAAGAACGCGCAGGAGGCGCACGAGGCGATCCGCCCGGCCGGTGACAACTTCCGGACCCCCGGCGAGGTGGCCAACGAGCTGTCCGCCGACGAGTTCAAGCTGTACGAGCTGATCTGGCGCCGGACGATCGCGTCGCAGATGACCGACGCCGTCGGTAACTCGGTGAGCGTCCGGATCCGGGCGATCTCCACGACCGGCGAGGAGGTCGACTTCGCCGCCTCCGGCAAGACGATCACCGACCCCGGCTTCCTGCGGGCCTACGTCGAGTCGTCGGACGACGAGAACGCCGAGGCCGAGGACGCCGAGCACCGGCTGCCGACCCTGGTCAAGGACCAGCCGCTGACCGCCGAGGAGCTGGCCGCGACCGGCCACCACACCACCCCGCCGGCCCGCTACACCGAGGCGTCGCTGGTCAAGGCGCTGGAGGAGCTGGGCATCGGCCGCCCGTCGACGTACGAGTCGATCATGCGGACGATCCAGGACCGCGGCTACGTGGAGAAGCGTGGCCAGGCCCTGATCCCGTCGTTCCTGGCGTTCGCGGTGATCGGCCTGCTCGAGGGCCACTACCCCCGGCTGGTCGACTACAACTTCACCGCGGCCATGGAGACCCAGCTCGACGACATCGCCGGCGGCGACCACGCGGCGCTGGACTTCCTCACCTCCTTTTACTTCGGCAGCCAGACGGCAGGGGACGACACGATCGCCGCGGCCGGCGGCCTGAAGAAGATGGTGACCGAGAACCTCAGCGCCATCGACGCGCGCTCGGTCAACTCGATCCCGCTGTTCAGCGACGAGGCCGGCCGCAACGTCGTGGTCCGGGTCGGCCGGTACGGGCCGTACCTGCAGCGTCAACTGCCCGGCGCGACCGAGGAGTCGCCGGACGACCGGGTGTCGATCCCCGAGGGCGTGGCGCCCGACGAGCTCACCCCGGAGAAGGTCAACGAGCTGTTCCTGGGCGGCGGCGGCGAGCGGTCGCTCGGCGACGACCCGGCCACCGGCGAGTCGGTGCAGCTGAAATCCGGCCGCTTCGGCCCATACGTGCAGGCCGGCGAGCGCAAGTCCTCGCTGTTCCGCAGCCAGTCGCCGGAGACGCTGACCCTCGACCAGGCGTTGCGGCTGCTCAGCCTGCCGCGCGCCCTCGGCAAGGACCCCGAGGGCGCCGAGGTCCTCGCCGCGAACGGCCGGTACGGGCCGTACGTGAAGCGCGGCGACGACTTCCGCTCGCTGGAGAACGAGGACCGTCTCTTCACCGTCACGCTGGACGAGGCGCTCGCCCTGCTGGCCCAGCCGAAGACGCGGCAGCGCCGGGAGGCCAAGCCGCCGCTGCGCGAGATGGGCCCCGACCCGGTCACCGAGAAGCCAATGGTGATCAAGGAGGGCCGGTTCGGGCCGTACGTGACCGACGGCGAGTACAACGCGTCGCTGCGCCGCGGTCAGACGCCGGAGGAGCTCACCGTCGAGCAGGCCTCGGAGATGCTGGCCGAGAAGCGGGCGAAGGGCCCGGCGCCGAAGAAGAAGGCGGCCGCCAAGAAGGCGCCGGCCAAGAAGGCCGCCGACGAGAAGGCGCCCGCCAAGAAGGCCGCCGCGAAGAAGGCCACGCCCGCGAAGAAGGCGACCGCGGCCAAGAAGACGACGCCGGCGAAGAAGGCCGCCCCCCGAAAGGCGGCGGCCTCCGCCGAGTAGTTTTTCTGGGGTTTTCCGTCGCGGGTCAGCTCAGTCGAGTAGTCAGGCGCCGAGCACCCGGTCCAGGTATTCGTTGGTGAAGACCCGGGCCGGGTCGAGGCGGTCGCGGACGGCCACGAAGTCGTCGAACTTCTCGTACGCCGGGCGCAGGTCGTCGGCCGAGCGATAGTGCAGCTTGCCCCAGTGCGGCCGCCCGCCGAGCGGCTGGCAGAGCGCCTCCACCGCCCGGAAGTACGGCTCGTACTCGACCCCGGTGAACTGGTGCACGGCCACGTACGCGGAGTCCCGCCCGTACCCGTGCGACAGCCAGACGTCGTCCGGGCCGGTGAACCGGACCTCGACCGGGAACTGCACCTTGAACGGCAGCCCGTCGATGATCCGCGGCAACGCCGAGATCACCTCGGGCAGCGCGGCGCGCGGGATCTCGTACTCCATCTCGGTGAAACGCACCCGGCGCGGCGTGCAGAAAACCTGGTCCGACCGCCCGGTGTAGGTCCGCGCGGTGAGCGCGCGGGCCGCGACCGCGCTGATCCTCGGCACCGTGCCGGGCGCCGCCCGGCCGAGTCGGCAGATCGCCTCGAAGACCGTGTTGGACAGGAACTCGTCGTCCATCCAGCCGCGGAACCTCGACAGCGGCCGGTCGTGCTCCGGCACCCTATTGTTGATCTTCAGCTGGGCCCGGTCGGTGTACGGGTACCAGAAGAACTCGATGTGGTCGTTCGCCGGGATCCAGTCGTCCAGCCCGGCCAGCACGTCCGCCAGCGCCATCGGCCGCTCGTCGGCCAGCAGGTTGAACGCCTCCGTGCAGCGCAGCGTCACCTCGACCAGGATGCCGAGCGCGCCGAGCCCGAGCCGTGCGGCCGGGAAGATCGGGTCGTCCTTGCCGACCTCGAGCACGTCGCCCGAGCCGGTGACCAGCTTGACCCCCTCGACGCAGGAGGCCAGCGTCGCGTGCGAAGCGCCGGTGCCGTGCGTGCCGGTGGAGATCGCGCCGGCCACCGTCTGCTGGTCGATGTCGCCGAGGTTGGGCATGGCCAGACCGTGCTCGGCGAGCAGCGCGTTGAGCACGTGCAGCGGCATGCCGGCCTGCACGGTGACCAGCGGGCCGTCGATCGAGATCAGGCCGGCCAGCCGGTGCAGGAACAGTCGCTGGTCGTCCGCCACCGCGATGGCGGTGAACGAGTGACCGCTGCCCACCACCTTGACCCGGCGTCCGGAACCGGACGCTTCCTTGACCTGGGCCGCGACCTCGTCGACAGTGCCAGGAGTCAGTATCTCGGTCGCTTGGGCCTGCTGGTTGCCGCCCCAGTTGGTCCAGCGGCGGGCGATCACGGGCGTCGTCATTGTGGCTTTGTCCTCCGTACGAGCGGACAGTCGCACAAAACTGGACGTGCGGAGTGTCCTCCGCGTCCCGTCGATGCCTCTCGCTCGTTGATCCGAGTAACGTTCCGATTATCACTGCTGAGAGGGAGTGGCGACGCGTGTCGACACCAACCGTCACCACCGGGCCGCTGCGGCGCGTTCCGGTGCAGGGCAGAAGCGTTGCCCGAGTCCAGCGCATGCTCGACGCCTGCGCCGAGCTCGTCGATGAGGTGGGCTATGAGGGCCTGACAACGACGCTGCTCGCCGAACGAGCCGAAGTCGCCATCGGCTCGGTCTACCAGTTCTTCCCCGACAAGCGGGCGATCGTCCAGGCGCTGGCCATGCGCAACATGGACGCGTACCTGCAGGGTCTGTCCGCCCGGTTCGGCAGCGAGACCTTCGCCCACTGGTGGGACGGGGTCGACGCGGCCATCGACGTCTACATCCAGATGCATCGCAGCGTCGCCGGCTTCCGCACGCTGCACTTTGGCGACGTGGTCGACGTGCACCTGCTCGACATCGAGCGGGACAACAACGCGGTGATCGCCGACCGGCTGGCCGAGCTGCTGGTCGACCAGTTCCAGCTGATCGACCGGGCGCGGCTGCGCTTCGCCCTGCAGATCTCGGTGGAGGCGGCGGACGCGCTGATCAAGCTGGCGTTCCGGCGCGACACCAACGGCGACGAGTCGGTGCTCACCGAGGCGAAGGCTCTGATCCGGGAGTACCTTCACCGCCACGTGACGGACTGAGCACTCATCCCAAGAAGGCATGGCCCTCTCCGCGGTAGGTCGGGGCCGGCGCCGCTGTCTCACCGTCGATCAGCTGTAGCTCGTTGACGTGCTCGCACAGTTCGCCGGCCTTCGCATGACGAAACCACACCCGGTCACCGGGGCGGAGCGCGCCGGCGGCCTCGCCGAGCAGCGGTGTCTGCACCTCGCCGGCTCCCTCGTCGGGCTTGAACCGCAGCCCCGCCGGCAGGTAGGGCTGCGGCAGGCGGGAGCGCTCGGCCGGGCCGGAGGCGATCCAGCCGCCGCCGAGCACGGTCGCGATGTGCGGCGCCGGCCGCCGGACGACCGAGAGCGCGAAGAAGGCGGCGGGGGTGGGCCGCCAGTTCCGGTAGCCGTCGAAGAGGGTCGGACCGTACAAGCCCGACCCGGCGGTGACCTCGGTGACCGCCGGGTCGGCGCTGGTGGCGGCCACGCTGCCGGTGCCGCCGCCGTTGACGAACTCGAGGTCGCCGCCGGTCTCGGTGGCCAGCACGGCCCGGACGGCGGCGACCGCCTCGGCCCGGCGCTTGCGGATCTCCGGGAGCGACCGGGACTGCATGAGCCGGATGGCCTGGCCGCGCAGGGCCTGCCGGGGCGGCGCGTCGCCCACGCCGGCGATCTGCGCCTCGTACGACATCATCCCGACCAGCTTGAAGCCGGGCCGGGCGACCAGCCGGCGGGCGAGGGCGGCGGCCTGGGCGGCGGAGTGCACCGGCGAGCGGCGCACGCCCACGTGCAGGGGCCCGGGCTTCCAGGACGAGTCGAGGTCGATGCAGAGCCGTACGTCGGGCCGGCCGCCGGGCGGGGTGACCCGGTCGACGACGTCGAGGTGGCCCGGGTGATCGACCATGATCGCGATTGCCGCGGCCAGCGCCGGGTCGGCGGTCAGCTCGGCGATCGCCGAGCGGTCCACTGTCGGGTACGCGACCAGGACGTCTTCGGTCACGCCTTCGCGGACCAGCCAGATCGCCTCACGGAGGGTATAGGCCATCACGCCGTGCCAGCCCGGCTCGGCCAGCACCCGCTCGATCAGCGCACGGCACCGCACCGACTTGCTGGCCACCCGGACCGGTTTGCCACCCGCCCGGGCCGTGAGCTGGGCCGCATTGCCGTCGAAGGCAGCCAGGTCGACCGCCGCAATCGGCGTCTCGAGGTGGCTGGTCGCCGCATCAAGGCGCTTCTGCAGGGCGTTGCGGTCGGCAATCACGCCAGCACGGTAACGCCGGAAACGGCAACGCGAAAGAGCTTCACTTTTTGCATTACCCGAACGTGCGAAACGAACCCGGTTTCGGTCGCCGGTTAGAGTGCACGCGAGCGGGGATCACGGGAGGTACGGCCATCGACACCGAAACGCGCGAAACCGGGCCCGTCGACCTGTCGGGCATTGCGGCGCTGCGGTCGGTCCTGCGTATCCGTCCGTTCCGCCGCCTCTGGCTGGTGCTCAGCCTCGCCTCGTTCGGCGACTGGATCGGCCTGCTCGCCACCGGCATCTTCGCGGCGGCGCAGTTCCGCAGCAGCGCCGGGCAGGGTGCGGCGTTCGGCGGCACCATCGCCGTACGCCTGCTGCCGGCTCTTCTCCTCGGCCCGATCGCCGGCGTCTTCGCGGACCGGTTCGACCGCCGCTACACGATGGTCATCACCGACCTGATCCGATTTGTCTTCTATGCGTCGATCCCGATCGTGCCGCTGCTGGGTGCCTCGCCGACCGAGACCGTCGCCTGGGCCGCGATCGCCACCTTCGTCGGCGAGACGATCACGCTGATCTGGATCCCGGCCAAGGAGGCCGCGGTACCCAACCTGATCCCCAAGTCGCGGATCGAGGTCAGCAACCAGCTCACCCTGGTCACCACGTACGGCATCACGCCGATCCTGGCCGCGCTCGCGCTCTCCGCGCTCACCGCCGGCATCCAGCAGTCCGGCGCCAGCCTGCCGGACTGGGCCCAGCCGGTGCAGCTGGCGCTCTACCTGAACGCGTTCTCCCGGCTCGTCACCGCGCTCACCGTCTTCTTCGGCATCAAGGAGATCGGCGGCAAGAGTGCCGAGCGGCAGCGCGAGGCGCAGCGGAGCATGTTCCGCCAGTTCCTCGACGGCTGGGAGTACATCGGCAACTCCTCGCTCGTGCGTGGCCTCGTGCTCGGCATCTTCGGCGCGTTCGCGGCCGGCGGCGTGGTGATCGGCGCGGCCAAGACCTTCGCCACCTCGCTGGGCGCCGGTGAGGCCGCCTTCTACCTGCTGTTCGGCGTCATCTTCATGGGCCTCGCGGTCGGCATCGGCCTCGGCCCGATGATCATCCGGGACCTGTCCCGGCGCCGCTGGTTCGGCCTGAGCATCGTGCTGGCCAGCGGTTCGGTGATGTTCCTCGGCGCCGCCTTCCACCTGTCCATGGCGCTGGTCGGCGCCCTGCTGGTCGGCGCGGGCGCCGGCATGGCCTTCCTGGCCGGCACCACGCTGCTGTACGGCGAGGTCGACGACGCGGTCCGCGGCCGTGTCTTCGCCGTCGTCCAGATCGGCGTCCGGATGGTCCTGCTGCTGGCCATCACGATCGCCGGCTTCCTGGTCGGCCTGGGCAGCTCCCGCCGGATCAGCCTGGGCTCGTTCCACTTCGACATCTCCAGCACCCGTGTGCTGCTGCTGGTCGCCGGCGCGCTCGGCATCTGGGTCGGGATCAGCGCGTTCCGGCAGATGGACGACAAACGCGGCGTGCCGGTGCTGGCCGACCTCTGGGGCTCGGTGCGTGGCCGCCCGCTCGCCGCGGCCGAGGAGTTCGTCCGGCATGGCGTCTTCGTGGTCTTCGAGGGCGGCGAGGGGGCCGGCAAGTCGACCCAGGTCGACCGGCTCGCCGCCGCGCTGCGCGCCGATGGCCGGGACGTCGTGGTCACCCGCGAGCCGGGCGCCACCGACGTGGGCGCGCGCATCCGCCGGCTGGTGCTGGACAAGGCCGAGGCCCCCGCGCCAAGAGCCGAGGCATTGCTGTACGCCGCGGACCGCGCCCACCACGTGGCGACCGTCGTGCGGCCGGCCCTCGCCCGCGGCGCCGTCGTGATCAGCGACCGCTACGTCGACTCGTCGCTGGCCTACCAGGGCGCCGGCCGCACCCTGCCGGTCGCCGAGATCTCCTGGCTGTCCTCGTGGGCGACCGGCGGTCTCAAACCCGACCTGGTCGTGCTGCTCGACGTCGACCCCGGCGTGGGCCTGGGCCGGGTCGACGCCCGCGGCCAGGGCCAGGACCGGCTGGAGAGCGAGTCCCGCCAGTTCCACGAGCGGGTCCGCTACGCGTTCCTCGACCTGGCCGCCGCCGATCCGAAGCGCTACCTGGTGCTGGACGCGGCCCGCCCGGCCGACGAGATCGGCACCGCGGTCGCGGAGCGGATGACCGGCCTGCTGTCCGCGGCGCTGCCGCCCGAGCCGGCCAGGCCCGCCGTCCCGCCCGCGCCCGAGCCGAGCAAGCCGGGGCCGGAGGAGGCCCCGCTCGAGGAGCTGGCCGAGCTGTTCGGCGTCGAGGACGAGACCCCGCCGCACCGCAAGTAACGCGTCACTTCGACGCCGACGGGCTCGGGCTCGCGCTCGGCTGCTTCGGCGCATTCACCTTCTTCTGTACGGCGGCGATGGTGGCGGAGTCGACCGCCCCGGTCGGCTTGACCCCCAGCTCGGTCTGGAAGGCCTTCAGCGCCTCGGTCAGCGCCGGGGTCCAGGTGCCGTCGACCGGTCCGGACCAGTGCCCGGCCAGCTTCAGCGTCTGCTGCACGGCCGCGGTCGAGGCGACCTCCTGGGAGGCCGCGGCGCCGCCCTTGGCCGCGAGGTCGGTCCGCAGCGCGGCGTCGGTGGCCTTGTCGACCGTCCCGGTCTCCGGCAGGCCGTGCTTCTTCTGGAGGGCGGTGACCGCGGCCACGGTGGTCGGCCCGTACACGCCGTCGATCTCGCCCTGGTAGTAGTCGGCCTCGGCGAGCGACTTCTGCAGCGCCAGGGTGTAGTCGCGGGCCGCCTCCTTGGCCTGCTGGTGCTGCTCGTCGGTGAGGCAGCCGGCCTCCTCGAACAGGCGCAGCCAGGCCATCTCGAGCGCGACGGCGGCGGAGTTGAACTTCTCGGCGGCGTCGGCGAGCGCGCTCTTCGCGGAGACGCCCTGCTGCGCGGCGGTGAAGTCGGCGTCGGCCTGCTTGACCCGGTCGACCGTGGACGCCGCCACGAGCGGGGTCGCGCTGGGCGACGGTGACGCCGAGGGTGCCGGGGACGCCGAGGAGAGCGCCGCCAATGCCGCCTGCGCCGCGGCCAGTTCCTGTTCGGCGGTGGCGACGGCCTTCTTCGCCTCCTGCACCTGCTCGGCGCTGGAGATGACGTCGGAGCGCGGTTCGGTCAGGTCGGCGCCGGCCTCGGTGACGTCGCCGACCGTCGGGGCGGTCCCGGTCAGCACGTCCCCGTACCGGTCGAGCGCCCCGATGTAGGTCGCCGCCGACCGGCAGAAACCGTCCGCCTTCGTCTTCAGGTCGGTACGCGCCTCGTCGAGCGCCTGCTGCTTGTTCTCCACCCGGTTCTGGGCGACTGTGGAACGCGCGTCGCCGTCACCGCCGCCGCAGCCGGACAGCGCCAGCGCGATCGTCATCGTTCCGGCCGAGGCCGCGAGCAACCTTTTCACGCGACCAGGGTCGGGCACGGTCCGCGCCCGGGGGATCACCCCTGTCGAATGAGGGCGAGACGGGCGGAGCCTTCCAATACCCCCGATGGCCGGCGGCGGCCTTTGAACTAATACCCCCGATGGCCGGCGGCGGCCTTTGCGAACGCGGGGGTGCGGCCGCGGGCCAGTTCGCCGCCGAACCACAGGCCGAAGCCGGAGATGGCCAACGCCAGCAGCTCGAGCAGGAGCAGCCCGACGCCGGCGGCCCGGTCGTGGGCGCCCACCCGGACCATGAGGATCACGGCGAAGAGCACGAGGACGCCCATGTTGAGCAGGACGCGCAGCACGCCGATACGCCTGGCGAGCGGTCGGCGGACGAAGGCGAGGTCGATCGCGCCCGCCAGCATGGCGAGGAATCCGCCCGCCAGCCCGGCCACGATGTTCCAGTACGCCAGCGCTCCCAGCATCCCCGGCCCGTCGAGAAGCCGGCCGACGTCGAAGATGACGGCCATCGTGAACAGTCCCAGCGGAAACATCACCAGGATGGGTTGCACCGCTTGACCTGCGATGTTCAGGCGGCTCTCCATGCGGTCATCGCCCTTCCTACCTGCGTAAATCGTAGGTTCGTCGTGGCATCCGTGTGAGGCCTACCCGGTGCATACGTCAATGAAACGCCGCAGATGGGCAGGAGTGACGCGAGTCAACCCGAGCCTGATCGGCTTGTACGCAATCTGCAACATGGCAGATTGAGTAGTAGCGGACAGCCGGGTGGCGTGCTCTACTTGAAGCAGCAAGGGCGGAGTTGAAAAGGGAGACACCGCAACGGCACCCGGCGGCAACCGGGTGCCGTTGTCACCTCTAAAGCTCCGTCGAGAAGCAAGATCAGCGACGAGCGAGGCGGGGAATTCTCTCTGCGCCCATGGTGGCTCGCATTTCCCTGGCTCGCAAGGAGTCGGGGGAGGGAGTTCGCCATGCGCATCTATTACCGTGGCCCTGACGTCGTCGTGACCAGCGAACTCTTCATTGTCCGGCGCGGTTCGCCGCCCGGCCGGTTCGCGATCCGCGACCTGCGCGATGTCGGCATCGCATCGGGTCACCCGGAAGGTCTACCCCTCTGGGGCATCGTTGCTCCCGCCGCCGCGGCCGCTCTGGTCGCGGCGGTTGCCGTCTCGGCGGCCGGTGGCGTGCTGGTCGGCGTCGTCATCGTCGTCTCCGCGGCGGGGGCCGGCCTGGCCTGCGCGGTGATCCAGCAGCACCGTCCGCGCCGCTGGGAGCTGCGGGCGACCTGCCGCGAGCATCCGGTCAGCCTGTACGTCACGACCGACGCTCGCGTCTTTCACCAGGTCAGCCGGGCTCTCCGGCGGGCCATCGAGAACGATCGTCTGCGCTGGGCGGACGATGCCACGGCGGCGTGACGCGCGAGATGTGCCACGTCGCGGCCACCGCATCGACACTGACCTGCGAAAGTATCGGCTCGGCGGCACTAGCTTGTGCGCAGTCTGCCAGATAGCAGGTTGAACTGTAGCGGAGAGACTGGTGGCCATGCTCTACTCGTCTTACGACAGTCCGGAGGGCGGAGTTCGAGGGGAGAGTTAGAACGGCATCTGGCGGCAACCAGGTGCCGTTTCCCCCGGCACGAATGCCTGCCCGTCAAGCGAGGTAGGAATTCTCTCTGAGTCGCGTCCGCGGCCTTTCCCTTCCTCGCGGCACCCAACGGGAACAGGGGGAAGCCGGAAATGCGCACCTACTATCGCGGACCCGACGCGGTCATCACCGACACCCACTTCGTCTGGCAGAGCCCGTCCGTGCGGATTTTCGCGATCGACGACTTGGACGACGTCCGTCTGGAGCGCGTGGTGGCCGGTGGTCCGTCCGGGGTGGAGTTCTCCCTCGGGCTCGGCCTGCTCATTCTGGCCATCGCGGCCGGCCTCAAGTTCGGCGTGCCGGCGGCGCTGCCCCTCGTCGCGGCGCTGGCGGTCGTGGTCCTGATTGCACTGCGGCGGCGGGGTCGGCACGCCTGGGAAATACGGGCGCGCTACCGCGCCCAGGAAGTGACGATCTACACCTCGCCGGACCCGCGCGTCTTCAACCAGGTGACCAGGGCGCTGCGGCGCACGATCGAGCGACGCCGGCTCCGGCCTTCCTACGACCTCGCCGCCGGTTAGAAGACCCTCATTCACCAGGGAGAACAGCCACTCGTCAAGATCCGAACGCGCAATGTCGGTATCAAGTTTTCTTGAACTGCCGTATGTGGATTTCCCATCTGGTACGACGGTAAGTAAGCTAGCGCGCGACCTCGCTGGGTGCTTCCTGGCATCCAGCGATGTTGCAGCTTACGTGTCGGCCACCATCCCATCGTCTCGACGCTGAAGGACCTCATGGCTGAGGGTGACTCGCCCACCGTTGCGCGACGTCGCGTGCGCATGGCGCTGCGCGAGGCCCGTGAGGCTGCCGGGTTCACCCAGGCCGAGGTCGCCGAGGAGATGGAGTGGAGCCTCAGCAAGGTCATCCGGATCGAGAACGGCGACGTGAGCATCGCGCCGAACGATCTGAAACCGTTGCTGGCCTACCTCCAGGTGAGGGACAGAGCCCGCATCGCGACGTTGGTCGAGGATGCCAAGGTAGCGCGTACTCGACAGCGCCAGGCCTGGTATCAGACGACCGAGTATCGCGAACATCTGACCGATCCGCTGCGCAAGCTGATCGAGTTCGAGGCCGAGGCCACCTTCATCCACTACTATTCGGTTTTCCACGTTCCGGGGCCGCTGCAGGTACTGCCCTATTCCACCGCGCTCATGGAAACGTGGAGTGAAGAAGTCGAGCCCGAGCAGATTAAGTTCCGTCTGGCGGCACGCAAACTGCGGCGCGACGGGATGATCGCCCGGGCCGGCTCGCTGAGGGTCACGGCCCTGCTCGACGAGTCGGTCTTCCGCCGGCCGGTCGGTGGCTCCGCGGTCCTGAAGTCGCAGCTGGAAGAGCTGTTACGGCTGAGCGAGCTCGGGCTGTTGCGAGTCCGCGTGATCCGGTTCGATGCGGACCTGCCGATGTCGTACAACGCGGGGTTCGACATCCTCTTCCTCGGAGCCGACGGCGACGTGTCCAGCGCGGTGATGTATCGCGAGACCGGTGTCACCGACGAAATTCTCGAGGACGTCGCGATCGGAAAGGCGAACGCTACCGGCCCGCCGCCCCCGGGACCGGTCGCGCGCCATTATGATCGTTATCAGAAGCTCTGGAACGCAGCCGACAGTGAAGATGACACGATCGCCTTTATCGAGAGGCGGATTCGCGACCTGGGATGACCAGAAAGTCGTCCCGTAACTATTCCAGAGATGCCAGGTTCTAACACTCGATAGCACCGCCGACTCGGAAGGTCAGGCTTTCCAAAGTGAAGATCAACACCACGCCTCAGTGGCAGAAGAGCAGCTACTGCGGCACTAATGCTTGTGTCGAGGTCGCGCAGACCTCGGATGCCATCCTTATCCGTGACAGCAAGAACCCGCAGGCCGCGCCGCTGGCGTTCACGACCGACGAGTGGACAGCCTTCATCAAGGGCGTCAAAGCGGGCGAATTTAACTAAACGTTATTTTTCGGTCCGCGCGTCGGTTCGAGCCCCGGCCCGTCCGGCTCGCGGACCACATTTGACAGGCGCCGGGCGCGTGCCCGTCCGGTGCTTGAAAGAATATTGATGGCGGATATTTCCACCAAAGGTGACCTATAGGCCGCCATGTTGGTGTGCCATCCTCCGGTTCACTCACGTGAGTGCTCCGTCGAGGTGTCCTTCATCCCTTACCGTGGAGTGCGTTGGTCCTCTCACGGAGGGTTTCGCGATGGGCCGGTCCGCATCGGGGCCTCAGCGGCTCGAGAGCAATTTTGCGGAGACAGCTCGTGCGTCGAGGTCGCCAAGGTCGACGGCCGGATCCGGATCAGCAACTCGAGGACGCACGCCGTCGTGCCGCGCTCTTCCGCGGTCGGACGGGCGGCGTTCACCGAGTGGATCACGGCTTGAGGCACAGTGACCACACCGCTCCAGGTGCGCGCGAGCAATCGCGAGGGGAAAGCGGAGGCAGGAAGATGGACAAGGTCAACGAGGTCGAATGGCGGAGGGCTTGCGGCAATGCGGCCTGCGTCGAGGTGGCCAAGGTCGACGAGGACGTTCTGGTGCGCGACTCGAAGGACCCCGACGTGGTGCTGCGGTTCACCGATCAGGAGTGGGTGTCCTTCGTCGAGGGCGTCAAGGCCGGCAAGTTCCGGTTCTGAGCCGTTCATCATTCGCCAGGCTCCCGCTTACCGGGAGTCGCCTCGGGCCGAGCGGGGCATACTGGCGCAGGTGAGGGGAACCCCGCACGCCACCGATACCGGGCGCTTCGCGGTCTTGCACGACGCGGCCGAGTCGATGCTCGACGATCTGCACGAGCGCTTCATGGTGGAACGGCGGGAAAGCAAGGAGCTGCTCGGGGCCGAGGAGGCCCTGGTGCGGATGGTGCGGCTGATGCCGCGTACGCCCGCGGCGGGCCCGCTCGCCGTCGCGTTCACCGACTTCCCGGGGCTGATGGTGCGCCTCGGCCGATGGTGGGCCGAGGCGCTGCCGGCCTGCGGGTGCGACGAGTGCGGCGAGGACCCGGCCGAGCTGATCAGGGTCCTGCGTGACCAGGTCTCGGCACTGATCGAGGGCGGGCTGTGGGAGCGGGTGCGGCGCGGGGTCGGCGGCTCGTGGTTCGAGACCCGGCTGATCGGCGTCGAGTTCAGTGCGCGGCGCGAGGGGCCGCTGACCAGCCGCGACGCGCGGGACGCCCGCCGGTGCGGGTTCGCCGCGCCGGTGCAGTGGGCGCCCTGGCCGTCCAGGCCCCACGAAGCTTGACCGCGGCGGCCGTTCAGACCCCAGAAAGTTTGACCGCGGCGGCCGTTCAGACCCCAGAAAAGTTTGACCGCGGCGGGGCATTGGGCGCCCTGCCGGTCAGGCCCCGAGAAGCTTGACCGCGGCGCGGATGCCGCGCCGGTCGATCACGTCCGCCATGGCCAGCTGACCGCGGCAGAACATCTCGAACGCCCGCCAGCCGACCGGGGTGGCCATCGCCGCGTGGATCAGCATGGGCCGCTTCGCGAAGACGGCGAGCAGGCGGCGGCCCACGGACATCTCGGGCGCGAGCTCGGCGGCGACCTGCCGCTCGTACGCCGCCAGGTCACCGGCCGCGGCCGCGGCGCCGGCCCAGGAGCCGGACCGCAGCGCGTAGCTGATGCCCTCGCGGGTCCACGGCTCGAGCAGGCCGCCCGCGTCCCCGGCCACGATCACCCGGCCGCGGCGCAGCGGCGAGTCGGTGCGGCGGCAGCGGGTGAGGTGGCCCGAGTCGCGCACCACCGTGCGGTCGGTCAGGCCGAGCCGGCACACGAAGTCGCGCAGGTACCGCTTCGTCTCGGCGCCGTGCCCCTTCGTCATGATCACGCCGACCGTGAGCTGGTCGTCCTTGGGGAAGACCCAGCCGTACGAGCCGGGGAACGGGCCCCAGTCGAGCAGCACCCGGCCCCGCCAGGCGTGCCGATCGGCCTCGGTGGCCGCCAGCTCCACCTCGAGCCCGAGATCCTCCTGGTCGAAGGTGACGCCGACGTGGCGCGAGCTGACCCCGGCCGAGCCATCGGCGCCGATCACCGACCTGGCGACGATCGTCTCGCGGTCGGCCAGCGTGATCGTCGCCGCGTCGTCGTCCTGGGCGATCGCGCGGACCTGGCACTCCTGGCGCACCGTGGCGCCGGCCTTGAGCGTCGCCTCGTACCAGGCGTGGTCGAAATCGTCGCGGCGGACCATGGTGAGCAGCGGGCCGCCGCGAGCACGGCGGGTGAAGCTGCGGCGGCCACCGCGGGTGAAGGTGACCGCGTCGATCGTGTCCCGCCCGGGCACCGCGGCGAGGTGGGACTCGGCGAGCCGCAGGGACGTCCCGATCAAGCCGCCGCCGCAGGTCTTGTAGCGCGGATGGGTGGCGCGCTCCAGCACGATCGTGCGCGCGCCGGCGGAGGCCGCGGCGTGCGCGGCGGCCAGCCCTGCGGGGCCGGCTCCGACCACGGCGACATCCCAGATCACGAGCGGGAGTGTAGCCGGGGCGCGTTGCGTACGATCGTACGCATGACCCTTCCCGTGGCCCGGTCGCCGCGTCGCTACGATCCCGAACGCAAGAGCCGGATCGTCGACGCGGCCATCGACGTCGTCGCCCGGTACGGCGTGGCCGGGACCACGATGCGCCGGATCGCGGCCGAGGCCGACGTGCCGCTCGGCTCCCTCACGTACCACTTCGCGGGTCTGGACGACCTGCTCGCGCAGGCCTTTCAGCGGCATGCCGAGCGGATGTCGCCGCTCTACGAGGCGCATTTCCACGGCGTACGGGATCGGGAAGGTTTTATCGACGCCGTCACCGACCTGATCCACGGCGACGCGGGGGCGGACCCGGGGGAGTGGGCCGTGGCGTACGAGCTGTATCTGGCCGCGCTGCGCGACCCTAGGCTCCGGACCGTGACCGAGGCCTGGATGCGCCGGTCACGCGCGGTGCTGGAGCGTTTCGTGGATCCGGTGACGGCCCGCGGCGTCGACGCGATGATCGAGGGGATGGTCATGCACCTCACCCTCTCCACCGCCACCTTCGACCGCGCCGACACGCGCGCTATCGTCGCCCGGCTGCTGGCGGACACCGACGGTCCCGCTCTGCCCCGGTAGGCATCGAGAGGGTCATGCGGTTTCAGTCACGATGGATGCTGCTGGCGCGGAACCCTCTAGGTCAGCAGGGCGACGGCGGCGGCCAGGTCGTCGACCACGGCGGTGGCCGCGGGCTCGTCCGGAGCATCCGCGTACTCGCCGGTGCGGACCCGGATCGAGCGTGCGCCCAGGACGTCCGCGATCGCCACGTCCTTGCCGGGCCGGTCGCCGATCATGACGAGATCCTCCGGAGCGACGCCGAGGAGCCCGGCGGCGTGCTGCAGGCCGCCCGGGTGCGGCTTGCGGGCGGCGCGGCCGCCCAGCTCGTCGGTGATGACCACGGCGGTGAACCAGTCGGCCAGTCCGGTGGCGGCCAGCTTGGCCCGCTGGATCAGCGGGTTGCCGTCGGTCAGGCAGGCCAGCGGGTACCGCTCGCGCAGCCGCGCGAGCGCCGCCGTCACGCCCGGGTAGTGGGGCAGGCGCTTCGGCTGGTACGCGGTAAACGCCGCGACCAGGCCCGGAACCAGCTCGCCGGCCCGGTCGGGCGCCAGGCCGTAGGCGGCCAGCGCCCGGTCGATGGTGCCGCCCCGGTCGGACCCGGCGATCAGCTGGCGGCGGACCGCGCGGGCCAGCCGGATCGGGTCGAGTCCGACCGCGGCGCCGGCGCGGCCCACCGCTCGGGCCGCGCCGTACAGGTACGCGGCCTGCGGATAGAGCGTGTCGTCGAGATCGAGGACGACGGCGGCCGGTGGACGGCCGAGCTCGGTCAGATCGCCCATGGCAGCCGCCCGTCGGTGTAGTCCGGCTCGTCGAGGGCGAGCAGCGCGTCCATCGACGACTCGGCGAACAGCTGCGCGATCCGGGTTCCGGTGTGGCCATCCCCGTACGGGCACGGCAACTCCGCAATCCGGGCCAACTCGGCGGCGGAGCTGAGCCGGCGCGCCGTCGCGACCGCCCGGTCAGCCTCGAAGTCCGAGCTGATGCCGGTGAGCACGGCGGCGCCGGTTTCGACGCCCTCCCAGCGCGGGGTGGAGCGGCGCAGCACCACCACGGGCACGCCCAGGAAGGCCGCCTCCTCCTGGAGTCCGCCGGAGTCGGTCACCACGATCCGGCTGTGCGCCAGGGCGGGCAGCAGCTCGTCGTACGGAAGGGGGTCCTCACAGACGACGCCGGACAGCGCGGTGAGCCGGTCGAGCAGGCGGTGCTCGGTCAGGCGCGCCCGGGTGCGCGGGTGGATCGGGAAGCGGACCGGACCGATCGCGGCGAGCCGGCCGATCACGTCGACAAGGCGCTCCAGCCGAGCCGGGTCGTCGACGTTGGAGGCCCGGTGGGCGGTGACCAGCACGCCTTCGCGGTCGGCGGGCGGCACCGGTTCGATCCCGCGCTCGCGCAGCACGTCGACGACCGGGTTGCCGACCACGAAGATCCGTTCCTGGGCGATGCCCTCGCCGGCCAGGAACGCGGCGGCGCGCTCGGTCGGCGCGAAGTGGATCTGAGCGGTGGTGGCGGCCACCCGGCGGTTGATCTCCTCCAGGCTGCGCGGGTTGAAGCTGCGCAGGCCGGCCTCCAGGTGCGCGAACGGCACGCCGGCGCCGCGGGCGGCGAGCGCATAGGCCGGCACGGTGTGGGTGTCGCCGAGCGCGAGCACGACGTCGGCCGGGTGTGCCGTGAGCGCCTCGGTGGCACCGGTGACCAGCGCGGCGAGGCGGCTGGGACCGGCGGCCGGAGTGAGCCGCACGTCGGGGGTCAGCCCGAGCGCGCGCTGGACGTCGGTACTCATCGCGGCGACCTGGTGTTGACCGGTGTCGACCGTGGTGACGTGGTGGCCGGCCGCGCGGAGCGCGTGCACGACCGGAGCCAGCTTGATCACCTCGGGGCGGGTTCCGAACGGCACCATGATCCGGCGGCTGACCGGGCGAGCCTCGACCGTGGCCGGCGCGGTTCGGGCCGCGACGACGGGGGTGGTCACGACTGGCGTGATCGGGGTGGGGATCGTCACGGCCGGGGTGATCGGGGTGGGGATCGTCACGGCCGGGGTGACTGTCTCCTCGACGGGGTAGAAGACCTCGGCGTAGTGCCGGGCCATCCGCAGGCCGGCCTGGAACTCCAGGGCCGGAAGCTTCGCGTCCGGCTCCAGGATGCCCTTGACGTACGTGTTGACCACGTCCGCCCCGGCCGCGAGCGTCAGCGGCAGCCCGCCGGAGAAGCGCGGGTTCACCTCGACGATGGTCACCTCGCCGCTGTCGGCCACGAAACCCTGCACGTTGGCCGGCCCGGTGTGCCGCACCGCGCGCAGCGTCGCCGCCACCGCCTCGGTCACCGCGTCCGACGTGAACGTGGTGCCCTGCACCGAGATGCCACCCTTGGTCTCGTCCCGCCACCGGGGCACGCAGACCACCATCGTGCCGTCCCGGTCGATCAGCGCGTCGGCGGTGAACTCCCGCCCGGTCAGCCGGTTCTGCACGATCGCGCCGGGCACCGCCGCGAGGGCGAGCGCCAGCTCGTCCGGGTCGTCGACCAGCATGACGTCCCGGCTGCCGCGGCCGCGGGCCGGCTTGACCACCCACGGGCCGGGCACCCGGCTCGCGTCCTGCGGGGTACTGGCGGTCACCGGGTGCGGCACCCCGGCCGCGTGCAGCGCCTCGGCGAACGCCACCTTGTCGAGACAGACGTCGGCGTGCTCGGGCAGCCAGGTCTTGGTGCCGAGCTCGGCGAACCGGTCGGCGAGCGGGGTCAGCGCGGCGTACTCCTCGGCAACCGTGCAGACCAGGGCGGCCGGGCGGTGCTCGGCCAGCACGGCGAGCACGGCGTCGGCGAACTCGGGCTTGTCGGCGAGGGGCACCACGGCCGCCCGGTTGGCCAGTCGCAGGCCGGCGGCGTCCGGGCTGGCGTCGAGCGCCAGTACCTCCTCGCCGGCCGCCCGCAGGGCGCGGATCACCGCGACGCCGGCCGGACCGCCGGCCCCGGTCACGGCGATCAGCCGGCCGGTGGCCCGCGGCTTTTCGGGTGCGCGCATCAGCCAGGCGCGTGCCCACAGGCGCAGGGCGAGCACGTCGGGCGAGTGCAGCGGCTCCCACTGGCGTTCGGCGACCGCGTCGGCGAGGGCGTCCAACACCATCGGCTCGGTCTCGTACGAGGCGACCGCCAGCAGGGTGGCGGTGTGCACCGACAGGCCCTTCGCGGCCATCCCCCGGATGATCTCGGCGCGGCGGGCGGTGCTCTCGTGCCCCACCCGGTAGTCGATGCGCCGCCGCTCACGCTTCTGGGCCAGGCGCTTCGACAGCCCCTTGGGCAGGACCTTGCGGTGCACCAACGAGGCGACCCGCACCCGCGGCGCCTTCGGCTCGCCCTCGACCGGTACGCGGTGGCCCAGGCCGGGCCGGGCCCAGGCGGCGGGACGGTCGGCGGTGTGCCGTCCGGAGCGGTCCTGCTCGGCGAGCTGCCTGTCGTACATAGTCATTCCGATCATGATGAGGAGTCCGAAAAGGATGTAAGCGAAGTTGAGGGTCGCGCCGACCCAGTCGTGGAAGAAGATCAGCGCGTCCACCGCGAAGTAGCGGCCGGCCAGCAGGGACAGCACCAGGCGGACCTGGTTGGCGACGAGCACGAAGACACTCGCGATGAGCAGACCGGGCAGCGCCTGGGGCCGCTGCCGCAACGCCACGGCCGCGAGCGCGGTGAGCGCCAGGACGCTGCTGAGGATGGTGCAGGACCCGGTCAGCTCGGCGACGACCGGCTGCATCCCCGGCCCGAAGACCACGAACGAGTCGCCGAGCGCACCGGAGATCCGATCCACGCCGAGGAAGTGGAGGATGTGCGAGGCGAGTGCCACCTCGAAGTGTTGGACGTACCCGACCAGCAGCCGGTAGCCGACCACGCAGCCGACCACCGCGGTGGCCATCTCGAGCAGCACGAGCCGGCGACGGTGCACCGTCGCGTCGGCGCGCCGGGGACGGGCCTTCCGTTCCAGCCACTTGAGGTCCGGCGCGGTCACGGGGCCGACTCGAGTTCCGGGGCGTCCGCGACCACCGACGTCGCGCCGGAGCGGGCGGTCTTCGACCAGGTGTACGTGGTTCCGAGCATGCCGTCGAAGTACGCCTTCGTGGCGGTCAGGATCGACATGCCGAATGCCGGGATGAAGCCGATCAGCGTCCACACCGCGCGCCGCTCCACCCGGCTCAGCACCAGGCCCACGGCCAGCTCGCAGAACGGGCCGGCGAACAGCAGCGCGGACAGCGACACGATCTGGATCACCGACGAGTTACCGATGCCGAACGCGTGCAGGGCGATCAGCGCCAGGCCCAGCCCGCACAGCACCGGGACGTGGTACACCCACAGGAACAGCATCGTCTCGAGCTTCTCCATGACCGACAGGTGCGGCGTACGCACGATCTGCCGCCAGTAGTCGCGCAGGCACTTCTGATGTCCCCGCGCCCACCGGTACCGCTGCTTCCAGAAGCGCTGCGACGACAGCACCGCCTCCTCGAAGTCGACCGCCGACGGGTCGTAGCGCACCCGGTAGCCGTCCAGCAGCAGGCGCAGGGTCAGGTCGGTGTCCTCGGTGACGGTGTCCGGGTTCCAGCCGCCCAGCCCTCGGATCAGTGACGCGCGCACCGCACAGTTCGCCCCGCCGTACGCGGGCAGCTCGAACAGCGCCTGCCGGCCGTACTCGTTGACCAGGTAGCCGGAGAGGTAGTCGATGAAGATGGTGGAGGCCAGCGTCGACTCGACACCGTTGCGGACCACGCAGCGACCCATCACCGCGCCGACCTTCGGGTCGCGGAAGTGCCGGGACAGGCGGCGCAACACGCCCGACTCCGGCTGGTGGTCGGCGTCGAAGATCACCGCGATCTCGGAGTCGGTCAGCGCGAGCGCGTCGTTGAGCGCCCCGGACTTGCCACCGCCGGCGCCCGGCTCGCGGTGCAACACCAGCAGGCGCGGGTCGGCGGCCGCCCAGGCGTCCAGTCGAGCGCCGGTGCCGTCGGTCGACGCGTCGTCGACCACCACGACGGTCAGCGCCTCCGCCGGGTAGTCCAGCGACAGCAGCGCCTTGACCATGCCGTCCACCACAAGTTCCTCGTCCTTGCAGGCGACCAGCACGGCGATCGTCGGGGTGTAGGTCTCCAGCCCGACCAGGGGCGCGTTCACGTCCCGTTCGGCCCACCGGGCGGCGGCCACGGCGAATCCCAGGTGCCGGAAGAAGAACATCAGGAAGACCACGTTCAACGCGGTCGCCAGCCACCCCAGCGTGCGGTCGACGCCGAACAGCAACAGCGCCGCCACGAGCACCGCGAAGTGCGTGACCAGGGCGCGCTTGTAGCTGTCGCGCGCCGGGGGGCCATGGCCCGAAGCCGGCTGGGCGACGGCGCTCATGTCACGGCCCGACTCGGGTACGCCGTTTCGAAGGCCGGCGCCTCCTCGAACGCCGGCGCCTCGGCACCGACCAGCGGCAGCTGAGGCGGGGGCGACAGGTCCCACACGAAGCGGGACGGGACGAAGGCCTCGGCGAACCGGACCCGGGCCTGCGCGCCGAAGTGCCGGGCCGAGGCGGCCACCACCTCGGGCTCGACCATCAGCGAGCTCTCCACCTGGCTTCGGTGGCAGGCCAGTGCGGCGAGCTTGCGGTCCAGGTGGGCGGAGATGTCGACGTACAGCGACGGCTCGAAGCGAGTGGTGGACGGGCTGCGGTAGTGCAGCACCCGCCGGGTGTGCCGGGCTGCGGAGATCGTCGCCGCGGCGACCGCCCGGTGGTCCTGGTGCGAGTCGTCGGGTGCGTGCACGTAGACGACGTCGGCCTCGGTCTGGCGGATCGCGTCCTCGATCAGCCCGATCGTCCCCGAGTCGGGGTGCACCGCGCAGTCCAGCAGATGGCCCCAGATCAGCAGGCAGTCCAGGCTGCGGGCGGCCGCCTCGGACTCGGCCCGCCGCTCGGTGACCAGTCCGGGACCGTTCTGCCCACCGGTGACCACCAGCATGGTCACCTTGTCGCCGGCCGCCCGGTGAGCGGCGAGGGCGCCGCCGCAGCCGAGCTCGATGTCGTCGGGGTGCGCTCCGACCGCCAGTACGCTGCGCATCATCGCGGTCAGGCCGCCTTCCGGCGCTTGCGCCACAGCACGATCATGGCCACCACACCGGCGAGCAGCAGCGCGACCACCGGGCCGGCGCCGTTGCCGGCGGCCGGCAGGGTGATGTTGTTGCCGCAGGACGACTGGTTCCAAGAGGAGCTGGCCGACTGGCCGTCGAGCCGCCAGGTCACCGTGGTGTCCTTGTCGATCCAGTCGGTGGCGAAGGAGGCCGGGTGGGAGCCCGGCTCGAAGTCCGTGGTCACCGTGGCCGCGGTGCTCTGGGTGCTGCCAACAAATTCAAGGCGATTGTTGGGACCGGCCGGGATCGTGCTCGTCTGGGAGGCGGTGCTGGTGTAGCCGAAGACCACCCGGAACGTGTCGTCCTTGCCGCTCTTCACCACGCAGTTGGCGGTCGGCGTGACCGAGGAGGCGGCCGCCGCCGGGCTGGCGGTCAGCGTCACCGCGGCGGTGATGGCCACGACCAGCGCGGCGGCGCCGACCCCGATGAGGCCGGGCCGGCGGCGCCGGGACGGAGGCACGAGAGGCATGGACGTTCCTCGGCGGTCGGGGGTGTTGACGCCTCTTCGATCGGTCGCTGCCGCCAGCCGCTTGAGTGCCATCCGGTTGCGACCTCGGCCACGCCGTCACCGGGCCCGGGACGCCACCGTCCGCGCGCTGCGCTGGGCGCTGGGCAGGCACAGCACGAACCGGCCGCCGTGCGGAACGACGTCCTCGTACCAGACCTTGCCCGCATTTGCCTCGGCGAGCAGCTTGGACAGGTACAGCCCGAAGCCGGCGCCGGTCCGCACCGCGCCGGGCTGCTCGGCCTGGGTGAAACGGTCGAACAGATGGGCGACGAACTCTGGTGGTACGCCGTTGCCTTCGTCGCTGACCGCGAACAGCACCTCTTGGCCGGTGTCGTCGAGGGCCGCGGACATGTGGATGTCGCCGGGGCTGTACTTGACCGCGTTCGTGACGAAGTTGGTCAGCACCTCGTGGGTGTGCACGGGGTCGGCCCAGACGGCGGCGCCGGGCGGGCCGTAGCTGGCTCTGACCCGTACCCGGGCCTGTTTGGTCAGGTTGTCGGTGACCTGGGTGAGCACCTGTTCGACCGGCAGGGCGACGGGCCGGGTGCGGATCTCGCCCCGCTCGGCGCGGCAGAGGGTGAGCAGGTGGGCGGCCATGTCGAGCAGTTGGTTGACCCGGTCACCGAGGGCTTGGACGGCGGCGCGGCGTTCGTCGTCGGTGATGGTGTCCCATTCCTGGGTCAGTTCCTCGGAGTAGGCGGAGATCACGGCCAGGGGCTGGTTGATCTCGTGGGTGAGCGTGGCGATGATGTCGCTCTTCCAGGTGCCCGCGGCTTCCAGTTCGAGATTGGCGGCGGCCAGGTGCTCGGCGCGGCGGCTCAGTTCGCGGTGCGCCTGGTCGAGGTCCTCGTGGGCGGTGGAGAGCCGGCGGTAGAGACTCGCGGTCTCGGCGAGCAGGGCCAGCAGCACCACCCCGGCGGAGAGCAGCAGGGTGACCCGAGTCGCGTACCAGCCGAGCGAGTAGCGGATCGGAGCGGCCAGGTACAGGATCGCGGTGGCCAGCGAACAGCTGATGGCCACCGCTACCCACCGTTCCACCGGTGGCCGGCGGCGGAGACCCTTGATCACCGACAGCAGGCTCAAGGCGGCGGTCAGCAACCCCACCCACCCCATCCATCGGCCGGCCGCGGTCAGCGTGCCGCCCTGGTAGAACCGGGGCAGCCAGTCAGCGCCGCTGAGGACGAGCCAGGTCAGCGCCGCCACCAGCGCGAGCACCGCGGCGGTCGCGACCGTGGCGGCGGCCCGCCGCCGAGTTCGGGCCTGCCTGGCCAACCGTGCAGGTAGCGCCGCGACGATCCGCCGCCGCGCGGCCACCAGCAGGGTAAACCCCGCGAAAAGGACAAAAAACAGCCACGGGGCGCAGATGTCGGACCAGATCGAGCCGGGACCCGAGTGCTGTATCCGGGTGAAGGCCACGGCGTAGGGCGCCATCATCACGCCGGAGTAGAGGTAGGCCGACGCCAGGCCCAGTGTCGACAGCCGACCGCCGGCCAGGAACTGCTGCACCAGCAGATGCGCGGTCAGCAGATCGGCCGCCGCCATGAGGACGAAGAACGCGACGGCCAGGTTCGGGTGAGCGGCCAGGCGGTGGTCGGCGATCGGCGCGACGACCAGGGCGGCGGTGATCACCGCGGCCGCGCACACCCACAGGCCCCGGCTTATCGGGGCCTCTTCCGGCTCTCCCGCAGCGCTCCCGATGTTCACGGCCATAGACCCCCAAGCCGTCACAAATTCCCCGGTCAAAGGCTACTCGGGGTTACTGTCGGGCTTGCCGGATTCAGCGCGCGTCCGCATAGCTATGCGTGAGGCCCTGACCAGCGCTTGGCTGGGCAGGGCCTCATCTGGAGCCGCCTGACGGAATCGAACCGTCGACCTACGCATTACGAGTGCGTCGCTCTGACCGACTGAGCTAAGGCGGCAACGATGGATAAGTGTACGGTATCGGCCCGCGTTGCCCGCCGCCGGTACCGCCGGAACCGGACTGCCTTCTGTCGGTCCCCGGGACTACTGTGCCAGGCGTGACCGACGATCACAGCCGGCCCGTCGAGGCGGAGCCCGTTGTCCCGCCTCGCCCCCGCAGCATGGATCCGCAGGAGATCGGGTTCACCCCCCAGCGCATGGTCGGCTGGCTGGCGCCGCTCCTGCTGCTCAGCACCGGGCTGCGCGCGCTGCTGGCGATCCTCTTCGGGGCGTACCTGGACAAGCGCGAATTGCAGAACTCCCTGGACGGTGAGTGGTTCGACCACTCGGCGACCGCCGACGGCGAGATGTGGCTGGACTACGTCGCCGACCTGGGCGACGGCTTCCACTCGACGTACTCGGTCGCCTGGCTTCTCGCCCAGCGGCAGCTGACTCTCGACGGCGACGAGTTGCCCCGCGGCCGGCTGCTGCTGATGGGCGGCGACCAGGTCTACCCGCTGGCCAGCGGCGACGCGTACGAAAACCGGATGAAGGGCCCGTACCGCGCGGCCCTGCCCGAGCCGCCGCCCGACCAGCCACGACCGACCCTGTTCGCGCTGCCGGGCAACCACGACTGGTACGACGGCCTCACCGCTTTCCTGCGCCTGTTCGCCCGCCGGAAGGACGGTCACATCGGCGGCTGGCGCACCCAGCAACGGCGGTCGTACTTCGCGGTCAAGCTGCCCGGCAACTGGTGGGTGTTCGCGATGGACGAGCAGTTCGGCGCGTACATCGACGACCCGCAGCTGCTGTACTTCGAGAAGGCGGCGAGGAACGTCCGCCCGGAGGACCGGATCATCCTGATGACCCCGTCCCCGAAATGGGTGAAGGCGACCACCGAGGACCCGGCCGCCTACGACGCCACCGATTACTTCCTGCGCACGATCTTGGCGCCGACCGGGGCGAACGTGCGGGTGCTGGTCTCCGGCGACATGCACCACTACGCGCGCTACTCCGGCCCCGACCGGCAGCTGATCACCTGCGGCGGCGGCGGGGCGTACCTGCTGGCCACCCACCAACTGCCCGAGCAGCTCACCGTCCCGCCCGAGGAGACGCTGACCCGCAGCAAGTCCCGCAGCCGCCGGTACGACCTGGCCACCCGTTTCCCGTCGGCGGCCGAGTCGCGGCGGTTGAGCTGGGGTGTGTTCCGCCGGGTGCCGGCCCGCAACCCGGGCTTCGCCACGATGCTCGGCATCATCCAGACGCTCACCATGCTCGCCATGGCCGGCGCGGCCAGCCAGGGCGGCAACATCCAGCGGCTGTTCACCATCCCGCTCTCCATGATGATCCTCATCGTGCTCGGTGGCACGGTGCTGTTCGCCCGGCCGCCCGGAGCCGCGTTCCACAACCATGCGCGGCATTGGCTGTTCGGGCTCGGGCACGGCTTCGCCCAGATCGGGCTGGCGATCCTGGGCGCCTGGGTGTGGCTCAGGACGCCGGCCCACGACTGGTCGTGGCCCGGCCCGCTGGTGGTCGCCGCGGTCGTCTACGGGCCGATCATCGGGTTCCTGTCCACCCAGCTGTGCGCGCTCTACCTACTGATCGCCGGGCAGTTCCAGGTCAACGTCAACGAGCTGTTCGCCGGGCAGAGCATCGAGGACCGCAAGAGCTTCCTGCGCCTGCACATCGCCGCCGACGGATCGCTGACGATCCACCCGATCGGCATCGAGGCGATCTGCCGGAAATGGGTGGCCGACCCGGACGGCGACCCGCACAGTCCCTGGCTGCGGCCGGACGAGCCGCTGGTCGCTCACCGCATCGAGCCGCCGATCCGGGTGGAGTAGACCTCTTACCGCTGGTCGTACCGCTCCTCGTGGGCTTGCCGCGGCCCGCAGACCGAGGCCCGGGAGCAGGAGCACCGGGACCCGTCGGCGTCCATCCGGACGATGACGGTGTCACGCGGAACGCTGTGACCCACGACCCGGCCGTCGCCCTCGGGCGTCGTCACGCGGCTGCCGACCGCCGGGGCGGATGCGGCGAAAGCGGAATATAACGGGTGTTCGTACTTGAGGCAGCACATCAGGCGGCCGCACGCGCCGGAGATGCGCAGCGGGTTGAGCGGCAGGTCCTGGTCTTTGGCCATCCGGATGGTGACCGGCTCGAAGTCGGTGAGGAACGTGGCGCAGCACAGGTCGCGGCCGCACGAGCCGATGCCGCCCTGCACGCGGGCCGAGTCGCGGGCGGAGAGCTGGCGCAGCTCGACCCGGCAGTGCAGGGTGGCGCCGAGATCGCGGACGAGGGAGCGGAAGTCGACCCGGTGCGGCGCGGTGAAGTAGATCGTCGTGCGCGGGCCGCCGCTGACGCTCTGGTCCAGTACGTGATCGACGGCGACGACCTTCATCGGCAGGTCATGCGCCTTGATCAGCTTTTTGGCGGCGACCTTGGCCTCGGCCTTGCGCTTGCGCAGCAGCTCGTCGCGGTGCAGGTCGTCCTCCCCGGCCAGGCCCGCGACCCGGGGGAAGCCGGACGTGTCCTCGTCCACCCACTGCGCCGCCCAGACGCACTCCGCCACCTCGGGTCCGTCGTCGGTGGGCACGAGCACCCGGTCGCCGACCTGGGGCGAGAACTCGCCCGGATCGAGGTAGTAGAGGCGGCCGTACCGGTTGAAGCTGACCGCGCACAGCATGCCCATGGCGAACACACTACGACGGGGAATCGGCCGTACCAAATGCCGGTTTTGAGGCTCCAGGCATCGACGCTCAGGGTAATCCGGTCGCCACCATCAGCCAGATGGATATCTATCTATCGACGGATCGTCGGCGGGCGGCCGACGGTCGTGCCGTCCTGCCCCGCCGAGCGTCCCGATCCCTGCCGAACCCCACGACAACTCTCGATGAATGGCGTTGAGTATGCGGTACCTGCGGGGGGTGCAGGAGGACGCGGCGTCGCAGTCGGACTCGTTCCGAAGGCGGCGCCGCGCCCGCGTCTACATCGCGATTGCGGCGGCCAGCTCGGCCGAGCCTTGCAGCAGGTCATCCGCCTCGGCGTAGCTTTCCGCGACCGTCCGCAGCACCTGGGCGGCCAGCGCGGCGGCGGCCAGCGGATCGTCCGCTGCCGTCAGCGCGACCGCGTCCCCCGAGGCGAGCATGCCGGCCAGGGCGAGCGCCAACTCGGCCCGCGACCGCACCATCCAGTCGATCAGCGCCTCGGCCAGATCGGCCGACGCCTCCAGTCGCTCGTCGAGACTCTCACCGTCGCCGCTCAGCCGGTCGGCCACCCGCTCGCGAAGCTCCACATAGGCCTCCGCGGCCTCGCCGTCCCACTGGCCGGGCGCCGGCAGTTCCTGCGCCACCTCGGCGCAGGCCCGCGCATCGGCGCGCAGCAGGCCGGCCGCCTCGTCGAACTCAGCGGGCCGCAGCGAGGCCACCGCCCGCGCCGCATCCCCCGGCAGCAGCCGTACCCGCCGAAGTTGACGCCACACCTCGTGATCGGCCGGTGCGCCCTGGTCGGCCAGCGCCGCGTCGACCTGCGCCAGCAGCGGCGCCGCGACGGCGAGCACCTCGTCGAGACGATCTCTCACCGCTCTCGCTCCAGCCGGCGCCGGACCGCCTCGTCGGTCACCGCATAGTCGTGCGCCACCGCGCGCACCGCCCCCGCGGCCTCGGTCAGCCGGCCGGCGAGATCGGCCGCCTCCCGTTCGCGCGCCTCGAGCACGGCGACCCACCGGGCGTGCAGCAGCCGCCCGAGCCGCCCGGGCACGCCGGCATCGTCGGCGCCCAGCGCCGACGCCGCGACGGTCAACGCGGGCAATCGCCGACCGACCGTGGCGAGCGTGTCGGCCGCCCGATCGAGCCGGTCGGCGAGGTGATCCATCTCAGTCCTCTTTCAGCTTTCCGAAGATCTCACCGTGCAGCTTGGCCCGCGCCCAGCGAGCCGCCTCGGCCGCGCTGGTCACGACGGCCTGAATCTCGCGCGCGAACTCGGCCGCGTTCCGCTGGTGCAACGAGCCGGAGATGTGCACGTCGGTGATCTCGCCGGCCGCCGTCACGATCACCTCGATCGTGTCGTCCGGCGAGTGCACCGACACCGAATGCGACGCGACCACCTGGTCGAACTCGGCACGCAACCGGTCAAGACGCCGATAGCGATCGATGGCCTCATCGATCCACGACTCGTCGATCTCGCGCGCCATCCCCCAGTCTCCTCACCGCGCGTAAGCGCCCCGTCGCGATCCGGGACCAGACCGTACCCGACCGTGTGACTCCTTCGCTACAGCGAGTTGTCTCCTGTGGATAACTGCCCAGTCGGCCGCCGCCAAGTTGTCGGACCCGGGCAATACCATCGTTGCCGTGGATGACGTCTTCGCTGACCTGGTGGGCCAGGACGAGCCGGTCGAGACGCTGCGCCGCGCCGCCGAGGCCGCCGCCCGGGTCGTGGCCGGTGAGCAGGTCGCCGCCGGCGCGATGACGCACGCCTGGATCTTCACGGGCCCGCCCGGCTCCGGTCGCTCGGTGGCCGCCCGGGCCTTCGCCGCGGCCCTCGAGTGCGAGCGCGACGGCATCGGCTGCGGCGAGTGCCACGGCTGCCACACGGCGCTCGGCGGCACCCACGCCGACGTGCGCTTCGTGGTCCCCGAGGGCCTGTCCATCGGCGTCAACGAGATGCGCGCCCTGGTGCTGCGGGCGGCCAGCGCCCCGTCCGGCGGCCGCTGGCAGGTGGTCGTCATCGAGGATGCCGACCGTCTCACCGAGCAGGCGGGCAACGCCCTGCTCAAGGCGATCGAGGAACCGCCGCCCCGCACGGTCTTTCTGCTCTGCGCCCCGTCCACCCACCCCGACGACATCTCGGTGACGATCCGGTCCCGCTGCCGTGTGATCACCCTGCGCCAGCCGCCGGCCGACGCGGTGGCCCGGGTGCTCGCCCACCGGGACGGCGTCGCTCCCGAGGTCGCGGCCTGGGCGGCCGCGGCCGCCCAGGGGCACGTCGGCCGGGCCAAGCGCCTGGCCAGAGACTCCGAGGCACGCACCCGGCGGGAGGCGGTGCTGGCCGTGCCACGGCGACTGACCGGGGTCGGCGCCTGCTTCGAGGCCGCCGCCGCCCTGATCAAGTCGGCCGAGGCGGAGGCGGCCGAGGCGGTCGCCGAGTCGGATGCGCGCGAGCGGGCCGCCCTCGAGCAGGCCCTGGGCGCCGGGGGCACCGGCCGGGGCGCGGCGGGGGCGATGCGGGGGGCCGCGGGCCAGCTGAAAGACCTGGAGAAACGACAGCGCTCGCGGGCCACCCGGTCGAAGCGGGACGCGTTGGACCGTGCGCTGGTGGATCTGGCCGGCTTCTATCGCGACGTCCTGATCACGACGTTGCGGGCGCCGGTCCCGATCGTGCACACCGACGTGGCCCCGCAGTCCGAGGCGGCGGCCGGCAAGTGGAGCGCGGAGAGCACGCTGCGCCGCCTGGAGGCGGTGCTGGCCTGCCGAGACGCGATCGACCAGAACGTGAAGCCCGACATCGCCGTCGAGGCCATGATGCTGACCCTCTGGCGCGGCTGACGAACGGGGGCGAGGCGGGCGGAGCCCGCGAGCCCGAGGCGCCACGACGGGTCAGCCCGGTGGCGGCGCGACGAGCTTGGGTGGGCAGGTGCTGGGCCGGGAAGGCGGGGGCCTGGCTCAGCCTCGTACGTTGGGATCAATCACCTGAGGGACGCGCGGCACTTGCCGCCAGCCACGCCTCGTCGGCGGCTTTCTTGCGGGAAAGGCCGTCCTTGCCGTTGTAGCGAACCAGTTGGGGCAGGGCCACGGCCAGGGCGGCGCAGCCGGCCATGCACAGGACACCGCCCAGCCAGATCGAGCCGGTGACGCCGAGGCGGGTGCGCGCCATCAGGCCGGAGCGGAGCTGGCCGAGCAGCGGGCCGGTGGTGTAGCTGAGCATCTCGATGCCGGCCAGGCGGCCCCGTAGGTGGTCGGGGATGGTCTGGTTCCACATGACCGAGCGGAAGATGCCGGAGATCATGTCGGCGCCGCCGGCGAAGGCCAGGCAGAACAGGGTCAGCCACAGGGTCCGGGAGAGGCCTGCCCCGGTGATGCCGAGGCCCCAGAGGGCGGCCGCGATCAGCACCAGCAGGCCGTGACGGTGGATCCGGGCGGTCCACCCGGAGGTCAGCGTGGCGATCAGCGAGCCGACCGAGGGGGCCGCGTAGAGCAGACCCAGGATCTTCGGGCCGCCCAGAGAGGTGGCCAGGAACGGGTAGAGGGCCGTCGGCATGCCGAAGAACATGGCGTTGATGTCGACCAGGTAGGTGCCCAGCAGTTCGGGGCGAGACACGGCATAGCGAAGGCCGGTGGCCACCGACCGCAGCGACGGGCGATCGGCGTCCGGCGGGAGTGGCACCGCCCGGACCAGGGTGAGGCAGGTCAACGACACCGCGAAGGTGACCAGGTCGAAGGCGTAGACCAGGCTGAGGTCGACCGCCGAGATCAGCACGCCGGCCAGCGCGGGGCCGCCCAGTTGGGCGATCTGGAAGGCGAGTGACTGCAGGGGCATCACGGCGGGTAGCTGCTCGGGCTCGACCAGCCGGGGGACCATCGCTTCGAGAGCCGGGCGCTGCAGGCCGTCCACGCAGGCGGCCAGCGCGGCGATCAGGTAGAGCAGCCAGAGGTGCGGCTTGCTCGACAGGGCGTTGAGCAGCAGCACGCCGGTCAGGGCGGCCAGGGCGAACTCGCCGCCGCGAACCAGGAGACGGCGGTCCAGGTAGTCGGCCAGTGCGCCGCCGACGAACGCCATGACCAGCAGCGGGACCAGCTCGCAGACGCCGAGCAGGCCGACCATCAGCGGGTCGTCGGTGAGCTTCGCGACCTGGTAGGGAATGGTGACGTAGGTGATGAACGACCCGAACGCCGACACCGTGCCGCCGGTGAAGACGAGGCGGTAGTCGCGGGAGGTTCGTAGCGGGCTCAGGTCGAGCCCCAGGCGCTTGCTCACGTGCGGCGATGCTACGTGGCGGCCGGTCGGGGCCGCGACGTCATTTCAGCACGAGGCGGCCGGTGGCCTGGAACTCGGCGAGGTCCCGGAGGGTCTCGTCGATCACGAAGGACTGGTGCGGGAGCGCGTCGAGCGGGAAGAAGGCGGCGTCGACCGACTCCTCGGTCTGCCGCTGCAGCTCACCCTCCCAGGTGTGGATCAGGAAGCTCATCAGGATCTGCTGGTACGTGTGCCCGTAGTCGTTCGTGTAGGTGTACGCGCTGTAGAACGCGAACGGGGTCAGCGACGTGGCGCGCAGCCCGGTCTCCTCCCACACCTCGCGGATCGCGCACTCCTCCATGCTCTCGCCGAGCTCCATCGCCCCGGCCGGGATCGCCCAGCGGAGGTTGTCGGAGCGCTGGATCAGCAGCAGACGGTTCTGGTCGTCGAAGATCACACCGCGGGCGCCGACGAACAGAATCGTGTCGGTGTCGCCGATGCTCGCCCGTACCTTGCCCAGATAAGACTCAGCCCACGTCAGTGCCACGGGGCCACTCTAGTCAGGCGGACTTCTTGACTGCCTTCTTCGCCGGGGTGGTCTTCTTCGCCGGACTGGCTTTCTTCGCGGGTGCGGCCTTCTTCGCGGGTGCGGCCTTCTTCTTCGGCGCCGACGCCGGTGCGGGCTCCTCGCCGCGGGCCTTCTTGGCCCGCTCGACCGAGGCCTTCAGCGCCGCCATCAGGTCGATCGCGGCGGCGGGCGCCTCTTCGGCCTCCTCCGGCTGGACGACCTCGCGGCCCTCGACCTTGGCGTCGATGACCTCCTGAAGAGCGGCCCGGTAGTTGTCGGTGAACTCGTCGGCCTTGAAGCTGCCCGCCATCGAGTCGATCAGCGAGCTCGCCATCGCCAGTTCGGCCGGCCGGGTCTCGATGTCCTCGTCGAGGAAGCCGAACTCGGGGGTGCGCACCTCGTCCGGCCAGAGCATGGTGTTGAGCACCAGCACGCCCTCGTGCACCCGCAGGGTGGCCAGCTGCTCCCGCTGGCGCAACGCGATCTTGACGATCGCCACCCGGTCGGCGTCCTGCAGGGCGTCGCGCAGCAGCACGTACGGCTTCGCGGCCTGCCCCTCGGGCTCGAGGTAGTACGCCTTCGCGAACAGGATCGGGTCGATCTCGTCGGCGGGCACGAACTCCAGCACGTCGATCGCCCGGGAGGTGGTCAGCGGCAGGTCGGCGAAGTCCTCGTCGGTCAGGATGACCATCTCGCCGCCGCCGATGTCGTAGCCCTTGGCGATGTCGTCGTAGCCGACCACCTCGCCGTCGATCGAGCAGGTCCGTTGGTATTTGATCCGGCCGCCGTCGGTGCGGTGCACCTGGTGGAACCGGATGTCCTTCTCCTCCGTGGCGGAGTAGAGCTTCACGGCGATCGACACGAGGCCGAACGAGACCGCACCTTTCCAGATCGCACGCATGGCTTCAGGATTGCATCACTGAGACGCCTGCGTAAGGTCATCGCGCCTGCATAAGGTGATCAGGTGCCCGGTGCGCCGCTGTCCCCGATGCTCGCCACCGCCGGCGCGCTGCCGGTCGGGCCGGGCTGGAGCTACGAGTTCAAGTGGGACGGGGTACGGGTTCTCGCCCTGTTCGCCGGCGGTCCACCGGAGTTGTTCGCGCGCTCGGGAGCGGTGGTCACTGCCGCCTACCCGGAGATCGCCGACCTGCACCTGCCCGAGGGCACGCTGCTGGACGGCGAGATGGTGGTGCTCGACACCAGCGGGCGGCCGTCGTTCACCGCGCTGGCCGAGCGGATGCACGTCCGGGAGCGCGGCCGGGCGGCCCGGCTCGCGGCGAGCCTGCCGGTCACGTACATGATCTTCGATCTGTTGTATTTCGAGGGGATGGACTACACCGGACTGCCCTACCTGGCCCGCCGGGAGAAGCTCGAGGAGCTGGAGCTGGCCGACCCGCGCTGGATGGTGCCGCCGTCGTTCGGCGACGGACCGGCCACCGAGGCGGCGGCCCGGGAGAACAGCCTGGAGGGCGTGGTCGCCAAGCGCGCCGACTCGGTCTACCTGCCGGGCTCGCGCTCGCCGGACTGGGTGAAGGTGAAGTTCGACCGCACCGGCGACTACGTGATCGGCGGGTGGCGCTCGGGCGCCCGCAAGCTCGGCGGCCTGCTGGTGGGAGTGCCGGGCGAGGACGGGCTGGTCTTCCGGGGACGGGTGGGCGGCGGCATCGGCGCGGTGGCCGAGAAGGAGCTGCTCGCCCGGCTGGAGCCGCTGGCCCGGCGGGATTCCCCGTTCGCGGCGGGGGCGGTACCGCGGGAGGATGCGAAGGGCGCCCACTGGGTGGACCCGTCGCTGGTGGTGGAGGTCCGCTACGGCAACCGGACGCCGGACGGTCGCTTGCGCTTCCCTCGATTCCTGCGGTTACGTGACGACAAGACGCCTCAGGAGTGCGCGGAGGAGGACGAGGATGCCTCGTGACCGGTTCCTCGTCTCGATCGGCGGCCGCGATCTGGAGCTCTCCAATCTGGACAAGCTGATGTACCCGGCCGCGGGCTTCACCAAGGGCGAGGTCATCGACTACTACACCCGGGTCGGGCCGGTGATCCTGCCGCATCTGGCCGGCCGGGCCGTGACCCGGATCCGCTATCCCAACGGCGTCGAGGGCGCCCACTTCTTCGAGAAGAACAAGCCCGGGGGTACGCCGGACTGGGTGCGCCTGGAGACGTTGCCCGTGCCGGGGTCGACGATGAGCCGGGAGACGATCGACTTCGTGGTGGTCGACGACCTCCCGACCCTGGTCTGGCTGGCCAATCTGGCCGCGCTGGAGCTGCACACGCCGCAGTGGCGGGTCGGCGCCGACCCGGACCTGCTGGTGGTCGACCTCGATCCGGGGGCCCCGGCCGGGCTGCGGGAGTGCAGCGCGGTGGCGGTGCTGATGCGCGACCGGCTGGCCGACGACGGGGTGGCGGCGTACCCGAAGACCTCGGGGAAGAAAGGCATGCAGCTGTGCTGCCCGATCTCCGGGCGACAGGACTCCGAAACCGTTTCCCGGTACGCGAAGCGGGTCGCCGAGGAGTTGGCCGCGATGGTGCCGGGGTCGATCACGGCGAAGATGGCGAAGGCGGTGCGGCCCGGCAAGGTCTTCATCGACTGGAGTCAGAACGCGGCGGCCAAGACCACGGTGACGCCGTACTCGCTGCGGGCGCAGGAGTTCCCGACCGCGTCGACCCCGCTGACCTGGGATGAGGTGGAGGCGGTGGCGACCGGTGCGGCCGAGCCGCACCACTACCGGGCGGCCGAGGTGCTCGAGCGGGTCGAGGAACACGGCGACCTGCTGGCCGACCTGCTGACCGAGGGGCCGCTACTGCCGTAGCGCCTACCTTGCGTCGCAAGGTACTGTGTGAGGCATGTCAGACGTCGGCCAGTTGGCAACCAGCCTTCGCCGCGGGACGCTCGAGTTCTGTGTGCTCGCCATGGTCGAGTTCGAGGATCGGTACGGGACCGAGATCGTCCGCCGGTTCGGCGACGAGCCCGGCCTGGCCGCGAGCGAGGGCACCATCTACCCGCTGCTGTCCCGGCTGCGCCGGGTCGGCTGGCTGGACAGCAAGTGGGCCGAGTCCCCGTCCGGGCCGCCCCGCCGGTATTACGGGCTCACCCCCGCCGGCCGAGCCGCGCTGGAGCACTTCCGCACCGAATGGGTTTCGTTTCGACAGACCGTCGACCGTCTCGTGGGAACCGGTGAGGCCGCATGAAGACCCAGTACACCGATGTCGTCGCCGAGTACCTGCGCGAGGTGGACCTGCGCCTGGCCGGGCTGCCCGTGCTCCAGCGGCGCGAGCTGCTCGCCGACCTGGCCGCGCACATCGAGACCGAGCGCGCCGAGCGCCACCTCCGGGGCGAGGCCGAGCTGATCGAGGTGCTCGAGCGGCTGGGCAGCCCCGACGTGGTGGCGCGGGCGGCCTACGAGGAGGCCGGTCCGCTGCCCCCGATCGCCGGGCCGCCGTCGCCGCCGCCGGTGACGCCACCGCCGCGGCGCGACCGGGCGCCCTGGGTGCTGCCGATCGTCGGCGCCGGTCTCGTCGCATTCCTGGTCATGGTGGCCCTCTGCGCCGGCGTCTTCCTTTTCGCCCGCAGCAGCGGATCGCCGGCGGAGCCCGTTCAGGTGGCGCCCGAGGCGAGCGTCGCCCCGACGACTCCGCCCGCGCCCGCGCCGAGCATCACCGGGTAGCTCAGTCGATCGGCGCCGGAGGCGAGCGTCGCGCCGGCCGTCCCGACGCCGAGCATCACCGGGTAGAGCTCAGTCGATCTGCGGCAGCGGCGGGCCGAGCACGTCGTCCGCGTCCACGATGGTGTACGCGTACCCCTGCTCGGCCAGGAAGCGCTGCCGGTGCGCGGCGTACTCGGTGTCGATCGTGTCGCGCGAGACGACCGTGTAGAAGTGCGCCTGCCGCCGGTCCGCCTTGGGCCGCAGCACCCGGCCGAGGCGCTGCGCCTCCTCCTGCCGGGAGCCGAACGTGCCGGACACCTGGATCGCCACCGCCGCCTCGGGCAGGTCGATCGAGAAGTTGCCGACCTTCGAGATCACCAACGTCTTCACCGAGCCGTCGCGGAACGCGTCGAACAGCCGCTCGCGCTCCTTGTTCGTGGTCGCGCCCTGCACGATCGGCGCGTCCAGGAACTCGCTCAACTCGTGCAGTTGGTCGATGTAGCCGCCGATGACCAGCACCTGCTCGCCGGGGTGTCGGTCGACCAGGGCGCGGACGACCGGCAGCTTGGTACGGGCGGTGGCGGCGACCCGGTAGCGCTCCTCGGCGTCGGTCACCGCGTACGTCATCCGCTCGGACTCGGTGAGGGTGACCCGCACCTCGACGCACTCGGCCGGCGCGATCCAGCCCTGGGCCTCGATGTCCTTCCACGGCGCGTCGTAGCGTTTCGGGCCGATCAGGGAGAAGACGTCGCCCTCACGCCCGTCCTCGCGCACCAGGGTGGCGGTCAGCCCGAGCCGGCGGCGGGCCTGCAGGTCGGCGGTGAACCGGAAGATCGGCGCGGGCAGCAGATGCACCTCGTCGTAGATGACCAGGCCCCAGTCGCGGGCATTGAACAGGTCGAGGTGGGCGAACGCGCCGCCGCGGCGGGCGGTGAGCACCTGGTACGTCGCGATGGTGACCGGGCGGATCTCCTTGCGCTCGCCGGAGTACTCGCCGATCTCCTCCTCGGTCAGCGAGGTGCGGGCGATCAGCTCGCGTTTCCACTGCCGGCCGGCCACCGTGTTGGTGACCAGGATCAGCGTGGTCGCCTTCGCGGTGGCCATCGCGGCCGCGCCGACCAGCGTCTTGCCCGCGCCGCAGGGCAGCACGACCACGCCCGAGCCGCCGGCCCAGAAGCCGTCGACCGCCTCCTGCTGGTAGGAGCGGAGATGCCAGCCGTCCTCGGCCAGGGCGATCTCGTGCGCCTCGCCGTCGACGTACCCGGCGAGGTCCTCGGCCGGCCAGCCGAGCTTGAGCAGGGCCTGCTTGAGCCGGCCACGCTCGGACGGGTGCACCACGATGGTCTCGTCGTCGAGGCGGGCGCCGAGCATGCCGGCCAGCTTCTTCGATTTCGCCACCTCGATCAGCACGATCTTGTCGAGGCCGCGCAGCACCAGCCCGTGTACCGGGTCGTTGACCAGCTGCAACCGCCCGTAGCGATCCATTGTCTCGGCGACGTCGACCAGCAGCGCGTTGGGCACCGGGTACCGGGAGAAACGGATCAGCGAGTCGACCACGCTCTCCGCGTCGTGGCCGGCGGCCCGCGCGTTCCACAGGCCGAGTGGGGTCAGCCGGTAGGTGTGCACGTGCTCGGGCGAGCGCTCCAGCTCGGCGAACGGCGCGATCGCCATCCGGCAGGCCTGCGCGTCCGGATGATCGACCTCGAGCAGGAGAGTCTTGTCCGACTGCACGATCAATGGTCCGCCGCTCACCCGAAGTCCCCCTCGCTCAGCGATTGCCGACCCTCCAGTTTGCCACGGATTTCTATTCGTCCTCGGGGACGGCTGCCGTGATCCGGTGCAGGGCGAAGGTGTGCAGCGTCTCGGTGCGCTCGTCCTCGGCGCGCAGGTAGCCCGCGCTCAGCGAAACCGGCCGGACCAGCCGGGACAGCGTCGCGCCGTGCGAGTCGACGTAGCCGACCCAGACCCGGGCCTTCTCGCGTACCGCCTGCTGGAGCACCGCCATCGCCTCGCCGTGCCGCTGCACCGAGGACAGGCCGCCGGTGCTCTGCCCGTTCGCGGCCCGCACGGTGACCGGGGCGCGGCGGGCGGCGCGGGTGGCGATGTCGCCCCGGCGGATCTGCTCGACCACCCCGGCCAGCCGTGGTCCGGCGAGGACCGGCGGGCCGGCCTGGTCGTGCAGTCGGGCCGTCAGGGAGGTACGGGTCGGAGCACGCCGGACCTTGGGGCGGGAGAGCACGGCCGCCCCGCCCGCGTCCTCGGCCACCGGCGCGAACCCGGCGTCGCGCAACTGGGCCAGCAGCCGGGCCGTCTGCGCCGGGCTGACCAGCACGGTCGGCGCGATCTGGCGCAGCGCCAGCGGGGCCAGCCGCTTGTCGGCCAGCACCTCGGCGATCAGCACCTCGTCGTCGCTGCGCAGGTAGGAGCCGGCCGAGCCGGTGCGCAGGCCGCCGTGCCGCCGGGCGGCGTCGTCGATCATGTAGGTGAGGGTCTGCGGCACCGGCGTACGCGAGCGCCGCTTGAACAGCGAGTGCAGGTCGCTCGCCGTGTACCCGACGTCGAGCGCCCGGCGCACGCTCGCCACGGTCACCCGGAAAACGCTCGCCCCGCCGGCCGACTCGGGCTCGGCCACCACGTCGAGCTCGGCCGCCAGCTCCGGCTCGGGCGGCCCGGGCACCACCACCGACAGGTCGGCCTGCACCAGAACGTGATCGACCGGGGCGGGCAGCAGCGCGTCCAGGGTGCGGACCGAGTCGCCGGCCTGGTGGGTCGCCGCGGCCCGCACCCCGAGCGGGTCGGCCTCGTCGCCCTCGTCCGGATCTTCCAAAACCAGCCTTGCGTACGAGGTGAGCGCGCCGATCGCGGTGATGCCGAGGTGTGCGGCGCCGGTCAGGGCGTCCCGGTGTGCCGCCTCCCGGCCCCGGGCGCGCCGCGGCGCCTGCCAGGCCAGCAGCTCGAGCACCTCGTCGGCGACCGGCGCCGCGCCCGGTGCGAGATCCGCGAGCACCAGCAGCGCCTCCCGCCGGGCCTGCGGGGCGCCGGACCGCTCCGCCTCGGGGGCGAGCGCGTTGATCGGGCGGTCCCGCTCGTCCCGGCTGCCGACCAGGCCGGGCTGGCGGGTCATCGACAGCCAGGCGCGGGCCAGCGTGTGCCAGCGCTGGGCGATGCTGAGCGCCCGCCACAGGTCGTACGCGCCGGTGGGCAGGAAGATCTCGTCGGCCGGGCCGCCGGCCCGGCTCACCGTCACCGAGCGGGCGGAGCCGTGCGCGTCGGCCTCGCCGAGCAGACCGGCCGCGTGGACGACCTCCAGGAGCAGGGCCGCGGGCGCCTCGTCGAGGCCGGCCGCGCGCGCCAGCCGGCGCAGGTCGCGGACGCCGAGACCGCCCGCCCGCAGCACCGGGGCCGGTTCCGCGGCGAGCGCCTCGAGCAGCGTCTCGGCGCTGCGCACCGCCTCCATCACCTGACCGGCGCCGGCCGAGTCGACCGATTTCGGGTCGCGCTGGCTGCCCCCGGGCAGCGGCGGGAACGGCCGCAGCTCGCCAAGCGGCCCGGTCTCCCGGCGCAGCAGCATGCCCACCTCGCGGGGCAGCTCGACCAGCTCGCCGTCCGGCCGCGGCGCCCGGCCGGCCTCACCGACCGGCACCAGCACGTGCTGCTCGACCAGCCAGCGCACCGGCTCGGCCATGGTGTCCCGGCCCACTCCGTCGCGGCCCAGCGCGCCGATCGGCGGCCCGGCGGCGAGCCGGTCGAGCACCGCGCGGGCGGCCGGCGGCGCGGCCAGCACCGTGCGGCGCAGCTGGGCCCGGTCGGCGACCAGCGCGGCGGTGTGCGGGTCGAGGTAGTCGGCGGGGCGGCCCAGTCCGGCGGGGTACGGCGAGGTCACCTCGTCGACCGCGCCGGCGACCTGCAGCGCCTCCGCGGAGCCGTGCAGCAGGAAGCGCACCCGGAGCCGGTCGACCGCGGCCCGCACGTCGTCGGCGGACACCCCGCCGGCCAGCTCGAGAATGGCGTCCACCGAGGTCAGTGCCGTCTCCGCGGAGCGGCTGAGCCGGGCCGCGTCGAGGATGCGGAGGGTGAACTCGTCGAGGCCGTCCAGGCAGCGGGCGACCGAGCCGCGGGACTGGGCCCGCACGGCCAGTGCGGAGATGTCGGCGGGCAGCGGCACGACCAGGTCGGGACGCAGCTGGACGAGCGTGCCCAGCGCCTCGTCGCTGAGCGCGCGGAGCTGATCGGCGAATGTGGTGGCCATCGTTACCAACGCTAGCCGCCATGGGACGATGGTGAGGGGTCCGGGGATCTCCGGACACCTCAGCCGTACCGGTAGTGACACTGAAGGGGACATTCGTGGCCGCACAGAACAAGAAGCCCGGAGACGCCGCGCGTCAGGTGGCCAAGCCGGGTCCGGACCACGGCCCGCACGCCGTGTCGGAGCTCTTGTCCGATCGGGCCGCCGCGCCGTCGCCGTTCGGTGACGACCAGACCTTCCCGCTGCCCGTCGCGAATCTCACCTACATCTCGGCCGACAAGTTCTAGTGGCTGCGGCGGTCGGATTCGATCTGGACATGACCCTGGTCGACTCCCGGCCGGGGATCCATGCGGCGTACCGGGCGCTGACCACGAAGACCGGCGTGTACGTCGATGCCGACCTCGCGGTCACGCGGCTCGGCCCGCCGCTGCGTGCCGAGCTGGCCGAGTGGTTCCCGCCCGAGGACGTCGAGGAGGCGGTCACCACCTATCGGGCGCTCTACCCCGACTACGCGATCACGCCGAGCGTGCCCACCCCGGGCGCGCGGGCGGCGCTCGCGGCCGCGCGCGAGCTCGGCCTGCGGGTGGTGGTGGTCACCTCCAAGCTGGCCCGGCTGGCCCGCCTGCACCTCGAACACCTCGGCATGGCGGTGGACGAGGTGGCCGGCGACCTGTTCGCCGAGGGCAAGGCGGCGGCGCTGGCCGAGCACGACGTCCGCTGGTACGTGGGCGACCACGTGGCGGACATGGTCGCGGCCCGGACCGCCGGGGTGACCGGCGTCGGGGTGGCGACCGGCCCGTGCCCGGCCGAGGAGCTGACCGCGGCCGGCGCCACGTACGTGTTGCCGGATCTCACCGGATTCCCGGCGCTGCTGTGCGAGATTGCAGTTGGGTACTAGCCCGCGGCTTCAGTAGCCTTGCGGTGAGCGGTTGTTTCCATTGAGTGAAGTTGAGGTCTGCGGTGCCCACGGGTCGAGTGAAGTGGTACGACGCGACGAAGGGATTCGGATTCGTCACCAGCGATGAGGGCGGCGACGTCTTCCTGCCCAAGGGCGCCTTGCCGGCCGGCGTGGCCGAGCTGAAATCCGGTCAGCGGATCGAGTTCGGCATCGTGGACAGCCGCAAGGGGTCCCAGGCCATGGGCGTCAAGCTGATCGATGCCCCGCCGTCCCTGGCGGAGCTGCGCCGACGTCCGGCCGACCAGCTGCACAGCATGATCGAGGACATGATCAAGGTGCTCGAGCAGCAGGTGCAGCCGGGCCTGTCCCGCGGTCGCTACCCGGACAAGAAGACGGCACAGACGATCGCGCAGGTGGTGCACGCCGTCGCCCGCGAGTTCGAAATCTAGATGAACGGTTTTACCTGAGGCGTCAGACCCGCCGCTGCCGAACGCTGCAACAGGGCGTCGACGGCGGCGAGTCCGTCCCGGCCCAGATCCAGCGTGTACTCGTTCACGTACAGATCGATGTGCCGCTGGACCACCTCGGGCTCCATCTCCTGCGCGTTGGCCAGGATGAAGTCGCGGCTGGCGTCCGGGTTGGCCCAGGCCATGCTGACCGAGGTGCGGATCCACTCGGTGGCCGCGGCCGGGTCGACCGTCTCCTTCTTGGCGAGGATCGCGCCGAGCGGGATCGGCAGCCCGGTGTCGGCCTCCCACCACTCGCCGAGGTCGGCCAGCGAGACCAGGCCGTGCCGCTGGTAGGTGAAGCGCGCCTCGTGGATCACCAGGCCGGCGTCGAACCGGCCGGCGGCCACACCCGGCATGATCTCGTGGAACGGGACCACCTCGATCCGGGCCGGCGTCTCCGCGGCCCAGAGGCGGAACAGCAGGTACGCCGTGGTGCGGTCGCCGGGGACGGCCACCGTCGCGCCGGTCAGCCGCTGTCCCGCGTCGCGGGCGAGCACCAGGGGGCCGCAGCCGCGGCCGAGCGCGCCGCCGGTGGGCAGCAGGTCGTAGTCGTCGAGCAGCCAGGGCAGCGCCGCGTAACTCACCTTGACGAGGTCGAACTCGCCGCGCTCGGCCGCCGTGTTGGTGACGTCGACGTCCGCGAAGGTCAGGTCGACCGGGGGCGTGCCGGGGATGAGACCGTGCACGAGGGCGTGGAAGACGAACGTGTCGTTGGGGCACGGCGACGCCGCGAGGGAAAGAGCCACGACGCTCAAAGTAGACCTGTCGTCGGGGGCCTGCGCGTCACGACGGCTGTCTACCATCCCACACGGTGAACTTATCCACAGGCTGTCCACAGGGCAGCCGAAGCTGTGGACAACGCGGCGAACGCGTCCTTGAGCCGCCAGGCGGCCCGGTCCCGCGGGCCGATCGGGTTGGAGATGGTGCGCAGCTCGGCGAAGGGCAGGCCGGCCGCGGCGACGGCCACGCCGAAGCCCTCCATCGCCTCGGCCACCGCCCGCGGGAAACGCGCCGCCAGGGCATCGGCGGTGGCAGCGGTTCCGGTGACCGTGGCGAGGGTCAGCACGTCGCCGGCGACCGCGTCGGGCAGGGCGGCGGTGAGGCCCTTGAACAGCAGCGGGTCGGCGTGGACAACGCTGGTGCCGAAGCCCAACTCCTCGATCGGCAGGAAGCCGCCGGGTGACTCGGCGCCCAGGTCGGCGGCGATGCTCCGGGCGCCGAGCACGGTCGCGCCCACCGGTGCCCGGCCGGCGAAGCCGCCGGCTATGCCCGCGCTGATCACCGCGCGGAAGCGGCCGGTCGCGAGCAACCGGGCGGTCCCGGCGGCGGCCGCGGCGGGACCGACGCCGACCGGCTCGACGACCACGTGATCGGGGTCCGCGCCGGCCCGGACGGCCTCGGCCTCGGCGGCCACCGCGGTGACCACCAGCAGGGGGTACGCCGTCAACGGTCGTCGCCGTCGGGGAGGTGGCCGTTCGGGCCGTCGGCCGAGCTGGGCCGGTAGATGTGATAGCCCGGCGGGGCCGGGGCGGGCGTGGGCTCGACGACCGGCTCGGCGGCCGGTGGTGGCGACGGCGGGGGAGTGCTCTGCGGGGCCCGCTTGCGTTTGCCGAAGCCGAATCTGCGGCCGGCCGGCTTGCCGGGCGCGGACTGCCCGGGGGCGGCCTTGCCGGGCGCGGGCTGGCCGGGGGCGGGCGCGGGCTGGCCGGGGGCGGCCTTGCCGGGCGCGGCCTTGCCGGGCGCGGGCGAGGGGTCGAGGCGAGTGCGGTCGGCGGGCCGGGTCTGGGTCGCCGTGGTGGCGCCGGCCCGCTGGATCGGCGGGTTGGGCTTGTTGCGCACCGGGACGGTCGGGGCGTCGGGCCAGGGATCGGTCGGCTCGGCGGCATCGGCCTCGTCCGCCTCGGCGGGCTCGCCGGCGCGGCCGCTCAGGTGCTCGTGGTGCAGGCGGGCGGCCACCCAGCCCGCGCGTACCGCCATCGCCACGGCGAGCAGTGCGGCAAGCGCGACGCCCAGGCGGCCCGGGAGCGGGATGATGCCCAGCGCGCCGCCGGCCACCCAGGCGATCATCAGGACCGTCTCGGAGTGCGCGAAGGCGCTGGCCCGCAGGCGCTCCGGCACCCGTTCCTGGATGGTCGCGTCGATGGCCAGCTTGGCGATGCCGCTGAAGATCGCCGTGACCAGCGCGAGCAGGGCCAGCACGGTGAGGCTGTAGAAGATCGCGGCGAGCACCGCCACGCCGGCCGTGATGGTCAAGCCGGCCGACTGCAGGGCCAGCGGGCGGCGGATGTGCAGACGGACGCCGGCCGCGGTGGACAGGAACGTGCCGACCGCGAGCGCCCCGCCGATCACGCCGATCGCGCCCTGCCGGCCGATCTCGTGGCCGAGCAGCGTGGTGTCCAGTTGGTGGGCCGCCGTGACGAAGGCCAGGAACAGCAGCAGAAAACCGTAGAGCAGGCGCAGGCTGGCACTGCCGAGCAACGTGGCGATCACGAGCTTGCCGGAGAGCGGCCGGTCGCCGTTGCGGCCCAGGCCGAGCGCGGCCCGCCAGGGCTGGGGCACCGCCTCGGGCGGATCGGAGTCGGCACGCGGCGGCAGGCGCAGCGAGATGACCATGCCGACCACGAAGATGACCGTCGCGACCCGGAGCGGCCACTGCGGACCTATCTTGAAGGCGAGCAGGCCGAGCGGGGCGACGATCGCACCGGCGAAGGTGCCGTAGACGCTGGCCCGGGCGCCGACCTGGGACAGGCCGACGCCCTCCGGGAGCAGCCTGGGCACGGCGGCCGAGCGGGCCACCCCGTACGCCCGGGACAGCGCGAGCACGCCGAACGCCGCCGGGTAAAGGCCCCAGCCGAAGAGGTGATCGGAGATCACATAGGCCAGGAAGGCCCGGCCCAGCATGGTGACCGCGAGCGCGTAGCGCCGGCCGTGCCGGAAGTGGTCGAGCAGCGGGCCCACCACGGGCGCCAGCAGCGCGAACGGGACCATGGTGATGAGCAGGTAGAGCGCGACCTTGCCGCGCGCCTCGCCGAGCGGGACGTCGAAGAAGATCGTGCCGGCCAGGCCGATGGCGATGAGCGTGTCGCCGGCGCAGGAGACCGCGTGCAGGTCGAAGAGGCGGATCATGCCGACCTCGCCGGCGGCGCCGCGGGCCCGCGCGCTGCCGACCCGGCGGGTCGCCCAGACGCCGCCGCGCACCGAGCCGCGCGCCATCAGGCGGGCGGCCTTGATCCCGGTGCCGACGGTGCGTCCGATGGTGGGGAGCAGCGGCATGGAACCATCCTGACTGATCCAGGCGACCCGCGTCGCGTCCGGAGCCGGTCCAATTCGGGGGAGTCGCTGCGGCTCACCTGTCCCGGTAGGGGACAATGGATACGTGACGACCAGGACCACTGCGCGCGCCCCTCGCCTCGACCAGGTTTGTGCCGACGCCGTCGGGGTGGCACGTGGTGCGATCACCGAGGTCGACCCGTCCGACATCGGGGACCACCTCGAGGCGGTGGCCGAGGGCGACCGATTGGTGACCCACTTCTTCGAGAGCCACCTGGTGGGCTATCGGGGCTGGCGGTGGGCGGTCACGGTGACCCGGGTCCCGCGCAGCCGGCACGTGACGATCTGCGAGACGGTGCTGCTGCCCGGCCCCGACGCGCTGCTGGCCCCCGGCTGGGTGCCGTGGAACGAGCGGCTGCAGCCCGGCGACCTCGGTGTGGGCGATCTCATGCCGACCGCGCCCGACGACGACCGCCTGGCCCAGGGTTACGTGCTGAGCGACGACCCCGCCGTCGAGGAGGTCAGCTGGGAGCTGGGCCTAGGCCGGTCCCGGGTGATGTCGCACGAGGGCCGGATGGACACCGCCCAGCGGTGGTACGACGGCGACTCCGGCCCCGAGGCGGCGATCTCGACCGCGGCGCCGCGCAATGCCCGCTGTGGCACCTGCGGCTTCTACCTCCCGCTGGCCGGCACGCTGCGCGCGATGTTCGGCGTCTGCGGCAACCTGTACGCCCCCGACGACGGCAAGGCGGTCAGCGCCGACCACGGCTGCGGCGCGCACTCCGAGGCCCTGCTGGGCACCGCCGAGCAGCCGGTCGACGAGCTGCCGACGGTGTATGACGACAGCGAGGTCGAGTCGGTCGCGGTCAGCCGCGGCCACGGCTCGGTGGAGGACGACCAGCCGGCCGAGGACTACGGCCACAGCTGAGCCTCCCCCGCCTCGTACGGGAAAGGTCAGTTCTCGCGGAACTCGGCGTGCGTGATGGCTCGGCGCCGGCGCCGGTTCCGGTCGTGCACGATCATCGTGAGCAGGCCGGGTATGCCGACCAGAAAGCCGGCGATGCAGGTCTGCAGCCAGCTGTCCGGCCCGTCGGTCAGCCAGATGACGACGCCGGCGATGGCGAACGCCGCCAGGCCCGCGATCGCGAACGGGACCATCGGCGGGTCGAGCGGCTCGACGCGGGGCTTTGGCTGACTCACACCCGACAGGGTACGTCCGCGGCGATCATCGGTGGTTCCCGGTGCCGTTGCGGCTTTGCGCAGCTCATCGCATCTGAAAACATGCGCGGAACACAACTTCTTCGATTTTCCGGAGGCCACGCATGTCGACGACCGCCACCAATGCGGGCGTACGCAGCGCTTTCGACCGATATTTCGAGATATCTGCCCGCGGATCGCACCTGAGCCGCGAGGTCCGCGGCGGGTTCGCGACGTTCTTCACGATGGCCTACATCGTCGTGCTCAACCCGCTGATCCTGGGCGCGGGGGCCGACAAACTGGGCGGCAAGCTGCCGCTCGCCGCGCTCGCCGCGGGCACCGCGCTGGTGGCCGGCGTGATGACCATCCTGATGGGGGTGGTGGCCCGGTTCCCGCTCGCGCTGGCCGCCGGCCTCGGCGTCAACGCGCTGGTCGCCTTCGAGATCGCGCCCGAGATGACCTGGGCCGACGCCATGGGTCTGGTGGTCATCGAGGGCGTGCTGATCGGCATCCTGGTGCTGACCGGGCTGCGTACGCTGGTGTTCCGGGCCGTACCGACCCAGCTCAAGACCGCGATCGGGGTCGGCATCGGCCTGTTCCTGATGATCATCGGGCTGGTCGACGCCGGGTTCGTGCACCGGGTGCCGGACGCCGCGGGTACCACCGTCCCGGTCGAGCTCGGCCTCGGTGGCACGCTGCTGACCTGGCCCTCGTTCGTCTTCGTGATCGGCCTGCTGTTCACGCTGGTGCTGTTCGCCCGCAAGGTGAAGGGCGCGATCCTGATCGGCATCCTGGGCACCACGGTGCTGGCGATCGTCGTGGAGGCGATCGCCAAGGTCGGCTCGTCGGCGATCAACCCGCACGGCTGGTCGCTGAACGTGCCGAAGGTCCCGGAAAAGATCGTCAGTAAGCCCGACCTCTCCCTGATCGGTCACTTCAACGTGCTCGACTCCTGGTCGACGGCCGGCTGGCTGGTCTGCCTGATGTTCGTCTTCACGCTGCTGATCACCGACTTCTTCGACACCATGGGCACGATGGTCGCGATCGGCCAGGAGGGCGACCTGCTGGACGAGAACGGGATGCCGCCGCGCACCCGGGAGATCCTGCTGGTCGACTCGCTGGCCGCGGCGGCCGGCGGCGCGGCCAGCGTGTCCAGCAACACCTCGTACATCGAGAGCGCGGCCGGCGTCGGCGAGGGTGCCCGTACCGGCGTGGCCAACCTGGTCACCGGCGTGCTGTTCCTGCTGGCCATGTTCCTGTCGCCGCTGGTGCAGGTGGTCCCGTTCGAGGCGGCGTCGACCGCGCTCGTGGTGGTCGGCTTCCTGATGATGACCTCGGTGCGGAACATCGACTGGGCCGACTACACGATCGCGCTGCCGGCGTTCCTGGCGATCACGATCATGCCGTTCACGTACTCGATCTCCAACGGCATCGGCGCCGGGATCATCTCGTACGTGGTCCTCAAGGTCGCCACCGGACGGGCGAAGGACATTCACCCCATCCTGTACGGCGTGGCCGCGCTGTTCGTCCTGTACTTCTTCCGTGGTCCCCTGGAGGCCTGGCTGGGGTGAGCGGGTCTTTAAACTGCCGTCACCGGGCCTTCTCGCCGGGGCCCGGTGACGGCGGTCATACGCATATTCGATGGTCGTTAGCCAAGCTCATTAGCTAGGCTAAGAATCGTGATGGAGTTGCCGGTGGCTACGGAGCGAGGGGCAGCGGACGAGCTGGCCAGGTCGCTGCGCGAGGCCATCCAGCGGCTCAACCGGCGGGTCCGGCAGACCCGCCCGGTCGGCGACCTCACCTACGGCCAGCTCTCCGCCCTGACCAGCCTCCAACTGGCCGGCGCGCTGACCCCGCGCGAGCTCGCCGACGTCGAACGGGTCCAGCCCCCGACGATGACCAAGATCGTCGGAAAGCTGGAGCAGCGCGGGCTCGTGGTCCGCACCCCGCACCCCACCGACGGCCGGCAGGTCATCCTGGCGCCCACCGAGCAGGGGCGGGCGATGTACGCCCAGTTCGAGAAGCTGCGCAACGAGTGGCTGGCCGACCAGCTGGCCGCGCTGACGCCCGAGGATCGGGACGTGCTCGTCCGGGCTGCAGAGATCTTGCAGCAGGTCGCCCGCGCCTGACCTTCGCCTCCGGTCGCCGCGCTTCATCACATGTCGATGACGCGTACGGCGGAAAGGGAGGCGCAGCCTAGTGCGGGCAGTGCTGAATACCACGTTCCGGTCCCTCCGGGTTCGCAACTATCGGATCTTCGCCACCGGTCAGCTCGTGAAGCTGGTCGGGGTGTGGATGATGTTCACGGCCCAGGACTGGCTGGTGCTCGACCTCTCCGGGAACTCGCCCGGCGCGCTCGGCTCGGTGGCCGCCCTGCAGTTCGTGCCGGTGCTGCTGCTCACCCTCTACAGTGGCCGGCTCGCCGACCGCTACGACAAGCGCCACCTGCTGGTCGTCGCCAACGCCGCGTTCGCGATCACCGCGATCGTCTTCGCGGTGCTGGTCGCCTCCGGCGCGGTCCGGCTCTGGCACGTCTTCCTCTTCGCCGGTCTGCTCGGCATCGCCAACGCCATCGAGACCCCGGTCCGGCAGGCGTTCGTCTCCGAGCTGGTCGAGATCCCGCTGCTGCCCAACGCGCTGGCGCTCTCGGCGGCAACCTTCAACACCGCCCGGATCAGCGGGCCGGCACTGGCCGGCATCGCGCTCGCGGTGTTCAACACCGGGCCGGTCTTCCTGATCGCCACGGTGCTGGCGATCGCGCCGGTCTTCACCTACCTGGCGATGCGACCGGGCGAGCTGTACCGCAAGGACGCTGTGGCCAAGAAGGACGCCCGGGTGCTGGACGGGCTGCACTACGTGCGCAAGCGGTCCGATCTGCTGCTGCCGATCAGCCTGATGGCGGTGGTCGGCATGATCGGCTTCAACTTCCCGGTCACCCTGGCCGCCCTCGCGAAGATCGATTTCCACGCCGGACCGTCGTCGTTCGGGCTGCTCACCACGATGCTGGCGGTCGGCTCGCTCGGCGGCGCGCTGGCCGGCAGCGCGCGGCGGGCCCGCCCGGGGATCTACCTGGTGCTCGGGGCGGCGCTGGCGTTCGGGCTGCTGGAGTTCGCGGTCGGGTTCGCGCCCAACTTCCTGGTGGCGATGGCGATCCTGCTGCCGACCGGGTTCTTCGCGGTCTTCCTGGCCCAGGCATCCAACCACCGGGTGCAGATGGGCGTCGACGGCGCGTACCGCGGCCGGGTGATGGCCCTGTACGTGCTGGTCTTCCTGGGCACGACGCCGATCGGGGCGTCCGTGGTCGGCTGGTGGGGCGACCACTTCGGGGTGCCGTCCAGCATCTGGGGCGCCGGGCTGATCTGCTTCGTGGCCGCGGCGGCGGCGCTGGTCTGGCAGCTGCGGGTGAGCGGCGATCGGATCGTGGTGCGGGTACGGCCGAGGCCCAGCCTGCAGGTCGTGCGCCGCGGTCGCGAGGAAGTGCCGGCCGAGGCGCCGGCGGTCGCGGTCCTGGATGCGCCCCCGATCGTCGCGGAGGCGGGCGGCGGCGCGCCGGTCCCGGTGATCGCCGAAGACGAGCAGGACTCCGACGAACCGGCGCTCAGCGCGCGTCGTTGACCGGGCGCTGCGCCGCCGCTATCTCCAGGGCGGCGCGGCGCGGATCGTCGGCCCAGCGGCTGGCGAAGGCGTCGATCAGCCGCCAGCCGGCCCGATGCAGCGCGCGCTGGCGGTCGAGGTGGGCCTCGGCGCCGTCCGGGTGCGGCCCGCAGAAGACGCCGACGGGTTGGTCGTCCGAGCCCACACAGAGGTCGACGACCCACGGCCCGACCCGGTAGCCGACCCGGACGACCACCTCGAGCCGGTCGAGCTCGGCCGCCAGCTCGCCTAACCACCCTCCCGACGAGTCGGAAGGATCGGGCTGGTGCCCCAGGGCGGCGGAGGCGTAGGTGAGGTAGTCGCCGAGGAGGCCGTCGGCCGTCTCCAGGGCCGTGACCACGATCAGCCGGCGGCGGGCTCGGGTGATCATCACATTGAACAGGTGCGGGTCGGCGACGAAGCGTCGCCGACCCGCCGGGTCGCCCGGGAACAGACCCAGCGACACCACGACCACCTCGGCCTCGCTGCCCTGGAAGGCGTGCACCGTGCCGACCCGCAGCCCCAGCTCCTCGATCCGCTCGACCGGGTACGCCGCCAGCAGGCCCGCTTCCAGCGCCTCGGCCTGTGCCCGGAACGGCGAGATCACGCCGATCCCGCGACGCCCCTCGGCGACCAGGTCGCCGACCACCTTCAACACCGCGTCGACCTCGCCGGCTGGCGTGGCCGACGGCACCCTCACCACGTCGATCGCGTCGGTGGCCTCGGCCGCCGGCGTGCGGGTCAGCACCGCGATCCGGTCCGCGTAGAACCGGTGCGCCGAGAACCCGATCAGGTGCGGAGCGCTGCGGTGATGCTCGGTGAGCCAGGTGGCCGGCGCGGCGCCCGCGGCCAGGTCGTACGTGCTCACCCGGCGCACGTCCAGCCGCTCGTCGGCGCCGTGCCGGTCGAGCACCCCGGCCACGTCCACATCGCTCACGAACGACACGAACCGCAGCTGCCGAGGGTCCCCGACGATCAGCGCGCGGCGCGCCCGGGCCAGCACCGGCGCGGCGCGAACCTGGTCGACGTGCGACGCCTCGTCGATCACCACGAGGTCGAACATCCCCGGCGACGAGGGCAGCAGGTCCTCGACGTCGGCCACCGTGCCGATCCACAACGGCAGCGCCCGCACCACCGGCGGCGCGTCCAACTGGGCGAGCAGCTCGCGGCGGCGGTTCCGGCCCGCGCGCAGAGCCGCGGCCAGCGATGCGGCGCCCCGGCGGGCCGCGGAGTCCCAGCGCTTCTCGCTGCGGGCGCCGTTGCGCATCGCCGTGCCGACCGCGACGGCCAGCTTCTCCTCGGCGGCGTGCAGGGCGAGCCATCGCGACGAGAGATCGGTGCCGCCGGTCGCGGCCAGCCGGGCGGCGTCGTGTCGCGCGGTGGCCGCGGCGATCGCCTCGGTCACCCGTTCCGCCGGTACGCCCCGGCGCACCCCCAACCGGCGCCGGGCCCACCAGCCGACCAGACCCCTCCGTCGCAGCCGGGCCGGCTCGAAGTCGTCGGCGAACGCGCCCGGCACGTCCGCGGCCAGCTCGGGCAACCGTGGCTCCCACGACGGCAGCGTCGCGGCCGACAACTCCCGGTCGAGCGCCTCGGCGATCTCGGCGCGCTCTCGGCGTACGCAAGCATGGTTTTCCTGCACGGCCGCGAGATCCGCACGCAGGTCTCGGTCGCTTGGTCCGCGCTCGGCGCCGGCGGTGAGCTCGGCCGCCAGGCTCTCCCGGCGCATCGCGTCGCCGAAAAGCACCGGCGTCGGTCCCGGATAGCGGGCCAGCAGCGCGGCCAGCACCTCGGCGGCGTGCGGGGACTGCGTCGCCACCAGCACCGAGCCGCCCCGATGCACCACCTCCAGCGCCGCCGCCACGACCGTGTGGCTCTTGCCGTTGCCCGGCGGCCCGGAGACGATCGTGATCGGCGCGGTGCGAGCGCGGGCCACCACCTCGGCCTGCGCCCCGGTCAGCGGCAGCGGGGACAGCACCGGCGAGTCGTCCGGCTGATCGTCGCGGCCCGCGGCGCCATAGATCGCGGCGAGCGCGGTCCCGCCCAGGTCGCGCCCGGCCCAGCTGCGCAGACTGTCCTGGAGACCGCCGCCGAAGACGTCCCGCACCACGAACAGCGCCGCCCGGGCGACCAGCACCACCCGGTCCTGCGGGAGGTGCTTGCCCTCGTCGACCACCGCGTCCACGGTCAGCCCGGTCGCGTCGGCAGCCGAGCGCAGCCACGCCTTGCTGCCGATCGCGTCGAGCCAGCCGGGCGCGGCCAGCCCGGGCGCCGCCTCCAGGGCCGCGGCCAGCTCGCGGTCGGTCACCAGGGGAGTGATCTCGAGGTCACCGGCCGGGACGACCCGATAGCCGGTCAGGCCGCGTTCCAGGCGCACCGGCTGGCTCAGCAGCGGCACCCGGATCTTGCGGACCTTGCCGTCCACCTCGGCGCGCCCGGCCAGGAAGCCCCAGCCGCGGCGCAGCAGCCGCTCCTCGCGGTGCAGAGCGTCCAGCGCGGCGAGGCGGTCGATCTCCTTGCGGCGGCGGGCCCGGTCGGCGTCGTCGAGCCAGATCAGGGGCTGGCCGCCGCGGGTCACGTCGAGCACCCGGTCGCCACCGGCCGGCGCCAGCTCGGCGAGGACGGCAAGGACGGTCGACGGCTGCATAGCGGCCCCGACAGTACCCGCCCCGGTCTCGCTCCTCGGCCCCGTCGCGCTCCTCGGCCTCGTCTCGCTCCTCGGCCCCGTCTCGCTCCTCGGCCCCGTCTCGCTCCTCGGCCCGGACAGCACCTGCCCCCGCCCGTGTCCGGCATCGGCCAATGTCGGGGATTGGCAGGTCCGCTCGGCCGAACGGATATTCCGGCCCGGCCCCTCGGCGACCTACCGTCGTGTCCGTGGGCCTCGCGCACATTGTGGTGCTTTCGGCGGCGTTGCTGACGCTGCTGTTCCTGCCGTGCGTCATCGCGGTCGTGGTCTGCGCCGATGAGCTCCCGCCGCGCCCCTGGCGGTCGGGCCGGCGGCGCGACCGCCGGGCGCTTCGGCGGCTCGACCGTGCCCTCCGCTCGGACGAGCCGACGCCGGCCCCGGTCGCCCTGGAGATGCCCTCGATCGAGCAGATCGCCTACGACCTGCGCCGCCTCGACCAGCAGCGCCGCGGCGGCCCCACCCAGCATTCGGAGAAGTGGCGGGCCGCTGTGCTGCGCGCCTACGACCAGCGGCTCTGCCTGGCCTGCCAGTGCCTCGGGCTGACCGAGCACCTCGAGCCGCTGGAGGGCATGGACCGCGACCTCGAGCGGCTGCGGGTGGAGGGCGAGCTGCAGGCCGCCGGGCTGGCCCTGCACTGACAGCCGGGCGCTGCCGGCCGGGTGCTGACCGCGCTGACCGCCGGGGGTGAATGGCGGGTGCTAACCGCCGGTCGGTCCGAGCGTCGGCTCGGCCGGCGGGCCGGGCGCGGGCTCCTTGAGCTCGACGAAGATGCTCACCGTCTCGGTGTCGCCGATGTTCTCGCCGGCGTGCTCCTGCGCGCCGACCCAGCGCACGGCCCCGGCCGGCAGCTCCACCTCGACATTGCGGCCGCCGGCCGAGATGCGCCGCCGGAACGAGGAAAGCGTGACCATGACGGAGTCGGGGTGGGTGTGCGGTTTCGTGCAGTCCCCGGGCACGTCCCGATATTTCAGGACTCGCACCCGCTCGTTCTCGAAGACGGTCGTATACAGCTCGGGGCTGACCTCGGTGGGATCCATCGGTGACCCTCCATCGGCAAGATGGGACTCGAGTCCCATGGGACTACGGTACCATTATGGTGATGCCAGTACCATATGAAGCGACCGGCCGCCGCGATCAGAAGGCCCGCACCCGCGAGGCCCTGGTCGCCGCGACCCGCCGTCTGCTGGCCGACGGTGTGAACCCGACGGTCGAGCAGGCCGCCGCCGAGGCCCGCATCTCACGCACCACGGCCTATCGCTACTTTCCGAGCCAGCGCTCCCTGTTGCTGGCCGCCCACCCGGAGATCTCGCAGCGCTCCCTGCTGCCGGCGGATGCGCCGGCCGACGACGTCCCGGCCCGGCTCGATCAGGTGCTGCGCGCGTTCGCCCGGGTCAACCTCGACTGGGAGCCGCAGCTGCGCACGTCCCTGCGCCTCTCCTTGGAGCCGGGGGCCGGGGAGCCGGGAGCCGAGCAGCCGGTGCTGCGGCAGGGCCGGGCGATCGACTGGATCGAGGACGCGCTCGACCCGCTGCGCGAGTCCCATCCCGAGGTGGACGTGCGCCGGCTGGCGATCGCCATCCGGGCCACCACCGGCATCGAGTCGCTGATCTGGCTGACGGATATCGCCGGGCTGTCCCGGGCGGACGCGGTCGAGTTGATGCGCAAATCGGGTCAGGCGCTGCTGGCCGCCTACACCGGCCAAGAACGCACCGGCAAGTAGTCGCCGTCCTTGCTCTCGACCAGCGCGAACTCGGTGACCGTCCACGGTGAGCTCGCGTAGCCGGCCAGCGCCCGGCGCATCGCACCGTCGCCGCGATAGCTCACGGTGAGGTGGGGTTGATAGGGGCGGGTCTCCGACGGGAACCCCGAGTCGGACAGGAGAGTTCGCAGCCCTTCCTGCAAGGACGCCAAGGCTTCAAGATCGCCCGTCACGCCGGCCCACGCGGCCGTGCCGAACCGGCCGCCGCCGGAGAGCCGCAGCGAGAAGTTGCCCCGCGGAGCGACGCCGGAGAGCACCGAGGACACCTCGTCGGTCGGTGCCTCGCCGAGAAAGACCAGCGTGACGTGCCATTTCGACGGGTGGGTGAGAGCCGCGCCGGCCGGCAGCACGGCACGCAGCGACCGGACCACCGCCTGCGGCGGGAAGAGGGCGACGAACAGTCGGCTCAGGACGACTCGCGTGCCGCCGGGCCACCGCCGAACAGGACGTCGTCCCAGCTCGGCAGGCGCTTGCGCGGTTTGGTCTCGTCGGTCTCGCCGCCGGTCTGCTGACCGGACTGGCCCACCGTGCGCCGCGGCCGCAGCACCGCGAGCGAGGGCACGGCCGGCACCTCCTTGGGCAGGTCGGCGTCGTCGTCGAAGGCCGAGCCCGATCCGCCGCCGAGCAGCGCCGCGGCGCCGCCGGCCACCGGGCGCCGTGGCTCCGGACCGTCCAGGCCGCGGCCGCCGCCGCCGAGCGGGCGGTCGAGCGAGGCGAGCAGGGCGTCCCGCCCGGACCGGATCGGGTCGCGGGTCGGGCGCGGCGCGGGAGTCTCGGCCGCGGGCAGCGTGTGGCCGACGCGCGGGGGTTCGGCCGGGCGGGCCGGGCCGGGCAGGCCGTGACCGCCGCGCTGCTCGAGGAACGTGCGCTCGGGCACCGGCTCCTGGCCGAGGATCTGGGTGGGCCGCTCGGCGCACAGATATTGCGCCATGTCGTCGTGCGGGGAGACGACCTGGCGCCCCTTGTCGAGATCCCAGATGGCCTGGGCGGTGGCCTTGCCGGACGGCCAGGTGGCGACGATCCGCCAGGTGCCGTCCTCGCGCCGGAACGCGTCCCACGAGATCTTCTCGGTGTCGATGCCGTGCTGGGCGAGGCGGCTGTCCACCACCTCGGCGAGCGGCGCGCCCGAGTCGGACGTCTTGAGCCGGGTGCGGCGCGCGTGCTGGGCCAGCATGGCCCGCTCCTGCAGCACCGGGCCGGCGTAGCGCAGCACGCGGTCGACCGGCACACCGGCGATCCGGGCGACATCCTCCGCGGACTCGCCGGAGCGGATGCGGGCCTGGATGTCGCGCGGGGAGAGCGAGGGCGCGGACTCCGGAGTGGACACGGCCACCGCCGTACCCGAGGTGACCGCGTGCGGCTCGTGGGTGACCGCGCTGTTGATCCGATCGTCGAGAGGAAGGGCCAGAAGCCGACCGACCTCATCGGCGAGCACCAGGGCCTGACCGTCCTCGGAAAGGGCGACGAAGCGTACCGGCCGCATGCGTTGCCTCCATTCCGTGGGCCTGCCGTCTGCAACACCGTACGCGCCCACGTAACCCCATGGGGGAAGACACACCGTTGTTCAGCGGCTCTCATGCTCACTGAGCAGGGATGATCTTCAAAATATGTCGGGTGAGGACCATTCAACCTCGTAAAACCCTCATATGGTACGAGCGGGGGAGTGACCAAAAGCACGAACGGCCGCCCCCGGCCCGCACCGCGAGCTCGCCGCGCGGTCCGGGCCGTAGCGCGACCGCCGGGCTGAGGTGGGTGGTCAGGAAAGCCGCTCCACCACGTAGTCGATGCACGCGGTCAGGGCAGCCACGTCGGACGGCTCGACCGTCGGGTAGAGCGCTATCCGCAGCTGGTTGCGCCCGAGCTTGCGGTACGGCTCGGTGTCCACCACGTCGTTGGCCCGCAGCACCTTGGCGATCGCCGCCGCGTCGATGCCCTCGGCGAAGTCGATGGTGGCCACCGCGGCCGAGCGCAGCGCCGGGTCGGTGACGAACGGGGTCGCGTACGGCGACCGGTCGGCCCAGCCGTAGATCGCCGCCGCGCTCTCCGCGCTGCGCTTGACCGCCCAGGGGAGGCCGCCCTGTGCGTTCATCCAGTCCAGCTGCTCGGCCGCGAGGAACACGGTGGCCAGCGCCGGTGTGTTGTAGGTCTGCTCGAGGCGGGACTGCTCGATGGCCGTGACCAGGTCGAGGAACTGCGGGATGTACCGCCCGGTCGCCTTGATCTGGAACGCCCGCTCGATCGCCGCCGGGGACATCAGGGCGAGCCAGATGCCGCCGTCCGAGCCGAGCGCCTTCTGCGGGGCGAGGTAGTACACGTCGGTCTCGCGCAGGTCGACGTCGAGGCTGCCGCCGCCCGAGGTCGCGTCGGTGAGCAGCAGCGCGCCCTCGTCGGCGCCCTCGACCCGGCGGACCGGCACGGCCACGCCGGTGGAGGTCTCGTTGTGCACCGACGCGTACACGTCGACGCCGGCCTCGGCGGTGAGGAAGGACGCCTGGCCGCCGGGCGCCCGGTGCACGGTCGGGTCGGCCAGGAACGGCGCGTCCGCGGCGGCCTTCACGAACTTGGCGCCGAACTCGCCGAACTCGGCGAACTGGGCCTTGTCGCGGATCAGGCCGAACGTGGCGACCTCCCAGAACGCGCTGGTGCCGCCGTTGGCCAGGATCACCTCGTACCCGTCGGGCAGCGCGAAGAACTCGGCCAGGCCGCGGCGCAGCCGGGCGACCTGGCCCTTCACCGTCTTCTGCCGGTGCGAGGTGCCCAGGTACGTGCGTGACACCGCGGACAGCGCCTCGACGCCCTCGGGTCGCACCTTGCTGGGGCCCGAGCCGAAGCGGCCGTCTACCGGTTTGAGCTCTTCGGGGATCGCGATGTCAGTCACGGTCACACATTATGCGCGAGCGCATCCCAGCCATCGACCTCGTTCGGCTTGCGCGGGCCCGGCCCGATGTAGCGCAGGCTCGGGCGCAGGATGCGGCCCAGCCGCTTCTGCTCGAGCACGTGCGCGCTCCACCCGGCCACCCGGGCGCAGGTGAACATCGAGGTGAACATGTGTGCCGGCACCTCGGCGAAGTCGAGCACCACCGCCGACCAGAAATCCACGTTGGTGGCGATCGCCTTGTCCGGCTTGCGGGCCTGCAGCTCGGCGAGCGCGGCCCGCTCGAGCGCCACCGCCACGTCGTAGCGGGTGGCGCCCAGCTCGCGGGCGATGCTCTTGAGCACCCGGGCGCGCGGGTCCTCGGTCTGATAGACGCGATGGCCGAAGCCCATCAGCCGCTCGTGCCGGTCGAGCACGCCCTTGACGTAGCCCTCAGCGTCGCGGCTGCGCTCGACCGCCTCGATCATGTGCAGCACCCGGGAGGGCGCGCCGCCGTGCAGCGGACCGGAGAGCGCGCCGATCCCGGCCGAGATGCAGGCGGCCACGTCGGCGCCGACCGAGGCGGCGATCCGGCAGGTGAAGGTGGACGCGTTCAGCCCGTGCTCGGCGGCCGAGATGAAGTACGCGTCGACGGCCTTGACGTGCCGCGGGTCGGGCTCGCCCCGCCACCGGCGCATGAACCGCTCGACGATCGTCTCGGCCTTGTCGATGTCCTTCTGCGGCACGGCCGGCAGGCCGAGGCCGCGGGCGGCCTGGGCGACGAAGGAAAGCGCGGTCACCGACACCCGGGCCAGGTCGCGGCGGGCCTGCTCGTCGTCGATGTCGAGCAGTTGGCGCAGCCCCCAGTAGGGCGCGAGCATGGCGACGGCGGACTGCACGTCGACCCGGATGTCGCCGGAATGCACCGGAACCGGGAACGGCTCGGCGGGCGGCAGGCCGGGGCCGAACTTCCCGTCGACCAGCAGCCCCCAGACGTTGCCGAAGGAGACCTGGCCGATCAGGTCCTCGATGTCCACGCCGCGGTAGCGCAGCGATCCCCCCGCCCGGTCGGGCTCGGCGATCTCGGTCTCGAAGGCGGCGACGCCCTCGAGGCCCGGCTTGAAATCGGACACGGCACTCAATTGAGACAGGTCTCCCTGTGAAAGAACGCTATGAATTCTTCATATTGCCCGCACCGTCGTGCCGATGCGATGTGCTCTGGATGACATCCATCCTGTCCGAGCTGACGTAAGGTCCGCTCGGACTTACGGTCGTTGAATCCGAAAGTAGTTCAGGGAGCGCTCGTGACCGTGGAACCCCCCGCGCCCGCGGCGATGCGGCGCGACTACACCGAGCGTGCGGCACTGCTGGAGAGCGACCTCGCCGGCACCTGGACCAGCCAGTTCGCCGCCTGGTTCGCGGACGCGGCGGCCTACGGGCTGGCCGAGCCGAACGCGATGATCGTGGCGACCGCGGGCGCCGACGGGCGGCCCTCGGCGCGGACCGTCCTGCTCAAGGAGTACGACCGGCGGGGCTTCACATTCTTCACCAACTACGAATCGCGCAAGGGCTCGGAGCTGGCCGTCAACCCGTACGTCAGCCTGGTCTTCCCGTGGTTTCCGATGCAGCGCCAGGTGATCGTGACCGGGGCGGTCGAGCGGGTGTCGCGGGCCGAGACCGAGGAGTACTTCGCCTCCCGCCCGCGCGGCTCGCAGCTGGGCGCCTGGGCGAGCCCGCAGTCGCGGGTGCTGGCCGACCGGGCCGCGGTGGAGGCGGGACTGGCCGCGGCGCAGGAGCGCTTCGGCGACGGCCCGGTGCCGGCCCCGCCGCACTGGGGCGGCCTGCGGGTCCGGCCGGAGACGGTCGAGTTCTGGCAGGGACGCGCGAACCGGCTGCACGACCGGCTGCGCTTCCGGCGTACCGAGGAAGGGTCCTGGCTGGTCGAGAGGCTGGCCCCGTGAGCCAGGACGCGGTGGAGGCCACCGAACAACTCGTCGAGGAGGCCGAGCGCAAGTCCTGGGTGATCGACACCCGCCCGTTGCGGGTCGCGCCCTATCGGCGCATGTGGATCGGCAACGGGGTGTCGTTCTTCGGCTTCCAGTTCACCGCGGTGGCCGTGCCGGTCCAGATGTACGCGGTCACCCACTCGTCGAGCTGGGTCGGCCTGCTCGGCGTGGCCGGCCTGGTCCCGCTGCTGGTCTTCGGGCTGTGGGGCGGCGCGGCGGCCGACGTGATCGATCGGCGCAAGCTGCTGATCGCCAGCTCGGTCCTGGCCTGGCTGTCGACCGTCGGGCTGCTCGCCCAGGCGCTGCTCGGTATGCGCAGCGGCTGGCTGCTGCTGGCGCTGACCGCGCTGCAGTCGGCCGGGTTCGCGGTCAGCTCGCCGACCCGGCAGGCGATCATCCCGCGGATCGTGCCGACCGGCCTGGTCCCGGCGGCGAACACGCTGAGCTACACGGTCACCACCGCGGGCGGGGTGCTCGGCCCGCTGGCCGCCGGTCTGATCTTCGGCGTGGCCACCACCAGCACCGGCGTGACGGTGGCCTACCTGGTCGACGCGGCGCTGTTCACCGTGTCGTTCTGGGCCACCTGGAAGCTGCCGTCGATCCCGCCGCTCGGGCACGCCGCGGACGAGGAGAAGCCCTCGGCCGGCCTCCGCGGCATCATCGACGGCCTGCGGTTCCTGGTCACCCAGCCGGTGCTGCTGCTCTCCTTCGCGGTCGACATCATCGCGATGGTGTTCGCCATGCCGCGGGCGTTGTTCCCCGAGGTGGCGACCGACCGCTTCGGCGGCGGCGCGGCGATCGGCTGGCTGTACGCGGCGATCGCGATCGGCTCGGTGGTGGCCGGCCTCGGCTCGGGCTGGATCGGCCGGGTCAAGCGCCAGGGGGTCGCGCTGGTGGTCGCGGTCGTCGGCTGGGGGGTGGCGATCGGCTTCTCCGGGCTGGCCCACCAGCTGTGGCTGATGGTGCTGCTGCTGGCCCTGGGCGGCGCGGCCGACCTGGTGAGCGCGGTCTACCGGCAGTCGATGCTGCAGACCTTCGCGCCCGACCGGCTGCGCGGCCGGCTCCAGGGTGTCTTCATCGTGGTGGTGGCCGGCGGCCCGCGCCTGGGTGACCTGCGCGCGGGCGCAAGCTCTTCGCTGTTCGGCACCACGTTCGCCTGGGCCGGTGGTGGCTTCCTGGCGGCCGGCCTGGCCCTCGGTCTCGCGGCGGCGTTCCCGGCATTGATTCGTTACCGTCCCGCAGAGAACCCCGAAAACGTTACGAACCGATAGTGTCCAACCCATGACGAGTGTCGTGCCGGCGATATCCGGAACCCAGTGGTCCATCGAGTCGGGCACCACCCGTGCGGTCGTGGTCGAGGTCGGTGGTGTACTGCGCCACTACTCGGTCGGCGACGTGCAGGTGCTGGACGGCTTCGAGGCCGACGAACTGTCGCCCGCGTCGGCCGGGCAGATCCTGGCGCCCTGGCCCAACCGGATCCGGGACGGCAAGTACACGTTCGAGGGTCAGACCCATCAGCTGCCGCTGACCGAGCCGGCCCGGCACAACGCGATCCACGGCCTGACCAACTGGGCTCGCTGGTCGCTGGTCGAGCAGGCCGCCGACGCCATCACGCTGGAGTACGAGCTGCCCGCCCAGATCGGCTACCCGTGGTGGCTGACGCTGCGCACCCGGTGGCAGGTGTCGGCCGAGGGGCTGCGCTGCGAGCAGGAGGTCGTGAACAACAGCCCGACCAACGCCCCGTGGGGTTACTCGGTCCACCCGTACGTGCAGCTGCCCGGCGTGACCGTGGACGACACCCTGCTGCACGTGCCGGGCAAGACCCGGATCCTGGCCGACGGCCGGCTGCTGCCGATCGGCGCGGTGGGCGTGGCCGGCACCGAGTACGACTTCACCGAGCCCCGCAAGATCGGCGACCTGGTGCTGGACACCACGTTCGGCGACATCGAGCACGACACCTCCGGGATCACCGAGGTCACCATCGCCGACCCGGCGTCGCCGGCGAAGGTCGTGGTCTGGGCCGACGAGAAGTTCAAGTACTGGCAGGTCTTCTCCGGCGACACCCTGCACGACGACCGGTTCCGCCGGTCGGTCGCGATCGAGCCGATGACCTGCCCGCCGGACGCGTTCCGCACCGGTCGCGACCTGGTCGTCCTGGCGCCGGGCGAGCGGTGGAGCGCCGCCTGGGGGATCCGCGGCTGATGGAGTTCGCCGAGGTCGTCCGCAAGCGGCGGATGGTACGCACCTACGACGCCGACCGCCCGGTCCCGCCGGAGGTCATCGACAAGATCGTCAAGCACGGGCTGCGCGCGCCGAGCGCCGGGTTCTCCCAGGGCTGGGGGTTCCTGGTGCTCACCGAGCCGGCCGACCGTGATCGCTATTGGTCGGTGACCACCGGCGGCGAGGCCGATCCGGTGTGGCGCGGCGACTGCCATCCAACCGCCCCGCCCGCCGCCCTTGAAAGGACTAAAGGCTGGCTCACCCGGATGCGCAACGCCCCGGTGCTCATCGTGTGCCTGGCGAACAAGTCGGTCTACCTGGAGCGGTACGCGCAGCCGGACAAGGGCTGGACGGACCGCTCGGAGAAGCACTGGCCGGTGCCCTACTGGGACATCGACACCGGGTTCGCGGCACTCCTCATGCACCTCAGCGCGGTGGACGAGGGGCTGGGCTCGTGCTTCTTCGGCATCCCGGTGGAGACGACCGCCGCCTTCAAGACGGCCTTCGGGGTTCCGGACGAGTTCAATCCGATCGGAACGCTCTCGGTCGGCTACCGAGCCCCGGACAAGAGGTCGCCGTCACTGAAGCGGGGGCATCGCCCGGTCGACGAGGTAGTGCATCATGGCCGATGGGCCGGGCTAGGCTAGCCGGTAATCAAGATTCTTGGCCCGGGTCGCCGGGAGAGGGGAGGCAACCCGACGTGATCTTCAAAGCGGTCCGGGACGGAGCCCCGTATCCCGATCACCACACCACGCTGAAGGCATGGGCCGAGATTCCGCCCCGGCCGATCCGCCTGGCCGACCTGATCACCACGAAGCGCGAGCTCGCGCTCGACAAGCTGCTGGCCGAGGACTCGACCTTCTACGGCGACCTCTTCCCGCACGTGGTGGAGTATCAAGGCGCCCTCTACCTGGAGGACGGACTGCACCGCGCGCTGCGGGCGGCCCTGCAGCAGCGCAATCAGATCCACGCCCGGGTCCTGGTCGTCGAGGGCTGATCATGCCGGTTGCCCCGCTGGATCTCCTGGACCTCGACTCCCTGCTGACCGACGAGGAGCGGGACGTCCGCGCGCTCTGCCGCCGGGTCGCCGACGACCGGGTCCGCCCGTACGTCGCCGACTGGTACGAGAACGGCGCCACCCCGGTCCGCGACCTGGCCCTCGAGTTCGGCAAGCTGGGCCTGCTCGGCATGCACCTGACCGGGTACGGCTGCGCCGGCGCGACCGCGGTCTCCTACGGCCTGGCCTGCATGGAGCTGGAGGCCGCCGACTCGGGCGTCCGCTCCCTGGTCAGCGTGCAGGGCTCGCTCGCGATGTACGCCATTTGGCGTTTCGGCTCGGCGGAGCAGAAACAGCGGTGGCTGCCGGGCATGGCGGCCGGTGAGCTGCTCGGCTGCTTCGGTCTCACCGAGCCCGACCACGGCTCCGACCCGGCGACCATGTCGACCCGGGCCCGGCGCGACGGCACCGACTGGGTGCTCACCGGCGGCAAGATGTGGATCACCAACGCGCCGCTCGCCGACGTCGCGGTGATCTGGGCGCGGGCCGACGAGGGCGTGATCGGTTTCGCCGTGCCGACCGATACGCCGGGTTTCTCCGCGCGGGAGATCAAGCACAAGATGTCCCTGCGCGCCTCGTCGACCGGGGAGATCACGCTGGACGAGGTACGTCTGCCGGAGTCGGCCCGGCTGCCCTCCGCGGCCGGCCTCAAGGCGCCGCTCTCCTGCCTCACCGAGGCCCGGTTCGGCATCGTCTGGGGTGCCCTCGGCGCGGCCCGCGACTGCCTGGCCACCGCGATCGACTACGCCCGCAGCCGGGAGCAGTTCGGCCGGCCGATCGCCGGGTTCCAGCTCACCCAGGCCAAGCTCGCCGACATGGCGCTGGAGCTGCAGAAGGGCTTCCTGCTCGCGCTGCACCTGGGCCGGTTGCGCGACTCGGCCGGAACGCTGCGGCCCGAGCAGGTCAGCGTCGGCAAGCTGAACAACGTGCGCGAGGCCATCAAGATTGCCCGGCAGTGCCGCACGATCCTCGGCGGGAACGGCATCAGCGGGGAGTACCCGATCATGCGGCACGCCGCGAACCTGGAGAGCGTGCTCACGTACGAGGGAACCTCGGAAATCCACCAGCTGGTGATAGGTCAAAAATTGACCGATTTGAGCGCCTTCGGCTGAGCTGACCCGCGGCGGAAAACAGAAAGCAACCCCATCGATTGATGAGCAAGTGCGGCTGTCGTACCCCTCTCGTACCGTTGGGGTATGGCCCAGTCACCGGATGTCGACGAACCCACGAGGGAATATCCGGCCGTCCCCGGTGACGAGCAGCCGCCGGCCGCCGTTCCCGACCCCCCACGCAAGAGCATCGTCGCTCGCGTCCTCATCTTCTTCGGTGTGGTCTTCGCCGTCCTGGTCGCGGCCTGCTTCGGCGTGCGCTCGCTGAACGTGCTGCCCAGCTTCGACAACCCGTTCGACAAGCAGACCACCGACCGCAGCCAGCCGGTGCTGCTGCAGTCCATGCGCGACCTGAGCCGGTACGTCGCGGCCGACGGTACCTTTCAGGTGATCGTCGACCTTCAGGACGACCGGAAGTACGTCCCCGACTGGCTGATCAATCGGCGCATCCTGTTCGTCGGCTCCGGCACCGTCGAGGAGTACGTCGACTTCTCCTCGCTGTCCGACTCCGCGCTCGAGGTCGACAACGAGAAGAAGACGATCAAGCTGACGCTGCCTCCGCCGCAGCAGGGCGACGCCGCGCTCGACCTGCAGAAAAGCTACGTGGTCGAGGAGGATCGCGGCCTGCTGACCAGCATCGGCGACGCATTCCGGAGCGACACCGACAAACAGCAGCGGGTCTATCAGCTGTCCCAGCAGCGGATCACCGAGGCGGCCCGGGCGAGCGGCCTCGATCAGCGGGCGCGGGACAACACCCAGCACATGCTGGAGAGCCTGTTCACCCGTCTGGGCTACACGTCGGTGACGGTCACCTTCACCACACCGTAACGGCGAGCCGTCCGACCACCACTCGCTGTTAGCCTGGACGCCGATTTCGGGCCCCGGCAAGGCGGTGATGGTTGCGTGACTCTGGCCCTGCTCTCCGCCGGCGGCGGCAATGCCCTCGACCCTCCCGATGCCAGCGGACTGGAGCAGGACCTGGTCACCGCGTTGCGGGCGGCCGGCGCCTCCGAGGTCGTGCGGCTCGGCGATCCCGGCTCGCTGCGGGCCCTCTCCCGGCGCGCGCACGACGCGAACCAGCGGGTGCTGATCTGCGCCGACAACCTGGTCGCGCACGCCAGCCTGCTGCGCACGCTCGCCACCGAGCCGGGCGGCCGCAGCACCGCGCTGGTCGTCGCCGACCCGGCCGGCGACCTGCGCGACGACCGCGGCAAGCTGCTGCCGGCCCAACCCGGCGCGGGCACCGTGCGCTACCTCGGCGCCCTCTGCGTCGCCCCGGCCGACCTGCCCACATTGGAGCAGGTCGCCGACCGTCCCGACCTGCTGTCCGCCCTGCTCGACGCGGGCGTGGTGCCGGTCGCCACCCCGGTGCGGCTGCTGCGGGCCACCCAGGTGCGCACGTCGTCCGAGCTGGCCGAGGCCCGGGCCGAGGTGGCCGCGGTCGACGAGGAGGCGGCCCGCCTGCGGCTGGCCGTCAAGGAGCGGGACGACTTCTTCACCACGTACGCGGTGAGCACGTGGTCGCCGATGGTCACCCGGGCCGCGGCCCGGCTGGGCCTGTCGCCGACCGCCGTCACCTGGCTGTCCGTGCTGCTCGCCGGGCTGGCCGCGCTCGCCTTCTGGCAGGCGTCCCGGCCCGCGATGGTCGCCGGCGGCATCCTGCTCTACCTCGGCTTCGTGCTCGACTGTGTGGACGGTCAGCTGGCCCGCTACACCCGCACGTTCGGCGCGTTCGGCGGCTGGCTCGACACGATGGCCGACCGGGCCAAGGAGTACGCGGTCTACGCCGGGCTCGCGGCCGGCGCCGAGCGGATCGGCCTGCCGTACGCGTGGCCCCTCGCGATCACCGCGATCCTGGTCCAGACCGTTCGGCACATGACCGATTCCTGGTACGGCGCGTTGCACGACGAGGCCGCGTCCCACCCGCGCCCCCGGCCGGCCGGTGGGGTCGGCGCCCGGCTGGCGACCGCCTCCACCCGGGTGCAGGGCGAGGCGGGCTCGGCGGCGTACTGGCTGAAGCGGATCGTGGTCTTCCCGATCGGCGAGCGGTGGGCGCTGATCGCGGTGCTGGCGATGCTGGCCGACGGGCGGGTCGCGCTCGGCGCCGTGGCCGGTTGCGGGTTGCTCGCGTTCGCGTACACGCTCGCCCTGCGGTCGTTGCGGTCGCTCTCGATGCGGGTCGGGGTGCTCGACAAGGTCGACACCGGCCGGCACCGCGACGACGGCCCGCTGGTCCGCCACCTCCTGGCGGGGTCTTTCGAAGCTCCGCTTCTGTGCGCGGCGGTGGGCGTGGTCGCCTCGCTCGGGCTGGTCGCGGCGTTGCTGTTCGGTTGGGCCGAGCCGCCGGCCCCGGTCGCCATGGGCGTGGTCGCGCTGCTGATCCTCGCCGCCGCGCTGCCGGCCCGGGCGCGGCACGACGGCCCGCTCGACTGGCTGGTCCCGGCCGCCCTGCGCGCCGCGGAGTACCTGTACGTGGTCGCGGTCGGCCGGGCCGGCTCGGTAGCCGCCTCGGTGATCTTCCTGCTGCTGTTCACCCTGGCCCTGCGGCACTACGATCTGACCGCCCGGATGGAGAAGTGCACACCGGCCGGTCGCGGCGCCGGCCCGTTGGTCGGCTGGGAGGTCCGCGTGGTGGTGCTGGCTGTGCTCGCGCCGGCCGGCCACCCCACCCTGGCCGAGGCCGGACTGGCGGTCGTCGTGGGTGGCTCGTTCCTCTGGCGCGCCGTGGCCGACTGGCGCCGGACGTGACGTTGCTGAGCATCGTGCTCCCGGTCTACCGGGTGCAGGGTTACCTGCGTCAATGCCTCGACTCGGTGCTGGAGCAGTCGTTCGGGGACTTCGAGATCGTCGCGGTGAACGACTGCTCGCCCGACTACAGCGGGGAGATCCTCGCCGAGTACGCGGCCCGCGACGCCCGGGTCCGGGTGATCACCTCGGCCGCGAACGTCGGCCTCGGCCGCGCCCGCAACCTGGGCCTCGAGCACGCCCGCGGCGAGTACGTCTGGTTCCTCGACAGCGACGACTGGCTGGCCACCGGCGCGCTCGCCGCGGTCGGCGACCGGCTGCGCGCCACCGGGGCGGACGTGCTGGTGGTCGGCTGGGACCGGGTGCACTGGGACGGCCGGGTGCAGACCGGCTCGGCCCGGACGCTGCTCGGCGACGCGCCCCAGGTGTTCTCCGTGCAGCAGTGGCCGCAGGTGCTCGACGTGCTGCACGTGGCCTGGAACCGGGTGATCCGGCGGGAGTTGCTGGACCGGCTCGGCCTGGCCTTCGAGGCGGGCTGGTACGAGGACGTCTCGTTCACCTTCCCGTTGATGGTGGCCGCCCCGCGGATCAGCGGCCTGCCGCGCACCTGCGTGCACTACCGCCAGCGGCGCACCGGGGCGATCACCCGGACCGTGGGGGACCGGCACTTCGAGGTCTTCGAGCACTGGGAACAGGCGCTCGCCCTCTGCGCCGAGTACGCCCGGACCCGCCCGGAAGCCTTCGGCGGACAGGTGCGCGGGCTGCTCTTCCGGCGGATGCTCTGGCACCTCATGCGGGTGCTGCGGCACGACACCCGGGTGCCGCCCACCTCGCGCGCCCGCTTCTTCGCCGCGATGACCGAGATGTATCAGCGCCATCTGCCGCCGGGGGGCTTTCCGTCGCCGGGCGGCGGCGAGGGGCTGCGCTACCGGTTCGTGGCTCGCGGCGCGTACCGGTCGTACCAGCTCGCGGAGGTGATGATGCGCGCCACCCGCGGCGCGCAGCGGCTGGCCGGTCGCCCGTACGGCAAGCTGCGCCGGCGCGGCCGGCAGGCGTTCGGCCGCCTCTACTACCGGTCCCAGCTGCTGTTTCCGGTGGATCGGTCGCTCGCGTTGTACGCGGCGTACTGGTATCGGGGGGTCGCCTGCAACCCGGCGGCGATCGCGGCGAAGGCCGCCGACCTGGTGCCCGAGGTGCGCGCGGTCTGGGTGGTCGGGCCGGAGAGGGCGGCCGCGGTCCCGCCCGGTGTCGACTACGTGGTGGCCGGCACCCGGGCCTACTACCGCGCGCTGGCCCGCGCCCGCTACCTGATCAACAACGTCAACTGGCCGAATATGATGGTCAAGCGGCGCGGCACCACGCACGTGATGACCCACCACGGCACCCCGCTCAAGACGATGGGGATGGACCAGCTGGACCACCCGGGCGCGGTCCGGGACGCCGACTTCGCCGGGCAGATGCGCCGGGCCGACCGCTGGGACTTCTCGGTCACCGCGAACGCGCACACCACGGTCGCCTGGGATCGGGCGTATCCGTGCGGGTACGAGACGCTCGAGGTCGGCTACCCGCGCAACGACCGGCTGGCGACCGCGACCGGCGCCGAGGGTGCGGCGATCCGCGAGCGGCTGGGCATCGCGCCCGGCCGCCGGGTGGTGCTCTACCTGCCGACGTACCGCGAGTGGCTGCCGAAGGGCGCTCACGTCCTCGACGTGGAGCGCCTGGCCGCGGCGCTCGGCCCGGAGACCGTGCTGCTGGTGCGGTCGCACTACCTCTCGGCCGGCGCCCTGCTCGCGGGCCGGGTCGTGGACGTCTCCGGCCATCCGGCCGTCGAGGATCTCTATCTGGCCGCCGACGTGCTGCTGACCGACTACTCGTCGGCGATGTTCGACTTCGCCGTGCTCGACCGTCCATTGGTGATCTATGCGCCCGACTGGCCGGTCTACCGAGATCTGCGCGGCGTGTACTTCGACCTGCTGGCGGGGCCGCCCGGCCCGGTCGCCACGGAGTTCGGCGAGCTGCTCGAGATCTTCGAGGACGGTCGCTGGGACGACGCGGCGCGCCAGGCGTTCCGGGAGCGGTTCTGCTACCTCGATGACGGTAATGCGGCTGAACGCGTGATTCGTCGGGTCTTTCGCGACCAGCGGCAATAATGTGTAACCGGTCCGCTACTGTGCGCAAATGGCACGTTCACCCGATGGCGGCATATCGATACTCCTCGTCAAAGTGAGCTAGATCGCCGGCCACGTTGGGACCGGGATCATTGCCAGCTTTCCCGGCAGGAGGTAGAGACGGTGTCCACCGTCTTGCTGAAGGACGTCACCAAGGTGTGGCCCGATGGCACGATTGCCGTCAACCACGTGAGTCTCGACGTGGAGGACGGCGAGTTTCTCGTGCTCCTGGGCCCGTCCGGCTGCGGAAAGTCGACGATTCTGCGGATGATCGCCGGCCTGGAGGATCCGTCCGAAGGGGACATTCTCCTCAACGGTGACCCGGTGCTCGAATTGGCGCCGCGTGATCGCAGTATCGCCATGGTCTTTCAGGATTTCGCTCTTTATCCGCATATGACGGTGAACGATAATATCGGCTTTCCGCTTCGTTTGTCCGGTATGGAGACTAATAACCGGCTAGAGAAAGTTGGCGACGTCGCGAGCGCTCTCGGCATCGGTGACGTGCTCGGCCGCAAGCCCAGCCAGCTCTCCGGCGGGCAGCGCCAGCGGGTCGCGATGGGCCGCGCGATCGTGCGCCGCCCCGGCCTCTTCCTGATGGACGAGCCGCTGTCCAACCTCGACAGCGGCCTGCGCGCCGAGCTGCGCGCCGAGATCACCGGCCTCACCAGGGAGCTCGGCGTCACCACCATGTACGTGACGCACGACCAGGCCGAGGCGCTCACCATGGCCGACCGGGTCGCGATCATGCGCAAGGGCGTCCTGCAGGACGTCGGCACCCCCACCGAGGTGTACGGGCGGCCGGCCACCCTCTACGTGGCCGCGTTCCTCGGCGCGCCCCGGATGAACCTGCTCGAGGCCTCGGTCTACGTCCACCTCGACCAGTACGTCACGCTGAACCTCGGCGAGCAGGCCCTCTACCTGCCGTGGAACGACATCCGGGCGCGGGCCGTGGCGCACTACCACGGCGAGCGCATCGTGGTCGGCATGCGGGCCGAGGCGCTCACCCCGGTCGCGCCGGACGTGCCGGGCGACGTTCTCCGCGGCCGGATCCGCTACCTCGAGCACCACGGGCACGAGTCGCTGGCGTACCTGGACATCGGCGCGACCGCGATCGTGGTGGACGAGATGGGCACCGGCAAGCCCGACCCCGAGCCGGGCGGCGCCTTCCGGCGCTTCGGCAGCACGCTGCAGAAGCTCACCGGCCGCGGCTCCGGCGCCACCGCGACGGTGCAGCCCCCGGAGGAGCGGGTCAGCGTTCTCGACCCGGGCCGGCACCACCGCCGACCGGCCGAGCTGGCGGTCCGTCTGGCGCCGTACCCGGCCGTCTCTCCCGGGCACCCGCTCTCCATCGCGGTGCGGATGGACATGCTGCACTTCTTCGACGAGCGCGGCGATCGCATCGACGTCGGTTGGCGGTAGCGGGCCCGGTCCGCCGCCCTGTTCACCTTGGTTCCGCAGGTGCTGGGCGGCTGGTTGGACGGGCCCGGTGCTACCGGCAGGGCGCAGCGCGTAGGCTGCACGACGGTGGAGGAGAGTATGAGCCAAAGCGTGCGTTCGGCTCCGGGTGCGGAGTCGAGCGTCCTGACCGGCTCGCCCTCCGCCGCTCCCCAGCTCCTCGACCGCCGCTTCGGGCGGGACGAGATCGCCGTGGTGCGCCACGAGGTCTCCGGCCGGCTGGCCGCGGTCGGCCTCGGCGGCGACCGGTTGCAGGGCTTCGTGCTCGCGGTCAACGAGGTGATCACCAACGTCGTGCTGCACGCGGGCGGCCAGGGGCGCGCGGTGCTCTGGCTGGCCGGCGGCTCGGCGTGGTGCACGGTCACCGACGCGGGCCCCGGCATCCCGGCGCACTACCTGCGCCGGCCCGAGGTGCCCGAGGCGTTCGAGGTGGGCGGCCGGGGCATCTGGCTGGCCCACCAGCTCTGCGACGAGGTCACCGTGGCGACCGGCCCGATCGGTACCACGATCGGGCTGCGAATCGCGTTACCACGCCGGGCGTCATCCAACTGAAACAGCAGTTTGAACAGGGCGTAAAGCCCGCCGAAAATGTGAAGGCGCCCTTCGGGACTCGCGGCGAGCCGCATGCGACTACATTGGGCGCGTGCTCGGACTACCTCAGCATGTGACCGCATGCCTATTTGATCTTGATGGCGTGCTCACCCAGACCGCCCTTGTGCACAATGCCGCGTGGAAACAAACGTTCGACACGTTTCTCCAGACGCGGTCGGCTCAGCACGGCGAGCCATTCGTGCCCTTCGACTCCGGGGCCGACTACCAGCGCTTCGTGGACGGCCGGCCACGCGCCGACGGCGTCCGAACCTTCCTCGCCTCTCGTGGTATCACCCTGCCCGAGGGCAGCCCGGACGACGGTCCCGACCAGTTGACCGTGAACGGCATCGGCAACAAGAAGAACGCCGTGGTGCTGCAGAAGATCAAAGAGGGCGCCGTGCAGGTCTACCCGGGCTCGGTGGAGTACCTGAAGGCCGCCCGCGACGCCGGACTCCGCCGTGTCGTCGTCTCGGCCAGCGCCAACTGCAAGGACGTACTGGAGGCGGCCGGCATAGCCGACCTCATCGAGGAGCGCGTGGACGGTGTGACCGCCCGCGAGCAAAGCTTGCCGGGCAAGCCGGCACCCGACACTTTTCTGTACGGGGCAAAACTGCTGGGTCTGCCGCCGGCGGCATGCGCCGTCTTCGAGGACGCCCAGGCGGGCGTCGCCGCAGGCCGGGCCGGTCATTTCGGGATCGTGGTCGGTGTGGACCGCGTCGGGCAGCATGACGCTTTGTTGGAGCACGGCGCCGACATCGTTGTCACAGACCTGTCCGAACTCCTGACGCGCTGAGCCACGTATCAGCGTTCGATATCTTTCACGACTTTCTCTTTTCATTCGAGAGGCACCACCGTGATCCGTGAACGGGCATATCCCGTGGACCCCTGGCACATCCGGGAGACCCGGCTCGACCTGGACCTGCTGGCCCAGTCCGAGTCGGTGTTCGCGCTCGCCAACGGGCACATCGGGATACGCGGGAACCTGGACGAGGGCGAGCCGCACGGCCTGCCGGGCACCTACCTGAACTCGTTCTACGAGCTGCGCCCGCTGCCGTACGCCGAGGCCGGATACGGCTTCCCCGAGTCCGGCCAGACGATGATCAACGTGACCAACGCCAAGCTCATGCGGCTGCTGGTCGACGACGAGCCGTTCGACGTGCGGTACGGCGACCTCCGCTCCCACGAGCGGGTGCTCGACCTGCGAGCCGGCACCCTGGAGCGCACCGTCGAGTGGGTCTCCCCCTCCGGTCAGGCGATCCGGGTGCGCACCGTGCGGCTGGTCTCGTTCACCCAGCGCGCCGTGGTCGCCTTCCTCTACGAGGTGGAGCCGCTCGACGCCTCGGCCCGGCTGATCCTGCAGTCCGAACTGGTCGCCAACGAGCAGCTGCCGCCGATGAGCAAGGACCCGCGGGTCGCCGCCGTGCTCGACCACCCGCTGCAGGCCGAGGAGATGATCGAGCAGCGCACCGGCGGGCTGCTGGTGCACTGCACCAAGGCCAGCGACCTGCGGATGGCCGCGGCCATGGAGCACCTCGTCGAGGCGCCCGGCAAGCATGCGATCACCACCGAGGGGCACCCCGACTGGCTGCGCACGACGGTGGCCACCAAGCTCGAGCCGGGCCAGAAGCTGCGGGTGGTCAAGCTCGCCGCGTACGGCTGGTCCGGCAGCCGCTCGTTGCCCGCCATCCGCGACCAGGTCGGCGCCGCGCTCGCCAGCGCCCGGCTGGACGGCTGGGAGGGACTGGTCGAGGCCCAGCGGGAATACCTGGACGCCTTCTGGGACCACTCCGACGTCAAGGTCGAGGGCGACCCCGAGGTGCAGCAGGCCGTGCGCTTCGGCCTGTTCCACACGCTGCAGGCCGGCGCCCGGGCCGAGCAGCGGCCGATCGGCTCCAAAGGCCTCTCCGGCCCCGGCTACGACGGCCACACGTTCTGGGACGCGGAGACGTTCGTGTTGCCCGCCCTGACCTACACCCAGCCCTCGGCGGCGGCGGACGTGCTGCGCTGGCGGCACTCGACGCTGGACCTGGCCCGGGAGCGGGCGCAGACGCTGGGCCTGCAGGGCGCGGCGTTCCCGTGGCGGACGATCCGCGGGCAGGAGTGCTCGGCGTACTGGCCGGCCGGCACCGCGGGATTCCACATCGGCGCCGACATCGCCGACGCGGTCCGCCGGTACGTGCAGGCCACCGGCGACTACGACTTCGAGCGCGAGGTCGGCCTCGAACTGCTCATCGAGACCGCACGCCTGTGGCGGTCGCTGGGCCACCACGACCGGCACGGCCGCTTCCACATCGACGGGGTCACCGGCCCCGACGAGTACACCGCCGTGGTGGACGACAACATCTACACCAACCTGATGGCGCAGCAGAACATGTTCAGCGCCGTCGAGGCGGCCAAACGTCATCCCGACCTGGCCCGCAAGCTGGGCGTCGACGACGAGGAGATGGCCTCCTGGCGGGACGCGGCGGCGGCCGTGCACATCCCGTACGACCGGGAACTGCAGGTCCACCAGCAGTCGGAGGGCTTCACCCGGCTGCAGGAATGGGACTTCGAGAACACGCCGCCCGAGGCGTACCCGCTGCTGCTCAACTACCCGTACTTCGACCTGTACCGCAAGCAGGTGGTCAAGCAGGCCGACCTGGTGATGGCGATGTACATCCGGGGCGACGCGTTCACCCCGGAGGAGAAGCAGCGCAACTTCGCCTACTACGACGCGCGGACCGTCCGGGACTCCTCGCTGTCGGCGTGCATCCAGGCCGTGATGGCGGCCGAGGTGGGCCACCTCGAGCTGGCCCACGACTACCTGGGCGAGGCCGCCCTGATGGACCTGCACGACCTGCACCAGAACTCGCGCGACGGGGTGCACGTGGCGTCGCTGGCCGGCACCTGGATCTCGCTGATCGCCGGCCTCGGCGGCATGCGCGACTTCAACGGCCAGCTGTCGTTCGCGCCGCGCCTGCCCAGCCGGATCAACAACCTGGAGTTCTCGCTGCTCTGGCGGGGGCTGCGGCTGCGGGTGAACGTGACCGCCCACGAGGTGACCTACTCGCTGCGCAACGGCGGCGGCTCGGCCCGGCTGGTGCTGCAGCACCACGGCAAGGAGGTCGAGGTGACCCAGGTGAAGCCGGTGAGCGTGCCGATCCCGCCGGCCGGCCCGGTCGGCCCGCCGCCCACCCAGCCGGCCGGTCGCGCGCCGGTGCGCCGGGCACCGCAGGACTGACCGGAAATGACGAGGCCCCCGCGAACGTTCGCAGGGGCCTCGCCATTCGTTTCCGGAGCTAGAGCACCGATACGTGCACGTGGTCCATGTGGGCGCTCACGCCGTGATAGGTGTGCCAGTTACCGGTCGCGGGGAACCAGATCTGCTTGTACCAGATGACGTAGTAGATGCCCAACCGGTCGGCATTGCGTACCAGGAACGCCATCAGGTTGTTGCCGTAGTTCTTCATGTCGGCGTTGTGCGCGTTGGAGAATCCGCTCTTCTGCAGGGACCAGTCGCAGGCCCTGCCCTTGGGATGCTCGAACGGCCCGCCATTGCGGTGACAGCCGACGAATCGATTGAAGCCCGCCTTCTTCACCTCTTGGTAGAGGTGCAGCATACGCGGAGTGATGCAACCGTCGGTGGTCGGATCGTCGACGGTGCATTTCTCCGGCGAGAAACCGCCGTCGGCATTACGCGGGGCGGGCGCCGCCGTCTTGGAGACCGCGTCGACGAAACCGCCGGTGAGGCTCGTGCCGCCGACCAGGGCCAGCGCCTTTTCGGCCGCGGCCTTCTGCTTCGACATCGCGAGCAGGTTGGTCTGCTGCGACTTGACCTCGGCGTCGAGCGCGGCCTTCTGCGCACTGACCTCGTCGATCGCGGTGTTGAGCTCGTGCAGCTTGCGGTCGTGCAAGCTGTTGATCTCCTCCAGCGAGACCGCCTTGGCGAAGAAGTCGTCCGACCCCTGGCTGCCGAGCAGGTAACTGGCGGCGCCGAGGTGGCCGGTGGCGTACTGCTGCGCGGCGATCGCGTTGACCTCGGGAATCAGCCTGTCCCGCTTGGCCTCGGCCAGGGTGATCTTGACGCCCAGATCCTTCTGGGTCGCGGTCGACTTCGTGACCGCCGCCTTGGCCTGCACGTATTTCCGGTTCGACGACTCCAGCACGTCGTTGAGCGTGGCGTTCGCCTCGACGTCGTCGGAGCCCTCGTCCGGCGTGGCCGCGGTGGACGGCGAGGTGTCCGGGTCGGCGCTCGCGGGGGCGGCCGGTGCGGCCAGCAACGAGAGGCCCACGAGCGGTGCCAGTGCCACGATTAGCCACCGGCGGGGTCGTACGGTCATTCACGTTCCTTCCGGTTAACCGCCGACCGGGTTAGCTGACGGGTTCGGGACGGAAGCGATCCCTACCGCTCGCGCGGATTCACCCCAGGTGAGGAACAGTGGTTCCCCGGCTCGCCTCGCGGCGATTGGGCGGTGGTCTGCCGGCACCTCGGGGGCGGCGCCTCGGCGGCAGAGCCGTCGCGAGTTTACCTGAGGCCAAGCCATCCTTCAGCGCCCAGGAAACGCGAATGCGGTGATCGTCCGGCAACGGTGCGTAAGAAAGTGACCACGGGTTATCGAGGAATTGCGCAGAGTGCGAGATCTGTCGATCAATCGATATCATGGGTATGGTCGGACCCGGTCCCCACCCGGGGACCGCCGCCTAATCGCCCTTGGGGCGAGCCGGGGAACCAAATTGTTTCCTCGGGGTGAATCCGCGCAAGCGGTAGGGATAGCTTCCGTCCCGAACCCGTCAGCTAACTCGGTCGGCGGCCGACGGAAGGAACTGTTGTGCGGCACATTTCTGTCCGCCGCCGATTAGCGGCGACGCTCGCCCTGATGGTGGCCGCCACGGGCCTGGCCGTCGCGGTCGCCGGTCCGGCCTCGGCCGCGCCCGGCAGCACCGGCGACGACGGTGAGGGCGGCTCCAAGTCACTCACCGCGCAGCTCGAGGCCGCCTCCCGGGGCTGGTTGGACGCGAAGGCGGCGCTCGCCGCCGGCCAGAAGCGGCAGACCGAGCTGAACGCCGAGCTCAAGAAGCTGGACGCCGAGGTCGGGCCGAAACAGGCCGCGTTCGACCAGATCGTCCAGCAGGCCTACAAGACCGGGCGGCTCGGCCCGATGAGCGCGCTGATCAACGCCGACTCGCCGGACGGCTTCCTCGACCGGGCCGAGACGCTCGAGACGGTCGGGGTCCAGCAGCGGGCGGTCCTCCGCGACCTCGAGACCACTCGGGACAGCCAGGCCACGGCCAAGCAGGCCATCGACGCCACCGTGCGGGACCAGCAGAAGCAGGTCAACCTGATGGCCCGGCGCAAGGCGCAAGCCGAGGGCGCGCTCAAGGCGGCCAACGCCGGCCAGGACGATCCGCAGCCGAGCGACGGTGGCAGCAGCAAGACGGCCACGTCGTACACGGGCGGCGGTGGCGATTCCTGCTCGGTGACCGACCCGACCAGCGGCCACTGCATCACGGCACGGCTGCTGCACGCCATGCAGCAGGCGCAGGCGGCCGGCTTCACCCACTACGTGCACTGCTGGCGCGCGCAGAACAGCGGCGAGCATCCGAAGGGGCGGGCCTGCGACTTCGCCGCCGACCAGGACGGCTTCGGCGGCGTCGCGACCGGCAGCAGCAAGACGTACGGGACGAACCTGGCGAACTACTTCATCAACAACTCCAGCAAGCTGGGCGTCCTCTACGTCATCTGGTTCAAACGCATCTGGCTGCCCAGCAGCGGCTGGAAGGCGTACACCCGGGGCAACGGCGACCCGTCCAGCGACCACACCAACCACGTGCATCTTTCGGTGGTCTGACGGATTTCACCCCGAGGGGGTACGAGATCTGCGTCTACTTCTTGACGTAGGTCTCGTACTCCTTCATCACGTCCTCGGTCGGGCCGTCGGCCCGGAGCTCGCCGCTCTCCAGCCAGATCGTGCGCTCGCAGGTGTCCCGGATCGACTGCTCGCTGTGGCTGACCAGGAACACCGTGCCCGCCTCCGCGCGCAGGTCGCGGACCCGCTGCTCGCTGCGCTTGCGGAACTTCGCGTCGCCGGTGGCCAGCGCCTCGTCGATGAGCAGCACGTCGTGCTTCTTGGCCGCGGCGATCGCGAAGCGCAGTCGTGCGCCCATACCGGACGAGTACGTCCGCATCGGCAGCGAGCTGAAGTCCCCCCGCTCGTTGATGCCGGAGAACTCGATGATGTCGTCCACCTGCTCCTTGACCTGGGCCGGAGTCATGCCCATGGCCAGGCAGCCGAGCACCACGTTGCGCTCGCCGGAGAGGTCGTTCATCAGCGCCGCGTTCACGCCGAGCAGCGAGGGCTGGCCGGCCGCGTAGATCGCGCCGCCGGGCTCGACCGGGAGCAGGCCGGCGATCGCCCGCAGCAGCGTCGACTTGCCCGAGCCGTTGGTGCCGATCAGGCCGATCGCCTCGCCCTTGTACGCGACGAAGCTGACGCCCTTGACCGCGTGCACCTCGCGTACGGCTGCGCTCTTGGTCCTTGTCACCAGCCGCTTGAAGCTGCTCACCGGCGAGTTCTGGGCGGCCGAGACCGAACCGTGGATGCGGTAGATGATGTGCGCGTTCTCCGCGATGACGGTGGGGACCCGCTCTTCGTCAGCCACGGCCGTAACCCTTCTCTCCACGCCAGAAGTACGCGTACCCGCCGATGCCCATGACCGCGGTCCAGATGATCGCCTCGGTCCAGAGGCGCATCGGAGTGCCGGCCAGCTGCACGTTCTCCATCAGGGCGTGCCGCATCAGCTCGATGAAGACCAGCATCGGGTTCGCCAGGACCAGATTCAGCTTCCAGCCGTGCAGGTGCGCGGTGAACTGCTGCACCGGGTAGAGCACGGCCGAGCCGTACATCCAGACGCGCATGATGAACGGGACGAGCTGGCGCAGGTCGTGCAGCGTCGAGCCGAGCCGGCCGACCAGCATCGCGAAGCCGGCGTTGAAGATCGTTTGGAGGATCAGGGCCGGTACTATGAGCAGCCACTGGAGGGTGAGCGGCTCACCGGTGACCAGCACGATCGTCATCAGCACCGCCATCGAGACGATCATGTTGCGCGCCTCGACCAGGGTGATCGAGATCGGCAGGCTGGCGCGCGGGAAGTGCAGCGCCCGGATCAGCCCTAGGTTGCCGCTGACCGACAGAATGCCGGCCTGCACCACGGTCTGGGTGTAGCCGAAGATGAAGACGCCGATGCACAGGTACGTGACGAAGTTGGGCGTCCGGTGGCTGGTGTCCAGCAGCAGCCCGAAGATCACGTAGTAGACGCCGGCGTTGAACAGCGGGGTCAGGACCTGCCAGAGCATGCCCAGGCGGGTATTGCCCAGCGCGGCCGAGACCTTGGCGCCGGCAAACTCCCAGATGAAGTGCCGGTACCCCCACAGCTGCCGGGTGTACTCCAGCAGGCTGGGCAGCCGCCCGGCGGCGCCTAGCCCGTGCTTGCGGGCCAGCTCCTTGGGACTGGGTCCGGTGTAGGACTCGACGGTCGTCTGAGCCATGGGGTGGTGCTCCGATCTCGTCGGCCCGACGGGGGAATCGGGTCCAGGTGCTTTCCGCGAGAACACAACTTCAGCATGCCAAGCCGTTGTCGATGAAACGGGTTCGTATCGACGTGCCGTGAACGGTATCCGACCAAACGGCGGAACGCAACCGTTACGTCCTGGCGTATAGTGACCGTGTGGCGACAGCGAAGCGAGCACCAGCCGGGGCCGCGGTGCTCCGAGGCGACATCACCGTGGCGATCCGCAACGCGGTCATGCAGGAGCTGGCCGAGGTGGGCTATGGTCGGCTCTCGATCGAGGCCGTGGCCCGCCGCGCCGGGGTCGGCAAGACCGCGATCTACCGGCGCTGGGGCAACAAGCTCGAGATGGTCCTCGAGATCGTCTCCGACGTGGCGGGTCGCAGCGTGCCGCTGCCCGACACCGGCAGCTTCGCCGGCGACCTGCAACTACTCATGATGATCGTAAGCCGGGCTCTCCAGCACCGGATCGCCTCGCAGATCATTCCGGACCTGATGGCCGAGGCCTCGCGAAACCCACAGATCGCCGAAACCCTCCAGAAGGCGCTGCGCACCCACCAACAGGCGGTCGGCGACAAGCTGATCGGCCAGGCGGTGGCCCGCGGTGAGCTGCCCGAGGGCGCCGACCCCGAGGTGGCGGTCGACCTGATCCTCGGCCCGCTGTACTGGCGCCTCGCGGTCGCCCGCACCCCGCTCCCCAACGACTACCTCGACAACCTGGCCGCCGCCGTGACCGGGGCGCTGAAGTCCGCCGGCTGAACAGACAACCCACCCGCAACCATCCGCAACCGGCCGGCACTCGGCGACCGCGCGTCGCTGCCGAAGGTAAGGGCCATCATCCGAACGAGCCCAGGAGCCGCCATGCGTCTGCCCGTCGAGCACCCCGTCCTCGATGCCACCGCGCTGCTCAAGCGCGTGATGGGAGGCCGGGCCGCCGAGCGCGGCGGCCACCTGCCGGCCAGGGTGAAAACCTCGGCGCCGGTGGGAGCCTGGCTGAGCGAGGACGGCACGGTCCGCCTCGACATCTTCTCCGACGGCACGTACGACGGGCAGGTCGCCGGACGCAAGCGGCACGCGCACGGCACCTACTACATCGACGGCTCCCTGATGACCCTGAGCGACGACTCGGGCCTGGTCACGCCGGTGCTGCTGGTCGAGGGCGAGCTGGAGATGGCCGGCTACCACCTGAGCCGCGCCGCCTAGCTCCCTCCCGCTTTCTGCCCCTTCTTGGATCTTGATGACCTAGCGCGCAGACCACACACAATTTCCCCACCCTTGCCCCGCCCGCCGCCTTGCCCCCGCCCCGCCGCCTTGCCCCGCCCCGGCCGCGATCTTGGAGGGTTTCGGTTCGGGGCTCGCGCTTTCGCCCCACCTTTGCCCGCACTGGCCCCCGCGGCTGAGCCGTGCGTGCGGCCACAATCCGCGTCATCGCCCGATCTAGCACTCCTGCCGGGCACCCGCGCGTTTTCCACAGTCGGCGGTTATCCACAGTGCACCCCGGCGCGCCCGCCCAAGGTCGCGACTTCCCGCGAAAATGGCCTGCGGGGGCACCCCCAGGGAGGGCGGGCTGGCGGAGGGCGGGCTGGCGAAGGGCGGCCTGGCGAAGGGCGGCCTGGCGAAGGGCGGCCTGGCGAAGGGCGGGCTGGCGAAGGGCGGCCTGGCGAAGGGCGGCCTGGCGAAGGGCGGCCTGGCGAAGGGCGGGCTGGCGGACTGCCTGGCTGCGGGGCCGTCGGACTACCTGGCTGCGGGGCCGTCGAGTCGGCGGGCGGGTCTGGGGGCGGGGGCGGCTGGCGGGGCTGGGGGCGTGGGGGCGGGGGGGGGGGGGGGCGCGGG
>NZ_JAOSZE010000080.1 GCF_025630775.1 Actinoplanes sp. KI2
CTTGAAAGAGGGGTCCGCGTTCGGCCGCCGCCCGGGGGTCAGTTTTCACGCGCCGCCGACATCTGTTTGCGCTCGCCACTCCACGAGCAATGATCGATAGTGATCGACATCACGAGTTGCCACCGACCCAGACTCCGCCATGAGCCGGGTGCGCAGTCGAATCACGAATTGGTCTGCCGCGACATAATAGGCGTCGACTGCATCTTCCTGACCAGAATCGCAAAAACTCTGGAGAAGCCGGGACGGGCGAAACTTCCAAGCGCGAGCCACCTGCCAGTCCTCCGGCTCTAATAGCCCGTCAGGTATATCTCGCAGGCAGCCGAGCTCCCAGTTCAAATCAGTTTCGCCCAACGTCATCTCAGTCGCACTGGCGAGAAAACTAAGATAAATGCGGATCCCTTCGTCAATTAGCGGCCCCCAATACTCTTCGTCTACATCGCCGGAATACGGTTCGTTGCGGAATTGAAGTGCGAACTCCGCCAGAAGGAATACTATTTCTACGTCAAGATGGCGGTATCTGGAGCCGGTTAACTCGACGATCGGGCCAAAACACGGATCTTCGAAAGGAAGATTCGACACCTCAGCGCCTTGGCACAGTCTCCGCCATCCATCTGCGGTCAAGCTGTCCTCGAGGTACTGCAGGTGCTGCAGGGCAGGTCGGCGGGTGCTGCCCCGGACCCGCTCGCACGCCGCGCGCGCGACCGCGCGGTAGTGGCCGATTAGCGAACGGGTGCTCTCATGGTCGACGGGGATGAAGATCGGTCGTGCGAACTTCTTAAGCCGTCGAAAGCTCGGGTAGTCTTCGACGCTAGTGTCGACACTTGAGCCGTAATGCAGTTCCCAGCAAGTGCGGATCGCGGCAAAGGCTCGGTCCGGCAGCGCCGGAATCCAATCGAGCGGGTCAGCCTCAACCGCTACCGCCTCAAACGAGTCGATCAGGTCTTCAACGCTAAGTTGAATCTCCTCTAGCGCCCAGACGCCTAGGCCGGCGTCCTTCGCCTGACGCTCGAGCCTGCGAGCGGCTGCTAATACGGGACTCATGACTTCCTCGACACCAATGGCTGCGGCGAATACCGGCTTCCGACCGTGGCAATCGGCCGAGGCGCGCTATACCTGAGGCGGTTTCAAGGACAAACCCCTGGCCAGAGTGTCGTCCACTACGTACCGCGAAGTTCGCTACGTAACGCACGATTCGTACCAGTCTTCGACATGTTGGGCGAGTTGATCTTATCGAACATGCGTTCTAATCTCGGTGCATGGCGGTACTGGTCGAGCAATGGAACAACCGGAAATGGGGCATAGCCCGACGCAAAATCGACCTGCTGCGGACAGAAACCGGTTGGCAGGTACGCGGCCGTGAGGGCGACAACGACGGCCGGGAAGTCGTGCACTACTTCGACCACGAGGAGGACGCCCGGCGCATGGTCGAGGCCATGAAACAAGCCGTACCTCCACAGCTAGCGAACTGGGCGAAGGTAACCGAACGCAAGCCGCCCCCGGCAGTTTCCCCGCAGCTGACCGCATGCACAACTGAGTGGCGTTACGTCCGGCACTTCGACGCGAGCACGTAGCCACCGCACCAAGCCGGAGCCTCAACTCGACTCACCTGCCAGCCATGTTCCTCGCGGGTGTTGATCCGCCACGTACGCGCTTGGCTTTCGTACGACAGCGCTCGGCCGTCCACGCCCCACCATGTCGCGGACACCTGCGCGGTGACCTCCACCTCGCCACCAACCGGCGAGGCGACCGACAACGCCCCGAAGTCAAGTTTTGACGGCGGCGGGTCTGTGCTATCCATCGCAGCCCGGTACGCCTTCCACTGTGCCAATAGTTGCTTCTGCCGGCGATTGTCCAGGATCGGCAATAGGCCATCTTGCTGGTTGTAGCCCAGCGCCGTGAGATATAAGTCCGCTGCGGCGTCCGGCGACGGCGCGCCCCGGCCGGCCTCGATGGTCTGCCGCGCAATCCAGGCCAGCGGCACGCCCACAACCGTGCCGCCGCAGCAGATCAACATCGTCGGCATGAAGACGAACACCGTCCAGCGCCGTCCCACCGACCAGTTCGTCAGTTTCCGGCAGTGGCGTTCTTCCCACCGCTCGTAACCGGCGCCGAGTTTCGTGACCCGGCTCCGCAAAAGCTCGCCTACTGTGATCACGCAAGCACGGTAGATCGCTAATGGGTACGCGTCGATGCCTTTTGGATCGCAGCGGAGGCGTGGCGGTCCAGCAAATCACGCGGAGCCAGAACCTTGGCAGCTTCACCGGGCCGGCAACGCACGAGGCGTGCGAACGGTAGTCGCTGACCGTCGAACGCGGCAGGTCACACACACCCAGCATTTGAACCAAAGAGGTAGTCACTAGTCGACTTGTCGTATGCCAATAAGGCGCGCACCGGTTAAACGTGAATAGATCTCGGCAGTTTCCTTAATGCGGGCCAGCTGCGGCGTGCCGTGGACTCCGGTCACCCGCAGATTGGCCTTCCTCGGTACAGTCGAGCCACGTCCCGAGCGGTCTTCCTGCTCACCACCGGCAGATGAGATCGTGATGTTCGACTAACGGGGAGGCGACCGGACGTGACAGAAGGCGAAATGGATACCACCGGTGGCGGGTGAGTTCGGCGCCGCCCAGCAGATGCCGGCCTGGCTCGACCGGCTGAACGCATTGCAGGCAGAGGCGCAGCAGTTGGCGGCCAAGTTCGCCGGGGCTACGACCGAGTCGCGGCAATTCAGCGCGCGGGATGCGACCGGAACCGTCGAGGTGACGATAACCGCCCGCGGACGCGTCGAGGCGATTCGGCTGCGCTCCGACTGGCGTCGTCAGCTCGACGGGGACAGCGGGTTGGCCACCGCCGTGATGGAAGCCAACACCAACGCCCAGCGAGAACGGGTGAGCGCCTTCGCCACCGGCGCCACGGCCGACGAGCCGCCCGCCCGGCCTGGCCCGGACGCCGCTCCCCCGCCGATCCCGTTCGAGCCGGCCGACGGCCCGGCCGGCGCCGACGCCCAGCGCGCCATGCGGGAAACCCTCAATCTGATCGAGGCCGCTCAAGGCCAGCTCGACGAGGCCGTCCAGGCAGCCCGTGACCGCGCTCGCCGCGAGTACACCGGTCACGATGCCGGCCGGCACGTCACGGTCCGGGTCACCGGCAGCGGCGACCTGCGACAGATCGAGGCGGAGGAGGCGTTCCTGCGCCGGATGCAGCCCGACTACGTTCAGCGGGCCTGCGAAACGGCATTCGCCGACGCCTACCGCAACGCCGACGCACCGCCGGCCCAGGCCGCCGCGGACGACGCCGTGCGGGAGTTGAAGGCCTTGACCGACGACCCGAGCACACTGCTGCGCCGACTGTTCGGATACCGCTGACCAAGGAGGCACATACTCATGGGTGATCCCACCGAACAGCAGGTCAGTGTCGCTGTTCAGGCGCTGCGCACGGACGCCCACACCTGGGACGAAGCATCCGACACCCTCACCGCGGCCCGCAACGCCGGCCTGCCCCTGGGCCTGCAGGAATTCCACTTCTCGTTCGTCGGCGACAAGGCCGGAATGACCCGCGTGTACGCCGAGATCCAAGACAAAATCACCCGGCTGCTCGGTGAGGGCGTGGCCGAGTTCGAAGCGCTGTCGCAGGCATTGACCGCCGCGGCCAACGAATACGAGCGCAGCGACAACGAGGCCTACCGCCGTTTGCACCACGTCTTCTAAAGGAGATCGCCGTGACCGCAGTCGGCGTCACCGACAGCGAATTCAATGACATCCTCACCAAAGTCGGCACCAACCTGGACAAGGTGCAGACCAGCGCGCAGTCGCTGTACGACTCGGTGGCCTCGATCTGGGACTGGATCCCACCGTGGCTCAAGGACGACGTCAACCACCTGCTGACCAAGATGTGGGACATCGTCAAGGAAGTCTTCGACTACATCAAAGAGTTCGTGCTCAACCCCGGTTGGCCCCCAGCCCTCTGGCACGCCGGCGAAGTCTGGACCAGCCAGGTCGGCAATCCGGTCAGCACTGTGGTCGGCGAGACCACCCTCAACTACTCACAGGTCGACGACCACTGGCAGGGCCCGGCCGCGACCGCGTACAAGAACACCCTGCCGGCCCAGAACGCCGCGCTGGCCGCGATCAAGGCGACGTGCGACGCGCTCGACACGGCGCTCAAGACCATGGCCGGCGCCATCGTCGCGTTCTGGCTGGCCTGCCTCGCCGCACTGCTGTCCGCGCTCCCAGAGTTCGGAGCCGAGGAGGCCGCCGCCGACACCGGCGTCGGCGCGCCTCCGGCGATCCTGGCCTTCATCGCCTCGGTGGTGAAACTACTGGGCATCATCTCCGGCTCCGCAGCCCTGCTCTGGGCCTTCGCCGGCTCCCAGGTCGGCCCGTACACCACCATCAACCAACATCTCAACAACTGGAGCGCGTTCCCGCCCTCCGGGTCCGGCCAGCAGGGCAACTGGCCCAAGGCCACCACTCCAGGCATGTCCGACGCCACCTTCGTCGATGGGCACGACTCCCAATGGCGTTTCCTGGCATGACCACCCCGCCCGTACAGCCACTAACCGCGGGCGGCACCGTGCTTCGCCGCAAGCTCGGCCTCGCCGCCGTATCGGCAGGCCTGCTCGCCATTCTGTTTTTGGCCGGCACGGTCATCGGGGTACTGATCGCCCGCAGCACTACCGGGCTCGGCACCCTGCTCGCCGTCGCCTACCTGGCCGGGCTGGTACTCGCCATCGGCGTATGGACCACGGCCCGCGCCGCCCGCCGCGCGATCGCCCCCGACGGGATCCATGTCACCCCAGCCCGCCGCGCCCGGGCCGCCGCGAACCGCTACACCCGGATGAGCCGCATCGCCGCCGCGCTCGTGGCGGTCCTCGCGATCATCTTCGCCTTCCAGCAAGGCGACATCAGCTGGGCGTTCATTGGTCTGCTGTGCGCCGCGCCGTTGATCTCCCTGGCAACGGTCGCCCGGGGCGTTGCCCGCCGGCTGGCCCGGCACCTGCCATAGGCCAATCGAGACCGTGCGCAGGTTCAGCGTGAAGGCGGGCGCGAACGCTTCCAGGGCCGGGTACCAGCCGGACAGCTCGCGGCCTTCATGTGCTGTGCGGCGCTGGTGCGCAGCCGGGGCGCCCTTCGGCGGCGATCGCGTCCCCCGAAGGCCGCGTACTGTTCGCTGCGCACCATCTAACTGCGGTAGACCGCGACCGTCTCGCCGCGGCGGCGGTACACGTCGCCGAGTTGCGTTACAACAGGCCCACCAAACAACATTCTGCAGGCTGCCAGCATCGCATGTTCACATAGGAGCCCTTACTCAGCTGCCGACGACGACGATCGCTAGTAGCCTCCACCGGATGAACGAACCGGAGGATCAGGGGTTCAGCACGGCTGCAGTCGAGCAGAGTTCGACCGATGCTTCGGCGGTGGTGCGGATCCCCCTTCGCTGGCGGATCGCAGGACTAGGTTCTGACCGCACTCTTTACGAGGGTGTACCCGCGCACATGGCACCAGTACTCCGAAGGTGGATCCTCGAAAGCGGTTTCCTCGCCACCTCCGCTGGCCCTAAGCGGGCGGGTTATCCAAAGCTGACAAAGGTTCCTAATAGCACATCGGTGTTTCGGTCTCGTGAGCTTCAAATGTCGGATTCGTCGATGCCAGATTCGAGTACCAAATGACCCTAGTTCAGATTCTTGCAGATGAAACTTCGGTCCACATGTCATGCGACTTCCGGCTTACGAATCCATATACGCATGGCATCGTTGAGAATGATGCACATAAGTTAATCCAAGTCAGCGGTCCAGGGTGGATGGGGCTTATAGGATTCACTGGGGTATCGAGGTTCGGAATGTTGCCCGTCGGGCGGTGGATCGCGGACATGGCCGCTGGCCCGCGAGGTCTTCCGAGCTTTGCTTCTCTGCTTCGCGAGCTAACTAAGGCTGAGCCATTTTTGGCTAAGATACCGCGTTCCTATCGATGGCATACGTTTGTCGTTGGGGCAATTATTGGCAGCCAGTCACAGGTCGCGTTTGTGTCCAACTTTCAATCGGTTTACGATAGGCCCGACAAGCCTCAACCTTCAGAACCGGGGCGGCTGACAATAAGTGTCACCAAGCCAAAGCGTGCGCGGCTATTCTTAGCCGGCGCGGTGAGTGCTGTGTCTTCCGAGGAGCGCGAACTGCTGGAGCGCACACTTCGCGCTAAGGCAACAGAAGAAGAGGTGCGACGCCGACTCCGTGAAGTCAACGTATCTGCAAGTCGCCGCAATGCCGTCGAAGAGAAGTCCAAATACCGATATGCGTCCGGCCTCATCAGCGAGGGCTGCTACTCGGCATCAATCAACGCCCTCGGACGGGGAGCAAGCGAGCCACATCTCACCTCTGAACAAACGGGAGACTTCATCCCACCCGACATGGCATGGTTCTTGGAACAGAGCGGTCTCCAGCTACGTCCAAAGATTGGCCCTGACGGCAAGCCAATGCCGATCATACTCAGAGGTTCGACCAGTGTTGTTCAGAATCCGTCCAAGTCGTACTTCCGTGAACAATTTAAGCTGGATCCGAACAACTCTGAACTATGGAACAACTACGGATCGTGGCTGTCGTCAAATCAGAGAACTGCGGACGCCAGGTCGGCTTTTGAGCGAGCAATAGAAATTGATCCCGCAAACGCGACTGCAACTGCAAACCTCGCAAAGAGGCTATTTTTCGATATTGCGGACGCGGAAGGGGCGGTTGGGCTCTATGAACGCGCCGTCGAGATCAGTGAGCCGGACGTCCCAGGTTGGATTCTTTCCGACTTCGCGGATGCGCTTGCCTCGCTTCCTGGCTCCGCGAGCAGAGCTGCGGCATTGCATGAGCGAGCGGCTGGTGACGTCAATTTTCCCGCTGCTGTCGCAAGGCGCGCGCTATTCATTGCCAATTCGGGCGGCAACATCAGTGATGCTCAACGGCTGATGCAGGTTGCGCTGGAGCGTCAACCCAACAACGTGGATATCCTCAGAATGTCGAATGCCTTCAATATTGAACACGTGCGGGACTATACGGCAGCGAGGGCCGCCGTCGAGGACATTTTGCGTTTCGTCCCTGACGATCCAGACGCCCTTAGGCAACTAGGCGACTTCGCGCTCATTGATCATGAGCCAGAAGCGGCCGTTCAATTTTACAGAATAGCGCTGAAGCACGGCTTAGAGCCAACCATTCTACGTGGAAGCTACGGTCTCGCTTTGCTGTGCAGCCGCCGGCCGAAGGCAGCGATTCATCAATTTCGGAAAGCCATGCGCCTCCTTCCTGGCGAACCGGACGTGATGGTGAACGCTGCCGCAGCAATGTTCGTCCTCGGCGACGCTCGTGAGGCTACAAGTCTTTTGTCTCAAGTACTCTCCTCCGAACCTTCCGCGGAGCTAGACCTTGAGTCTTCGGCGATGATCCTTATCGGCGCGGAGGTTGCGAATGCCGACGGGATTAGGCGGCGCATCGCTGAGTTGGTCGAAGCTGGCGTAACGACGGATGATCTGGCATTGCGGGCCGTCGCAGAGTCTTTACGAGATGCCGATCGCAAGTCATTTGGAGCTTACGTCTCGGACGTGGTTACGGGAAAACGAAGCGCAGCGGAGCTCTGACGAATGAGTTGACTCCCCGCGGGGTAGACGCCGAGCGAGGCGACCAGCAGTGGAAGGACGCCGCCGGCGGGTAAACGGACGGGTCGGAGTATTGCGCGGTCGGTTAGTCCACGGTTCAAATCCTCGACATCGATGCAGATCATCGATTCAGTTCGCAGGCGCGTATATACCCGACCCTCGGCTACGGTCCTCATTGACTGATCGAACGCCGAAAACCACCGCGTGCCCGGTTTGAATGCTTTGGCGTATCAAATTCTGAACTTGGTCGGATCCTGAGCCAGAAGTACCGATCCACCCATCGCGAACAAGTTCGATGAACTGCGTATTGTTGAGGTGGCGCTGAACATTGTCGTATGTGAGACGTATGCCGCCCCTTGGACCTTTGCTGGTATCCATCAAATCCAAAAAGTGCTCCCGGGCAAAGTACATCCCTCTCACGAGGGCGGACGGATCCTTCACGATCCCGCTCGGCTCGCAGAGCTTCATCCAGCACGCGCTTCGCAATAGGCGGAATTCTCCAGATGTACCGCTACACAACCTGTCAACCTTCTCCATGCGGGCAAGTTCGCCTTTGAGTTTGCTGTCGGGTCTATATCCGAGCGTACGCGAACCGTCGGCCTTTAGTTGCTCACGCGACATCTTCTTGTATTGAACTAGCACAAAGGATGAACGACGCTCATTAAAGTAGACAACGTCGACACCGAGAGTGTTCTCAACCGCGGTCCTATTAGCGTTCATGACAAATAGTCGGCTTTGGCCGTCGGTGAACGCGCGCCATGCAACGCTTTCCGTGCTCGCAGGAAGCCAATTGCTGAAGCGCTCGACATCATGATTTATCAGATGATCCTCAAGAGCCGGGCGCTCATCGGGAATTCCACCGAGAAAGGGAACTTCGGCGGGAGGTTCCGACCATGAACGCAAGACGCCTCGATCATAGCCCGCCACGCTAAGAATCAAACCGGTGCCATCACGTTCTTGGCTCAAGACTTCGCCCCTCTTGCCAGGTGGAAGTCGGATATCACGATCTCGGGCCAACCATCGCAAATCATTCGCTACGTAAGGGCGAAGTTGAACTAATGCCCGAACCACAGCGTTTCCTGTAGCGGGCGGTAGTATTCCCCGACGTTCTACCACGGACCAATAGCGGGGCGGCAGCGCACCTCGAAGGTGGTTAATGGCGATGGGATCGATTTCCTGAATATCAAAGCAGTTGACAATCCTGTCACGGCTGGTGATGCGCCTTCCTCCGAGAGCCCGGCCTAGCCATCGAATTTCGTCCTGGTATATCAGAATGGCAACATGCGGCTGAGCACCTTCCCAGTCGCTTCCACGCCACGCCTCGGAGAACTCCATCGGTCGCCCGAATGCGGAAAGCCGGTCAAGACGATCCGCTATTGTGAGGTCGCACCAAAGCATCGCCACCATAGCCGGGAACCTCTCTGATTTGTGTGTAAGAGCTACTGACAAGCAGTGACTCTACCGGGCTTAACCGAAGCCTGGGAACGCCAGCAAGCGATCGATTTCATGACGCAGCTGCAATGAAATTTGGACGGTAGACTTCACCACCTGACAGCTTCGCCTATTCCGCGGGAGGGGGGCGCTCTGTGGCATTGCTGATCGGCACTCCAGGTGGTCGTACGAAGGTCGGTGCCCGCGTTCCGCCTCAGCGTTCACACCGATCGCCGTGTGGAAAATGCACCTCGGTGGGGTTGCCGCTGCGGGGTTCGATCACGGGGTTTGATCAGTCAACCGCATGCAGCGCACCCTTTCACTCGCGCGGGCTAATGCTTTGGAGAACCTCGGCGGCTAGGCTGAAAGCAGCGTAACAACGGAACTCTCGCGAGGGCCGTGTTGAAGTCGAACCGCGGCTGGCCCGGAATTTTGGAATGTTGGACCGAGAGCGACGATGGCAGGGCTCAAAAATCACGGCGCGCAAGCTCCGGACACGTTAACCCCCAAAGAGATCACTCACATTATGGGTGAATCTCGATGGGCTTCTTTCCTGGCCTCGGCCTCGGAAGCCGCTCGCCGCGACCGCGCCGAGAGCGTCGAACCGCTGAACCGATCGGCCTGTACCGCTCCGAAATGCGGTTCGGCGACGCTGCCTTCGCGTATTCGTTGATCAGCCCGTTGAGCATCGACCTGCGGTGGACCCGTGCAGTGGCGAGGTCGGCGATGACGGCCGGCCCGGTGTCCATGGCGGTGGGCGGGCGTTGAACGCGGCTCTGGTGAGGTTTGTGTCCGTTGTAGTGCCTGACGAACTCGCTCAGGACGGGCAGCAAATGCCGCGGGCTATAAATCAGCATCCGGTCCAGACACTCGCGGTACAGGTCAGCCGGGCGCCCCGGCCGGTCGCTTCACCGATCGGCCACCACGTGATCGATGAGAACAGCACGGACGCGGTCGGCCTGTTCCTCGGACAAATCGTCCATCTGTTCCGTCAGGGTGGCGAGGTCGTAGCCGTACGTAATGCTCGCCGTGGCTGGGAACGCAGTGATGAGCTCGCCTTTGTCCGTCAGGTGTGACGATGATCGGTAGCTGGTCACTGCCAAGGTGATCGCGTCGTCAGAGTTCAGAATGGTGGCCAGTGGAGGTAGAGCCGCCTGCCGCTCATTCTCGCCCATTGACCTGAAGATCTCGGAGCAGTTCAGCGAAACGCTCCGGACCCGCTCACCCGCGACTTCGAGGCTCGCGGTACCGCGGGTCCGCCTGATCACGACGGAATCGACTCGACCGCCTCCGGTCGGGTCACAGGCCCATCGTGCGGTGTGATCGTCGACGAGAAGGGATCGCGTCGAGACCGATTCCCGACTCAAGCCTCGTAGCAGGCCAGCGAAAATCATGGCCATCTGCCGCGTCATGTCGTCCGCCCCGGTCTCCTCGGGAGCCCATGTGGCCAGCGATGGGAGTTCCTCCCTCAGCAGGACGAGCAAGAGCGCCTTGGCGGTACGCAGCCCACGCGCTTTGCGGCGGAACGGTGTGAAGGGGCGCTTGTTCGAAATCACGGCCGCCACGGAATCGAGGTTCGCCTCGATCTCGGACACGTCGACGCCGGTGGTCCGGCCCGCGCTTGTGGTTTCGCGGACTTCAGCGACAATGTCCTGCGGGTTCCAGGCCTGCCTGACGTCGATCCCCATCAGAATGTCGACGACAGCCGCGAGAAAGGCACCCTCAGTCGTGCCCGGAATGGTGCGGTCTCCGGTCGACAGGCAGCGGGCGAGAATGTCATCGCCGGAAGGGCCATTGGGCAGCAGCTCGCCCGCAGTCTGCAACGACCTGCCGGTCGTCGCGGCGAAGACCGCCGCGGACATGGCCCCGCGGAGGCGGTCGATCCGTTGCCAGTCTGTCTGCGGCGTGAGGGCCGGGTCGGATGCGACTGAGGAGCCTGCTTGGCGGACGTCATCGAGCGTCGCCGAGCCGTTGAATAGGTCAGGGCTCACCTTCAACAGGTCGTCGTGCGGGTGAACGTTCTTGTAGCGGCGTGCCTGATGCTCGCGGAGGGCCCGCTCGTCGGGCAGATGAATCGCAATCACTTCGCTGAGCGGGATGGCCACCGTGAGCGCAACTCCGGGGAGTCGGGCGCTCGTGTCTGCCGGCCTGAGTTCCAGCAGGGCGGGGCCTGTCGGCGCCTTGGCGGAGACGTACTCAACCAGTTCCGGCGACGGTGCGGCATTGAGCTGGGGCACACGGCCTCCGGCGAGTTCGAGCAGGTCCTGGTAATACTTGCCGAAGGACTGTCGCGGACCGATGATCCGGCTGCTGAGCATGCCGTTCAGGTTCATCCGATTGGTCAGGACGAAACGGTTGGGGGCTACGGTCATCGGTGTTCTCCAAGCCTCGCACGTCGTGCGGGGGTCGTCGGGTCGCCGACTCAGACTCGGGTCAGCAGGTCATGGGGGATGCGGGCGACGAGCGGCGGCTCGGTGTCGCCGGTGTAGGACAGGTACAACTCGTTGCGGGCACGCGAGGTGACGACGTAGAAGCGCATTCGAATCGTGGCACTGGTGACATCGCCGGTGACGAGCTGAAGGTCGGGCACGAAGAGCGTGTCGAATTGCAGACCCTTCAGACTCATGTAGTTGATGATCTTCACGTTTCGTGCGGAGAAGTCCAACACACGATGCTTGTCGTCGTCCCAGATGTAGGTCTCGGTCGGCACCTGGCGGTGGCTCAGGCGGTTGTACAGCTTCTTTTGAGCGGCCTTGGTCGGCGCTGCGATCCCGATCCGCCGATTGGTGTGGGTGGTCGCGTACCGTGCGACGGCCTCGACGAACTCGTTCAGGGATGCGTAGTTCTGAACCGTCGGTCCAGGTCGCCAGCTGCGGCTGGGCAGGTCCGGTACGCCAGTGGGGGCACCGCAGTAGAACCAGCCGGCGAGCTTCGCTATCTCGAGGCTGTTGCGATAGTTGCGGCACAGGTGCAGGTGATCGACCGCGCCGACGTTCGCCTTGATCTCCCTTAGCGTGGTGTTGTCGTCGCGTAGCTGCTGGTTCTCGTCGGCGAAAACGGTGATGTTGGCCGACACCCAACGTACGATGCGGTAGAAGTCGGAGGGCATGTCCTGACCCTCGTCGACGATCAGGTCGTGCAGCGTGTGCGGCTGCGGTGGATCGCTCATGAATTGGCTGGCGATGGTCTTCCAGTCGTAGGCCCAATCGTCACCACCGAGTTTGGGCGGGTTGTGGCGGTAGGTGCCGAGCCAGAACTGCCGCATCCACCGATGGAAGGTCTCGACGTTGTCCTCGACGCCGAGGTGGGCGGCGTGTCGACGGGTGTACTGCTTGAGGACGTTGTTGAACATCAGGATCGACGGACTGCGGTCGTCGATGGTCAGGGCTTGCGCCCGGTACAGGGCCATGACGGATTTGCCGGTGCCCGGTGGCCCGCTCACGAGGAAATTGCCGTCGAGCGGCAAGTTGTATATCTCGTCCTGTTCCTCGCTGAGGTCCTCGTAGCTGGGAAGCTCGTCGTCCTCGAGCACCAGGTCGGGGTTCACGATTCCTCGCTGACGGCCCGTCCGGCGGCTTCCAGCGCGGCCCTCACGACGGGTTCGAAGAAGCCGGGAACCTGTTCGGAGCCGACGAGGACGACCCGATCGAGCAGGAAATTGCCCGCTTCACAACTGGTCTCGGACACCAGCGAGCACGCATGGCAGGCGGCAAGGTTAAGGCCGTTTAGGCCGGCGGCGGTGTTCTCGCGGCACAGCGGGTCCGCGGAGCACCATGTGGCGTCCTGCAGGGCCTCCAACAGCGTGCGGGTCAAGCGTGGAGGCTCGCCCTGCCGCACAAGTCCGCCAAGGGTGCCTTCGGCGTCACCTGCTGCCGTGTATATCAGCACGCCGGCTTGCCGCGGCCCGTCGTCGGCGTTCGACCGGGCGTAGACGCGCTCGCGCAGGGAAGCCGCGGAGTAGCCGGATTCGAATGCCAGTCTGCGGATGAGCTGGTGGGCGAGCGTGTGCAGCAGGAGGTAGCGCGGTGTCAGCCGGGGACCCGTCTTCTCGCGGAATCGCGCTGCCATGAATGACTCGTCGATGCGCCGGTCCAGTAGTTCGACGCGGTCGACGACGGCGTCCGTCTCCTCCCAGGCGCTCAGCCGGCTTTCCTCGAGACTGATGAACACGCCTTCGCCGAGGACCTCGACGGCCGGGAGCCACTTCAGATGCCGGCCCAGATCGGCGCGGACGAAATTGGCCGGCTTGGCCGGGATGACGCGGTGAAAGCCTTCTAGTGCCCGTACCTCACGAAGCCGGTCGGCAACCACGACCTTGTCGATGCGGCCGCTCAAGGCGTCGTGGGGGGCCTCGCTGCCGTCCCCCAAGCCCACGTGCCTGGTCTTGAAATCATCGCTGTCCTGCGTTTGAGGGGTGACGAACGCCGCCCACTCCTCGCCGAGGAGATCCCCGGGATTCGCGGTGACGACGGTGCCCAGCCCTTGTTCCTTCGCCTTGTCATCCGCCACGAGCGCCCGGACGAAGTCCTCGGTGACGTCGTACGCGGCAGCCAGGGTCTCCACGGCCATGCGCGCCATGGGGGATTCGGGGTTGGTCGTCAGCAGGCCGCTGTACCATTTGTCGTTCTTGATCTCCAGGGCCTTCTCGCTGTCGGCGTCCGCGCGTGAGGTGTTCGGGATCTCGATGCTGCTGTGGACGGTCGGAAAGTAGACGTTACTCGCGCCGCGCTGAACGACCCGCGGGATGGCATCGCATTCTGCGCGATCCTCCCAGCGCTGCCAGGGTTGCCTGCCGGCGCACGATCCGATGGCCGTCGTGGCGTCCTTACCCGTGATACCGACCAGGTTGCGCCCGCGGTTGCAGGTGCGGCACCGCACCCGCAGCGTTTCCAGGCCCCCGGCGCCGAGGCTCGGCACAGTTTCGAAGACGAGTCGCTCCTGTTCGCATCGGCCCTCGGACGCGTCACTCTTCCCGCCCGAGTGCGCCCACTTGGGCCAATTGACATCGTCCATGTGGCCGTGCTCGCAGATGATGATCCACCGCATCGGTACGAGTTGCCGTTTGCCCTCGCAAGTGGGGCAGGTGGGCACCTTTCCGTCTTGTTCGAGCGAGAGCCGCCAGCGGACCATGTTGTGGCAGTTCTGACAGAACAACCAGGTAGGGAAGCGGTGGTAGGGAATGCCCGCACTGGGGGGCGCCCACCGGGAGGTGCCGACGACGGGCGCGGCCTTGAGCTCCTGGATCTTGAGAGCGCGGCAGAGTCGTTCGGAACGCACCTGGTAGCCACGTCCTGCCCAGCGCCAGATGTCACAGGCGACGAACGACTCGCCGCGGATGTCGAAGATGGCGCCGACCCCGAACGGCACCAGCGTCTGGGACTGCCGGATCTTCCTCATGTCAGGCCTTCCGTGGGGAGCCGGAGGCGGATCCCGCCTTGGCGACGTCGAGCGCGCATTCCCGGTCGACGTTGCGCATGGATCGAAGCGTCGGCCAGCCGTCACCACTGCCGCCGAAGTCCTTGAGCAGATTCGTCTGACCCTTGCCGTTCGGCGTGTAGTACATCTGCCGGTTGTCGCGGGCGGCGCCGTTGGCGCGTCGTACCCAGTCGTCGCGCAGTCCTTGGAGTTGCGCGCGGGTACGACTGGCCTCGCGTGGTTCCACGGCCTGGGTCACGGACACGATCTGTTCGATGTAGCCGTCGACCGCCTGCAGATGATTCACGACATCTCCGGCGGAGCCGTCGCTCACTAGACCGAGATGGTGTCGCACGAGGATGACCAGAGTGGCGTGGACGGCCCGGTCACGCGACGGCGGTGACCAGGGTGTGACGCTGGTTGGTTCGACGTAGCGGTACAGCGCGGCGTGATAGGGCACGAAATTCTCGTAATGCGATCGGTCCCGCGGCCTGGTCGAGCGGAAGAGGCCGAACACGAGTCCGGGGTGGCGGTCTCGGCCCACTCGACTGGTCGCCTGGATGTATTCGGCGGTGGCCTTCGGCTGGCCGTTGACCAACATGAGCCCGAGCCGCGGGACGTCGACGCCGACGCTGAGCATGTTCGTGCTGGCCACCAGGTCGAGATGGCCTCTCTCGTCGCATGAGAGGTTCAACCTCTCGAGCAGCTCGGGCTGTCGGGCGCGATCGACGTTGGAGGTGATCTCGTCGACCTCGAACTTGCGGACCGGTCGATCACGTACCAGCGCGGTAAGACGCGAAGGAACGTCGTCTCGGGCCATGGTGACCGTACGGCCCAGCTCTCTGAGGGAGCTGTGGTACGCGATCGGGGTCCAGTAGACGTCGCGGGAGTCGCCTTTGAGCTGCAGATCCAAGGGCGCCTGCAGGAGCGCGGCCAGGGTATGCACGGTGGCGGTGTCCGAGGTGTGACCTTGCGCCATGATCCCGACAAACTTCCGGCCGGGTTGCTGGGTGTCTGCTTGCGCGAAGTAGGAGTCGTCCGCCGAGATGCCCGACGGCGGGAAGAGGTCGACCTTGCGTCCGAAGAGTCCGAGGACCTGGTCCGGGGCCCGACGGATGGTTGCGGTGCTGGAGATGACCTTCGGCCGTCTTCCCTCGTGCTCGCAGAGCAGCTGGATGGCCGTCTCGTACAGCCCGACGGTGGTTCCCAACGGTCCGGTGAGCAGGTGCAGCTCGTCCTGGATGACCAACGTCGGCGGCAGCCGTCGGGCGGGTCTGCCGAACAGATTGCCTGCCCGGGGCTCCCAGGCCAGGCCGGCGAACTTGTCGACGGTGCCGAGCACGAAGGTGGGCGGGTGCTCGTACAGGTCGTCGTCGACGACGTGGACCGGGAGCCGGATGTGGAACGGGCATCGGTCGTTGGTGCAGTGGAACCGGAAGCTGGTCTCGGAAGAGGTGATGCCGTAGTCCGAGGCGTCCTCACTCCGCTGCCGAGGCACGGTCTCGGTCCCGCACCACGGGCACCGCTCCAGCACGAATCGGTTGTCCGGCTCGTTCGCCTCCTTGAGCGCCTCGGCGGCGTCGTGCGCCTTGGCGTAGTGATTCGGGGTCATCTCGTCGCCGACCCAGAGACCGATGGAGATTGGCATGTCGCCCAGCAGGGCGGGATCTTCCTGGCGAAGCCGTTCGCAGGCGCAGATCGTGGTGGCTGCTCGTTGGAACTGCTGGGTGGTCAGCAGCGTGAGCGTGTACCGGCTGAGAATGGTGGTGCCGGCTCCGCGGTCACCGTGGCGGATCCGGCGGTGGAAGATCTCGAATGCGGCCAACAGCAGGTAGGCCTCCGTCTTACCGCCACCGGTCGGGAACCAGATCAGATCGACGATGTCACGTTCGCCGTCGGGGTCGTCGCCGGCCAGACCGGTGAGGGTCAGTAGGGCGAACCCGAGCTGGAAAGGCCGCCAGCGTGGACCGGGCTCGTACGAGCCGGGCATGGCGACCGCCTCCGCGCGGCGGCGACGCGATCCTGCGAGATCGCTGCGCCCGTGTCGCATCTGCCTAAGCATCGCCTCGTTCGCGAGTCGAAAGGCCTGGAGCACCGTCGCGTCATTCGCCAGGAGCTCCGCCCCGCGTGTCATGCGCACGACGGCGGTGTCGATGCGGGCCAGGATCCGGCCGGCGGCGTCCCGCTGCCTTCGGTGAGCCAGCCGCCCGACGACCTCGCGCTGTCCCTGTGCCCACGACCGGTACTGGCCGATGAATGCGCTCAGAGAGCGGTGCAGAAGTTCGACGGAGACCTGCTGGTCGCTGAGCCACGCGATGTCCATGGCCCGGGTTGCGTCGGGGTCGGTGGTGCGCGCGTCGGCGGACACGCGCGGGACCTCGAGGTCGGGCATCACGTCGGACCAGAGGCGATCGACCGTGCCGGAACCGGACCAACGCACGGCGCAGCCGTGGCCGATGGCGTGGGTGCGCGCGTCGCGGTGCTGCAGGCGCAGCTCTTCCTCCTCCTCGTCGTGGCTGGCCGCGGCGAGTGAGGGGTATTCGAGGATGGCGCCGTCATCGGCGACCGTGACAGTGATCTGAGTTTGCAACAGCATTTTGTCCCAGAGCCGGTCGACCTTGACGTCGCCCTCGGCGACTTCGGCGTTCACAAGGGTCACCGTGACCAGAGCGCCGTCGGCCACAGGCCGCCAACGGACGTGCAGCCGAGCGCGCCCCTCCAGCACCTCGATGGGCGGTCGGGGTCCGGTGAGTTCGACCTGTTCGGCAGCCAGCGGGTGGCGCCGCCAGACCCGACGGGTGCGCTGCCGGCGCGGATCTCGGTCTTGTTGTTCGGTCGGCTCGGCGAGCGGCTCGTGCAGCGCGGCGATCGCCGCCTCCGCCGCAGCGCCTTCGAGCGTTTCGTAGCGTGCGGCCTGTACCTCCACGTGAAGGGATCGGGCCGAGGTGTAGAAGGTGAATCCCTGGCTGGCCGGCAGGAAGTCGTTGGCCGTGGTGACGGAAGTGTCGCTGAAGAGGTTCTCGTCGCCGCCAGCGCGGTTATCTGGCTGCTCCGATTGCTCGCCTTCCTCCTCGATGAATTCCTCGGCGGCGACGCGGCCGGGGAAGAGGATGCCCATGAGGTAGCGGCGGTTCGGGGTGTCAGCGATGACCTCGTTGTCGCCGTCGAACGGGCCAACCAGCTGGCTCCGGACGTACGAGACGAAATCCTCACGGACGTCGGCGAAGGTCTGGGTCATCGGTCGCCCTTCCTCAACACTTCGAACGCGGCTTCCGCGTAGACCGAATAGAGCTCTTTGACCCGCTCGTCAGCGGGTTCGTCGAGGGCGACCCACAATCCCGCCCGAGCCCGACTGAGTCCGACGTAAAGGCGATCCAATCGGTCGTCGCGGAGCCCGTCCACATCCACGACACAGATGAACCTGTTCTCCAGACCCTTGATGTCGACGACGGATGCCCAAGTCAGGGTCGTGCCGGGCCAATCCGCTGCCCAGTCGACGCCGAGCCTGCGGATTCCTCCTCGCCGGGCCTCCCGCGTGTCGCGAGCGCTGCTGGAGTCCCAGTCGCCTCTTAGAGAAAGAATAGTGATATCGCCGTTCGGAACGTCGTGTTCTCGCAGATCCCGAAGGTGCGCCTCCAGTCGGGCGGTCTCGTCTCGTTGGTTCTCGCAGGTGACGAACACGACCTCCGGCCCGGAGCCGGCGGCGGCGACACCGGTGTCAGCCCCGGTCAACGCTCTCGTCTGGAAGGCGATCTCCCGCGTGTTGCGACAGTTGGTACGCAGATTGGCGGTCGTTGCCCCGGTGTCGCGCAACATCTGCAGCGCCTCGGGGTCGTACCCCTCGTAGACGTGGGCCTGGCCGTTGGGGTCGTGGAACATGACCCAATGCCCCTTCCACAGGCCATTGACAACCGCCTTGTCCAGAACGTCGAGCCGCTCCAACGACATCAGGTCCTGGGCTTCGTCGACGACCAGATACTCGGCGGGCGCCACCTGGGCGAGCCGCTCGAAGGGCACGACCCGCACGCCGGAGCCGTGCAGCCGACGTGCGACGAACGCCGCGAGAACCTCACTGCGGCAGGTGAAGATCACATCGGCGCCGCTCATTCGCCGGCGGCGGGCGACGTCGACGGCCAGGAAGGTCTTGCCTGTGCCAGCGCCTCCCGCGCACAGGACTCGGGCGTTGTCGGTCACAATGTCGAGACGGTCGAACTGCTCGGCGGTGAGCCGATCGAACGACTGGTCGAGCGCGGACGCCCGTGCGTGAAGCCCGGGGCTGCGGTCGAAGTCGGGACGCGCTGTGTTCGCGATGTCGGTGCGCAGACTCCGTGGCAGCGGCTTCGCCCCGGGGTGCTTGCCGACCCAGTAGTCCACCGCGCGGCGTAGTCCATCTCGGAGACCGTTGGGACGAGAGAAAGGACCGCGTCCGACGTATGTCTGCTCGTCCCACTCCGCACTCATCGGCAGTTCGACGTCCGGGGTGATTACGAGATACCCGAACGGCACGTCGGCGAGCGCGTGGGGAGCCAGCCGCTGCTCGAGGTTGCGACGCAACGCGTACATCGCGCTGTTGGCCTGATGGAATGGACCCTCACGGGAGGTTCGCCGATGGCCGGCGCGGTCGGAGTAGGTCCACTGACCCTGGCGACAGGCCACGCCCCCGCCCTTGACCTCCACGACCAGCACCGCTTCATCGAGTACGAGCAGGAAGTCAATCTCGGCGGTGAGCTTGTAGTCATGCTCGGGCAGCAGGAGCGAATGCAGTGCGACTCCGGCCAGGTCGGGCGAGGCCAGTGCCGCGTGAACGCGCAGCTCAGCCGTCGTGTCGAGGTCTGGTGGCAGTTCTCGCGGGATCATGCGCATTCTTGTCGTACCCCATGCGTATGTTGTGACCGTCATCAGGCACGGGAGCGTGCCGCACCGCACCTTAAGTTAACGAGGACATGACCGGAATCCACCCAGTAGTCGATCGTTCACTCCTGACGCGTCTTGTCCGTCGGCTAGCGCCATATGTCCGCGATGGCAGGATCCGCGAGAGTCGGCTTGAACGGGTTATCCGATCTGTGGCGCCCGCGGCTGAGTACGAGGCACTCGAAGCAGAGATCATTTCCACGTTGCAGGCCGGCGGCGTCACCGTTGAGCCTGATGCACCACCCGCGGCAACGACGGAAGCGACGCGTGAGGTCAATTCACCGTCCGGTTCAACGATCGCCCCGGGCGGCAGGTCGGTGCCCGCGATCCCTGCACAGGCAGGCACCGAAACCGTGCCGGCTGCCGACGAGCGGATCGCGGTCGACCATGACGCCGCAGTCGCCGCGGCGCGCGACCTCCTACGAGCTCGACGCTGGATGCGTGACCCGAGCCGATATGTCTTGACGGCCGAGCAAGAGGTGGGACTGGCGCTCCTGATGCGCCCTGCGGACATGGAGCTGGCGGAGGAACTGCCCGAAGACTTCCGGCGACGCCTTCCCGACGATGCGGAACCGGCTCAGGCGTTCGACGCGCTGATCACTCACAACGTCCGTTTGGCGTGGTCCATCACTCGACGGCACCTGGCCCAAGCCGTCCACATGGAGGCCGAAGACGTGGCAGGCCACGCCTACCTGGGTCTGATCCGAGCCGTTCAGAAGTACGACGCAAGCAAGGGCTTCAAGTTCTCCACCTACGCGACCTGGTGGATCCGTCAGCACATCACCCGCGCCATCATGGATTTCGACCGGCTCATACGAATCCCGGTGCATCTCGGCGAAAAGATCACGCGCACGCGCAACGCCTACAACGGGCTCGTCGCGGCGGGTATCCGTCCTTCGCTGAGCAGGCTGGCTGCGGAAACCGGATTCGACGAATCCGAAGTCCTCCGGCACTTCCAGCTCATGCAGGGTGTCGTCTCGCTGGACAGGACCATCGACGACAGCGGCACGACCATCGCCTCCCTCATCGCGGACGAGGAAGATGGCGGGCAGCGCGACCGCGACGGTCGGGAACTTCGAGCTGAGATCGACAAGCTGCTCGGTGAGCTCAGCGAACGAGAGGCGGAAATCATCCGACTCCGGATGGGTTTCATCGACGGCGAACCGTGGACGCTAGAAGAGATCGGATACCGATTCTCGCTCACCCGCGAGCGAATCCGACAGATCGAAGGTAAGGCCTTGAACAAGCTCAAGTTCCCGCCTCGCCGTGCCCGCCTGGAGGACTGGGCCTAAGCCGATCGGCCATGTCAACGAACCCTACGAGATGACCTTTCACCCCAAGGCGTCACTGGCGATCGACCGGCCAGAATGCCGGTGGAGGCTCGGCCCTGACCGGCTCTGAGGTATCGAGGTGTCAAGACTGTCAGTCCCGCAGGATCTCCTCGGGTCTGCGCTGCGTCACTGCTTGCTCGTAGTCCTGCTCGACAGCTCCGAGGAGCGCGTCGAGGTCGCCAGCATAGTCGGCGGCGGCGATGGCGATCACTTGTTCGGCGAGCACAAGACCGGCGATGAGCACCAAGGGGTACTGATCGTCGATCACCTCAAGTTGCGCGCTTTTGGAGAAGGAGCCGGTGGTGACAAAGACCCCGAGCCAGCCGCGGCGCAGCCTGGCGACCACTCTCGCGACAGTTTCCGCGCTGACGGTCGAGTCCGGTAGGACGCACTTGGCCTGTCCGAGGACCACCAGCGGAGTATTCGCGGAAGGTAGACCGACGTCCAGCCGGCCGACGAAGTCAAGGCCGCCGTCCCCACCGGCCCGTGTTAGCCAGCCCGGGGAGTACGAGGCACCGGAGCTGCCCAAAACACGCGCGGCGACGACTGCAGCGAGCTGCTCGAACTGATGCTTACGGCCATCGAAGAACTTGTACAGCTTCCCGAGGACCTCAGCCTCGGGACTGCCCGCCTGAGGCTGCTGCTCAGCGGTGCTGCGGATGCGGGAGGAAAGCACTCGCCGGCGGACGGAGGGCACTGCGGCACTGCCTTGTTTAATCCATTTTTTCCACGATTCGGGCGCGTATCGATTGGCCTTCTCTGCGTCAAGCGCCGCGTCGCGCCGGTCGTAGATCCACCGCATGTCCAGCTCATCGCCGCTGTCGGAGAGGTCGACCACTGCGAGGTCCAGTGCGATGTTCGGGAAGGTTACCCCGGTCTGGGGGTCGCGTTGGACCACGTGTTCCAGTCGCTCGATGAGCGCCGCACCCATGAACTCAACGTGTCCCTTCACGATGGCGCGCCCATCTCGATGCACCGTAGTGGAGCGGAAAAGGATCAGTGGCGGTGCGAGCAGCCTTTCGGCGGGGCTGGTGCCGGCGTGATAACGCCATGCCTCTAGCAGGCCGCGGTTGCCAGGTGTGGCGCCCGGTAGGCCCGTCGTGCCCGCCTTGTGATCGCCGAAATAGCGGACGTGACCGTGGTCGACGTCGAACTCGTCGTGCCAGGGATTCGTCTCGTGCCCAGCTTTCCACGGGCTTGAGCGAATGAGGATCACCGGACGCCTGAGACCGTCCGGACCCTTGACGCCAGCGGGCGTGGTGATGCCCCGCTCCATGGTCAACATCGGCAGGGAGCTACCAGGCGCCGTCGCCAGGAAGTAAAAGTTCGGATAACCGTCGACCACTCGTACATTCGGCCCGCCGTCGCGACCGTATCGAAGGACCGTGTGCATCTTGAGCCGCCGAGCATCCACAACAACATCATGGCGTGCCAGCTGGGGGTTTGGTGGCGAAGCCGATGGTGTCAATTCATAGGAAGGCTGGCTCGAAGGCGCCGGAAAACCGACAACCCCGGCACAACACGGCCACGCTGCGACGACACGAAAGTCGCTGGACCGCAGCCGTAGCCTCAGCTCATGAACACCCCGGGCAGCCTGCAGTGGAATCTCGCCCTGATCGAGGAAGCGAACGAGGCGTCTGCCCTGTTCGCACATGGACTTCGGATCATCAAGGCCACCACCTACGACTACGACGACGCATCGCCAGCGATGGCACTGCTGGCCTTGGGCGCCGAGAAGCTGTTGAAGCTGACCATCGGGATGGCTCGTCTTGACCGGGGCGAGCCGTGGCCATCGAAGAACCACATGCAACGAATTCGTCACCGTGTCGTCGTGGCGGACGCGCAAGCCCGTGCCCAGCTTGATCTAACCAGGGGCACGGTTCCCTACCATATTCAGGCACGGCGCGCTGCCATCGAAGCGGACCCTGTGATCGCTGCGGAACTGAACGCACTGGACCGGTTTGGCGACCAGGGAAGGTTCTACTTCCTCGATTCGCTGGGCGACGATCCGCAGGTTCAGCCGTCGCCGCGGTCCATCTGGGCGGGCATGGTGTCGTCGATCTTGGCCGCCGACGTGGACCTCTCAGCACAGATGAACACCCAGGACGGGTGGAAGGCAGGTCGCCAAGTCATCAACCAGGCGGTCTACCGGTCGCTCTTCGACTGGTGGGAGTTCTACCGGGCGGTATGGATGACAGGGGTCCTCGGCACGCAAGCGAAAGAATTCTCCTCGGCGATCCGCCTATTGCGCCATTAGCAGAGAAGCCGGCCGGCGCTAACTAGGGGCCAGCCTCCAGACGCTGGGGGTGTTGTCGATCGTATCGGCGTATGCGGACGAGTTGAGCACGAATGAGGCCTGGCGCGGCTCCGGCAGCGGGCCGTCGGCACCGCGATCGCGTCAAGGTGGGTGCCGTCCGGACACGTTAACCCCCAAAGAGATCCTTCACGTTCTCGTCCTTCGGCTCCGTCGCCGTGCCGTTGCAGCCACGCGCCGTTGTCGGGCCGTCGGGCCGTGTGCTCCTGTCCATCCGATGACGCACCTCTGTAGCGTGTCGCCATGGGTTGGGAATCGGTGGTTCCTCCGATAATCGCTGCTGGAGCGGCTTTATTGGGCGTTCGGTACGGCGCCAAGGCAACCGAATCAAGAGAAGTCTCAAATTGGGCTAGAGATCAGCGAATGAAGGCATACATCGACTTGTTCGACGCTGTGACCAACGCCTACAAGATCTTTTCGTTGATAGCCTCCTCGGCTAAGCTAGTTGATTACCGGCTTTCAGAAAAGCTATCGGCTGATGTCGGCCCCATGGTGCAAGAGTGGGGCAGGTGGGATCAAAAGATCGACGAATGCTTGCCAAAAGCTGAACTTGTGGCGAGTAGAGACTTCCAGGTCTTCCTGTCTGTTGGAATCGGACTCGGTATGCGAAGCCAACATCGCCTTTTGCTGACGCAACTCAGCGCTGGAGCTCCACTCGACGAGAATGAATGGCGAAGAGTTGCGCGACTCACACTTGATGACCTAGAAGAATTGCGTCGAGCAATTAGGAAAGACGTATTGCAGAGAGACGTCCGACCCACGGTGAGGCGGAGTCTGATTGACCTCGTTCGCAGATTGGGCCGGAACAATCAGCGACTTACTTCGGCTGAGCGAGCCCGAGGGAGGCTACGTGGGTGGACTAAATGAGTGACAATCGCGAGTGATCACGGCGGACCCTCGTGGACTTCAGCGGACTAAGCCTGCAGCTTAAGTCGCATCTTTCCTAAGGTCATGTAGCTATGTTGGTTGCCTGGGGTCAAGGGACTTCCCAGTTGCCATCCGCTAGTTGACGTTTTCCTGCATTAGGGTGCGGATACGATCCGCGATCAGCTCCATCGCATCGATGCCGAGCCTGCCGGCTTCCGTCCACGCGGATTCCCCACTGTCAACCGACACTGGGGGCCTGCCTTCAAACTTTGCGCGGGCGCCCATCGTGGCAACTTCGGTCATCGCCGTCTGCGCGTCGAGCGCGATCTTGCGGATGTTGTCGTCGAGGATCAACTGGATGGTCTTCGCCGCACGGCTTCTGCTCTCCAGGTCGGCCGTCGTTCCTTCGGGTAGCCGAGCGCTGCCGTAACCGAGGCCGGTGGTTCTGGCGCTTTCGACGCTTACCGTGTGGATCTTCACTAAGTCCCGCATCAGCAGGTACATGGCGTCGTAGGCAGCATGCAGGTTCTCGAGTTCGAAAGTCCTCCGCCTGCTCGACTCAGCAGCAACCCGATCTAGCTTCTTCACTTCGAGATCGTGGTTGATGCGGCGCTTATCCTTGAAGTAATCGGAAATGTTGGTGGTAGCGACGCCCCCGAGGGCTGCCAGCGCGGCGACAAGCGCCGTCAAGACGGTGGAACTCGACATGATGGCAACGTAGTCGTGGAGTCAAGCACGCATCCTCCCAGCAATCTGGGTGTCTAACTGGGTGACAACGCCGGGCTACAACCCCGGACGTCGACGGCCGCTCATGGTATCTCTGCGCAGCTCAGCGGTGATACAAGCGCAGCTGGCAGCGCCATGATCGTTCCTTGACACGGAAGCGGTCAAAACAGCGAGGTAGACCGTAGAAGCGATGGACTTGACCTTTTCGGCGGACAGATTGCCAAAACGGGGCAGACCGACGACGTCGGGTGAGTCAGCACGGAGCCTAGCGCACGGCGCGCGCACGGCTCTTAGCCTTGGCTTTCTTTCCAGGAGTTGGCACCGAATGTCTGCCTGCACCTCATTTTGCGTCTAGCAAAGCCTCAGCCGATTGGGCGGAGCTTGGCAGGGACGCAATCGACGATCCGTCCAGAAGGCCCACTGCCCAAGGCGGGCAGCAGTGAAACGATCATGCATCCGCCCGCCGAGAGGTACCGCCCGCCGTGTCTCAGCAGCCGTTTCCCCCGCCCCTCACCTCGCAGCCAGCCAAGCACCCACTGCTGCGCTGGTCGCTCGGCATCGGGATCATCGCTTTCCTGTTCGCCCGGGTGCCGGCCGTGGGCCCGCTCCTCGGCCTGGCGGCCATCATCGTCAGTGCCGCCGCTCTGACCACGATGGTGAACAAGACCAGGCCCGGCTGGGGCCTGGGGCTCGGTGTCGTGGCTCTGATGATCAGCATTAGCTCCGCGGATGCCACGCCGGCAACCACGGTCGCGGCGACCGCCCCGAAGGTCGCGGCTACTCCCCCGACGATTGACGCCACTACAGAGCCGACGTCAAGAACAACCGCGGACCCGACAACCAAGCCCCCGATCGTTGAGCCGACTACGAAGGCGGCGCCTCCAGCCGTCAAACCGACTACGAGGGCGCCAACCGTGGAGGAGCAGAACGCCATTCGGTCGGCCCAGAGCTACATCGAATTCAGCGCGTTCTCCCGCAAAGGGTTGATCGAGCAACTGTCGTCGGACGGCGGCGACGGCTACTCGGTGAAGGCTGCGACGTACGCCGTGGACTCACTACACATCAATTTCAACGAGCAGGCCTACAAGTCCGCAATGAGCTACCTATCGATATCGGGCTTCTCTCGTAAGGGTTTGATCGAGCAACTGTCGTCGGACGGCGGCGAAGGCTTCACTCACTCTCAGGCCGTCTACGGAGTCACCAAGGCAGGTCTCTGACCACCTCGCGGTCGGTCCTCGCGACGTGCCAGGTCCGTGCAGATCGACCGGTCATCACCGGGGTGTTGCGGGATGCCTCGGGAAGTCGCCCGACGTTGTCGCAGTAGCGGGATCGCAGCTCAACAATTTTGAGTGAGGACCGTCCTGGCAGTGTGGGAGACAACCGATACGGAGAGGCTGCTGTACAGCAGCGAAGTACAGCACGGATCCGACCGTATCAATCGAAGCGGGGCCGCCCAAGCCGTCTGACCTCGTATCCGACTTGATCCAACCGAACCGCCGTGACGCGATCGATCACGGGTAACGACCAAGCCTGGTCCAAAGCGGTCGACGTGCACCGACGCTCGATCTACCGTGCTCGGTGACCAGGCGAGGCTGTTTGACGCCCAGCCGCCGAGCCCGAATCCGGCGAACCCCTACGGCGTGGCGAGCCGTTTGGCACGGCGTCACGCGGCGCGAGCGCCAACCCGCTGCCATGGCTTGATGCCGGACAATTCACCGGCGTTACGCCTAACGGGCGACTAAATGGACAATGTCAATTCGTGCAGCTAGCATTTGAGTTGAAAGTAAATAGAGAAATGAGGAAAGCCACAACCCGTCAAGGGGTCGCGGCTCGGGGGTCACAGGTCGCACGCCAGCTC
>NZ_JAOSZE010000081.1 GCF_025630775.1 Actinoplanes sp. KI2
GCCCTTGTAGCCGAACACCGGCTTGCGGCTGAAGACCGGGATGACCTCGGTGATGATGCCGAAGAACGGCAACGCCACGATGTACACCTCGGGGTGGCCGAAGAACCAGAACAGGTGCTGCCACAGCATCGGGCCGCCGGTATTCACGTCGAAGACGTGGGCGCCCAGGATGCGGTCGGCGGCGAGGGCGAACAGCGCGGCCGCCAGGAACGGGAAGACCATCACCACGAGCAGGCTGGTGACCAGGATGTTCCACGTCATGATCGGCATCCGGAACATGGTCATGCCGGGCGCGCGCAGGGTCAGGATCGTGGTGATCATGTTGACACCACCGAGAATGGTGCCCAGACCGGAGAGCGCGAGGCCGACCACCCACATGTTCCCGCCGATGCCGGGCGAGTGCAGCGAGTCGCTCAGCGGCGTGTACGCGAACCAGCCGAAGTCGGCCGCGCCGCCCGGGGTGAGGAAGCCGCCGACGGCGATCGTGCCGCCGAACAGGTAGAGCCAGTACGCGAAGGCGTTGAGTCGCGGGAACGACACGTCCGGAGCGCCGATCTGGATCGGCACCACGAAGTTGGCGAAGGCGAACACGATCGGCGTCGCGAAGAACAGCAGCATGATCGTGCCGTGCATCGTGAACAGCTGGTTGTACTGCTCCGGGGAGAGGAACTGCATGCCCGGGCGGGCCAGCTCGGCCCGCATGAGCAGCGCCATCAGGCCACCCAGCAGGAAGAACACGAAGGAGGTGATCATGTACATGATCCCGATCTGCTTCGCGTCCGTCGTGCGCAGGATCCGGGCTAGCGCCGAACCCTTGACCTGCCGCCGGACCGGGTACGGCCGGGTCACGATCGGCTTAGGCGCAACGGTCGTCACGAATAGCCTCCGTTGTCTCGTTTATCCCGCTCAGTACGCCCCAATAGGGAAAGGCGTACCTCGCACGCAGGATAGTCCCCCACTCACGTGAAGTCGGCGGGGGGTTGCCTGTGACCTGATCGACTTCTCAGGCGGGTGGCACTAGTGGACGGTAGTGCTCCGCGAAAATCCGCAGGCCACGCCGTCGCAGCATCGGATCGCGCAGCGCCGGCGGCACATCGCGGGTGCGGTCGCGCTCCCTGGTCCGGTCGCGGACCGCGCCGCAGCGAGGCCGGCGGCGCGCCTCGTACGCCCGCAACGCGACCGGAATGTCCCCTTCGGACCTTTTCAACTCCTCGCCCAGCACCACCGCGTCCTCGAACGACATCGCCGCACCCTGCGCCAGGGTCGGTGCGGTGGCGTGCGCCGCGTCACCGACCAGCAGCACCGGCCCGCGCGACCAGCTCTCCAGCACCACCTCGTCGGTACGCGCCACGGACACGTCCTCGATCGCCTGGAGGATCGCCGGCACCGGGCCGCCGAACGACCCGAAGACATTGCGCAGGTGAGCCTGCGGGTCGGCCGGGTTCGGAGCATCCGGCGCGGTCTCGTCGGCGTAGCAGTAGAGCCGCCGCCCGCCCATCGGCATGGCCACGAAGGAGGACCGCCGGCCGAGCAGCGCCGTCGACTCGCTCAGCGGCGGGCCGCCCCGGACCACCGACCGGTAGACGATCTGCCCGGTTGGCACGGCCGCCCCGCCGAGCCCGGCCTTGGCCCGGATCGTGGACCGCCGGCCGTCCGCGCCGATGACCAGGTCGTACTCGGCGACGCTGCCGTCGCCGAACTCGACCTTGGCGGTGGCGTCGAAGATCTCCAGGTCGCGGACGGCGGTGTCGTACCGCACCTCGCCGCCGACGCCGGTGAGCAGCACCTGCTGCAGGTCGCCACGGGACAGCGCGCGAGACTCGCCGACACCGGCCCACAGGCCGGCCACGTCCATCTCGAACAGGCTGCGGCCGCGGGCATCCATGAAGACCTGGCGGAAGATGAGGTCGCCGAGCGGTCGCAGAGGCGCGTCCAGCCCGAGATGGCGCAGCGCGCGAGAGGCGTTGCCCGGAAGGTAGATGCCGGCGCCGGGCATCATCGTGGCCGGAAGCTCCTCGACCACGTCGGGCCGGTAACCCGCGAGCCGCAGCGCCCGGGCGGTGGAGAGGCCGGCGATTCCGGCGCCCACCACGAGGATGCGCAAGGTCATCGCGGCACTGCCTCCCGGTGCTCGGACACGCGTCGGAGCCAGAAGACTACCCCTAGCCACGGAGAGGGGGAACCCTCGATCATCCTCCCGTCCGATTTGTTCAAGACAGCGGCGCCGCTCCGCCGTAGCGTCACGCACATGGCACCGATGGTGAACGGAATCGGCCTCGCGGTGGCCGACATGGCAACCTCACTCTCCTTCTATCGCCGCCTCGGGCTGGAGTTTCCGGCCGGTGCGGAGGACGAGCCGCATGCCGAGGCGGAACTGCCCGGCGGCATCCGGTTGATGTTCGACACACATGCGTCGATCGCTTCGTTCGACCCCGGCCACCGACCCGGCGGCGCCGTCAAGGACGGGCCCAGCCTGGCCTTTCTCTGCGCCGACCCGGCCGAGGTGGACAGTCTGCACGCCGAGTTGGTGGCCGCCGGGCACCCGAACGTCAAGGACCCGTGGGACGCGTTCTGGGGTCAGCGGTACGCCATCGTCCGCGACCCGGACGGCTACCAGATCGAGCTTTTCACCTGGCTCAAGAGCTGATCAGCACGCCGAGCGGGACGCCGGCCAAGGCTCGCACCTCCCGGGCGAGGTGGGCCTGGTCGGCATAGCCCGCCGCTGCCGAGACCGTCGCGAACGGCGAGCCCCGCCGGGCCAACCCGACCGCCCGTTGCATCCGGAATATCCGCTCCAACACCTTTGGCCCGTAGCCGTAGGCGGCATTGCTGCGGCGCTGCAACTGCCGCGGGCTCAGGCCGCATCGATCGGCGATCCCGGTGACCGGCCTTCCGGCTCGGGCCGCCGCGGCCAGGGCCAACGCCACCGGGTCGGGGTCGGACCAACGGCGGGCCGCCGCGGCGGTCAGCGCCGCCAGCGGATCGGACGCCTCGGCCAGCGGCCGCACCTGCGCGGCCGGCCAGAGGGCGTCGAGCGGCACCTGCCGATCGACCAACTCGGACGCCGGCAGGCCGAGCACCCCCGGGCCGGTGCCGGACCCGAAGCGCAACGCGAACATGCGGCTGCCCGGCACCGGGCGACCGAGCTGGGCGGTCGTATCCGGACCCGCGACGAAGACGCGGCCGTCCTGCCAGATGATGTCGAGACAGCCGTCCGGCAGGATGCGTTTCTCCCGCTCCCCCGGCCCGGTCACGCTCCACCAGGCCACCACGTGCGGTAGCGACGACGCCCTTTCCGAATACATGTGAAGACCCTTGCACGGGGGTACGACAAGAATGGGCAGATGACCGACCGGCTGGGCGAATATCGGCGGAAGCGGGACAGCGCGAAGACCCCCGAGCCGGTCCCGGCGAGCCATCCGCCGGAGACCGGGCAGAACCGCTTCGTGATCCAGCAGCATCACGCCCGTGCCCTGCACTGGGACGTCCGGCTGGAACGCGACGGCGTGCTGGTCAGCTTCGCCGTGCCGCGCGGCCTGCCCCGGGACCGCACCAAGAACCACCTGGCCAAGCACACCGAGGACCACCCGCTGGAGTACCTGGAGTTCCACGGCGAGATCCCGGCCGGCGAGTACGGCGGCGGCCAGATGCGAATCTTCGACTCGGGCACGTACGAGACCCGGAAGTGGCGCGACGACGAGATCGAGGTCGTCTTCCACGGCGAGCGCGCCGAGGGCCGCTACATCTTCTTCCGGACCGGGGGCGCCGACTGGATGGTGCGCCGGATGGATCCACCCGAGCCGGGCTGGGAGCCGATGCCCGAGGACGTGCCGCCGATGCTTGCCGAGAAGGGCAGACAACCCAAGGACGACGACCATTGGGCGTACGAGATGGGTTGGTCCGGACTGCGTGCCGTCGCCTACGTCGACGGCGGCCGCGTACGGCTGAAAGGAGCCGGCGGCGAAGATCTCACCGCATGGTTCCCGGAGATCCGGGCCCTCGGGCCGGCGCTCGCGCCGATCGAGGCCGTACTGGACGGCGAGCTCGTCGCGTTCGACGGCGCCCGGCCGGACGCCACGCTGCTGGAGCGGCGAATCGCGCCGAAGGACGCCCGGCGCGCGGCCGAGCGCACCCCCGTGCAGTACCTCGCGTACGACCTGCTCTGGCTGGAAGGGCACGCGACCACCGAGCGGATCGGCTACGCCCAGCGCCGGGAGCTGCTGGACGGGCTGGCCATCACCGGCGAGCACTGGCAGACGCCGCCCTATTTCCCCGGCGGCGGCGCGTTCGCGATCGAGACCGCGCGCGCTCAGGGCCTGATCGAGGTGGTGGCCAAACGGCTGGACTCGCCCTACCTTCCGGGTCGTCGCAGCCACCTCTGGCGGGCAATTCCGGTCCGCTGAGCGGCCACCTAAAGTTCAGGCCCGGTTCACTCCAGCCGATGGGTGATCTCGGGGAGTGGCGCACCTGTGGTCCGTGCCCGAACCGCCACGCACCGGTTCTCTTCAGCGGACGACGCAGCGGAAGGGCCTCTGACCAAATGCACCACGACCTGATCCCGAACACCGCCCCGAAGACCGAGATCTCGGCCGAACTGTGGAACTCCGCGGTGCGTGTCCTCGAGACCAACTGGGCCGGCGATCACATGGTCCCCTCGCGCCGGCTGTATCCCCACCAGTGGAGCTGGGACGCCGCCTTCATCGCCATCGGCCTGGCCTACGTGAACCCGACCCGCGCCTGGCGTGACCTGCGGAGCCTGTTCGAGGCGCAGTGGCCGGACGGCCGCGTGCCGCACATCGTCTTCGACCCGGCGACCGCGGAGGCCGACTACTTTCCCGGGCCGGGGTTCTGGGACGTGCCGGCGTACGGCGACCGCCCGGCCCGCGGCAGCACCGGCATCGTGCAGCCGCCGATGCACGCGATCGCGGCCTGGGAGGTCTACCGGCACGCGGCGGCGCACGGCGCGGACTGTGGCCGGCAGGCCCGCACCGAGCTGGAGTGGCTCTACCCGCGCCTGGTCGCCCAGCAGCGGTACCTGACCGGTGAGCGGAACCTCGGCGGCGGCGGGCTGGCCGCCATCGTGCACCCGTGGGAGTCGGGCCTGGACAACAGCCCGGCCTGGGACGAGGCGATGGCGAACGTGCCCGCCGACCTGGGCCTGCTCACCACGTACCGGCGGCGCGACCTGGAGGTCTCGGACGCCGCGCACCGCCCCACCGACGTCGACTACAGCCGGTACGTGGGCCTGGTGCTCACCTACCGCGCCGAGGGCTACTCGGACGACGGGCTGCTCGGCCGGCACGCTTTCGTGGTGGAGTGCCCGTCGTTCAACTCGATCCTGGCCACGGCCGAGCTCGCGCTCGCCCAGATCGCCGGCGAGCTGGGCCTGGCCGCCGAGGCGCGCACCCATCGGGAGCGGGCACGGGCGATCACCGCGGCGATCGTGCAGCGGCTGTGGAACCCGCAGACACGCACCTTCCACGCGCTCGACGTGCGCACCGGCCGGCTCAGCCCGGAGCGTTGCGTGAGCGGCCTGGTGCCCCTGATGCTGCCCGACCTCGCCGCCGAGCAGGTCGAGGCGGTCATGGCCGAGGCCCGGTCGGACCGGTTCGGCATCTCGGACCTGCCCGCGCCGAGCTACGACCGCACGGCGCCGGCCTTCGACACCCGGCGCTACTGGCGCGGCCCGCTCTGGATCAACGTGAACTGGCTGCTGCGCCGCGGCCTGCTGATGCATGGCTTCCACGACGAGGCCGAGGACCTGCGCACGGCGATGGTGCGGCTGGTGCACCGCAACGGGCACTTCGAGTACTTCCACCCGATCACCGGCGAGGGCCTCGGCGCACCGACGTTCAGCTGGACCGCGGCCCTCTCCCTCGACCTGCTGGCCGACCGCTCCGTGCCGGCCTATGCAAGAGCGGCCTGACTCGCTCTGGGCGTTTCGCTTCCGCTCCGTTGACCGTACGAGTCAGCTGAGTCCCCGGGCTCGTGGCAGGGCCGGCCGGGCCATGCAGGACAACCCGGCGGCCGCGCGCGGAGGGTGACCACCCGCCGCGCGAGGCGCCGCATCGGGGACTTGTCCGTCCCGTACGGGAAAAGGTTTAGAACAACACGACCGATCTCAGTACGCCGCCGGTGTGCATCTTGGTGAAGGCCTCCTCCACCTGGTCCAGGGCGATCTCCTCGGAGACGAACGCGTCCAGGTCGAGGCGGCCCTGCCGGTAGAGGCCGACCAGCATGGGGAAGTCGCGGGTCGGCAGGCAGTCGCCGTACCAGCTGGACTTGAGGGCGCCGCCGCGGCCGAACACGTCGAGCAGCGGGAGCTCGATCGTCATCTCGGGTGTTGGCACGCCGACCAGCACCAGGGTTCCGGCGAGATCGCGGGCATAGAAGCCCTGCTTGTACGTCTCGGGCCGGCCGACCGCCTCGATGACGACGTCGGCGCCGAAGCCGCCGGTCAAGTCCTGGATTTTCGCGACGACGTCTTCGTTCCGGGCATTTACCGTGTGGGTGGCGCCGAAGCCGCGCGCCCAGTCGAGCTTCTGCTCGTCCGTGTCGACCGCGATGATCGTGGTCGCCCCGGCCAGGGCGGCGCCCGCGATCGCGCCGTCGCCCACCCCGCCGCAGCCGATCACCGCGACCGAGTCGCCCCGGGTCACCCCGCCGGTGTTGATCGCCGCGCCGATGCCCGCCATCACGCCGCAGCCGAGCAGCCCCACCGCGGCGGCCCGAGCCGACGGGTCGACCTTGGTGCACTGCCCGGCCGCCACCAGCGTCTTCTCGACGAAGGCCCCGATGCCCAGCGCCGGGGACAGCTCGGTGCCGTCCTCGAGGGTCATCTTCTGCGTCGCGTTGTGCGTGGCGAAGCAGTACCACGGCTTCCCGCGCAGGCAGGCCCGGCAGTTCCCGCAGACCGCCCGCCAGTTGAGCACCACGAAGTCGCCCGGCGCCACGTCGGTGACCCCGTCGCCGACCGCCTCGACCACGCCCGCCGCCTCGTGGCCGAGCAGGAACGGGAAGTCGTCGTTGATGCCGCCCTCGCGGTAGTGCAGGTCGGTGTGGCACACCCCGCACGCCTGGATCTTGACGACCGCCTCGCCCGGCCCGGGGTCCGGGACGACGATCGTCGTCACTTCGACCGGCGCGCCCTTGCCTCGGGCGATGACGCCCCGCACTCGCTGACTCATCCGCGCACGTCCCTCCGTGAGTGGGATCACGGAGCCAGCCTATTGGTCGGGCGGCCGCACTTCGACGGGTGCTTCCAGGAGCGCGTCGGCGAGTTTGACCAGCTGGCGCACCTGGGCCGGGCTGAGCCGGTCGAACACGAGTTGCTGAACGGCCTCGGCGTGGCCGGGGGCGGTCTTGACGACCTTGGCGTACCCGGCCTCGGTGAGCTCCGCGATCTGCACCCGGCCGTCCTCGGCGTCACGTTCGCGCCGCACCCAGCCCTGCGCCTCGAGCCGGGCGACCACGTGCGACAGCCGGGAGAGCGAGGCGGAGACCAGCTTGGCGAGCCGGCTCATCGACAGCCGCCGGTCCGGGCGCTCCGAGAGGGTGAACAACACGATGTAACCCATATGTGTGAGGCCCGAATCCCGCTGGAGCTGCGCCTCGAGCGCCGCGGGCACCCGCACGAGCACTTCGACGAAACGGCGCCAGGCCTGCTGCTGTTCGTCGGTCAACCACCGGGGGTCGTCCATGATGGAAGGTTAGTGGTTCACCGTCCGAAGTATCTCATTGGGGCAACGGGACGGCGACCAAACGGGCACGCCGATCGATGGGCCGGGCCGCCCCGAGTAGGGTTCCGCCGGGGGTAACGCCCCGCGCGGCGCCGGAACCGGCTGGCTGGGGGGCCTCGGCCGGTTCCGGCGACGTGTTTTCTCAGCTCTGCGGCGGCTCGTCCTTGCCTTCCTCCTCCAGCCGGTCCGCCTCCTCCTTCGTCCGGTGCACGGCGCCGTCCGCGTGCTCCGGCGGCCCGTAGACGGTGTAGAGGACCAGCGGGTTCGGGCCGGTGTTGACGAAGTTGTGCTTGTGCCCGGCCGGCACCGCGACCAGGTCGCCCTGCGCGACGTTGCGGGACTGGCCGGAGACGGTGGCCTTGCCGACGCCGCTGACGAAGGTGAGGATCTGGTCCACCTCGTGGACCTCCTCGCCGATCTCGCCGCCCGGCGGGATCGTCATGATCACGAGCTGGGTGTGCTTGCCGGTCCAGAGGACCCGGCGAAAATCGGGGTTCCGCTCCGCGACGGTGGCGATCGTGAAGTGCTCCATGCGGGGACGGTTACCCAGCTCAGGTGCTGGGCAACCGTCCCGGAAGCAGCGGGGCCGGGCGGCCGATCAGATAGCCCTGGACGTAGTCGACGCCCAGCTCGCGCAGCAGCCGCAGGGTGGGCTCGTCCTGCACGAACTCGGCGACCGTGCGGATCCCGTACGCCTGGCAGACCTGCACCAGGGCCCGCACCAGGACCTGGTCCTGCGGATTGTCGACGAGGTCGACCACGTACTCCCCGTCGATCTTGACCAGGTCGATCGGGAAGATCCGCAGGTAGCGGAACGACGCGTAGCCCGAGCCGAAGTCGTCCAGGGCCAGCTCGCAGCCGAGGTCACGGACCCGGTCGGCGAACCGGCGGGCCTCGCTCAGGTTGCCGATCAGCGCGGTCTCGGTGATCTCGAAGGTGAGCTGGCCGGGGTGCACCCCGTACTTCGCCAGGAGCCGCTCGACCTCGTCGGTGAGCCGCGGGTCGCCGACCGAGCGACCGGACAGGTTGATCTGCAGGCACTGCCCGGGCTGCTCGGCGGCCAGTTGCATGGCCCGCTCGACCACCCACAGGTCGATGTCGTAGACCGCGTCGAGCCGCTCGGCGGTGTCCAGCACCTGGATCGGCGACTGCGGCCCGTTCGCCTCGTCGAGCACCCGCAGCAGCAGCTCGTGCCGGGTTACCGCGTTGCTCTGCAGGTCGAGGATCGGCTGGGCGTACAGGGTGAACCGGTCGGTGCCGAGCGCGTCGGCGACCCGGGTCCGGTACGAGCCCTGCCGGTCACGGGCCGGCACCGGGTGCGCCACCGGGGTGATCGTCTTGTCCGCGTCCCGGGACTGGCGCCAGGCGTGCTCGGCGTCGATCAGCACCTCGTGGCTGCCGGCCTCGGCATCCGGGGTGAACCGCACCAGCCCGCCCCACGCGCTGACCCGCAGCCAGGTGTCGGGCAGCACGAAGGTCTGCGAGCGCAGCGCCTCGACCAGCAGCTGGGCCTCGCGGCGGGCCATCGGCCAGGAGGTCTCGGCCAACAGCAGGCCGATCTCGCTGGGGCCGACCCGGCCGAGCAGTGCGCCCTCCTGCACCACGCCCTCGAGCACCCGGGCGGCCCGGTGCAGCAGGTCCGCCTGCAGCTCCGGGCGGATCGCGGCGTCCTCGGGCCGGGCCGGCTGCACCCGGATGACCACGATGGCGCCGCCGCCGCGCCGCTGTGCCCGATCGATCTCATCGGCGAACCGGGCCCGGTTGAGCAGGCCGGTCGCCGGGTCCGGGTCGACCAGCGAGTCCTGCACGGTCTCGCTGCGGCGAGCCAGCCGGGCCATCTCGCGGCGGGCGCTCTCCCGGGCCGAGACGTCGGTGACCGTGCCGCGGACGCCGCGGACCGTGCCGTCCGGGTTCGTCACGGGCTCGATCCGGCAGTCCACGTCGAACCAGCCGCCGTCCGACCGCATAAGGCGCACGGTGGTCCGCACCGGGGCGCCGCCCGTCCAGGCCTTGGTGATCGCGCCGAGCGCCTTCACGTGATCGTCGCGGTGCACGTACCGGGCGAGAACCTTGCGGCTCACCTCGTTCTGGGCGGCGGGCGGGTGCCCGAGCATCGCCCGCAAGGGGGCCGACCACACGATCTGGTCACCCGATGCGGTGTAGGAGAACCAAGCGTTGCCCAGTCGATCCTCAGCCGCGACGCGCGGCTCCGGGAGGGCAGCCGGAAGCGACCGCCGCTCCTTCGGTGCGGCCATGCGGCGTCCACCTCCCCCTCGCCCGTGCGCCCAACCCCGACCTATTACCACCCGTCACGGGCTAGAAGTAACAGATCCCGGTTGCGTCAATGTTTTGTCCATTCCGCCGACAACGCCGCTGGCAGCAGCTACTAGCTCGATCAGAGTAGGGATTCAACCGATCGGGTGACCACTGCGCTGCGTAATTCTGGTCCTAGATCACGGCTATGACCATGACGGACAGTTACTGCACGTACCGACTGTGGAACCATCTGCGATTCCTACCCCCGGTCCGGGCCGACCATGCACGGACAGCTCCGCCGGGTACGCGCCGCGTAACTAGATCCAGATTCGCCGGATATGGTGGCGATTGGACCGACGCGGAGCGAGGACGAGGCATGGGCATCATCCGGGACATGCAGCGGGCGCACGCCACGCAGGTGGCCGACGGCCAGCGAGCCAACACCGCCGCCGCCCGGCAGCGCGACCTGATCCGGCGCAACGCCGATCTGGCGATCGCCGCGGCGCAGCAGGCGGCATCCGACGTGGAGCGGCAGCGGGAACGGCGGCGACTGTACGCCGAGGCGCGCACCGCCGACGCGGCCGCCGCCAACGCCGAGGTGCGGGCGCGGTTGAGCGAGTTGGACACGCTGCTGCTCTCCACCCTGGACGTGGACGACCACATCGACCTCGGCCGGTTCAAAAAGCCGCTGACCGTGCCGCCGTTCGATCCGGGGCCGCTCGGCCGCCCGCTGCCCGAGCCGCACTGGGACAGCTACCTGCCACCCCAGCCGCGCGGGATGGGCAAGCTGCTCGGCGCGCCGCTGCACCAGCAGCAGACGGCGAGCGCCCGGCGGGTCTACGAGCAGGCGCACGCCCAGTGGGTGGCGGCCGAGGAGCGGCGCGAACGGCGACTGCTGGCGCGCAAGCGGTCGTACGAGGAGAACCGGCGCAAGTACGAGGCGAAGATGACGGCCTACAACGCCGAGGTCGACCGGTTCGCCGCCGCGGTGGCCGGCGCGGACCCGGCGTCGGTGGTCGAATACTTCGCCATGGTGCTCGGCAACTCGGTCTACCCCGACGACTTCCCGCAGCACTTTCGCCTGGCGTACCTGCCGAAGCAGAAACACCTGCTGATCGAGTACCACCTGCCACCGATCGAGGTGATCCCGGTGGTGAAGGAGCATCGGTACGACCGGGTCCGGGACGACCTGACCGCGGTGCCCCGGGACGAGGGCGAGATCCGCCGCCGGTACCTGCAGATCATCGCCCAGGTCACGCTGCGGACCATTCACGAGGTCATCGAGGCGGACCGCGGTGGGCTGGTCCGGCAGGTGTCGTTCAACGGCATCGTGGACACCGTCGATCGGCGGACCGGCCGGTTCGTGCGCCCCTGCCTGGTCTCGGTGCGGACCGACCGGGAGACGTTCGCCGCGATCAAGCTGCGCCGGGTCGAGCCGGTCGCCTGCCTCAAGCACCTGCAGGGCGCGCTCTCGCTCGAGCCGGACCAGCTCGCCCCGGTCACCCCGAAGATCGACTTCGAGCGGGACGCCGATCGGGACTTCACCGAGGAGTTCAACGTGCTCGCCGAGATCGACGAGCGGCCCAACCTGGTCACCCTCGCCGACGCGGCCTGGGAGCGGCAGCTGACCGACCTGTTCGGCGTGATGGGCTTGGACATCGGCCCGGGTGACCGCACCGCGGCCGGCTCCCGCTGGCTGGCCACCGACCCACGCCCGGTCTTCGGCGGCCCGGTGGTGATCCACGCGGTGCGCGGCGCACCGGTGGGCGCGGCCGCGGTGCACGCCCTGGCCGGCGCGATGACCGCGGCCGGCGCGACCAAGGGCATCCTGGTGTCGCTGGGCGGGATCGAGCCGGAGGCGTACGACGCGCTGGCCGGCCGGCCGCTCGAGCTGATCGACGGCCCGGCCCTGGTCACCCTGCTGGCCCACCACTGCCGCATCAAGGCAAGGATCGAGCTGTCCGGCCGGCCGCAGGGCGCGAAGGAGAGCTAGCCGGCCAGCCGCAGGGCGTAGAAGAGCTTGTCCCAGCGCTGGTCGCCGACCGCGACGAAGCGCTCCAGCCGGCCGTACTGCCGGAAGCCGAGCGACTCATAGAGTGCCGCGGCCCGGGTGTTGTCGGCGCGCTGGTCGAGGGTCAGCACCTCGATGCCGGCGTCCCGGGCCGCGGCGATCAGCTCGGTCATGATCTGCCGGCCGAGGCCCCGGCCCTGGTGGGCGGGGTCGACGGCGACCTTCTCGACGTCGGCGTGCGGGCGGTGAGTGGGCCGGTCGTAGCGCCGCCAGTAGCCGAGCCCGGCCAGCCGGCCGTCCTCGCCGGCCACGACCAGCACCGCGTCCTCGTCGACGGCCACCGCGGTCAGCAGGCGCCGCACCTCGTCCGGGCCGGGCGGGTCGACCCAGCCCAGCGCCGCTCCGCCGGCCACCAGCCCGCGCAGCAGCGCGGCGGCGTCGGCGAGTTCCTGCTCCGAAAGGCCCTGCTCGACCCGGCGGATCCGCACAGTGATCAAACTAATGGTCGACGTTGCCAAGTTGAAATCGTCCGGGGCGGCTAAAACACCTGCTGATGTGTAACGTCCCGGCGTGACCGATCAACACCCGCCGACCCCCGGTTCGGTTCCGCCGCCCGACCCGACCGGCAATCCGGCGGCCCCGCTGCCGTCCCACCCGCAGCCGCCGGCCGACCACCCGGCGCCGCAGGCCGACCCCTTCGCGCAGCAGGCGTACCCCCCGCCGCAGGTCGATTCCTTCGCGCAGCAGGCGTACCTCCCGCCGCAGGTCGATTCCTTCGCGCAGCAGGCGTACCCGCCGCCGCAGGGGGACCCCTACGCCCAGCAGGCGTACCCGCCGCCGCAGGGGGACCCCTACGCCCAGCAGGCCTACCCGCCGCAGCAGTACGGCTACCCGGGCTATCCGCCGGTCGACCCGACCGTCAACGGCTTCGCCATCGCGTCGCTGGTCTGCGGCATTCTCGGCTGCATCACGATTTCGCTGGTGCTCGCCGTCGTCTTCGGCTTCGTCGCGCTGAACCAGATCAAGACGCGCGGGCAGCGGGGTCGCGGCCTCGCGATCGCCGGCATCTCCCTCGCCGGCGTATGGGTCGTGGTGACCGCCAGCGTGGTGGTCCTCGCCATCACCCTGGACGACTCGAGGTCGGCCAGTCGCACGCCGGCCGACACCGTGGTGCCCACCGTGGTGGCGTCGTCGACGCCCACCGCCGAGCCGACCCCGACGCCGACCGAGGAGTCCACGACCACCGACGAGTTCAAGCCTGGCCAGTGCATGAACGACGTCACGGGCGCCCGCACGATCGTGTCCTGCAAGACCCCGCACGACGGCGAGATCTTCGCGATCTACGACCTGAAGAACGGTAAGTGGCCGGGCAAGGAAACGGTGAAGAACCAGGCGTCTGCGGGCTGTGCCGCCCGGCTCACGAAGTACGCGAAGAACCCCGGCCGGCTGGACTACTACTACGGCATCCCGAACCAGTACGACTGGCCCGAGGACCGCAGCGTCACCTGCGTCGCCGTCGACGAGGACGACAAGAAGCTCACCGGCTCGATTCATCGCTGAACAGGGCCGGCACCAGTCGGGCCAGGACCGCTCGATCCTCGGGGCGGTCCGGCTCGTACTCGGTGATCCCCACGCCCGCGATCGGGAACCGCGCGGTCAGCTCCCGGACCGCGGCGATCAGCTGGTCGGGGGTGATGCCCTCCGGCTCGGGCGCGCCGACCGCCGCGAACAGCGCGGGGTCGAGCACGTCCAGGTCGATGTGCAGATAGAGGGCCTGGGCGTCGAGCGCGGCGACGATCGAGGTCAGCGTGCCGAGCGCGGCGGGCTCGACGTGCGCGATCCCGGCCTCCTCGACGTACTCCTTCTCGGCCGGGTCGAGCGCCCGTACCCCGGCGAGCACCACCTGCTCCGGGCGCAGCAGACGCAATGGTGAAATTTCTGGAAAACCGGAACCGAGGAGTGCCCGCAGCACCATCCCGTGGAACGCTCCGGACGGCGAGGACGAGGGCGTATTCAGATCGCCGTGCGCGTCGAACCAGACCACGACCAGCCCGTCCCCGTGCGAAGCCAGCGCCGACTCGATCGGCGCCACCTCCACCCCGCAGTCCCCGCCGACGATCACCTCCGGGCGATCGGCAAGAGCGGCCCGCACCATGGCAAGGTTTTCGGCAAGAGTCGCAACAGACGGTGATTTGTCCGAGATGGGCACCCGGACCCGCTTGTCGCCGGGAACCAGGGTCGCCAGCTCCGCGGCGCCGGCCCCGAGCCGGCGGGCGTTGGCCGACCCCGACCCCTGCCACTGCCCGATCTCCAGCACCGTCCGCCGCGGCATCGGCCTGACCTCCAACTCCTCGATGCGCTGCCACACCGGCCACATCGCGACCTCGGGTTCCCGCGCGAAGATGCTCCCCCGGATCCGCACGAACGCGCAGTTGCCGACCCGCTCGAGCACGGCCTGCCGGCGCATGTCGCTCTCCCACTGCTCCGGCCCGTGGTAGGCGTCGCCGTCGCACTCGATCGCGAGCCGCCGGCCGTCCGGCGCGTTCAGCACGAAATCGATCCGGTACGCCCCGATTCGGAACTGCGGAATCGGCCGATACCCGCGTGCCGTCAGCCGCTTGAACACGTCCCGCTCGAAGTCGCTCTCGCAGAGCGTCAGGTCCGTCGCTTGCCCTTCAAGATCAAAGGCGTTGTTCGCGTACGCCAGGAGCAGCGCCCGCGCATCGTCGGCGAGCAGCGATCCGGCCCGTACCGAATGGAAGATCCACAGTTGGTCGCGAGCCCGTGACGCGGCCACGTTGATCCGCCGGTGGTACTCGCGCTTGGTGAAGGCCGCGACCCGCGGATCGTTGTCCGACACGACCATCGACACCAGCACGACGTCCCGCTCGTCGCCCTGGAACGTGTACGCGTCGCCCACCCGCAGCCGCCGCGCCTGGATCTCGTCCTCGCCGATCTCGGCGCGCAGCAGCTGCAACAGGTAGCCGGCTTGCCCGCTAGTGCTCAGCAACGAGATCACGCCCAGCGTCTTGCCGTCGTACTCCGGGTTCCGCACGATCGCGGCGACCTGGTCCACCAGGGCGGACGCCTCGGCCGTGTTCACGTCGCCGAACCCGGAAAGCGGCTGCCGCACGCCGTCCGGGAGAAAGACCGTGCGGATCGGCGCTAGCGACGGCCGGTCCGCGCGCAGCGGCATGATCTTGCCGTCGTAGTAGTGCCGCGAGGAGAACTCGATGATCTGCGGCACGCAGCGGAAGTGCTCGCGCAGCAGGATCCGCTCCGGCGACCGGCGCACCGCGTGGTCGTAGAGCGACGACTCCGGGTCGAAGTGCTCGGCCGACGGGACGTCCCCGAGATGACTGTGGATCAGCCCGGCCACCGAACCCACGAACCCCAGCTGCGGCCCGATCTGCTGATCGTCGCCGACCACCACGGCCCGCTCGGCCAGCGACAACACCGGCAGCGCGAAGAGATCCGCCTGGGACGCCTCGTCCACGATCACCACGTCGAAGTGCGCGCCGCCGGCGAACTGCTCGACCGCCCGGTCCACCGACATGACCCAGACCGGCACCGCCTCGACCGCCGACTCCATGTGCCGCTGCGCGTGCGCCTGCCAGGCCGCCGCGGTCCGGCCGGTGCCCTTGCCGATCTTCCGGAGCGCGGTGGTCCAGTCGGCGAGCGCGGCCTTGCGCCGGTCGTCGAGGCTGCGCGCCACCTCGAGCCACGCACTCGCCACCACCAGGTCGGCGGTGCGCCGCCGGATCTTCTCGCGGGCGTTCTCCACCCGCTTGGCCAGGATCGCCGGGTCGACGCTGCCGATCACCTCGTCGAACCAGGTCTGCGCGCTGCGCCAGGCCCAGGCATCCAGGCACGCCTGGCCGGAGACCGCGGGCACCTGGCCGGCCTCGATCATCGCGGCCCATTCCGGTGCTTCCCTGGCGAGGCGGTTGCGCAGCTCGACGTACCTCTCGGCGTCGGACCGCAGCGCCTGCAGCCGGCGGGTCTCGGCCACCGCGGCATCCCAGCCGTCCAGGGTGGACCAGGCCTCAGCCAGGCGCGGCCACGGCGCGAGCCGATCGGCGACCGCGCGGTCCTCGGCGACCAGCTCGTCCCAGGCGCCGACCGCCGGTGCCTCGTCGATCAGCACCTCGACCTCGGCCAGCGCGGCCGAATCAAGATCAAGATCATGCTGCGGTACGAGCACGGCCAGGCGCTCGGCGAGCGCGGGCCAATGGCGTACGTCCCAATCGAGAGACTGACCCGCGTCGGCCAGCAACGTGCCCGCCCAGATCTCCGGATCGCCCACCGGGGTTTCGATCGCCAGGCGGTCGATCCACTCCGACCAGTGCCCACCGAGGCGGTTGCGGGCCTGCGCCCGGCGCACCCAGGCCACGACGACGTCCACGTCCTCGGCCGTGCGCAGCGGCTCGCCGTCCACCCGCACCTCGTCGGCCAGCTTGAACAGCCCGGCCTGCAGCAACCGGCTCAGCCCGCGGCCGGTGACGAACCGCTGATGGATCTCGGTGAGCTGGGCGAGGAGGCGTTTCGGTTCCTTCGCGTACGCGTCGGGCACGGTCACCCGATGACCGGCCAGCTCCCGGGTCAGCGCGGCCAGCTCGGCCAGCAGCGCCTCGGTCGCCGCGACGTGATCGCCCCAGACCGAGCGCCAGTGCGGATCGTTGAGCAGCCGGCCCAGCCGATCGGTCCACGCGCCCTCGCGGCGACGCAGCCAGGACAACGCGTCGCGAAGGTCCTTGCGCACCGCGGCGAGGTCGGCCGCGCGTACGGCAGCAAGGTCAAGCCCTTGGGCCGCGGCGCGCGACACCCGCTCGGCGAGCACGTCACGCTCGGCTCGGGTCCGCGCCGCCTCGGCGGCGTCCGGCAGATCGCCGGTCTCCGGCAGCCGGCGCAGCGCCGCGGCCCGATCGTCGGGCGCCAGCCGATGCGACAGCTCCAGCAGCGCGCCGAACTCGTCGCCGGTCAGCGGCGGCGCGGCCGACACCGGATCCGGGATGCCGCCCTGCGTCGAGGCGCGTTCCCGCAGCCAGGCACCCACCTCGACGGGCGTCTGCGCAACGCCGTCAAGGGGATAGGTGGCCGCCTCGTTCGCGGCGATCGCGCGCAGCCCGGCCAGCGCCGTGGCCAGCTCGCGCTCGGCCTCCTCGAGCAGGCCGGTGAGCCGCTGCACCCGGCGAGCCTCGGCCTGCTGGTCGAGGGTGGCCGCGCGATCGGCCAGCTCGCGCGCCGCCAGCTGGAGCTGCACCAGCTGATCGGTGGTGCGACCGAGCACGGCCAGGCAGAGCGAGCGGATGCCCTCGGGCAGGCCGTCCCGCAGCACCCGCAGCGGATCTTCCTTCTGCGCGACCACCAGCACCCGCTTGCCGTTCGCCATCAGATGGCAGATCAGGTTGCGGATCGTGTGGGTCTTGCCGGTGCCGGGCGGGCCCTGCACGGCGACGTTGCGATGCTGGGCGAGACGGCGGGCGATCGACTCCTGCGCCTCGTTCGTCGGCAGCGGCATGAGCAGCCGCTCGCCGACCCGTTGCCAGGCCTCCGGCTGGTCGTCGGGCATGCGCAGGCGGGACGGCTCGTGCGCCACGATCGCGGCCAGCGCGCCGATGCTCGCGGTGTCGCCGGCCAGCAGGCGGTCGCGCAGGCTCTCCAGGAAGCCGCGGAGCAGGCGCTGCTTGGGCCGGGCGAAGAGAACGCCGACGTCCTCGATGTGCGGCCGGACGGTCTCGGTCGTGCCATCGGTGATGACCTTGTCGTAGCCGAGCCGGGCCAGCGCCCGCTCGAACAGCTCGCGTCGCTCCAGGTCGTTCCACAGGTCGACCTCGAGCGTCCCGGCCGGGCCGGCCAGCGCCGGCAGCTGCGCGAGGTAGCGCTCGTCGAGGCCGGTGAGCGCGTCGGTCTGCAGCCGGGACGGTCCGGCCGGCGAGACCGTGACCAGGGAACTGTCCGGTTCGTACTCGATCAGCACCGGGGTCGCGACCAGCGGGTAGCGGACTCGCTCGCCGTTGATCGTGGTGTTCAGGATGCCGTGCCCCCAGACCAGCTCGGTGGTGGCGGCGGTCATGTCCAGCTGGTGCATCAGGTCGAACAGGTGGCGGTGCAGCACTCGGGTCTTCTCGGCCTCGGCGGTCGCGTACGCCCAGGGCCGCCAGAGCCGATCGCGCCAGGTCTCGAAGTCGTCCTCCCGGTCCCCGCCGCCCTCCCGGTCCCCGCCGCCCTCCCGGTCCCTGTCGTCCGCCCGCTCGCCGTCGTCCGCCCGCTCGCCGGCGCCCGCCCACTCGCCGTCGCCCGCCCGCTCACCGGCGCCCGCCCGCTCGCCGTCGTCTGCGACCCGCTTGTCGGCGGCCGAGGCGTCTGCGACCCGCTTGTTGGCGGCCGAGACGTCGGCGGCCAGTTCGGCGGCGGCCGGCTCGGCGGCGGCCGAGATGTCGCCGCGTAGCCGGCGGCGCAGCGCGGCCGGCACCGCGACCGGCGGTGGCAGGTCGGGCAGGCCGACCCGCAGCCACGACGTGCCATCCGCGGCCGGGCCGATCTGGCAGGCCGGATGGTCGGGCAGCCGGTCGAGACGATGCGCGTCGGCGGGGAACGTGCGGGCCGGACGCTCCATCTGCGCACGAACGGCAAGCAGATAGTCGGCGACCGCGACGGCCCGATCCCGGATCGTCGTGGGCGATTCCACCTGCTCGGACATCCTCCCGATTCTAGGGCGCGCTGTCGCGCGCCGCCGTCGGCGAGGCTCGTCAGCAAACCGGCGGCGTGACGCCTCAGACTCCGACCGGGTCACGGCTCAGACGCCGGCCGGGTCACGGCTCAGACGCCGGCCGGGTCACGCCTCAGACCCCGACCGGGTCACGCCCAGGCGGCGGCACCGATCAGATCGGGAACCGGGTCGGCTTCCGCGCGCGGCGTCCGATAGTCGGCGATCCACTGCTCGATGTCGTCGATCGACCAGACCTTGCCCTGGGCCAGGATGGCAACCGGCTCCGGGAAGTCCGGGCGGGCCGCCAGCTGGTAGACCCGCTGACGGCTGACGCCGAGGAGTTCCCGGATTTCGTGTGCGCCGGCGAGGCGCGTCAGCTTCCCGTCCATGCGCACGACTATAGTCCTACGACTACCGGCGCAAGGCCACCCGACGTGCCATTTCGCGGCTCTTCCCACCCCACCGGGCGGACGTCACCGCGGCGCGCCGGGCAGGTAGATCGCGTATCAGTTGCTCGGCCCGGACGCGCCATCACCGGCCCGATCACGCCTCTTCCGGGTCGCGGCCCAGCGCCGATCGCCCGCCGTCGATCGGGATGATCGCCCCGTGCACGAAGGCGGCCTGCGCGGAGAGGAGGAACGCCACCACGTCGGCCACTTCGCCCGGCCGCCCCAGCCGACCCAGCGGTTGCAGCCGGCGGATCTCCCGGTCGAACCGGTCCCGCTCGTCGTCGGCCAGCGCCGCCAGGTGCGCATCCGATCGCTCGGTGGCGATCGATCCAAGAGCAACCGCATTCACGCGTACGTCGAAAGGCCCGTAATCGACCGCAAGCGCGCGGGTCAAGCCCTCGATGGCCGCCTTGGCCGTCGCGTACGCGAAGGCACCCCGCACCGCTCGTTGCGCCTGATGGGACGAGACGTTGACGATGGCGCCGCGCTCGCCGTAAGCCATGGCCTGCCGCCCGCCCCACCCGGCATCGCCGCCCCACCCAACATCGCCGCCCTGCCGGGGATCGCCGCCCCGCCCGGCATCGCCGCCCCGCCCGGCATCGCCGCCCCGCACGGGGTCGCCGCCGCTCGCGCCCGCCCGGCCGAGAAAGTGCCGGATCGCCGCCGCGCAGCCCGCCACGACCGGGTCGAGATTGTGACCGATCAGCCCGAGCACGTCCCGGGTCGGCGTCTCGTGCAGCCAGGCGTCCCGGAAGATCGCGGCGTTGTTGACCCAGCCGCGCAGCGGGGCGACGGCCGCCGCCGCAGCGGCCGCCCGGTCCGCGACCTCCTCGTCCGAGGCGTCCCCGACGATCGGCACGAGCCGCCCGGCGGCCGGATGGTCGTCGATCCAGGCCAGCGTCCCGCGATCCCGCTCGACGATCGCGACCGCGCCGCCGTCTCCGGCCAGTCGCTCGACGATCGCCCGGCCGACGCCGCGGCCGCCGCCGGTCACCACATAGGACGCGGTCATCGGCGACCCGGCGCCGTGCGATTCCCTCGCTCCATGGCTCCTGCCTTCCCCCGAAATACGAGCTTCAAGACTGCGCCCGGGTGTTCGCAAACAAAAACCGCACGCAGCGCCTGGCCTGACGGAGGCGGGCAGCTACGTGCGGCGAAAGAGCAAGTGGGAATCAGGGGAACTGCATGCGGCGCGGCCGGGGGATCACGGGCGGCGGAAGCGGCAGATCGTCGAGGTGGCTCCAGAGCAGGTGGCCGTTGTCGGTGGACTTGATCTCACCGAGGCAGGCCCGCAGCAGTCCGAGGTGCGGCGCCCCGGCGAACCCGGCGATGACGACCTCGGGTTTCGGCTCGATCTTCGCGATCGCTGCACAGATCTTCGCGACCTCACGCTCGTCGACGGCGTCCAGCGGGAGCGGCGACTCCGCCTGCGACCGCCGCCAGGGCGGCCCGAAGCGGCGCAGCAACTCCCGGGCGAGCCGGCCGAACGAGCGCCCGACCTCGACGTCCCGCATGGACAACTGGGCGGATTGCCCGTAGCACCACGGCACCAGGACGTGTCTGTTGATCACAACAAGCTGATAGACGGACTTGGGGACGCAGATGATCTCGGCCCCGGGAAGCGCACCGAGGAACAGCACGAGTTCCTCGTAGGGAAGCGGCCATCGCGGATTCGCGAGCACTCGTTCCTGGGTCTGCGTCATAGCGGGGTGGGCGTTGACCTCCCGGTCGATAGCGGTGCTCAACGCCTCGGGTACCCGGGTCCACAGCTCGCCGGCGACCTTGTCGCCGAACTGTTCGACCACCCACTCGCTCGGACCGACCAGAACGTCTGGGCGCATTCGTTACCACCACCGTCCGTGTCGCGGGCGTTACTGCTGGCTTAGAAGAGTTCCACTTCCGGTGATCGACTGGAAGAGTTCACTTCCCACATCGCAGAAACGCTCATGAATGAAATCCCACGCGACGATCAAAACCCGGCCACGACGACGGAGCAGCAGGTCGAGACGCTGCGAAACATGCAACTTGCACGGCGAACCGCACGTGCAAGTTGCATGTCGGCCTCGATATTCAACCCGCTCGACCAGTGAATCACTGCCATATTTCAACGCGGTGACCACCATGCAAACATCCACTCACAGTGACGGCCATCCGCCCCGACCTGCGCCTCCGGCCCGATGAGCCGACAACCCCCAAGATTACGTACGCCGATCGCCCGGCCCCGGAGGTCTACTTAGGACAAATCGCGCCGGGTCGGCGACGGGCTCCCGGGCCGGTCCGCCGTCGGGCTCTGAACCACTCAGCTGTCAGATATCCGTCAATTGCGCCGTCGAGGGACCACTTATGGCGGGGATTCGCCGCTTAGGCCGGTTTCATCACATCGCCCCAACCTTGTCCCCGCAGTCACCGCCCACGCAGGCATTCGCCATCCAGATAGTGAGAGCTCGCACCCACGGGGATCGGCGAGGCGGCGGCCGGCGCCGCGGCGATCACCCGCCGGACCGGATGGTGTCGAACGCCTCGGCGGTCCGTTGGTCGGCGGCCGCATAGCTCTCCGCGGTGGCGCGCAGGCGGGCCGCAGTGTCGTACATGGCGTCGGCGGCCGAGCCGATGCCGTCGGTCAACGCATCCTGCAGGCCGGCGAGCATCGCGGGGACCATCGCACACAATTTCCCGTACGCGTCGCCGCCGGCTCGAACCACCTGCCCGGCCTGCTGGGCCGTCGCCACCTCGTCGCCGATGGCCGCAACGGTCGCGGCATGTGTCGTCAGATCGGGGTGTCGGACCGTCACCCGCGCAAGCATCACGCACCACCCAGCCGACCGGCGTACGACGCGATCACCGCGCGCCCGGTGACCGAGTCGGCGCCCACCGTGCCGGCCGTGGCGTCGGCGACCGCCTCGGTGAGCTTCGCCTGCGCCGCGCGCAGCGTCCTCAGGATCGCGGCCGCCGTCTCGGCCGCCGGCCGCTGCCGGATGCGCTCGTCGAGCTCGAGGCCGACCAGGTCGCCCGACGCGCCGACGGTGACCGTGACCAGCCGGTCGTCGCTGCGCACGCGCGCCGACAGCCGGGACAGCCGGGCCGACAGCTCCCTGGCCCGCGCGGCCCGCTCCTCGATGCCGGCCTGCCAGTCGTCGATCATCAGCTCGGCCGCGTCGAAGTCTCGCCTGTCGAACATGGCCGCCCTCCATTCAGAGTGACGAATGCGACACATACGGTAGTCCCCGCGGGCAACCCGACCGCGCCGCGGCAGCCGGGAATTGTCGGGGGCCCGCGCTACCGTGCCCCGGTGAAAGCGAGTCCGCCGGTCAGTCCGGCCGCCGAGGCGGCCCGGGTCGTCGACGCCGTGCTGCGTGACCTGCGTGGCGGCGACCATCGCGGTGTCGTGGTCGACTCGCCGCCGGGCGCCGGCAAATCGACGCTGGTGGTGCGGGCGGCCGGCGAGCTGGCCGCCGCCGGGTCGCCGTTGATGATCGTGGCGCAGACCAACGAGCAGGTCGACGATCTGATCGAGCGGCTGGGCGCGCGGTCGCCCGAGATGCGGGTCGGGCGGCTGTCCGCCGTCGACTACGAGGCGTCCCCGCGCGTTCGCGATCATCCCGCCTGCCGGGTCGGCGCCAAGGTGGCCGATCTCGGGTCGCCGGCCGTCACGATCGGGACGGCCGCGAAGTGGGCGACGGTCACCGAGGGCACCTGGGCGTGGGCGATCGTCGACGAGGCGTATCAGATGCGGTCGGATGCGCTGCTGCGGGTCGCGCCGCGATTCGAGCGGGCGTTGTTCGTCGGCGACCCCGGCCAGCTCGACCCGTTCTCGACCGTCGAGGTCGACCGGTGGACCGGCCTGTCCTGGGATCCGATGCAGAGCGCGGTGGCGGTGCTGCTGCGGCACAACCCCGATCTGCCGGTGCACCGCCTGCCGGTGTCCTGGCGGCTGCCACACTCGGCGGCGCCCGTGGTGGCCGAGGCGTTCTACCCGTTCACCGGGTTCCGGTCCGGCACCGGGCCGGGCGATCGGCGGCTGACCTTCGCGGCGCCGGCCGCGGCCGGCCCCCACGACCGGACGCTCGACCGGGTGCTCGACGAGGCGGCGGCGACCGGTTGGGGGCTGCACGAGTTGCCGCCCCGGTTCACGATCCGCACCGACGCCGAGGCGGCCGCCGCCTGCGCGGCGCTGGCCGGGCGCGCGCTGAGCCGGGCGGCGGTCGCCTGGTCCGAGAGCGGCGAGCAACCGCTGACGCCGGCCCGCATCGCGATCGGGGCCGCGCACCGCGACCAGGCGGCGGCGATCCGGGCGGCGCTCCCGCCGGAGGCGGCCGGCGTCACGGTCGACACGGCCAACCGGTTGCAGGGCCGGGAGTACGACCTGACCATCGTGCTGCACCCGCTGTCCGGCCGGCGCGACGCGACCGCGTTCCACCTGGAGTCCGGGCGGTTGTGCGTGCTGACCTCCCGGCACCGGCACGCGTGCGTGGTGGTGGCCCGGGCCGGCATCGCCGAACTGCTGGACGCGCATCCGTCGACCGAGCCGGTGCATCTCAACGTGCCGGTCAAGTTCCCCGACGGCTGGGAGGCAAATCAGGCAATACTTGCACATCTCAATCGATGACTGTCGCGAATCCGACACGGATCGCTACTTTGGGTAAATGGCGGTCTTCACGACGGCGGGCTCCGTGCGGGATGAGGTCTATCGACCGATTCTGCGGCCCCGCCGAGGCGAGCTGGCGGCGCTGAGCCACCTGGCGCCGGGTGACGAGTCGAGGGTCATGCCGATCCTCGAGGTCGAACCGGGGCAGGGCATCCTGCCGCTGCTCCGGCAGTTTCCGCCGCGGGCGGGAGCGGTCGCGATCGACTTCAGCGGCCTGCCCGAGCCGCGCGGCCTGCTGATGCGGCCGGCGCTCGACCTGGCGGAGTCGTTGGCGGAGCTGGGCGTGGCGATGCTGCCGGTGCTCCGGGCGTACGAAAACAGTCGTCGCCTGACCGCACACGGCCTGGCCGCGCGGATGCACCTGCGCCGGGCGGTGTTGCGGCTGCAGCCGCATGTCGACGCCCGAAGCCCGGCCCAGGCCGACGCGGTCGCCGAGCGGCTGTTGCAGGGTTCGGGGCTGGAGGCCGAGGAGGTCGACCTGCTGATCGACCTGGCCGAGACCGCCTGCGTGGCGCACGCCGACGCGGTCGAGGAGCGGTGCCGGCGGGTGCTGCGGTGGGCGCGCGGGCTGCCGTGGCGCTCGGTGAGCGTCGCCTCGGGCGCGATGCCCGCCAATCTCGACGATCTGCCCACCGATCAGCCGGCCACGGTGGGTCGGCTCGACGCCCGGGTGTGGACGAGGCTGGGCGAGCCCGGCGTGGGCTACTCGGACTACGGCGTGACCTCGCCGGTGCGGCGGCTCGGCGTGCAGCGGCATCGGCAGTTGCCGACCCTGCGGTACACCGCCGAGAAGGACTGGTGGATCTACCGCTGGGCGCGGCGCGGCGGGCGCAGCGACGACCGCTGCCAGGATCTGTGCCGCACGCTGGTGCGCTCGCCGCAGTGGCCGACCGCCGGCGCACGCTTCTCCTGGGGTGACGCGGAGATCGCCCGGCGGGCCCGGACGGCGCGCGGCGGCGGCAGCTCGGCGAGCTGGATGTCGTGGAGCACCTCGCACCACATCGCCCACGTCCTGGAATCGCTGAGACGACCCGCCACACCGCATTTGTCGTACGCTT
>NZ_JAOSZE010000082.1 GCF_025630775.1 Actinoplanes sp. KI2
CGCGCTGTCCCGGCTGGATGCCGCGGAGGTCGCCGGGACGTGGAGTGGCCGACGCTGATCTTCTTCGCCGGGCTGTTCGTGATGGTCGGCGCGCTGGTCGACGGGGACCGTACGCGTACGCGCGCGCCGCGTTCGGCAACGGAATCGGCTTCACCAGCGCCTGGTCGTACTGGATCACGGCATGGGCCGGGAACGCCACCATCGCCACCGGCTGGGTGTTCTACGTCGAGGAGTTCGTCAACACCGGCCACATCCCGGACTGGTCCATCGTGATCGCCCTGCTCGGGTTGTGGATCTCGGCGGCGGTCAACCTCAGCAGCGTGCGGAACATGGGCTTCGTGCAGCTGTGGACGTCGGTCATCAAGTTCATCCCGCTGGCGCTGATGTCGACGGTGGGCCTGCTCGCGGTCAGCTCGGGCAACCTCCACCCGTGAAACGTCAGCGGGCAGAGCACCGGACGGGCGATCGGCAGCGCGATGGCGCTGTGCCTGTTCAGCTACCTGGGCGTGGAGACGTCGGCGGTCGCGGCGGCCAAGGTACGCGACCCGGAACGCAACGTTCCCAGGGCCACGGTGCTGGGCACCCTGGCGGCCGCGGTGGTCTACATGCTGTCGATGATCGCGGTGTTCGGCACGGTGCCGACCGCCGACCTGGCCAAGGACGAGAACAAGGCGTCCTACTCGGTGGCCGCGGACGCGATGGTGGGCGGCGGCGGGTGGGCCGAAACCCTGGTCGCCCTGGCGGTCGTCATCTCCGGCATCGGCGCCCTGAACGGCTGGACGATGATCTGCGCCGAGATGCCGCTGGCGGCGGCGCACGACGGCCTTTCCCCTCGGCGTTCGGCCGGCTGTCCCGGCACGAGGTCCCGGCCTTCGGCATCCTTGCCTCGACCGTGCTGGGCAGCATGGCCATGGCCGTGAGCTTCATGGGGACCAGCGGGGCCGCGGTGTTCAAACACACTGGTGCTGATGACCGGCATCACCGCCGCGATCGCGTACGGCTTCTCGGCCCTCGCGCAGATCAAGTGGCTGGTCTTCTCCATCCTGTTCATCTGGTACTCGCGCAACACCGGTCACGAGACCTGGGTCGAGGTGTGGGGGCCATTCCTGCTGGCCGGTGCGGCACTGATCCTCGGTATCCCGGTCTACCTGTCCATGCGGGCGAAGCTGACCCGGCCGTCGCCGGTCCCGCCGTACTCCATCACCCAACGATCTTGATCAGCGTGGCCGGGTAGAGACGGATCCGCCGTCGCCCGGCCCCGGACAGACAGCGGCCGCGGCGCCTCCTCCGTTCGGGCTTCACCCTTGGCGGATGAATCGTGTGTGGACCCAGGGGTGAGAATCTGGGCAGGTCAGGCACTCGTGCCCCGGGCGGTGTCCACTGTGTCATCGCCGCGTGGATCCCTGACGTCATCGCGTGATCCTTCGAGTGCCGGCGACGCCCTTGGGGCGGGTCGCACATCGCATGTGGAGGGCCAGTGATACACATTCTTACCGGGATGCCCGCCGGGGTCGTAAGCGTCGAGGCGGCCGGCAAGCTCACCTCCGCGGACTACAGCGAGGTGCTCGCGCCGGCCTTGGCTGCCGCCACCAGGGACGGCGGGCGGATCCGGATCGTGCTGTGCTTCACCGGTGAATTCGCCGGTATGGCAGCGGGGCGGTCTGGCAGGACGTCGAGACCGGCCGGCGGAACTGGAGCGCGTGGCAACGGATCGCGCTCGTGACAGATCATGCCTGGATGCGCGACGGGCTGCGGATGTTCGCTGGGGCCGTGCCCGCAGAGGTCAGGGCGTTCCGAGCCGGAGACCGGGCGGAAGCCATCGAGTGGGCCGCGGCAACCAGGGAGAAATCATGAACGTGGCGGTGGTCGGGTCGGGCAATGGCGGCATGGCTGTCGCCTTCGACTGGGCCCGGCACGGCCACCGAGTCACCCTGTACTCCGACCCGGAACACCCGGACAACATCGAAGCTGTACGGGCCAAGGGCGGCATCACCAGCCGGGGAGTGCTGGAGGGCTTCGCCCCGATCGCGTACAGCGGGTCGGATGTCGCGGCCGCGATGGAGGGCGCCGAGGTGGTTCTGGCGGTCGCGCCCGCCTTCGCCACCGAGGAGTTCGGGCATGCCCTGGCGCCACATCTGCGCGCCAGGATGATCGTCGTGATCTGTCCCGGCTCGTGCGGCGGCGCGCTCGCCTTCAAACGCGCTGCCGGGCTGGCGGTGCACGACGACGCCGTCATCGTCGGCGAGACCAGCACCCTGCCATACGCATCCCGCTCCGACGGTGCGGGCAACGTGCACGTGTTCCACAAGTTCGACAGAGGTCTGTTCGCCGCGGCCGTCCCCCGATCCGGCAGCGGGCGGTTGCTGGAATGCCTCCGGCAGGTCTATCCCTCGGCCACCGAGGCGGCGACGGTTTTTCAAACCTCCCTGCAGAACGGGAACCCGGTCATCCATCCCGCGGTGACCCTGATGAACGCCGCACTGCTCGAACGAACCGGTGGCGACTTCCACTTCTACGAGGAGGGCGTCACACGCAGCGTGGGCCGGGTGATGGCAGCAGTGGACAACGAGCGGCTGGCGATCGCCGCGGCGATAGGCGTGAAGCTTCTCGCCGAACCGGAGATCGGTGTCATGCAGGGTTACATGACCGAGAACAACTACTCCACGGGATACTCCAGCGCCCCCGGCTTCCGCGGGATCAAGGCACCGGCGACGGTCGACTCCCGATACCTGACCGAAGACGTCGGTTACAGCCTCGTATTCTTCACCGACCTCGCCCGCCGACTGGGAGTGCCCACGCCCACGATGGACGCGATCATCGCCATGACGTCCGTCGTACTCGCCCGCGATCTGCGCGCGGACGGAGCCCGGACGATGAAGTCGCTGGGACTCGACCAACTGAACACGGTTCAACTACTCAGCCTCTGACGGTGAATGGAGATCGAGCGCGGCCGCTGACGCAGGCGCATGACCATCACGATGAGCAAGTCAGCTCACGCGACGCGATCACCGTGTGCTTATACCTACGCGCTGTCTCCGTAAACCATTCTTGGTGGTATGTCACCAAGATTGGGGCCCAGTTGACCTGGCTTCGCCTGTTAGGCCCGCTCATTACTCGTGGATGAGGCAGGCTCGGTCTGGCGAATGATTTCATCACGCTCAGCCGAAGCGGGTGATCGATGTCCTGGGCCCTCATTTTCCGGATCCGCCAGTACCTCAAAGGCAGCCTGTGGGTCCTGCCGGCGCTGGGCGGAGTGGCCGGCGTGGTGCTGGCAGGGCTCGACGAGCGGCTGGAACACGGCATTCACCTCCCCGAGGCCTGGCAGTACTCGGCCGATACCGCGTCCAGCGTGCTCACCTCGATCGTGGCCGCGGCGATCGGGCTCCTCGGCTTCGTCGTCACGATCAGCGTCCTGGTCGTGCAGATGGCGACCGGAACCCTCTCGCCCCGGTTCATGCGCCTGTGGTACCGCGACCGGATGCAGAAGATCGTGCTCGCGGCGCTCACCGCCACCTTCGCGTTCGCGTTCGGGCTGCTGCGTCGCATCCAGCAGGACTCCGTTCCCAGCCTCGGGGTCACCGTGGCCGGCGTCGCCGTTGGCGGCAGCGTGCTGCTGCTGCTGGTCTACCTCGAGCACTTCGCGCACGGGCTGCGCCCGGTCGCGGTCGCGGCGAAGGTTGCGGCTGCTGGCCGCGCAGTGGTTCTGGCGATCGCGGAAGAGCTGCCCGGGACCGCTGCCGGCCCGTCGCCGACGACGGGAAAACCGCTGTTGACCGTACGATCCCGCCGATCGGGCGTGATCCAGGCAGTCCACCACCGCGAGCTGGTCCGCACGGCCGTCCGGCATGACTGCGTGCTCGCCCTCACCCACGCCGTGGGCGACTTCGTGCCGCCCGGGGCGACAGTGGTCGAGGTCTACGGGCCGCGCCGGGCCCCGGGCCGGCGGCGGCTGGCCGCGATGGTGGCTCTCGGCCAGGAACGGACCATCGACCAAGACCCCGCCTTCGCGCTGCGCATCCTGGTCGACATCGCGATCCGCGGCCTGTCGCCGGCGGTCAACGACCCGACCACGGCCACCCAGGTGCTCGACTACGTGGAAGACCTGATGCAGGCGCTGGGCCAGGCCGACATCCCGTCCCCCCGGCAGATACGGGATCGGGACGGCCGGGTCCGCGTCGTACTCCCGTCCCCGGCGTGGGAGGATTACCTGAGCCTCGCGGTCACCGAGACCCGCCAGTACGGGGCGACCTCGCCCCAGGTCTGCCGGCGACTTCGCGCGATGCTGGCCGAGCTGCACGACATCGTACGACCGGACCGGCAGTCGGCGGTGACCGCAGAACTCACCGCCCTGGACGCCATCGTGCAGCGAAGCTTCACCGATGCGGCCGAGCGGGCCTTCGCCGCCGGCGCCGACCGGCAAGGGATCGGCGGCTCGACGCTTCCCGGCCCCGCGCCGCCCGCCTGACCTCTCCGTCCGGCCGAGAGCAAACGACGACGAACCGGTCGCTCAGTGCCTGTCGGGGCCGCGACGTTGAGCGGGCACGCCCGGGCGCGGCACACGGGGCAAGCCCCGGCCGAGGAACTTCGATGGCCTAAGGCTCGATGTCAGTCTTCTTGGGGACCGCGGTGCCCCGCCGCTTGGCGAAGGCGCGGTTGACCGCCCACAGGATCAGCCCCCCGAGCAGCAGAAGGAGGGCGATGAGGTAAGTCTCCGCGGCCCGGTTGATCGGCAGCAGGAAGATCGCCCCGACGGCCGCGCCCAGGATCGGCAGGAATGTCGGAGCGACGAAGTGCGGGTGCGCGACACGGTCGCGGCGCAGCACCAGTACGGTGATGTTGACGAGCAGGAACACGGCGGTCAGCAACAGCACGGTGGTGTCGGACAGGTTGCCGAGTTCGTCGGTGGCGAGGATCAGCAGGATGGACAGGCCTGTGGTGACGGCGATCGAGAACCATGGTGTCTTGCGGGGTGAGACGCGGGCGAACGCTCGGGGCAGCACGCCCTGGTTGGCCATGCCATACAGCAGCCGCGACGCCATCAGCATGTTGATCAGCATGGTGTTGGACACGGCGATCATCGCCACCGCCGAGAAGATCGTGTCAGCGTGGAGCCCCGGCCAGCCGATCTTCACGACCTCCAGCAGCGGCCCGCTCGATTTGATGAGCACGTCCAGCGGCACGGTCATCGCGGCGGTGAAGGCGACCAGCAGGTAGATGACGCCGGCGGCGAGCAGGCCGGTGAACAGCGCCGGTGGGAAGTTGCGGTGGGGCTCGCGGACCTCTTCGGCCATGTTGACCGAGTCCTCGAAACCGATGAAGGAGTAGAAGGCGGTGGCGGCCCCCGCGAGGATGCCGGTGAGCGCGGCGAATCCGGTGCCATGGAAGGTGAAGGCCTGTGCGGGGTCGCCGTCCCCGGAGAGCAGCACTTTTGCCCCGACCAGGATGATGAACAGTAGGCCCGCGAGCTCGATGACGGTAAGCACAATGTTGATCTTGATGGAGCCGCCGACGCCGCGGTAGTTGATGGCCGCGACCAGCAGGATGCAGAGGATGGCGATCAGCCGGGTCGGCGGGTGCTCGGTGCCGAACAGGCCCGTCCAGTAGTCACCGCCGACGCGGGTCGCCGCGAACGAGGCCGAGGTGAGCCCCGAGGCCGCCACGGCCACGGTGACCAGGAAGGTGACCAATTCGATGTGGTACGCCCGGTGCACGTACAGCGCGGCGCCCGCCGCCCGTGGGTACTTCGTCACCAGCTCCAGGTAGGCGTACGCGGTGACCAGGGCCAGCAGGAACGAAACCAGGAACGACGCCCAGATCGCGCCGCCGACGTCGGCGGCGACCTCGCCGACCAGAGAGTAGATGCCGGCGCCGAGGACGTCGCCGAGGATGAAGAAGGTCAGCATCGGCCGGGTGATGACCCGGTTGAGGTGGGTCGCGTCGAAGGCGTCGGCACCGGCGGCCTGACCCGCCCCGGTGGCCGCCGGGAGGCCCGGTCCGGGCGGCGACTCGTCCGTCATTCGTCCCACCTCGTCAGCGCAAGCCACTCTGGTAGATGAGAAAAGCCGGACATGCACGCCCCTGCCCGGCTGTCGTCGGTCCGGTCCACTCGCAGATCAACGGCTGTCCTGGTGCGAACATTGCCCCACCGCGGAAGCGATGGTCCTGTCTGCATTCTGGATCTATCCAATCACGACCAGATCCTCCAGTGAACGCTGAATCGGTCATGTTCATGGATGGACAATCCCTATCGCTTCCGGCAGAAGATCGGCCTCGGGGAGCGGCGGTTTCCGGGCGCCGGTGGTCGCCGGCTCTGGGCGGGGCTGAGCCGGCGCCGTGTCCGGCCGGCGGGACGAATCGGCGCTGTGCGGCACGGCCACCTGGGGTGGTCCGCTGAGCGCGCTCTCCCCTAGCTGGACGATCACCGCGACAGCAGTCCGATCAGGACGGTGGCCGCTGATCGCGTCCAGCATGGTCTGTGTTTCTGAGCGGCATGGCCGCTGCGCCACCGTTCAGGCGGAAACCTTCTCCCGGCTCGCGTCTTTGGCATCCTGTTCGATCTCGGCGGTGTCCGCCTTCAGTTGCTTGGCCGAGATCTTCTCCGCCCGCAGCAGCGCGGCTTCGACGCCGGCCCGCATGTCGGCCACCGCGACCACGACCAGCCCGGCCTGGCCCGCATCGAGCTGCTCGCCCAGTTCCTTGAGGTCGTGCCGGCTCATCCCGGCCGCGGCGTGACCGGCCACGGTGCCGAGCACCGCTCCGCTCGCTGTCGCCGCCGCCAACATGCCACCGCCGACCGCCGCGAACGGGAACAACGCCACCACCAGGCCGGTAGCGAGCCCGAAACCGCCGCCCAGCACGCCGCCGACCCGGGTCGGAGTCTCGTGCCTCTTGGTGATCTTCACCTTGCCGTCCGGGCGCCGCTGCACCACCGCGGCGTCGTAGGCATCGATCAGACCGGCCTTGGTGTGCAACTCCTTCACCGCGTCGTAGTCGGCCTCGGCGGCGGCCACATCGGGATACACCGCCGCGAAGGCAATGAACGTGTCGATAGCCATCTCTTCCGTCCTTACCCCGGGTAGTAGTCGAACTACCTGGCGTACGCCACTGCACCGCAGTGATCGTATGCACGTCGCCCGGCCCTCCGCAGAGCATCAGCCTGATCTGCCGATCGGGTCAGGCGCGACCCCCGCTTCTTGACGAAAACGCGGGACGGCGTACGGCGCCGCCGGGAAGGATTGATCTGCTCAGAACCAATCATCGACCGGGCAAGGGATCTGTCCATGGGCACATTCCGGCAGGGGCAACGTCCAGGAAGGGGCCGAACGTCATGAAGGCTGCGGTCGTCACGGAGTTCAAGGCGCCGCTTCAGATCCAGGAACTGGCCAAGCCCGAACCGGGCGTCAACGAGATCCTCGTTCGGCTCGAGGCGAGCGGCATCTGCCATACCGACATTCACGCCGCACACGGCGACTGGCCGGTAAAGCCGACACTTCCGTTCATTCCCGGCCACGAGGGTATCGGTGTCATCGAGGCCACGGGACCTGGCGATACTTGGCGTCACGTCGGCGAGCGCGTCGCGCTGCCCTGGCTCGGCCGTGCCTGCGGACACTGCGACTACTGCATCAGTGGCTGGGAGACCCTCTGCGAACAGCAGGCCAACACCGGCTATTCGATCAACGGCGGCTACGCGGAGTACGCGCTGGCCGACGGCCGATACGCGGTGCCGGTCCCCGACGGTGTCACCGCGTTCGACGCCGCCCCGCTGACCTGCGCCGGGGTCACCACTTACAAGGCCATCAAGGTGGCCCGCGTACGCCCGGCGGAGCGAGTGGCGATCTTCGGCATCGGCGGCCTGGGACACCTCGCACTGCAATACGTCCGGATCGTCGGCGGCATCGTGATCGGTGTCGACGTGGAGCAGCCGAAGCTGGATCTGGCCAGGGAGCTGGGTGCGGACCACGTGGTGAACGCGAAAACGTCGGATCCGGTGGAGGAGATCAAGAAGCTCGGTGGCGCCGACGTCGCGGTCGCGCTGGCCGCCGCCCCGCAGTCGTTCCAGCAGGCGTACCACAGCCTTCGCCGGGGCGGCCGGCTGGTCTGCGTGGCACTGCCCGCCGACGGCACGATGACACTGCCCATCTTCGAGACCGTCCTGTTCGGCATCTCGGTGATCGGCTCGATCGTCGGCACCCGGCAGGATCTCGCCGAGGTGTTCCAGCTGCACAAGGCAGGCCGCACGCGAGTGGTCGCCGCCGGGTGCAAACTCGACGACATCAACTCCTGCTTCGACGATGTGCTGGCCGGGAAGGTACCGGCCCGGCTGGTCCTGGAGTTTTGACCCGGATCGCGCGAGGAGCGAGACGGACCTCGGATGGTCGAGACTTCTCCCGGACAGCCGGGCGCCGCCGAGGAGGACGTCCAGCAGGTGCAGCGGTTCCTGCTCGACCTCGGCAGCGTGCTCACGGCCTCCGGTGAGGCCGTCAACCTCGTCGAGGACCGTCGGCTGGCCTACCTGGTCGAACGCCTCCCCCCCCCGGACCCCGGCACTGGTCTCCTTCATGCCCGCCTTCTGGCTGCTCGTACCGGGAGCACTGAGCGTCATCGGAGTCACCAAATACCTGGGCCGCGGCGACCCCGCCGGCGCCCACGAGGTCATCTCCGCCGTCGGCTCGATGATCGCGATCGCCCTCGGAGTGCTCTGCGGCTACCCGCTCCACCACACCGGCCCGCGGCCTCGCACACCGCCGGTTCGGGTAAGCCCGAAACCGTGCAAGACCACGCGGTCGCTTCCTATCGCGGTTCGGTGAACGGCTGCAGGCCGGTCCTGACGTCTTGCGCTCGGTGCGCGCTGCCGTCGGGGTTGATGACTTGATAGGCCACGCCGTGCTCGGTGGCCAGGTGGTGACCCTCGACGAGCGCCCTGATGGCGCCGGAGTCCAGGTAGCTGACCCGCTCGAGGTCCACGACGAGCTCGGCGACACGCTCGACGGTGACGGCGTAGCGGATCATCGTGGCCAGCACGTCACAGCTGTCTATGTCGACGTCACCGGAAACGGCGAGCCGGACGACCCCGTCGTTGACGACGGTGCGCTTGATCGCGATCGGGCGCATGCAGTGCTCACATCCTCCGGGATTCGCAGCCTCGCCAGTAGGCCCGAGTCTGCCCGTGGCAGATGATCCGAGCCGAGATCGCGCGTACTGAGCCGGCCGTGCACCGGGCCCGGGCGCCGCAGGCACGCGCCGTGCCGGGCAACGCTGCAACGAACCCTCCACAACGCGACAACCGCGTTGCCCGGCGATAGCTGACCGGCTGCATACTCGCAATTATCCTCCGGTTACGCGGGATCATGATTCGATCAGCGCAACACTCACCTCGACCTTCGCCGTGGTGGCGGCCGCGGTGGCGCCGGCGTTGCAGGAGCACGCCGGCTTCGGAGGTGGGCATTCATGGCCGGGGGGATATCACGGCCGTCGAGCCAGCAGCCGATCACGTGGGCGAGCTCGCCCGGGTGGCTGAAGTTCATCGCGTGCGCCGCGCCGTCGATCACGGCGACCTTCAGATGCGGCGGTGCCAGCCGGCCGAGTTCCCGCACCCGCCACGGCGGCGGCATCAGCGGGTCGCGGCCGCCGATCACGGCGAGCGTGGGCACCGGCGTGCGCAGCAGACGTTCGAGTGACGGGAACCGCATGAGTTCGCCGAACAGGTGCGGGGCGTTCAGCGGGCCGAAGTGGAGATAGTCGGGCAGCATGACGGGTATCAGGTGGCGGCCCTCGCGGCGCACGTCGCGGGCAAGTTGCACGAGGGCGCGGCCGAGCGGCTGGTTGTGCATTCCGCCCGCGGGCGAGGCGAGCACGATTCCGGCCACTCGTTCGGGTGCGTTGTGCGCCACCTCCAGGGATATCGGGCCGCCCATGGAGTTGCCGATCAGGAATACCCGTTCGAGATCGAGCGTGTCGAGAATTTCCAGCAGTATCCAGGCCAGCGACGAGATGCCGAGCGCATGTCCCCAGGCCGCGCTTCGGCCATAGCCCGGTAAGTCGGGGACTATCGCCGTGGCGCGATGGGCCAGTTTCCTGGCGGTCGGCAGCAGGTACCGTCCGGATACGGCGAAGCCGTGCACGTGCACGAGTGGAATCGCATCGGACACCTCGGGACCCATGCGGACGAACACCGGACGCCCGTGGACCTTGATCCGGAGCTCACGCCAGCTCGCTTCAGCCACTTCGCGATTGTCTGCGGCCGTCGCAGGCCCGGCCTCATTCGCCGGGAAGGATCCGATGGTCGGCCCGGCACGACCCGCTGGAGTCGTCATCGACAACGCGGAGAGCGGTAGCAGGCACCGATCACCGACTGACGGTTCCCAGCCGGCCAGACCCTACGCGAGCAACTGCCGAACGCCCCTGCGCCCGTCTGCTGGGGGATGGTGCCGTCTCGTGGCCCGATATCTACCATTTTCGGCGGATGACGCGGCACCGGCCGGGCCGTCGGTGGCGTCGGCGCTTGTCAGTCGGTCCACATCCAATCGCGGATCTCGGGCTGGTCCTCGAAGTGCTCGCGGGCGTACGAGGCGGCTTCGGAGATGCGCGCCTCGCACTCGGCGATCAGCGCGGGCGGGCGGTCGGCCAGCCGCGGGGTGCGGCGGATCGCCTCGGCGGCCAGGTGGAAGCGGCTCATCTCGTTCATCGCGACCATCTGGAAGGGGGTGGTCGTGGTGCCCTGCTCGTTTGAAGCCGCGCACGTGGATGCGGTCGACGTCGGGCTGCCCGTGCACGATCTCGTGGATCGCCCGCTGGTAGCCGTGGAACGCGAACACGATCGGCCGGTCCGCGGTGAACAGGTCGGTGAACTCCCGCTCGGTGGTGCCGTGCGGGTGTGCCGGGCCGGGAACAGCCGCATGAGATCCACCACGTTGACCACCCGTACTCGAAGGTCGGGCACGTGCCGGCGCAGGTACCGCGCTCGACACGATCGCCGCTGTTTCTCGGGGCTCGCTGTCGTCAGTGCGGCTTGAGGGTGACCTGCAGGACGATGACGATCAACCCGGCCAAGCCACCGGCCAGCGAACCGAGGACCAGCTTGACCCCTCGCAGCCCGGCGCGGTGGCAGGCGACGGCCGACAAGAGGATCAAGATGATCATCCCGGTAATTTCGACGACGACCCATTCACGTTCGACCTTGATCGATGCCGCTCGACCGATGACCAGGATCACCAGCGGGGGTACGGCGACAAGCAGCACGGGCAACTGCCGGCGGGCGATGGCCGCCCACTCCGCGCGGGTGAGCGGGTGCTGACGGGCAGCATGCTCGTGCAGCGCCTCCGAGAAGAAGTGGGCCAGGCACACCGCCAGGACCGGGGCAATGACCACGACCGCGGCGGCCGGGAACGACAGCTCCGCCCACCCGTCATAGGCGGCCAGAACGGCCATGACGACAACCGTCGCGTAGACCAATCGCTCGAGATGCAAGGCCACACCGCCGACGCGGACCGAATGCGGGTCACGGCTCGTCACGATCCTCAGAGTCGCACCTGACACCCGGACATCACCGGTGTTCGGGGCATAAAGATGGCAACGTCCATGCCGCCGCCCGGACCGCAGGCACAGAACCCGATCTTGAGGGACAGCCGTTGCGTCAACTGGACCGCCTGTCGGCGTCCTGGTCAACGTCCCAGCCGCGTACGGATGAACGTGCCCTACATCGTGGATCTTAGCGATTCCGTTGGATGGGACAGGCCGTCGAGGCGCGTGCAGCCATCCCGCTACTTCCCCGGTCTTGCTGATCGGAATGGGGTAGACCTACGGTGTGAGCGCCTCAGCGGCCGCGTCGCCCTCGGCCTGGGCGCCGCTGCGCATCGCGGCCTACCGCAGCCTGTGGCTGGCGCTGCTGGTCGCGAACATCGGCACCTGGATGCAGACGGTCGGGGCGCAATGGCTGCTGGTCGCGCAGTCCGGCAGCGACACGCTGGTCGCCCTCGTGCAGACGGCCAGCACGCTGCCGATCGTGCTCTTCGCGCTGCCCTCGGGCGCGCTGGCCGACACCCTCGACCGGCGGCAGATGCTCATCGCCGTGCAATGCTTCCTGGCCGGGGTCGGCGCGGTGCTCACCGTGCTGACCCTGGCCGGGCGCATGCCGGCGGCCCTGCTGCTGACGTTGACCTTCGTGCTGGGCGCCGGGCAGGCGCTGACCACCCCGGCCTGGCAGGCCCTGATCCCCGACCTGGTGCCGCGCTCGCAGCTCGCCAACTCATCGGCGCTGGGCGCTGTCGGCCTGAATCTCGCCCGGGCCGTCGGCCCCGCGGTGGCCGGCGTGCTCATCGCGCAGAGCGGGGTAGGCGTGGTGTTCGGCCTGAACACGCTGGCCTTCGTCCTTTTCGCGGTGGTGCTGTGGCGCTGGCGCCCCCCGGCCGCCGACTACGCCGACGCGCCCGAGCGCTTCGCCGCCGCGGTCCGGGCCGGCGAACGCTACGTGCGGCACTCGCCGGTGGTCCGCCGCATCCTGCTGCGCGCGGGGCTGTTCCTGGTGCCCGGCAGCGCCCTTTGGGCGCTGCTCCCGCTGGTCGCGGGCCATCGTCTCGGCCTGGGGCCGGGCGGCTACGGCCTCCTGCTGGCAGCGGTCGGCGTCGGCGCGGTGGCCGGTGCGCTGCTGCTGCCGCGGCTGCGCGCCAGCTGGTCGGTGAACCGGCTGCTGATGATCGCTTGCGTCGTGTTCACCCTGATTTTCGCCGTCCTCGCGCTGGTCCGCTCCGAGGTTGCCGCCGTGGTAGCGCTGGTGCCCGCCGGTGTGGCGTGGATTCTGATCTTCTCCAACGTCAACGCCGCCTTGCAGCTGTTCCTGCCCTATTGGGTCCGGGCCCGCGGGCTGGCCATCTACCAGATGGTCTGCGCCGGGGCACAGGCCGCGGGCGCCCTCGCCTGGGGTGCGCTCTCCGACGCCGTCGGCCTGGAGGTCACCTACCTGGCGGCCGCCGTGGTGATGGCCGCCGGCGTGCTGACCCTGCGCCGGTGGCCGATGCCGGACACGGCCGGGATGAACCGCGAGCCGGCCGTGTACTGGCCTGAGCCGCACCTCCTGCTCGTGCCCTCGGACGACGACGGCCCGATCCTGGTCACGGTCTCATACCATGTCGCCACGGCGAACGAAGAGGCATTCGTCGCGGCGATGGAGGCGGTCCGGCTCGGCCGATTGGAGACCGGGGCGGTGCGCTGGGGCCTGTTTCGCGACGGCGAGGAACCAAGCCGGTTCGTCGAGGCTTACCTGGTACCCAGGTGGGAGGAGCACCTGCGTCAACACACCGGCCGGCTGACCGGCGTGGACCGTGAGGCGGAGGAGTACGCCGAGTCCCTCACCGACGGCCCCGGCCAGGCCACCCACCTGTTCTCCGCCCGCTGACCCGCCCTGAACCGGCCACATGCTCACATGCCCGGCCGAGGAAGACCTTCGTCGTGCTGCCCTCATGACCTGCATCCCGGCCATCGCCGCCGCGGGCAGCTAACTCCCCTGCAGCGGCAACGCGGTGCTCACGCCCGCCCTCGGGGCGCTGGAGTCTCATCCGCGCAGTTCAGACAGCATGAGTTTATTCGTACAGGCGGCCGATCAGGATAACGTGCCACACGGGCCGCGCAAAGCTTCTTGTCGAGGAGGGAGCGGTGATACGAGTACTGGATGAGATGCCGGACGGGGTTCTGGGCGTGGAGGCGGTCGGCAAGCTCAGGGCCGAGGACTACACCGAGGTCCTTGCTCCCGCCCTGGCTGCCGCGATCGAGGGCGGCGGGAAGATCCGCATAGTGCTGCTCTTCGCGGGCGCGTTCGAGGGCATGGAACCCGGAGCGGTCTGGCAGGACCTGAAGATGGGGATCCGGGACTGGAGCGCGTGGGAACGGATCGCGCTGGTGACCGACCATGCGTGGATGAGGGACGGGCTGCGGATGTTCGCCTGGGCCGTCCCGGGCGAAGTCAAGGCGTTCGGCTCAAGCGAAAGGGACGACGCCATCGCGTGGGCCGCGGCGACGCTGGAATAGCCGGACGCGACCGGCCGATCGGCGGATAGCACCTCAGCGTGATCGCACGCCGCCTGCTTGGGTGCCGAAGCTGTCCGTCTTGACCGGCCGCATCGGCGCTCAACACGCAACTGCTGGTCGGACGGGCCTGATCCCGTCCGCCGGTTGACTGCAGATCGCCGCGGCAGGCATGAGTGAATCTCTGAAACTTCGCGCCAACGCGGTCATGCCGCGTCGTATTCGCCGCCGAACTTCCACCGCCGGTCGAGGCGGTGCCGGCCGAAGGGGCGGCGGCTGCCCTTGCCTGCCGGGAGCAGCTTGATGTCTGCAACCAGGGGGACGAGGAACTCGCTCATCGCATCGGTGTGGACGTGTTGCAGCGAGCCGAGGCGCTGGCCGTACTGCCGCAGCGCGAGCAGGACGTGCTGATCGCTCCGTTCGTCGAGGAGGTGTTCGATCACCGGCCGGTCGACTCGTCGCTGGCTGTGAAGGCGCAGCTCACTCTCGTCGTGCGTAACAGTCTGCTGGAGCAGGCTCACCATGACGGTCCGCTGCGTGAGGGCATCGTCGCGATCACCGAGTACGCGGCCGGTCCGCTGTCGCATTTTCTTCCCGCCCGTCGCCGCCAGGCGGTCGGCTATCTCGGCCCGAGTCCGTTCGCCGGGCTGGCTGTGCGGTATCCGCGCGCTTGGGCGTGCCTGGACGCGTTGACGGATACGTTCTCGGGTGGCAGCCGCGGCGCGCTGCGGTTGCCGGCCGCGCCATTGCCTGAGCTGCCCGGTGGTGCCGAGGTTGTGGCTGCGGCAGCGGGCGCAGATCGCAGGATCCGTCGTTGGTCTCGGTCTGATCGTCGGCCTGCTGTCGGTGCTGCGCCGCCGCGCCACGACCAGCGCACGCGATGTCAGCCGGGCCCGGTGGCTGTGGCGACACTGCTGGTACTGCCAGCGATGCGGCCTCGTCTCGCTGCTGACTCCAGCCGTCGCGCCGCAACTCCTGCTCGCCCACCGGCTGTCGAGCGAACTGCTCGTTCTGGCCGGCCGCCTGCCATGGCGGCCCACCGCGCACGGCAGACGTGCCCACCTACCGAACGAGACCCAGTCTGGTACGGCCGGGTGATCGACCTACGGCACTCGCTGTCGTAGAGCAGCGAGGCCTGTCTTTCGTCGCGCGGGACTTGTCTCGTTTGACAGGGCGGCTCGCGCGGACGTTGCCATCCGCTCGGGATGATGTGTCTTGTCGCAGGTCAGCAATGGTGAATAGGGCCGCCTCTGCGGGGGTGGTGGCACTGGCTTGCAGCGTAGCCATCGGCTGCACGTTGAGCGGGAGTCGCGGATGTCCATTCAGGAAGAGCAGGGCCGAAGGGCTTACCTGTCGATCCGTCAGGCGGCGTTCATCGGTGTGGGTGCGATGGTCGGCGCCGGGATTTTCTCGTTGCTCGGTGCGGCCGGCGAGGTGGCCGGTTCCGCGGTGTGGGTGTCGTTCGTGATCGCGGGCGCGGTCGCGCTGTTGCAGGGATACTCATTCGCCCGGCTGGGCGCTCGTTACCCGACGGCCGGCGGTCTGCTGGAGTACGTGGCGAAGGGTTTCGGGGACGGGCACCTGACCGGGATCACCGCCTGGCTGACGTATGTCGCCAATGCGATCGTGACCGCGATGGTGGCGGTGTCGTTCGGAGATTACGCGAGTGCGGTCTTCACCGGCGAGAACGCGGGATGGGCCAAGGTCTTCGCCGTGCTGATCATTGTGGTGATGACTGCGGTGAACGTGGTCGGTTCGACGCTGGTCGCGCGGGCGCAGACGGTGATCGTGTATGTCGTGCTGGGCATTCTGGTGGTGTTCTCGATCGTGACTCTGGTGAACGCCGACCCGTCGTTGCTGGCGCCGTCCGGTTATCCGCCGTTGCGGGACATCGTCTCGAGCGTGGCGCTGACCTTCTTCGCGTTCCTGGGCTTCGGAATCATCACGTTCACCGCGAAGGATCTCGAGCGTCCCTCGCGTCAGTTGCCGCGGGCGATGTTCCTGGCGCTGGGTATCGCCACGACCATCTACGTCGCGATCGCGCTGGGTGTGTTCGGCACGCTGGCCGTGCACGAGGTGATCGAGTCCGGGGCGACCGCGATCGCGGTGGCGGCAGAGCCGTCGCTGGGGCACGCGGGTTACACGTTGATGGCCATCACGGCGTTGTTCGCCACCGCCGGTGCTACCAATGCCGGGCTGTATCCGGCGGCCGGGCTGTCTGAACGGCTGGTGGCCACGGGGCAGTTCCCGCCGGTGATGGGGCGTCGGCTGGGCGGCGGGCGGCTGCCGGTCGGTCTTTTCCTGGAGGCCGGCGCGTGTCTGGTCTTGGTGATTCTGTTCCGGCTGACCGCGATCGCCTCGATCGGCTCCGCCGTCGCGCTGATGATCTTCATTCTGGTCAGTGCGGCGCATTTCCGCGTCCGCAGCGAGACCGGAGCCAACACGGCGATGCTGGTCCTCGCGATCGCCGCGGCCGGGGTGGTGCTGCTGACATTCGTGCTCACCGACCTGATCCACGAGCCGGCCTCGGTGGTGACGTTGCTGGCCGTCGTCGGGCTCAGCGCCTGCATCGACCTCGGGTGGAAACGGCGATCAGCAAGGGCCGATTGACCGGCGCAAATTCATCCCCGAGAGATGAGGGACGGCCCCGGTCGCCCGGCGACATTGAAGACGTGCTGGGCAGCCAGGTATGCCCGGGCCCTGGGATCGGATGACGAGGTGATCGGCATGGCGTTCGGCGTGCATTCCGAGGTCGGCAAGCTGCGCAAGGTCATGGTGCATCGGCCGGGACGAGAACATACCCGGCTCACCCCGTCGAACGCGGAGGAGCTGCTCTTCGACGACGTGCTGTGGGTCGAGCGGGCGGAAGCGGAGCACGACGCGTTCTGCGCGGCGATGCGCGAGCGTGGCGTCGAGGTACTCGAGGCCGAGCGGCTGTTCGCCGAGGCACTCGCGGAGCCGGCCGCCCGGGACTGGGTCGGCCAGCACATCCTGGGCGAGCGTGAAGTCGGGATCGGCGCGTCGCAGCGGGCCCGGGACTGGGTCGGCGAGGCGGAACCCGCGCTGGTCGCGGACTTCCTGATCGGCGGGATCACCAAGACCGACGTGGCCCGGGACCTCGGGCTGGTGTGGGAGTCGGCCTCGCCGACCACGATGCTTCTGCCGCCGCTGCCCAACTTCCTGTTCCAGCGCGACCCGTCGTGCTGGATCTACGACGGCGTCACGATCAACCCGATGACCAAGCCGGCCCGCAAGCCGGAGACGATGATCGTCGAGACGATCTACCGCTTCCACCCGATGTTCACTGCGGAGAAGTTCCCGATCTGGCTCGGCGGCGCGGAGGAGGACTGGGGCCGCGCCCACGTCGAGGGCGGCGACGTGCAGCCGATAGGCAACGGCGCTGTCATGATCGGAATGGGTGAGCGGACCACTCCGCAGGCCGTGCTGTGGATCGCCCGATCCCTGTTCCGCGCCGGATCGGCGCGCATCGTGCTGGCGGTGCTTCTGCCGAAGTCGCGCAGCTACATGCATCTCGACACGGTGATCACCATGTGCGACCGCGACCTGGTCACCGCGTTCCCGCAGGTCGTCTCCGGCGCCCGGATCTGGACCGTCCGCCCCGGCGAGGATGCCGACGACCTGGTCGTCGAGGAGGCGCACGGATCATTGCCGCAGCTGATGGGCTCGGTCCTCGGGGTGCCGCAGATGCGGGTGGTCGAGACCGGCGGCGACGGCTTCGGCGCGGAGCGGGAACAGTGGGATGACGGCAACAACGTGGTCGCACTCGAACCCGGGGTGGTGGTCGCCTACGAGCGCAACACCGCCACGAACGCCGCACTGCGCACGGCAGGCATCGAGGTGATCACGATCGAGGGCTTCGAGCTGGGCCGCGGCCGGGGTGGTTCGCACTGCATGACCTGCCCGCTGCAGCGCGACGCAGCATTCTAGGCGCACCTGCTCCGACCCCCGGGGAGCCGAGATGACGATCGTCGAACCCAGCCCGTCCGTCCCGCAGCGGGTGTCCTGGTACACGTTGCCCGCGGATGCGGCCGCTCAGCGACTTGGTGTCGACGCGGCGCAGGGCCTGGACGAGAACGAGGTCACCCGGCGGCTCGGCGAGTACGGCCCTAACGAGCTGCCGACGGAGCCGCCGCCCAATCGGTGGACGGTCGCCCGCGGGCAGATCACCAACCCGATGAACGTCATGCTGCTGATCGTCGGTGTCGCCAGCCTGGTCATCGGGCAGATCGCCACCGCGGCCGTGGTGCTGGCGCTGGTCACGTTCAATGTGGTGATGGGCTCCAACCAGGAGCTCAAGGCGCGCGCCAGCGTCGACGCCCTCGCCCAGCTCCAGGTTCCGCAAGCCCGGGCGCGGCGGGCCGGGCGGGTCGAGCAGATCCCGTCGACGGGTCTCGTGCCGGGCGACATCGTGCTCCTGGAAGCCGGCGACGTCGTGCCGGCCGACGGCCGGATCCTCACCTGCGCCACGCTGGAAGTGCAGGAAGCCGCGCTCACCGGGGAAAGCGCCCCGGTGAGCAAGGACCGCAGGGAACTGCCCGACGGCGAAACCGCCCTCGGCGACCGCACCAACCTCGTCTTCCAGAACACTCAGATCACCCGGGGCACAGCGACCTACGTGGTCACCGCGACCGGTCAGGCCACCGAGATGGGCCAGATCGCCGGCATGGTGACCGGCACCGAGCGCACCCGGTCGCCGCTGCAACGCGAACTGGACGGCATGACCAAGGTGTTCGGCCTGATCGCGTGGCTGGCCGTCGCGGTGATCGCGGTGGCCGGCATCATCCGCGGCCAGGAGATCGCCACCCTGCTGCTGCTCTGCGTCTCCACCGCGATCTCGGCCATCCCCACCGGCCTGCCCACGTTCGTGCAGGCCATGCTCTCCTCCGGAGCGCGACACCTGGCCGAGGCCAAGGCGGTGGTCCGGTCGCTGACCGACGTCGAGACCCTCGGCGGGACGACGGTCATCAACAGCGACAAGACCGGCACGCTCACCATGAACGCGATGACCGCCACGACGATGCTCGCCGGCGGCGACTGGTTCCGTATCGAAGGCTCCGGCTACCGCAAGTCCGGCGCGATCCTCGGCTCGGCGGGCGAGGAATCACCGGACTTCCGCCGGCTGGCGCTGGGCCTCACGCTCTGCACCGACGCCACGGTCGGCGAGGACGGCACCGTGATCGGTGATCCCACCGAAGCGGCCTTCGTCGTGCTCGCGGCGAAGATGGGTGTCGACGCCGAACAGACGCGCCAGGCTTTGCCCCGCCGCGCCGAAGTCCCGTTCGACTCCGAGTACAAGTACATGGCCACCCTGCACGATCGGCCCGGCCGATTGACCGGCGGCATCTTGACCCAACCGCACTTCATGACCGTGAAGGGCGCCCCCGACGTCGTGCTGGACCACTGCAGCCTGGCGCTGTGGCATGGCGAGCTGGTGCCGGTGGAGAACGTCCGTAGCGAACTGCTGGACGCCAACCGGCAGCTCTCCGAGCAGGGGCTGCGCGTGCTCGCCTTCGCCGTGCGCGACCTCGACGACGCCGCGATGTCCGCCGCGGCCGTGGACCCGCAGTCCGCGGTCGGCGACCTCGTGATGGTGGCCTTGGTCGGGATCATGGACCCGCTGCGCACCGAGGCGAAGGACGCCGTCCGCGCCGCACTCGCCGCCGGCATCGATGTCCGCATGATCACCGGCGACCACACCGTGACCGCCCGCGCCATCGCCGACGAACTGGGCCTCGGCCCCGGCGTCATCACCGGCACCGAACTTGGCCGGCTCACCGACCAGCAACTCCTCGACCAGCTGCCCGAGCTGCATGTGTTCGGCCGGGTAGCGCCGGAAGATAAACTCCGCCTCGCCCGGCTCATGCAGGAGTCCGGCGAGGTCGTGGCGATGACCGGCGACGCGGTAAACGACGCGGCGGCCCTTAAACAGGCCGACGTCGGCGTCGCCATGGGCAGCGGCTCGGAGGTCTCCAAACAGGCCGCCAAGATCGTCCTGAGCGACGACAACTTCGCTACCCTGGTCCGCGCGGTCGACCTCGGCCGGGACATCTACCGGCGGATATCGTCATACATCAAGTTGCAGCTCAGCATCCTGTCATCGGTGCTGCAACTGATGGTGCTCGCCACCATCTTCAACATCAATCAGGGCGTGGCCCTGTTTCCGCTACAGCTGCTGTTCGCCAAGTTCTTTGTCGTCATCACCGTGGTGATCGGCTTCATCGTCGATGTGCCGGACCCCGGCGTCATGCAACGGCCACCGCGCGCACCCGGCACCAAGATCGTCAACCCGCCGCAGGTCATCCGCTGGATCGTCACCGGATTCATCGTGGCCGCCTGCGCCCTGGGAGTGCTGGTCTGGGGACCCGGAGACGCCAGCACCACCGATCCTTCGGCCGCCATGACCATGGCGTTCGCCGTCGTCTCGCTCAGCGCCGTCAACATCGGCCTGGTCATGCGACGCGAACGCGAGGTGCCCTGGGCCGCGCCGCTGTTCCCCTACTTCGGCTGGATCATCCTCGGCTGGGCGCTCACCTGGGCCGCGGTGGAGCTGGGCATGCTGCAGCGGCTGCTCGACACCACCTCGCTCAGCGGACAGCAATGGCTGGTCGTACTCGGCCTGTCGCTCATCGCGCCCACCGCGGTCGCCATCGACAAACTCATCCAGCTACGCGCCGCCCGTCGGCCCGAAACGCCGCAAACCCCCGTGCGGCCCTGACCCACCACACGAGCCAGGAGCAAGCCATGGTCGCTGTTTCCGAGAAAGGAACCGAGTCCGGTCGCACGATGGGCCTGCCCCAGGCCACCGCCCTGATCCTGGGCAGCATCATCGGCGTCGGCATCTTCAACCTGCCCTACTCGCTCGCCGGGATCGGCCCGATCAGCATCGTGGCCATGGTGCTGACCACGATCGGTGCCCTGGCACTCGCGATCATGTTCGCCTCGCTGTCCCGGCGGCTGCCGGCCGACGGCGGCCCGTACGCGTACGCCCGCGCGGCGTTCGGCAACGCCACCGGCTTCACCAACGCCTGGTCGTACTGGATCACCGCCTGGGCCGGCAACGCGGCGATCGTCACCGGCTGGGTCTTCTACGTCGAGTACTTCATCAACAAGGACGGCGTGACCGGCTGGTCGATCGTGATCGCACTGGTCGGCCTCTGGATCCCGGCCCTGGTCAACCTGGTCGGCACCAAGAGCATGGCCGCCGTCCAGCTGTGGACCTCGATCATCAAGTTCATCCCGCTGGCGATCATGTCGACCGTCGGGCTGTTCTTCATCAGCACCGGCAACTTCACTCCGTGGAACGTCAGCGGCCAGAGCACCATCGGCGCGATCGGCAGCGCCATGGCCATCTGCCTGTTCAGCTACCTCGGCGTGGAGACCGCCGCGGTCGCCGCCGACAAAGTGCGAAACCCCGACCGCAACGTGCCGAAGGCGACGGTGTTCGGCACGCTCGCCAGCGCGGTGGTCTACCTGCTCTCGATGGTGGCCATCTTCGGCATCGTGCCGACCACCCAACTGGCACTGGACGAGAACAAGGCGTCCTACTCGGTGGCCGCTAACGCGATGGCCGGCAGCGGCCACTGGGCCGGCGACCTGGTGGCCGCAGCCGTGATCATCTCCGGGTTCGGCGCGCTCAACGGCTGGACGATGATCTGCGCCGAGATGCCGCTCGCCGCCGCCAACGACGGGCTTTTCCCGCAGTCGTTCGGCAAGATCTCCTCAAGAGGCGTGCCGGCCGTCGGCATCATCGCCTCGACCGTGCTGGCCAGCGTCGCCATGGTGGTCAGCTTTCTGGGCACCAGCGGCGCCACGGTTTTCAACACGCTCGTGCTGATGACCGGGATCACCGCGGCCATCCCGTACGCCTTCTCGGCTCTCGCGCAGCTGAAGTGGCGCCTGCAGGACCGGCGCGAATTGCACACGCCGCGGTTCGCCCGCGACGCCGGCGTGGCGATCGTCGCTCTGATCTTCTCGATCCTGTTCGTCTGGTACTCGCGCAACACCGGCCAGGACCACTGGTACGTGGTCTGGGGCCCGTTCCTCATGGCCGGGGGAGCACTGCTGATCGGCGTCCCGGTCTACCTGTCCATGCGCAGCCGGATGGCCGCGCCGCCGCCGGTACCGCCCTACCGCTGAAAACGTCGCCGCATAGGAGGCAATCCGCCATGTCGTTCAACCTGCGCAAT
>NZ_JAOSZE010000083.1 GCF_025630775.1 Actinoplanes sp. KI2
CGCGTTCCACCGGATGTACGCCCGGATCCGGCGCTCGACGAACTCGTCGCCGGGGAACCAGGGCTCCTGCTCCGGCGGGATCGTGTTGATGTAGTCCGTGGAGGTCAGGGGCGGAACGCCGACCTGCCGCTCCCGGGCCCGCTCGAGCAGGCGCAACATAACGTAGCGGGCTCTCTTGGCGCCGCGTTCGTCGATGACTCCGTCGAGCGACTCGACCCACTCGTTGGTTTCCTCGGGGTCGATGTCGGGAAGCTGGCTCGGCAGTCCATCGCTGATCACCGGGCGGCGCCCGGCCGTAGGGTTCATCGTGATTCCTTTCCACAGACCGCATATGAGCGGTTCGCCTCAGGGCAGCCAGCGCTCGGCAGACTGGCGAGCGCCGACGATCTCGGCCGGTTGCGTCAGGCGTCGTCCGGCGAGACCACCTCGACGATGTGGGCGGTCGGCAGTCGCGGGGTGCGAGGCGGTGCGCCGGGCGCCGGCTCGGCGATCCCGAGCCGCAGCGCCAGGTACGGATGGTCGAAGGGTTTCAGCATCCGGCGCAGGGCTTCGCGGGTACCGGGCACGGTGATGACGTCGCTCAACGGCAGCACCGCCACCTCCAGAGCGGTCGCGGTCAGCCAGAGGGCGGACAACGCCTCACCGGCCTGCAGCCATTGGGCCGGCTCGTCGCCGTCGCCGTAGAGCAGCGCGTAGGTGGCGGCCCGGTCGTGGCCGGCGCCGATCGGCAAAGTTCCGGCGTGCCCGAACCCGCGACCGGGAACCGTGGTCTGGGCCGGTCGCTCCGGCAGGACCTGCGGGGGCAGCCCGATGCCATCGGTCATGGGCCGACTCGTCCAGTAGTCCAGCTCTTTTCGGGCCAGCGGGTCGCGGGCCTGCACGGTGCCGGCTCTGGATGCGGCGGCGGCCAGATCCAGTACTTGCTCGGCGGACAGGATCTGCAGGCCAACGGCGCCGCGAGCGGTGGCCGTGATGGCGCGGATGACCGGAGCAGCAAGGGGCTGGTCGCTGACCGGCCGGCGGTCGGTGTGCCGCGTCCGCATCGCCTGGTCCTGCGGGCGTGCGGTCGGGGTGATCGCGATCCGTTCGAAGCCATGACATACCGCCAGCGGCACGCCTGCCGACATGCTGGGCGTGCGGACGACCCGCGCCCTCCAGCCCTGGACGGCCAGGGCGACGCCGGCATGATGCAGGACCGCGCCGCAGCTGAGCATCAGCAGCCGCCCGTCCGGGTCGGTGACACCCAGGTGACGACGGGGTTCGGCGAACAGTTCCAGCCGGCCCGGGCGTACCCGCCAGCGCCACGGCTGGGTGTTGAGTATCGATGGCGCACAGTGCGCGGCCGCCGTCGCAGCGGCAGCGAGCACCTCTGCCGGGGCTGTCAGATCTCGATGCGACGTCGTTGGGTTCATGGCTGCCCTCTTCTCAAGGGTGACCGCCGGATTCCGGCCGGGCCGGTGCGGCGGGATCGAGGCGTGCGGCGTTCAGCTCCTCGGTGGGATGGCAGGCTGGCCGGCGTCGGCGCACCGCAGCGAGGGCGGTGGCAGCTGATGCGGCACGGCCGGGGTGACCAGGACCGGGCAGGTCGCGCGTTGGACGCATTGGTGACTGACCGAGCCCAGCAGCAGGCCGGCCATGGTGCCGTGGGTGGGTGCGCCGAGGACCAGCATTTGTGCATGTCTGGCGGCGTGAAGCAGCTCTTCGGCGGGAAGACCGCGGAGCACGCGTGGCCGGATCGGCGCCGAGCGGCCGTACTCGCGGGTCACCTCGACCAGGGCGTCCAGCAGCGTCGTCTCGGCGGCATCGGCGAGGTCATCGACGTCGAGCGGTACCGGCATGCAGGCGTAGCAGGTCGTGTCCGGTGTCCATACGTGCACGGCCTCCACGTCGGCGCCGGTTCGCTCGGCCTGCTCGAGCGCCCAGCGCAGAGCGGCCTTCGACCCGGAGGAGCCATCGACGCCGACGACGATCGTTCGCCGGCACGGCCAGTGGTGAGCGTTCTGCATCATGTCGCCTCCTCGGCTGGAAACCCGACCAGTGCCGGCGGGTGCTGTAGCGGACCGATCAGGGCGCCGGGGTGCCGTGCCCGGCGACCAGCGCGGTGTCCCTGCCCAGCGGGCCGAGACGGGCGGCGCCACCGGGCGACCCGAGCGGCGTGCCGGTTCCTGGCAGCAGCTCGGTGAAGAACCGCGCGTTGTCCGCAGCAAAGATCGACCACCGTTGCGGCAGGTCGTCCTCGTAGTAGATCGCCTCAACCGGACAGACCGGTTCGCAGGCGCCGCAGTCGACACACTCGTCCGGCTGGATGTACAAGGCCCGGGAACCCTCGTAGATGCAGTCGACCGGGCATTCCTCCACACAGGCCCGGTCGACGACGTCGATGCACGGCTCCGCGATCACGTAGGTCATGACCACCTCCTCAATCTTTTTTACCATACTCATCGTGTATATTCGGGGGGTGCCTGACGACGTGAATTTCGGCGCACTCGCCGTGCCGAGCAGAAGACAGCTGCTGCGGGCCTTGCGGACCGCCGCGACGCCGCTGGACGCTCCGGCGCTGGCTGCAGCTACGGGCTTGCACCCCAACACCGTCCGGTTCCACCTCGACGTGCTGATCAGAACCGGCTTCGTGCGGGAGAGCTCGGCCCGGCTGGGCCGGCGGGGCCGCCCGCGCACGGTGTACGAGCCGACCACGGCCGGCGCGCACGACACGGGATACGCGCTCTTGGCAGCCGTCCTCGTCGACCGCCTGGACGCCACCGACGGCGGCGGCGAGGCCCGGGAGGCCGGCCGGGCATGGGCGCAGCGTCTGCGCCCGCACCCCGCCGGCCAGCCCGAGGACATGCAGGCCACCGCCGGCACGGTTGCCGCGCTGTTCACCGAGCTGGGTTTCCAGCCCACCCTCGCCACGAACGGTGGTGACATGCAGATGACGCTGCACGCCTGCCCTTTCTGGTCGTTGGCGGAAGACCATCCAGGCATCGTGTGCGCTGTTCACCTCGGCCTGCTGCAGGGACTGGTCGAGCAGGGCGGCCAGCCAGGGATCGAAGCTCACCTGACCCCGTTCGTGCGGCCACGCCAGTGTCAGGCTGACCTCGTCACCACAGAGGCATAGAGGGCACGGCGGACCTGGTGTCACGAGGCCCAGCAGCGCCGGGACTTTGCCGACGACCAGCAGGCAACGTGGTCCATTGTGGCCGCCGGCAGGCATACTGCCCGCTCGCCAGGCGGGCGACGATCAGAACACCAGTCGCCGCGAGCCGGCTCTTAACCGGCGGCTTCCGGTGGCCGCACCGGGAGGCTCCCCCACGGCCGGCCATCCGCGGCGGCGTTCTCAGACCCTCGACGGAGTCCGAGATGGCCACAGAGGGAGAAGGTCAGCGATGACGGTGTCACGGCCCAAGCCGATCGTCGCCTACCCGGCACCGGTGCGCCGCGCGCCACGAGGGTCGGCACTCGCCCGGATACTGCGGACCACCGACGCGAAGCAGATCGGGATGATGTACCTGATCACCTCGTTCGGCTTCTTCTTCGCCGGCGGTCTCATGGCCCTGCTGATGCGCGCCGAACTGGCCCGGCCAGGGATGCAGTTCCTGTCCCCGGAGCAGTACGCCCAGCTGTTCACCATGCACGGCACCATCATGCTGCTGCTGTTCGCCACGCCCATCCTGTTCGCCTTCGCCAACTACGTCGTACCGCTGCAGATCGGCGCACCGGACGTGGCATTTCCCCGGCTGAACGCGTTCGCCTACTGGCTCTACCTGTTCGGCGGGCTGATGGTCGTCGGCGGGTTCGCCACCCCCGGCGGCGCCGCGGACTTCGGCTGGTTCGCCTACCAACCCCTGGCCAGCGCCCAGCACAGCCCCGGCGTCGGCGGCGACCTGTGGTACGTCGGCCTGGTCCTGTCCGGTCTGGGCACCATCCTCGGCGCGGTCAACATGATCACCACGATCCTCACCCTCCGCGCCCCCGGCATGACCATGTTCCGGATGCCGATCTTCACCTGGAACATCCTGGTCACCGCCCTCATGGTCGTCATCGTGTTCCCGCTGCTGGCTGCCACGCTGCTCGCCGCGATGGCCGACCGCATACTCGGCGCGCACGTCTTCGACCCGGCCACCGGCGGACCCATGCTGTGGCAGCACCTGTTCTGGTTCTTCGGCCACCCCGAGGTCTACATCGTCGCGATCCCGTTCTTCGGCATCGTCACCGAGATCATCCCGGTGTTCTCCCGCAAACCCGTCTTCGGCTACAAGGCGCTGGTGCTCGCCACCGTCGCCATCGCCAGCCTCTCTATGTCCGTGTGGGCCCACCACATGTTCGCCACCGGGCAGGTGCTGCTGCCGTTCTTCTCGTTCCTCTCGTACCTCATCGCGGTCCCCACCGGCATGAAGTTCTTCAACTGGATCGGCACCATGTGGCACGGCCAGATCAGCTTCGAAACACCGATGATGTTCGCCATCGGATTCCTCGTCACCTTCCTGTTCGGCGGGCTGTCTGGCGTCCTGCTGGCCGCCCCGCCGATCGACTGGCACGTCACCGACAGCTACTTCGTGGTCGCGCATTTCCACTACGTGCTGTTCGGCACCATCGTGTTCGCCGTCTTCGGCGGCGTCTATTTCTGGTTCCCCAAGATGACCGGCCGGATGATGGACGAGCGCCTCGGCAAAGTCCACTTCTGGCTGACCTTCATCGGCTTCCACACCACGTTCCTGGTCCAGCACTGGCTGGGCACCAAAGGCATGCCCCGCCGCTACGCCGACTACCTGCCCTCCGACGGCTTCACCACCCTCAACACCGTCTCGACCATCGGCTCGTTCATCCTCGGCGCCTCGATGCTGCCCTTCGTCTGGAACGTGTGGAAGTCCTACCGCTTCGGCCGCACAACCGACGCCGACGACCCCTGGGGCCACGGCATGTCCCTCGAATGGGCCACCTCCTGCCCGCCCCCGCTACGCAACTTCGACCGGATACCCCGCATCCGCTCCGAACGGCCCGCGTTCGACCTGCACTATCCCGAGCACTCCCCCGGCCACTCGCTGCGGCAACCACCACCCGGCGGTGCCAAACCGCTCTCCGGCGAGTCGCACGGTGGCGCCACCTATCAGGACCGTTGACCCGTCGACCACCCACGCCGGCGTCTCGCCGCCGCGCTGAGGAAAGCGAGGAAACCGAACATGACCATCGCGCAGCGACTGGCGGAGACCACCTGGGACGGCTCACTGGTCGACGGTGAGGGCACGATCCATTCGGGCAGCGGCGCCCTCGACCGACTCGAGGTGACCTGGGCGGCGCGAACCGAGACACCCGGCGGCAAGACCAGCCCCGAGGAACTCGCGGCAGCAGCGCACGCCTCCTGCTTCTCGATGGCGCTCGCCCTGGTGCTCGGCAAGGCCAAAACACCCCCGCGGCGGCTCACCGTCGAGGCCACCGTGACGCTGGACGAGGTTGACGGGGTGCCGACCATCGTCTCCTCCGCTCTTCAGGTTCGCGGCTGGGCAGCCGGCACCGACGGTGCCGGCTTCCAGAAGTCCGTCGACGAGGCGGCCGCGTTGTGCCCGATCTCCCGGCTGTTCGCCGGTGCGCAGATCACTGTTGAAGCCACTTGGCTGCCGGCTTGAACAGCGAGGTGCCACTCGGGCGGCTGCCTGCGGCTGCACGCGCCGGCACCGTTGCTCGCGATAGCCGTCCGCCCCTGCAACGGCTGGGACTTGTATTGAGCAACAAGGAGCACCCATGGACCCGCGGAGGTCGTGATGACGAAGACACAGGTCCGCATCGGGCGGGTATACGACAAGCCGGCCGACCAGCACGAGCTGCGCGTCCTGGTCGACCGGCTGTGGCCGCGAGGCCTCACCAAGGCCCGGGCCAAACTCGATGAATGGTGCAAAGACGTCGCGCCGTCCCCGCAACTACGCCAGTGGTACGGCCACGACCCGGAACGCTTCACCGAGTTCCGGCGCCGGTACCGCGCCGAGCTGGCGACCGGTGAACAGGCCGCCGCGCTGGCACATCTGCGGAAGCTCGCTGATAACCACACGGCAATTCTGTTGACCGCCAGCAAGGACATGAAGATCAGCGAAGCAGCAGTCCTCTGCGAGCTTCTGACCAAGGATGGACATTGAGTGATGCTGTCGGCCTGACGCACCGCCGCAGGACTGTCTGACTTTGTCGCCGGTGTCTGACGATCGATCCGGCGCGCGACGGGCATTTTCGCCCCGGGCGCGGCTCGGCCGCCGAGCGGCGCCGGTCGATGATCACGTGGTGTCGCGGGCTGAGTGACGCTGTCGCGTCGTGCGCGGCAGTCCGGCGCGTTTGGCGTGGGGCGTAGCGTGGTGGGATTGGCACCACGTCGAGCCCCGGGCCTTCGAGGCCGTCTTCTGGGCACTCGATGCGAGAAGACGGGCGGGTCAGCGAAGTATTTCGGGTCGGGAGGTCCTCATGACCGGCAATGGCTTCATCGCGAGTCCGCCGCTGGTCGTCGAGCTCAGCAAGGACCAGCGCCATGACGGTTATCGCGGTGGCGGGCGAGGTCGACATGAGCAACTCAGGCGAGCTGCGGCGCGCGATTGCGGACCTGATCTCTCACAACCCTGCCGGCCGTGTAGCGCTCTACCTCAGCGAGCTGACCTTCATGGGTTCCGCCGGTATCAGGGTGCTGCTGGTGGGCCGTGCTCTGGTCGAGAAGCAGGGCGGCCAGCTCGAGATCATTCTTGCTCACCAGCACGTTATTCAGGTTTTGACCATCTGCGGTCTTACGGATCTGTTCCATTTGTCGGTGCCGTAGGCGCGAGGACAGCCGCCGTCGGATCTGGTCGCTGCAGTGGCGAAGCGGCTGTCCGGACCGCAGAAGGTCGGCTTTTCGCTGGTGACAGTGATGACAGCGATGCCGTGTGATGCGGTTGATCCCCGTGTCGTGGGCCGCGGTGGTCCACTTCGCGAACGATTCGCTGGGTGAGCTGCTTCTCGCCGGCAGCCTGAGCAGCCCGTCGATCAGCTTCGCGACCAGCGCTTAGCCACCGGGCGGCGACGCGAGGCTTCCGACCTTTCAGACAGTGCTCCGGTGACAACTTGTCGTCCGGTCGGCCGTCAGCCGGCTGCGGGCAGCGGCTGTTCGGGCCAGTTGAGGGCTCGGGCGCCGAGCACCGCGGCCTGCAGGGTGAACCGATGGGCCGGATCGGCCAGGTCGTAGCCGGTGAGGGTGTGAACGCGTTCGAGGCGGTAGGTGACCGTTCGTACGGAGACGTGAATGCGTTTCGCTGTCTCGGTGGCGACGCCGCCGGCGTCGAAGTACGCCTGCAGAGTGGCGACCAGGGGTTCGGCGCCGCCGCGGGCCCGGCTCAGCGGACTGAGCACGGCACGCACGAGTTCCACCATGGCGGGTTGGTCACGCAGCAGCACACGGTAGATGAGCAGGTCACGGGCGTTGACCACCGGGGTGGGCACGCGTAGCCGGCCGGCCATGGTCAGGGCTTCGCGGGCTTCCTCGTAGGAGCGGGCGATGCCGTACAGGCCGGGGTGTGGCCGGCCGACGGCTATGCGCCAGGGCCGTCCGCGGGGTAGCCGGCGCAGCTGGTCGTGCATCAGCCGCCCGAGATCCTCGCTCGTGTCGTGACCAGACGGGCCGCCGTCCGGGTCGGTGGTGTCAGCGGGCGCGAGGACAACCAGCAGGCCGTCCTTGGTCGCGACGAGAACGTCACGGTCCCCGAGCCGGTCGAAGATGACCGCCTCCAGCGCGCTGATCGCGGCATCGGTGTCGGGAAGCCGCCGGCTCGGCGCGGCCAATGCGACCTGGTGGACGCGGGCAAGGTCGAGCCCGAACGGTTCGGCCCGGTCCACCACGCCCCCGAGGTCGGAGTCACCGCGCAGCAGGTCGTCGACGAGTTCCCGGCGCAGCGTTTCCTCGTGACGGACCAAGTCACGGCGGGCCACCGCGTAGCCCTCGGCCAGCGTGGCGACGGCCTGGTCGATGACGTGCAGTACGGCGGACGCGGCGGCGCGCACGGCCTCACGGTCGCGGCTGCGCACCACCTCCGGCAGCTCCTGCCACAGCCGGCGGGCGGCGGACAGGTACAGCTGCACCACCCGGCCGGCTGAGATGCCCTGTTCCGCCGCTTTGCGGCCGAGCGCTTCGACGGCGTCGAGCTCGGCGCGCTTGGGTTTGCGGCCGCTGATGGCCGCGTCGGCCAGCAAGGGCAGGTAGTCGCCGAGCAGCGCCACGGGGACGTTGCCGGCGTCTCGGCTGGCGGCGGCGGCGACGTCGGCGAGCCATTGCCCGTCGGCGTCGGTCGCCGCCGGCTGCGGGGTGCGGCGCGCACTGTCAGCGCTCACGTCCGATCTCCCGTTCACTGGCCCTGGAGGTGAAGCATCGCCTATCGCCGCGGAAGTAAACGTCATTTGCTCGCCGTTCCCACGGATTCGTGGCGGCCGGCCCGCTGGTCCTCGTGATGATCGACCGGCCGATGTTCGCCGCTGACGGTCCGGCTGAGCGGGGCGTCCGCGCTACCGGGACCGGTCTCGTGCGGCGTTGTGGCGGTTGCGGGATCGGTGAGCGTGCGGTGCACGGTGTCGGCCAGTCGCAGCAGTTCCACCGGCAACGGGAAGATCAAGGTGGAACTGCGCTCGGCGGTGAGCTCCGCCATGGTGGACAGCACCCGCAGCTGCATCGCGGCCGGGTGTTCTTCCAGGACCTGGGCGGCGCGGCCCAGATCGTCGGCGGCCTCGAGCTCACCGGCGGCGTGGATCACCTTGGCCCGGCGGTCGCGTTCGGCCTCGGCTTGGCGGGCCATTGCCCGGCGCATGCTGTCGGGAAGTTCGACGTCCTTGACCTCGACGAGGGTGACCTTCACGCCCCAGGCGCTGGTGATCTCGTCGATCACGGTCTGCAGTCGCTGATTGATGGAGTCGCGGTCGACGAGCAGATCGTCGAGGTCCACCTGCCCGAGGATGCTGCGCAGCGTGGTCTGGGCTATCTGGGACGTGGCGACGACGTGGTCCTCGACGGCGGTGACCGACAACAAGGGCACCACGACGTTGAAGTACGCCACCGCGTTGACCTTGACCGTCACGTTGTCCTTGGTGATGACGTCCTGCGGGGGAATACTCATCGTGACGGTGCGCAGCGACACCCGCACCATCCGGTCCACCAGCGGAATCAGGAACGTCAGCCCGGATCCGCGGGTGGCGACGACGCGGCCCAGCCGGAACACCACCCCGCGCTCGTACTCCATGACCACCCGCACCGAAACCATTAGCAGGACGAGCAGCACCAGTGCGGCAAACAGGGACCAGCCGAGTGCTTCACTCATGGCGTCATGTCCTTTCCGACGGTCGGTGTCATGCGGCGGCTGCGGCTACGCGGTGACGGTCAGGGCGCGGGCGGCGGCCCGGCCACCAGCCCTCGAGCGGCCACTGATCGGTTGCCGGCGCCGGCACGGCCGGCGACCGCGGTGGCGAGTCGACGATGATCTCGTCGCGGACCGCCGTCACACCGGGCACGGCGCGGATCAGCCGGACAACCAGACCCGCGAGCCCAGCGTCGGTGACGGTCGCGGCAACAGTGGCCACCCCGTCATGCACACCGAGGGCCAGATCACGAACCGGTAGACCGGCCACCGCCTGCCGCACGCCGGCGCGAAGCTCCTCGTCGGTGCGGTCGTACACCTTGAGCAGGTCAGCGGCGGTGACGACACCCAGCAGCCGCCGGTCCGCTCCGGTCACCAGCAGACGGTTCACCGTGTGGCGACGCATCAACCGGCCCGCCTGGGCAAGCGTCGCATCCGCGTCCACGGTCAGCGCCGGTGCGCTCATCATCTGCCCGGCCGAGGTCACCGCCCAGTCCGGTGTCACAACGGGCCGCCGCCACGGCAGACGCGGACGCGGATCAGGCGCCCGCAACCTCATGGCGTTGAGTACATCGGTACGGGTGATGATGCCCAGTACCCGCTCGAACTCGCCGACCACGGCGACCGCGCTGACGTCGTAGGCAGTCATGGTCGCGACGACCTCGGCCGCAACGGCGTCGTACGCCACCGTGAGCACGTCGGCCGTCATGACATCGCGCACCATCCCCTGCATGACCTTCCTCCTCTCCGGCACCACGACGGCGCCGATCCGCACGGCTGACGCGTCGCGGTGGCAAGCGACCCGTCGCCGCCCATGCTGGCCGCCCCAATGCGGTAGCGGACAGGGCCGGCACCGGTGACCTACACCGCCCGCTGGTTGCCGGTGTCCGGCAACCAGCGGGCTGGGGGTGGCCGCGGTCACGGTCCGAACGGTTCGGCGCTGAACGGATGCGTACGACCGACACGCGAGCGGACCAGCGCGGTGTCGTCGAAGCGGTAGGCGATGTCGTCGATGACCTGCGACACCCCCGGCACGTCCGCGGTGAGCCGGGACGCGATCTGGGCGGTGCTACGCCGGCCGACCTCGCCGGTCAGCGTCACCACACCGGCCTCGACGTCGGCGCGCACCTGCGAAGGACCGATCCACAGCGTGTTTCGCAGCACCTGCTCGATGACCTCACGCCGCAGGGCCTCGTCGTCGCGGGTGTACAGGCGCATCAGGTCGGCGCGCGACACCACCGCGAGTACCCGTCCGGTGTCGTCGGTGACGATCAGCCGTCTGACGTTGCGCCGGCGCATCCGCCGGGCCGCGGTGGACAGCAGCTCGTCCGGGGCGGCGGTGCGTACCGGGCCGCTCATCAGATCCTTGGCGCGCGGTGCCCGGGTTACGATCGTGCGGTGCGGTGCCGTGCGGGGGTGCGGTATCTGCGCCGCGAGGTCGGCCTCGGAAACGACACCCAGCAGCCGGCCGTCGTCGGCGACGACGGGTACCGCGCTGATCCGTTCCCGGGTCAGCAGGCCGGCCAGCTCGCTGATCGACGCGTCGGGGCCGGCCGTCACCACGTCGCTGGTCATCACGTCACGGACTGTCCACTGCCGCACGGTCGTGCACCTCCTAAGCACTCCACAGGTCACTGTCTCCGATCGTGACGGTCACGCACCGCGGCGGCCAGGTGCACCGACGGCGACGTTCGCGGTGCCTCGTTGCCGGGCAGACGCATGATCCTGCCGCCGGTCGGCAAGTTGCGCGGCCGGGATCAGGCCGCGAGGGACCTGTCTTGACCGCGGGTCGCCGGCACAAGCTGGTGGTCACGACGAGGAGTCATCGGCGGGACGTTCGCGCCGATGATCACCCACTGCTCTGTGTTGAGAGGCGAGGATGGAACTGTCGAACACGCTCAGCGTGCAAGAACTGGTCGGGCTCTCCGAGCAACGCGGCGGCCACCGGGTCTCGGTATTCCTGCCCACCCCACGCGCGGACGCGGCTGATCGCCAGGACACCCGCGTCAGCAGTCTCCTCCGGCAGGCCGAGCAGGCGCTCCGAGCCGACGGCGTGTCCGCCGCCACGGCGCAGCTGGTCCTGGCGCCCGCTCGCCGCCTGCTGGGACACCCGCGACGCGCGGAGCAACTGAGCGACGGCCTGGCCCTGTTCTGCGAACAGGGCGGTGTCCGGCAGTTCCGGGTGCCCCTCCGACTTCCTGAAACCGTGGCGGTCGGCGACCGTTTCCTCGTCCGGCCGCTGCTGCCCCTGCTCGGCGCAGCCGGCCCCTTCTACGTCCTGGCGCTCAACCAGGACGAGATCCGGCTGCTGCGCGGGTCGCGTCACAGTGTGCAGGAGATGGCCCTGGACGGGCTGCCCCTCGCCGTGTGGCTCACCATGCCCCGCCGGCGAGCACAGGTGCATGCGTTCGTCGCCGACCGCGGTGGCACGGGCGGCCGTGCCGTCTTCCACGGTATTGAAGACGATCACACCCCCCTGATCCTGCAGCACTTCCGGCGGGTCGACCGGGCGCTGCGCGACGTCCTGCCGGCCGACGACGTTCCGCTGCTGCTCGCCGGTATCCGCTCGACCCAGTCCCTCTACCGGCAGGTCAACACCCATCCCGGACTGATCGGCGACGGTATCGACGGCAACCCCCGCGGCATGAGCCCCGAGCAGCTGCACCAAGCCGCCTGGCCCCTGGCCGAGCCGGTGCTGTGTGCCGGAGAGACCACCGCCGCAGCGACCTACCGGGAACTGCGCGGAACCGGACGCACGTGTACCGGCGCCACCGCGGTCTGCGCTGCCGCCGAGCAGGGCCGCATCGAGACCTTGTTCGTGCGCAACGACGCGTCCGCCGGCACGCCACGGGTCATCCGACTGCACGAGGACCCCAGCATGGTGGATCACCTGGACGCCGCCGCGGTGGCGACCCTGCTTCGCGGCGGCGTCGTGTACGCCGTTCCCCGCGACCGGATGCCGGACACCGCGCCGATGGCGGCCATCCTGCGTTACTGACCGCCGGCGGCGCCGGGCACGCCTGCACCGCTCCGACCGCACGCCGCGCCAAAGGCGGCGAGCCGGAAGAGACCTAGGCAAGTGGGACCCGAACTGGCCCACCGAACCAGGGCACGCAGGCGAAGAAGTCGCGGACCGCTCCGTCTCGTACAGGCCACGTCGCGGTGACGCCGTCGGCGTGGGCGCTGCACGTCCGGCACCCCGCTGCGACGTACGCGCGTCGCAGCGGACCACGTCGAGGGAAGGCTTGCCGGGCGTCGGCAACGAGGACCGTGAGACTTGACCGGTTCCTACCACTGCCGGTCAGGTCCTCAGCGGCGACGATGGTGATGCGGTCACGCAACCACTCGAGAAAGGGGGTGTCAGCGGCGATGACCAAGGACGGACAGTCAGCGGGGCCGGCGCCCGCCTCGCGATACCGCACGTAGTGGTAGCGGCCGCTCTGTGAGCTCAGGTCGACCGCCTGTCGGCCGCACTGCCGGCCGATCGTGGCAGAAGGCCCAGGTAGCCGAATCTCCTGTAGGAACGTCGCCGATCTCCGGCGATCCGTCGTGATCGATTCGCGCAAGAGCGACTCTGCCCTCGAAAATGAAAGCGACCGGTGTAACCGTGCCTCCCACCCTCTTCTCCTCCGCGCCCCTGACCGGTCAGCCCGCCGGTGGGGCGGCAGGCACCGCCGCGCCGACAGCGGTCGCGCTCGACCTGGGCAGCAGCTCCATCGGCGTGTGGGCGGCGCGCCGCGGCACCCGCACGGCATCCTGCGGTGACACCTTCGCGCCGGCAGGTTCCCTCATCCGCCGCGGCTGCATCATCGATGAGGGAGGCTGCGTGACGATGCTGTCGCAGCTGATCCGCCGTTTCAGCGAGCCGATACCGGCAGGCGGCGTCGTCGTGGCCTGCCGGCCGGTCCTGGCTGGCGAACGGGACCAGGCGGCGATGCGCCGCGTCATCGAGGCCGTCTTCGCGCCCGCCCGCCTGGTGTTTATCGACGCCGTGCGCGCCGCCGCGATCGGCTCCGGCGCCGCCGCCGGCAGCCTGCTGGTCACTGACCTCGGTGCGCAACTGACCGAGGTCGCACTGCTGCGACACGGACGCGTCATCGCCGCCCGCCGATCCGACATCGGAACCCGCGACCTCGCCCGCGGCGCCACCCTCGAGCTGATCAGCGACATCATCGCGCGGCACATCGACGACCTGCGAGGCAGCACAGCGATGCCCGACCTGACCCCTGCACTCACCCGCGGCCTGTTGCTGGTGGGAGATGGCGCCTCGCATCCGGAGCTTCCCACCACGCTGTGCGCCGCGCTGCGTCTGCCCGTACACCGCGCGCCGTCCCCGCGTACGTCGGCGCTCACCGGCGCCGGACTGGCCGCCACGTCGCTGCTGCGCCACCCCACCCGAACCTGACCTTCGCTTCACTGGAGGACACGATGACCATCACCCAGCAACCCGCCGAAACCGCGGCAGTCGCCGGCGAACCCCTGGAATTGCTGCGCACCATGCTCGAGGAACAGTTCGCCGTCCAGACGAGCCGGCTCACCGAACTGACCGTCTACGGCCGGCTTCCCGGCCACGGCGGCTACGACCCGCGCACGCTCGAACTCCTCGCTGCCACCGCCCGCCGCAACATCGCCGATACCGCGCAAGCCCTACGACGCATGTCCGAGGGCGCCTACGGCCTCTGCCAGGACTGCCGCAGGCCCATCCCGCTCGGCCGTCTCCGAGCCGTCCCGCACGCGACCTCGTGCACCCGATGCGATCGGCACCGCCGTACGACCATGTGACAAGCCAGCGCGAAGGTGCACCCCGTGATAGACGAACGGCCAACCACGGTCCTCGACCGCCACCGCGCCGGCTGAAACCCGGCGCCAGAGCCGCATCGGGGCGGTGGCGGCGCGCGCCGAGACGTTTGGGCTCCGGCCGTCGGCCGCCGGGCGGCTCTTGTCCGTCGGCCCGGCGTGGCCCCTTGCCGATCGGCCGGCAGCCGACATCGTCGGGCCGCCCTTCACCGAGGTCGTCGACCGGATCATAGTGCTGCTGCCGTGAACCGCACGAACGGAATGTGCCGGGCGACCGCGCGGTAGTCCTCGGCGCTGCCGTCGACGGCGAACCCCATGAGTTTGCACAACCGGCGTCCTGCGGTCGGGTGCCGCGCCGCGTATCGCGCCATGATCTCACTGCCCTCCTCGACCGGAATGGCTGCCGCGGTCACGTTCAGGCGCCGGCCACCGATCTGGATCGTGGCGGTGGGCCATGACGTTGCGATACCAGTCGGCGCGCGGCCCGAAGCCGGACGCGGCTACGTAACCGCGCTGGTCCTCGAAGACCACCTCGACGACGGCCTGGCGCGGTTTGCCGGTAGTCCGCCCGGTGTGGGTGAGCAGCATGACCCGGTGTCCCAGCAGAGGTCCTAGCCCGCACCGGTAAAGCAGGATGGGTAGCCGCCACAGGAGGCGGCCGAGTCCGGTAGGCGGGCCGGGCCTGTCGACGATCTCCATCGCGGATCCTCCCCTGATGTCCCTGCGGCAGCGTCCTGTGGGCTCGGCCGCTGGCGTGCCGCCAGTCACGGCCGGAGTCAGCTGGCGGCGAACGTCGGCAGCTCCACGGCGTCGCGGAAGCTTCGTCCCATGACCAGATCGGGGACCTTGGGCAGTCCCATCAACCTCATCACCGTGTTGCGTAGCAGAAGCTGGAGCCTCGTCTTCGGCGCGAAAGCCGGCGCCAGGCCGATCGCGGCATCCTGTTTGGACCGCAGAAACGGGGCCAGCCGCTGCTGGTAGCGGGCGAACGCGTCCCGATGATCGCTGCAGCGGGCAAGTTCCGCGGCCAGGGTGTAAGACTCCACCATCGCCAGCGCCGACCCTTGTCCCGCCAGAAACGACGGGCCTGCCGCCGCGTCGCCGACCAAGGCCACGCGCCCGCGCGCCCAGGACGGCATGCGGATCTGACTCACCGCGTCGAAATAGAAGGTCGTCGCCTCCGGCATCAGCTCCAGCAACGCCGGCGTCTCCCACCCGGCGCCGGCGAGCGCGGTCCGCAGAAGCTCATGCTGCGTTGCCCGATTCCCGATCGGGGCCGAACCACGGTGCGCAACGGTGAGCAGGCACAGGGTGACATCGTCGCGCAGGGACAGACGAAGTGCCTGGAAACCCACGTCGGCGTGCATCAGGGCAGTCAGTTCGTCCCGCGGCCGGTATCCCCGCACTTCGAACGCCGCGACCACCATGTCCAGATACTTCTCGAACTGCACATCAGGACCGAAGATCATTCTCCGTACGCGGGAGTGCAGGCCATCGGCGCCCACGACCAGATCGAAGGTGCGGTCCTGCCCGCTGTCGAACGTCACCCGAACCTGATTCCCGTCGTCGACGAGCGTGCGCACGGAGTCACCCAGCATCAACTCCGCCGCATCCTCGAGAGCCTCGAAGATCACCGCCGCCAGATCGGAGCGGGCAATGCTCACGTACCGCTGCATCGATCCCATGATCGCCGCCGGCTTGATGGCGGCGATCCGGCGCCCGTCGCGGTCCACCGCCCGCGCCTCGTCCAGGACATAGCCCCGGCGCCGCAGTTCCGGAACTATGCCCATCCGGTCGGCGACATCGAAGCCGGCGCCCGAGAAGTCGATCAGGTAGCCGCCGCGGCGCAGCTCGGGAGCCTGTTCGACCAAGGTCACGTGATGCCCGGACCGGAGCAGCCAATACGCGAGTGTGGGGCCCGCAATCCCCGCTCCGACGATCAAGACCCGCATGAGATACCACCCCTCCGGTGTTGGTTGGCGGACAGTCCGGGCGCGACCGACTGCCTGGCTCCTTGACCTCGACTGTACGCCTGTTTAGCGTATTGAACATGAGTTCAATCGCCGATGAGGGAGACCTCACCGCCAAGGCCACCATCCGCAACGCCGCGCTGCGCCTGTTCGGCGAGCGCGGGCACGATGCCGTCACGGTGCGGGAGATCGCCGCCGCGGCAGGCGTGTCGCCGGCGCTGGTGGTGCACCACTTCGGCAGCAAGGAAGGGCTGCGAGCCGCCGTGGACGCGTACGCGGCGAAGGCCTTCGATGGGCTCTTCTCGATGAACGAGCGGGACCTCGCCCAGATGCTCACCGGGGACAGCGGGGCGTCGATCGCCGAGATGTTCGCGCGCGCCTTCCCGCACGGCTCCCCGCTGCCGGCGTACCTGCGCCGCCTGTTGCTCGTCAACGACCCGGCGGCCGCGGCGTTGTTCGGGCGCTGGTACGCCCTCACCCGCCGGCTGCTCGACGCCATGACCGAGATCGGCGCCGCTCGACCCGCCGAGGACCCAGCGGTCCGGGCAGCGTTCCTGCTGGTCAACGATCTCGCACTGGTCTTGCTGCGCAACCAGGTCGCCGCCGCGATCGGAGTCGACCCGCTCACGCCCGAGGGCGTCACCCGGTGGGCCGCCGAAGCAACCGCCGTCTACACCAAGGGCGCGTTCCTGGCCGCCCCTGGGGAGAAGCCTTCGTGAGTCAGCTCGTCATCCTGATCCAGCGTCTCACCAAGACCTTGGGGCAGTCCTGGCCGTCGACGGCCTGGATCTGACCGTGCATCCGGGCGAGGCTCATGGCCTTCTTGGCGGAAACGGAGCGGGCAAGTCCACCACCATCGCGGGGCGGTCCGCCAGCCCGCCACTGCCCTTCATTTCCACGCGTACAGACCGTGGACCAACGGTGGACGCCGACGCCTCTGACCCAGGTCCGCGGGCTCGACGTTCACCTCCGGCTCGGCAGCCAAAACGCGGGTTGCCCGCTCGCAGGGTCGGGTGTTCGGCGGCCCGCATCAGGTATTCGGGTTAGGCAACAACCGGCTTGACCGGTATGCACAGGTCGTCGTCGACCGTCCGGTCCACGGCGTTGATCATCACGTACCCCTTGTTGATCATCACGTACCCTTGCAGGGTCACATCCTCCGCCCCGCGAAGCCTCCCGGTGACATCCGCCGGCGAGAAGCGTAGGCATCAGGTATTCGGTCGACAGCGCCTCATGAAACCCGAGCATGCCTGCCGAGTGCCGGGTCACGCGGCGGGTGGCATCGCCCAGTGTTACACGTTCGCCGCGTCCAGCTTCTCGGCGAACTGCCCCTGACCGCGCTGACTAATCCACCGGGTAGCCCCAGGTCCACTCCGGCCGCGCGCTCACCTCGGCCGGTATGTCGCCGGGATCGATCGGCATGCCGTGGCAAACGCACTCATCGATGATCAGCATCGGTCCGGCGGTCTGCGCCAGCGTGCAGATTGGGTCGAGCACGGCGCCGGGAGAAGGCTTTCGGAAGCCGGCGAATGCGATGCCAGAGCCGAACTTGTTGTCGGCCTGCAGACTGGCCTCGCCGAGGTCCCGCGAGCGGACGCAGACGTCGGCGAGCAGCCGGGATAGTCCAGGCCGGGCGGCGAGTCCCACAGCGTCAGGTGCGTGCCGCTGGCAACGGCGGCCGCCACGAAGTCCTCGATGGTGGGCAGCGCGCGGCTCGGCACCGTCGGGTCTTCTGGGAAGGCCACGTGTCGCGGCATTGCCTGCATCCACCAGCTCATCGCCGATCGAGTGTAGACGTAGGCGGATCTTGCCGCGCCTGCGTCTCGCCCCTGTCACACAGGCGTCGCGCAGGACAGCGCGGTGCGTGCGCAGCGGCGAGCACTCGGCCGCGTTCTGGCCAACGTGATGAGACTGGCGCGAACGTCTACGCCGAGGTCGCCAATGCCCGCGTCATCGCCGATCTGGATCCGGCTACCGCGAAGTAGGTAGTTACGGATCAGTACCTGCGCCAGAGCGTTCGGGCGAATATCAGCAGGTATTGCTCGAGCCACGGGTTCACCAGGACGGCGAGTGGCCGACGCCGCCCGTCCGGCCCTTCTCCGACAAGCACTTCGACGTCATAGTCGCCAATCTTGGCTGGTTGCACGCCGATCGGCGGAATCTTATCTAGGTTCGCTTCACCGCAGAGACGGATCTCGTCGGCGATCTCGTGCGTCGTGGCCAGGATCGCGAGCGGCTCCACCGTGCCCTGTGGTTGCACCGCGGCCACGGCCGCTACCTCTGTGTCGCCGAGTGCCCCTCGCATGAGTGCCATCATTCGGCCGGGCTTGCGCAGCAACTCCCGCACAGTCGGCCACAGTTCCCGTTCACGGTCTTCCAAGGCGATCGCCGATACCGAACCACACATCACGCGCTCCCGCTTCAGTTCCCTGCGGTCCAGACTGCCGTCACGCTGAGTCAATTGACGATTACACACTAGTAAGAAACCGAAGATCGCGCTGCCGCTCCTGTCGAGGCATATCCTCGTCAACGGCCGATTTATACGTACATGCGCACTGGTCTCGACAATGCGTGCTGCGTTCGACAAGTTGATCTCGGAGGCCGGGCTGTTGCTGGCCGTCGTTTTCGTCCTGGTGGGCGGGCTGCTCGCCTACGCCCACAACTACATTGGGAACGGGCTGAATGACCAGCGCAGCACGCATGACATCACGATGCCCGAAGGCGCCGCCCTGGAGAAGTTTCCGACGGCCGATCAGGATGCGCTGAAACCGTACGCCAGCAGTCCGATGGATACCGGGCGGAGGCCAAGGCGTACGCCGATCACTACATCCAGGCGCACATGAACGCGATGTCCGGCGGAAAGACCTACTCGGAGATCAGCGGCCAGCACATCGCGCTGACCCCCGAGCAGAAAGCCACCCCGGAAAGCCAGAAACTGGGCGCGCTGCGCAACACGCTGTTCGGAACCGCGTTCGCGACGATGGGCACCATCGCGGGCTACGCGGCGATCGCGGCCTTCGCCGGCGCGGTGATCGTGCGGTCGACGACCCGCTGCGGCGGCACGTGGCACACATCGCGCCGGTGACCGCGGGCTGTACGTCCAGGCGACCACGATTCCGCACTAGCAGGCCAGCCCTGGCCGAGATCGCGTGACCGCCGCGTGGGTCATGGGTGCCCTACCGTCCGGCAACCTCACCCCCTTTGCGGTTCCGCGATGCATACGGCGTTCCAACGCCCGCTTCCGTGCCGCGCGCTCTTGGTTCAAGACGAGCCGCTGCCGGGTAGCTGGCCGGGGGGCCTGCACGATTACGTTATGGGTAAGGTTCGGCCAAGCCTTGCGATCCCCGAGCCACCCGCGCCGGACGAACTTCCGAGCTGTGGCTCGGCCTGACAAGCAAATAGCCCTTGATTGATTCATTGCTCTGCCTAGGGAAGAAATCAAAATCACGTGCTGGCTGGATGCGGTGGGCCCGTCAAACGAACGGGGTAACAGCGGTTAGTTGCCGGCCGGGTTGAGGCGGCCTTGGAAAGTCATCACGAAGGCGTCCAAGATCGAGCGTAGGTAGCCGAATGGATCCGCCACGACGGGTCTGTCAATGACAGGGTCGAGCGCTCGGGCCGGTTCGTCGACCGTGAACCACTGGGTACAGGCCGAACCGATGGTGGACTCCCGCCATGAATTTCTGTTCTGGTTGCCCGGTGATTTGGAGCTGGCACGTGACCGCATGCGGCGGGCACCAAGTACCTCACACGGTGCCTGCTGGTCAGGCACCCTGGACGTGCGGGGTCTGTTGCCGTGCACGCGGGCTCGTTTCCTACAACCAGATCAGTGGAGAAGAGGATGAGCGCAATGCGCCAGCGACGGACCGGTTCAGACAGTGCCGCCGCGAGCGGCGGTGGTCACCCGAATGTGATGCTGGCGGTGGCGACGGTCGGGTTCGCGGTGAACTTCTGGGCGTGGGCGCTGCTGAGCCCGCTGGCGGTGAAATTCACGGCCATGCTGCACCTGAGCTCGTTTCAGCAGGCGCTGCTGGTGGCGGTTCCTGTGGTGGTGGGGTCGGTGGGTCGGATTCCGGTGGGGGCGCTGACCGACCGGTTCGGCGGCCGGGTCATGTTTCCGCTGGTGTCGCTGGCCACGATCGTCCCGGTGCTGTATCTCGGGTTGCTCGGCCATGATTCGCTGGCGGCGCTGCTGGTGGGCGGGTTCTTCCTGGGTATCGGCGGGACGAGTTTCGCGGTCGGGGTGCCGTTCGTGAACGCCTGGTTTCCGCCACAACGACGAGGGCTGGCGGTCGGGGTGTTCGGCGCCGGGATGGGCGGCACCGCGATCAGCGCCCTGACCACGGTGAAGCTGGTCGACGCGCACGGCATCGCAGCCCCGTTCGTGCTGACTGCGATAGTGCTGGCAATGTACGCGGTACTGGCCTGGCTGGTGCTGCGCGACGCGCCGAACCGGCCGGTGCCATCGGCACCACTGGCGGCACGGCTGGCCACAGCGCTGCGGTTGAGGATCACCTGGCAGGCGTCGGCGCTGTACGCGGTCGCGTTCGGCGGCTACGTGGCGTTCTCGGTCTACCTGCCCTCGTACCTGAAAACCGCCTACGGGCTGACCCAGGCGGACGCGGCGAACCGGATGGCGGGTTTCGTGTTGCTGGCGGTGCTAATGCGCCCGGTCGGCGGGTGGCTGTCCGACCGGCTTGGCCCGACCCGGGTGCTGGCTGCCACGCTGCTGGTTGTGATCGGCGGGGCGTTGATGCAGGCGTTCACGCCGCCGCTGGTGCCACTGGGCACGATCGCGTTGCTGGCGATGGCCGCCGCGCTGGGTGCGGGCAGCGGCGCCACGTTCGCGCTGGTGGCCCTCATGGCGCCCGCGAACCAGGTGGGCTCGGTCACCGGCGTCGTCGGCGCCGCGGGTGGTCTGGGCGGGTTCGTGCCGCCGCTGGTGATGGGCGCCATCTATGGCCAGTTCGGCGACTACGCCCTCGGCTTGATCCTGCTCGCCGTGGTGGCATTGGCCGCGCTGCTGCTGGACATCTTCTCCGTTGCCCGCACGACCCGGGACGAGGCCCCCTCCGGATAAGCCGCTGGCTGCGCTGACCAGCCTGGACACCGTCGACGCCGTAGGCACGCCTCGGCAGCACACTTCCCGAACCTGGCCCGACCGCGGAAGCGTGCACTGGTCCGGCGGATCGTTGCCGTGTGCAAACGCAGAATATCTGCCCGGTCACGACTAATGTGAAGATCGGCAGGAGGTCTCGGCAAAGGCCGTACACGGCCCCGGGGAGGACGGACATGGGCACCCCTCGAAACGGTTCCGGCGCGACCGCCGAGGCCGGCCTCGACGATCCCCTGACCCGAGCGCTGGTGGGGACGAGACGCTTCTTCACCCGTGGGGAGGTCTCGCCCGACCGGCGGGCGCTCTAT
>NZ_JAOSZE010000084.1 GCF_025630775.1 Actinoplanes sp. KI2
ACGCCGGCCGCGCGGCCGCCAGACCCATCGCGGTGACGGCCAGGACCGTCAACGCGCTCACGGTCCGGAGCGTTCTCACGGGAATCGCCTCCGCGCGCGGGCGTCGCTGCCCACGCCTCCACCTCCACCGTCCACCGCCGACCTGCCCTCGTTCAGGGCCGTTGGTCACCTGCTGAGGACAGGTCCGGGCGATGACGCTCGAGGCACCGTGGGGAGCGTGCCCGCCGGGTAACCCACTTCGGCGACCGGTCGACGGTGGAAGTGTCGCGGTTCCGCTCGCCACGGCCCGGCCAGGCCCAGCACCAGCACCGCCGTGATCACCGCGACGGCCGCGGTGGCGGCGATCAGCATCGCTCGGGCCACCCGCCCGGGGATCGGGCCCGCCGTTTCCGGGCGCAAGACCGTCAGGCGCATCGCCGGGATCAGGCGACCGAGCACGTGCAGGCCGGTCGCGCCCGCCCAGGCGACGAACGACACCTTGTGCAGCGTGAGGAGGTCGACGTGCTGTCCCGCCACGTCCACGAGGCTCCGCCGGCCGGTGACCGGCCCGACCAGCACCAGCGTCACGCCGGTCCCCAGCACCGCCAGGGTGGACGCGACGACCAGCGGACCGAGCAGTCGTAGCAGCATCGGCGGTGGCCCGGCCCGGCGATAGGGCCGCCTGTCGAGGTAATAGCCGATCATGCGCCACCCGGTGCTGCCGGTCTTGACCAACGCCGGCGGGATGAGCAGGGTTCCGACCACCACATGCCAACTCAGCAGTCCTCGCACGTCGAGCAACGTGACCAGCTCGGCCAGGAAGAGCGCCAGCAGTACAAGGCCCGTCCAGGCAGTCAGCGCGGCGTTGCCGGCCGGCCCGCCGGTGCCGGGCCGGATCTCGTCGTCGCGGTGTCCCCGGCCGGCCGCGGCAACGACGGCCTCGACCGACATCGCTCGCACACCCATCGATGGTCCTTCCCGGTCGGTCGTGCGGCCCTGCGGCGGCCCCGTCGATGCCGTTGCCTCGGGGCTGCCGGGCCTGCACCAGCATTGCCCGGTGGTTCTTCGAGACCTCCAAGAATTCACCGCGCCGTCCGGCATACGGGCTCCAAGGCCGCCCGCAGGATGTCACCGCTGGTATCGAGATCAGCGATGGCTACCCGAAGGGAACGGTCACCGGACCGGGCAGGGGTCGGTAGACGGTGAAGAAGTCGCGGTCGTCGGGGACGAGGTAGCGGGTGGGCGCTTGCATCGGATTGGGCCCGAGCATGGTCGGGACGAGACCGTGGGAACCCTGGGTGTAGGTGATCAAGGTGTGCCATTCGGGGTTGATGTCGAACTCCATCGCCCGTATCGCCCCGAGGTGCTGGAGGATCTTCGCCAAGGTGATCACCGTCTGGCCGTCGGCCGCGACGTAGATCAGGTTGCCTCGGCGGTCGATGCCGACGCCGGTTCGCCAGACGCGGGTCCTGCCGCCGAGCGTGTACCCCCATTGGGGGCTGTCCGGGTTGGTGTTCAGCTGCGGGTTCAGCTGCCCGTTCCAGATGATGGGAGCCAGGCTCTGGCGGGCCCAGGCCACATCTGGCCCGGCGTCCGGGCCGCCGCTCCACGTCACCATCGCGATGCGACCGTCGCGGTAACCCAGGAGGGTGGCATTGCCGTTCTTCAGCGGCTCGTTGGTGCGGCCGTTGTCAGCCGAGCCGTTGTGGCCGTCGGCGTAGGTGAAGCCGCCGTTGAAGGTCGCGAGCAGCCGCGAGCGCTGGTCGTCCGGGACCATCGCCGGCCCGCGCACGGCGGCGTGCGGCGGCTCGTAGCGGCCCGGGTAGTACCCGAGCGTGCTGCGCGTGTGGTCGAACCAGGCGACGTACGCGACGAGCCGCGGGTAGTCGAGCTCCGGCCGGAACGTCGTCACCAGCACCGGCGGGCCACCGTTGACCGGCGGACCGGTCGGCTTCCAGGCCCCTTCGCCCGGCAGCGGGTGCGGGAAGATCGGCTCGATCGGCGGCGGCCAGGCACCGGCGTGGGCGGGCGGCTGACTAAGCCCGACCGAAGGCAGGCTCGGCAACGGCGAGCCGCCTTTCTTCGGGGCCGTCGCGGTGTAGTAGATGCGCTCCGCCTCATCGGCCAGCCAATTGCCGAAAACGACATCCTGTCTGACCCACTCCACACTGCGCACGCCCCACGGCAGACTTGACGGCCGCAGCATGTACGTCGTGTACGACACAGTTGCCCACAACAGCACCACCAGGACGGGCCCCACGATCAAGACGCGCCGGGAAGGCCGTTTGCGCCTGGCGTTCTGGCGATCCTCGGGATTCTCGATGGCCATCGGATCCCTCCGCGCGATCCGCCGAATGATGCCGCTTGAACATAGCGGCCAATTCTTGGCGATCTCGAAGAATCCTCAGCTTTCGCCCACGTTGGATCACTGAGATGAGCGCGATCCGTCCGCTCCGGAGCGGCCAAATCGTTGCTCACGCGGCGGCGGCGACCGGGGCGGCGACCGGCACCTCCACAACCGCCTCCCCGCTGACCGGGTCGAAGAAGTACGCCTCGCTCAGATCGACCGTCAGCGACACGGGACGACCGATGGCCAGGTCAGCCCGCTGGGTCACCTTGGCGGTCCACAGCTGGGCGCCGGACGTTTCGTCCACGGTCACCGGCATGTCGTCAGTTCCCTCACGGGCCACCGAGACGTCCGCCAGCGGCGCCCGGAAGAGCACGTGTTTCTCGTCGCCGAGCGATTCCACGCCCAGCGGCACGATCGTCAGCGCGGCCACGCCGGGCGACTCGGCCACCGAGAACGCGGCGGGCCGCAGCCCGATCACCACCCGGGACCCCAGGTACCGGGCCAGGTCCGGGCGACGACGCACGACATCGGACAGGCCGAACTCCTGCCCACCGAGTGTCATGGTGACCCGGTCGGCGTCACCACCGAGCTCGACCGTCGCGAAGTTCATGCTCGGCGACCCCATGAACCCGGCCACGAACCGGTTGGCCGGCGCCCGGTACAACTCCTCCGGGGTACCGACCTGCTGCAGCCGCCCCTTGTCGATGACCGCGATCCGGTCACCCAGCGTCATCGCCTCCACCTGGTCGTGCGTCACGTACACGGTGGTGATCCGATATCGCTGGTGCAGCCGGGCCAGCTCGGCCCGCATCGACACCCGCAACTTGGCGTCGAGGTTGGACAGCGGCTCGTCGAGCAGGAAGACCCGCGGCTGACGGACCATCGCCCGGCCCATGGCGACGCGCTGCCGCTGCCCACCCGACAGCGCCTTCGGCTTACGCTCCAGATAGGCCGACAGGCCCAGCAGGTCCGCCGTCTCGCGCACCTTCTCCTGCGCCTCGGCCTTGTCGGTGTGCCGCAGCTTCAGCGCGAACCCCATGTTCTGCTGCACGGTCATGTGCGGATACAGCGCATAGTTCTGGAACACCATCGCGATGTCGCGCGCCTTGGGCGCCCAATCGGTCACCCGCTGGTCGTCGATGAACACGTCCCCGCCGCTGGCGTCCTCCAGCCCGGCGATCATCCGGAGAACCGTCGACTTGCCACAGCCCGACGGCCCCACCAGCACGAGGAACTCACCGTCACCGATGGTCAGGCTCAGATCGTCGACCGCCGTGGTACCGCCGGAAAAGGTCTTCGTCAGATGCTCCAACCGCACGACCGACATGGCGCGCCTCCGTCACCGACGACCGCCCCGCCCACGCGTGGCGATCACATTCCCAGTACATCCCCGCACCGGGGCGGGCGTCAGTGCCGAACGATCACCCTGCCGGGGCCGCACCATCACTACCTGCCGGGACCTTTGGCCCTGCCGTTGCGGCGGCGTTGGCGTTGAGGCTGGAGCGAGCCGGACAGGAGGGCCGTGACGATGACGATGACGACCGCGCCCGTCCCACCCGCCGTCCGGCCGCTGGAGGTTCGGGTAGCGGCCAACCCTCCGCATGACGGGCGTCGGCCATGACGGATAGCTGGCGTGCCCACATCCGCCCGCGGCACTCGCGGCGCGACGCATCGATCCACGGGCCGGGGACACCACCCGAGTTGTCCATGGATCCTCGGCGCGTGATGCTCGCACCACCGGCCGACGCGAACGTGGTGGACGCCGGCCTCTACCGGGGCGGTCGCCGCGTCGAGAGTCCGGGCAACCTCCATGACGCCTATCAGCGGTTGTGTGCGCAGCCAGGCACGATGGCGTGGATCGGGCTGTACCGGCCGGCGGAGGAACAACTGCTGACCGTGGCCGAGCAGTTCGGGCTGCACAAGCTCGCCGTCGAGGATGCCATCGTCGCCCATCAACGGCCCAAGCTGGAACGCTACGGCGACACCCTGTTCCTCGTGCTGCGGGCCGCCCGGTACGTCGACGAGCTGGAAGAGGTCCACTTCGGCGAGGTACACGTCTTCGTCGGTCCGCACTTCGTGCTCACCGTCCGCCACGCCGAGGCGCCCGACCTCGGCGCCGTCCGCCACCGCATGGAAAACGATCCGGACCTGCTCGCCCGCGGACCCGAGGCGGTGCTCTACGGCATCCTCGACGCGGTCGTGGACGGCTACGCCCCGGTCATTGCGGGCCTGCAACACGACATCGACGAGATCGAGACCGAGGTGTTCCGCGGGGACCCGAAAGTCACCCGCCGCATCTACGAACTGTCCGGCGAGGTCATCGAGTTCCAGCGGGCCACCCGGCCGCTGCTGGACATCCTCGGCGGCCTGGCCGCCGGCTTCGACAAGTACGGCACCGACGAGGAACTGCGCCGCTACCTGGCCGACGTCGCCGACCACGCCACCACCGTCGCCGAGCGGGTCGACGGTTTCCGGCAGACGCTCGCCGACATTCTGCTGCTCAACGCCACCCTGGTGTCTCAGGCGCAGAACGAGGAGGTCCGCCGGCTCACGATCGCCAGCTACGCCCAGAACGAAGAGATCAAGAAAGTCTCCGCCTGGGCCGCGATCCTGTTCGCCCCGACCATCGTCGGCACGGTGTACGGGATGAACTTCAACCACATGCCCGAACTGCACTGGACCGCCGGCTACCCATTCGCCTTGAGCCTCATGGTGACGGTAAGCCTGCTGCTGTTCACCATCTTCAAGCGCCGGGGCTGGCTGTAGGCCGGAGGCTCAGTCACCGGACGGCCCCCGCCTGTCGGTCGCGGCCGGCACGCCGTCGCGGTCGAGGGCGACCGCGGCCTCGGCGAAGCCCTCCCTGATGATCTGCCGGCCGCCGAGCCCCAGGTGCCCGACCAGGGCCGCCACCGGCCGGTTCGCCGCCAGGTAGTAGGCGCTGAACGCGTGGATGCCACGCTCGAGGGCGATCTCGGCGAGCGTCTCGATCAGCGCGGTGGCCAGGCCGATCCCGCGCCATGCTGGATCGACCGCGACGGCGACGTCGGCGACCTCGTCCCCGGTCGCCTCGTACCGCGCGATGGCGACACCGCGGCCGGTCTGCGGGTCGGTCGCGACGAGGGCGAACCGTTTCCGGTAGTCGACGGTGCACAGGTGCTCCAGCAACCGCGGGGTGATGTGCGGCGGCGCGCCCAGGAACCGGCGGCGTACGGTGTCCGGGTCGGCGGTGTGGATGGCGTCGCCGAGCTCCGTGGCGTCGGCGGGGACGATCGGGCGGATCAGCACCCGGCGCCCGTCCGCCAGCCGCAGCTCCCGCTCGTACTCCCGCGGGTAGTCCTGCGGCAGATCCAGTCTCATGGGCTCTATGGTGGCCGAATCCGGTCCATAGCGACACCGGGCCGAAGTACTCCTGCGGTTGCGCCGTCCGGGAGGACCTTCGGCACTATTGATCGATGAAGGCCGTTGCGACGCTGGCCTTATGGTGGCGGAAGTCGTGGACGTGGAGAGCCTCGCCCGCGCCGCTTCGGACGGTGATCCGGCCGCCCTGGATCTTCTGCTGGTCAGGATCCGGCCGGAGATGCTGCGTGCGTGCGCGCGGTTCCTGCCGCACCGCGAAGACGCGGAGGAAGCCTGCCAGGACACGCTGTTCGCGGTTGCGCGCGGCATCTCGAGGTTCGACGGACGCTCGACGTTCCGAACCTGGGCGCATCGGATCGCGGCCAATCGTTCCCGGTCGACATATCAGATGCTGCGACGCCGCTTCGCCGAGTCGGCGTCCGCGTCTTTGCCGGAACGGCCCGACCCGCGGCGTACCAGCGTCGTGGCAGGCACCCGGATCGATCTGCTCGACGGCCTGGAGCTGCTCGGCCCCGACCTCGCCGAGCCGCTCGCCCTGCGCGATGTCCTGGAGATGCCCTACCGGCAGATCGCGACGCTGCTCGGACTGCCCGAGGGAACGGTGAAGTCCCGCATCCACGAAGGCCGACGCCGGCTGCGCGGCTGGCTGATCGACGACGCGACATAGCGGTGCATTCGTCCGAACCAAACGCCCCGGAGCCGGTGACTGAGTGGGTAGAGCGTTCGAACGAAGGAGATTCCGATGAAACATCCAGCGCTCACTCGCCTCGCCGGTGGCGGGGCGGCCCTCCTGGCAACCGTACTGATCGCCGCATGCGGGTCGGACCCGGTCCAGCCGGTGTCCGGCCAGTCGGGCGGCGCGTCGTCCGCACCCGCGTCCAGCTATGTACCCACGCCGCCGGCGGCGTCCGGCACCACCACCCCGACCACCCCGACCACCCCGACCAGGCCGACCAAGCCGACCAGGCCGCCGACCAGCCCGACCAAACGGCCCCCGTCGCCGTCGCCGACGTCCGCCTGCCTTGGTGCGGTCGTCTACACGATCAGCGGCGATCCTTCCGACCAGTATCCGAAGAGTCTCTGCATGAAGATCGGAGGCGTGCTGCGGATCGAGCATGTCGCTCCCGGGACTGTGTCAGCCGACCCGGCCGGGTCCGTCACCCGCGAATACGAGGCGGGCGTTTACACCGTCCGCTTCATCCGTACGGGAACGGTGACGGTTCAGGTCGCGCTCGACAGCGGCACTCGGACCACCGCCGTGGTGGTCGTCTCGTGATCCGGGCAGGGCATGGGCTCGCGCAGGCCGGCCAGGACCGGATCGGCTCAGGACCGGACGCGCACACCGGCGAGCAGCGTGTTGACGAACGTTGATTCGCTGCCGGCCGGTGGTGCGATCTGGACGTACACCAGACCGGCCTTGCCGGGCCCCAGCCCGGCCGACTCGACGATCACCGCCTTACCGGCGCGGCACGAACGGAAGGACACGATCTCCCAGTCGATCCCGGCGAGCCGGGCGGTTCGGGCCGGCGCGGTGGTGCACTCCGCATGCGGATGCTCGTCGAGATACCGCGCCGGCGTCGTGCGGTCCGCAAGGTCGGAAGACAGCCCGACGAACGCCCCGGGCATGGCCGGCTCGGTGCGCCACAGCTCCGGATCAGGCGCGATCACGAGGGCCGGCTGCAGGTTGCCCGCGGCATCGCGCTGGCCGGCCCAGCCGGTGCCGCGGGCGTGCCAGCCGCTCGGCATCGTGACGCTGATCCGGCCGGTCCGATCGGTGGCGACGATCGGACCCCGGGCGCCGGACGATGCCGTGGCGTTCCCGTCGCCCCGGACGACGAGGACTCCGGCGAGGATGGCAACGACGGCAGCCGTACGCGTCCACCAGCCCTTCCTGTCGTTGGGTGCCGCGATGGCAGTCTCCAGCGCCGCGGCGAACCGGGCCGCGTCCGGATAGCGGTCGGCGGGGCGCCGTGCCGTCGCGGTGCGGAGCAGATTCGAGACCTCCCGCGGCACCCCCGCCCTGACGCGAGCAAGCTCAGGACCAGCTTGCCGTAGCAGATCCAGGCCGATGCGGCCCAGGCCGTAGACGTCGCTGCGGGCGTCGACGACGGCGAACGGATCATCTTGCTCCGGTGCCATGTAGCCCGGGGTGCCGGCCCGGGCGGTCAGGCCGGAGGCCGCCGCCGTCGCCTTGGCGAGGCCCAGATCGGCGAGGACCACCTCCGGGCCGCGCCGACCGGCCGTACGGGATCGGAAGAGGACGTTGCCCGGCGTGAGGTCCCGGTGCACGATGCCCCGATCGTGCAGCACCGCTACGGCGAGTGCGATCTGGTGCAGCACCCGGAGCGCCTGGCCGACCGGAATCGGCCCGGTCTTCAGTCGATCCCGCAGGCTGCCGCCGTCCGCCCACTCCATGACGAGATACGGCCGCCCGTCCTCCAGCTCGCCGACCGTGTGGACCCGGACCAGTCGTTCGTGGTCCAGCCGCCACAGCAGCCGGCCTTCCTCGAGGAATCGCTCGCGGACCCGCAGATCGTGGCTCCAGTTCTCCGCCAACACCTTGATCGCGACGTACGCGTCGAGCGCTGGGTCGTAGCCCAGCCAAACGGTGGCGAAGGATCCGACGCCCAGGAGTCGCTCGATCCGGTACTGCCCGATCCGGCTGGGCGAGTTCACGACGCCGACCCTTCCAGCGTGGGCACCTGAGGTGCCACGTGGTCGCTCGATGCCTCGCCGGTCTCCGGGAGACCTCGGCCGGCAAGCCCTGAGGTCACCAGAACCGGTTCCGGGGACCGGTCGCCCGCGGAACGACCATCACCGGGCAGCGGGTCCGGCCGAGCAGCCGCCGGGTCGTGCCGCCCAGCTCCGCCGAGTCCCGCGGGCAGTCGCTGGACGAACCGACCACCAGCATCGAGGCCGACGCGCTGAGCGTGACCAGCGCCGCGGCCGGATCCACCGCGTGCACCACATCCCGCTCGACCTGTCCTGCCGCGTCCGCCGGCAAGTGGTCGTCGATGAGCGCGGTCAGCAGCCGGCACGCCTCGCCCAGATCGCGATGGCAGCGCCGATGATGGGCGCACTCGGGCGGGCGGCAGTCCGACCACACGTACGCGGCCCGAAGCGGAACCCGCAGCCGCGCCGCCAGGTGCCGCCCATGCCGCAGCAGCGTCCTGGCGTTTCCGTCATCATCCAGAGCTACCACAACGGGGCCGGCCGAGGCCCGCTGGCGCGAACCCGGCACCACGACCGGCCCGCTGAGTGGCGTGGCGATGGTCGTCATGGCATCTCCTCCCCACCGCCATGGTGGCCTCCCGGGCGGGCCCGCTGACAGGGGCCAACGTCCCCTCCCCCGGCGACCACAGACCCGCCTCTCCCCTACGCGGTCTGCCAGGGCCACCCGCCCTGGCCGCCACCGCAGACGAGCCCAGGACAGTCACGATCGCCGCGTCGAGCTAGTCGATACCTCCACGTAGGACGTCGGACGGATCAGGTGCCGCGCGGTGCTGATGGTCCCGCCCCAGCGGCCCTGATCGGACCCGGCCGGCGAAACGTGATGGCCCGGCCGGGGTACAAGCTACGCCGCTTCGAAGACCATCTGGCGCCGCGGCGGGACAAATACCCTCGGCGTACCATATAAACGCCCTTGCCCACGCCGCCGCCGCAATGTCGAATCGCTCATTATCCGGATGGCGATCCGATTATGTTGAGGCCATGAGAACCTTCCTCAAAAGAATCAACATCAGCTGTTCGGCCATTCTCGCCCTTTCCTTGGGAATCACCCTTTCGTCCATGCTCAGCGACATCGCCGGCACCGTGCGTCCCGCGTCGGCTGCCGTCGCGGAACAGCCGGCGGCCGGTCGGCACCTCGCTCAGCAACAGCTGGGGTACGCCGTACTGACGACGGACGACCTGCCGGCGGGATACCAGCAGCTCGACATCACCGCCGCGATGCTTGCCGGCCTGTCCGGCCCCGGCGGCCCGGACGGGGCTCTGTTGGCCGCTTCGAAGATGGTGGGGTCGCACGCCTGGCAGCCGACCGGCAGGAGCGCCGACCCGGCCGCCTGGGACGAGACCCCGATGGAACTGGCCGCCTTCAAACGGGACCCGAACGGGCCGGTGCTGGTCCAGAAGATCGTCGGTACCGGCGAAGAGACTGCCCGTGACCTGGTGCGCAGCACCGAGAGCGTGCTCGAATGCTGCCCGCTCATCACGTCCGAAGACCTGCGGATCGCGTTGACCGAACTGCCGAGGATGCCACGGTTGGGTGACGCGTCGGTCGCCATGGCGATGACCCTCACCGTCAAGAACCCGGGCTTCGATCTCGTTGTCCAGGGCAACCTGGTGGTGTTCGCCCAAGGAGGCGTGTTTGAGGAGATCGTGCAGGTCGGCGTGCCGGAATCGATGCACGACACCCAGTTCGCGAAGATCGCCACGACCGCTTTCCGCAAGCTCGGTCACGCGTAGCGAAATCACCTTACGGATGCCCGATATACCGCAAGTAGAACGCTTGAGCACATAGGCCAATGTCGGCAGTCTCCTTTCCGGGTGGGCCGTCATCGCGGGAGAAACCAGCCGAAGGCCCCGGTCCGGCGGGACCACCACCGGTATGCCTCGTCCTGGTCAATTTGCGGGGAGCGTGAGGGTGAAGGTGGCGCCCTGGCCCGGCCCGGCCGAGTATGCGGTGATCTGCCCGTGGTGCGATTGGATGATCGCTCGGGTGATGGTCAGGCCGATGCCTGATCCGTGCCGGCCGGCCTCCTGTTCATGGGCGAGGGGTCTTGCAGGGCGGCGAGCGGGGTCGGCGCGGTAGAAGCGCTCGAACAGCCGGTCGGCTTCGTCCGGTGGAAACCCTTCGCCGGTGTCGACGATGGAGATCCGGGCGGGCCGGAGGTGGTTGCCGGGCTGGTGCGCCTCGGCGGCGGGCCGGTCCAGCGTGACCGTGACCCTGCCGTCGGCCGGGGTGTGCCGCAGGGCGTTGTCGAGCAGGTTCATCAGGGCCTCGACGATGCGGTCGTGGTCCACGGTGACGGTGAGGTCGGGGTCCTCCTCGTGCAGTAAGACGTCTACGTGGCCGGTCTGGAAGCGAGGGCGCATCGCGAGCACGGCCCGGCCGGCGAGGTCGGCCAGTCTTGCCGGTGTCGGGTGGAGGGCGAGTTGTCGTTCCTCGGCGCGGGAGACCGACTCGAGGTCGACGACCAGTCGACGCAGCCGGAAGGCCTGCTCGGCGAGAGTTTCCAGGGTGGTGTCGTCGATCGGCAGCACGCCGTCGGTGATGGCGTCCACGGTCGCCTCCAGGGCGGCGATCGGGGTTCGCAGCTCGTGGCCGAGGTCGGCCAGCAGCCGGCGCCGGGTGTCCTCGGAGCCGGCAAGCTTGCGGCCGAGTTGGTTCACCGCGGTGGTCAGCGCCGTGAATTCCGCGCCGAGGCGCGGGTCGGTCAGATCGGCGTCGTAGTTGCCGTCGGCCAGCCGGGCGGTGGCGGCGGCCAGCTCGCCGACCGGGGCGGCGAGGCGGCGGGCGACCAGCCAGGCCACCAGCCCGGCGGTCAGCACCGCCACCGTGATCCCCGCTACCAGCGAGATCAGCATGGCCTCGGTGAACGCCTCGTCGACGTGGGCCTGCACGACGGTGCTGAGGTCCGGCATTCCGGAGCGGCGCAGGTGAGCGCCGAACACCGCCGGCGCGACCAGCAGGGCCACGACCAGCAGGGTGCCTGCGCCCGCGCAGACCACCAGGGTCATCGCGGCGAACAACCGTGGCCCCAGCCCGAGCCGTGCCCAGCGATCCCGTGAGGTGCGGTTCATCCGGTGCCCATCCGGTAGCCGACGCCGCGCACGGTGCGGATGTAGTGCGGGTCGGCCGGGTCGTCGCCGAGCTTGCGGCGGATGTGGCCGACGTGGATGTCGACCAGATGCTCGTCGCCGATCCAGTCGCCGCCCCAGACAGCGTCGAGGAGCTGCCGGCGGGTGAACGCCTGCCGGGGCCGGGCGGCCAGGGCGGCCAGCACGTCGAACTCGGTTCGGGTCAGCTCCACGACCTGGTCGCCGACGCGGGCCTCCCGGGCGGCCGGGTCGAGCGTCAGCGATCCAAACCGCAGTGCTGCCGGCTCAGGGGTGTCCGCTACGGCGGCTGCCGTTGCGCGGGGCCGGCGCAACATCGTCCGGATCCGGGCCACCAACTCGCGGGGGCTGAACGGCTTGGTCAGGTAGTCGTCGGCGCCTACCGACAACCCGATCAGCTTGTCCACCTCGTCGGCGCGGGCGGTCAGCATGATCACGTACGCGTCGGTGAAAGTGCGCAGCGTCCGGCAGACCTCGATCCCGTCGATCCCCGGCAGCATCAGGTCCAGCACCACGACGTCCGGCGTGTCCTTGCGCGCCGCGCGCAGGGCGGACTCGCCGTCAGCGGCGGTGGTCACGGTGAAGCTCTCCCGTTGCAGGTAACCCGCCACGGCCCGGACCAGCGCCGGCTCGTCGTCGACGACGAGAGCGCGGACCGCGGTTCGAGCCGCGGTGGCGGGTTCGTCGACCATGCCTAGTCTCCTGCCATGGCGAGGAACGTGCCGTGCCAGGTGTGGTACCAGACCGTCCCGGTGACGGCGTTGACCGACATCATCCCGGCAATCTTTTCGCCGTTGAGCGTGTGCAGGGTGTAGTAGCCGGGGAACGCTGTCGCCTCGGCGGCGGTCAGTCCGGTGTGCTGGGCGTCCAGCCAGGTCTGGGCGTCGGTGACCGCCCGGGCGGCGGAGACCCGGGTCGGCGCGTTCCCCGTGGCGTGCATGCCGTAGCGGGTGTTCCACATCATCGCCGGTCCGTATTCGATGCTGACCGCTCCGGTGCCCGGGTCGATCAGGACCTCGGTCGCGCCCGCTCCGCCGGCCGTGCGTAGTTCGCTGTAGTAGCCGTTGGCGAACTGCATCACCTCACCGGCACGCAGGCCGTCACCGAGCCGGTCGGCGAAGGACTGTGCTCGCGCCTTCGCCGCGTCCAGGCTGGTGACCGTCCGCCCGTCGCCGGGCAGCCCGTACCGGCCGCCGGTCCGCCAAGCTCCGGCCGCGCCCATCATGCCCCCGCCCGCGCCACCCATCATGCCCGGCCCGTAGCCCCAGGCGGAGCCGTTCCCGGGACCGGCCCGCCCGCTGGTGACGGCTGGGCCGCGGCCCGCAGTGGCGGCCACCGCGGCGATGCTGCCGGCCAGCACGAGGACGGCGACTGCCAGGGCCGCGATCAGCCAGTTGCGGCGTGCGCCGGTCATTTCTGCCCCCGGGCCTGCGCGAGTGCCGCCCGCTGCTTCTGATAGGTGTCCAGGTCGATCTCACCGTGTGCGAAACGCCGGTCCAGGATCTCCTCGGGCGAGTCGAGCCGCGGGTCACTCCGGCCGGGATCGCTCGGCCCGGTGCCGGGCAGCAGGCGCGCCACCAGCAGGACGATCACCGCGATCAGCGCCAGCCAGAACAGGCCCATGCCGAGCCAACCGGCCCAGCCCATACCCCCGCCGTACCAGCCCATCATCGTCGTGCTCCTTCCGTGCGGTCCGGATCAACCGATCCGGGCCTGCGGCCGGGGTTCGTTCCGGCCACACCTTCACGGTGCTCGGCGGACCCGAAGTTCTCCCGGGTCGAACGACGAAGATTTGACGAAGGCTGCTGCCGCCTTGTCGGGGCGGAGCTCGCCGAGGCGGCGACCCTGCCAGTCATGTTCCGTACGCCGAATCCCGTTATCGCCGAAGTCGTGGCGGCCATCAGCAGCCCACCGGCGACGCCGATCGCGACGATGGTCGTCGTCGCCTGCCCGGGATGCCACAACGGCATCGAGAAGGCGAGGAAGACACCGAGCCCGACCGTCCAGGCGAGAGCGGTCACCGCGATCCATCCGGCCGATCGGCGTACGATCCTCCGGAGCACCAGCCATTGGGCTGTTCCGATGGACAGCAACAGCACGAGTGCCAGCACCGGAGCGAGACCGATCAGCACGGACGCCGGCAGGCCGAGCTCGGCGGCGGCGGAGGGCGACATGCCGACGACGTACGCGAGGACCGCACCGCACGCGGTGGCCACGATCCAGCGGCCCGCACGCAGGCCGGGAAGCACCCGTACGAGGACACTCGCCTGCGCCCACCCCAGCATGGCGCCCTCCACGGCGCCGGCCGCGACCACGGCCGCCACGGCCACCGTCGCGGGAGCCTCCGCAGTCACCGCGCCGACGACGGCCGGCACCGAGAAGCCGGCGAACTCGCCCAGCGTGACAGTCCCGAACCAGCGCCACCACAGGGCGCGATCGGCAGGCACGCGCGGCGCGTCCGAAACGTCCACGCCTTCAGCGTCACGTCGACCGACCAGCCTCGCCAGGACCGCAGTACCCCCGGCGGAGGGCCGTTCGGCTCTGACCGGCAAGCGCTGGCGCGGTTAGCGTCGGGTGTCGCGATGCCGGATCATGACGGGTCGGGAAGCGGGGAGCCGTGAAGGAGTTCGCCGACTTCCTCGGTGGTCAGCCACCCTTCGACGCGCTCGACGCGGAGGACATGGACCGGCTGGTGGCGCACGTGGAGGTCGAGTACTTCGCGGCCGGGGCCGTGGTCGTCGCCGAGGACGAGCGACGGCTCGAGCACCTGTGGGTGGTCCGTACCGGCGCTCTGGAAGTGCTGGATCGCGGGCAGGTCGTCGACCTGCTCGCCCCGGGCGACACGTTCGGGCATCTCTGGCTGCTGTCCGACCTGCCGCCGCGGCTGCTGGTACGCGCTCAGGAAGAGAGCCTGTGCCTGCGGATCCCCGATCCGCGTGCCTTTCTCGCCCACCCCGAAAGACTGCGCTTCACGGCCGTGGAAGCGGCCTCCCCGCGGGAGCACCTGGCCGGCGGCGGCGTGGTCCGGGGCGATCGCCGGCTCGCGGACCTGATCCGTCCCGTCGTCTGGTGCGCCGAGAACGATCGCGTCCGCGACGTCGCCGATCAGATCGGCGCCGCGGGGACCTCCTGCGCGCTCGTGCGGTCCGACACCGGCCTGGGCATCGTCACCGACTTCGACTTCCGGCGCCGGGTGGCCACCGGGCAGGTCGGCGTCGACGCGCCGGTGGCCCGGCTGGCGACGATGCCCGCACTGACCATCGACGAGGACGCCACCCAGGCCGCCGGGTTGCTGCGCATGGTGGAGCACGGCGTGCACCACCTGGTGGTGACCGACCAGTCCGGCCGGCCGGTCGGCGTGGTGCGAGCGGTTGATCTCGCGCACGCCGAGATCCGCGACCCGCTGCTGGTCCGCTCGGCGATCGAGGGCGCCACGTCGCTGGACCAGCTGGCCCAGGCGGCACGGTTGCTTCCGACCACGATCGTCGAGTTGTCCGACGCCGGCGTGGCCGCCGGGCACATCGGCGCGGTGCACGCCACCATCGTCGACGCGCTCGTCCGGCGGGTGCTGGATCTGCATCAGAGCCCGGTGCCGGACGCCGGGCGGCACTCGTGGGTCCTGCTCGGCTCGCTGGCGCGCCGGGAGCCGCTGCCGTTGTCGGACCTCGACACCGCCCTGGTCTGGCCCGATCCGCCGGAATCGGCGCCGGACCAGGCCACGGCCATCCGTGCGGACGCCTGGGAGGTGCTGCGCGAGCTGCGACAGTGTGGGTTGACGTTGTGTACGAACGGCGCCAACGCCCACAATCCCGTGTTCAGTCGGTCCCGGTCCGGCTGGCTGGCGGCCGCCCGCGGCTGGCAGCACGATCCCACCCAGGAGAATGCGCTGCTGCTGTCGGCGATGGTGGCCGACAGCCGCGCGCTGACCAACCTGCCGCTCGGCCGCGCGCTGACCGAGCAGATCCGCTCGCACACCCGCACCACCCGGTTCCTGCGGGCGCTGCTCGACGAGGCCCTGGGCTGGCGGCCGCCCACCGGATTCGTCCGGGACTTCGTCGTCGCCCACAGCGGCGAACACCGCGGCCAGTTGGACCTCAAGAGCGGTGGGCTGGCTCCGGTGGTGGCACTGGCCCGATGGATCGCCATAGTCAGCGGCGACGCCCGCGGCACGACGACCGACCGGTTACGCCGCGGCGCTCAGACGGGTCTGCTCACCCCCGACGAGGCCGACACGCTGGCCGGCGGGTTCGACAACGTCTACTCGATGCTGCTGCGGCAGGAGACGCGCGCCGTCCGCGGCGCCACCACGCCCACGACGTACTTCAATCCGGGGGAGCTCGACACCCTCACTCGCCGGCACCTGCGCGAGTCGTTCCGCGCCATCGCCCTGGTCCAGGCTCGGGTGGACCGCGACTGGATGAGACGACTCGACCGATGAGAGGTCCCCGATGGCTGCACCGCCGGTCGCTGCCGGCACCGCATCCGCGTACCCCATGGCGCGCGGCGGAGTTCTGCGTCATCGATCTGGAGACCACCGGCCTCGACCTGCGCCGCGACGAGATCGTCGCGTACGGGGCAGCGATCGTGTGCCAGGCGCGGATCCCCTGCGGCCGGACCGCGTACGGCCTGGTTCGCCCCGCCCGCTCGATGTCGGTCGCCGCGCTGAAGGTCCACGGGTTGCGCGCCGCCGACCTGGCCGACGCACCCACCATCGGCGAGACGGCCGACGAACTCGCCGGCCTGCTGGCCAACCGGGTGGTGGTGGCACACGCGGCCTGGATCGAACGCGCCTTCCTCAATCGGGTGCTGCGCCCGCGCGGGACCGCCCTGGGGCGAGCGGTGCTCGACACCGCCGCCCTGCTGCGGGCCTGCCGGCTCGCCGACGTCGATTCCTCCCGCGTGCCCGATCTGGAGACGGCCTCTCGTGCGCTGGGACTCCCCGTACACACCCCGCATCACGCCCTAGGTGACGCGTTCACGACCGCCCAACTGTTTCTCGCCCTGGCCACGCGGCTGGAACGAACGCGCGCCGGGAACAATCCACGCCCGCTGACGGTACGAGAGCTGTGCGCCATCTCCCGCCACTACAGCCCCTGACAAACGGCAGTTTCGCTGTCTGCGATGCCCCACCGTGCGGGACAAGCTGCCCGGCGTCCCCCGCCGGCCACGGCTTCGGCCTCGGCGAGCCCGCCGCTCCGCGGGGTCAGGCCGCGAGGTGCTTGGCGGCCATGCGGTTCGGTGGGGTGCGTCGGGGCGGGGCCGGCGCGGGTGTGACGGGCAGGGTCACCGGCGGGGCGATCGCGGCGAGGACGCCGGCCTGGGCGGTGGCGGGCAGGGTGAAGATGAAGCGGGAGCCGCCGCCCGGGTTGTCGTATGCGGCGATGGCACCACCGTGGCGGGCGACGATGCGTGCGCAGATGGCCAGGCCGAGCCCGGTGCCGGCGTATTCGGAGCCGGGGTGGGCGCGGTGGAAGCTGCCGAAGATCGCCTCGTGCTGGCCGGCGGGGATGCCGATGCCGTTGTCGGCGATGGTGACCTGCACGGTGTTGTTCGGGCTGGAGCCATCGAGATGGACGCTGGTCACGGTGAGGCGCGGCGTGACGCCGGGCGCGATGTATTTGATGGCGTTGCCGATCAGGTTGTCCAGCAGCTGCCGGACAGCGCCCGCGTCGGCGTGCACCGGGTCGAGCGCACCGACGGTGACCTGCGGAACCGGCTGCCCGGTCGCGGCGGCGGCGTCGGCGCGGGCGGCGGCGAGGTCGTTGACCGTGTCGGTCAGCTCGACCCGGGTCGGGCTGAGGTCGGCGTCGCGGGTGGCGGTGTAGACGAGCAGGTCGTTGATCAGTCCGCGCATGCGGGTGGCGGCGCGTGCAACGCGGGTGAGGCTGTCGCGGGCACGGTCGGTTCCCGGGTTGCTGCCGGTGGTCGCGAGGGCGTCCGTGGCGACCTCCGTCCACCCTTCGACGGTGGTCAGCGGGCTCTGCAGGTCGTGGGCCACGGCACCGGCGAAGGCGGCCAGCTGCTCGCGCTGGCGAGTTTCGGCAGTGACGTCGTGGTAGAGAACGACGGCCTGGCGGGCGCCGTTGTCGTCGGGCAGCGCGGTGGCGGAGACCCGGAACACTCGCGAGTCACGGGTGTCGGGCTCGCCGAACAGCAGGTTCACGGGGTCGATCCGGCCATGAGCCAGGGCGCGGACGTTCGGCAGGTCCTCGTCGGCGACCGGAGTGCCGTCGAGGTGACGCAGCAGGGCGCGGATGCCCGCGGAGGTTCGCGGGCCGGCCGGCGTCGCGAGCAGGCGCACGGCGGCGGGATTGCTCAGCAGCACCCGGTGGTCGGCGTCGACGACGGCGAGCCCGTCGGCCATCGAGTTGATGACGGCGTCCAGCAGCGCGCCGTGCCGGGCGGCCTTGTCCTGCTGGGCGGCCAGCTCGGCGAGCAGGGTGGTGCGTTCGTCGCGGCCCAGCGCGATGATCATGCCCACCGTCGTGATGACCACGACGAACAGCTGGACGAGCAGCACGCGGGTGTCCAGATCGGCGACGGAGGCGAGCGGGCCGTGGCCGTGCAGGGTGAACCACACCGCCGCGGCAGCCAGCGTCAGGTTCTGCCCGACGACGAACGTGGTGTGCAGTCGCAGCGCCGCCCACACGGTGACCACGATCAGCGGGAACGCCAGCGGCAACCCCTGGTTGTAGACGAACCCGACCAGGTAGGCGCCGATCGAGCCGGCCGCCACGGCCAGGTACTCGCCGACCTGCCGGGCCGGCACCGTCCGCAGCCGCTGGTCGATCGCGTGCCACCAGCCACGCGGCGAACTGCCGTGCCGTGCTGCCAGGGCGGCGGCGGTGTGGCCGAGCCACAGTCCGGCCGCGCCGATCACGAACATGCCGGTGACGTTCCTGGCCATCCAGTCCACGACCGCCTGGCCGGTCACCGGGACGCCGGCCAGCCACAGCCCGCCCAGGCCGATCACTGCGCCCGCGGCGGCCGCCGCCGAGGAGTAACCCAGCAGGCGGCCCAGCTCCCAGGGGTTGGCCGGCCGGCCGCGGCCACCCGCGCACCGCAGCTGCCGGTGGGAGCGACCCAGCAGCCGCACGAACACCACGGCCATCGTCAGGTTCGCCGCGGCCAGCGCGACACCCTGCACCGGGCCGGTGCCGGTGAGCGTGTTCCCGGCCCACGCGATGGCGGTCAGCGCGGCCACATCGACCCATCGGGTTCGGGCGTTGCGCTGAGCGCAGAGCCACAGCACGGCCACGCCCGAGGCGGGCCACACCAGCGCCATCCGGGTGTCACCCAGCACGGTCATCCGGCCCACCGCGATCGCCGCCGCATACAGCAGCGCGAACATCGCCGTACGCGCAAGCAACGACCAAAGGCTCGACCGGCGGCGCCCGGAGCTGCTGTGCGCAGCGCCGGACGGCGCTGTCACCGCGCTGTCGTGCATCCTCGCGTTTCCCACGCGGCACCCCCTGGGCCTGGCCGCGCGTCGACGCGGCACCTCATCCCGTTCGGCGCCGCCGGGTGCGGACCACGGTGCCCGCCGGTTGCCATCCGGTTGCCGGCAGACCCGTCAGCAGCGCTCAGCCGGTGGGCCAGTCGCGGAAGGCGGCCAGGAGCCGGTCGCGGGCCTCGGGCGGCAATCGTTGGGCGGGCAGATGACCCAGCTCGCGTACGGTGGCGCGGATCTGAGCCAGGTAGCGGTCGCATCCGTCGCACTCGGCGAGGTGCTCGACGAACCGCTGCTCGGTCTCCGCCGGCAGGGTGCCCTCGAGGTAGGCGGTGACCAGCTCCACGAACTCGTCGCAGTTCACGCGCTCGCCTCCTTGATCCAATGCTGCTCCAGCACGGCGCGCAGCGCTGCCCGGCCACGGTGCAGCAGGACGCGCTGGTTGGCCGCGCTGATCGACAACAACTCGCACACCTCGTCGCTGGTGTGCCCGGCGACGTCGCGCAGGGTGACCACCACACGCTGCCGGGTGGGCAGGCCGGCCAGCGCGGAAGCCAGCCGGCGGCGGGTCTCGGCGGCCACCGCGCCGTCCTCCGGCGACGGCCAGGCGGGTGGCGAGCTGCGCCAATGCCCGGGGTACGGGTCGTACGCACCCCGGAAGCGAGCGGGGTCCACGGTGGGGCCGTGGTCGTCGTCGGTGACGCCGAGTCCGGGGATGAGGCGCGCGTCCCGTACGCCCCGGGTCTTGGCCTTGTTGATCAGGATCCGGTAGACCCAGGTGCGCAGCGAGGAGATCCCCTGGAACCCGTCGATGCCGCGCAGCACGCCGAGCCACGCCTCCTGGACGACGTCCTGGGCCGCGTGATCGTCGGCCACGTACGCCCGGGCGGCGCGCAGCATGCCCGGCGACCACGCGTCGATCAGGGTGGCGAACATGGCCTCGTCCCGGGCCCGGAGCCGGCCGACGACGATCGCGTCGGCGGGCAGCGCGGTATCGGCCATGCAGCGCACGTTACCGGGCAGGGACGCCGGGAATCACGCACCCCAGGGGTCGTCGATGAGCAGGCCCCACGTGCCGTCCGGGCGGCGACGCAGGACGTCCGCGCTGGTACCGCTCAATCGCAACGGGCTGCCGTCCGGCCCGGTGCCGTCGAGTGTCCAGTGGTTGAGGACGGTGGCGATGTCGCCGGCCTGGACGACCTTGCGGATCTCGGGGGTCAGGGTCGGCCGGAGGGCGGCGAACCCGGCGAGCGCGGCGCGGATCTGCTCGAGGCCGTGCAGCGGTTCGGCGCCGGGCTCGGCGATGAACACGGCGTCCGGCTCGTACAGGGCGAGCGCGTCGTCGAGGCGGCCGTCGTGCAGTGCGGCGGCGAACAGGGTGATGACGTCGGCGGGTGCGGCGGCGGTCATGGTCGGCATGGCGGGTCCTTTCCGGAGCGGTCAGCGGTATTCGGGGTTCGGGAAGTCGAAGCGGCAGCCGGCATCCCATTCGCTGCGCTGGTTGCCGCGCGCCGGGATGCCGCCGGCGTCCTTGAGCATCCGGGCCAGGTGCAGCAGGTTCCAGGTCATGAAGGTGGTGTTGCGGTTGGTGAAGTCGTTCTGCGGGCCGCCGGAGCCGGGGTCGAGGTAGGACGGGCCGGGCCCGGCCTCGCCGATCCAGCCCGCGTCGGCCTGCGGCGGAATGGTGTAGCCCAGGTGCTGCAGGCTGTAGAGGATGTTCTGGGCGCAGTGCTTGACCCCGTCCTCGTTCCCGGTGATCAGGCAGCCGCCGACCCGGCCGTAGTAGGCGTACTGGCCGGCCTCGTTGAGCAGGTGCGAACAGGCGTAGAGCCGCTCGATGACCTGCTTGGTGACCGACGAGTTGTCGCCCAGCCAGATCGGGCCCGCGATGATCAGGATGTCGGCCGGCAACACCTGGTCCCGGTAGATCTCCGGCCAGGCGTCGGTGGCCCAGCCGTGCTCGGTCATGTCCGGCCAGACCCCGGTGGCGATGTCGTGGTCGACGGCCCGCAGAACCTCGACCCGCACGCCCTGTTTCTCCATGATCGCCCGGCTCAGGTCGATCAGCCCGCCGGTGTGGGTCAGCTCCGGGGAGCGCTTCAGGGTGCAGTTGATGACCAGGGCGCGCAGGTCGTCGTATCGGGTTTCGGGCATCGGTTC
>NZ_JAOSZE010000085.1 GCF_025630775.1 Actinoplanes sp. KI2
ATGCGGGGGAAACGTGGAAGTCGCATGGTGACCTCCCGAAAGAATACGAATCACCACACTCAACGTTTCTCGGTTGCCTATCGGGATTCCAGGGCCGGAAGTCGCCCGTTCGCGGGGCAGATGGATCCGCTCGAGGACCTGCTCCCGTCGCCAGGGCCTATTTGATCCGCCCTCGCCGAGTCGGCCCGTCGGCGGCAGCGCCGGCCGCTGCCCCGGTGCTCACGTCTCCGTCGTACTGCTGGCGTACCACAATGGGCCGTCGGGCCACCTACAGCCAGCCGCGGCGTTCGATCGCCGGTGGACGGCCGCCCTTCGAACCTTTGGCCTTGCGGTGCGCGTCTTGATCGGTCTTGCTTGGAATACAGGCCCGGATGCCACGGGATCGCAGGTGTGCCCGGTTGGCCTTGGACGTGTAGGCCTTGTCGGCCAGCACCGTGTCGGGCCGGGTCCGTGGCCGGCCACCCTCGGCTCGGGCCACCCGTACCCTTGGCCAGCATCGGGATGAACTGCGGGCTGTCGCCGCGCTGTCCGGCGGTCACCACCATGGCCATCAGTTTGCGGCCTTGTTCGCAGGCCAGATGGGTCTTGGTGGTCCAGCCGCCCCTCGATCGGCCGAGGCCGTAGTCTGCCGGCTCGGCCTGCACGCCGCCAGGCGGCTCCTTCTGCCCGTGACCGTCGCGGCGGGCGCCGGCCGCGTGCTGGTGGGCACGGCTGATGGTCGAGTCGACGCTCACGGTCCAGCCGATCAACCCGGCCGCGTCCGCGCGGGCCTGCAACAAAGCCAGGATCCGCGCCCAGACACCATCACGCTGCCACCGCCGAAACCACCGATACAGCGTCTGCCACGGCGGGTACACCGCAGGCACATCCCGCCACGGTGAACCGGTCCGGACCCGCCACCGGATCCCGTCGATGATTGCTCTCATGGTCCATCTGCGCGGCCGAGCATGACCCGTTCCCGCAGGCAGCAGCGGCTGCAGCACCGCCCACTGCACGTCGGTCAGGTCGTGTCGCCTCGCTGCCGCTACGCTCGGCACGAGGTCTCCGGTGTGAAGTTCTAGCTTGGTCGCTGAACCGACTACCGGAGACCTCTTCAGTTATCGACCACCGCCACGCCGCAACATCGACGCGGCCTTACGAAACACGGCCTAGCAGCAAATCCGATCACTGATCAGGCGACTAGGCTAGGCGACCAGTTGCCACGACGCCAACTGGGCCGCCAAAGCGATCAAGGCGCCCGCCAGCGCCGCGTCCAGCGGCCGGACCCGAGTGACCCACCAATGCCGCAGGACGCCGGCTGTCACCAGCACCGCCAGGCTCACGGCCAGAACGGCCACGGCCAGCGGCAGACGGAAGGCGAGGCGCAGCGGTAGCGGCCACGCCATCCAGCCGAGGAATCCGACATCCACCAGGCCGGGCAGCCGGCCGATCGCGGCCACGGTAGCCAGGGCGGCGAGCGCCCCCAGAGCCGCGACGACGGCGGCCGCGCGCCGGCCGAGGCGGTCGCCGAGGGACGCGGCCGGGCGGGCGCGGGCCCGCTGGCGCACGACCGTAGCACCGGCGGCCACGAGCCACCCGGCCGCCACGACCGCCACGACGACGAGCAACGTCCATTGCAGCGGGCGCGGACCGTTGCCGACCGGGTTGAGATTGAGCCCGCGCCACCGGACCGGCGGCCCGCGCAGGTCGAGGAATTCCCCGTTGTCGGCCAGGAACAGGCCCGGCCGGAATTCGGTCAGCCGGTGCCGCACCGGCGTTCCGTCCTCGGCGGCGTCGAAGTACGGCACCCCCGACTCGACGTGGAACCGGGACGGCGGCGTGCTGGGGCTCATCGCGCCCCGGCGGCCGGTCCGGTACCACTCGGGGTAACCCGCCCAGCGGGCGGACTGCGCGGCGGAGGCCGGCAGTGCGACGGCCGAGATCCGATCGGCCAGATCCTGGGGCGGAACGAAGTGCGTGTCGGGCTCCACCACATCGGACTGGGTGGGGAGAGCGTGCAGCCGGTCGCGATACGGGCTGCCCGGCTCGGTCACCAGATCATGGAGGATGCCCAGGGCAAGTGTGCCCTGCAGGTGATGCTCGGCGGAGTTGGTGAGCACGGCGATGCCGAGCTGAAGCTGCGGGAGCCACCACAGGTCGGACAGAAAGCCGTACCCCCCGCCGCCGTGACTGAACAGGTCCAGGTACTGGCCGGCCCGCCATCGGGTCCGGGCCACACCGAGCGCGTACCCGGCCGGCGCTCCGGCGTCCGGCGCCGGGACCGTCCGCATCTCCCGCATCAGCGGGGCGGCCAGCACCCGGTGACCGCCGATCGTGCCCTCACCCAGTTGGAACCTCAGGAACTGGGCGAGGTCCGCCGCGCTGCTCCACAATCCGCCGGCCGCCGTCATCGGGATGTCCACCGGCGCCGGCACGGGGTCGCCGGCATGGCCGACCGCGCGGTCGGCCGTGGCGTGCACCTGGGAGCGGTCGAACGTGCTGCGATCCATGTGCAACGGCACCAGGAGCGAGTCACGAACGACGACTGGGAAGGGCTCGCCGGTGACCTGTTCAAGGATGTATCCGGCGAGGTCGATCCCGAGATTCGAGTACGCGTATCCGGTCCCCACCGGGAACCGCAGCCAGGTGTCGGAAATGCTGCGGACGTGCTCTTCGAAGGCACCGGGTTCCGGCTCGTAGTTGTTCCCGACCGGGGCCTCGTGGGTGAGGCCCGCGGTGTGGCTGAGCAGCATCCGCAGCGTGATCCGCCGTTCCGGACGCGGCTCAAAGGCGCTGTGCACCGTGAAGCCGGGCAGGTACCTCGTGATCGGCACATCGAGGTCGAGGCGACCGGCCTGGACCGCCAGCATCACGGCCGTGGCGGTGAAGATCTTCGACATCGACTGGACGCTGAAGAGGGTATCGGCAGTGATGGGCGTACGCCGATCGCGATCGGTATAGCCGAACCCCTGCTGCCACACCACCCGCTCGCCGTCGACCACGGCGACGGCGAGGCCCGGGATGTGCTCACGCGCCATGAGCCGGGGGATCTCGGCCCGATAGCGCGCCACTACGGCGGTGGCCCCGTCGAAGCGCACGGCCGGCGCCGCGGCGGATGGTGCCACGACCATCGCCACCAGGGCGGCGACCACGGCGGCGATCGCCGTGCCAGCCCATCCACGCTTGACCATGGAACGACCCATCGCCGGCACCGGCTGAAGAACCTTCCGGACGATGGTCATCCCGCCAGGAACCGCAACAGGTCGTACACGACGAAGGCGGGCCACACGAGCGCCTTGAGAACGCCGAGCACGCCGGGCCAGAAGCCGTCGGCCTGTCCGATGTACCAGACCAGCGCGCCGATCAGTCCGAGCCCGTAGACGGCGTCGCCGCCGCCGGCGCGTCCGGACCCGCGACGCCGGACGTTGCCGGTCATCGAAGGGCCTCCTTCCCGGATGTCTCCACTCTGCTCTCGCGCCGGGCCGGACCGGGAGGGTCGTTCGTCCCGCCGGGCCGGCCGCGACGATCAGTCCTCGGACCGGGGTGCGAACACCACCACGGCCGTCTCCGCCGGTCGCAACGCCGCGTACGCGTCCAGTTTCGGGTCGATCTCGCGCCACCGGGCCCACAACCGGGAACGCTCGTCACCCGTCGCGGCGTACGCCCGGACGAGTCGCCGTCCACCGGGCAGGTCGACGGTCGCATCCGGACGATCCCGCAGGTTGAGCCACCAGGCCGGCTCCGGCCCGCCCCAGCCGTTCATCGCCAGCGAGACCAGATCCGGGCCGTCCTCGAAGTACGCGAGGAGCACGCTGCGGCTGCGGCCGGTCCGGCGCCCGACGGTGGTCAGCCGCAACGTTCCCCAGTGGCCGGGACGAGGCCGCCGCAGGCCCAGCCTGCCGCCTGTCAGCCGATACAGGCCCCGGTGCACCGACCAGGCGAGCCGGATGAACCAGCGTGGCGGCAGCCACGGCGCGCTCGTTTTCCGCTCTACCGACATGACGACCTCCTCGGCTTTGGCATCACCCTACGAGGGGGACGCCGGCCCACCCAGTGCCGAAGGCCATGGCCTTCCGCCGATCGGCCCATCGGCCGGCCGATCAGGTTCTTCTGCCGTGTCGGTCAGGCGCGCCGCGCGGACGCTGACAACATTGGTGGGAACGCGACGCTGGGGCGCGGCCGAGACCGGCGGCGGCGCCGACGACGATCGGCATGCTCGGGTTCCTGGGCATCACAGCGCTCCTCGGCGGCGGCGAGCTCACCTTGGGCTATGGGCGAGCGCCGAGCCGCCGACCGACTGGCTCCGCGCCCTACCGCAGGCCCGGCACACCCTCACCCTGCTCGCCACCACGAACGTCCCGGCGGGCGTACGACCAAGATTTGACGAAGGAGTGCCGTGGGCCACCCTGGTCCGCCCCCGATCGCGGGCCGGAAGACACGGACGCGGCCATGGCCGCAAGGCCCGGCCGGACGGGACGGTTCGCCGGGCCTTGGACAGGGCCGGCTCAGCCGTTCCGGAAGGCCGGTAGCAAGAGGAACGATGTGGCAGCGCGACGGTCCAGAGTTCGGTCCCGCCGCACGCGACGCACAAGAAGATCCGCGACCCGTCCTCAGCTGCGCACCATCCTCCCTTGTCCGTCCGGCGCGGCGCTGGGCCTGCCGGGCTGGCATAAGTTGCCTACGCTGAGGCGCCGAACGGTCGGCAACGCAGGCCGGATTTCCTGGCGTCGGGAGGGGCATGGTCAGCCTTGTTCTGCTGGCCGCGGCAGGGCTCCTGGTCCTCGCGGTCGCGGCCGATCATCTCGTGCTCGGCGCCAGCCGGGTTGCCCGGCGGTTGCGGCTCTCGCCGGTGGTGGTGGGCGTCGTGGTCATCGGGCTGGGGACGAGCGCGCCGGAGTTCCTCGTCTCGGGGCTGGCCGCCGCCCGCGGGGACGCGGGCCTGGCGGTCGGCAACCTGGTCGGTTCCAATGTGGTGAACGTGACCCTCATCCTCGGTACCGCCGCGCTGATGGCGCCGGTCGTCGTGCACGCCACGGTCGTACGCCGGGAGGCGCCGCTGGCGGTCGGGGCGGTCACGTGGTTCGCACTCGCGGTGTGGCGGGGTCTGGATCCGGTCCTCGGCGTGCTTCTGGGGCTGGCCGGGGTGGCCGCGTTGGTGCTGCTGGTACGGCAGGCGCGGCGGGAGTCCGGACCCGAGATGCCGGCCGAGGTGGACGAGTTTCTCCGGGACGGGCGGCGACACCCGCTCGGCTGGGAGGCCACCCGTACCGTGGCCGGTCTGGCCGGGACGCTTGCCGGCGCCGAGTTGCTAGTGACGAAGGCCGCGGCACTGGCGGACCGGCTGGGCGCACCACAGGTGATCGTCGGGTTCACCCTGGTGGCCATCGGCACCTCCGTGCCGGAGCTGGTCACGGCGATTCAGGCGCAGCGTCGGGGGGAGAGCGATCTGCTGGTCGGGAACCTGTTGGGCAGCAACCTGTTCAACGCGCTGTTCGGCGGAGCCGTGGTCGGCCTGGCCGGTGGTGCCGGTGGCGCCGGGGTGAGGTGGCCGATCCTGGGCCTGATGGTGCTGGTCGCCATGCTGGCGTGGGCGGTGTTGGTCCGCGGCGGGCGCGTCACCCGGCCGGAGGCGGCCCTGCTTCTCGCCGTTTACGTGACCACCTTGCCGGCACTTGTCTGATCCGGCACCTCCTCAAGGCCCGCACCCGTCGGTCCGCCGACTGTCACCAGCGGACCGGCCACTTCGGCCACCGCGCCTTCCTGGGCAGAACGAGTTGCGGGAGGCGTCACTCACCAAGGAGTGAACCGGCGACCGGACCGGCATCTTGCCTGCCACATTTGGCCCGTGATGCGCGCCCATGAACACCGGTCCCATAACTCGTACGCCGGCACCGAACCCGACCCGGTCAACCTCGCCCCGGGACCGATTCCAGAGCCGTAGCCGAGCGAACCGCCTCGAGCAGCCGCTGGGTGGTACTGATTTCGTGGACGATGGGCCGGGCACGCCACCGCGGATGCTGCTGACGCAGCTCGCAGAGCAACGACTCAGGGCGGCAACCGGCTCGGACCAGTGCCCGAGCAGAGCTTCCCGCACTTGGCAGCCTGGGAGTACGGTGAGCGGCAGGTGTGCCGGGAAGTCTGGTCGGCGGTCATGATCGTTTCCGACCAGAAGGGCACTGCTGCCCTGGACTCTGTCGCACTGAGCGCTGTCCACCTCACCAAGCGGTACGGGCGGTTGACCGCCGTCGACGATCTCACCCTCGACGTGGCCGCGGGTGAGGTGTTCGGGTTCCTCGGCCCTAACGGCGCCGGCAAGTCGACCACGATCCGCATGCTGCTCGGCCTGGCCCGGCCGACCGCCGGGCACGCCGCGTCTTCGGCGTCGATGCCCTGGACGTGGCCGCCCATCGGTCCCTGGCGTACGTACCGGCCGATGTGGCCCTGTGGCCGCGGCTGACCGGCGGAGAACACGGCCAGCAGCAGGACCACGGCGAAGCAGAGCAGCAGCACGGAGTCTCCGGATCATGGGAACGGCAGGGTGGCGCAGCAGCCACCCGCGCGGCTCTACCCGACTGACGGACCGCGGTCAGCCGGGGCGTGGGATAAAGAAGTCGTATAGATGGCCGGGTTGTGTGTGAAGACTCGCCGAAGATTCCTCCATTCGGCCGGTGTATCGGTTGGGCTGGCCCGGTGTGGGGCTCGATGAAGCGGCTGGTGGTCGGCCGGCGTATCCGCAGTGATCGGCTCGGCGAGCAGCAGCTGCCGAAGCGGATCGCGTTGCCGGTTTTCGCGAGCGACCCGCTGTCGTCGGTCGCGTACGCCACCCAGGAGATCCTTCTCATCCTGACGCTGGGCGGGATGGCATACCTGTCCATGGCACCGTGGATCGCGGTCGCCATTGTGGTGCTTCTGGCCGTGGTGGTGCTGTCCTATCGGCAGGTCATCCACGCGTACCCCAGTGGTGGTGGGTCCTACGAGGTTGCCTCGCGCAACCTCGGCGCCGGCGCCGGGCTGGTGGTCGCGGCGGCGTTGCTGGTGGACTACGTGATGACCGTGGCGGTGTCCGTCGCCGCGGGGGTCGACAACATCATCTCCGCGGCGCCGGAGCTGAACGCTTATCGCGTCCTGCTGAATCTGGGGTTCGTGGCGCTGTTGACCGCGATGAACCTGCGCGGCGTGCGAGAGTCCGGGCGGGTCTTCGCCGTGCCGACCTACCTGTTCGTCGTCGGTGTGCTCATCCTGATCGCGGTCGGCTTCGCCGAGATGCTGGCGGGGCACCCGCCGGTTCCGGAAAGCGCCGGTTGGCAGATCACGCCCGAGCCCGACCATGTCGGGTTGACTGGGATCGCGCTGGTGTTGCTGGCCCTGCGCGCGTTCTCCTCCGGATGCACGGCCTTGACCGGTGCGGAGGCCATCTCCAACGGCGTGCCGGCGTTCCGGCCGCCGAAGTCGGAGAACGCGGCCCGCACGATGGGCCTGATGGGATTGCTGTCGATCACGATGTTCTCGGGCATCACCGCGCTGGCGTTGCTGACGCATGTCCGGTACGTCGAGAACACCTGCGATCTGATCGGCTTCCCGGGCGACTGCGCGACCAGCGCGCAACGCACGATCATCGCCCAACTGGCCGCCGCGGTGTTCGGCGGCGCCCATTCGATCATGTTCTACTACATTCAGGCGGCGACGGCGCTCATCCTCATCCTGGCCGCGAACACCGCGTACAACGGGTTTCCGCTGCTCGGATCGATCCTGGCCCAGCACCGGTATCTGCCCCGTCAGCTGCATACCCGTGGTGACCGGTTGGCCTTCTCCAACGGCATCGTGCTGCTGGCCGTGGTCGCCGGTGGGCTGATCTGGCTGTACCAGGGGTCGGTGACCGCGTTGATCCAGCTGTACATCCTGGGCGTGTTCACCTCGTTCACGCTGTCGCAGACCGGCATGGTCCGGCACTGGAACCGGGCCCTGCTCACCCGGCACGACCGCCTCGACCGTCGGCGGATGCACCGCTCGCGTCTCATCAACGCGTTCGGAGCGGTCTTCACGGGCCTGGTGCTGATCGTCGTGACGATCACCAAGTTCACCCACGGGGCGTATCTGGTCGTCATCGCGATCCCGCTGCTGTTCGTGATGATGCGGGCGATCCGCCGCCACTACGACCGGGTGGCCGCCCAACTGGCTCCCGAACCGGGCGGGATGGTGCTGCCCAGCCGCATTCACGCGGTCGTCCTGGTCTCGCAACTGCACCGGCCGACCCTGCGGGCGCTGGCGTACGCGCGGGCCACCCGCCCGGACACGCTGACCGCGCTCACCGCGGCGATCACGCCCGACGACGTCCGGAACCTGCAGGACGAATGGAACGATCGGGGCATCCCGGTCGCGTTGACGGTCGTCGAGGCCCCCTACCGGGACCTGACCGAGTCGGTGCTCGAGTACGTCGCCGGGGTGCACCATGATCATCCCCGCGATCTGATCGTGGTGTACATCCCCGAGTACGTGGTCAGCCGATGGTGGGAACATCTGCTGCACAACCAGTCCGCGCTGCGGCTCAAGGCCCGGCTGCTGTTCCAGCGCAACGTGATGGTCACCAGCGTGCCATGGCAGCTGGACCCCGGCCACGCGGATGCTCGCGCGGTCACCGCCGAGCCGCGGCTGCCGGCGGATACCGTACGGACGTGACGACGGCACCACCCGTACGACCCGGCCGCACCCGAGCCCTCGCCGGCACGGTGCTCGGCGCGGTCGGGCTGGCCGCTCTGACCGCCGTGCTGGTGGCCCACCGGGCCCAGCTTGCCCTGGCCAGCATGGTTCTGCTGTACCTGGCCGTGGTCGTGGCGGTCGCCGTTGTCGGCGGTCTGTGGCCCGCCCTGGCCGCCGCGCTGGCCTCCGACCTGCTGGTCAACTTCTTCCTCGTCCAGCCGTACCACACCTTCACCGTCGAGCACCGCGACAACGTCATCACCCTGCTGGTGTACGTGGCGGTGGCCGGTACCGTCGCGGTCGCGGTCGACCTGGCCGCCCGGCAGCGCGCCGCCGCCGCCCGCACCAGCATCGAGTCGGAACTGCTGGCCCGCATCAGCGCCGCGCCGGTCGGCGAGGGCTCGCTGAGCCAGCTGCTCACGCACTTGCGGGACACGCTGCACATGGACGGCGCGGCCCTGCTCGAAACCGACAGCGCCGGCGGCCAGCAGGTGGTCGCCATGGTCGGATCCCGGCCCTCGGCGAACCCGGTGCTCTCCGTGCCCGCCGGCGAGGGACTCAGCCTGGTCGTCGACGGGCCGCCGCTGTTCGCCCCGGACCCTCGCTTCCTGAGCCGGCTCGCAGCCGCCGCCGCCCGTACGCTGCAGGCCGAACGGCTGGCCGCCGAGGCCGCCGCCGCCCGGGAACTGGCCGAGATCGACCGGCTCCGCACGGCGCTGCTGACCGCGGTGGGTCACGACCTGCGAACCCCGCTGGCCGGGATCAAGGCCGGCGTGTCCAGCCTGCGGCAGACCGACCTGGCCCTGACCGGCGAGCAGCGCGCCGAGCTGCTGGCCACCGTGGAGGAGTCCGCCGACCGGTTGGACGCCCTCGTGGAGAACCTGCTCGCGATGAGCCGGCTGCACGCCGGCGCGATCAGTGTGCACCCGCTGCCGGTCGCGATCGGCGAGGTCGCCGCGGCCGCGCTGCTGTCTCTTCCGGCGGCGCGTACGACCGTCGACGTCCCCGACGACCTGCCCCTCGTGCACGCGGACCCCGGCCTGCTGGAACGCGCCGTCGCCAACGTGATCGCGAACGCCCACCGCGCCAGCCCACCCGGCAGCGCCGTCGAGGTGATCGGCCGGGCCGTCGAGGGCCGGGTCGAGCTGCACATCGTCGATCATGGCCGCGGCGTGGCCCCGAGCGACCGGCAGCGGATCTTTCAACCGTTTCAACGACTCGACGACCGCACCGCCGACGGCGGCCTCGGCCTCGGCCTGGCCATCGCGCAGGGCTTCCTCGACGCCATGGACGCCACCATCACCCCGGCCGACACCCCTGGCGGAGGCCTCACCATGGTCATCAGCGTTCCGGTGGCCGGTGACCGCCCATGAGTCGCATTCTCGTCGTCGACGACGACCGGCAACTGTTGCGGGCCCTGCACATCACCTTGTCCGCCAGCGGCCACGACGTCCGGTCGGCAGGCGATGCCCGCACCGCCCTGGAGTTGGCCGCCAACCACCCACCGGACCTGGCCATCGTCGACCTCGGCCTGCCGGACATGGACGGCATCAACGTCGTCACCGCGCTGCGCGGCTGGTCCGGCGTGCCGATCATCGTGCTGTCCGCACGGCACGGCGAACCGACGAAGATCAACGCCCTGGACGCGGGCGCCGACGACTACATCACCAAACCCTTCGGCATGGGGGAACTCCTGGCGCGGGTTCGCGCGGCGCTGCGCCGCACCACCCCCACCACCGATCAGCCGGTCGTCTCCACTGCCGCGTTCACGGTGGACCTGGCGGCCCGACGAGTCACGACCCGCACCGGGGAGGCCCGGCTGACGCCCACCGAATGGCATCTGCTGGAAATCCTCGTCCGTAACGCCGGCCGGCTCGTCACCCACCAGCAACTGCTGAACGAGGTATGGGGACCCAAGTTCGAGTCCCAGACCAGCTACCTGCGGGTACATCTGGGAAACCTCCGCCGCAAGATCGAACCCGATCCCGCCAAGCCGCGATACCTGCGCACCGAGCCCGGCCTGGGCTACCGATTCCTCCCCGACGACCAATGAGCCGCGCCGCGGATACCGGCCCGCCCGCCGTCACCCGCCACGGCACGGGCCGCGTCGCCGCGTAGCCATCCCGTCAAGATTCGACCGCGCGCCATCAAGAAGCCGTTAAGAACGCCGCCGACCGCGGTGGGCGGACGTTGACTGGCTGCCGGAACCGATTCCTCGGGAGGCGACGGGTGTGGCGAGACGGCGTGGGCTTGCAGCCGGTGAACGTACGCCGGCCGGTCTGACACTGGCCGGTGGCGTCGTGGCGGTGACCGTCACCGCGATGGTGATGGCGCTGCTGACCGACACGGTGAGTGAGCGGGTGGGGGTGCTGGCGGCGGCCGTCCTGCTGTTCACCGCCGTCGCGGGCGACAGCCGGGCGGCGGCCGGGGTGGCGCTGATCGCCTGGGCGACCGGCAACGGCTTTCTGATCAACCGCCTCGGTGAGCTGCGCTGGCGCGCTCCGGTCGACGACCGGTTCGCGGCCGGTCTGCTCGGCGCCGTCGCCCTTGGCATGATCATCGCCCAGCTCCGGCGTGGGCTGCGCAACCGGCGCCGCTGGCGGCCGGTGCGGCACCTGCTCGCCGCGGAGGCGCCGCGGGTCGCAGGCCTGCGGCCGGGACGCCTGGCCGGAATCGCTGCGCTCGGCGGCCCCGGCCGACAGTCCGGTCAGCAGGCGCGACGCGCCTTTGACGAGCCGTAAATACACGTGGCGGTGCCTGGCCGCGCAGGACGACGCGGGACTTTCGGCCGCCGCCCGCGCGAGTACCCGGGCAGCGCAAGAGTACGAGGAGGTGCCGTGGTGGCCGATGTGGCGTACGTGCTGTTGACGGTGGCGCTGTTCGCGTTGCTGTCGCTGGCGGTGCGGGCGGTGGAACGGCTGTGAGCGCGGAAAATCTCGTCGGACTGGTCCTCGCGGTGGCGCTGACAGCGTTTCTGGTGGTGGCCCTGATCTTCCCGGAGCGGTTCTGATGAGCAGCGCGGCGGCGGGTGCCGTCTTCATCGGCTCACTGGTGCTGGCACTGGCGGTGGCGTACCGGCCGCTGGGTGACTACATGTACCGGGTGGTGTCCTCAGACCGGCATCTGCGGGCCGAGCGGGCGCTGTATCGGGTGTGCGGGGTCAACCCCGACGGTGAGCAATCCTGGGGCGTGTACGCGCGCAGCGTGCTGGCGTTCTCGGCGGTGTCGGTCCTGTTCCTGTACGCGTTGCTGCGGGTGCAGCACTGGCTTCCGCTGTCGCTGGGCCTGCCGGGCGTTTTCCCGTCCGGGTCGTGGAACACCGCGGTCAGCTTCACCACCAACACCAACTGGCAGTGGTACGCGGGCGAGTCCACGATGGGTCACCTGGTGCAGATGGCCGGGCTCGCGGTGCAGAACTTCGTCTCCGCGGCGGCCGGTGTGGCGGTGGCGGTGGCGCTGGTGCGCGGCTTCGCCCGCAGCCGCACCGATCAGCTGGGCAACTTCTGGGTGGATCTGGTGCGCATCGTCGTGCGGGTGCTGTTGCCGATGTCTGTCGTGGCCGCCATCGTCCTGATCGCCGGCGGCGCCATCCAGAACCTGTCCGGCGGCACCGACCTGCACACCCTGGCCGGCGCGACCCAGCACATCACCGGTGGCCCGGTCGCGTCCCAGGAGGCGATCAAGGAACTGGGCACCAACGGCGGTGGTTTCTACAACGCGAACTCGTCGCACCCGTTCGAGAATCCGACCACCTGGACGAACTGGCTGGAGATCTTCCTGCTGCTGGTGATCTCGTTCAGCCTCCCCCGTACCTTCGGCCGCATGGTCGCCAGCAACCGGCAGGGATACGCGATCCTCGCCGCGATGGCCGTCCTGGCGATCGGCAGCATCGTCACGATCAACGTGCTGCAAGGCGCCCACGGTGGGACCGTGCCGGAGGCGGTCGGCGCGTCCACCGAGGGCACGGAGACCCGGTTCGGGGTGTTCGACTCGGCGACCTTCGCCGCCTCCACCACGTTGACCTCGACCGGGTCGGTGAACTCGTTCCACGACTCCTACACCGCGCTGGGCGGCGGCGTCACGATCCTCAACATGATGCTCGGCGAGGTCGCGCCCGGCGGCACCGGCTCCGGCCTGTACGGCATGCTGATCCTGGCGGTGCTGACGGTGTTCATCGCCGGGCTGATGGTCGGGCGGACCCCGGAGTACCTCGGCAAGAAGATCAGCGCCCGCGAGGTCAAGCTCGCCTCCCTGTATTTCCTGACCACGCCCGTGCTCGTGCTGGTCGGCACCGGGGTGGCGATGGCCAGCGGGTGGGGCAGGGCGGGGATGCTCAACACCGGCCCGCACGGCTTCTCCGAGGTGCTGTACGCGTTCACGTCAGCGTCCAACAACAACGGCTCGGCGTTCGCCGGTCTCACCGTCAGCAGCGCCCCGTACAACACCGCGCTCGGACTGTGCATGCTGCTGGGCCGGTTCCTGCCGATGGTCTTCGCGCTCGCGCTGGCCGGCTCGCTGGCCCAGCAGCAGCCAGTCCCGGCTTCGACCGGCACGCTCAAGACGTACCAGCCGCTGTTCGTCGGCATGCTCGTCGGTGTCACGGTCATCCTCGTCGCGCTGACGTTCCTGCCCGCGCTCGCGCTCGGCCCGCTGGCTGAAGGCCTGTAGGAGGACCCCATGTCCGTTACCACCGCCGAGGCTCCCGCGGCCGGCGCAGAACGGCCACGCCGGGTCGGCGGAGGCCTGCTCGATCCGGCCCAGCTGTGGAGGTCCGGTCCGGACGCGCTGCGCAAGCTGGACCCCCGGACGCTGTGGCGCAACCCCGTCATGCTCATCGTCGAGGTCGGCTCCGTGTTCACCACCGTGCTCGCCGTAGCGCAACCGAGCGTGTTCGCCTGGCTGACCACGATCTGGCTGTGGCTGACGGTGGTGTTCGCGAACCTCGCCGAAGCGGTCGCCGAGGGCCGCGGCAAGGCGCAGGCCGACACGCTGCGGCGGGCCAAGCGCGACACCACCGCCCGGCGTCTGGTCGGCTGGACACCGGGCGCCCGCGACCCCGGCGAAGAGCAGGTGCCGGCCACCGACCTGCAGCTGGGCGACATCGTCGTCGTCGAGGCGGGTCAGATCATTCCGGGCGACGGCGACGTGGTCGAGGGCATCGCCAGCGTCGACGAGTCGGCCATCACCGGCGAGTCCGCGCCGGTGATCCGGGAGTCCGGCGGCGACCGGTCCGCGGTCACCGGCGGCACGAAGGTGCTTTCCGACCGGATCGTCGTGCGGATCACCCAGCGGCCGGGTGAGAGCTTCATCGACCGGATGATCGCCCTGGTCGAGGGCGCCAACCGGCAGAAGACCCCCAACGAGATCGCATTGAACATCCTGCTCGCCGCCCTGACGATCATCTTTCTGCTGGCCGTCGCCACGCTGCAGCCCTTGGCGATCTTCGCCAAGTCGCACAATCCGGCCGCCCCGGACAGCCTCGCGCTCGGCCCCGACGGGGTCACCGGCATCGTGCTGGTATCCCTGCTGGTGTGCCTGATCCCCACCACCATCGGGGCCCTGCTGTCGGCCATCGGCATCGCCGGCATGGACCGGCTCGTGCAGCGCAACGTCCTGGCCATGTCCGGCCGGGCCGTGGAGGCCGCCGGCGACGTCAACACCCTGTTGCTGGACAAGACCGGCACGATCACCCTCGGCAACCGGCAGGCCAGTGAATTCCTCGCCGTCGACGGCGTGACACCCCTGGTGCTGGCCGATGCCGCGCAACTGTCGAGCCTGGCCGACGAGACACCCGAGGGCCGTTCCGTGGTGGTCTACGCCAAGACCGCGTACGGGTTGCGCGAGCGGCACCCCGGCGAACTGGCGCACGCCACCTGGGTGGAATTCACCGCACAAACCCGCATGTCCGGCATCGACATCGCCGCCGACGGCCACCTCCCGGGCCGGCGCATCCGCAAGGGCGCCGCGACCGCGGTAATGAAATGGGTCCGCGACCACGGCGGGCACCCCACCGACGACATCGGCCCGCTGGTCGACGGCATCTCCGCCTCCGGCGGCACCCCACTGGTGGTCGCCGAGCACGCCGACGGCGAGCCCGCCCGGGCGCTCGGCGTGATCCACCTCAAGGACGTGGTCAAGTCCGGCATGCGGGAACGCTTCGGCGAGATGCGCCGGATGGGCATCCGCACCGTCATGATCACCGGGGACAACCCGCTGACCGCCCGCGCGATCGCCGAGGAGGCGGGCGTCGACGACTTCCTCGCCGAGGCCAAACCGGAGGACAAGCTCGCCCTGATCAAGACCGAACAGGAGGGTGGCCGGCTGGTCGCGATGACCGGCGACGGCACCAACGACGCGCCGGCGCTGGCGCAGGCGGACGTCGGCGTGGCGATGAACACCGGCACGTCGGCCGCCAAGGAGGCCGGCAACATGGTCGACCTCGACTCCGACCCGACCAAGCTGATCGAGATCGTGGAGATCGGCAAACAGTTGCTGATCACCCGCGGCGCGCTGACCACCTTCTCCATCGCCAACGACATCGCCAAGTACTTCGCCATCATCCCGGCGATGTTCGCCGCCGTGTACCCCGGACTGGACACCCTCAACATCATGCGCCTGCACAGCCCCGCCTCGGCGATCCTGTCCGCGGTCATCTTCAACGCGCTGGTCATCGTCGCTCTTATCCCGCTCGCTCTGCGCGGCGTGCAGTACACCCCCTCCTCGGCCGCCGCGATGCTCCGGCGCAACCTGCTGGTCTACGGCGCCGGCGGCATCGTCGCCCCGTTCGCCGGCATCAAGCTCATCGACCTGCTCATCCAGTTCATCCCCGGTATCTGAGGAAGGCATTGTGATGCGACTTCCGGCATGGCTGAACCAGCACCTGGCTGCGCTGCGGACGCTGCTCGCCCTGACCGTCCTCACCGGGCTGATCTATCCGCTCACGATCCTGGCCTTCGCACAGCTGCCCGGCCTGAAGCACCACGCCGACGGTTCGCTGATCACCGTCGGCGACACGACGGTCGCCAGCGCCGTCCTCGGGCAAGCCTTCACCGACCCCGCCGGCCGCCCACTGCCGCAATACTTCCAGAGCCGACCGTCAGCGGCCGGCGACGGGTACGACCCGACCGCCACCGCCGCGTCCAACCTCGGCCCGGAAAGCATCGTCGACACCCTGCCCGACCCGGCGCTGACCGCGGCCGGCGCCAGCGACGCCAACGCCAAGCTGAGCCTGCTCACCCAGGTCTGCGCCCGCAGCAGGGCGATCGGCGAGCGCGAGGGCGTGGACGGCGGCCGCCCGTACTGCACCCCGGGCGGGGTCGGCGCGGTGCTCGGCGTGTTCCGCCGCCACGGCATCACGGGCGCGGTCACCCGGGTCGTCAGTCTCAACGAACCATGCCCCGCCACCCCCTTCCTGGCCACCTACCAAGGCAAGACCGTGGAATGCGCGACGTACGGCGAGGACTACAGCAAGGCCGTCGTCACCCCGATCCGCGGCGACGCCCCGCCAACACCGGCCGTGCCCGCCGACGCGGTCACCGCCGGCGGCTCCGGTCTCGACCCGTCCATCAGCCCGGCCTACGCATCCCTGCAGGCGCCGCGCATCGCCCGGGCCCGCGGCATCGACGTCGCCAAGGTGCGCGAGCTGATCGACGCACACACCACCGGCCGGGCGCTGGCGTTCATGGGCGAGCCAAGCGTCAATGTGGTGCAGCTCAACATCGACCTGGACCGCACATACCCCGCCCGCAGCTGACATCCGACGGCCCTCGAGGCGCAGGAGGTGACGATGACGACCCGGACCCGTGGACAGCTTCGCGTCTACCTCGGAGCCGCGCCCGGAGTCGGCAAAACCTACAAGATGCTCGAGGAAGGTCGCCGGCGCCAGGAACGCGGCACCGACGTCGTCGTCGGGTTCGTTGAATGCCACGGCCGAAAACACACCGAAGCGCTGGTCGACGGCCTGGAGATCATCAACCGACAGGCGATCAACTACCGCGGCACCGCATTCACCGAGATGGACCTGGCCGCGATCCTCGCCCGCAACCCGCAGGTGGCGCTGGTCGACGAGCTGGCACACACCAACGTGCCCGGGGCGGCCAACGCGAAACGCTGGCAGGACGTCGAAACCCTGCTGGACGCCGGCATCAATGTGATTACCACCGTCAACGTCCAGCACCTGGAATCGCTCAACGACGTCGTGCAGCAGATCACCGGCGTGCCCCAGCGGGAGACCGTGCCCGACGCGATCGTGCGCCAGGCCGACCAGATCGAACTGGTCGACATGGCGCCCGAAGCGCTGCGCCGCAGGATGGCGCACGGCAACATCTACCAACCCGACAAGATCGACGCGGCCCTGGGCAACTACTTCCGCGTCGGCAACCTCACCGCCCTGCGAGAACTCGCACTGCTGTGGGTGGCCGACAAGGTGGACGACCAACTCGACCGCTACCGCACCGAACACCACATCACGCACACCTGGGAAACCCGGGAACGCGTCGTGGTAGCCCTGACCGGAGGCCCGGAAGGCGACACCCTCGTCCGGCGGGCGGCCCGCATCACCGCCCGCACCAAGGGCGCCGACCTGCTCGCCGTCCACATTGCCCGCAACGACGGCCTGGCCGCCAACAGCAGCCCCGCCCACCTCGCCCGCCAGCGCATGCTCCTGGAGAACCTCGGCGGCACCTACCACCAGGTGGTCGGCACCGACATCCCCGCTGCCCTGCTCGACTTCGCCCGCGGCGTCAACGCCACCCAACTGGTCCTGGGCGCCAGCCGCCGCGGCCGGCTGGCGCAGATCTTCGCCCCCGGCGTCGGCGTGACCACCACCGCCGATTCCGGCCCGATCGACGTGCACCTGGTCACGCACGAAGAGGCCCGCCGCCGACGCCCCGGCATCACCGCCACCCGCGGCCTGACCGCCGGCCGGCGCATCGCCGGGTTCGTGCTCACCGCACTCGGCCTGCCGGCCCTCACCGCCGCCCTCACCGGCACCCGCGCCCAGCTCTCGCTGCCCAGCGACATCCTGCTCTACCTCGCCGCCGTCGTGACCATCGCCCTCGTCGGCGGCCTCTACCCGGCATTGACCGCCGCGATCACCGCATTCCTGCTGATCAACTGGTTCTTCGTCCCGCCGATCCACACCTGGACGATCGCCGAGAAGGAAAATCTGCTCGCCCTCGCCGTGTTCCTGCTGGTCGCCGTCGCCGTCAGCACCGTGGTCGACCTCGCCGCCCGGCGTACCCGCGAGGCAGCCCGCGCGCGCGCCGAGGCCGAAACACTGTCCACCGTCGCCGGCAGCGTCCTGCGCGGCAGCCGGCCACTGCCCGCCCTGCTCGACCAGGTCCGCGAAACCTTCCAACTGACCGGCGTCACCATGCTGGAACGACGACCCGACGCCGGCGCCGGACCCGACCTGCGCCACGACCCCGCCGCCTGGCACGTCGCCGCGGCCGTCGGCGACCAGCCATGCACGACACCCGGCCAGGGCGACACCGAGGTCCTCATCGACGACGACGTGTCGCTGGTGCTTCGCGGACATCCCCTGGCCGCGGCCGACCGACGGGTCGTCGAGGCGTTCGCCGCTCAAGCGGCGGTCGCCCTGCGCCAGGAACGCCTCGAGGAACGAGCCGCAACGGCCGGGCAGCTCTCCGAGGTCGACCGACTGCGCACCGCGCTGCTGTCGGCGGTCAGCCACGACCTGCGCACGCCCCTGGCCTCGGCCAAAGCCGCCGTCGACACGCTGCGCAGCGCCGACGTCAAGCTCGACGACACCGACCGGGCCGAACTGCTCGACACCGCCGACCACTCCCTGCACCGCCTGCACCGCCTGGTCGACAACCTGCTCGACATGAGCCGCCTGCAGGCCGGCGCGCTGGCCATGGCTCCACAGCCCACCAGCGTCGCCGACGTCATCCCGCGCGCCGTCGACGACCTCGGCGACGACGGCCACGAGATAGACATTCACGTATCCGACGACCTCTCCGAGATCAACGCCGACCCCGCGCTGCTCGAACGGGCACTGGTCAACCTGCTCACCAACGCGCTGCGGCACAGCCCACCCGGCCAACCACCCATCGTCAACGCCAGCGAGCACAGCGGCAACGTCGAGATCCGCGTCATCGACCACGGCCCCGGCGTGCCCGCCGCCGACCGGGACCGCATCTTCCAGCCGTTCCAACGCCTCGGCGACCGCGACAACGACACCGGCGTCGGCCTCGGGCTCGCTCTCTCCCGCGGCCTCGTCGAAGCCATGGGCGGCACGATCTCCCCCGACACCACCCCCGGCGGCGGGCTCACCATGACCATCAGCCTGCCCACCATCGAGGCCGCCGGCAGCCCCGGCCAGGCCGCCGACCAGGCCATCCTCGACCGCGTGGACCACTGGCACAGCGGCGAGACCCACCCCGGCCATCCCCCACCGCACGGGAAGACACCACCGTGACCAAGGTGCTCATCGTCGACGACGAACCACAGATCCTGCGCGCCCTGCGCATCACCCTCAACGCCCGGCAGTACGAGGTCATCACCGCCACGAACGGCGCCGACGCCCAGCGCACCGCCGCCACCGCCCACCCCGACCTCATCATCCTCGACCTGGGCCTGCCCGACATCGACGGCGTCGAGGTCATTCGCAGGCTACGATCCTGGACCCCGGTGCCCATCATCGTCGTGTCCGGCCGCCTCGACAGCCGGCAGAAGCTCGACGCTCTCGACGCCGGCGCCGACGACTACGTCACCAAACCGTTCAGCGTGCAAGAACTACTCGCGCGCATCAGAGCAGTCACGCACCCAACGACCGGCGCCGACACCGCGTTCACCGTGACCATCGGCCGGTACACGGTCAACATCGCCGAACACGTGATCAGCGCCGAGGACGGCACGAGCGTGCAGCTGACACCAGTCGAGTGGCAACTGCTCGACGTGCTGGTCCGCAATCCCGGCAAACTCGTCAGCCAACGACAACTGCAACAGATGTGGGGACCGACGTACCGCGCCGAGAGCGACCACCTGCGCCAGCACATGAAACATCTGCGGCACAAGCTCGAGCCGCAACCGGCCCACCCCCGCTACCTGCTCACCGAGACAGGAATCGGATACCGCTTCCAACCATGACCGCTGAGCGCCATCGGCCGGCGTCCCTACGCCACGGCCTCACCAACCCGCGCCGGGACAGTGGGTCGGCGTACGGCCTCCCGGAAAATCCCCAGGACCGTCGTAGTGTCGATGCATGCGCGCCGCGGACGTTTCCACGACCATGAGCACCGTGACCGAGCAGACCCCGGCCCGTGACGCGGCCCGGCTGCTCGCCGCCCAAGACCTGCCCGGGCTGGTCGTGATCGACGCCAACGGCCGGCCGGTGACGGTTCTGGCCGGCACCCAGGTGCTGCGGATGGCGCTGCCCTCGTACTGCCAAGATGACCCGGCCCTGGCCCGAGTGATAGACGAGGCGGCCGCGGACGTGATCCTGGCGGGTATCGGCGAGCGCACGGTCGCCGACCTGCTGCCCCGCCGGCGCCCCGAGCTTCCCGCGGTCAGCGGCGACGCGACCCTGCTGGAGGTGGCCGCCGTGATGGCCCGGGCGAACGTGCCGCTGGTCGCCGTGGTCGACGCCGCGTCGGTGATGACCGGTGTCATCACCCTCGACGGCCTGCTCGACCGGGTGCTGGGCACCTGAGGAGTCAAAAGACGAAGAACCGCAGCCAGAGGTACGGCACGGCGAGCGCCACCGAGACGATCGTGACGATCAGCCCGTACTTGGTGAACTCCCAGAACCTGATCCGGTGTCCGGCCCGGGCGGCGATCCCGAGCACGACGACGTTGGCCGACGCGCCGACCGCGGTGGCGTTGCCGCCGAAGTCGGCGCCGATGGCGAGCGCCCACCACAGCACCTGGGCCTTGCCCAGACCACCCGAGCGGTCGACGAGCTCGGCGACGATCGGGCTCATCGTCGCCACGTACGGGATGTTGTCGACGATGGCCGACAGGCCGGCGGACGCCCACAGCAGCAACAGCGTCGCGGGCCACAGTTCGCCCTCGACCGCGCCGGTCGCGGCGTGCGCGATCTTGTCGATCACCCCGGTGTCGACCAGCGCGCCGACCATCACGAACAGCCCGGCGAAGAAGATCAGCGTCGGCCACTCCACGTCCCGGGCGACCTCCTCGGCATCCAGCCGGGACAGCGCT
>NZ_JAOSZE010000086.1 GCF_025630775.1 Actinoplanes sp. KI2
GACCGATGAGCGGGGCGGACCGGCGGATGTGGCCGCTGTACGCGGCGGGGTTCACCACCGCGTTCGGGGCGCACGCGGTGGCGGCGAACCTGGGCGGGTTCGCCGCCGACGCGGTCACCTCGCTCCTGGTCCTCGGCGGCCTGCTGGCCCTGTACGACGGGGCCGAGGTGCTGCTCAAGCCGGTCTTCGGGACGCTCGCCGACCGGATCGGGGCGCGGCCGGTCCTGCTCGGCGGCCTGGTCGCGTTCGCCCTCGCCTCGGCGATCTATGTCGTCGCGGACAGCCCCGGCTGGCTGTGGGCGGCCCGGCTCGGCCAGGGCGCCGCCGCCTCGGCGTTCTCCCCGGCGGCCTCGGCGCTGGTCGCCCGGCTGAATCCGGCCGCGAAACACGGAAAGGCGTTCGGCTCGTACGGGTTCTACAAGTCGATCGGCTACACGCTCGGGCCGCTGCTCGGCGGGGTGCTGGTCTGGGCCGGCGGACTGCGGCTGCTGTTCGTCGTGCTCACCCTGCTCGGGCTGGCGGTCGCCGGGTGGGTCCTGGCCGCGGTGCCGGTGGTGCCGCCGCTGCCGAAGGTCCGGCAGACCGTGCTCGACCTGGCCCGCCGCATCGCCGACCCGGTTTTCCTCGGGCCGACGGCCGCCCTCGCCGCGGCGACCGCGGCGCTGTCGGTGGGCGTGGGCTTCCTGCCGGTTCTCGGACGGGCCGCCGGGCTGGGCACGATCGCGACCGGCGCCGCGGTGTCGGTGCTGGCGCTCTGCGGGGCCGTCGTGCAGCCGCGCGCCGGGCGGGCCCTGGACGACGGGCGGCTCACCACCCGCACCGGGCTGACCGTGGGCCTGGCGGTCAGCGCCGGGGGACTGGTCGCCGCCACGCTGCCGGGCCTGGTCGGCGTGCTGGCCGGGGCGGCCCTGATCGGCATGGGCACCGGGCTGATCACCCCGCTGGGCTTCGCCGCGCTGGCCGCGAGCACCCCGAAGGAACGGCTGGGACAGACCATGGGCACCGCCGAGCTGGGACGCGAGCTCGGCGACGCGGGCGGGCCACTGCTCGTCGCCGGCGTCGCGACGTACGCAAGCCTGGGTCTTGGTTTTGTGGTTCTCGGGGTCTTGCTGGCCGCCGGGGCGGTGCTCGCGCTCGGTCGCCGCCGGGCCCCGGCGCCGGAGGGGTGACGCTTCATGTGCCTTTCATGCCGGGTCTTTAGCGTCGCCCGGCATGAGCGACGTGCTGGCGGTCGACGCTGTCGGCCTCACCAAGACCTACGGCGCGCTCACCGCGGTCGACCGGCTCAGCCTGCAGGTCGGACGGGGTGAGGTGTACGGGGTCCTCGGCCCGGACGGGGCCGGCAAGACCACCCTCCTGCGGATGCTGTTCGGGCTGATCCGGCCGGACGCCGGGACGCTGAGCATCTTCGGCCGCACCTGGGCCGCCGACGGGATCCGGGCGCTGGACGGGGTCGCCGGGTTCATCGAGAGCCCCAGGTTCCACCCCGGCCTCTCCGGCCACAAGAACCTGCAGCTGCTCGGCGGCCTCGACGGCGGCCCGAGCCGGTCCCGGATCGACGAGGCCCTGGAGACCGTCGACCTGCGCGACCGCGCCCAGGACCGGGTCGGCGGCTACTCGTCGGGCATGCGCCGGCGCCTCGGCGTCGCCGCGTCCCTGCTGCGCGACCCCAGGCTGCTGGTGCTCGACGAGCCGGCCAACGGGCTCGACCCGGCCGGCATCCGGGACATGCGCGCGCTGGTCAAGCGGCTCGCCGAGAGCGGAATGACGGTGCTGCTGTCCAGCCGTGACATGGCCGAGGTCGAGGAGATCTGCGACGGCGTGACCATCGTGCGGACCGGCACGGCGGTCTACCACGGCTCGATCGCCGCGCTGCGCGCCCGGGCGCCGGAGCAGGCCCACACGATCCGCACCACCGACGACGACCTCGCCGCCCGGGTCGCCGTGCGCCGCGGGCTCGGGGTCGACCGCCTCGACCAGGGCCTCGCCGTGCGCGGCCCGCAGGCCGAGATCGACTCCCTGGTCGCCAAGCTGATCGGCGCGGGCATCGCGCTGCGCGAGCTGGCCCGCCGCGAGACCCCCCTCGAAGCCCTGTTCCGCAGGCTCACCGAGGCCCCGGCCGGCGCCCTCGCGTGACCGCCACGAAGTTGGAGTACGCGGCTTCCTGGGGGCCGTCGCCGGTCAGACGCGGCCGTTCTGGTAGGCCCACATCGCGATCTCGACCCGGTTCCGGGCCGGCAGCTTCACCATCAGGCTGGCGATGTGGGTCTTCACCGTGCTCAGGCTGATGAACAGCTCGGCCGCGATCTCCTGGTTGGTGCGGCCGCGGGCGACCACCGCGAGCACCTCCTCCTCGCGATCGGTGAGCGGCTCGAGCGGCTTGCGGCGCGCCTTTCCGGTCGCGAACGTGCCGAGCAGGCGCGCGGTCACGCTCGGCGCGATCAGCGCGTCGCCGGATGCGGCCGCCCGCACGGCCTGGTCGAGCAGGTCGGCGCCGGCCTCCTTGAGCAGGAAGCCGCGCGCCCCGGCCTGGAGCGCCGCGAAGACGTGCTCGTCCAGGTCGAAGGTGGTGATCACGACGACCGGGATCGGGTGCAGCCGCCGGGTGGCCTCGATGCCGTCCAGCACCGGCATCCGGATGTCGAGCAGGCAGACGTCCGGCCGCAGCGACTGGCCCAGCGTCACCGCCTCCTGGCCGTCGGCGGCGACCGCGACGACCTCGATGCCCGGGCGTGAGTTCAGCAGCATGGCCAGCCCGGTCCGGACGATCTCCTGGTCGTCGGCGACCAGCACCCGCAGCGTCACGTCGCCGGCCCGGTGCGGTGGATCTGTCGCCCGTCGGTGTCGCCGGCCGCGAAGCGCCCCTCGGCCGCGTCTGCCGGGAAGCGCCCGTCGGCCGCGTCTGCTGGGAAGCGCCCGTCGGCCGCGTCTGCTGGGAAGCGCCCGTCGGCCGCGTCTGCTGGGAAGCGCCCGTCGGCCGCGTCCGCTAGGAAGCGCACGTCGGCGAGGCTTGCTGGGGAGCGGGGCAGGGTCGCGGTGACGCTCCACCCGCGATCCGGGTTCGGCCCGGCCGAGCAGACCCCGCCGAGCAGCTGGGCGCGCTCCCGCATGCCGGCCAGCCCGAAGCCACGACCGGTCGGCGGCGCCGGCGCCGGCTCGCCGTCGTCGGTCACCCGCAGGTGCACCGCGGAGTCGTCGGTGGCCACCCGCACCTCGATCCGGGTCGCCTGCCGGGCGTGCCGGCGGGCGTTGGTGACCGCCTCCTGGGTGAGCCGGAAGACGGCCGCGCCGACGGCGGGCGGCAGCGCGGTCAGGTCGCCGGTGACGTCCAGGTCGACCGGCGGGTCGCCGCCCGCGAAGGCGAGCAGCGGAACGGGGTCGTCGCTGCGGAGCGCGGCCACGACCGTACGCATCTCGGCCAGGGCCGACGCCGCCTCGGCCTCGATCACCCGCAGCGCCTCGGTGGCCGCCGCCGGATCACTCTCGGCCATGGCCAGCCCGGCCTGCGCGCGGATGGCCATCGCGCTCACGTGGTGGGCGACCGTGTCGTGCAGGTCGCGGGCGAGCCGTTCCCGCTCCACCACGCGTACCCGGTCGAGCTCGCGCAGCCGGCCGATGGCCCGGTAGCGCATCGCCGCCCCGAGCGCCGCGACCCCGAACGTCACCGCCGCGCCCGCCGCCGCGGTCGGCGCCGGCATCTGCTGCGCCACCACCGACGCGACGATCTTGGCGGCGATCACCCCGGCGCCGATCACGATCTCCCGCCCGGAACCCCAGCGGACCAGCGCGTACGGCAGCAGCACCAGGAAGGCCAGCGACCGCGCCTCGGGCGGGACGCCATCGGTGAAGAACGGCGCGACGAACGTCGCGGGGAACGCGATCGCGACCATGAGCAGCGGATGACTGCGCCGCCAGAGCAGCGTCGGCGCGAGCAGGAAGACCAGCAGGACGGCCGTGAAACCGCCGGGCAGATCCGGTCGAGTCAGGCCCTCGATGACCGCCAATGCGCAGAAAACGCCGACAAGCGCCCAGTCTCGCCACGACCGCGCCGGTGCGCCGGGCGCGCGCGGCTCATCCCAGAGCGAAGCCCACATTCAGTGCCTCAACGTCAGCCTCAACAGATCCTCGTTGTCGAGAGCGTACAAGGCGTGCATGGTGAAGGTCGGAAACCGCCACTGGTCGGACGCGCCGTACTCGATGACCCGGTCCCGGTTCGGGTCGGTGCTCTGGTCCGGCCGGCCGAGCGCCACCCAGAGGCTGCTGCGCTTCGGGATCGTGCCGCCGCGGCCGGGGATCGGCCCCGCGTACGCGTCGAAGTCGAGATCGCCGTGGAAGTGCAGGAAGATGTTGATCACCGTGCCGTAGTCGTCGGCGAGCAGCGACACGCCCAGTGCCGGCGACTGGTACGACCGGGCGGGACCGGCGCCCAGGGCCGGCAGCAGGTGGTATTCACGGCAGATGTCCTGGGCGAACGGGTCGGCGAGGTGCCGGCCGAGCAGCTGGGTCACGTCGGTGCGCGGGACGACCGGCGGGGGAGGCGGCTGCATCGCGGGGATGCGCACCTCGATCGGGTCCTGCCTGTCCAGGTGGGAGCTCCGTGGCTGCTCGTCGACATCGAGGGCGTCCCGGGGCGTGGACGCGGGCGCGTGCCGTCCCGGGAGCACTCGATCCAGAAATCCCATGGCCCTCTCCAGCCGGCGAAGTCGATCCCTCTCCGCATTCGAGTGACAACAGTAGGAGAGCGCGACTGCCTTCGATAGATGCTTCCCATGCCGTTTGTGTGATCGACATGTCACAGTCGCCACTCGGTCGATCAGGTCACGTCGACTGCTCTGCGGGAACCCCGGCGAGGGCCGCCGGATGCGTTGTCCCATGGAGGAACTCGTGGCAGACCGACGTCAGGTTCTGCGCATGGGCGCCGTCGCCGCCGCCGCACCCGCCCTGACCGCCGCCGTCGCGACCCCGGCCCGGGCCACCGGGCACGACCACGATCGGGTGACCTCGGAAGTGTTCGGCCATCGCGGCGCCTCCGGCTACCGGCCCGAGCACACGCTCGCCTCGTACGAGCTGGCCGCCCGGATCGGCGCCGACTACATCGAGCCGGACCTGGTCGCCACCGCCGATCACGTGCTGGTCTGCCGGCACGAGCCGGAGATCGGCGGCACCACCGACGTGGCGAGCCACCCCGAGTTCGCCGACCGGAAGAAGACCGTGCTGCTCGACGGGGTCAGCACCACCGGCTGGTTCGTCTCGGACTTCACCCTCGCCGAGCTCAAGACGCTGCGCGCGGTCGAGCGGCTGCCCGCCGTCCGCCAGCGCAACACCCTCTACAACGGGCTGTTCCAGGTGCCGACCTTCGACGAGATGCTCGCGCTGCGGGCCCGGCTGTCCCGGGAGCTCGGCCGCGACATCGGCGTCATCCCGGAGACCAAGCACCCGACGTACCACCGTGCTCTGGGTCTGGAATTGGAGACGCCGCTGCTGCGGTCGCTGGACCACTTCGGGCTCAACCACCGGGGTGCGAAGGTGTGGATCCAGTCCTTCGAGTCGGTCAACCTGCGCGACCTCCGGCCGCGCACGAGGGTCCACCTGGTCTTCCTGACCAGCGCGAGCGGCACGCCGTTCAACGACCCGAAGACGTACGCGCAATACCTCACGCCGGCCGGGCTGAAGGACCTGTCCCGCTACGCCGACGGCATCGGCCCGGACAAGGCGCAGGTCATCCCGCGGCTCGCGGACAACACGCTGGGCACGCCGACGTCGCTGGTCAGGGACGCGCACGCGGCGGGGCTCCGGGTGATCCCGTACACCTTCCGCGCCGAGAACCAGTTCCTGCCGGCCGACTACCGGGTGGGCACCGACCCGAACGCGTACGGGAGGGCGCTCGACGAGCAGATCACGTTCCTGAACGCCGGGATCGACGGCCTCTTCACCGACCAGGCCGACATCGGCGTCCTGGCCCGCCGGCTGCGTTAGTGCTTGGGGACGATCGTGGGGTAGATGTGCTCGAAGCTGAGCGCCTTCCCGAAACCGGTCGCCACGATGAAGGTGATGCCGAGCGCGATCCCCAGCAGCACGATCGCGAACAGGCCGTACCCCGCGACCCGGCCCGCCACGCGCGGCGCCGGGCCGGCGGCGGACCAGGCCATCGAGCGGATGCCCAGCGCGAACAGGATCGGCAGGCCGGCGCCGAGCGCGAGCCCGGCCAGCAGCACCCGCCAGGCGCCGTCGACGGCGAACCCCACGTTGTTCATCGGTCGGCCTCTCAGTTCGCGGCGGTGGCGGGGACGCGCTCGGGCAGCTCGGCCGGGCTGGCCACCGCGTCCCAGTCGTCGTTGACGTTGTGCTGGTCGACCGGGACGCGGCGGCTGCGCAGCCACATCCCGGCGGCGGCCGCCACCAGCAGCAGGAACATGACCAGCGCGCCGGGCAGACCGCCGATCAGGTCGCCGATCCACCACATCAGCGCGCCGACCAGGCCGGCCGCGGGCAGCGTGATCAGCCAGGCGAGCACCATCCGGCCGGCCACCCGCCAGCGCACCTCGCCCGCGGGCCGGCCGACGCCCGAGCCGAGCACCGAGCCGGTCGCGACGTGCGTGGTGGAGAGCGCGAAGCCGAGGTGGCTGGAGGCCAGGATCACCGCGGCGGACGCCGACTGGGCGGCCATGCCCTGCGCGGGTGCGATGTCCACCAGGCCCTTGCCGAGGGTCCGGATGATCCGCCACCCGCCGAGGTAGGTGCCCAGCGCGATGGCCACGGCGCAGCTCACCTTCACCCACAGCGGGATGCTCTTGGTGTCCGTCCAGTTGCCGGAGGCGATCAGCGCGAGGGTGATGACGCCCATCGTCTTCTGCGCGTCGTTGGTGCCGTGCGCCAGCGAGACCAGCGAGGCGCTGCCGATCTGGCCCCACTTGAAGCCCTGCTGGGTGTAGCGGACTGCGATCCCGGCCACGACCTTGAAGATGACCCAGGTGCCGACGGCGGCGACCACGCCGGCGATGACCGGGGACATGACCGCGGGCAGCAGCACCTTGCCGACCACGCCGTCCAGCTTCGAACCGTCGCCGTTCCACTTCACCCCGGCCCAGCCGAGGCCCGCGACCGTCGCGCCGATCAGCCCGCCGAACAGCGCGTGCGACGAGCTCGACGGCAGGCCGATCAGCCAGGTCAGCAGGTTCCAGATGATCCCGCCGACCAGACCGGCCAGGATGATCATCAGGAGCGCCGTCCCGCCGTTCGCGGTGAGCGAGTCCTTGGGCGTGCCGTCGGAATTCTGGATCTTGACGACCGCGTTCGTGACGGTCAGCGCGACCTGCACCGACAGAAAAGCTCCAAGCAGATTGAGTACGCCGGACAGCGCCACCGCCGTTTTCGGCTTCAGCGCCTTGGTCGCGATGGTGGTCGCCATCGCGTTCGCCGTGTCGTGGAACCCGTTGGTGAAGTCGAAGGCAAGCGCGGTCACGACGACCAGGGCGAGGATCACCGAAGCTTGTGTCACGCAGCGATGGTCACCCGAATGACGCACCCCTTGCCAGAGGATGAACGTCACCTTTTCGATGTTCCGCCCTCGTTAACCGACCGTTTACCTAATGCAAACACAGAGTGTTGGATCTCGATACAAACAGTGAGCAAGGCAGGAGGTGAGCCCCGTTCGTTCATGTGAGGTTCATCATTGGGCGGGCGGATCCACCAGTGGCCAGCCGCCGGCTGCCAGGTGCGCGGAGACCCGCGCCACGTCGGCCGGCGTCGCCTCCTGGAGCATCGAGTCGCTGATCATCTTCTCGATGTCGTCGCCGCCGATCGGGTCGGTGGAGAGCAGGGACTGCCTGGCCAGGTCCTTCGCGATCTGCCGGATCTCGTCCTCGGTCAGCTTGCGCCGCAGCACGCCGAGCAGGGCGACGTAGTCCCCCCGGGGCACCCCGGTCGGATAGCCGGCCCGCAGCCAGTCAACGGCGCGGGTCAGGAAGTTGGATCGGGAATCGCTCACCGAGGTCCCCCTGTCAGTGCTTGTCCGCGATCGTCGGGAAGATGTGCTCGAAGCTCAGCTGCTTGCCCAGGCCGCTGGCCACGATGAAGGTGATGCCGAGCAGGATCCCGGCGAGCACGACGGCGAACAGTATCCAACCGATCACGGTACCGGCCGGGTTCGCCCGCGGGCCGGCTTCGACGCTGGAGCCCCAAGCCAGGGAACGTACCCCCAGCGCGAAGATCAACGGAAGGCCTGCGCCCAGGATCAGGCTGGCGAGCAGCACCTTCCAGATCGCCTCGAAGGTGAACTGCAGGTTGTTTGCCATGTCCGTCAGCCCTCTCAGCCGGCCGTGCCCGCGGGAACCTTCGGCTCCGCTTCGACGGTGTCGTCCCACTCGTCGTTGACGTTGTGGTGGCCGACCGGCGCCCGGCGGGAGTGCAGGTACATGTACCCGGCCGCGGCGAGCAGCACCACGAAGATCACGATCGCGCCGGCCACGCCGCCGATCACATCGCTGAGATACCACATGGCCGCGCCGACCAGGCCGGCCGCCGGCATCGTGATCAGCCAGGCCGTCCCCATCCGGCCGGCGACCCGCCAGCGCACCTGCCCGCCCGGCCGGCCGACACCCGAGCCGAGGATCGAGCCGGTGGCGACGTGCGTGGTGGAGAGCGCGAAGCCCAGGTGGCTGGAGGTGAGAATGACCGCGGCCGAGGCGGATTCGGCGCCCATGCCCTGCGGCGGCGTGATCTCGACCAGGCCCTTGCCGAGCGTCCGGATGATCCGCCACCCGCCGAGGTAGGTGCCCAGCGCGATCGCGACCGCGCAGCTCACCTTGACCCAGAACGGGATGCTCGTGGTGCTGGTCCAGTGGCCCGAGGCGAGCAGCGCGAGGGTGATGACGCCCATCGTCTTCTGCGCGTCGTTGGTGCCGTGCGCCAGCGAGACCAGCGAGGCGCTGCCGATCTGGCCCCAGCGGAAACCCCGGTCGGTGTACCGCGTGGCGACCCCGGCGACGGCCCGGTAGATGAGCCAGGTGCCGACCCCGGCGACGATGCCGGCCACGATCGGGGACGCGACGGCCGGGAGGATCACCTTGCCGACCACGCCGTCGAGCTTGGTGCCGTTGCCGTTCCAGTTGACACCGGCCCAGCCGAGCCCGGCCACGGTCGCGCCGATCAGCCCGCCGAACAGCGCGTGCGACGAACTGGAGGGCAGGCCCAGCAGCCAGGTCAGCAGGTTCCACACGATGCCGCCGACCAGACCGGCCAGGATGATCAGCAGGAGCGCCACGCCGCCGTCCGCGGTGAGCGACTCCTTGGGCGTGCCGTTCGAGGTCTGGAGCTTGACCACGGCGTTGGTGACGGTCAGGGCGACCTCGACCGAGAGGAAGGCGCCGATGAGGTTGAGGAAGCCCGAGAGGGCTACGGCAATCTTCGGCCGCAGCGCGCCGGTGGCGATGGAGGTGGCCATCGCGTTCGCCGTGTCGTGGAAGCCGTTGGTGAAGTCGAAACCCAGCGCGGTGACGATCACCAAGACGAGAATGACCGTTGACTCTGTCACGAAATCAGACTCGCGCCGTAAAGGTCAGGCCTGGAAGAGCCTGGTCGGGGCGTACTCAATGTTCCACGGCGGTTAGGCCGAACCACCCGCATCGTTCGCCGAAAAGTCAGGCCGCCCCGGGTTTCCATGGACTCTTTTCGGTTAGCGCCTCGGCCGAAAGTACGGTCTTTCGCCCCGTCTTCGGAACGAGAAATCCGTGGCCACGAGCCCGATGAGTCCCGCGCCCGTCGCCGGGAGCATCTACCGCATGAACTCGCGCAGGAGCTGGCTCATCCCGACCGGCCTGATCGCCCTGACCAACATCCCGTCACTCGGCGGCGCCGCCCGGCTGAGCGACCTCGCCGCGAACGGAGCGGTGACCGCCGACAACGCCCGTTTCCACGCGATGCCGCTGCCGGTGGTGCTGCACATCGTCGCGGCCCTGATCTACTGCTTCGCCGGCGCCTTCCAGTTCGCGCCCCGGTTCCGCCGTCGCCACCCGCGGTGGCATCGGGCGTCCGGCTGGGTGCTGGTTCCGGCCGGCCTGATGGTCGCGGTCTCCGGTGTCTGGATGACCTTGACGTACGCGTTCCCGCCGCCCGACGGCCTGGCCGTGAAGATCGAGCGGCTGATCGTGGGCCCGGCGATGTTCGCGGCGATCATCCTGGCCATCGTGGCCGTGCGCGGACGCAACATCGCCGCCCACCGGGCCTGGATGATCCGGGCGTACGCGCTGGCCCAGGGCGCCGGCACCCAGGCGCTCACCCAGCTGCCGTGGATCCTGCTGGTCGGCCCGACCGGCACGGTGTCCCGAGCGGTCCTGATGGGCGCGGCCTGGCTGATCAACGTGCTAGTCGCCGAGTGGATCATCCGCCGCCACCCGATGGGTTCCGGCTCGCCCCGCACCCGCCGCCCCGTCCCGGCCGGGGCGAGGCGGGTCATGACGGGAGTCCGCTAAGGCCAGGGCCGCCCACCGCGCAGGCACCACGCCCTGCTGATGCTCCTATGCCCACGCCCGCATCCGCGCCCGGGGCGAACGCGCCAACGCCACCCTCAGGACCTGGAAAGTCATGGTCAAGCTCCGCTGCCGCCCATGCCGAGCCCCCGTAGGCTCGGCTGTCGTGGGATCGCCGATATCTTTCATCCATCACGTTGCCGTGTTTGCCTCGGACTTCGAGGGGAGCGAAAGGTTCTACACGGCCGCACTGGAGCCGCTCGGAATCGCTCCTGGTTACCGTGCCGACGGTGTCGCCGAGTATTGGCATCCGGATCGGGACACGCCGTCGGTGTCGTTGGAACGCGCGGACGCAGCGGCTACCGCGACCAAGGGGATGCACCTGGCGTTCGCGGCCGGCAGCCCGGCGGCGGTAGACGCCTTCCACGCTGCGGCAGTGGCGGCCGGGGGCGCCACCCGGCACGCCCCGCGGTTTTGGAGTGAGTATCGCGCTTACTGCGCGTTCGTCAGCGATCCCGATGGCAACAACATCGAGGCCGTCTGCAAGGAGACCCAGTGACGGCTCAGCCTTGGTAAAGCGACCGCGGTGACGGCACGCCTGCGCCGCGGACCGCGCGTTGTCTCTGGCATGAGCGGAAGGCCGCACTAATGCCATCGCATCACGAGCAGAACCGTGGCATTGTCGCCGACGTGAATCGTTCCTGGGTCCGGCCGGCCGCTGTGACGGCCCGGATTGCCGTCCGGACGGGATGGATAGACGTTCTCACGCGCGTGGAGACGCTGTGGCGCTGACCGATCTTCACGGTGGCTTTCGCGACGAGGATCAACGTCAAAGGGTGGCCCAGCTGATCCTGGACCGGTTCGGGGACGAACGGAAACAGGACGAGCTCCACTCCCTGATTAGGTTTTCGTCGCAGCTGTCGGATGCGCAGGAGCACATTGACGAGGCGGAGTTGGCCGACACGGTGAGCGGAGAAAAGCTCGCCGCGGTTCAGGCTCTGATCAGGGCGGTGAGAACGTCGCACGACGCCGTCGACGGCTGGATCCGTACGACGTCGCGGTTGCCCCCGTTGCGTGCGGCGGAACCGCGACTCGAGATCCGTCCGCCTGCTCCTGTGCCGTACGGTGCAAGCCTGGCCCAGGCTGAGGCGGAGTTCGCCACGGGTGCCGACGGCGCCGCATTTCGCCTGGCTGAGCTGCTTGAACACGAGGGTGACCGGCACCGGGCGGCCGCGATGTACCGGCTCGTCAGTGAGGCCGGCGACGTGGACGCCCTGTATGCCCTCGGCCGCGTTTACTGGGCCCAGGACCAGTACGAGAGGTCGCAGGCCGGCGATCAGTTCTGGCTTCCAGCGTGGCGGATCACGGAGGTGTGGCAGCACGCTGCGGACCTGGGGTCGGTGGAGGCCATGCACGCGGTCGCCATGATGGCAGGCTCCGGCTCCGGCATGGCTCTTCGCTACCTTCGCAAAGCGGCAGCACTCAACCATCCACCATCCTGCTATGCGCTCGGGTACGACGCGGCTCAGCGCGGGGATCGTGAAGAAGCGCTCGCGTGGTGGACTCGGGCCGCCGAGAGCGGCTACCAACCCGCGGTTGAGGCGATCCCTCTTCTTGCCTCCGTCTGACCGTGCCGAGCGTACGAGGGTGCGCCGGCCGGGCCTGCTCGCGCAGCACGTGCGGTCGAGGTCAGCTGGTGAAGACGGCGAAACCACCGGCTGTTATGACGGGGACCGTGACAAGCGCGGTGATGGCGGCGAAGGCCACCATCCCGGGCCGAAGCTTGGTGGTGGTCATGGCGGTGTTGCCGGCGTCCGGGATCTCGCGGAGCATGGCGACGATTCGCTGGACCGTACGGACCTGGCAGCGCTCGTTCGACCGGTACTCGCCGCCGCGGGTGTCCCACAGGGGCGAGTCCACGCGAAAGTCGATGTGGTCGCCGTCCACGAGGTCGAGTCGGATGCCGAGGCCTGACCGCGAGAAGGTGCCGATCAGGCGTCGCGGCACGCTGATGCGGCGAAAGGCTGTGTCGATGTGTAAGTGGTGCGGCGTCACCACGAATCTTGCGGCGGGGCCGGCCAGATAGCAGCCTGCGATCATGCCGGCCGCTATCGCAAGCACGAGAAGGTTGTCGACAAGCGGGTTGGTGTTCCAGTACACCGCGGGCAGGGCGACCAGGCCGCCGAGCACCATGCCCAGGTAGGCGATCGTGCTCTGGCGGCGCACGGACCGCCGTCGCCGCCCGGAGCGATGGATCGGATCGGCGAATGTGGGCGGCTGAGCCAGCGGCACGTCCTCGTAACGCATCGTGCTCGCGGTGGACAGCCGACCGGAGACGGCCACGAACAGCGCCACGAATCCCACAAGGGCGGGTGCCCCGCTTGCCGTGACCTCGGGAAAGGCGGCCCACAACCCGGCTCCCGCGCCCACCAGCAGGAGCCCGGCGGCGGACACGATCCCAGTGAGCCGCCAGGTCCAGACCAGGGCCCCGCTGTGGTGCCAGCGGGCGGCTGCCGAGTGGCGAGGCGCGTTGTGGCCTACCGCATCCCGCGCCGGCGCCGCACCCGGGTCACTCAGTTCCGAAGCCGCCCCATCGGACCTGTCACGCGAGGCGGCGAAGTCGACCATGATCCCAGCGTACGAGGCGCGAGCCACCACCTCGTCCACCAGTTCGACGGCGCCGCACGGATCCGCCGCGGGCGGTGTGCAGGCCCCCCTGATCGTTAGGGTCCGTAAGCAGAGGCCGGACCTCGGCCCGCCGTCATGCCGATGCGCCGGATGGTCGTTGGTCGGCCCGGCCGACCGATTCCGCGATCCCGACGGCCGGGGAACGTACCGTGGAACGGTGACCGTCGAAGCCACTCGCGCTCAGCTGCAGCGATTACGGTCGGCGGTCGCCGACGAGTTGAGTGGGCTTGAGGCAGACCTGCATGCCGTGTTCGAGGCCAGCCAGGACTCCAACGCCGATGACGAACACGACCCCGAGGGCAGCACCATCGCCTACGAGCGCGCACAGCTCACCGCCGTCCTCGCCGCAACCCGTCGCCGGTTGGCCGACCTCGACGAGGCCCTGACCCGCCTGGAGTCGGGCGCCTACGGCATCTGTGAACGCTGCGGCCTCCCCATCCCGGCCGACCGCCTGGCCATCCGCCCCTTTGCCCGCACCTGCGTCACCTGCACCTGACAAACCGCGTACGCCGGCACAGGTACCGAACTGAAGGATCAGCCGCGCCCGGAACCTGACCGGCGCACCGACTTTGGCCGCCAATCGCACACGTGGGCGGATGAGCGTGCATGCGATCAAGAGGCGGTCTTTCCTATATCGCGCCGGCTGCGGTAGAGCAGTGCGACCGGGCGGTAATACAGGTCGACGGCGGAGGTAGTCCATTTCGTACGGCTCGTGAGGACCGTTGCTGATCGAGTCAAGACGTTCGTCGTAGATCTTTTCCGGGTAGTGAAAGCTGCCGTCGCCGTAACCGGAATATGACATTCTTTGAGCGGAGTCGGCCGGGTCGGGATCATTTCGGTTCGCGTTCGGGGCTGCGAATCTGCTGCTCGGGCCGTCTGCCGAGATGTCGGCGGTGTCCTGGCCCGTGGGCCGTCGCGGAAACCCGAACTTTGCTGGTAGGAGGCTTGCGTGCGGCCGCGCTGCCCGGCACGGACAGCGGCGACGTGACCACCGCAGCCTCACCTCGTACTCTCGCAAGGGCCTGCTTGACCAGCAGAAAATGGCCTTTCAAGATTGCGGTCGACGCCATTGTAGATCGAGGATCATCCCGCGCTGGGGTGCGCCGGAAATATCACCGACGAGCAATGTTTTAACTATTACAAGATAGCTATGTGTGTCAATGTAAAGTCCTTGTTTCCGATCGGCTACGGGCGTAACGTCCAGCCGGGAATGGACATCAGTCCATCGGATTCTTCCAACGTCAGGAGGCGCTATGTCAGCCATGACGTACGCACCGCCCATGCCGACCATGGGCCAGCAGATGTTCACCGGCTTCGGTGACGGCGGCACCGCGTACGGTGCCCAGCAGGGCGGCCAAGGGCTCGCCGGCAGGTTCGGGCCGGAACAGGGACAGCAGCAGATGCTCCAGGTCGCGCAGCAGCAGCTGGCGCACCGCATCGCCCAGCAGCTGATCCGGCAGCAGGTTGCTCAGCTCTTGACGCAGCAGCCGGGCATCATCCAGCAGATCGAGCAGACGCAGCTCGTGCAGCATCAGGCGTACACCCACCCGCTGGTGCAGTCTCTCGCCCAGCAGCCCGTGGTCCAGCAGATCGCCCAGCAGGCGATCCAGCAGATCGTCCAGTCCGGCCTGCTGCAGTTCGTGCACCAAGCCGCGCAGCAGCTGGTCCAGCAGCAGCTGATGCAGCAGCTGACTTCGCAATACGGTGCGCAGCAGGGCGTCGGCCAGCAGTACGGCCCGCAGCAGCCCTTCGGTCAGCAGCAGCCCTTCGGTCAGCAGCAGCCCTTCGGTCAGCAGCAGTATGGCCCGCAGCAGGGCTTCGGTCAGCAGTACGGCCCGCAGCAGGGCTTCGGCCAGCAGTACGGCTTCGGCCAGCAGCAGCCGCAGTACCCCTTCCAGGGTAGCCCGCTCGGCCGCTAGGGCCCGTCTCGCCGATCCGCGCCATGACTCATCGGATGGCACAGGCGCCACCGCGGATCGATCACCTGCCGCCGGTCGACGCGGGCGGCAACTCGCGCTGACGGCGTGGACCGTTCGTCCCGGCGGCGGGTTGATCGGGTGCACTGTGCACGCCGGCGGCCGGCACGGCTCGAAAGAGCCCCCGGTCGCCGGCCTCCGGCTCGAAGGAGCCCCGGTCGCCGGCCTCCCCGGCGCGGCGCCGGAGGGGCCGGCGACGAGGGCTGGAACCCGTCACATGACACCACAGCGGAAGGAGCAGTGCTATGACGGAGGGGAACCACGCGCGCGACGACGCAGGCGATGCGGGCCGCTCGCCTGATGCGGTTCGGTCACGCACCGGACGGTACCTGGTGGCCCCGACCGGGTGGGTGACCGCGGCCGATGCCGCCGCGGACCCGATGGCGAGGGAGCAGAAGCTCATCGAGGCGCTGCGACGAAACCCTGACCTGCGCGTGCTGCGGGTCGTTCGGAGCTCCGTCGCCGAGGCCGCCGCCGCGGAGGGTCACGCCGACTCCGCGGGGCTGCGGTATCCCACGGTCGCGGTGGTGGAGACGACGCCGGAGCAGGCCACCATCCTGGCGGCGCGGCCGGAGTTCCACGTCGACATCGACCAGCCGCTCAAGCAGCGTGAGTCGCTGCCGCCCTGGCCGGCGACGGATGCGAGCAGCTTCGACGAGTTCACCCAGGTGCGGTTCCAGGCCCGCAACGAGGAGGGCGAGCCGGTCCAGGACGCGTTCTTGTACGTCCACGGCGGGGCCTATCCCGTGACGGGCCGCACCGATGCCGAGGGCTTCGCCGAGCTGACAGTTCCGGCCGGCACCCTCGATGACGTGGCGGGGGTGTACGTTCGCCCGCGCGCGGACCACTGGAGCGTCGTGGTCGACCGGCCGGCCCTGTCGCACACCGAGATCAACACGGTGGTCTGCCGGCGGCTCGGCGAGGTTTCGGAGGAACGTCCCGGCGCGGACTGGGCACGCCAGGTGATCGGTTTCGACCGCCTTCCGCCCACGTACCGGGGGCACGGCGTGAAGATCGCCGTCGTCGGCTCGGGGGTCGCCGCCGGGCGACTCGCCAGCGAGCAGGTCACCGGCGGCATCGATGTCGTCGGGCAGGACGACAAGTCCTGGGACCAGGACCTGACCGGGCGGGCCACGCACCACGTGGCGCTGATCGTCGGACAGGACGGCGACCGGCTGGTCGGGGTGGCTCCGGAGGCCGAGGTGCACGTCTGCCGGGCGCTTCCCGGCGGCCGGCTCAGTAACCTCATCGAAGTGCTCGACTACTGCATCACGCAGGAGGTCGACATCATCGACCTCGGCGTCTACGCCGAGCAGCCCTCGGTTCTGGTGGCGCAGAAACTCGAGGAGGTACGCCAGGCGGGCATTCTCTGTGTGGCGGCGGCCGGCGACACCGGAGGCCCGGTGGGGTTCCCGGGCACGCTGCCCCCGCTGCTCACCGTCGCCGCGCTGGGCCGGTTGGGCACCTTCCCGCCGGACAGCGCGCACGCCGCTCAGATCGCGGGTGTCCCGACCCCGGAGGGACTGTTCGCCGCTCGATCCAGCTGTTGCGGTCCGGAGGTCGACGCATTCCTGCCCGGCGTCGCGGTGATCTCGGCGGCGGCGACCGGCGGCAGGGTAGCCCTGGACGGCTCCGCTGTCGCGGCCACCTACGGCGCGGCACTCGCGGGCCTGGTCCTGGCACACCACCCCGATTTCCGGTACGGCTTCGTCAGCCGCGGACCTGCACGCGTGCAGCGGCTCGCTCAACTCGTCCGCGCGAGCTGCCGTCCGCTTGCCGGCCTCCCGGGCGCCGGTGTCCCGGACGCCGCGGTGGCGGTCGGGCTCGCACCGCCGTACGTGTCACCCGGTGAGCCGTGGGCCGGCGATCCCACTCAGGTGCCTCAGCACGCGATGCCGGCGGACCGGCTCCGTACCGGATATGCGGAACCGTCGCCAGGGGAGCAGGCAGCGACGCTGTCGGCGGCCCTGCGTGCCGCCGAGCTCCTGGTTCCGGAGCTGGACGACTAGGGGGTATAGCTTCCAGGAACCCGGTGGCATGTCGCACCGATGTCACCTTCCGCGGCGCACAATGTCGCCATGCGGGTGTTGGTGGCCGAGGATCACCGGACCCTTGCCGCGCGGATCGGCGAAGGGCTGCGTGACGCGGGGCTGGCGGTCGACGTGGTGAACGATGGGGCCGCCGCGCTGGCCGCGGCCGCGGAGACCGCGTACGACGTGGTGGTGCTCGACCGGGATCTGCCGGCCGTGCACGGTGACCAGGTGTGCCGCCGGCTGTCCGGTGGGACGCCGCGGATCCTGCTGCTGACCGCGGCGTCCGGAGTGGACGATCGGGTGGACGGCCTCGAGCTGGGGGCCGACGACTACCTGGGCAAGCCGTTCGCGTTCCACGAGCTGGTCGCCCGGGTGCGCGCGCTCGGGCGCCGGGCACCCTCCGCGCCGCCGGTGGTGCGGCTGGCCGACCTGACCGTCGACCGGGCCCGGCACCGCGCCACCCGGGGCGACCGGACGCTGTCGCTGACCCGCAAGGAGTTCGGCGTGCTGGAGATGCTTGCCGCCGCGGACGGGGGCCTGGTCAGCGCCGAGGAACTGCTCGAGCACGTCTGGGACGCCAATGCGGACCCGTTCAGCAACATCGTCTCGGTGACGATGGCCCGGCTGCGCCGCAAGCTGGGCGAGCCGCCGCTGATCCGTACGGTCGTCGGCAGGGGTTACCGGCTGTGCGACCACGACTGACCGTCCGGGCCCGGCTGACCCTGCTCTACACCGGGCTGTTCCTGGCCTGCGGGGTCGCGCTGGTGGCCATCACGTACGGCGTGGTTGCGGGTCTTCCGTACAACGCCCCGGACGACACCGGCAAGCCGGGCGGCACGCAGGAGCTGCTCACCATGTGCCGCGACTATCAGGCCAGCTCGGACCAGAGGCTGCGCTTCAAGTGCGAGTCGGCATACCAGGAGGGCAAGCTGGCCGGGGCGAAGGATCAGCGGCAGGCCACGCTCGACAACCTGCTGCGCGGCTCGCTGCTCGCGCTCGGCGGCGTCACCCTCTTCGCGGCCGCGGCCGGCTGGTTCGTGGCCGGCCGGGTGCTGCGGCCGGTCCAGCAGATCACCGCGGCCGCCCGGGCCGCCTCCGAGCACAACCTGGACGCCCGGGTCGCGCTCACCGGCCCGCGCGACGAGCTGCGCGAGCTGGCCGACACGTTCGACGCGATGCTGGCCCGGCTGCAGGCGGCGTTCGCGAGCCAGGGCCGGTTCATCGCCGACGCCGGGCACGAGCTGCGCACCCCGCTCACCGTGATGCGCACCGCCGTCGACGTGGTGCTGGCCAAGCCCGATCCCACCCGGGAGGAGCTGCGCGACATGGGACGGGACGTGCAGGCCGCGGTGGCGCAGACCGAGCGGCTGATCGCGGCCCTGCTCACGCTGGCCCGCAACCAGGGCGGGCTGACCGTCCGCGAGCCGGTCGACCTGGCTACGGTCGCCGAGGACGCGCTCGACTCGGCCGCCACCGACGGCGTACGGCGGCACACCCTGCTCGACCCGGCGGGCACGGTCGGCGACCCGGTGCTGCTCGAGCGGCTGGTGGTCAACCTGCTGGAGAACGCGGCCCGCTACAACGTGCCCGACGGCGAGCTGTGGGTGGTGACCGGCACCGACGACCGTACGGCCTCGGTCACGGTGGCCAACCGCGGCCCGGTGGTCCCCGCCGACCAGGTGGCCACCCTGTTCGAGCCGTTCCGCCGCCTGAATGGCCGCACCGCCGACGGCGGCCTTGGCCTGGGCCTGACCATCGTCGCGTCGATCGCCGAGATGCACGCCGGTTCGGTGACCGCCCACCCGCGCCCGGACGGCGGCCTGACCGTTAGAGTCACCTTGCCGCTTGGCTGAGCCGTGACCCTGGCCCTGGCCTGGGCGCCACCGCCGGCAAAGGAGGGACCCGCGTGGCGGACGCCGACGACGTGCGCCGGCTGGCGCTGAGCCTGCCCGGGGTGGAGGAGATCGACAGCGACGGCTTCGACTTCCGGGTCGGCAACCGTGGCTTCGTCTGGTCGTATCCCGAGCGGGTGCCCGGCAGGCCGCGGGTGATCCGGACCGACGTCGCGGTGCTGTACGTCGGCGACGAGGCGGAGAAGCAGGCGCTGCTGCTGGGCGAGCCCGGCCTGTTCTTCACCCACCCCAGCTACGACGGCCTGCCGCTGGTGATGCTGCGCCTGCCCGAGTGCACCGTCGACCGCCTGACCGAGCTGGTCACCGACGCGTGGCGGATGCGCGCCCCGGCCGACCTGGCCGGCGACGTCTAGGGC
>NZ_JAOSZE010000087.1 GCF_025630775.1 Actinoplanes sp. KI2
GAATGGCTGCTTCGGCGCCCCCCGGGGGGGGGCGGCCGCGTTGCGGCCGCCCACGCCTCAGCATATTGGGGCGAACCGGACATGAGAGGGCTGAGGATGAGAAGACTTCTGGCGGCGGCGACGACGATCGCCTTGGTGGTGATCTGCGCCGCGACGACCGAGGCCCACGCCGACCCGGTACGCGCCAGGACCGGGTGGTTCCCGCAGATCACCTGGGGAGCGTGCACCGACCAGTCGCTGCTTTCGCACCGGGCCGAGTGCGGCGTGCTGGCGGTGCCGATCGACTACAAGAAGCCGGACGGGCCGAAGATCAACCTGGCCGTGTCCCGGATCAAGCACACCGTCCCCGACGACAAGTACCAGGGCGTCATGCTGGTCAACCCGGGCGGGCCCGGCGCGAAGGGACAGAGCCTCGCGGTGATCGGGTCGCTGGTCCCGAAGAACGGGGGCGACGCGTACGACTGGATCGGTTTTGATCCTCGCGGGGTCGGCGCCAGCAGGCCGGAACTGAGCTGTGACCACACCTACGCCGGGTACAACCGACCGGAGTACGTGCCGACCACCACCGCGATCGAGACGGCCTGGCTGACCAAGGCCGAGGCGTACGCCAAGGCCTGCGGTAGGGCGGGCGGCTCGCTGCTGGACCACCTGAAGTCCCAGGACACCGTCCGGGACATGGACAGCATCCGGCTCGCGCTGGGCGCCAGCCAGATCAACTTCTACGGCTTCTCGTACGGCACGTATCTGGGCCAGGTGTATGCCACCCTCTTCCCGTCCCGGGTGCGCCGGATGGTGCTGGACGGCAACGTCGACCCGACCCGGGTCTGGTACGACGCGAACCTCGACCAGGACATCGCGTTCGATCGGAACATCAAGATCTACTTTGCCTGGATCGCGAAGTACGACCAGGTCTTCCACCTGGGTACCACCGAGCAGGCCGTGCAGCGGGCCTACTACGCCCAGCGGGAAGCGCTGGACGCGGCGCCGGCCGGTGGCGTGATCGGCTCGTCCGAGTTCACCGACGTCTTCCTGCAGGCCGGGTACTACGTCTTCGGCTGGGAGGAGATCGCGAACGCGTTCAGCGCCTGGGTCAACAAGCACGACCCGGAGCCGCTCAAGAAGCTGTACGACAAGGACAGCCCGCCCGGCAAGGACGCCGACAACGGGTACGCGATCTACCTGGCCGTGCAGTGCACCGACGTCGCGTGGCCGACCAGCTGGACCAAGTGGAGTTCGGACAACTGGGCGGCGTACCGCCGGGCGCCGTTCGAGACCTGGGCCAACGCCTGGTACAACGCACCGTGCCGCACCTGGCCGGCCAAGGCGGGCGTGCCGACCACGGTCTCCGGCGACACCGTGCCGCCGATCCTGCTGCTCAGCGAGAGCAAGGACGCGGCCACCCCGTTCAGCGGCAGCCTCGAGGTGCGCAAGCGGTTCCCGAAGGCGTCGCTGATCGAGGGCGTCGGCGGGACCACGCACGCCGGCTCGCTGTTCGGCGACGACTGCGTGGACAACGCGGTCGCCGACTACCTGATCAGCGGTGCGCTGCCGGCCCGCCGGTCGGGCGACCGCTCCGACAAGCACTGCCCGCCGCTGCCCCAGCCGAACCCGCTCAACGGCGCCGGCACCGCCAAGCACACCGCCGACGTACGGACCCGCCTCCTGCTGGAACGCCAGATCGTCGGCCACTGATCCGAGCCGGCCGGTCGGGGGGTGAGGATGGACACCTCCCGGCCGGTCGGCGGGTCTCGCCCGGTAGACTTCGATCTGCGAAGGGGAGTAGCTCCCAACGTCGCGGTCGACATGCTGATCCCGGGTTTCCCGAGGTCCGGCCGCGCGGCCTCGGTTCGAGGCGAGCGAGACCTTCGACTTGGCTGTTGTTCCATGACGGCCGGGTCGAGGTCGCCCCGCGCCACTTCCTCCCGGTCCCGATCACCCGGGAGTTTTTCGTGGATGGTTTCCTCGCTGCGCTGGTACTGAGCTTCGCGGTCATCTTCGTGGCCGAGCTCGGCGACAAGTCGCAGCTCATGGCGCTGACCTTCGCCACCCGCTTCAAGCCCGTACCGGTGCTGATCGGCATCACCGTGGCCACCGCGCTGGTGCACCTGGTCTCGGTCGGCATCGGTTACGGCCTCGGCGCCACGCTGCCCACCGGCTGGATCTCGCTGATCGCCGGCGTTGCCTTCCTGATCTTCGGTGCCTGGACGCTGCGCGGCGACAAGCTCACCGAGGACGAGAAGACCAAGGCGGAGCGTACGAACGGATCGGCCATCCTCGCCGTCGGCGGCGCGTTCTTCCTGGCCGAGCTCGGTGACAAGACGATGCTGGCCACGATCACCCTGGCCACCCAGCACGGCTGGTTCGGCACCTGGCTGGGCTCCACGCTCGGCATGGTCGCCGCGGACGCGCTGGCCATCCTGGTCGGCCGTCTTCTCGGCCGGCACCTGCCCGAGCGGGTCATCAGGTACGGCGCCGCCGCTCTCTTCGCTATCTTCGGCATCTGGCTGATCGTGGAAGCGATCATCGAACTGCGATAGGGGACCAGCCGTGCTGCAGTACCGGGCGGAGCTCGACGCCGCCGTCACCCTTGCCGGCGGCGGGAGCCTGCGCGTCCAGGGCCTGCGGATCGACGTGCCGCACCCGGACGTCACCCGGGCCGAGATCGGGGCGTTGCTGGTGGCTAAGCTCGGCCTCCGCGACGCCGAGCGGGTCGAGCTGGACCAGGTGCGGATCTTCGGCGAGCGGGCCGAGCCGACCGGCGCCGCGGCGATCCGGGCCGAGTTCGTCGAGCTCAGCCATGTCATCTCGGCCGGCATGACGACCTATCCGGGGCTGCCCGGTCCGGCGATCAGCCCGCACCTGACCTGGGCCGACTCCCGCACCCGGTACGCCGAGGGCACCGAGTTCAGCATGGACCGGATCGACATGATCGGGCAGACCGGTACCTATCTGGACAGCCCGCGGCACCGGTACGAGGACGGCGCCGACCTCGCCGGGCTGCCGCTCGGGCGGCTCGCCGACCTGCCGGCCGTGGTGGTCCGCATGATCGGCAGCGGGCGGCGCGCGGTCGAGGCCGGCGACCTCGAGTCGTTGACGCTGGCCGGGCACGCGGTGCTGCTGCACACCGGCGGCGACCGGCACTGGGGCACGGCCGCGTACGCCGACGACCACCCCTACCTGAGCGCGGACGCGGCCCGGCTGCTGGTCGAGCGGGGTGTCGCGCTGGTCGGCATCGACGCGATCAACATCGACGACACCTCGGCGGCCGCCGGGGGACAGCGGCCCGCGCACAGCATCCTGCTGGCCGCCGGCATCCCGATCGTCGAGCACCTCACCGGCCTCGCCGAGGTGCCGCCGACCGGCGCCCGGTTCACCGCCGCGCCGCCGCGGATCAGCGGGTTCGGCACGTTCCCGGTCCGGGCCTTCGCGACCATGCCCTGGTACGAGCCGCACGACCACACCCGCTCGGCCGGGTGGCTGCCCACCGGTTCCGGCGATGACTGAGACCGGCCCGGCCGTCGCGATGGCGGCCGTGCAGTTCCAGCGCGGCGACGCCACCGCGGCGGCCGAACTGCTGGGCCCGGTGCTGGTCGCCGAGCCGGACAACGTGCGCGCGTTGGTGCTGATGACACACGCCCAGCTCGCCCTCAAGCAGCCCGAGCTGGCGTATCAGGCCGCGCACCGGGCCGCTCTGGTCGCGCCCGAGTCGGCCGAGGCGCTCGGCGCGCTCAGCCGGGCGTTCACCGGGCTCGACCGGCACGACGAGGCGATCGAGGTGGCGCGCCGGGCCGTCGAGCTGGAGCCGGAGAACGCGTACCGGCACAACCGGATGGCGTGGGCACTGCTCGGCGACGGGCGGCGGGCGGTGGAGGCCGAGCACGCGGCGCGGCTGGCCGTGCAGCTCGACCCGAACGAGGCCGACTTCCGGATCACGTACGCCGTGGTGATGAAGCAGCTGACCTACACCGACCGGGCTCGGCAGGCGCTGCGCGACGCGCTCGCCCTCGAACCGGACAATGCGGTCGCCCAGCACGAGCTGGCCACACTCGACGTGGTGCATCGCAACCCGTTCGCGCTGGGCCGGCTCGCCCGCGGTGCGGCGGGGCTGGCCGGCGCGCTGCGGGCCGACCCGCGCCAGCAGGCCAGCCGGTTCATGCTCGACGTGGCGCTGCGCCGGTTCCTGGTCTACACCGCGGTGCTGCTGGCGGTGCTCGCGTACGTGGGCTGGCGGATGGCCGATTTCTCGGTGGGCGGTGCCCGGGTGCTGGCCGGGGCGGCGGCACTGGCCCCGATCGGGTTCGCGACGTACTTCGTGACGCGGCTGGACCGCTCGCTCCGGACGTACCTGATGACCGTGGTGACCCAGGGCCGGCAGCGGATCGCGGCGATCGGCGCCGCGCTCTGCCTCGCCCTGCTGCTCGCCGCGACGGTGGCGCCGGCCGGCTGGTTGCCCTGGCTGCTCGGGGTGGCCGCGATCGGCGGCTTCGCGGTGCGGCTGCTGACCGTCTCGGCGTCGAACGCGCACGTCCGCTCGGCCGGGGTGAAGCTCGCGGTCGACCGGGTGAGCATCGTGCTCTGGTGGGTGGTGATCGGCTGCGTGGTGGTCGCGATCGTGCTGGAGCTGGGTGTGACCGATCCCGCCTGGTGGCTGTCGGTCATCGCCCTGCTGCTGGTGCTGGCGGCCGGGGTCTGCCTGGCGGTGCTGGTGCGGCGGCGTCGCGCGGGTCACAGGAGGTTCCGCGGAATAAGCTCCTGAAATCCGGCAGATCGCCGATGATGAGCCCGTGCCCTCCGACTTCGCTCCGCCCGCTGCCGCCCCGCGCGGGGCCGCCGCCGGCCCGACGCAGCCCAGCATCGCCCGGGCCACGGCGCAGTTCGAACGGATGGACCCGGCCGGGGCGGTCCGCGAGCTCGAGCCGGTGCTCGCCGCCGACCCGGCCTCGGTCGAGGCGTGGCTGCTGATGGCCCGGCTGCGGCTCGCGCTCGACGAGAACCAGGCCGCGCTGGAGGCGGCGAGCAACGCGATCGCGCTGGCCCCGGACGACCCGCGCGGGCCGGCCACCGCGAGCCGTGCCTTCAGCCTGCTCGGCCGGCACGACGACGCGGTCGCCATGGCGCACCGCGCGGTGATCGCCGACCCGAAGAACCCGCTCTGGCACGACCGGGTCGCCTGGGCGCTGCTCACCGCCGACCGGCACTTCTCCGACGCCGAGCAGGCCGCGCGTACCGCGATCGGGCTCGACCCGAACGAGGCGCACTACTACTTCACGCACGGGCTGGCGCTGGATGCGCTCGGCCACGCCGACCAGGCCCGGCAGGCGCTGCTCACCTCGCTGCGGATGGAGCCGGACAATCCGGCCGCGCAGCATCGGCTGGCCGTGCTCAACGGCGAGGCCGTTCGCGAGTCCGCCCCCAAGAAGCGCGGCCTCAAGCTCTTCGGCCGTAAGACCGGATAGCTATCGGGTGTACGCCAGGAGGTCGAGCCCGTTCAGCTCGGCCGGCTCGGTCGCCTGCACCAGCAGCTTGCCGGCGGGCGTGAACAGCGACAGCGTCGTCCTCGTGCCGTGCCGGGCGCGTACCAGCAGGTTGCCGTCCGGGTCGAAGAACGTGCCGACCACGCTGCCGGCCACCGGGAGCGGCACCACCTCGCCGGTGACCGTGTCCACCACCGCGTCCGCCGCGGTCGGTGCGTCGGCGCTGGTCTCGCCCGTGCTCTGCAGCGGCACGGTGACCCGCCTGCCGGTCGCGTCGACGCTGGTCGGCTTGCAGGCGGCCAGACCGTCCGGATTGTCCACCGGCTGTGGGTCGCCGAGCATCGGGACCTCGGTGTCCGACCCGCCGGACGCCACCTTGAGCGCGCAGTAGTCGGTCGCGTAGACCAGCGCGCTGCCATCGCCCGACCAGCGGAAGTGCTGCCCGTCGGCGAGCGTGCCGGTGAGCGGGGTGAGCGTGCCCGAGCCGACCTGCACGACGGCCGGGGTGGTGGTGTCGATGAGCAGCCGGTCGCCGTCGGGCGACCAGGCCGGCGGCTGGGCGGCGGTGCTCACGCCGGTGGCCAGCGGCTGCGGGACGCCGCCGGAGTCCTCGACGAGCAGGGTGCCGCCCTGGGCGTACGCGATGCTCTTGCCGTCGGGGGAGACGCCCACCGCCGACGGCGCCTTGGACAGGACGGTCGCCACCGCGGCATCGTCGGGTGACAGGCGCAGCACGTCGGGATCGGTGCCGGTCTGCTGGTAGAAAACGTGGCCGGGCAGGTCGGCGAGCGAGCGGGACGCCGGGGCGGCCGGCGGGGCGGGCCGCGGCTGGTTCTTGTGCCGGGGGCCCACGCTGTTCGGCGTCGGGTGGTGGTGGGCCGGCGTCGGGGGCCGGTGGGTGGCCGGCCCGAACGTGGGCATCGGCCCGGTGGTCGCGGCGGCCGACGAGCGCAACGCGTACGGCGGCGCCTGCGACTCGCCGTCCGACAGGTGCCACAGCCCGCTGGCCAGCAGCCCGATCACGGTCAGCGCGGCACCGGTGCCGACGGTGGCCTCCCGGCGGGCGATCCGGCGGGAGCGGCGGACGGCCGGCTCGTAGAGGTCGACCGGCTCGACGGCGTCGGCCAGATCGCACAGCGACTCGCGCAGACGGTCGGTCATCGTGGTTTGTCCTGGGTGAGTACCCGCAGGTCGGGCAGCAGCGTGCGGAGGCGCTCGAGAGCGCGGCCGGTCTGCGTCTTCACCGTGCTGATCGAGACGCCGAGCAGTTGGGCGGCCTCGGCCTCGGTGCGGTCCTCGAAGAAGCGCAGCACGATCATCGCGCGCTGCTTGGCGGTCAGCGTGAGCAGCGCCCGGCGCAGGGTGAGCCGCTGCACGGTGTCGTCGGCCGGGTCGTCGCCGGCCGGTTCCGGGCCGACGTCGCCGGGCAGCACCTCGGCGACCTTCGGCCGCCGCCAGAGGGAAGCCTGCGCGTGATACATCACCTTCCGGGCGTACGCCTCGGCGTTCTCCGGCCTTTCCAGGCGATGCCAGGCCCGATGGGTACGCGCCAGCGCCTCCTGGACGAGGTCTTCGGCGAGGTGCTGGTCGCCGGTTAAAAGGTACGCCGAGCGCAACAAAGCGCGCGTCCGGCTTCGGACGAAATGCGCATAGTCGGCCTCTCGGGCGTCCATTGCCAGCTGTCCGATCCGGGGGTGGTGGGAGTCGTGAGCGTACCCACACGGCTCAAACACCGCGCTGGTAGCCACGCCTCCCCCCTTCGCCCAAATGATCGCCCCAGCAACCCATGAGGTCCCCATCGTTCGATGCCTCCCCGTGTGGGCACCGGCCGACATATATGAAGACGTGAATTCACCCGGGCATGGTCGACGGCCGTTCGGCGGATTTTCCGGTGGGCCGAACGGTCAGCGAGTCCTCCGTCACATCGGGCCCGGGCGGATGTCGTTACCGTCGGAGGGACGCGCGACTCGTACGGGAGGACCGGCATGGCACGTCCCCGGATCGTGATCGTCGGCGCCGGGTTCGCCGGCTTCGCGGTGGCTCGCAAACTCGCCAAGCTGTCCCACGGCAGCGCCGAGATCGTCCTCGTCAACCCGACCGACTACTTCCTCTACCTGCCGCTGCTGCCCGAGGTCGCCACCGGGCTGCTCGAGCCGCGGCGGGTCACCGTCTCGCTGGCCGAGGCGCTGCCCGGGGTGCGGGTGGTGCTCGGCGAGGCGGAAGGCTTCGACCTGGCCGGCCGCACGGTGCGCTACGTCGACCCGGAGGGCGGCAGCGGCAAGATCGGTTATCACCGCCTGGTGATCGCCGTGGGCAGCGTGAACAAGCTGCTGCCGGTGCCCGGGGTAGCCCAGTTCGCGCACGGCTTCCGCAACATCTCCGAGGCGCTCTACCTGCGCGATCACATCACCCGGCAGATCGAGATGGCGGTCGAGGCGCCCGATGACGCCGAGCGGCAGGCGCGGTGCACGTTCGTCGTGGTGGGTGCCGGCTACACCGGCACCGAGGTCGCGGCGCAGGGCGTGCGCTACACCGAGGACCTGGTCCGGGCCCGTCCCGAGCTGCGTGACCGGCCGCGCTGGCTGCTGGTCGACACCGCCGATCGGGTCCTGCCCTCGCTCGACCGGCGGCTCGCCGACGCGGCCGACGCGGTGCTGCGGGAGCGCGGCGTGGAGATCCGCACGGCGACCAGCGTGCAGGAGGCGAGCGCGGCCGGCGTACGACTGTCCACCGGGGAGCACGTGCCGACGAGGTCGCTGATCTGGTGCGTCGGGGTGCGGCCCGACCCGCTGGTCGACCGGCTCGGGCTGCCCACCCGCGAGGGCCGGCTGGTGGTCGACGAGTTCCTCGCCGTGCCCGGCTATCCGGACGTGTACGCGATCGGTGACGCCGCGGCGGTGCCCGACCTGACCATGCCGGGGCAGATCACCGGGATGACCGCGCAGCACGCCGTGCGGCACGGTCATACCGCGGCGCTGAACATCGCGGCGTCGTACGGGCGGGGGCGGCGTCGCGCGTACCGGCATCACGACCTTGGTTTCGTGGTCGACCTGGGCGGGCTGGACGCGGCGGCCAACCCGCTCGGCGTGGCCGTCAAGGGGTTCCCCGCCAAGGTGGTGACCCGCGGCTATCACCTTCTGTCGATGCCCGGGAACCGGGTGCGGGTGGCCGGTGACTGGCTGCTCGACTCGCTGGTCGGCCGGCACGGCGTCCAACTGGGACTCGTTCGCGGTACGGCCGTTCCGCTGGAAAGTGAATCCCCGCGGACGTAGGGCGCCCGCTATTTGATCCGGACATAACTGTTACAAGTGATAATTCAGGCATGCGATCTCGATGGCTCGCCTTGCTGACCGTCCCGGCCCTGGCCTGGGCGCCTCCCGCCGGGGCCGGCGTGCCGACCGGCGGCGTGGTCACGGCCAGGTACACGTTCAACGGGCGGTCCGGCTCGGTGATCGACGCATCCGGGCACGGGCACACGCTCCGCATCGTCTCCCGCAACGGCGGCACGGTCCGGGCGGTCGTGCACGGCCAGGGGACGGCGTTCGCCTTCCCGCCGCGGTGCACCACGGCCGTCTGCCCGCACGTCGCGCTGCAGGCGCCCAGCTCGGCCGATCTCAACCCGGGGAACCGGAACTTCGGGTACGGCGCGGACGTCCTGCTCGCGCCGTCGCTGACCAGCGACGGGCAGAACGTCGTGCAGAAGGGCTACTCGACCACGAGCAGCCAGTGGAAGCTGCAGATCGACGGGCTGGCCGGACGGCCCAGCTGCGTGCTGGTCGACATGCACCTGCCCGTCATCTGGATCGCGGTGAGCTCGGTCTCGGTCGCGAACGGGCGCTGGCACGCGCTCGCCTGCCGCCGCGCCGGCACCGCGCTGGTCGTGTTCGTCGACGGGGTGCCGCGCGGCAGAGCCGCCGTCCCGGCCACGCTGTCGGTCGCCAACCGACGGCCGCTCAGCATCGGCAGCAAGGGCTCCTTCCCCGACAACGATCAGTTCAACGGCGCCCTCGACAACGTCTGGGTGGAGATCGGCTGACCGCGGCTCACTCGGCTGACCGCGGCTCACTCGGCTGACCGCGGCTCACTCGGCTGACCGCGGCTCACTCGGCTGGCCCAAGGCTCACGAGACCGGCTGACCGCGGCTCAGGAGGGGCCGGCAAGGCCGTCGACGACCGCGGTCAACAGGTCGGAGCCGGGGGTGTCGCCGGAGAGCTCCCAGGCGAACGCGCCGCCGAGGGCCTTGCTCCGGGCGTACGCCATCTTGGTCTTGATCGTGCCCGGGGTGTCGTAGGACCACCATTGGGTGCCGCAGTGCGCGATCGCCGTGCCGCCCGCGACGCCGGTCGGTGGGCAGCGCTCGGCCAGCACCTCGTAGTCCTCGACGCCCTTCTCGTAGCGCCCGTCGGCCGGCCCGCTCGCCGAGCCGCCCGGGTCGCTCGCCGTGACACCGGTCCAGCCCCGGCCGTAGAAACCGATGCCCAGCAGCACCTTGCCGGCCGGTACGCCCAGGGCCAGCAGCTTGTCGACGGTCGCCGAGGAGGTCGCCTCGGTACGGGGAATGCCGGGATACGTGGTCAGCGCCGAATGCGGCTCGGTGCGGTGCCGGTCGATGCTGTCGTCGCCGCCGTCCGCGCCGGTGCCGAAGTAGTCGTAGGTCATCGCGCCGAGCCAGTCGACCGGTCCGGCCGCGGCCCGGTAGTCGGCCCGATCGAGCTTGCCCACGTCGGCCGGTACCGCGGCGCTGAGCACCGCCCGCGGACCGAGCGCGGACCGCACCGCCCCCAGCAGCCGGGGCAGGGCGTCCGGCCCGCTGGCGTCGCACTGCTCGCCGCACGCGTTCGGGTACTCCCAGTCCAGATCGATCCCGTCGAAGACGCCGGACCAGCGCGGATCGTCGACCAGCGTCCGGCACGAGGCGGCGAACGCGGCCGGATCGCGGGCCGCGTCGGTGAAGCCGGCCGAGCCGGTCCAGCCGCCGAACGACCAGATCACCCGGAGTCCGGGGTGTTTGGCCTTGAGCTTGCGCAGCTGTCCGAAGTTGCCCCGCAGCGGGGCGTCCGCCGGGTCGGCGACGCCGTCCACGCTGTGCTCGGCCGGGATCGGCTTCTGGTAGTCGGCCCAGGCGTCGGCCGGGGCGCAGCGACCGCCGTCGACCTTGCCGAACGCGTACACCAGGTGGGTGAGCTCCGTCGCGGCCCCGTCGGTGTCGAGATCTTTCACCTGGAAGTCGCGGCCGTAGATCCCCCAGTCGGTGAAGTAGCCGACCACCCGGCGGCCGGGCGGAGCGGGCGCGGGGGTCGGCCGGGGGCTCGGTGCCGAGCAACCGGCGAGGAGCAGCACGAGGGCGGCGATCAGCAGGCGCACCGGGCCGAAGGTATTCCCGGCGGCTGAGAATCGGGCCTTGTCGTTCCCCCGATCGGGTGGCGGCGTGATTTCGGGCACGGTGGGCCATCGGATGCGCACTGTGCGATTGTTGCCCCGTGGCCGTAAGCCCGCAGGAGCCGTCGTCCGCGCCGATAGTTCCGGACCGCGGCCTGGAGTTGCGTGCCCTGCTGAGCTGGCGGCGGATCCTGAGCCGATTGCGGGCGGTGCTGCGCAGCGCGCTGGTCACCTTCGTGGTGCTCACCGGCACGCTCTGGCTGATGCCGGGCGTCGCCAGCTCCGACGTCGTGGACACGCTCGGCCTGGTCCTGCTGGTCGCCGCGGTCGGCGCGGTGCTGCGGCCGCTGCTGCTGGTCGGCATCGTGGCGCTGGGCGGCTGGGGCGCGATGCTGTTCGGCGTGATCGCCCAGATCGCGGTGATCGTGGTGGCGTTGGAGATCGACCCGGCCAACCGGATCGACGGGCTGCCCTCGCTGGTCCTCGCCGCGATCCTGGCCGTGGTTTTCGCCGCGATCCTCGACTGGATGCTGGACAGCGGCACCGACGACACGTTCGTCAAGGAGGCCAAGCGGCTCATGCGCGGGGTGCGGCGGCGCAACGCGCGGCAGGCCGGCGGCCCGCTGCTGACGTTGCGACGGCCCGGCCCGGGCACCGAACCGGGCCTGCTGATGATCCAGCTGGACGGGCTCTCCGAGCCGGTGCTGCGCTGGGCGGTGCGGGCCGGCAACCTGCCGACGCTGGGCCACTGGCTGCGCTCGGGCAGCCACACCATGCGCGGCTGGCACACCGGGCTGCCGTCGACCACGCCCGCGTCGCAGGCCGGCATCCTGCATGGCGCCGCCCGGCAGATTCCCGGCTTCCGCTGGTACGAGAAGGACGCCGGCCGGCTGGTGGTCACCAGCCGGCCGCGGGACGCCGCGATGATCGAGCCGCGGCTCAGCGACGGGCGCGGGCTGCTGCGCGACGGCGGGGTGAGCATCGGCAACGCGTTCAGCGGCGACGCGGAGGTCAACCTGCTGACCGTCAGCCACGCGGCGCTCCCCGGCCGGTCGGCGCGGGGCTGGGCGGCGTTCATGGCCTCGCCGTACGGTTTCACCCGCGCGCTCGTGCTCGGGGTCGGCGAGGTCTTCACCGAGCTGCACCAGGCCCGCCTGCAGCGCCGCCGCAACCTGCTGCCCCGGGTCAGCCGCTCGGGCGCGTTCCTGGCGCTGCGCCCGGCCTCGATGCTGCTGCGCGACGTGAACATCTCGCTGATCGCCGAGCAGATGGCCCGTGGCGCGCCGTCGATCTACTGCGACCTGGTCGACTACGACGAGGTGGCGCACCACGCCGGACCGGCCCGGCCGGAGTCGATGCGGCAGCTGGAAAGCCTCGACCGGATGCTCGGCGTGCTGGAGCGGCTGGCGTCCGAGGCGGCCCGGCGCTACCACATCGTGGTGCTCTCCGATCACGGGCAGAGCCAGGGTGCGACCTTCCGTCAGCGCTACGGCGAGACGCTGAACGAGCTGGTCGAGCGCCTGTCCGGGGAGCCGACCGGCGAGCCGGAGGAGCCCGAGCCCCCGCTGCTGGTGGTCTCGTCCGGCAACCTCTCGCTGCTCTACCTCACCCAGGTCCGGCACCGGCTGAGCCTCACCGAGATCAATCGTGCCTACCCGGAGCTGGTACCGGGGCTGACCGCCCACCCCGGCATCGGCCTGGTGGTGGTGCGCGACGAGGACGGCCCGGTCGCGCTCGGCACCGCCGGCCTGCACCGGTTGCGGAGCGACACGGTCGAGGGCGTCGACCCGCTGCTGCCGTACGGGCCGCACGCCCGCGCCGACCTGCTGCGCCATCAGGAGTCGGAGCACGTCGGCGACCTGGTGCTGATCGGCTGCGTGGACCCGGTCACCGAGGAGGTGGCCGCGTTCGAGGAGCTGGTCGGCTCGCACGGCGGGCTCGGCGGCTGGCAGACCGACGCGATGCTGGTGCACCCGGCCCGCTGGCCGATCGTCCGGCCGGAGCTGAACGGCGCCGACGCGGTCCACCACCAGCTCGTCGACTGGCTGGAGATGCTGGGCCTGCGCAACCATCAGCCGCCGGTGGCCGACCAGCAGGCGGCGCCGATCGAGGCGCCGCCCGCGGCGGACGGGGCCCTGACCAGAACGTCTAGGACACTCGCCGGGCCGCCCGCCGGCTGAGCTGCCACCAGCGGCTCGGGGCGAGTCGCACCAGCCAGTCCGCGGCCCGCGCCTCGCGGGTGATCACCAGGCGTGGCCGGCGGGTCTGTATCGCCGCGACGATCTGCCGGGCGGCCTCCTCGGGCGGCATGGTCAGTGCCCGCTCGGCGAAGCGGCGCGTCTGCTCGGCCTGCTCGCCGTCGGCGTCCGCGCCGCTGATCCGGGCGTTCGCCGCGATGTTGGTCTTGATCCCGCCCGGGTGCACCACCGTCACCCCGACGCCGCGCGGCTCCAGCTCGTGCCGCAGCGCGTCGCTGAAGCCGCGCACCGCGAACTTGCTGGTCGCGTAGGCGACCTGGCCGGGCGGCCCGATCAGTCCGAAGAGGCTGGAGACGTTGACCAGGTGCGAGCCGGGGCGGGCCAGCAGCTGCGGCAGGAACGCCTTGGTCATCCGCAGGACCGCGTGCAGGTTGATCTCCAGCAGCCAGTCGACGTCGGCCATCCGGTTCTGCTCGAACGTCCCGGTCAGCGTCACCCCGGCGTTGTTGATCAAAAGATCGATGCCGCCGTGCCGGGACGCGATCTCGGCGGCCAGGTCCAGCCGGTCGCCACCATCGCTCAGATCGACCACGTACGTGGTGACCGAGCCGGCACCCACCTCGCGGGCCAGGGCCGCGACCTGATCCAGCCCCTCGGCGTCCCGGTCGAGCAGGGCCAGCACCGCCCGGCGCTTGGCCAGGTCGAGCGCGAGCGCGGCGCCGATCCCGCTGGCCGCACCGGTGATCAGGCAGGTGCGCCCGGCGAACGCGAACCGCTGCATCTGACGTGGACCCTCCGCCGCGAGACCGAACATTTCCGTCGAGGTGGCTGGTCCCATTATCGGGCTTCGCCGCCGTCAGCCGTGGATCAAGACCCTGGTCAGATCGGCGAGGCTGGTCAGGCGCAGGTCGCCGGGCAGGCCGCGCAGCGCGGCGGTGTGCGCGCCGGCCGCCCGCGCCGCCTGCAGACCCACCTCGGCGTCCTCGACCACCAGGCAGTTCGCCGGCGGCACGCCGAGCAACGCGGCGGCGCGCAGGTAGCCGGCCGGGTCGGGCTTGCCGGCCTCGATGTCGTCGGTGGTCACCAGCACCCGCGGGGTGATGCCGGCGGCGTTCAGCCGGGCCTTGGCGAGCCGGTCGTCGGCACTGGTCACGACCGCCCAGGGCAGGCTCGTGCGGTCGAGCGCAGCGAGCAGGTCGAGCGCGCCGGGCGTTGCCACCACATCGGACAGGTCGTCGTATTGCAGTTCGAGCTGGCGGGCCGACGCGCGCCGGATCTCGTCCTCGCCCAGATGGCCGAGCAGCTTGCGGACGGTGGTCTCGCTGGGGCTGCCGTGTGCCATCTCGTAGGCCGCGGGGCCGTCCGCGCCGTACTCCTGCGCCCAGCTCAGCCACGATCGCTCGACCGCGCGGTCGGAGTCGACCAGTGTCCCGTCCATGTCGAAGAGGACGGCTCGAATTTCGGCGAGGGAGAAGTCAGCCATCGTTCGAGCCTGACACAAAGCCGCCCCCGGCCAGCCAGGGGCGGCTCAGGTGTGACCGCGTGCTCAGCGACCGCTGGTGCGGCGCGGGGCGCGGCGGGCGGCAACTGGCTCGGCGGTGGCCTTGCGCGCCGTGGTGGCGCGGCCCGTGGTGCTGGTGCTGCGGCTGCTCGCGGCGCTCGCGGTGCTCGCGGCCTTGGCAGCGGTGGTGCGGCGCGCCGTGGCGGTCGCGGCCGTCTCGACCGGAGCCGCCTTGGTGGCGCGAGGTGCCCGGCGTGCCGGGGGAGCCGCCGGGGTCGAGGCGGGGGTTTCGATGGTGGGGGACTCGACGGCCGGGGCGTCGGCGGCGGGCGCCGCGACAGCGGGCGCCTCGGCGGCCGGGGTCTCGACGGCGGGCGCCTCGGCGGCCGGGGCCTCGACGGCGGGCGCCGGCGCCGGGGCCGGGACGACCGCGGTCACGTGCGCCTCGGCGGCCGCCTGGTCGCGCTGCTTCTCGCGGCGGATCAGGTCGGCGAGGACGGCCTTGTCGTACTTGGCGTCGGCGTCGGCCGCCCGGTTCTCGGTCTTCGAGGCCTTGGCGGTGGCCTTCTTGTGTGCCTTGGTCAGACGCACCCGGTCGCGTTCCTGGGTCTTCAGCGAGCGCTTGAGCCGCTTGACCTCGGCCTCGGCGTTACGCAGGGCCTGGGACTGCTGCTGGGCGAGCTCGGTGTTGGTGCGAAGCCGGCTGTCCAGCTCCGTCACGGCCAGCCGGGCCTTCTCGGCGGCGGCACCTGCGGCCGCCGACTGCGCGCGACGGCGGTCGAGCTGAGGGGTGGTCACGAACTCTCCTTCCGTTCCGCACCCCCGAGCACCCCCGACGGGCTGCCCTTCAGCCTTGGGGTTCCTCAACGACTGCCGCGACATTGCGGGCGCGCCGTCGTCTGATGTGCCGGAGGTGCAAGGTGACGTAAGCGATCACCGCGAGGGTGGCAATGGTGATCGCCCACCATTTGTACCGATCTACATGCTCGATGATCTCGACGAGATGGTTACCGAGCACATACGCGATGCTCGTCCACCAGCCGACCCAGAGCGCCGCACCGATCGCGTTGTAAAGCAGGAAGCTGCGCCACGGCATCGCGGTGATGCCTGCGATCAATCCGTTGAACTGCCGGAGTCCGTCAATGAAACGAGCGATGACAACAATACGACCTCCACGCCGCGCGAAAAAAGCCTCCGCTCGATGCAAACGCGCGGGCGTGAGAAAGACGTACTTGCCCCACCGGTACACCACCTTGCGGCCGCCGCGGACCCCGATCAGGTAACCGACGTTGTCGCCGAGGACCGCCGCGGCGAACGCGATCACGGCCACGCCGATGATGTTCAACCGGCCCGCGCCGGCGTAGATGGCCGCGGCCACCATGATTGTCTGCCCCGGTGCGGGGACCCCGAAGCTCTCGAAGCCGATCATCGCGGCAACGGCGAAGTATCCCCAGCGATCAAGGATCGGGGCGACTCCCTGCAGGAATCCGGGTAGCTCGGAAGTAGGTGGCATCGGCTAATACGGTAGCCGGAGCGGGGCGGGGAAAACCTTCGGTGCCACTTCTGTGGCTTAAGCTCCCGATCTGCCCGATGGTGCGAAGTCCCCGTACTTTCTTTAAGGTGTGGCAAAAGGGTGCCGCGTCTGTGAGAGTCGCTCGGGTGATCAGGCGCCCCGGATACGCCCTCGCCGCGCTCGCGGTCGGCACGTTCGCGATCGGGATGACCGAGTTCGTGATCACCGGCCTGCTGCCCGACATCGCGCACGACCTCGACGTCTCCATCCCCGCCGCCGGCCTGCTCGTCTCGGGGTATGCGCTCGCGGTGGTCTTCGGCGGCCCGCTGATCACCGCCGGCGTGGCCGGCCGCCGGCGTAAATCGGTGCTGATCTGGCTGCTGGCCTTCTTCGTGGCCGGCAACCTGATGTCGGCCGTCGCCACCGCCTACCCGGAGATGCTCGGCGGCCGGGTGGTGGCCGCGCTCACCCACGGGGCGTACATCGGGTTCGCCACGATCGTGGCCGGCGACCTGGTGCCACCGTCCCGGCGCAGCAGCGCGATCGCGGCCATGCTGAGCGGGATCACCGTGGCGAACGTGGCCGGGGTGCCGCTGGGCACCCTGCTCGGTCAGCAGCTCGGCTGGCGGGCGACGTTCTGGGCGATGGCGCTCCTCGGGCTGATCGCCGCGGTCTCCACCGCCGTCCTCGTGCCGGCGGGCGCGGCCACCGGCGAGGCACGTGCCCAGGTGACCGCGTTCCGCAACCCGGCGGTGTGGCTGTCGCTGGGCATGACCGCGCTCGCGTTCGGCGCGGTCTATGCGCCGCTGACCTACGTGGCGCCGCTGATGACCGACGTGGCCGGGTTCGCCGACGGCGCGATGCCGTGGCTGCTGGCGCTGTTCGGGCTGGGAATGGTGCTGGGCAACGTGATCGGGGCACGTGGCGCGGACAAGCGTCTGATGGGGACGATCGCCGGCGCCTCGGTCGCGATGCTGGTGGTGCTGGTCGCCTTCGGCTGGACCTCGCACGCGAAGGCGCCGGCCACGGTCACGCTGTTCGTGCTCGGGCTGGCCGCGTACGCCACCGTGCCGGGCCTGACCACCCGGGTGATCACCGCGGCCGACGGCGACGGGCAGAACCTGCTGGCCTCCTCGGCCGCGGTCTCGGCGTTCAACCTGGGCAATGCGGCCGGCGCGTATCTGGGCGGGTTGGCCATCACCGCGGGCTGGGGATACGCTGCGACGCCGCTGGTGGGGGCCGCGATGGAGGTCGGCGCGCTGGGGTTGGCCGTGGCGCTGATCGTCACCGTTCGTAACCGGACAGCCACGCATACCGGGGCAGACCGGAGATAAACCCAAGCGGACTGTCCGATTCGGCCCGTTCGGCCGAGGCGCCGTCGACTATTAGTTGCTTAGCTCCGAAGGTTTGTAACGCGCCGAGAAAGGCAGTCATGGCGGCAACCCACACGCCGCGCCACGCCGGCGCGGCGTTTCTCAACCCGGCACAGCGCAGTCTCGCGATCAAGGCGGCGTTCCTCGTCGTGGTTCTCGGGGCCGCGCTGTTCACGCTGGCCCGGACCAACGCCACCGCCGCCACGGCGTTCAGCACCCAGCAGCCGGGCACCTTCGCCGGCAAGGCGTTCGACGCGTGCACGGCGCCGTCCAGCGCGACCATGGCGGCCTGGAAGGGCACCTCGCCGTACGGCGGGGTCGGCATCTACATCGGCGGGGTCAGCCGCGCCTGCTCCCAGGCGAACCTCACCGCGGCGTGGGTGCAGACGCAGGTCAACGCCGGCTGGAAGCTGCTGCCGCTGTACGTCGGACCGCAGGCCTCTTGCACCACCATGAAGAACAAGATCGACAACACCAAGGCCGTTGTGATGGGGCAGACCGCCGCCACCGACGCGGTGACCCAGGCCGCGGCGCTGGGGCTGGCCAAGGGCAGCGTGCTGATCTACGACATGGAGGCGTACGACTCGACCGACGCGGCCTGCCGGGCCGGCGTGCTGGCCTTCATGAACGGCTGGACCTCGCAGCTGCACTATCTCGGCTACGCCTCCGGCTACTACTCCAGCGTCAGCTCGGGCATCGCCGACCAGATCGCCAACTACTCGGCCGCCGGGTACTCGCGACCGGACTATGTGGACTTCGCTCGCTGGGACAAGCAGGTCACGGTGACCGACGTGGCCATACCGGCGACCGCCTGGCCGGGCCACCGCCGGATGAAGCAGTACCAGGGCGGCCACCAGGAGACGTACGGCGGCGTCACGATCAACATCGACAGCAACCTGGTCGACTACTCCCCGCTGCCGTCGCCGCAGCAGGCCGACTTCACCGGCAACGGCTGGTCGGACGTGGTGGCCAAGCAGGCCTCGACCGGGGACGTCTACCTCTATCCCGGCAACGGCATGATCGCTTCCGAGGCGTCCCGCAAGAAGATCGGCTCGGCCTGGACCGCGATGAACGCGGTCGTCCGGATCGGCGACCTGAACCGCGACGGCAAGGAGGACCTGGTCGCCAGGCAGACCAACGGTGACCTGTGGTTCTATCCCGGCACCGGCAGCGGCCTGGGCACTCGCAAGAAGATCGCCACCAAGTGGACCGGATATCGGGAGATCACCGGGGTCGGCGACTTCAACCGGGACGGCTACCCCGATCTGGTCGCGATCGGCGGCAGCGCCCTTTACCTCTTCCCCGGCAAGTCCGGCACGACGCTGGGCAGCCGCGTGCAGATCGGCGTCGGGTGGGCCGGCATGACCGAGCTGACCGGGATCGGCGACCTGACCAAGGACGGCTACCCCGACCTGGTGGCCCGCGACTCGGCCGGGACGCTCTGGGTGTACCGCGGCAACAAGACGAAGCTTGCCGGGAACATCAAGATCGGTTCTGGCTGGAACGGCTACCGCGATCTGGTCGGTGTCGGCGACTACGACCGAGACGGCACGGTCGACCTGGCCGCCGTCTCGAAGTCGGACAATGGGCTGTGGCTGTTCCTCGGCGGCAACGGCACGGTCAAGTTCCGCAGCCCCAAGCTTGCGACCATGTCCGGCCTCAGCCCACTCGGCTGACCCGGCAGCTTCCGCACGGCAAAGCGGCGGCCGGCCCGAAACCGGGTGCCCGCACGGCAAAGCGGCGGCCGGCCCGAACCGGGTGCCCGCACGGCAGAGGGGCGGCCGGCCCGAAACCGGGTGCCCGCACGGCAGAGCGGCGGCCGGCCCGAAACCGGGTGCCCGCACGGCAAAGCGGCGGCCGGCCCGAACCGGGCCGGCCGCCGCTTGGTTTTGGGGGCGGCTCAGAGCTCGCTGCCGGCCAGGTGGCCGCGCAGTTTGGTGAGCGCCTTGG
>NZ_JAOSZE010000088.1 GCF_025630775.1 Actinoplanes sp. KI2
AGCCAAATGCACCTACGGCACCGGCGGCTTCCTGCTGCTCAACACCGGCGCGCAGCCCGTACGCTCGACGCACGGGCTGATCAGCACCGTGGCGTACCGGATCGGCGCCGAACCGGCCGCGTACGCCCTCGAAGGCTCCATCGCCATCACCGGGTCGCTGGTGCAGTGGGTCCGCGACGGCCTCGGCCTGATCGGCACCGCCTCCGAGATCGAGACCCTCGCCCGCACCGTCGACGACAACGGCGGCTGCTACATCGTGCCCGCGTTCTCCGGGCTCTTCGCGCCGTACTGGCGCAGCGAGGCGCGCGGCGTCATCGTCGGCCTGACCTCCTACATCACCAAGGGCCACCTGGCCCGCGCCGTCCTGGAGGCGACCGGCTGGCAGACCCGCGACGTCGTCGACGCGATGAACGCCGACTCCGGCCTGGCGCTCACCGCGCTCAACGTCGACGGCGGCATGACCTCGGACAACCTCCTGATGCAGATCGTCGCGGACGTGCTGCGGGTGCCGGTGGTACGCCCGATGGTCCCCGAGACCGTGTCCCTCGGCGCCGCGTACGCGGCCGGCCTCGCCGTCGGCTACTGGTCCGACCTTCAGGACCTGCGCAACAACCGGCACCGGGCGGGCCAGTGGCTGCCCACAATGGACCCGGGACACTGCGCCGCCGAGCACGACAACTGGAAACGCGCCATCGAATGCGCCATCGTCTGGAGCCGCCCCCGCCCCGGCGCCGAGCCGCACTGACCGCTCGTCCCGGCAGGCGTTCGCACCTGCTCCCTAGCGTCACCGCGGCGGGATTCGCTAGCCTCTCCGGCTGGCCCGGACTCCGACCGCTAGGTGACTGATGACCGACGAGCTGACGGCACTGGTTGACGCCTCCCCGAACTTCTCGTTCCTCGCCGGACACGACCCTGCCCTCGCGGCCGATGCGGCACTCGCCGAGTACTACTTCCACTCCGATCTCCACGGGTCGCTGTTCAAGTCTCGCCACTTCGGAGAGATGCTCGCCAGGACGCTCCTCCGGCGCGCCGGCCTGAGGGAGTCGAGGAGAGACAACCAGCCCGCCCTTCTTGGTCGCCTCCTCGAGGCCGAGGTGATCCCGGCGTCGCTGCCGCCGATCTTCACGACCGTCCAGCAGAACGGCAACGACGCCGCCCACGACCACGCGAAGGACCCGGTCAAGGCGCTGGATTCGTTGCGGGGGTGCCATCAGCTCGGTGCCTGGTGGCATGAGCGGGAGACCGGCCAACCCCTCGGTCGCGCGTTCGTCCTGCCACCGCCGCCCAACGTCCTGACCAGGGAGCTGACGGCAAGGCTGGAGGAGCAGCTTGTCCGGCTGACGGAGGCGTACGAGCAGGGTCTGTCCCGGCCCGCGCCACGCCTGGTCATCCGGGCCGGCCGGCCCGATCCGCACGACTGGCGCGGCGGCACCGAGGTCCATCTTGGAGACTCGAGCTACCTGGTCCATGACCCGGTCGACACGGTCACCGCCCCGAACGGGTCATGGCGGCTCATGCAGGCCGACGGGCACCGGCTGGACCAGCGGTCGACCCGGGTTCGGCTGCGCGGCCTCCTGGTACGCGACCCCACCGGACCCGGCGGCCGGCTGGTCGAGGGGCTCGGCGCGCAGGCGGAGTTCCTGGGCCGCCGCCCGGTCCGGGACGGGCCGCTGCACGTTCTCGTCATCCCGCGACCGCCCGGCTCCAGCTGGACCGAGATGTTCGGAGCCGGGGACCGGCCGCTGGACCCGTACGCCGTGCCGCCGGCCATCGATGCGCTGATCGGCGTCGCCGGGGAGCTGACCCGGCTGCACCGCCGGCGGCAGGCGCACCGGGCGTTGGACGGCGACGTGATCCTGGTACCGCGGCAGGGTCGTCCGGCCGCCCTGCGCGATCCGGGCCGGGCGTGGTGGCCGGGCCTCCCCGGCGAGGGCGAGGTCCGGTACCCGGCGCCCGAGCAGCGGGCACTGGCCGCCGGCCGGCCGGGGCCGGCCACCGACGTGTACCAGCTCGCGGCGCTGTTGCAGCACACCTGCGCCGGCCACCCGCCGACGGCCGGCGCGGCGATCCGGCTCCGGGTCTTCCTGCCCGGCCTCCCGGACCAGGTGGACGACCTGCTCCGCCGGGCGCTCGACCCGGATCCCGCGAACCGCCCGGCGATGTCGCAGCTGGCCGCCGGCCTCCGGCAGGCCCGGGGCTCAGTGCTGGGGGGAACCGGCGCGTGACGGTACGGAGAGTGGCCATCGAGGGCCCGCTGGCGTTGGTCTACTCCGCTCGGGTGCTCACCGACCTGCCCGAGCTGAGCGCGTTCGTGGCCGAGCTGAACCAGCTCGGCCGGCAGGGCAACCTGCCGGTCACGCTGGAGACCACAAAGGACGGCTGGCGGATGGCACTGCACTGCCGCCGGCACGTGGCCTGGCTGTACCCGGCCTGGCAGGGCGACGGGCGCCGGTTCGAACCGGACCGGTCCCGGCCGAGGGACTCCTACCGGCTCGGGCATGCCGGGCGGCGGCAGTTCCGGGACGAGGACCGGCTGCTCAAGGGCGCACTGGTGCTGCGCTGCGACCGCGGTTTCGCGCTGTTTCCGAACTTCCGGGCCTTGCAGGACGCGATCCGGACCGGGCAGCTGCCGCAGACCAGGGCCTACGACGACGTACTGCAATGGGAGTGGCACCAGCTGGGCGGCGCCACGGCCCAGCCGCCCAGCCGGCCGACGCAGCACACCCGGTACCTGGACCTGCTGGAGAGCGTGGTGGAGGCCAGCCGGCAGATCGAGTCCGAGCAGCAGTCGGCGATGCCACCGCAGCACTATGTGACCCGGGAACCGGCCAAGGAGGAGCGCTGGTCGGCCCGCGGGGTGTACCGGTTCCGGGTCCACGGCGAGCCCGTGCTGACCACGAACACGATGGTCAGCGTCGACGGGTATCCGCAGGCCCGGGGCCGGGTGTTCCGGGTGCACGACGGCCACGTGACGGTGCGCTTCGAGCCGGGTACCGACTACGGGCGGATCCCCGCCACGGGGAGCCTGCGGGCGCTGGTCAGCGACCGGGTCTTCCGCGCCCAACTGGACGCGATCACCACGCTGCGCCAGGGCCGGGCGCTCAACGCGGGCCTGCTGGACTGCCTGGTGTCCGCCCGCTTCGCGCCCTACCAGCCGACCGCGGCGCAACGGCCCGGCCGCGACCTGGACGCCGACCAGTTGCAGGCGTTCCGGCGGGCGTTGGAGGTGCCCGACCTGCTGTCCGTACTGGGCCCGCCCGGGGCGGGCAAGACCACGACCATCGTCGAGGTGGTGCGGGCGCAGGCGGAGCTGGGCCGGCGGGTACTCATCACCTCGCACAGCCACCGGGCGGTGGACAACGTGCTGGAGAAGTTGCCGGCCGAGTTCACCGTGGTCCGCGTCGGCAACGAGGACAACATGACCGCCAAGGTGAAGGCGATGTCGGCGGAGAGCCGGGTGGACGAGCTGCGCGGCGGCATCCTCCGCGACACCGCGCTGTTCGACCTGCTCAGCAAGGTGCACGGGGAACGGCCGGTGCTCGAGGAGTACCTTCGGCATCTCGAAACCACGCTGGCGGCGGCGCGCACCGCCCAGGCCGAGCTGGACGGCGTCGGGCCGGCCCTCGCCGAGGCGGTCCGGCTGGCCGGCGGGCCGATCGGGGCGCAGCTGGCCGCCGCCGAGGGCGCCCAGGCCCGGCATCAGTCGACGCTGGCCGCCCAGCACGCGGCGTGGCAGCGGGCACAGCAACGGCTGCAGTCGGCGCAACTGCGGGCGGGCACCGGCGGGGTCTTCGCCTTCGTGCACGCCTGGTGGGCGTCCAGGCAACGCGGCCGGCTGGACCGGCTGGCCGGGGAGATCCCGGCCACTCAGGCCGCGCTGGCGGCGGCCACCGCGGCGGTGAGCGAGGCGCACGAGCGGGCCGCGGCGCTGGTGGCGCACGACCCGCGGGTGGCGGAGCTGACCGCCCGGCGGGACGCCGCGGAGCGGGCGCTCGACGACCTGTGGCCCGAGTTGGCCCGCGACGGCGAGCTGTTGCGCCAGGCCCTGCGGCCGGTGCTGCCGGCGCCGGCCGAGCCGGGCCGGACGGTGGCCGGGTGGACCGGCTTCGCCCAGTGGTGCGCCGCCGGGCTGGACCTGGTGAGCCGCCGGGCCCAGCTGCTCGGGGAGTGGCGGGATCGGATCAGCGACCTGAGTGTCCAGCTGGAGCGGGAGGTGGCCCGCTACGCCGACGTGGTCGGCGCCACCTGCATCGGCACCGACACCTCGGCGCTCATCGCGGGGCTCGAGTTCGAGCTGGCGATCGTGGACGAGGCCGGCCAGATCTCCACCCCGAACCTGCTCGTGCCGCTGGTGCGGGCGAAACGGGCGATGCTGGTGGGCGATCACCGGCAACTGCCGCCGTTCCTGGACGAGGAGGTCCGGGACTGGGCCGAGCGGCAGCCGGACGGCGCCGACCCGGGCCAGGTCGGCGAGGTCACCGGCCTGCTCGCCAAGAGCGGCTTCGAGCTGCTGTTCGCCCGCACCCCGGAGAGCAACGCGGTCTGGCTGCGTACCCAGCGCCGGATGCCGGCGCAGATCGCCGACTTCGTCTCCAGCACGTTCTACTTCGGCCGGTTGCGTACCGAGCACCCGGGCGCCCCGCCCAACACGCTGTTCCGCTCGCCGTTCGCGATGATCGACACCAGCGACCGGCAACCCACCGAGACGGATATGAGCCGGTCGCGGGGGGCCACCCGGCGCGGGTACAGCAACAAGCTGGAGGCCGACATCATCGTGGCCCTGCTCCACGAGCTCGCCGGGCAGTATCGCGACTGGGCGATCATCGTGCCCTACAACGCGCAGAAGGAGCTGTTGCTCAGCCGGCTGCCCACGGTGCTGGATGGGTGCCGGGTCGCCGACCACGTCGGCAGCGTGGATTCGTTCCAAGGTGGGGAACGCGATCTCATCATCTTCGGCTTCACCCGGAGCAACCGCGCCGGGCGGATCGGATTCCTGCGGGAGACCCGGCGGTTCAACGTCGCGATCACCCGGGCGAAGCGGCAGTTGGTGCTGGTCGGTGACCTCAGCACGCTGTGCAACGCGGACGACCTCGAATTCCGCGCCATCAGCCAGGCGATGGCCGAGCACCTGCGCACCGCCGGCCACCTGCGCAGCTCGCGGGACCTGGAGGCGGCGCTGCGCCCCGGCACCGGGTGGGCCCGATGAGGCGGATCATCTACCCGGCCACCCGGGCCGTGGAGCATGCCCAGCTGATACCGGGCGTACGGCCGGTCCGTCTGTTCCCGGTGCTTTGGCCACTGTGGCAGGTGGAGACCGAGGCCGAGCTCTACGAGGGGCAGGACTTCGAGATCATCGACCATTTCGTGGTGCGCGCGATCGGCGAGGCGGGCATCCGCGACCGCGCCCAACTGGTCGGCTTCCTGAACCTGCCGGCCGGCGTGATCGACCGGTGTCTGGCCTTCCTCGGCCTGATCGGGCACGTCACGGTTGCCGGCCCCACGCTCGACCTCACCCCGCTGGGCCGGCAGTCGGTCCAGGACGGCGTGCGCTACGTGCGGACGACCAGCCGGCAGACGATTCTGATCGAACGGGAGTCCGGCCATCCGTTCCCGCGCGCCCACTACGACAACAACGTCCCGGTGCTGGACACCCCGCGGATCGAGGAGGGGCAGCTCGGTGACCGCAGCCGGTTCCTCCCGGTGTCCACGCTCGCCCCGTTCCGCCCGGAGGTGCTCGCCTGGCTGGAGCAGCACCCCGACCGGGCCGGCTTCAACCTGCCCGGGCAGCTGCGCAACCTGAGCAACAAGGGGGAACGGGAGGGATACCTACCCTGCTATCTGATCGAGACGGCCGACCACCGCCTGCTCGCGTACAGCAACGTCGCCGAGGACCGGGACGAGTTCCTGGAAGGGTTGTTCGCCCGGACCTCGCTCGAGGAGCTGATCGAGGCCGAGGGGATCGCGGACCCGGCGACGCTTTGGCCGAAGTGGCTGGCCCGCTCCCCCGCGTACGGCGCGGGCACGCTGCGCCAGGCGCCGGACGGCGGGTGGCGGGTGCTGCTGGACCCCGCCACCTTCGGCGGTGAGGTGAAGGTGGCGCGGGTCGGCTCGTACCAGTTCTCCGACCACCACTTCATCCAGATCTGGTGCACCGACCCGGCGACCCGCCGGCGCGCCCTGCTGGAACGGGCGCTGGGCATCGCCACCCTGCCCAAGATCACTACCGTCGATCAGCTCCAGGACCGGATCGAAAGCCTGGCGCGGAGCCTCGAGACGACGGTCGTGTCCCTCGCCGAGCTGCGGGCACACGCCCAGGAGGCCGGTGCCGAGGCGCGGCTCCGCCGGCTGGACGAACTCGAAAGGGCCTCGGGATGACGACCGAGCCGGCGGACCAGCCGGGCGGGCAGCGGCCGGCGGCGGCCGACCGGCGCGAGCGGGATGAGGACGCCGCCTGGGCACAGCGGCACCGCCGCACGGCCGAGGAGGACGCGGCGTGGGCGGAGCGTCGCCGCCGTACCGCCGAGGAGGACGACGCCTGGGCGGAGTACCACACCGACCCCGACCCCGACCCCGACGACGGTGATGACGGTGATGACTACCCGGATCATCTCGACTACCCCGACGATGATCACTGGGACGACGACTACGGGAACAACGACTGGGACTACGACTACGGGGACGACGACTGGATCTACGACGACTGGGACGACGACGGGGATGGCTATCGACGGCCCCGGCGGCGACCCCGTCGGTCGAGCGCTGCGGCGTCCGGCGGCCGATCCGGTTCGGCGGGGCCCGGATCGCCTCAACCGCCAGCAGGTACGGTCGGGGCCGGGCCGACGTTCCTGCCGCCCGGGTACGGCCCACCGTCCGACCCGCGCGTGGCCGGTCGGCCGCGACCGCCCGGATACCCGGCCGCGCCGACGTTCCTGCCACCCCCCGGGTATCAGCGACCGGGAACCCTCGCCCGACCGTGGTCGGCCGACGGCCTGAGCCTCGGCGTGATCTTGGTGGCGGTGGGAGCGATCTGCGTAACCCTCCTCTGCCTGGGTCTGTGTGCCTTCCAAGGCATGGTCAGTCAGGCCCCCTGACCGACCGGGTCGCGCACCATGAACACATCCACCGGGTCTTCGGTTTCGAGAACGAACCCATGCCGTTCATAGAGCCGCCGGGCCGGACTCCCCTGCAGCACGTTCAGCCGGACCCGCAGGACGGCCCGATCACACCACGCCAGCAGCCGGCGTAGCACGGCCGTGCCGACGCCGCCGCCCTGCAGGTCGGGTGCAAGGTAGAAATGTTCGAGCCAGTGAGCGTCCTCGGCGGGCCGCAACGCGATGCATCCGGCGAAGGCGCCACCCACTTCGACGATCCAGGTGTGCTGCGGCACGAACCCGTCCCGAAGCCGCTGCCGGACCCGATGCTCGTCGTACCGGCCGAGCCGCTCCAGATCCGGCCGCAGCACCGTGGCCCGCAGCTCGGCCACCGCCTCCGCATCGTCGGCCGAAGCCCGCCGCATCTGCCAGCCCGTCATGATCGTCAGCCTACGAGCAGACGGAGGCCCTGCCGAACGCACTCAGATCCTCGACGCTCCGGCCGACTTTCGAGTGGTGAAGTGGGTTCGCACCGTCGAGGAAGGGTCTGGGACGAACGGGTGACAATCGTGCGGCAGCAGACGCATTCCGGCGCGGTCGGTGACCACTCCTGGCGGACGAGCGAGGCTCAAGGGTCGCCCGGGACGGGTGAGACGCCGGCCGGCGGGGCGTCCGTGGCGGAGCGGGGTGCCTTCCGGGCCAGCCCGGTCGCCATGGCGATCCTCGACGAGGACGACCACTTCATCCAGGTCAACCTGTCCTTCAGCCGACTCGTGGGACGGGACCGGGCGGACCTGCTCGGCCTCGGGTGCCGGGCCCTGACCCACCCCGACGATCTCGGCGTACGGGAGGAAGCGCACGCCGTCGCGGGCGGCGACCCCGCCGCCGTGATCAGCTACGAGCTGCGGCTCATGCGCCCGGACGGCGCGGACGTGCCGTGCAAGATCACACTGGTCCCGATCGAGGGGCTGCCGGTGCGGCGGCTCGTACAGGTGGAGGATCTCACCGGCCGTTACCAGGCCGCGGCCCGCGCCAGCCGGCAGAGCGAGATCCTGCTGGCCACGATCAACGTGCAGCGCGCCGTGACCGCCGCCGCTCACGACCGGGCGCAGGTGCTCGAGGTCGTCGCCACGCAGGCGGTGCAGGCGTTCCCGGTCGCCGACGGCGCGGTGGTCGAGCTGATCGACCGCTTCCACCTCGACTATGTGGCGGCCGCCGGGACGCTGATCGTGCACCTGGGCCTGCGGCTGCCGATCGAGGGCTCGCTGTCCGGGGTGGCCATGTCGGAGCGCTCCACGGTGCTGTGCCGCGACAGCGAGTCCGACCCGCGGGTCAACCGCCAGGCCTGCCGCGAGGTAGGGCTGCGCTCGATGTGCGTCGCGCCGCTGTTCAGCGGCGACCAGCCGATCGGCGTCCTGAAGATATCCAGCGCCGAGGTGGACGCGTTCGACTCCGACGACGTCTACCAGCTGGAGCTGCTGGCGGGCAGCCTCAGCGCCGCACTGCGGCACGCCGACGACTACGCGCGCAACGCCACCCTGCTCAGCGAGCGCACCGTCGCCCTGACGGCGCTGGAGGCCAGCGAGCGGCGGTTCCGGGTCGCCTTCGACAACTCGCCGCTGGGGATGGTGCTGACCAGCCTGCGTCCGGACAACCTGGGCACCTTCCTGCAGGCCAACCCCGCCATGGCAGCGATCACCGGGTACTCCGTCGAGCAGCTCACCGGGATGAACGTGTCCGACCTGCAACACCCCGACGATCTCGAGGCCACCAAGCCCGTACTGGCCGGCCTGGCCGCCGGGGAGATCGAGACGGCCAACCTGGAGGCCCGCTACCGGCACGCCGACGGCCATGACCTGTGGGTACGCATCCGCACCGCGGTGGCCCACGACGAACGGACCCAGCCGCGCTACCTGGTGAGCCAGATCGAGGACGTCACCGCCGCCCGCGCCGCCCAGGCCCAGCTGCGCCGGCAGGCCCGCCTGCTCGAGCTGATCCCCGCCGCGATCATCGTCCGCGACCTGGACGGCACCATCCGGTGGTGGAACGCCGGCGCCGAGGCCACGTACGGCTGGCCGGCCACCGCCGCCACCGGCAAGATCACCCATCGGCTGCTGGCCACCGCGTTCCCCGACGGCGGCAGCGTGGCCGAACAGACCGAGAGCCTGCGCCGCGACCAGACGTGGGACGGCGAGCTCGAGCACCTGTCCGCCGACGGCCGTACGATCACGGTCCTCAGCCGCCAGGTCGTGCAGGACGCGGTCGACGGCGTCAGCACCGTACTGGAGATCAACACCGACATCACCGCCGTACGCGACGCGCAGCGCGCCATGCACCAGAGCGAACAGCGGTTCCGCGCCCAGTTCACCCACTCCGCGGTCGGGCAGATCGTCCGCAGCCTCGACGGCACCCTGCTGGACGTCAACCCCGCCTTCGCCGCCATGCTCGGCCGCACCACCGGCGAGCTGATCGGCAGCCCGACCGACCAGCTGCTGCACCCCGACACCGCGGCCGACATGCGCCACCACATCGCGGACCTGTTCGCCGGCGATCACGCCGCCTACAGCCACGAGGCCCGGGTCCGCCACGCCGACGGCGGCTGGATCGACGTCGAGGCCACCGTGTCCCTGGTCCGCGACACCGACGGCCGCCCGCTGCACCTGATCGGGGTGTTCGCCGATATCTCGGCCCGCAAGGCCGCGGAACGCGCCCGCGACGCCGCCGCCGCCGAGCTCGCCTGCCGCAACACCGAACTCGAGTCGGCCAACCAGCTGAAGCTCGACCTCATCGGCATGCTGGGCCACGAGATCGGTACGCCGTTGACCTCGATCCTCGGCTTCGCCGAGCTCGTCACCGACGGCTGGAGCGACCTGCCCGACGACCAGAAACACCGGCTTGTCGCCGGCATTCACCGCAACGGCCGGCGGCTGGACACGATCGTCAAGGAGGTGCTCGCCCTCGTGACCCTCGACGCCGGCCGGCTCACCGCCCGGCCCCGGCGGGTCGAGGTGTGCGAGCATCTGCAGGCGGCGATCCTGCCCGTACCCGGTGCCCGGCAGCCGGACATCGACTGCCCGGCCGGGCTCACCGCGATGGTCCAGCCCGGCCATCTCGACCAGATCCTGGCGAACCTGCTGTCCAATGCCGACAAGTACGGCGGCGGCGCCACCCGGATCACCGCCCGGCGGCTCGACGACCATGTCGAGATCCGAGTCGAGGACGGTGGCCCCGGCGTACCGGAGCGGTTCCGGCCGAACCTGTTCGAGCGCTTCTCCCGTGCCGACGCCACCGCGGGCAGCGTCAAGGGCACCGGCCTCGGCCTCTACATCGTGCGCGAGCTCGCCCGCGCCAACCGCGGCGACGTCGAGTACGAGCCCGGCGCCGAGACCGGCTCGGTCTTCGTCGTCCGCCTACCCGCCGGCGGCTGACACACCACCACCGCCGGTGAGCTGAGCGCGGGACGGGCAGTCCGGCCTGGGCCATCTCGCCGAGATCGGCCGCCCTGCAACCGAGAGCCTCGACCATGGAGCCGTCGCTCTTTGTCGAGGCCCAGCACAAGTTCGCGGACGGCGTCAGCGGTCGCAAACCGGAATCCAGTCCGCAGACGCCCAGGATGGGGCGTGAATCGGCAGGGACCGGCTCTCTCCACCTTGAGAAGGAGGATGGACATGACGACCAGCTGGACGACCATTGACCGGATCATGGCATCGGGGGTGGCGCTCGACGGCGACCTGACCATGCCGCAGCACCCCAAGGGCCTGGTGCTGTTCGCACGCGGCAGTGGCAGTTCCGGGCACAACCCCCGCAACCAGACGGTGGCCGAGGAACTCAACCAGAGGGGCTTGGCGACGCTGCTCGTCGACCTGCTCACCGCCGAGGAGGACGAGGTCGACGCGCAGACCCGGAAACTGCGGTTCGACATCGGCCTGCTCGCCGACCGGCTGGTCGGCATCATCGACTGGCTGGGCGAGCAGCCGCACACGACGACGCTGCCCATCGGGCTGTTCGGCGCGGGCATCGGCGCGGCGGCCGTGCTGGTCGCGGCGGCGACCCGCCGCAGCGTGGTCCGGGCGGTCGTGTGCCGCGGCGGCCGACCGGATCTGGCCGGCCCGGCCCTTCTTCAGGTCACCGCGCCGACGTTGCTGATCGTCGGTGAACGCGACCCGCACGCCTGTGAGCTCAACGAGCAGGCCCGCAACACGATGCTGGTGTCGGCCGAACTGCGGATCATCGCGACGGCCACGCACCTGTTCGAGGAGCCCGGCGCCCTGCACCAGGTCGCCGACGAGGCGGGGCGGTGGTTCGCCGACCACCTGACCGCACCCGACGCGCGCAGATAGCAGCTGCGCATATCGCGCGCCGTGCCGGAAGATGGTGCGGATGACGCGTACGGGTGACGGGGCGTTGCTGCTGCTGCGGCACGGGCAGAGCGTGAGCAACGCGGCCGACGTCTTCACCGGCTGGTCCGACCCGGCCCTGACCGATCTCGGCACCGCGCAAGCCCGCGCGGCCGCGGCAACCCTGCGCGACCTCGGCATCCAGCCGACCTGCGTACACACCTCACTGCTTCGGCGCTCGATCCGCACGGCCGAGATCGTGCTGGACGGCCTCGGTCTGGGCTGGCTGCCCGCGTACCGATCCTGGCGGCTCAACGAACGCCACTACGGCGCGCTCACCGAGCGGGACAAGCTCACCGTCGCCGCCGAGGCCGGCCCCGCCACCTTCCGGCAATGGCGACGATCGTACGCAACCGCACCACCGCCGATGAGCGACGCGGCCGCGGCCAGGATGTACGCCGACGACCGGTACACCCGGCTGCCGCCCGATGCCCGGCCGCGCACCGAGAGTCTCGCCGACGTGCGCGCCCGGACCCTGCCGTACTGGTCCGACGTGCTTTACCCGCAGCTGCTGTCCGGCGCCACACCGCTGGTCGTCGGGCACGGCAACAGCCTGCGCGCCTTCGTCATGCACCTCGAGGGCATGGCACCGGCCGACGTCGAGCGGCTGGACATCCCGACCGCGGTGCCCATGCGGTACCGGCTCGGCACGCGCGGACAGCCGGTCGTCGACCCCGGCGGGCGCTACCTCGATCCGATCGCCGCCACCGAGCAGGTCCGCGTGGGGCCACCGGCAGGAACGGCGATCGGCTGACGCTCGACCAGGATGTCCCCGCCGCTGGTCAGAGGGTTCCGAAGCCGAGGCGGGCCCCGCGCACCTGGCGGTCGTCGAAGCGGTAGTCCAGTGTGGAGTTCACGTCGACCACGCCGGCGATCTGCCGGGTCAGCCGCTCGGCGATGTCCGCGGAGGTCCAGCGGTCGACCGTGCCGGTCAGCGTGACGACGCCGTCGACCACGGCGGCGATGACCGTCGCCTCGTCCTCGGGCAGGAAGCGGCGCAGGACGCCGGTGCGTACGTCGTCGAGGATCTCCTGGTCGGTGCGCAGGTGCGTCTTGAGCAGGTCGCCGCGGGTCACGATGCCGACCAGCCGGCCGTGCTCGTCGACCACCGGCAGCCGTTTGACGCCCTCGCGGTGCATCGTGCGGGCCGCCGCCGCGATCGTGGTGTCCGTGGCGACGACGATCGGGGGCGTGCTCATCAGGTCGGCCGCGGTACGGCCCTGGGAGCGGAGGCGCTCGTCGCGCCGGCGCGGGCCGTCGAAGAGCCGCGGGGCCTCGTCGCCGGCGTACTCGATCTTGCGAAGCAGGTCCGCCTCGGAGACCACGCCGACCACGTGCCCGGTCTCGTCGATCACCGGCAGGGCGCTGATCCGCTTTTCGGTCAGCAGGTCCACCATGTTCCGGTACGAGGTGCCGCGGTCAACCGACACCACCCGCCGGGTCATCACGTCGCGCACGGTCCAGGGCTTCATCGCGGTCGCCTCCTCGGGCTGCTCCTCATCTGAAACTATGGCCGGGAGACACGGGTCCGGCAGGGTCCTGGGACCCTGCCGGACGGGCCGTTCAGCGGGATCAGTCGCGACCTGACCGGCTCTGGCTCACGCCGCTGCTCCAGGCGGCCTTGGCCCCCGAGTCGCCGATCCGGTAGATGCCGTACACCCCGGCCGCACCGACCAGCAGGGCCAGCACGGCCACCACCGTGGTCACCGCGCTGGACAGCGGGGCCAGGAAGGTGCGGCGGCCCGAGCCGGCGTGCGCCTCCCGCTGGCGCCACCACACGACCAGCGCCAGCGCCGCGATCGGCAGCGCGTAGAAGATCGCGCCGTCGCCCAGCTCGGTGTGGGTGTGCAGGGTGGCGGTCTGCGGCACCCGGCTCTCCAGCCACTCGCCGGCGCTGGTGGTCAGCGGCACCAACAGCACGACCAGCACGGACAGGATCGCATTCGGCCCGGCCAGCCGGCGCCGTATCGCGGGCGACAGTGCCGTGAGCACGAGCAGCAGCGCGGACAGCGGCAGGAGCACGACGACCGCGTGCACCAGCAGGACATGGGCCGGCAGGCCATTGACGGTGTTCATGACCGGAAAGGCTAGGGAGACGATTCTTCGAGTTCTCCCATCTCCCGGCCCGCAGACTTGCCGACGTGAGCGAAGCTGGCGCCCTGGCCATCGGCCGGGTTCATCTTGGCGGGTACGGCCGCCGCCGGGTGCCGCCGCGGCGCCGCTGGCCGGCCGTGCTCGCCGCGGTGGCCGCGGCGCTCAGCGTGCTGGTGGCGGCGGGGCTGTGGCTGGCCGGCGGCGGTTACCGGGACGAGCCGATGACAGCCCTGGGCCGGGTCACCGGGCTGGTCGCGTCCGACCTCCTGCTGCTGCAGGTGCTGCTGATGGCCCGGATCCCGTGGGTGGAGCGCGGCTTCGGCCAGGACGCGCTGGCCCGCTGGCACCGGGTGGCCGGGTTCACCTCGTTCTGGCTGATGGCCGCGCACGTCGTGCTGATCACCGCGGGTTACGCGCGGTCCGGCGGGGCGAGCCTGCCGGGCACGGCGTGGAGCATGGTCGCCACCTATCCGGGGATGCTGCTGGCCGCGGCCGGCACGCTGCTGCTCACCGCCGTCGTGGTGCTGTCGGTGCGGGCGGCGCGCCGCCGGCAACGCTACGAGACCTGGCACCTGCTGCACCTGTACGCGTATCTCGGCGTCGGGCTCGCGCTGCCGCACCAGCTGTGGACGGGCGCCGACTTCACCGTCTCGCCGGTCGCCACCGCCTACTGGTGGGGCCTGTACGCGACGACGCTGCTGGCCGTGCTCGCGTTCCGGGTGGCGCTGCCGATGTGGCGCTCGGCGTACCACCGGCTGCGGGTCGACCACGTGGTCGTGGAGAGCCCGGGTGTCGTCTCGGTCTACCTGCGCGGGCATCGTCTCGACCGGCTGCCGGCCCGGGCCGGGCAGTTCTTCCTGTGGCGGTTCCTCGACGGGCCGGGCTGGTCGCGGGCGAACCCGTACACGCTGTCCGCCGGGCCGTCCCCCGACCTGCTCCGGATCACGGTGAAGGACCTGGGCGACGGCAGCCGCCGGGTCCGGTCGCTGCGGCCCGGCACCCCGGTGCTGATCGAGGGTCCGTACGGTGCGCTCACCGCCGCCCGATCGACCGGCCGGCCCCCGCTGCTGATTGCCGCCGGGGTGGGCATCACCACGATGCGGGCCCTGCTCGACGACCTGGCCGCGCCCGGCGCCACCCTGCTCTACCGGGTCCGGGACCGGGCCGAGGCGGTGTTCCGGGCGGAGCTCGACCTGCTCGCCCGGCGCCACCGGGTGCGGGTGGTCTACCTGGAGGGGCCCCGGTCGCCGGCCGGGTCCTGGCTGCCCGCCGGCTACGACGTCCCGGGCGCGCTGCGCCGGCTGGTGCCGGACGTCGCCGTCCGGGAGGCGTACCTCTGCGGGCCGCCGGCCTGGATGGCGACCGTCCGGGCCGATCTGCGCGCGGCGGGTCTGCCCGCCGATCGCATCCACCGCGAGGAGTTCGCATGGTGACCACCGGGCGGCCCGCGTGCGCCGGGTGACCCTCTGGATCGTCTCCACGATCGCCGCCGTCGCGCTGCTGTTCAGCTACCGGACGAGCCTGGGCGGCGGGAGCGCGGCGGCCGGCGCACCGGCGGTCGTGGCGACCGGCGACGCCACCGGGCCGTCGGCCTCCGGCCCGCCCGGGGCGTCGCTCACCGTCAACGGAGCGGTGGCACGCACCCGCTACGGCCCGATCCAGGTCCAGATCAAGATCCAAAACCACAAGATCATTGACGTACGCGCGCTGCGGTACCCGGACGGCAACGACCGGGACGTGGAGATCAACTCGTACGCGCTCCCGCAGCTGCGCGCCGAGGTGCTGGCCGCGCAGAGCGCCCAGGTCGACACGGTCGGCGGCGCCACGTACACCAGCGGCGGTTATCTCAAGTCGTTGCAGTCGGCGCTCGACGCGGCGCATTTCGCATGACGGCCGCCGCCTGCGAGAGTGGGTCGGTGACCCGCATCTTGATCGTCGAGGACGACGCCGAGCTCGGCGAGCTGCTGGTGCGCGCGTTCGCCGGGGCCGGTTACGACGCCGACCTCGCCCGCGACGGCCAGGCCGGGCTGCACCGGGCACTGACCCGCAGCTACCACGCGCTGATCATCGACCGCGGCCTGCCCGCGATCGAGGGCCTCGACCTGCTCGCCCGGCTGCGCCGCAGCGGCGTCGAGGCGCCCGCGCTGATCCTCACCGCGCTCGGCACGGTCGCCGACCGGGTCGCCGGTCTCGACGGCGGGGCCGAGGACTACCTGGTCAAGCCGTTCGAGCTGGACGAGCTGCTGGCTCGGGTCCGGGTGCTGCTGCGCCGCCCCGCGGCACCCGCCGGGCACGTGCTGCCGATCGGCGATGCGGAGTTCGACCTGATCGCCCGGACGGTCACCACCGACGACGGCCTGCCCGTCACGCTCTCCGGCCGGGAGAGCGACCTGCTGCGCCTGCTCGCCGAGAACCCGGCCCGGGTGTTCACCCGGCGCGAGATCGTGACCACCGTCTTCCCCGAGTCCAGCACCGAGACCCTGGCCGACACGTACGTGCACTACCTGCGCCGCAAGCTCGGCCCGGACGTGATCGCCACGGTGCGCGGTGCCGGCTACCAGCTCGGCCGGCGATGAGCCGTCCGGCTATGGCCCGAGGACCGGGAGATCGGCGGCCCGGCCGCCCGGAACCCGATCGGGAGCTGCTGCGCCGGGCCCGCCGCACCCTGGCGGTCCGCAACACCGTGGCGATCGCCCTGGTCCTGCTCTTCGTCGGCGCGGTCGTGCTGTTCGTCGTGCACCGCGAGGAGAGCTCGGCGCTGGCCGCGTCGATCCGGCACACCGCCGCCACCGAGGAGGACGTCGTCGACCCGCCGGCCGGCAGCTGGATCTTCCGCCTGGACGCCGCCGGGTCGCTCACCGCCACCGAGGATGCGCCGGCCGGCTTTCCCGACCGCGCGGCCCTCGAGCGGGTCCACGCCGGCGGCCCGGCCGAGCAGTCCCGGCACGGCGACTACCTGGTGGTCACCCGGCGCCGCGGCACGGCGGCCGTCCAGGTCGTCGGCAGCCTCGCCACCGAGTACGAGGAGACCCGGCGCCTGCTTGCCGCCCTCGGCGCCGCCGAGCTGCTCGGGCTGGCCGCGGCCGCGCTGGCCGGCTGGCTGCTGGCCGGCCGGGCCACCGCCCCGCTCGGCGAGGCGCTCGCCCGGCAGCGCCGCTTCGTCGCCGACGCCAGCCACGAGCTGCGCACGCCGATCGCCCAGCTGCACACCCGCGCCCAGCTGCTCGACCAGGACCTGCGAGGCGGCGCCACCGGCGCCGACCTGGCGACCGACGTCCACCGCCTGGTCGCCGGCACCCGGCAACTCGGCGAGATCGTCGACGACCTGCTGCTCTCCACCCACCTCGCCGACCGCACCGAGGCCGGCACGGAAGTCGATCTCGGCGTGGTCGCCGACGGCGTCGCCGGCAGCTTCGCCGAGCGGGCCCGCGCCCGCACCATCGAGCTGACCGTGCACACCGACCCGGACCGGCCGTCCATCGTGCACGGCCGGGAGGCCGCCCTGCGCCGGGTGCTCACCGCCCTGGTCGACAACGCGCTCAACCACACCCGCGACGGCGGCCACATCCGCATCGAGCTCGACCGGCTCGACGGGCCCGACCGCGTCCGGCTGATCGTCCGGGACGACGGCACCGGGTTCGCGCCCGGCGACGCGGAACGGCTGTTCGACCGGTTCGCCCGCGGCCACGACGACCACCGCCGCTTCGGGCTGGGGCTCGCGCTGGCCCGCGAGGTGGTGACCGGGCACGGCGGCACGATCGAGGCCGCCAACCTCCCGGGCGGCGGGGCGGCCTTCACCGTACGGCTGCCGGCCGGAGGTCGGCTGCCGTAGCGCGGCGGAGCGGTCGTTCCGGCCCTCGGTGCGACCGCTCGCTCCGACTTCAGTAGTGCGAATGCTCCCGGTGCAGCCGCGTGGCGAACACGGCGGCCTGCGTGCGTCGCTCCAGGCCGAGCTTGGCGAGCAGGCTCGAGACGTAGTTCTTCACCGTCTTCTCCGCCAGGAACATCCGGCCCGCGACCTCCCGATTGGTCAGACCCTCCGCGATGAACTCCAGGATCCGCCGCTCCTGATCGGTCAACCCCGCCAGCTCCCGCGGCTGCTCCACACCATGCCGGATCCGCTCCAGCACCCGCTGCGTCACGGCCGGATCCAGCAACGACTGCCCCTCGGCGACCCGGCGCACCGTATCGATCAGGTCGGTGCCGCGGATCTGTTTCAGAACGTACCCCGCGGCGCCCGCCATGATCGCGGCGAACAGGGCCTCGTCATCCTCGTACGAGGTGAGAATCAAGCCCTTGATCGTCGGGTCGATCGCCCGCACCTCCCGGCACACGTCGATGCCGTTGCCGTCGGGCAACCGGGCATCCAGGATCATGACGTCCGGGCGGAAGGCCGGGATCCGGTGGGTCGCCTCCTGCGCCGAGCCCGACTCGCCGACCACCTCGATGTCGCCGGCGGCCTCGAGCAGGTCGGCCAGGCCGCGGCGAACCACCTCGTGGTCGTCGAGCAGAAACACCTGGATCATTTCTTCTTCGTACCGCCGCCGGCGGCTCGGCCACAGGGTCGAAAGTCCCCTCCCACCAGGGAAAACGCCCCGTTCGACGGTCAAGATGTCAGCCGGGCCGGCTGGTGGGTGAACTGTTCGATGTCGGCCGCGGTGACATCCAGCAGGTGGTAGGCGAGGTCCGCCAGTGCCCGCGCGGTGGCCAGCTCGTCGCCGATCTCCGGCACCTCCGTGTCGGTCGTCCGCCGCCGGGCGTGGCCCTCGCCGCGCACCGGCGACCGGGCGTCCGTGTGCAGAATGGCCGCCGCATGGGTGGTGCGTTTCAGCTCGTCCTCGGTGATGTTCACCTGGACCGTCCAGGTGCGGGTGTGTGTCATGACGGCACCTCCTCCGATCCTCCTGTCCCCATCCCAGTCCGGGCTCGGCCGGGCGACCAGTGCTGTTGGTCCCGACGGTCCCGGCCCGCCGGCCCTGACCGGACCGGCGGTGGCGCAGCGCCGCTATCGAAGGAGCAGCATCGGGTCCGAGC
>NZ_JAOSZE010000089.1 GCF_025630775.1 Actinoplanes sp. KI2
TGACACGGCGGCGATCGGGGCGCTGGAGGACGCCGCCCTGATCCTCGCCGGCAAGGCCGGAACAGTGGTCACCCCCTCCGGCAGTTAGGCGGGTGCGAAGCAGACCGCGCCGGCGATCACCAGTGCCGTCGGCGCGGCTCCGCGCGAATCAGGACACACTGCCTCTCGTGCCGGCGTCAAACGGGAACACGCCCAGCAACACCCCACTATCCGCCGTTCGCCAATCGACGAATGACACCGGTGACCTCACCTTAGCCAGGCGCAGGCCACGGTCCCCCCGGCCCCGATCGTGATCGGCGAGACCGGCCGACAGGGCCGAGGAACTCACGCCGCCGGCCTTCGCGCCGCAGAGCGACTCCGAGGGCACGCGATGGGAGCGAGCACCATCGATGTCACCCGCGCCCCCGGCGAGCACCGCATCCGACGGCGGGACGAGCCCGGGTTAGTCAGGGGGTGAGGGTGATCGGGCGGGGTTTGGTCTGGTTGCCGGTGGTGGTGCCGTTGCCGAGCTGGCCGTCGCTGTCGCTGCCCCAGCAGTAGGCCTTTCGGGTGACGGTGATGATGGCGCAGCTGGTCAGGGTGCCTTGGGTGGTGGCGGCGACGTTGGTGTCGGTTAGTCCGCTGGTGGTGTCGACCGGTGAGGGGCTGTCCTGGTTGCCGGTGGTAGCGCCGTTGCCGGCCTGTCCGCTGCTGTCGCTGCCCCAGCAGTAGGCCTTGCCGGTGGTGGTGATGCCGCAGATGCCGGTGCCGTAGCCGCCGGACGCCCCGACGTCACGGGCGGCCGTCATACCGGTGCTGGTGGTGACGTTGGTCGGGGAGCCGGAGGCGGTGAAGCCGCCGCCGTTGCCGAGTTCGCCGTTGGTGTCGTCGCCCCAGCAGACGGCGTCGTTGGTGGTGGTGGTGACGGCGCAGGTGGTGAATCGGCTTGCGGTGATGGCGCGTACGTTGCCGGGGCTGGTGGTCAGGGCCCCGCCTGCTGTTACCGCGGTGGGCGTGGCCACTTGGGCACCGATGGTCCCGGTGCCGAGTTGGCCGTTGCTGTTGTTTCCCCAGCAGTACACGAGTTTGGTGGTGGTCAGGGCGCAGGTGTGGGTGCGGCCGGCGGTGATGGCGGCGACGTTGGTGTCGGTCAGCCCGCCCCCGGTAACCACAGGCTGCGGGCTGTCCTGGTCAGCGGTGACGGCGCCGTTGCCGAGCCGCCCGTTACCGTCGTCGCCCCAGCAGTACGCTTTGCCGGCCATGCTCACGCCGCAGGTGTGGTAGCGGCCGACGCTGATCTGTCTCCAGCCCGGCCTGGTGCCACTGGTGAAGGAGTTGCCGGAGTTGGTGCTGGAATCGGTGAACATCGCGGTCGTGACGTCCTGCGACAACACCGTCAAGGTCACCAGCACGGTGGTGACCGCCGCCATGGCCAGGCCATGGGATCGGATCCAGCCGGGCACGATGCGCCCCAGCAACTGCCGGCCTCGGTCGGGCAGGCGCGGCGCGTGGGGTCCGGTCGGCGGCGCACCAGACACCCCACGATCGAAACACGCTGGCCCCCGGGATGGCGGCACACCAGCAGAATGAGAGGGCCCCCCGATCTCGCTGACGGTCCGTCGGGTTGCTCGGTGAGTCTCGGTCAGCCGCCGCAGGCCGCAGGCCGCAGCCGCAGCCGCGGGCGGTCGGCATCGGGGGTCTGGGCCCTTAGACGTGCCGGCCGAACAGGGCCGGGCTGAGCGGGGCGGTCAGGTGGGCGGCGCTGAGGGTGGCGATGGGAGTGTCCGCCGAGCGGCCCACGGTGGCCGGGGAGAGGAACGTGGCGGCTGCCAGGGCCGAGACGGCCAGGGTGAGGCCCGCGTTGCGGCGGAACCCGGGCAGGTGCGACTGGGCGGCCGGTTGCACGCCCGCCAGGATGCCGGCGAACCCGACGACGGTCAGCAGCAGCGGCACGACCTGGTGCTGCTTGGCCCACATGATCGACATGCCGACCCAGGGCACCAGCAGGAACGCGCGGCCCTGGATGGCGTCGCGGGTCACGCCGAGCCGATCGGGGATGGGGTTGGCGTCGCACTGAGTGACGTACGTGCCGTCGGGGTTGACCCCGGCGATGCGGTGGGTCAGCAGCGTTCCGGGCTTGGCCGGGTTGTCAACGGTGACGACCTGACCGAGTAGCTTCGTGCCGGCGTCGAGGTTCTTGGTGACGACGATGTCGCCCACCCGGACGCGGGGGGTCATCGACCCGGAGACGACGACCGTGGCGTGGAAGCCGAACGGGACGAGCACACCGCCCACAGCGCGAGGGTGGTCAGCCCCCACAGCATCGCGCGGGACAACGTGATCCGTACGGCCTCGGCCCAGCTCGAGTCCTGCGGCCGGCTGAGCCCCGTGGAGCGGTGTTGCTCGTCGGCGGTTACTGTCATAGTCGCCATCACGGGGCTCCCTTCTTGCGATCTTCCTGCGCTGCGGTTTGATGCGCCTACTTGGCGGTCGCGGTGAACGCGAACCCGACCCCGTCGAGCGTGGTGGCGGTCTTGGTGCTGTTGGGGTCCAGCTTCACCGTGATGGTGTAGGTCTGCGACTGGGTGCCTGTGCTACCGGCGACATTCCACAGGGTCGGGATCGACAGCTTGCTCAGCTGCTGGTTGGCCAGGTTGCTCGGGGCTTGTCGACGGTGACGAGCAGGTCGTCCGCCAGGCTGTTGGTAGCGAAGCCGGTCTCGGTGCTGGTCTTGCGGATGGCAGTCAGCGCGATGGTGGCGTCGTTCTTTCCGGTGTAGTTGACGGTGATCGTGTTGGTGATCGTGTCGCCCGGCTTGAGGACGCCGGCGTCCACGAGGTCGCTGAACGACTCGGCCATGACCCGGCCACGCTGATGCGCTACTACACGAGGGTCAACGCGGACCGACGTTTGCAGGCGACGGACCGGATCGCCGAACTGATGACACTGCCCGAAGCCCAGGCGGGGCACCTGCCGAACCGGCAGGACGACACACCACCCGCCGCTTCCCGAACTCGGCAAGACCTGCTGAGGCACGCACCCCCATCGACGCCCGGAAAGCGCGTAGACGATCACCGGCGCGGTAGCGGGCTGCAGACTCCAGAACTCGCCCGCCCGCGGTGACCGTCGATGGCCCTATCTCTGCCAGGTCGAAATCGAGGTTCCGTAAAGGAGTTCCCGGGAATGGCTTGGGAATGGCCGGCGCCATGGTTAGGCCTGATAGGAATAGTCGAGATGGAATTCTCGCCGAAGGTGAACTGGTTGAGTGAAGGCGGGGCCCGAGTCAAGGGATCGCTCCGATGTCGGGTTAGCCCGCCGCTCGTTGTCCTGAGTCGGCTTGCCGGCGCGTCGGCACGATCCCGCTAAACATCTGGGAGAACCCTTCTGGGGAACCCGGTCGGTAAAACCGCTGGTAGAAGGGCTGCGATGGGTTCATCGGGAGGTGGCAGATAGCGACACCTTTACTCGGCCTGGTTTATTTTCGGTGACCTGGGAAAACGTCACTGAGCACGCCGCTGGACCCTTCACGTCCCCCCCTGGGGGTCAAGGGGTCGCAGGTTCAAATCCTGTCAGCCCGACGTGGTGAAAGGCTAGCTCAGCTGGCCTTTTTCATTTCCTCCCGTGAATGCGTCCGGATCTCCACGACACGCGTTATTGCCCGAACGCGCGTACGGTTTACCGGATCGTCGTCGATCGCGTCCTTGCTGTCGGTCGGTGGGGGATCGTGGCGTCCGGTCTCCGGGCGAGCGCATGTATTGCGAAAGTGTCGTTGAGCAGGCATTCCGTCCAGCGATCTGTCGGCCATCGGCGTGTAGCCACGACCTTGAGTATCGCGGTTGTTCGATGTCCACTCAGGATGATCACGACACATCGGCGACACGAACGCTCGTACGGTGATCTTGGCCCGAACGCCCGGGTGCAGGCCGTAGTCGGTGCGCACGGCGGATGCCTGCTGGATGTCTACCGGTAGGCGGTGTTCAGGCCACCGGCATCTGTCTCGGTGCTCGTGGCGGCAGCTCGAACCGCGTCCCGGCAAGGTGACGATAGCCCGTGCGGTTGTCCTGACCATGACTTCATGATCCAGTGCGGTGGCGGGCCGCGGAAGTGGTCTGTGGTGGTCTCCGGTGGTCCCGGGACTCTCGTCGTTGCGACGGCTGAACGTCATCCGGCCGTTGGCGATGCCGGCGTTGGTGCAGTGGGCGTGAACCAGGTGGTGGTGGCGGGAGGGCGAGCGGGAGCGGCGCCCGAAACGCGTCGGCTGTGTGACAGTAGCGGGATGGGACAAGAGACCTGCATCGAATGGGTTCCGTGCCAGGAGTGGTTAGATCCAGGTTTTTGCTTCTCGGGCGAAGCAGGGCCAGGGCTGGGTGTTCGGCTGCAGATCGCCGCTGAGCGTCGCGGCGACCTGCAGGCTCCACGTTCGTAGGTCGATCAGCTCCAGCATCAAGCCCCTGATAGCGGCGAAGTTCAGCGAACACGAGATCCTCCGGTTGCCGGCGCGTTTCGACACCTCCAGCAGTGGCGCATCGACGTTCTCGGTGCCGTCGAGCCGCTGAAGCCATCGGGCCTGGACGCCGGTCTTGGACAGCGCGTCGATGATCGTGTGTGGATTCATGCAGACGACGAAGAACATGCCGTCGGCGATGAGGCTTGCGGCGGTCTCGGCGCTGATCGGATAGATCGCCCACGGCGGGTCTGCGCGGTGGTGGCCGGCGTTGTCGATGCTGGGCAACGTCAGGGTGTGTCCGGGATTGTCGGCGCCGATACGGCAACGGACCCGGGCGAATTCGGTGTCGAACTGAGCGGCGAACTGCTCGGGGGTGAAGTGGTTGGCCGCCGTGTATTGGCTGACGGCTACGACCGCCCGGCCGGACGAGACCTTTCCACCGAGGATTCCGGTGCGGGCGTGGGCCAGGTCGAGCAGTTGACGCAGTCCTCCGAGGTTGGTGCGGTAGTCGATGCCGGTGTGTAAGGGGGAGTGGCCGCTGGGCAATGCGCCAGTTTTCTCGGCGAGCACCTGGGACGTGGCGGCCAGAAGCTGGTCTTGGGCGCGGACCCGGCGGTTCTCGTTCGTCTTGATCTCGCGGAGCCAGGCGTAGCCGTCGTGGTCGAAGACGGTCAGGTCGCCGACGCGGATCACGTTGGTCAGGTCGTGATGCAGCACGAATTGGTGCTCGTCGTGCCAGGCCGTCTCGATCGTTTCCAGCTCTTTCGCGAGGCCGGTTTTGCCGTACATCATGCCGGGTGCCTGGGCACGGGAGAGCGCGATGATGATGGCGCGGTCGTAGTGGAACGCTTTCCAGGCGAGCGCGTCTGCGACGGTCTTGAGCTGGCGCCAGATCCGCTCGTAGACGTCGGCCTCGAACGTCCAGGATGTTTCCGCGTTGCGGTCACGGTCGGTGCCGAGTTCGGGGGCGTCGGTGCTGATCTTCTGGTGCCGGTGCAGTCGTTTGATCTGCTGGGTGATCGCGTTGCGGTGTTTCTCCACCTCGAGGACGTGGTCACGCAGCTTGTTTTGGAAGGCGTACAGATCTTCCGGAGTGCGGCAGGCTCGCAGATCTCGGATCAGGCCGATCAAGGCGTTCAGGGTCTGCTGGTGCGCGGGATGGGTTAGGACGGCGTCGGTCTCGTCGCTGCCCTTGCGGTCCATCAACCTTGCGCGCACGCTTCCTCCTGTGCTGACGATTCACCGGACCAGACGGGCGTTATACAGCCGGGATGAAGTGCCGGAATGGGCCTGCGGGTGAGTGTGGCAGCCCGATCAGGTGGGTGCCAGAGATCGGCTCGGTGCAGGCGAGGTGGGTGCCGAGCATTGAGGTCAGGCTGGCGGCGACGGCTGCGATGTCGGCGGCGGAGCCGTGGAAGGTGGGCACGGAGCAGCCCCGGGTTGGGATGAGTTCGTCTTGAGCAGACACGTCCTTCCAGAAGGTGTGGAAGGGCTCTAGTCCGCCGTCAGCGGTGACGATCTTGCCGGTTTGCTGGTCGATGTTGTTTGGGCCCGAGGGATTGGTGGGGGCGCTGACTGTGAGGAGGCCGAGTGTGCTGGTTCCCGCATCAGTTGCGACCTGGGCGAGTAGTGGCCGATCTGGGGCTGGGGCGAGTTCGTCGAGGAGTTGGCCGATGGCTCGTGAGATGGTGGCGTCGATGATCAGGTCGGTGTCTGTTTGAAGTGTGGTCAGGTTGTCCGGGATGAAGGTGGTATGTGCTTCCACGGTGATGTCCTCGCGGATGGCGGCGAGGCGTTGTCGCAGCGCTTCGGGTTTCGTTTCGCCGATGTCGTTCTCTGTGAAGTCCTGCCGGACGAGGAGTCCTCCGGTTACGGTGCCGGGGTCGCAGAGGACGAGGTGTTTGGCACCGGCGCGGGCGATGAACTCAGCGATCCAGGATCCGAGCCCGCCGCAGCCCCAGATTTGGATGGTCTTGCCTAGGTAGGCGTTTGTGGGGCGGCTGGTGTCGCGTCGGGTTGTGACGCTTTCACGTTCGTCGGACACGGCGTACCACTCCACGGGTGTCTGGCTGTCGAGCGTTTGGACGTTGACATTAATGACCGGGTCGCGGCGGCTTCGGACGCGTCGGCGGAGCTCGTCGGTCGTTCTGGCGGGAACTCGGCCGGCAAGTAGATGAGGAGGGCCGCCGGCGGGGTGTGGGATCGCGAGGATGAACGTTTGAGGAGCGCCCGCGGGATTTCGGCACGCGGCGGCGGCAAGCGCGGTGAGAAAGGCCGTTGCTTGAGGCAGAGAGGTCGGCGTGCCAAATGCCTTGGGCGTCATCGTGGTGTCGAGGAGAGCAAGTAGGTGGTGTAGTCGGGTGCCTGCTCCGAGTGGCAGTGGGTCAGCGACCTGGAAGACCACGGTCTGGTGTTCGCCCGGATGACTGCGACCGTAGTGAAGGTCCTGGCGGCGCTCCGACCGGACGGTCAGGAAGGCGGGCTGTACCTTTCTGGGCTTGCCGGACTCCCGAATCACGATCGTGGGGGTGCCGGGTGTCCGGTGGAGGACGCCACCGACGGCGTGGAACAGGGCCGCGTCGGGGTCAAATCTGGCCGCTGCGGCGTCCGCGAGCCACTCGTAGAGCCGGTCGATCGCGCTGGCGAAGCCTCGCTGTGGGTTCCACTCTCGCGCGGGATCGAGGTAGATGCACAGTTGCCGGCCCAACAGCACGTGTGGGTAGCAGAGGAACCGATCATGGTCGACTTCGACGAATGGTGGCAGCAGCCAGTTCGGGCCGATCCACAACAGGAATTCTTCTCGCTGTAGCAGCGGGAGACCTCGGGGAACGCGAGTCAGGTCGTCGGTCCGCAGCCGAATACGTGCCTGAAGGAGGCCGGTGCCAGCGAGCCGTGGTCGGCCGAGGAGCTCGAAATCGTTGGGCAGGACGGCTGCGATCGCTCGAAGTTCACGGACTGCCGTCTTCTGCCAGTCCGTGAGTTGGTTGCGCTTGCGGTTGGTCACGAGCTGAGCGCCTCGTTACCCGGCTCGGCCGGAGCGGCCCGACGAGGAGGTGCCGAGAGGTTCGTTCCCGCCGGCGATCCCGCCCGCTGCGCCTGCGTCACCGAATTTGGTGCTCGAGGATGACGTCTTTGGCGCCTGGAACTTGTCGCCGAAGAGGTCTTGCCATTTCTCGACGCTCGTCTCCTCGTCGGTCTCGTGGTACGCGTCGTCGATTTCGCCTGCGTGGGTATGGATGCGGTCGCGGAAGAAGGAGTACGTCTCCTGGGTCCATCGGTGGTCGAAGGTGACCGATGGGTTGGAGGGGTCGGCGACGGACGGCTTGGTCCAGTTGTCCTGGAGGTATCGGTCGAGGTCGCTGACCATGTGGAGCAGAGCGGTGGGCAGGTCGCTGTAGTAGCCGGGGTCGCTGATCTTTTTCCACTCGGAGACCTGCTCGCCGAGGAGGGTGGTGATGAGGATCGACTTGGTCCCGGTGAACGAGTTCCTGTGGTCGCGTAGGAACTTGAGCAGGCGGACCACCCGGCGCAGGTTGCCGTTGGCGATCTTGTCCTTCTCTTTCATCCACTGGGTGAAGCCGGACGGGTTGGTCGTCTCGAATTGCTCGGTGTCGCGGTTGATGATCACTTGGGTGCCGTCGCCGAGGATGACATACGGGACGATGTCCACGTGCATCTGATTGTTCGCGTACTCGACGTAGACACAGCGGCACTTTCGGCTGTGCGGCATGTCGCTGTAGTCCGAGTGATGGTGGATGACGTGGTAGACGGCATTGATGTACTCATCGACGTTGTCTGACCAGTCGAGTTCCTCCTTCATCTGGAGGAGGAAGTCCGCGTCGAACGGCTTGCCGTTCTGCGGACTGATGATCGTTTCCTGGGCCCAGGAACCCTGCGGGATTTTCTTGACGATCCGTGGGCCGAGGTCTGGGTCCTCCTTCAGCGCCGCGTAGATGGCATCAACGCGGCTGGCCAGTGTGTCGAGGTTGAATTGGCTCAGGTTGACCGTGTTTTTCAGGAAGTTGCTGAAGTAGTCGGTGTGCTTCATCGGCATCCCCGCGGTGGTCCGTCGTGATTGGCTGCTGGTACGTCTGTGCCGGCAGCGTCTGTTTGGTGAGTCCGGGCCGGTGGTCGGTCAGGTGTTGACCAGGACAACGGGTGTGTAGGTGTCGTTCTGCCGCTCGTACACCTCGGTCGGCGGCTGGGCACCGCGCATGAAGGCGCGGCCCATCTCGATAGCCGCGGTGATTGGTGCGGCAGCGATAAGGTGCCAGGTCGTGGCTCTGGGGCAGGACCGCTCCACCTCGGCGAGCAGCGTACGCCAGCGGCCGGCGAAGTTTCGCAGGGTCTGCGGGTGCGAGAAGAGGCTGGGGCCGAAGCGATTAGCCATGGGCCTGATCTCGAAATACGGAAGGTTCTGCAGCGCGTCGGGAAGGTTGCTCTGCTGGATTTCGGCCGTTAGGGAGGCGGCGAGCACCGCCTCTGTACCGGTCCCGGCCTTGACGTCAGCCTTGCTGGAGAAGTCGTTGATCGAGCCGTTGGCATCCCATCGCCAGCCCTGGTCGCCGTCGCGGTGTTTTTGGTAGAGCCGGGTGTCGGTCTTGTCGTCCAAGCGCGAGCCCAGGTACACCAACAACGGGATCGGGGCGATCGCAAAGATGGACAGATGCTCGACTTCGCCGCTGGCGACTGACTGCTCGACCAGCCGGAGCGTGGCGTCGATTTCCTCCTGCGCCGCACGCCAGTAGCTAGGGCGGCTCGGATCACCAGCGATCCTACAGAGGAAGTCGCCCTGCCAGCGGCTGTTGACAAGGCCGAGGTATCCGTCTGCGAGGAGTGCGTCCGCGGTCTGCCGTTGTGAGGCCATGGCCGTGACGCCGCGGACCAGGCCGCCGACGCGAAGCGCGGCGGTGCGCCGCATTCCGCCACTGGTTGCAGCCACTCGAACCCGGTCCTCGTGCTTCTTCTTCAACGCCCGAAGCCGTTCTGGCGTGAAATAGGCGACGTGGTCTTCGTCGTCGATCAGCCGGTGACAGGCGTGACAGAGAAGTAGCAGGTTCTCTTCTGCTTCGCGGTCCGTGATGTCCTCGGCTAGGCCACGTGGCGAGCCTTTGGTGGCAGTGGCACCAACGTTATGAGCGAGCTCGCCCGCCAGAACGCTGTGCAGATAGGTCCGGCTGCCGAGCAGCACCGTGGAGCACATGACACAGCAGCCGGCCGCCCTCGCCCAAAGGGCGAGCCTGACTGGCTCCTTGATGTCTCCTCGCTTTACCGAGGTGTCCCTGACCTGCTTCGACGCCACGAAGTGGATGGTATCGGCGGGGTCTGACAAAATTGGAGCGCCTCGTAGCGCGGGGGAACCTGGCGGGTGATCCGGTCCGGGCAGGGCCCTCCCGAGTCGCTGCGAGATGGCCTTACCCAGGTCGCAGGCGGCTACCTGGCTGCGGTTAAGCGTGTTGATTGGCTGGGAGAGCGGCCCAGGTGAGGCCACGCTGGTCGTATGGCGGTTCTTGTGGTTCGACGATGTCGATCAGGGTTGCCGGAAGAGCGCATTCTCTTGTCAGGTCATCGATCGCGACTCGGCAGGCCAGTTGGGCGGCAGCTATCACCGCGGTCGGTGGAGTCAGCGATACGGGATCGTCGCAGCCGTGTTCGGTTGCCTGGTTGTCGCCTTGGCCTGGGATGGGTCGGTCGTGCTGTTCGTGGCCTCGCAGCGGGAAACGGTCGACGCGGATGATGCCGCCGTGTCGTTCGACGCAGACCGAGATGACGGTGCGCTGGACTGTGTTGCTGGCCCAGATCAACAGCGAGGAGGCGCGGCTGTCGCCGGTGGCGTCGATGATCAGATCGTGTTCGCGGAGCAGCGTGACGGTTTGCTGGGGTGTGGTGAGCCGGTCATGGCGGGGTTCGACGCCGGTCGTGTCGAAGCCGAGGTCGGCAAGGTGCCTGGTGGCGGCGACGACTTTCGGGTGCCCGACGCAGGGTTCGCCAGCAAGGTGGCGTACGAGGTTGCCTGGCCGCAGCAGCTGCCCGTCGATCAGCGTCAGCGTCCTGACACCGTGGCGGAACAACAGGTCAGCGACGAACGATCCGATAGCCCCGGCTCCGACTACCGCAACCTTGCGGCCGGCGAGCTCGCTGGCCGTCGTGCCGGCGCGTAGCAGTCGAGTAGAGGCGCTGGTGTCGGCGGCTTCACACGCTTGGATTTCGATCGGGGTTTGCCGGTTTGGAGAGGGGCGTGCGGTGAGGGCGAGTACTCCGGAGGAGGAGCCGCGCCGGTACCGCAGCATCAGGTACTCCACGACACCGGCGCCGATGAGCCGACCCACCTGACCGGCGTCGTCGCCGAGCAGGGGGCGAAGCGATGCCCAGTCTTCGATTGGCTGGGTCACCTCGCCGATGTCGGCGACCCACGCCAGCTGTCGGTGCCGCCGACCGATCGTGGGTGTGCCGTGACGGCGTCGCTGAGGTCCCGTAGGAGGCGCCTGGGCTTGTCCGGTGATCGTCACGAGGCATCTGTCGGGGGAAGTGCGGGTGCGTACACAGCCGTGAGTAGCGGTCAGCGACGGCAGATCGTAGAGCATCAATCCACCCGCGGTCGGCAGGTACCGTTCGAGGTCGCAGGCCGAGTCGCCGGGCCAGCCAGCTTCGGTCTGCTGCAGCCATGCGACCACCCTGCGCAGCAACTGCGCAGGGTCGCACCACGGGGCGTTTTCCACCGGAGTGTCGGCCGGCCACAGGCACAAAGCGCCGTCCCGGTCGCGGTGGAAGGTCGCGGTCAGCGGGGTACCCGCGTCGACTATGCGCACCTGCGGTGGCGCGAACGGGTACGCGGCGGTCAAGGTGACCTCGACTGTGGCCGTGACCGCCTTGCCGTCATCGCGGTACCACCGCACTGGGCCACGCAGCGAGTCCCCCTCGCCAGTGAACTCGGCCCTGGTCAAGATGCGGCGGAACTCCTCTCGCTCGATCGTGAGTTCCCGCTCCCATGCCTTCGTCACGCGAAGCGGTCGCTTCCGGCCGGGATCCGCGTGGCGACCACCAGCGACTGGCGGGCTGTCTTCGCGGTCGAGACTGCCCGCTCGGCGGCGCGGGCCGCCCGGATCCCGAGCGCGAGCGCCGTCCGGTCCACCATCCCGTCAGTGTCTTGAGCGTGGCCGATAGCGGTGAAGTCGCGTTGTGCCGCTTCGAGCCACTCGAAGAAACGTCGAGCGCGGCCCGGGTGCCCGATCCACCGATCGGCGAAGTTCTCGCCCGGCTCGACCGGGTTGGCGATGACATACCGGCCGAAGCGGGACTCGACGTGGTCAGGCATCTCGTGGACGACGTGATGCAGCACGTTGAACAGATCACCGCCCGCCTCGTAGGACTGGGCAGCCAGGGTGGTGATGATGATCGAGGAAGGGCGGTTGCCGAGGTCGTTCCTGAAGTAGATGTCCCGGTGCCGCTTGAGCGCCTGGACGGTCCGCTGCAACGTGGTTTTGAAGGCGTTACGCGGCAGCTGTTCAACGTTCATTTGACGAGACTCGGCGATCCGCCGCGCGCCGGCCAGCCACTCGTCGTGCATCACGTCGAGGAACCACTCGGCATAGTCGGTCGGGGCCGAGGGATGCCAGCGGGCGCCTTCGGTGTCGGTAGCCCAAATGCCGTTCGGCTCGGCATCGGTGTTAGGGATGGCGGGCAGGACGTCCATGTGGAACGGCAGCAAGTCGTGGACGAATGTCCAGCACCGCCGTCCCTCGTCGTCGAGCGTAAGTCGCAGGTCGGGGTTGTCCTTGACGAACTGCTCCAATGCATCGCCTACGTCCGCCTTGAGGTCTTCCGGCTCGATCTGGGACTTCTGGAGGTCGTGCCGACACACCATGTCCAGGTCGTACTCGTCACGGCGGTGGATGAGAGCAGTTACGGTGCCAAGCGGACAACACCAGCCTGCTTTCCCGACGTTCGCAGGACGTGCGGAGTCATGCGTACGCCGAGGCCCCGACAGCGTGCCCCAGGGTTCAAGCGATCGCCGATGCGGTAGGGATGCAGACGCCGAAACTCGCCCGCCTGCGATGGCCGTCGACGGACTTACCGAGGCGCGGTTGAGCATCGACGTGCTTGGCAGCACAGGAATTCTCCGGGAATGGCCGGCTCCGTGCATGGGTACCGATGGAATCGCCTGAAGGAGTTCTCGCTGAAGAAGAATTGGTCCAGCGAAGAACGGTTTCCGAGTCAAGGGGTCGCTCGGGTGCCGGACTAGCACGCCGCTCGCGAGCCTGAATCGGCTCGCCGAGGCGGCGGCCGGACCACGAAAAACGTTCGGGAGAACTCTTCTGAGGGAACCCGGGCCACGAAACCGCAGGTAGGATCGTTGTGATGGGTTCATCGGGAGGTGGTTGGTACCGACACCTTTACTCGGCCTGATATAGTTTTCAGCGACCTGGGAAAACGTCGCTTAGCACGCCGCTGGACCTTTCACCGTCTGGGGGTCAAGGGGTCGCAGGTTCAAATCCTGTCAGCCCGACCAGGTTTTAGCAGGTCAGAGCCGGTTTCGCGAGATCGCGGACCGGCCTTTCTTGTTTTCCGGGCCTTCTTGGGAGAAATCTGGGAGACGATCTTGTCCTGGAGCAGCGCGTCCAGGACGGCTACCGCAGAGCCGGGGGACAGCTGCTGCCGGGCCTCCAACGCGCTCTCCCACATCGCTGTCAGCCCGTCGAGCAGGCGCCGCACCATATCGTCGGTGGCGTGGGCGTAGCGCGCCTGAACCGAGCCGTCGGAGTGACCCATCTGGTCGTCCATCAGGGCCGCCGGCGTGCCCAGCTCCACCATTAACGTCTTGTAGGTGTGCCGCAGCCCGTGGGGGGTCAGGCCCGGTGCGATCGGCAGCCAGCACGCCTCGGCCCGGGCCGCCGCATTGCGGCCGCGCACCGGTACGCCGGGCCACGGATCCGCCGTCACCGGCACCGGCCGGGCGGCCTTCGGAGCCTTGGGCGGGTAGTGGCCGGTCGCGGCCGGCTGGAACAGCCACGTCGCGAAGCCGTTGCGTCGGTGGTGCGGCGCCGCCGTGCCGGTCGGTGCGCCCCGGACGTAGCCGAGCCGTGCGACCGCAGCCATCACCGCCTCGCGCGTGGTGTCGCCGACGAGGTCCGGCCGGTTCAGCACGTTGGAAACGGTCCCGGTGGAGACGCCGGCGGCCGTGGCGACGTCGGCCAGCTTCGGCCCGGTCCGCCGAGCCGCGCCGTTCACGGTGCCGTAGCCGCCGAACGCGTACCGGTAGCCGTGACACGCGCACGGAGTAGGGGCGGCCCGGCCGACCTGGGTA
>NZ_JAOSZE010000009.1 GCF_025630775.1 Actinoplanes sp. KI2
AATAACCAGAGCCAGCACAGCCGCGACCGTGACAGCCTTCTGACCAGCCGTGAACGACTTGAAGGCGCCGATGATCCGGCGAATCGGGGCGGGAAGACGGTCAGTCATATCAGCCTGCATCCTTACCGAAGTTGATCGCGGGCGGCGTGCCGGTCATTGCTGCGAAATGCGTCGTGCGCCGATCCTTAGCGTTTTGCCCGAGCAATCCGTGCTCGCACCATGCAGTTCGACCCGGCCCGGGTGCCGCTGAGCCGGTACCGGGTGCATCGCGGTTGCACGCAGAACGCCCTCGGAGGCCGGTCGAGGCGCGCTTTTTTCACACTTATCTCCCGGGGCTGCCGACCTGACACCGGGGTGGTCAAAGTGACGGCTGAACACGTTTTGCGGCGACGCGGCCGGCTATCACGTCGACCAGTGGACCGGGGAGATGGGCGAGCCTCTCCAGGAGTACGAGCGCCAGTTCGAGTGGTGGGACGTCATCAGGTTCGGCCCGACGTGAAGCCGTCAGTAGGTTGATGGCCATGGAATACCGCACCCAGTTCCAGGCCATTCACAAGCGACCCCAGCTGTACGGCCTGGACGGGTCGTACGGGCAGTACTGCGCCTATCTGGCGGGCCTCGACGCGGGTAACGACGGCCGCCTGCTGACCGGTTTCCGGGAGTGGCTGGTGACCCGCCTGGGCGACGGCAACAACCTGACCTGGCAGGGCCTGGTGATCCACCTGGCCCGCCCGGACGGCGCGGCCGGCGGTCGCGCGGCGGTCGAGTCGGCCGACCGCGACCCGGCCGTCATCGACACGCTCTTCGCCCTGCTGGACGAGTTCTTCGCCCTGCGGGTGGGCCCGCCGGACCTGGTACGCATCTACGACGACTACCTGACCTGGCTCAAGGCCCAGTCCTGGTACCAGCCGACCTGACTACCGGTGTCACGAGGTGGGCCGGAGGGCCGGTAGCAGCACGAAGTCGACGAGGTCCACCGCGGTCCGGTGGTCGAGGGCACGGCGGCGGAAGACCACGTTGCGGAACGCGGCGGCCGGGACGATTCCGGCCAGCAGGTCGGCCGGGGCCGACGAGGCGACTTCGCCACGGGCTTGCCAGCGCCGCAGCACGGCCGCGAAGGCCATGGCGGGCGGCTTGCCGATCGCCGCGTACGCGGCCTCGCGCAGCTCGTCGTTGCGGCCGATCTCGTCGAGCACACCGGCCAGCACCATTGCGGGCCGCCGGTGCGGCTGGACGAAATGCATGGCGCATTCCAGCAGGTCGCCGCGCAACGTGCCGGTGTCGGGCACGGCCGGCGGGCTCTGCAGCGCCTGGACGGCCGCGATCACCAGGCCGATCTTGGACGGCCAGCGCCGGTAGACGGCGGCCTTGCCGGTACCGGCCGCCCGGGCGACGGCCTCCACGGTGGTGGCGGCGAACCCGTGCTGGATGAGCAGGTCCTGGGTGGCGTCGAGGATCGCCGCCTCGAGCGCCGGATCGCGCGGCCGGCCTCCCTGTGAAGACACACAGCAAGTATACGGGACCGAGTGGTACCGTAATTTACGGGACCGATCAGTCCCGTAAGTAAGCCCCGGAGAAGGGTGTGCCATGTCCCGACGTACCGCTCTCATCCTCCTGGCCGTCATCGCCTGCGCCATCGCCGTCAACACGCTGGTCGCCGCGGTCGCCCGGCACGCCGGGGCGAGCGCGACGTTCCCGCCGCTGCAGCTTCCGGTGTACGGCGCGTTCACCGCGGCCGGCGTGCTCGCCGGGTGGGCCGGCTGGCAGCTCGTGCGGCGCCGGTCGGCCCGGCCTCGCCGCGTACTGAAGGTCCTCGTCCCCACCGTGGCCGTGCTGTCGTTCCTCCCCGACGTGGCGCTGCTGACCCTGAAGTTCATCCCGGACACCACCGCGACGGCCGTCGCCGCGCTCATGGTGATGCATGTCGTGGTGGTCGCCTTCGCCGTCCCCGGCTACCAGCTCGCGGCTCCGGTCAACGCGCCGGACGGCGGCGCCGTAGCAGCCCAGCAACCGGTCGGCAACTCCTTGCCGTGACCCAGCTCACTCCTTTACGGTCACGCCAGACTGGTGGAGGACCTCGCTTCGCCTCGACCGCCGTCCCTCGAACAAGGGCTCCGACCATGATCGAGCAGTTGCACGCCGTCCTGCGCATGCACCAGATCGGCATCGTCAATTTGCTGCGTCCGGACCGGCTGCTGCGTGCGGCGGTCAACAACGCCCGGCTCGGCCCGCAGGCCGCTCTGATCAGGAAGGCGGCGGCCGAGCATCCGGACGCTCCGGCGGTGACCGACGACCGTGGCACCCTGACCTACCGGGAGCTCGACGAACAGTCCAATGCCCTGGCACACGCCCTGCAGGAGCTCGGCCTGCCGGCCCGGTCGGTGGTCGGTGTCCTGGCCCGGGACCACCGCGGCCTGCTGCTGGCGATCAGCGGCACCGCCCGGGCCTCGTTACGGCTGGCGCTGATGAACACCGGTCTCGCAAGGCAGCAGTTCGCCGAGGTGGTGGCCCGCGAGAAGATCCGGGTGGTGTTGTACGACAGCGAGTTCGCCGACCTGATCGACGGCCTGCCGGACGACATCCCGCGCTATCTCACCTGGGGTGCGGCCTCCGCCGGCACGCCCATCGACGAGCTGATCGCGGCACACCCGGTCACCCCGCTGCCCCTGCCGGAGCGGCCGGCCGGTTTCATCATCCTCACCAGCGGCACCACCGGCCTGCCCAAGGGCGCGCCGCGCACGAAGGTGTCGCCGCTGGCCAGCGTCCTGATCGCGGACCGGATCCCGTTCCCGCGGCAGGGCGCCGCGGTGTTCGCTTCGCCGCTGTTCCACAGCACCGGCTTCGGAGCCTGGACCGTCGGGCTGTCGCTGGCCAACCACGCCGTACTGCTGCGCCGCTTCGACGCCGAACGCATCCTCGAGGCGATCGCCGAGCACCGGGCCGAGATGCTGGTCGCGGTGCCGACGATGCTCACCCGGATCCTCGCTCTCGGGCCCGAGATCATCGGCAAGTACGACACCTCGTCGCTGCGGACCGTCTTCGTCGCCGGTTCCGCCCTGGCGCCCGAGCTGACGAACCGGTTCCAGGACGTGTTCGGCGAGGTGATCTACAACGTGTACGGGTCCACCGAGGTCGCCGTCGCGTCGGTGGCCCAGCCGGCCGAGGCGCGCCGGGCGCCCGGGACGGTCGGCAAACCGCCGGTCACCGTGCACGTCGCCCTCTACGACGCGAACGACCGCCGGATCACCGAGGCCGGGGTGCACGGGCGGGTGTTCGTGCGTACCGGGATTCCGTTCGAGGGCTACACCGACGGACAGCAGAAGCAGATCATCGACGGCTACATGGCCACCGGCGACCAGGGCCACTTCGACGACGAGGGCCTGCTCTTCATCGACGGCCGCGACGACGACATGGTCATCTCCGGCGGCGAGAACGTGTATCCGGTGGCCGTGGAGAACCTCCTCGCCGAGCGCGACGACGTGGTCGAGGCCGCGGTGATCGGCGTGGACGACCCGGAGTTCGGCAAGCGGCTGCGCGCCTTCATCGTCCCGACCGACTCCTCCGCCCGAGATCCTCAGGTGATCAAGGACTACGTGAAGGCGAGCCTTGCCCGGTATCAGGTGCCGCGCGACGTGGTGTTCGTGGACGCGCTGCCGCGCAATGCCACCGGCAAGGTGCTGCGTCGCGAGCTGCCGACCGGCCCGACGGACTGACCGACACCGATCGCTGCCCGGCCCGTCACCCGGTTGCCGGGCCGGTTTTCCGCATGGCGAGGGCCCATTCCACCGTGACAGTCACCGCAAGCTGCTGCCGGCCCGGGTCGATCGGGAACGGTGCGCTCATGGCGGCCGGGCCGAAGTAGTGGGTGACGGGACCCCCGTCGCTGGGAGCCGCCTCGCTCACCTTGAGGACGCGGCCGAGCGATCGGCCTGCCTCGCCCGCATACAGCGTGGCTTTCCGCCGGGCGTCGGCGAACGCCTTCTTGCGTGCTTTCGTGAGCAGTGCGGTGTCGTTCTCGATGGCGAACGACACGCCGTTCAACCGCGCCGCGTCGCCCCCTGCGGCGATGGCGGCGGACATGAGCTCGCCGGCGCGCCCCAAGTTCCGGATCGTCGCGGTGAGCCCTTCGCTCACGGTGTACCCGATGACCGCCTGCTTGTCGTCCACCTTCGTGCCGATGGTGAGGTTCGACGTCTGAAGGTCGGCTCGGGTGATCCCGGCGTGGATGAGCGAGTCGCGCATCCGGTTGGCCGCCGTGTTGGCGCTTTGCAGAGCCTGGGCGACCGTGGACGCGGTGGTCTCCACCCCGAAGTCGGCGGTGAGCGTGTCGGGCTCACCGCCGACTTCGCCGGTCCCGGTGACCAGGACGCTGTCCTGGGCTTGATCGGCGGGTGGGGAATCCATCGTGGCGGCGGCCGAAGCGAACGCCGGACCACCGCCAAGCGACAATGGCGCCTGCACGACGATTACCGCCAGCGCGACGAGTACGGGCGTGGTAGCACGCGACCGGAACATTTCCCACCTTAAGGGTTGATTTATACCCATTCAACGCCGCCAGGGCTCCGGCCGATGCTGCTTTTCCACCCACATAAACCGTCTGGGCGAAGGACAACCGCCCCGAGGTCTCAGGCCGTGCGCAGGGCCACGGTCGGTGGCAGCCGGGACGCCCGGACGGCCGGTAGGAGGCCGGCGACCGCGCCGATCAGGACGGCCGCGCCGATGCCGCCGGACCAGGCCTGGACCGGGATCACGACCGCCCAGCTCTTCGCGGTCGCGTACACCGCCGTCGCCGCGGCACCGGCCAGCACGCCGGCCACCCCGCCGAGGGCGGCGAGCAGGACGGCCTCGGCCAGGAACTGCGTCCTTATCTGGCCCTGGGTCGCGCCGAGGGCGCGCCGCAGGCCGATCTCCGAGCGGCGCTCCAGGACCGAGATGATCATGATGTTGGCAACGCCGACGGCCCCCACGATCAGCGCCACCACGCCGAGCCCGAGGAAGAGGCTGTCGAACGCCCCGGCCGCGGCGGCGCGGGCGGTGAGCACGTCGGACGGCTGGCTGACGTTCACCTCGTTCGGCGCCTCGGGGTCGGCGGTCGGCGCCAGCAGCGCCTGCACCGCGGCCACCCGGTCGATGTCGGCGCGCACGTAGATCGAGCTCGGCGGGCCGGCCGTCGGCTCGCCGCCGGCCATGCTGACGTAGCCGAGATACCGCTGGGCGGCCGGGTACCCGATCAGGGCGCTGTTGTCGATGTCCGGCTCCAGCGGCGACGGGGCCAGGACGCCCGCCACGGTGAACCACTGGTGGCCCAGCCAGATCCGCTTGTTCTCGATCCGGTCGATGCCCAGCCGCAGCGCGGCGACCGAGCCGAGCACCGCGACCGGCTCGCGGGCGGTGCCCTCGTTGAGCCACTCGCCGCGGGCGACGGCGGTGCGCAGCACGGCCGGCAGGTTCAGGCTGGTGGCCCGCACCTGGAGGCCACCGGAGTTGCCGGCCGGGATCATCGAGCTGCGGTAGACCTTCTCGTCCTTCAGCAGGCCGGTGTGCGCCACCTGTTCGACCCCGGCCAGGTGGGTGATCCGGGCCGGCGCCTCGCGGGGCAGCAAGGCCGGCTGCCCGGTGAGGCTCTGCCCGGCCTCGGCGGTCAGCATGTTCGGGCCGAGCCGGGCGATCTCCGCGAGCAGCCCGGCCTGCGAGGAGGCGGACACCCCGAGAACGGCCACGATCGCCGCGGTTCCGATCGCGATCCCGAGCGCGGACAGCGCGGCGCGCAGCGGCCGGGCGCGCAGCCCGGTACTCGCCACCCGCAGCCCGTCCTTGGGCCGCAGTCGTGTCCTCATCGCACCTCCCCCGTGCCGGAGGTGTCCTCGACCACCCGGCCGTCCAGGACCCGGATCCGGCGCGGCAGCTGATCGGCGAGCGCCGCGTCGTGCGTGATCATGATGATGGTGGCGCCCGCGGCGTTCAGCTCGCGGATCAGCCGCATGATCGATGCCCCGGTGGCGCTGTCGAGGTTCCCGGTCGGCTCGTCGGCGAGCACGATCGCCGGCCGCCCGACGAGGGCCCGGGCGATCGCCAGCCGCTGCCGCTCCCCGCCGGAGAGCTTGGTGGGCCGGAAGCCGGCGCGGCCGGCCAGCCCGACCCGGTCGAGCGCCTCGTCCGCGCGCCGGTACCGCTCGGCGGCGGGGACGCCCGCGTAGAGCAGCCCGTCCGCGACGTTCTCCCGCACCGTGGCGTGCTCGGCCAGGAAGAACTGCTGGAACACGAACCCGATCTCCCGGGCCCGCAGCCGGGACAGCTCGCGGTCGCTGAGCCCGGCCGCGTCCACCCCGCCGATCCGGACCACGCCGCCGCTGGGCCGCTCCAGCGTCCCCATGATGTGCAGCAGCGTGGACTTGCCCGACCCGCTGGGCCCGACGACCGCCACCAGCTCGCCCCGCCGGACGGAGAGGGACACCCCCTGCAGGGCCGGCACCGGCGGCTGCTCCCCGTAGACCTTGGTCACCCCGGCCAGGTCCAGAACCGTTTCGCCGCTCACGAGGCCGGCACCACCACGTGGTCGCCCTCGTGCAGGTCGCCCTCGACCTGGACCTGCCCGCTGGAGCTGTCGAACAGGCCCACCTCCACCGCGACCAGCGCGCGGGCGCCGCCGGCCCGGACGACCTCGACCGCGAACCCGCCGCCGGATTTCCCGACGAGCGCGGTGACCGGGACGTTCAGGGCGCTGTCCACCCCCGCCGTCGTGATCTCCACCTGCACCGGGGCCTGGTCGAGCCCGCGCGCCTGCGCCGGATCGTCGAGGCCGAGGTACGCCGGGACGGTCGCGCCGCCGGCGCCGGTCTGCTGCCCGTCCGGGACCTGGGCGACCCGCCCCAGCCGGGCCACCCGGCCGGTCGCCGACCGGTTGCCGGGCAGCGTGATCCGCGCCCGGCAGCCCGCCTTCACCAGGCCCTGCTGCAGGGCGTCGAGGGTCACCCGCACCTCGAGCGTGTCGGACGTGGCCTGGACGACCGGCGCGCCCGGCTGGGCGGCCGCGCCGAGCACGCCGGACACCTTGGCGATCCGCACCGGCTCGGGCAGCACGACCGCATCGTCGAGGCCGAGCTCGCCGGTCACCTCCGCGCCCCGGTCGTGCTGGAGCGCCCGAAGGCCGGTCCGCGTCCTCGCGGTGAAGCTGCTGCCCGTGGCGGCCGGGTAGCCGAGCCGGCGCAGGTTCTCGTTGAGCTCCCGGACGTCGTTGCCGGTATCGCCGCCCCGCAGGTCGCGGTAGGCCGGGACCGGGCCGCACAGCAGCAGCACCGGCCGGTCGTCCACCCGGTAGAACACGTCGCCGCAGCCGATCTTGTCGCCGCCGCCGGGCAGTGCGGTGTAGGTCCCGGCGGCGTGATTGATCGCGGAGTACGGGTTCCGATAGGTCAGGATCCCGTCCAGCGAGACGGTGGCCGCGAGCTTCCCCTTCTGCACCGTCGCCGTGCTCGCCGGGTCCTGCGTGGCGGGCGCCGCCTCCGTCGAACCGGACGCGGCGGCCACCCCGCCGGTGACGGTCGCGGTGACCAGGACGGCCGCCCCGGCCAGCGCCCAGGTTGTCCGCTTCACGGCCGGCCCTTCTGGACGATCCCGGCCACGAGATCGCCGCACTTGTCCTGCGCGGCGCGCAGCACCGGATCGCTCCGGACGTCCTTCCCGGCGAGGGACGGGATGCGATTGGTGTCGATGATGGGATCGGCCGGGCCGGGGTCCGGAAAGTCCCGCACGCCGTTGTCGCGCATGCACGCGGCGAACTTCAGGACCTGCGCCTGCTGCTCGGCGGTCCGCTTGCCGCCGGTGAACCCGGCCGGTTGGAGGTCCTTGCACGCGTCGAGGGCCTTCTTCCACTCGGCGCTGTCCGGGTTCAGCGACGAGCCGTTCAGCACCCCGTCGACCGTGAAGGTGCCCGACGCGTCCGGGTCCGGGAACCCCTTGACGCCGTTGTCGCGCATGCACGCGGCGAATTTCACCGCCTTGTCGTGGTTGGCGGCCGCATTGTCGCCGGCGCCGGCGGTCGAGGTCTTCGAGCATCCCGCGCCGATCAGGGCGGCGAGGGCGAGGGCGGCCAGCGGCCGGAGCATTCTCCTGGACATTGCCGCAGTACACCGGATGCGCCGTTACCAGCACGTATGCGGTTTTCCATACGCCGGCGATAGGTCCCGGCTCGTTAGAATCGGGCGTGCGTGTGCTGATCGTCGAGGACGAGCCCTACCTGGCCGAGGCCATCCGGGACGGCCTGCGCCTGGAGGCGATCGCCGCCGACGTCGCCGGGGACGGCGACACCGCGCTGGAGCTGCTGGCAGTCAACGCGTACGACATCGCCGTGCTCGACCGCGACATCCCGGGCCCGTCCGGCGACGAGGTCGCCGAGCACGTCGTCGCCTCGGGCAGCGGCCTGCCCATCCTCATGCTCACCGCCGCCGACCGGCTCGACGACAAGGTCTCCGGTTTCGAGCTCGGCGCCGACGACTACCTCACCAAGCCGTTCGAGCTGCGCGAGCTCGTGCTCCGGCTGCGCGCGCTCGACCGCCGCCGCGGCCACAACCGTCCACCGGTACGCGAGATCGCCGGTCTCCGGCTCGATCCGTTCCGCCGGGAGGTCTACCGCGACGGCCGTTACGTCGCGCTCACCCGCAAGCAGTTCGCCGTGCTCGAGGTCCTGGTCGCCGCCGAGGGCGGGGTCGTCAGCGCCGAGGAGCTGCTGGAGCGGGCCTGGGACGAGAACGCGGACCCGTTCACCAACGCCGTCCGGATCACCGTGTCGGGACTGCGCAAGCGCCTCGGCGAGCCGTGGATCATCGGCACCGTGCCCGGCGCGGGCTACCGGATCGACACGCATGGGTAGGGCCCCGGGAATGAGCGTCCGCCTCAAGCTCACCCTCAGCTACACCGGTTTCCTGCTGCTCGCGGGCGCCCTGCTGCTGGCCGCCGTGTGGGTGTTCCTGCTGCGGTACGTGCCGGACCGGGCGCTGCTGATCTCGGCCGACCCCGGCATGCAGGGCGGCGTCTTTCCGGTCCGGTCCGCCCTGCTGCACGTCTTCGCGCCGAGGGCGGCCGCGGTCATGGCGGTCCTGCTGGTGTTCGGCCTCGTGGGCGGGTGGCTGCTGGCCGGCCGCATGCTCGCCCCGCTGACCCGGATCACCGAGGCCACGCGCACGGCCGCGAGCGGATCGCTCGCCCACCGCATCCGGCTGGAGGGCAGGTGGGACGAGTTCCGCGAGCTCGCCGACGCCTTCGACACCATGCTCGCCCGGCTCGAGGCGCAGGTCGCCGAGCAGCAGCGTTTCGCCGCCAACGCCTCGCACGAGCTGCGTACCCCGCTGGCGATCACGCAGGCCCTGCTCGACGTGGCCCGGCAGGATCCGGACGGCGCCGGCGGCGAGGTCGTCGACCGCCTGCACGCGGTCAACGCCCGGGCGATCGAGCTCACCGAGGCGCTGCTCCTGCTCAGCCGCGCCGACCAGCGGGCCTTCACGCCGGAGCGGGTCGACCTGTCGCTGATCGCCGAGGAGGCCACGGAGACGCTCCTTCCCTTCGCCGAGAAGCGAGGCGTGACCATCGAGACGACCGGCGAGCTGACTCCCGCCGTCGGCTCACCCGCGCTGCTGCTGCAGATGACGACGAACCTCGTGCACAACGCGATCGTCCACAATCTGCCGCAGGGCGGCACCGTGTGGGTGACGACCGGCGGCGGGCAGCTCACCGTCGAGAACACCGGCGAGACGCTCAGCCCACACGACGTCGCCCGCATGGTCGAGCCGTTCGAGCGCGGCGCCGGGCGCGTGCGCACCGACCACGGCGGTGTCGGCCTCGGCCTGGCCATCGTCCGGAGCGTCGCCGAGGCGCACGACGGCACCCTCGCCCTTCAGCCACGCGCGGGCGGCGGGCTGCGCGTCACCGTACGACTAAATCCAGTCCGTGTGCCGGGGCCAGGCCAGTAGCGTGTCCACCACCTCGGGTTCGGCGGCCGCCGGGACCGGTGCGGCGGCGTGGTAGCGGCCCTTGAAGAACAGCAGTGGGCCGGCGCCGCGGCACTCGCCGAGGGTCAGCACCCGGCCGACGACGATCGCGTGGTCGCCGCCCGGATGCACCGCCTCCACCCGGCATTCCGCCCAGGTCAGCACCCCCGCGAGCAGGGGCACGCCGGCCGGGGAAGAAATCCAGTCGACGCCGGCGAACTTGTCCGGTCCGCTGGTCCCGAACGCGCGCGACACCTCGTCGTGGCCTTCGGCCAGAACATTCACCCCGAACATTCCGGTACGCCGGATCCGTTGCCACGTCTGCGATCCCGCCTGCGGGCAGAACAGCACCAGCGGCGGGTCCAGCGACAGCGGCGCGAAGGCCTGACACGCGAACCCGGCCGGCCCCCGCTCGTCGGCCGTCGTGATGATCGTGACGCCGGTGGCGAAGTGGCCGAAGACCCGGCGGAACTCCCGCGAGTCCAGGCCGGCCGGGATGACGCTCACACCGGCCTCAGTGCCCGGCGCCGGGCGCGAACCGGTGACCCCAGACGCTGTGCGCGGTGGTCTGCCGGGCCACCCAGGTGGCGTCGTCCACCGTGAGGCCGCCGGTGCCGTACTCGATGTCGAAGCCACTCGGCGTACGCACGTAGAAGGAGATCATGTGGTCGTTGGCGTGCCGGCCGAGCGTGGAGATCATCGGCGCCTTGTTCTTGGCGCAGCGGTCCATCGCCAGGCCCACGTCGTCGATCGTCTCGGCCTCGGTCATCAGATGGATCAGGCCGCTGGGCGCGGGGATCGGGGCCAGCGCGACGCTGTGGTGCCGCGGGCCGCAGCCGAGGAAGCGCATCCACAGTGGCCGGTCGCTGGGCGGCAGGCCGAGGTGCTCCGGCACCAGCCGCATCGAGTCGCGCAGCCGGAAGCCGAGCACGTCGGTCCAGAACCGCAGCGACGCGGCGTCGTCGAAGGCGGGCAGCACCACGTGCCCCATCCCCTGGTCGCCGGTGACGAACCTGGTCCCGTACGCGCCGAGGGCAGGCCGGGTGTCGAGGGCGGCGCCGCAGAAGAACTCGAGCCGGTTCCCGGACGGGTCGTCCACGCTGACCATCTGCGCGACCCGCCGATCGGCGAGCTCGTCGCCCCCGGCGGTCTTGGCCGCGACCCCGGCCTCCTCCAGCGAAAGAAGCAGCCGGGCGAACGCCGACGGGTCGGCCACCTCCCAGCCGCTGGCGGCCAGCCGGTCGCGGTCCCCCGGCAGCACCACGATGCGCGCCGGCAGGTCGTCCATGCGCAGGTAGACGGCCGACGGGTCGGGGCCGCGGCCCTCGACCATGCCGAGCACCTTGACCCCGAACGCCCGCCAGGCGGCGACGTCGGTGGCCTCGACCCGCAGGTAGCCGAGGGATCGGATGAGACTCACGACCTGTCCCCTTCCAGGAAGTCGAACGCCAGGCGGTTGAACTCGTCGAACTTCTCCAGGTGCGCCCAGTGCCCGCAGCCGCCGAAGACGTGCAGCCGGCAGCGGCGGATCACCTTCAGCGCGACCAGCGCGCCGTCGAGCGGGTTGACCCGGTCCTCCCGGCCCCAGACCAGCAGGACCTCGTTGCGCAGCCGGTGCGCCTCGCGCCAGAGCATGCCGTCCTCATAGCGCGCGGGGTCGGTGAACGAGGCGCCCATCTCGCGCAGGGCGCGCAGCGCGGCCGGGGTGGCGGCGGCGGCGAGCCGCTCATCGATCAGCTCGTCGGTGACCAGGGCGGGATCGAACACGAGCGTACGCAGGAACGCGGCCATCCGTTCCCGGCTCGGCCCGGCCCCGAACGCGCCCAGCCGCTTGACGCCCTCGGTCGGGTCGGCGGCGAACACGTTGAGGCTGAGCCCGCCGGGGCCCATCAGCAGCAGCTTGCCGGCGCGGGCCGGGTGGCGCAGCGCGAACCGGACCGCGGTGCCGCCGCCGAGCGAGTTGCCGATCAGGTCGACCCGGTCCAGGCCGAGCTCGTCGAGCAGCCCGGCCAGAGCGTCGGCGGAGTGGGTGAAGTACTGCTCCTTGATGTCACCAAGTTCTGAGCTGCCGTATCCGGGCTGATCGGGTGCGATCGTGTCGAAGCGTTTGGCGAAGACCGGAATCGTACGGCCGAAGTTGCTCCACGCCGATGCACCCGGGCCGCCGCCGTGCAGCAGGACGACCGGGGTCGTGCCGACCGGCCCGGTCCGGTGGAAATGCAGTGTCATCGAGGACCTCACACCATTGCGTCGGCGACGGACAGGCCGAACTCGCCCCGCCCGTACATGGAAAGGGCCCGTTCGGGGTCGTTGATCGCGTGCACCCGGCCGGCGTGCGCGTCCCGCCAGTACCGCTGGATCGGGTGGCTGGTGTAGATGGATCGGCCGCCGGAGTTCTCGAAGAGCCGGTCCACCGCCTGGATCGCCAGCTCGGTGCCGCGGACCTGGTCGCGGCGCACCCGCAGGCGCAGCCGCATCGGCAGCTTCTCCCCCGCCCTGGCGAGGGTCATCAGCTCGGTCATGTTCACCGTCAGCGCGTTCCAGGCGGCGTCGATGTCGCCGGCCGCCCGGGCCACCCGGACCTGCGAATACGGGTCCTCGGCGGCGCGCACCCCGGCGTACGCGGCGCGGACCCGCTCGCGCATGTAGGAGACGTGCGCGTCGTACGCCCCGGTCGCCATCCCGATGATCGGGGTGGTGATCGAGTACGGGAAGATCGAACCGTACGGGATCCGGTACAGCGGCGCGGTGTTCTGCTCCTGGCCGGGGCCGAAGCAGCGGGCCGTGTCGCCGAAGCTGAGCGACCGGTACGCCGGGACGAACGCGCCGGCGACCACGATGTCGTTGCTGCCGGTGCCGCGCAGCCCGATGGTCTGCCAGACGTCCTCGACCGTGTAGTCCGCGGCGGGGATCAGGAACGTGCGGAAGTCGGCCGGTGCGCCGTCCTCGCCCGGCGGGACGATGCCGCCGAGCAGCACCCAGGTGGCGTGCTCGGAGCCGGACGAGAAGCTCCACCGCCCGCTGACCTGATAGCCGCCCTCGACCTGCTTGATCTTGCCGGTCGGCGCGTACGACGAGGACATCAGCGTGCCCGGGTCGTCGCCCCAGACGTCCTGCTGGGCCTGGTCGGGGAAGAGGCCCATCTGCCAGTTGTGCACCCCGATCACCGAGGCCACCCAGCCGGTCGACCCGCAGGCGCTCGCGATGTCGCGCACGCAGCTCAGGAAGGTGATCGGATCGGCTTCGAACCCGCCGAACCGGGCCGGCTGCAGCAGCCGGAAGAAGCCGGTCGCGGCGAGCGACTTGACCGTCTCGGCGGACAGCTGCCGGCGGTCCTCCGTCTCCTGCGCCCTGTCCCGCAGAACAGGTAGCAGTTCCTGCACGCCCGACGCGACCGCTGCGGCGCCTTCCATGAGAACCCTCCGCTGGCTTGGCTGGCGAACTCAACGGTCCCTATACTAGAACACGTTCTACCTGACGGGCTACCGCCGAACCTGGGAGCGACACATGAGCGACGGCGCGGAGGCACGCACGATCGACACGGGGGCGCTGCCGACCAGGTTCGCCCGGGGCTGGCACTGCCTGGGCCTGGCCGACTCGTTCCGGGACGGCAAGCCGCACGCGATCGAGGCGTTCGGCACCAAGCTCGTGGTCTTCGCCGACTCGGCCGGGGCGCTGCACGTGCTCGACGGCTACTGCCGGCACATGGGCGGCGACCTGACCATGGGCACCATCAAGGGCGACGAGGTGGCCTGCCCGTTCCACGACTGGCGCTGGCGCGGCGACGGCCGATGCGCCGCGGTACCGTACGCGCATCGCGTGCCGCCCCGCGCCCGGACGAGGTCATGGCAGGTTCTGGAAGAGAATCGGCAGTTGTTCGTCTGGAACGATCCGCAGGGCTCGACGCCGCCGCCGGAGCTGGCGATCCCGCGGATCGAGGCCGCCTTCTCCGCCGAGTGGAGCGCCTGGACCTGGGACTCGATCCGGATCGACGGCGCCAACTGCCGGGAGATCATCGACAACGTCGTCGACATGGCGCACTTCTTCTACATCCACTTCGCCTTCCCGACGTTCTTCAAGAACGTCCTCGAGGGCCACGTGGCGGCGCAGTTCCTGCAGACCCGGCCGCGGCCGGACGTGCCGATCACGGCCAAGCAGTCCGGGGACGCGACGCTGCGCTCGGAGGCCGCGTACTACGGCCCCTCGTACATGATCGATTATCTCTACAACAACTACAAAGGCATCGACGTCGAATCGGTGCTGATCAACTGTCACTACCCGGTCTCCGCGGACTCGTTCGTGCTCCAGTGGGGCGTGATCGTCAAGCGCCTGCCCGGCCTCACCACCGAGCAGGCGGAACGGGCGGCGGCGAAGTTCGCGAAGAGCATCGGGATCGGCTTCGAGCAGGACGTGGAGATCTGGAAGCACAAGAGCCGGATCGACAACCCGCTGCTGTGCGCCGAGGACGGCCCGGTCTACCAACTGCGCCGCTGGTACGAACAGTTCTATGTGGACGTCGAGGACATCACCGAGGACATGGTGGCCCGGTACGAGTTCGAGGTCGACACCACCCGCGCCGTCGAGACGTGGACGGCCGAGGTCGAGGCCAACATGAAGAAGACGGCATGACCGCCTGCACCGAGCGGCAGGAGTACCTCGAAGGCGGGTACGCGGAGCTCTCCTGCGCCCGCTGCGCCGCGCTGGTCCGGGTGCGCAAGTCGAGCCCCCAGCAGACCAGTGTGCAGTGGACGAGGGCGGCCGAGAGCATCTGCTCCACCCGGCTCAGCGCGCTCGTGCCGACCTGCCCCGACCTGCGGGCCAGCATCGAGGATGCGGTCCGCGCCGGCAAGCTGGAGGTGACCTGATGGCGCACCGGCTGCGGGTCGCCGAGGTCATCGCGGAGACGCCGGACGCGCACTCGCTGGTCCTGGCGGTGCCGCCGGCGCTGGCGGCGGCGTTCGCCTACCGACCTGGGCAGTACCTGACCGTCCTGGTGCCGCAGAACGGCGGCAACGTGGCCCGCTGCTACTCGCTCTCCAGCTCGCCGCACACCGACGCCGACCTGAAGATCACGGTGAAGCGGGTGCGCGACGGGCAGGCGTCGAACTGGATCTGCGACCACGTCCGGGCCGGCGGCACCCTCGAACTGCTGCCACCGGCCGGCGAGTTCACCCCGGCCTCGCTCGACGACGATCTGCTGCTGCTGGCCGGCGGCAGCGGCATCACGCCGGTGATCGGCATCATCAAGTCGGTGCTCGCCACCGGCCGCGGCCGGCTGACCCTGATCTACGCGAACCGGGACGAGCGCTCGGTCATCTTCGCCGCCGAGCTCGACGCGCTGCGCGAACGGCACGGCAACCGGCTGACCGTCACGCACTGGCTGGACAGCGAGCGCGGCGCCCCGGACGCGGCCGCACTGGCTGACCTGATCGCGCCGGTGAGCGGCCGGGAGGCGTACGTCTGCGGTCCGGAACCTTTTGTCGCAGTGAGCCGGAAGGCGTTGCAGAAAGCCGGAGTGCCGGAGGAAAGGATCCGCGTGGAGCGGTTCGAGATCGAGCCGTCGGCGGGGGTGGACGCCACCCTCCAGGTGGAGATCGACGGGCAAACGCACCGCCTGCCGTGGCCGGCCGGGCAGCGGATGCTCGACGTGGTGATCGGGGCCGGGCTGAACCCGCCGTTCTCCTGCCGGCAGGGGCATTGCGGCTCGTGCGCGCTGCGGCTGCTCGGCGGCGAAGTCGACCTGGTGCACAACGAGGTGCTCGAACAGGAGGACTTCGACGACGGCTACATCCTCGCCTGCCAGGCGGTGGCCCGCACCGAGACGGTGTCGGTCACCTACTACTGAGCTGTACGGCGATGTCGATCAGCTGGTCCTCCTGGCCGCCGACCAGCCCGCGGGCACCCGCCTGCACAAGAATCTCGGCGCCGGACACGCCGTACCGGGAAGCGAGCGTGAAGGCGTGCCCCAGGAAGCTGGAGTAGACCCCGGCGTACCCCATGATCAGGGCCATCCGGTCGAGCTTGCACTCGTCGGCCATCACCGGTCGCACCACGTCCTCGGCCGCATCGACAATGGCGAAGAAGTCCACGCCGGTCTCGATGCCGAGCTTGTCGCAGACGCCGACGAAGGCTTCGACCGGTGTGTTTCCGGCGCCCGCGCCGAACCGGCGGGTGCTGCCGTCGATCTGCTTGGCGCCGGCCCGCACGGCCAGCACCGAGTTGGCCACGCCGAGGCCGAGGTTCTCATGCCCGTGGAAGCCCACCTGCGCGTCGCCGCCCAGCTCGGCGACAAGCGCGGCCACCCGGTCGGCGGTCTGGTCGAGCACCAGCGCGCCGGCCGAGTCGACCACGTAGACGCACTGGCAGCCGGCGTCGGCCATGATGCGGGCCTGCTTGGCGAGGGCCTCGGGCGGCTGGGAGTGCGCCATCATCAGGAAGCCGACCGTCTCCAGCCCGAGCTCGCGGGCCAGGCCGAAGTGCTGCTCGGTGATGTCCGCCTCGGTGCAGTGGCTGGCGATCCGGCAGACCGTGGCGCCGTTGCCGGCCGCCTCGCGGATGTCGTCGAACAGGCCGATGCCCGGCAGCATCAGGAAGGCGATCTTCGCGCGGGTCGCGGTGCGCACGGCCGCCTTGATGAGCTCCTGTTCGGGCGTGCGGCTGAGACCGTACGTGAACGACGACCCGCCCAGACCGTCCCCGTGGGTCACCTCGATCACCGGCACGCCGGCCGCGTCCAGGGCCGCGACCACCGCGGTCACCTCGTCCACGATGAACTGATGGCGCTTGGCGTGCGAGCCGTCGCGCAGCGACGAGTCGGTGATCCTGATGTCGGCGGTCATGTGGCGAGCTCCTCCCCGACCCGGCAGGCGGCCGCGGTCATGATGTCCAGATTTCCGGCGTACGGCGGAAGGAAGTCCCCGGCGCCGCGAATCTCCACGAAGATCGCGACCCGGCCGTCGTGGAACTGGGGCTCGTTGAGCAGCCGGTAGCCGGGCACGTAGCGGGCCACCTCGGCGGCCATCGCGTGCACCGACTCGGCCACCTTGACGAGGTCGGCGTCCGGCCCGATCGCGCAGAACACGGTGTCGCGCATGATGAGCGGCGGATCGGCCGGGTTGAGTACGACGATCGCCTTGCCCCGCCCGGCGCCGCCGACCACTTCGAGCGCCCGGCCGGTGGTGCGGGTGAACTCGTCGATGTTCGCCCGGGTGCCCGGCCCGGCCGAGCGGGACGCCACGGTCGCCACGATCTCGGCGTAGCTCACCGGCGTGCACCGGGAGACCGCGTGCACCATCGGGATGGTCGCCTGCCCGCCGCAGGTGATGAGGTTCAGGTTCGGCGCGTCGAGGTGCTCGCCCAGGTTGACCTCGGGCACCACGAGCGGCCCGACCGCGGCCGGGGTCAGGTCGATCGCGCGGATGCCGGCCTCGGCGTAGCGCGGCGCGGCGGCCCGGTGCACGGCCGCCGAGGTGGCCTCGAAGACCAGGTCGGGCAGCGGGTCCTGGGCGAGCAGCCAGTCGACGCCGTGCGCGCTCACGGCGAGCCCTTCCTTTGCCGCGCGGCGCAATCCCGGGCTCTCCGGGTCGATGCCGACCATCCACTGTGGCTCGATCAGGTTCGATCGCCGCAGTTTGTACAGCAGGTCGGTGCCGATGTTGCCGGATCCGACGATGGCGGCCGTGACGGTCACCGGGACACCTCCGCGAAGGACAGCCGGACCTCGCCGAGGCCGGTGAAGACGGCATGGAACTCGTCGCCGGGCAGCACGTCCACCGCCCGGCAGCAGGCGCCCGGCATGATCAGGTGACCGGCGCGCAGGTGGACCCCGAAACCCGCGACGGTACGGGCGAGCCAGGCCACCGCGGTCACCGGATTGCCGAGCACCGCGTCCGACCGGCCCTGCGCCACCACCGCGCCGCCCTTGTAAAGCACCGCGTCGATGCCGCGCGGGTCGATCCGGCCCGGCGGCACCCGGCCGGCGCCGACCACGAAGCCGGCCGAGGAGGCGTTGTCCGCGATCGTGTCCGGCAGGCTGATCTTCCAGTCCCGAATCCGGCTGTCGATCAGCTCAATCGACGGCGCGAACGCCTCGGTGGCGGCCAGCACGTCGGCCTCGGTGCAGCCGAAGCCGGGCAGGTCGGCGCCGAGCAGGAAGGCCACCTCGATCTCGACCCGCGGGTAGCAGTACCGCGCCGCATCGACCGGCTCCTTTTCGGACAGTCGCATGTCGGCCAGGAGGTGCCCGTAGTCGGGCTCGTCGACGCCCATCATCTGCTGCATCGCCGCCGACGACAGCCCCACCTTGTGCCCCACCACCTCGCCACCGCGGCGATGGATGTTGAAGAGCTGGATCGCGTACGCGTCGGCCGCCGTCAGCTCCGGCCGGTCGTGCACCAGCGGCGGGATCGGCGCGCGGTCGCGCTCGGCGTCGCGCAGCCGGTCGGCGAGGGCGCGACAGTCAGCCTCGGTGAGCATGCAGACCTCCCCGGTCCTCCGATGCGACGCTCCGGCCCGCCCGGCGCCCGGAGAAGACACAGTCGGCCAGCGACAGCCCGCTGACGTAGCTGCGCGAGCAGATGCCGACGGCGGTGCGGCCGGCCGCGTACAGGCCGGGGACGCCGAGCGCCTGCCCGTTGTTCTCGTCGACCCGCAGGCCGCCGAGGGTGAGCATCGGCGCCGGCACGGCGGTCCGCTTCCGGACCGAAAAATCGATCATCGAGTACGGCGGTACACCCTGGTAGTCCGCCAATCCCGCCGGGTCCACGCCGGCCCGTCGGGCGACCGCCGCGAGCGTCGGCCCGCTGACCCGGCCGACGGTGAGCAACCAGAACGCCTGCCAGCGCTGGAACCACAGGGTCTGCTCCCACACCTGGCGGCGGCACCGCTTCAGGGTGGGCGCGTCGAGCAGCAGCCAGGCGCGGCCGCCGGGCGAGCGCAGCACCGCCTCGCCGATCGCTGCGCCGTACCGGGTCTCGTCGCAGATGCGCCGGCCGTCCCGGTCGACCAGCCGGCCGCCGAGCATGCCCGAGGGCGGGGTGAGGAACCGCCAGATGCTGACCCGGTCGAGGTGGGCGGTGCTCGCGCCGGCCGCGACGCCCAGCCGGATGCCCGAGCCGTCGTCGCCGGGCGTGCCCAGCCGCAGGCCGCCGCGGTAGTCCGGGGCGTGCTCGCGCATCATCTGCCGGTCGAAGACGAACCCGCCGGCGGCCAGCACCACGCCCCGGGCGGCGCCGATCCGCAGCGGGCGGCCGTACCGGCGTTCGATCCCGGCGACCGGGCGGTTCAGCGCCTTGCCCAGGCCGGGCAGGTAGACGCCGGGCTTGACCGACCAGCGGTGCAGCACCCGATGGGCGAGCCGGGCCCAGGCCGGTGCGGCCCGCAGGGTGCGGCACTCGACCCCGGTCACCCGGCCGTCCGCCCCGGTGACCAGCCGCTCGGCCCGGGTCTGGTCGCGCCGTTCGACGCCGCGGTCCCGCGCGGCGGCGGCGAGGCGGGCCGCGAACACCCGGCCGGAGGTGCCGCGCGCGTAGACCCGGTGGCCGCGCGGCGCGGGCGGCGCGACCTGCGCGAACGCCGTCTCGCTGCCGGAGAAGTAGAGGTAGTGCCGGTTCGTCGGGTACGAGGTCTTGTACGGACACAACCGCGCGTCGAACGGCACGCCCAGCCCGGCCAGCCAGTCGACCATCGCCACGCTCTCGTCGCAGAACCGGCGCAGGGTCTCGGCCGAGACCGCGTCGCCGGCCTCCTCGCGCAGGTAGTCGTACATCGCCTGCGGGGTGTCGGTGACGCCGGCCGCCCGCTGCTGCGCGGTGCCGCCGCCGGCGTAGACCACGCCGCCGGAGATCGCGGTCGCGCCGCCGCCGCCGAACCGGTCGAGCACGAGCACCCGCGCGCCCGCGTCGGCGGCCTCGATCGCGGCGCACGCCCCGGCCGCGCCGAAGCCGACCACGATGACGTCGGCCGTCTCGTCCCAAGGCGCGGTGGTGGCGTCCACGGAAAAACTATAACCTGTTCTAGTGACGGTGGCGGAAGAGGAATACGACGTTGTCGTGGTCGGCAGCGGCGGCGCGGGCATGGTCGCGGCACTGGCCGCGGCGCACCACGGGTTGCGCGTGGTGGTGCTGGAAAAGACTTCTTCCTACGGGGGATCGACGGCACGTTCCGGCGGCGGACTGTGGATGCCGGGCAACGAGGTGCTCGAGCGGGCCGGGGTGCACGGGGACGCCGCGGTCTATCTCGCACACGTCGCGGGGCCCGACGCCGACCCGGAACGGCAGAACGCGTTCCTGTCCGCGGCGCCGGAGGTGCTGGCGTTCGTCCGCGCGCACACCCCGCTCGACTTCGCGTGGGTGCCGGGCTATCCGGACTACTACCCGGAGGCGCCGGGCGGCATGGCCGGCGGCCGCAGCATCGAGCCGAAGCCGCTGGACGCCCGGCTGGCCGAGCCCGGTCTCGCCCCGCCCTACCAGGCGGCGCCGGACGGCGTGGCGGTCACCCAGGTCGACTACCGGTGGCTGGCGCTCGGGACCAGGCACCCCCGGTCGGTGGTCACCGTGGCCCGGCTGGCCGGGCGTGGACTGGCCGCGCGGCTGCTGGGGCGGCGGCGGCTCACCATGGGACAGGCCCTGGCGGCGGGGCTGCGGGCGGGGCTGCGCGAGGCGGGCGTTCCGGTGCTGCTGGAGACTCCGATGACCGCGCTGATCGTCGGAGGCGGCGACCCGGCCGCGGGTGACGGCCGGGCGGTGCCGGCGGACGGCCGGGCCGAGCCGGATTACGGCGGGGCCGTGCCGGGTGGCGGGCCGCGCGGTGGGCCGGTCCGGGTCGTCGGCGTGCGCTCGGGCGAGCGATTGTTCCGCGCGCGGCGGGGCGTACTGCTGGCCAGCGGCGGCTTCGAGCACAACGAGGCGATGCGCCGGAAATATCAGGATATCGGCACCGAGTGGACGGTGGGCGCGACCGGCAACACCGGCGACGGCATCGAGGCGGGCGCACAGCTGGGCGCCGCGCTCGACCTGATGGACGAGGCCTGGTGGGGGCCGTCGATCCCGCTCACCGGCGGCCCGTACTTCTGCCTGGCCGAGCGCAACCAGCCCGGCTGCCTGATGGTGGACAGCACCGGGAGGCGATTCGTCAACGAGGCCGCGCCGTACGTGGATGCCGTGCACGCCATGCTGGCGTCCTCGGTGACCCTGCCCGCCTGGCTGATCGCCGACCAGACCTACCGTGACCGGTATCTGTTCGCCGGGCGAGGGCCGCGCACGCCGCTGCCTCGCCGCTGGTTCGCCGCCGGGGTGGCACACAAGGCGGCAACGCTCGGCGAGCTGGCCGCGGCGATCGGCGTTCCGGCCGAGGCGCTGGGCGAAACCGTCGGGCGGTTCAACGGGTTCGCGGCGAGCGGCCGGGACGACGACTTCCATCGCGGCGACTCGGCCTACGACCGCTACTACGGCGACCCCCGGCAACGGCCGAACCCCTGCCTGGGTGCCCTGGCCAAACCGCCGTTCTACGCGTTCCGGATGGTCCCCGGCGACCTGGGCACCAAGGGCGGCCTGCGCACCGACGAGCGGGCCCGGGTGCTGCGCCCGGACGGCACGGTCATCGCCGGCCTGTACGCGGCCGGCAACGCCGGCGCCGCGGTGATGGGCCGCAGCTACGCCGGCGCGGGCGCGACCCTCGGCCCGGCGCTGACCTTCGGTTACCTGGCCGCCCTCGACCTGGCCGCCCACGACCAGGCCGCCCACGACCAGGCCGCCCACGACCTCGCCAAGGAGCACTGATGCCGATCGACCCCGCCGTCGCCGTCGGCGCCGAGCTGCCCGGCCGCGATCTCGCCTGGGACAGCACCGACGTCCTGCAGTACCACCTGGCCGTCGGGGCCGGCCCGGACGACCTCTCCTACGTCTACGAGGGCGCCCTCCGCGGCGTGCTGCCCACCTTCGCCACGGTCGCCACCACGCTGCGGGACACCGAGCCGCCCACGGTGACGATGCCGGGCATCGACATCGACCTGGCCCGCGTCGTCCACGGCCGGCAGGAGCTCGAGCTGCACCGCCCGATCCCGGTGAAGGGCCGCACCCGCACGCGCGCCCGGATCGCCGCCGTCCACGACAAGGGCAGCGCCGCGGTGGTCGTCACCGAGACCGCCACCGAGCTGTTCACCAGCCGGATCAGCATCTTCGCGAGGGGCGAGGGCGGCTTCGGCGGCGACCGCGGCCCGTCCACCAAGGTGCCGCCGCCCGAGCGCGGGCCGGACGCCGAGGTCCTGTCCCCGACCGATCCGCGGCAGGCGCTCTGGTACCGGCTGCTCGGCGACCGGAACCCGCTGCACGTGGATCCCGCGTTCGCCCGGCTGGCCGGCTTCCCCCGGCCGATCCTGCACGGCCTGTGCACGTACGGCATCGCGGCGAAGGCGGTGGTCGACGCCGTGCTCGACGGTGACCCGGACCGGCTCGGCGGTTTCTCGGCCCGGTTCGCCGGCGTGGTCTTCCCGGGCGAGACGCTGCGCACCCGGATCTGGCGCGAGGACGGCCGCCTCGTCCTGCTCACCACGGTCGCCGACCGCGACGACGCCCCGGCGCTGGCCGACGCCGTCATCACGCCGCGCTGAGGATCAACCCGCTCGTCGGAACCCCGGTGCCGGCCGTGACCAGCACCGGGCCGTCCCCCGCGACCTGGTTGGCCGCGGTGCCGCGGATCTGCCGCACGGCCTCGGCAATGCCGTTCATGCCGTGGATGTACGCCTCGCCCAGCTGCCCGCCGTTCGGGTTGATCGGCAGCCGCCCCTCGGCGATCAGATGGCGCGCCTCGCCGCGACCGCAGAACCCCAGTTCCTCCAACTGCAGCAGCACGTACGGCGTGAAGTGGTCGTAGAGCACCGCCGCGCGCACGTCCCGCGGCGTGAGCCCGGACTGCCCCCACAGTTGCCGCCCGACCACGCCCATCTCCGGCAGCGCCGCCATCTCGTCGCGGTAGTAGCTGGTCATCGTGAACTGGTCGGGCCCACTCCCCTGCGCCGCCGCCGCGATCACGGCCGGTGGGCGGCGCAGGTCCCGCGCCCGCGCCACCGAGGTCACCACCAGCGCCACCGCACCGTCGCTCTCCTGGCAGCAGTCCAGCAGCCGCAGCGGCTCGGCGATCCAGCGCGACGCCCGGTGCTCCTCCAGGGTGATCGGGCGGCCGTAGAACCACGCGGCCGGGTTGGTCGCCGCGTACCGCCGGGCCGCCACGGTGACCCGGCCGAAGTCGTCGGTGGTGGCGCCGTAGTCGTGCAGGTAGCGCATCGCCACCATCGCCACCATCGCGGCCGGGGTGGCCAGCCCCATCGGGTAGTGCCAGCTCGCGTCCACGCCGGGCGCCGTCGTGGCCTGCCCGAACCGGCGGCCGGAGCGCTCGTTGAGCGCCCGATAGCAGACCACCGTCCGCGCGATGCCGGTCGCCACCGCGAGCACCGCCTGCTGGACGACGGCGCACGCGGCCCCGCCGCCGTACCCGATCCGGCTCAGGAAGGTGAGCTCGCCGGCCCCGATCTCCCGGGCCACCGCGATCTCGGCGTTGTCGTCCATCATGAAGGTGACCAGACCGTCCACGTCGGACGGCTGGAGCCCGGCGTCGTCCAGCGCGGCGCGCACCGCCTCGACCGCCAGCCGCAGCTCGCTGCGCCCGGAGTCCTTGGAGAACTCGGTGGCCCCGATACCGGCGATCGCCGCCGCCCGCGCGATCACGACGCCACCCGCACGGTCCCGGCGACGTGCTCCCCCGCCGCCGTCCGCCCGCTGACCGAGACCTCGCCACCGCACGCCGACCCGGTGAAGGTCAGCGTGTCGCCCGGATAGCAGGGCGCCCCGAGCCGGATCGCGATGCCGCCCAGTACCGCCGACGGGCCGGCCCAGTCGGTCACGTACCGCTGCACCAGCCCGGTCGTGGTCAGGATGTTGAGGAAGATGTCCTTGCCGCCGCGCCGCACGGCCGCGTCCCGGTCGTGGTGCACGTCCTGGAAGTCGCGGGTGGCGAGCGCCGTGCTGACCACCACGGTCGGCGTCACCGCCAGCTCCCACGCCGGCAGCACCCGCTGCCCGGCCGGGCGCCACGCCGGCAGCCCGGCCGCGAACTCGGCCCGCACCTGCGCCCCGATCCGCACGTCGTCCGGTCGTACGCCCAGCAACTCCCCCACCATCCGCACCCCCTCGTCCAGGTCGACCAGCGCGACCACGACGGGCGACCGCCGCCCGGGCAGCGGCGGATGGTGGTGCACCACGTAGCTGTGAATCCGCCCGCCGCCGGACGCGACGGCGTACTCCGGCTTGAGCGCACCGCACCACGGGCAGGCCGGCCCCGGCGGATGACGCAGCGCCCCGCAGTCCCCGCACCGCTGCACGCGCAGTTCGCCCGCCGCCACGCCGTCCCAGAAGAACGCCGTGTCCGGGCTCGTCACCGGCCGGATCGGCGCGCTCGGCGGCGGCGCCGGCCGCGCGGTGCCCGGCCGGAACTTGAGGACCCGGAACCGCATCTCGGCCACCGGTTCGCCGTCCACCGTCCAGGTGCTGTCGGTGGTGACGAACCAGCCCTCGCCCAGCGCGGTCCGTTTCGGCCCGGTCACGTCGGTGAGCCGGCCGCGCACCGCGACCGTCTCGCCCTCGCGCAGATAGCGGTGGTACGTCTGGGCGCAGTCGGTCGCCACCACCGAGGTGAAGCCGGCCTCGTCGAGCACGCCCGACATGGCCCGCAGCGGATCGGCGGGATCGTGGAGTCCCGGCAGGCCCGGCATCGTCCACACCTGGATCATCGCGGGCGGCGCCACGCCGTCCCGCTCGTACACCGGGTTGTCGTCGCCGATCGCGGCCAGCCAGTCCCGGATCGCCGGGCGGTTCACCGGGTCGCGGGCCACCCGAGCCGGCGACGGCCCGGCCGCGGCGATCCGTCGCGCGGCGTCCTCGATGCCCATGCCCGCCCCCTACCTCGGCACCCGGGGCAGCCCGAGGCCCGCCGCCGCGATGATCTCCCGCTGGATCTCGTTGATCCCGCCGCCGAAGGTCAGCACGAGGTTGCGCTTGGCCTGCACGTCCAGCCAGGTCAGCAGCTCGGCGGTGGCCGGGTCGCCCGGATCGCCGTGCCGCCAGACCGCCTCCTCCAGCTCCTGGGCGTGACGCAGCAGGCGCTCGGACGAGAAGACCTTGGTGGCCGAGGCGTCCGCGGCGTTCGGCTCGGCGCCGGCCACCTGCCAGTTGAGCAGTTCGTTCACCCGCAGGGTGGCGCGAGCGCGAGCCAGCGCACGGCGTACGTCGGCATGGTCTTGATCTTTCGACCAGGACGAAACCCGATCGACGATGGCGGCGAGCCGGCCGGCCGGGCCGAGCATCACGCGCTCGTGGTTGAGCTGGGTGGTCAGCAGGCGCCAGCCGCCGTTCTCGGCGCCGACCCGGCGGGCGACCGGCACCCGCACGTCGTTGAGGTAGACGGAGTTGACGTGGTGCGCACCGTCGCAGGTGATGATCGGCGTCCAGGAGTAGCCCGGATCGCCGGTGTCGACGATCAGGATCGACAGTCCTTTGTGGCGTGGCGCGTCCGGATCGGTGCGGCAGGCCAGCCACAGGTAGTCGGCGTCGTGCGCGCCGGTGGTGAACGTCTTCTGGCCGTTCACCACGTACTCGTCGCCGTCGCGCACCGCCCGGGTGCGCAGCGCGGCGAGGTCGGTGCCCGCCTCCGGCTCGGTGTAACCGATCGCGAAATGCAGTTCCCCGGCCAGGATCGGCGGCAGGAAGAACCGCTTCTGCTCGGCCGAGCCGTGCGCGAGCAGCGTCGGCGCCACGGTCTGCAGCGTCACCGCGGGCAGCGGCACGTCCGCGCGGGCCGCCTCGTTCACGAAGATCTGCTGCTCCATCGGCCCGAGCCCGCCCCCGCCGTACTCGGCCGGGAAGGCCAGGCCCAGCCACCCGTCGCTGCCGAGTCGCCGCACCAGCTCGCGGTAAACCCGGCCGTGCCTCTCCCGCAGCAGCACGGCGCGCTCCTCGGGCGACAAAACCTTGCGGAGGTACGCCCGCAGGCGCGCCCGCAGATCGTGTTGCTCCTCAGACAGGTCGATGAACACCATCGGCTCCCAGCCGGTCCAAGTCGCGGACCAGATCGCGGACCAGGGCGGTGTGCCGGTGCAGCGGGTACTCGACGTCCAGCCCGAGACCGCCGTGCAGGTGGTGGCAGGTGCGCAGGGCCGGCAACGCCTCGCCGGCCAGCCAGGCCGCGGCGATGGCCAGGTCCCGTTCGTCGAGGGTCCAGCCGGCCGTGAGCGAGATCAGGTGCATCGTGCGGGAGGCGATGTAGACGTCGGCGATCTGCTGGGCGACGGCCTGGAAGGTGGCGAGCGGGCGGCCGAACTGATGCCGGTCGCGGAGGTGGCCGGCGGTCATCGCTAGCGCACCGGCGAGCGCCCCGTCGCCGAGCGCGCAGGCCCCCGCCACCGCGTACGCGGAAAGGTCTTGGTAATTGCCGCCGATCGGCTCGGCGGGGGCGTCCTCGAGGCGCAGCACCGGCCGGACGGTCACGCCCGGTCCGGCCGGATCGACCAGCGCCAGACCGGACTCGGTCGGAACGATGACGCGATGGGCGCGGTCGGCGTCGGGCGCCACGCTCCACTGTCCGGTGACCCGGTCCGTCCCGGTTCCCGGTGGGCCGAGCGCGGCGGTCAGCACCCGGCCCTCGAGCACGGCCGGAAGCAGGTCGCGCTGCTGCTCGGCGCCGCCCCAGCGGGCGAGCGGCAGCACGCCGAGGCTGAGCGTGGACCAGGCCGGCACCGGGGCCGCGCGCCGCCCGATCTCGGTGAGCAGCAGGCCCGTCTCCACCGGGCCGAGCCCGGCGCCGCCCAGTTCGGCCGGCACCGCGAGACCGAGCAGGCCGGCCTGGGCGAGCGATTTCCAGAGGCGTTCCGGCGTGTCGGCGTTGTCGCTCAGCACCTCGCCGGCGAGGCGCACGATCGCCTCCTGAGCTTCGTCGAGCGCGAAGTCCGGACCCATTCCGCCATTAGAACACGTTCCAGTTCGGTTGACGAAACATTGCGTTGCTACGCTGATGAGAGGACCCAGGCCGCCGCGAGAGGTAACGATGGCAGCACCGAGAACGAATACTAGTGTTGGCGCCGCACGCAGCACGCTCGACGGCGAGCAGGGCTCCGCCGCCCAGCGCGACCGGCGTCGCCGGATCCTCGAGGCGACGCTGCAGCTCGCCTCCAAGGGCGGCTACGAGGCGGTGCAGATGCGCACCGTCGCGGAACGCGCCGAGGTCGCCCTCGGCACGCTGTACCGCTACTTCCCCTCGAAGATCCATCTGCTGGTCTCCGCGCTCGCGCTGGAGCTGGAAGGGATCCAGGAGAAGCTGGAGCGCAAGCCGATCCCCGGCGACACCCCGCACGAGCGCATGCAGTTCGTGCTCGCCCGGGTGACCCGGGCGATGCAGCGCGAGCCACTGCTCGCCGAGGCGATGACCCGGGCGTTCATGTTCGCCGACCCGTCGGCGAGCGCCGAGGTGAACGCGGTGGCCCGCCTGATGGAGGAGATGTTCACCCGTGCCATGCACGACGGCGAGCCGACCGCCGACGACCGGGCCATCGCCCGGGTCATCGGCGACGTCTGGCTGTCGAACCTGGTGGCCTGGGTGACCCGCCGCGCCTCGGCGAACGACGTCGCCAACCACCTCGAACTGGCAAGCCGGCTGCTCCTGCGTTAGCACCGAATCTGCAACCCGGGGTGGGTACGGTGCCGGTCGCGCGATCTACGTGCCACCTGACCCCCCGGGAGCAACACACAAATGAGGATCAAGTCATTCGCGGTGAGCGGAGTCGCCCTGCTCACGCTCGGCGGAGCGCTCGCCGGCTGCAAGGACTCCGGCAGTGACGCCGCCGCACCGACCGCCACGCAGGCCACCTCGGCGGCCGCGGCGCCGACGGAAAGCGCGACGGCGACCGCTACGGGCACCGCGAGCGCGGCGGCCGGCAACGGGGTCGCCGGGCTGACCGCCGCCGAGATCGTGACGAAGGCGAAGGCCGCGCTCAAGGACGCCAAGTCGTTCCGGGCCAAGGGCACCACCACCGAGGACGGGCAGAAGCTCAACCTCGACATGGAGGTCCGCGGCACCGACGCCCTGGGCAGGCTCAGCGTCGGCACCGCCACCGTCGAGCTGCTCTCGGTCGGCGGCAAGCAGTACATGAAGCCGAACGCGGCGTTCTGGACCACGCTGGGCGGCCTCAAGGCCGCCGAGGCGAAGACGGTCATCGCGCTGATGGGCAACCGGTGGCTGATCGTCAAGAAGAAGGGCGGCGACCTGAGCTCCTTCTTCGAGTCGGTCAAGGTCGACGAGATCCTCAAGCCCGCCGGCACGGTGACCAAGGTTGCGGGCAAGCAGATCGGTGACTACCCGACCGTCGGGGTGAAGGACTCGAAGGGCGGCACGCTGTACGTGGCGACCACGGGCGCGCCGTACCCGATCCGGATCGACGGCGGCGCCGACGGCAGCTTCGCGTTCAGCGACTTCGGCAAGACCTTCACCGACCTGAAGAAGCCGGCCGACGCCGAGGTCGTCGACCTCAACCAGTAGTCGTGTGCCCCGGGGCCGGCCACCCGGCCGGCCCCGAACCGCCCTAACCGAGCAGCGCGACCAGCTTCTCCAGGGCCTGCTTGCCCGCGGCGCCGGCCTGCTTCTCCAGCATGCCGGCCATCGGGCCCTTGAGGGCCGGGCCGACGAACTCCATCTCGTACGTGATGTGCGAGCCCGCGTCGGTCGGCTCGATCACGAAGACGTTCTTCGCCTTGACCCCCATCGGCCCGTCGCCGGCCTGCTCGAGCCGCCCCGGCGCGGCCGCCGTGGTGACCCGCCAGGCCATCTCGGCGGGCATGCCCATCAGCTTCACCCGCTGCTTGTACGTGTCGCCCTCGCCGAGGGTCGCGGGAACCTCGCCGGTGAATCCCTCGTGCATCGTGTTCCATTCCTGAACCCGTGACGGGGTCGCCACCACTTCCCAGACCCGCTGCGGATCTGCCTTGGCATCGGCCTCGACGGTCACCTTGGTCATCGCGTCCCTCCCTCGATAGAGCAACTAGAACAGGTTATAGCAGTGTGACTTGATTCACTAGCTCGAGCCGCCGGTGGGCAGCGATGCTGAGCGGGTGGACGACACTCAGGCCTCCCGGCGCGAGGCCATCACCGATCTGGGCGACGCGCTGCGGACGCTGGTCGAGCACGCCACCTGGACCGAGGCCCCCGCCGCCGATCTGTTGCGGGCCGCCGCCGAGGCCCGCGAGATCGCCGCGCGGCTGGGCGACTCGGCCCGCGACGCCGCCGTGCCCGCCGCCGACGACCCGGCGCGCGGCGTGCGCATGTACAACCCGGTGATCGGCCACGGCAGCGCCCTGGCCCCGCCGCTGCGCATCGAGGTGGTGGCCGGGATGGCGATCGGCCGCTGCACGCTCGGGCTGGCCTTCGAGGGGCCGCCGACGTACGCGCACGGCGGGGTGAGCGCGATGCTGCTCGACCAGATCCTCGGGCACGCGGTGGCCGCCGCCGGCAACCCGGGCATGACCGTGCGGCTGGACACGACCTACCGGGCGCCGGTGCCGCTGCGGACGCCGTTGCGGCTCACCGCGGCGGTGGACGAGGTGGCCGGGCGCCGGGTGACCGCCACCGGCTACATCGCCACCGAGGCCGACCCCGGCACGATCCTGGTCTCCGCCGTCGGCACCTTCGTCGGCCTCCGCGCCGATCAGGCCCGCCGCCTGTTCGGCCGGGTTCTCTGACTCCCTTTCAGCTTCGTTCCAGGCGCGTTTCAGCGGCGGCCGGACACTGACGGTCGTCATTGACGGCACGAAGTTTGGGGGAACTTTGCGTGCTTTTCGATATCTGACGATGCTGGCTCTCGTCATCGCCGGCCTGGCCGTACCGGCCGCGGCGACGGCGGCCCCGGTCAACGAATGGCCGCAGTACGGGCAGAACGCCCTGCACACCAGCACCAACCCGGCCGAGACCGCCTTCACCTCGCAGAACATCGCGAACGTGAAAGTGGTGTCCAAGGCCCACTTCGACGACAACGGCCAGAACCACGGCGGTCCGGTGGTGGTCGGTGGCCGCCTCTACATCACCGACTTCGACGGCGACCTGTCGGTGTTCGCAAGCGCGGGCTGCGGCGCCGACTCCTGCGAGCCGCTCTGGACGGCGCACATCGACGGCAGCATCGACTCCAGCCCGGCCGTCGCCGGCGGTGTGGTGTTCGTCGCGTCCACCAACGTCCATGCGCTGTTCGCGTTCCCGGCCGCCGGCTGCGGCGCGGCGACCTGCCGGCCGCTCTGGACCGGCCGGATGCTCGACGGCGCGACCGGCTCGGTCACCGTCGCGGACGGCATTGCCTACGTGGGCGACTTCACCGGCCACCTGTACGCGTTCCGGGCCACCGGCTGCGGCCGGGCCAGCTGCGCGCCACTGTGGACCGGGGCCGGCGCGACGAACGAGAACCTGCACACGGCCGCGGCCGGCAACGGCTACGTGTACGTCGACTCGTTCCAGTCGACGCCCGAACTCTTCACCGGCCGCCTGCTGGCCTTCCCGGCCGCCGGCTGCGGCTCGGCCACCTGCAAGCCGACCTGGACCGCCGACCTCGGCGGACCCGGCACCGGCGTCGCGATCTCCGGCAGCACCGTCTTTGCCGGCTCGTCGACGCTCTTCGGCGACGGCGTGAACACCGACTACCACCTGATGGCGTTCGCCGGCGGCGGCTGTGGGCACGCCGTCTGCAAGCCGCTGCGCAGCTACTTCACCGGCGGCTTCGGCGTCGAGGGCGGTCTGGCGATCGCCGGCAACACCCTGCTGGCCAGCGACAACGACACCATCGACCCGCAGTTCATCGGCGGCGTCTTCGCCTACCCGCTGGCCGGCTGCGGCCAGGCCCAGTGCCAACCCACCTGGATGGGCCTGAGCTTTGCCACCGCGCCGTCCTCCCCGCCGGTCGTGGTCGGCGACGTGGTGCTCGTCGGCAAGGGCCCGGCCTCCGGGTTCCCGGTCGACTCGGGGTTCTTCTCCTATCCCCTGCGGGGCTGCGGCGCGACCGTCTGCCAGCCGATCGCCCTGCTCCAGCTGGGTGAGCAGATGGGCTACCTGGGTGGCCCGCTGGCGGTGGCCGACCACAAGATCTTCATGGCCTCCACCGACAACACCGACGGCCACACCAACGTCTACACGGCCGCCCTGACCTGACCGGCCCGTGGGGGTTCCCGCCGCCACGGGAGCCGCCACGGGAGTACAAAGAAGCCCATGGTGGAGAAGATCAGGGCGCGGTTCGAGGTTCTGGACGAGCGCTTCCGGCCCGTCAGCGGGGACGCCTGGATGGAGCGCATCTTCGACGCGGGCCGGTGGACAGAGGGCCCCGCGTACGTCCCGGCGGGCCGATATCTGGTCTTCAGCGACATCCCCAACGATCGCGTCCTGCGCTGGGACGAGACGACCGGTGCCGTCGGTGTCCTGCGCGAGCCGGCCGACTACGCGAACGGCCGCACGCTCGACCGGCAGGGCCGGCTGGTGAGCTGCGAGCAGGGCACCCGCCGGGTGACCCGGGTCGAGCACGACGGATCGCTCACCGTGCTGGCCGATCGGTACCGGGGCAAGCGGTTCAACAGCCCGAACGACGTGGTCGAACACTCGGACGGCGGCATCTGGTTCACCGATCCGAGCTACGGCATCGACAGCGACTACGAAGGGATCCGCGCCACCGCGGAGCTCGACGGCTGCCACGTCTACCGGATCGACCCCCGAGGCGCAGTCCACCGCGTCGCCGACGACTTCGACCGCCCGAACGGACTGGCCTTCAGCGCCGACGAGAGCACCCTCTACATCGGAGACTCGCGCCGCAGGCACATCCGCAAGTTCGCCGTCGCGGACGGTGCGACGCTCGCCGGCGGCGAGGTCTTCGCCGCCGGCGACGCGGGCACGTTCGACGGTCTGCGCCTGGACGCCGAGGGCCGGATCTGGGCGGCGGCCCATGACGGGCTGCACTGCTTCGCGCCGGACGGCACCCTGCTGGGCAAGCTCCAGGTCCCCGAGATCACCTCGAACCTCGTCTTCGGCGGAGCCCGGCGCAACCACCTGTTCATCACGGCAACGACCTCCGTTTACGCGATACGGCTGAACGTCAACGGCGCCGCCTACCCGGCCTAAATCTCGGGGTGGAAATCGGGGTGATCATCTATGGCTCCGGCGGCGTCACGGCTGCACAGTGATGGCCATGACATTGCGGTTCAGCGTGGTCATCCCCTGCTACAACGAGGCGGGCTACGTCGGCGAGGCGATTCGGTCCCTGCAGCGGCAGGACTTCGACGGCGCGTACGAGATCGTGGTGGTCGACAACAACTGCACGGACGACACCGCGCAGATCGCCCGCGACCTCGGCGTCCGGGTGGTCACCGAGGCCGCGCCCGGGGTGTGCAACGCGCGCGAGGCCGGCACCGTGGCCAGCCGCGGCGAGATCGTGATCTCCGCGGACGCGGACACCACGTACCCGCCGGACTGGCTTTCGAAGATCGATCGTGGCTTCCGGTCGGGTGACGATGTCGTGCTGGTCGTCGGTCCCTGCCGGTACGCCGACGGCCCGCGCTGGGGTCGGATCTTCGCCCGGTCCCTGTTCGGCGCCGTGCACGGCATCTACCGCGCGACCGGTCGCACCCTCTACGTGACCGCCACCAACATCGCCTTCCGCCGCGACCGCTGGACCGGCTACGACGTCCACCTGACGCAGGGCGGCGACGAGCTGGACCTGCTGCGCCGGATGCGCCACGAGGGGCGGGTCGTCTACGACCACACCAACCCGACCTTCACCTCGGGGCGGCGGTTCACCCGCGGGTTCTTCTACAACGTCGTGGTCTGCCTGTTCGTCTTCTACCTTTCCGCGTACGCGCTCAACCGGGTCACCGGCCGCCGCGTCATCGGCTCGGCCCCGGCCTTCCGGGACAGTCGCCGCCGGCGGCCCTCGGGCCGGCTCCGGCTCGCCGCCGCGGGACTGGTCGCCACGCTGGTGCTGTTCGCGTTCCAGCAGCCGCGGGCGTACCTCGCCGAGAAGGCCGGCAACGCGGTCAGCTACGTGCAGCAGCACACCGACCTGGACGACATCCGGTGGTAGCCCTGGGGTTGGTCGCGGCGCTGGTGCTGGCGTACGCGCTGTTCATGTTGCCGCAGTCGCAGGTGTTCGGCCGCTATCCGTACCGTTCGCACCCGCGGGACCGGGTGGTGGCACTGACCTTCGACGACGGGCCCAACGAGCCGTACACCTCGCAGATCGCCGATTTTCTGGAGAGCCGCGGCATCCGGGGCACGTTCTTCCAGGTGGGTCGCTGCGTGCAGCGGTATCCGGCGGCCACCGATCGGATCGCCGCCGGCGGTCACGTGATCGGCAATCACTCGCTGACCCATCGCTTCACCACGTACCTGCGGCCGGGCGCCTTCCGCCGCGAGGTCGACCGGACCCAGGACGTGCTGACCGAGCGGCTCGGGCGCACCCCGGCCCTGGCCCGTACGCCGTGGTTGTGGCGCCAGCCCGCGCTGCTGCGCATGCTGCGGCAGCGGCGGCTCGAGCCGGTGGCCGGCGTGTTCTGCCACCCTCTGGAAGTGTTCCACCGCGACGGCGCGGCGATGGCCCGGCGAGCGATCGCGCAGACCCGCCCCGGCACCATTCTGATCTTCCACGACGGCTTCGACGGGCGGGTCGGCGATCGCACCCAGACGGTCAAGGCGGTACGGCTCACCGTGGACGGGCTGATCGAGCGCGGCTACCGCTTCGTGACCGTGGACGAGTTGCTGGGCGTGCCCGCGTACCGTTCCTGAGCCTCCTTCTCAGAGGACCTCAGGCGCAGGGTGACGCCCATCCGGCGCAGCGCGCGCAGGGCCCAGATGGCGCACAGCCCGATCGTCAGCGCGCTGAGCAGGCCGCTGAAGAACGGGCGGGAGACCAGGCCGAAGCCGACGCCCCAGTGCAGCAGGCCCAGGCTCATCGCGGCGTCGAGCAGGCGGGACACGCCCCAGGCGACGGTCACCCGGGTGAACAGCCGGCGGATGCCGTCGTGCTGGAACAGGTGGGCGGGCAGCGACACGAAATCCCGGGCCAGCCGGACGGTGACCGGCCGGCCGATCGCGGCGCTAGCCAGGAAGAGGACCCCGAGCAGGGCGGAGCCGACCACCGGCTGCAGCACGTAGACCAGCGCGCTGGACAGCACCAGAGCCAGCGCCGCCCGCCCGCACAGCATGCCCGCGCTCAGCAGCAGCGTGCTCGGCAGCGGATGGCCCAGCACGCGGCGCAGGGCCAGCACGAGGGCGCACCAGCCGATCACCGCGGACAGGGCCCACGCGAGGCCGGCGGTTTGCAGCAGCACGTACAGCAGCAGGGTGGGAACGGCGATCGTCTCGACGAAGACGCGGACGCCCCGGACGAGCTGCGGCCGGAGCCGGCCGAGATCGACGACGATCTCCTGCCCGGGCGGGGCCGTGTTCAGGTTCGACGTCATCCTCGGTCCGGGTCTCGGCGACAGGCCCGGCAAGGCTACCGGACCCGGGCCACCCTCGGCGTCGACCCGTTGGTGCACCGAGTTCCGCGGTACGATCCGGTCGCCGAGCCTGATCCAGGCCTCGACCGTGGAGGTGCGCATTCCGGCCGCCAGCATCGACACCGGCTCGGGCACATGATCTCGTCACGCGTGGTGCTGTGCGGGGTCGACGGCTCGACCACGTCCCTGCGCGCCGCGATGTACGCCGCCGGCATCGCCCGCCGCGAGCGCTGCCGGCTGGTCGTCGCCTACGTGATCGCGCCCGGTCCGTTCGAGTGGGCGGTGATGGGCGGCGGTGGCCTGCTGGCGCAGTTGCGCGCGGAGCTGAGCCGGACCGTGGAGGCCGAGGTCCGCGCGCTGGTCGAGGACTGCCCCGGCACGGTCACGTTCGTCAGCCGCGTCGGCCGGCCCACCGACTGCCTGTCCGCGATCGCCGACGAGGTCCGGGCCGACATGGTCGTGGTCGGGGTGTCCCGCGGCTGGCGGCGGCGGTGCGGCGTGTCGGTCGCCGCCGGTCTGATCCGGGTCGGCCGCTGGCCGGTCGTGGTGGTGCCCTGAGCCGCGCTGTCGTCGCGGGGCCCGTCGCTCCCGGCGGACTCGGCGCGTTCACCGGCCGGACCCGCGCTGATCGCGTACCGGTATTCCTTCGTTGCGACCATTCGGTCCATCAACCGTCGCCGGCCCGGCCGGTCTCGTCGGATGATGTCGAGACCACCCCGACGTTCCCCTTCAGCGTTCCCTCAGTCGACGGCTGTGATCGTGACCGGGTCCGATCCGGCCGAGTGATGGAGGCTCTCGTGCCGATCACGACCGGAGCCGTGCTCGACCGCCCTGCTCCCCCGACCACCGCCGGCTCGCGGATCCGGCGCACCGCCCTGGCGGTGCTGCTCCTCGCGCTGGCCGCCTGGGCCGTCGGCCGGGCCTCGGCGTCCGGCGCCTCGCTGCCGGCCGCGCTGGACCTGATCAGTGATCTCCCATGGTTCGAGCTGCTGGGGCTCGGCCTACTGTGGATCACGGCGGTCGCCCTGCACTCGGTCGCCCTCTCCGCGGCCCTGCCGGGGCTGCGACACCGCCGCGCCATGTCGCTGAACCTGGCCGGCTGCGCCGTGTCGGCCGTCCTGCCCCTGGGCGGGCTGGCCGGGGTCGCGCTGAACCTCGCGATGGCCCGGTCCTGGGGACACCGCCGGCTGGACTTCGCCCGCTTCGTCGTGGTCGCGAAGACCTGCGACGTCATCGGCAAGCTGGTGATGCCCGCGGTGGCGCTCGCCGCCCTGCTCGCCACGGGCGTCCTCGCCCCGTCGGCCGCCGGCGCGTGGGCGCCGCCGGTCGCCGTGGCCTTCCTGGCCGCCGCGCTCCTGCTGTGGGCGCTGTGCGGGCGGGCGACTCCGCTGCTGCGGCTCGTCGGCCTGGCGGCGCGGGCCGCCTCCCGGCCGGCCGGGCGACCGGTCGGCACGACCTGGCCGGCGACCGTGTCCGAGCTGCTCACCGGCGCCGACGTGCTGGTGCGGCGCCGGCGGGCGGCGCTGGCGCTGGGCACGGCCGGGTACTGGCTGGCGCACGCGGCGCTGATGTGGTGCTGCCTGCTGGCGGTGGGACGGCGGCCGCTGCCGGCCGCGGTGGTCCTGGCCGGCCTGGTCGCCGAGCGGGCGCTGACGCTGGTGGCGGTCACCCCGGGCGGCACCGGACCGGCCGAGGCGGGCGCGGTGACGGTCCTGATCGGCCTGGGCGTCGACCCGACCGGCGCGCTCGCCGGCGTCCTGCTGTTCCGCGCGTTCGTCCTGGTAGCCGCCATTCCGACCGGCGCGGTGGTGGGCCTCGGCTGGTGGACAGCCCATCGCCGTCGACTCCGCGCGACCGGCGAGAGGGCCGCGCCCATCTTCCCGCGCGCTCATCGCCTCGCCGGGCCGCCACGCCCGGGCTCATGACCGTTTCCCGAGCCGGAAAGTTGCCGGATCCGTCCGGTAATGGTGCTCGATCGGTTCTCGTCGGGCTGGGGCGGCGCTTCTAGGCTGCTGGTATGCCAGTCAGCCGGGTGCATGTGCTCGTCCTTCCCGCCGTCAATCTGCTGGATCTGTCCGGGCCGGTTCAGGTGCTGCATACCGCCAACTACTACGGCGGGGCGTACGAGATCGGGTTCGTGGCCGCGGATCCGCAGGAGCGATCGGCGCAGGGGCTGGCCCTCGCCGCCCTCGCGCCGCTCCCCCGGGCTGCGGCGGGCGACGTCGTGCTGATCCCGGGGCCCGATCTCACCCAGCGGCTCGACGTCGACCCGGCGACGATCGAGTGGGTGCGGCGGGCCGAGGCGGCCGGGGCGTCGTTCGTGTCGATCTGTACGGGCGCGCTCGTGCTGGGCGACGCCGGGCTGCTCGACGGGCGGCGGTGCACCAGCCACTGGAGCGTGATCGAGCCGATGCGGGCGCGCTACCCGGCGGCCCGGGTCGACGACTCGGTCCTGTTCGTCCGGGACGGGCCGGTGGCGACCAGTGCCGGCGTCGCCTCCGGGATCGACCTCGCGCTGGCCATGGTCGAGGCGGACCTCGGGCCGGCCGTGGCCGCGGCGGTGGCCCGGGAACTGGTCGTCTACGTGCGGCGCAACGGGTCGGCGGCGCCGCTGAGCCCGTTCCTCGACCGCCGCGATCACCTCGATCCCGTCGTGCACCGCGTGCAGCAGCTGCTCGCCGACGACTTCGCCGCGCCGCACACGCTCACCGACCTGGCGCGGGCGGTGCATGTCTCGGTGCGAGCGCTCACCGGCGCGTTCGTCGCCGCGACCGGGATGACGCCGCTGCAGTACCAGCAGGACCTGCGCCTGAGCCACGCGGAGACGCTGCTCGCGACGACCGACCGCCCGGTCGAGCGGATCGCCCGGGACTGCGGATACGCCGACGCGCGGCACTTCCGCCGGCTCTTCACGCACCGGCACGGTCTCTCACCCCGAGCGTTCCGCGCGGCCGACATCTGAGGAGCTTCATCGTGCGTCGCCTCGTCCGAATTCTGCTGAGCGTCGTTCTCGGGCTCGCCATCCCGGCGGCCGTTCTCGGTGCCGGATTCGTGGTCACCATGGGCCGCGACTTCACCGTCCACAACGGATCCGCGGAGAGCGCGGAGGCCGCGAGCGCTGCTGCCCGCGAGCCGGCCGCTCCGGCGGGCGGTTCGGGCCGGATCCCGGTCGCCGTGCTGCTCGGCGCGAACGGCTCGGTGGCCACCGACGTGCTCGGCCCCTACGACGTCCTGGCCGACTCGGCCCGGTTCGACGTGTACACGGTCTCGGTGCACGCCGAACCGGTCGCGCTCTCCGGCGGCCTCACCGCCGTGCCGGATCACACCACCGACGACGTACGCAACGGCCGGGCTCCGCTGCCGCGCATCGTGGTCGTGCCGGCGTTCACCGACCCGGCCGGCACGGACGAGGCGCCGCTGCGCGACCTCGTCGAACGGGTGCACGACACCGGCGGCCTCGTGGTGAGCGTGTGCGCCGGCGCGCGCGTGCTGGCGCAGACGAACGTGCTCGACGGCCGGCGCGCCACCTCGTTCTGGTCCGACCTCCCCGGCCTGCGCCGGTCGCACCCCCGGACGACGTGGGTCGCGGGCGTGCGCTGGGTGCAGGACGGCAATGTCATGACCACGGCGGGCGTCAGCTCGGGCATCATCGGCTCGCTGCACCTGGTCCAGCAGTTCGCCGGCGCGGACGAGGCCCGCCGCATCGGTGCGCGGCTCCACTACCCGGGGTGGGACCCGTCGACGACGACGGCGCCGGCCATCCCGGCACGGCAGGTGTCGGCGGCCGACTACCCGTACGCGCTGCATGCCACCCTGCCGTGGTTCCAGCCGACCTACGGCCTCGGGCTGACCGAGGGAGTCGACGAGATCGACGTCGCGGCGGTGGCCGAGCTGTACGGCGCGGTCGCCTTCACCGCGCACGTCGTCCCGGTGGCGCCGCAGCCGATCGTCACCACCGCGCACGGCCTGCGACTGCTGGCCACGCCGATCGGCCGGGCGCCGGCGCTGGATCGGCTGGTGGTGCCCGGCGTCCGGGAAACCACCCTCGCGGCCGGCGGCGTGCCGACCTGGCTGCCACAGGCCGAGGCTCGCCCCGGCGACTCGGCGTTCGACCCGGTGCTGCGGGACATCGCGGCCGCCGACGGACGCGCCGTGGCCGCGACCGCCGCGAAATATCTCGAATACCCGGTCCCGGCGCTACCGGACCGGACCGGCCGGCCGTGGCGGATCATCGGGCTGGTCGCCGGGCTGGTGGTGCTCGCCGCGGCCGGCGCCGTCGTGCCGCTCCGGGTACGGCGCCGCCGGGTTCAGCCTGGGCCGGGGTCGGAGTCGTGCGCGCCGCCGGGATCGCCCAGCGTTTCGGCGTAGTCGGTGGTCGACTGGGCCACCTCGTGCCACCACGGCGCGGAGCCCTCCCGCACGCGCCGGGCGTACCACGGGACATGCCACTGGCTGGGGGGCACGCGGACGGGGTTCGGCCCGCGGGCGCCGAGGTCGTTCGCGGAGCGGATGCCCTGGACCGCGATCCGGTGGCGCCGGTCGTCCGGCCGGTCGGCGAGGAAGGCGACCTCGGCGGCGCGCAGTCCGGCCGCCGTGCGCGGGTCGAACTCGTACCCCACCAGGAAGCGGGGGCGCCACAGGGCGATCCCGCCGAGTCCGATCGCGCCCACGGCGGCCAGGAAGGTGGGGCCGTCCTCGGGCCGGAAGCCGCCGATCGCGACGGCGACCGCGTACCCGATGGCGACCAGCGCGCCGGCCAGGTACCAGTGCGTGTACTCGCGCCGCCAGGCCGGCAGCACCAGCCGCTGCCGCACGGCCCGGCGCCACAGCGCCGGCGTCGCGGTGACCGACCGGACCGAGAAGCGCAGCGTCGGCACGTCGGCGGGACCGTAGCCGAGCCGGTTGACGATCTGCCGGCGGAAGTCGCCGTCGTCGGCGCCGGCCGGGACGGACTTGTCGTCGTCAGTGCCGTCCGGAGCGGGGTTGTCGTTGTCGCCGGTGGCGGGCAGGGTGAGGCGGCCGTCGTCGCCGAGTGTCACCCGGCGGTCGGCCACGAGATCGGTGAGCACCAGGTCGACGACGCGATCGGGGCCGCCGCACAGGAACGCCACCTCGGCCGGGCCGGGACCGGCGTCCCACCAGCGCGCCGCCAGCCGCTCGGTGCGGCCGGCCCGGCTCAGCCACCACTGGACGACGTGCGGCCCGGCCAGCAGCGCGGCGACGATCAACCCGAGCACCCACCAGGCCTGTTCCGGCGCGGACACCGCGAACGCGAGCGACGCGCCCGCGACGCCGGCGATCGCCAGCAGCCACGCCAGGCATCCCACTGCCAACTCCCCGCTCCCCCGGCCGACCACGGCCGAAAGGTTCACGACCGATCCGGCCGAAAGGTTCCACGACCGGTCACGGCCGCTAGGTTCCACGACCGATCATGGCCGCTAGGCTCCACGACCGATCATGGCCGCTAGGTTCCACGACCGATCATGGCCGCTAGGCTCCACGACCGATCATGGCCGGGAGGTCCACGACCGATCATGGCCACGGCGCTCATCGACCGATGATGCCGGAGGCGCGGAGTCCCCGGTAATCGGTCGACCGGCCGCGTCCCGTGTACCGTGAGGCCAGCAGCGCAGGTCTCGTGCGACCCGGGGGACACTCGTGGCGAAGGCAGCGACCGTCTACGACGTGGCCCGGCACGCGGGCGTCTCGATCGCGACGGTGTCCATGGCGTTCCGCCGCCCCGACCGGGTCAAGCAGTCCACCCGTGACCTGGTGTTCGCCTCCGCCCAGGCGCTGCACTACGTCCCGTCGGCGAGCGCCCGTGGCCTGGCCGACGGCCGCACCGGCGTGCTCGGCCTGTTCTCCTTCGACTACCTGCTCCCGGCCGCTGCCGCGACGGCCGGCGCCGAGCCCGGCGGGCCGATCACTTTCGTCCGGGAGTACCCGGACGAGTGGTGCCGCGAGTTCCCGCTCTACGTGGACGAGATCCAGCGCGGCATGGAGCTGGCCTGCTGGCAGCACGACTACGCGCTGATGATCGGCGGCCCGAGCCGGGCCGGCGGCACCGACACGGTCACCGACATCGCGGGCCACGTGGACGGGCTCGCCGTCTTCCCGCAGACACTGCCGGCCGACGCCCTCGAGCGCATCGCCGGCCGGATCCCGGTGGTGGCCGTCTCGGAGCCGCCGCAGGACGACCGGCTCAGTCACGTCACGGTGGACAACCGCGGCGGCACGCGCGCCGTCACCGAGCATCTGATCCGCGACCACGGCCGTCGTGACCTGCTGTTCGTCGGCGGGCTGAACCCGGCCGAGGGCCGCGCCCGGTTCGCCGGCTTCCGGGACGCGGTGCGCGCCGCCGGTCTGCGCGTCCCGCGCAAGCCGCTGGTGCCGCAGACACGGGTCACGCCGAGCGGGCGGGCGGCGGTCACGCTCCCCGACGACCTGACCCTGCCCGAGGCATTCGTCTGCGCCACCGACGACGTCGCCCTGGACATTCTGGACATACTCGCCGCCCGCGGCGTGCGGGTGCCGGAGCAGGTCGCGGTCACCGGCTTCGACGGCATCGTGGCCGGCCGGGTCGCGCGGCCGGCGCTGACCACGGTCCGCCAGCCGATGCCGGAAATGGGCCGGCTGGTGGTGGACGTGCTGCTGCGGCACATCGCCGACCCGGCCCGGCCGCCGGAGTTCTGCGAGCTCCCGGTGCAGGTCGTACTCCGCGAAAGCTGCGGCTGCCCGCCCCGCTGAGCCAGATGCATTGCCAAGCCTGGATCTAAGCGCTTAACTTATCTAAGCGCTTAGATCGCGAAGGAGATGCGATGTCACGCATACGGAACGGGCTGGTCGTACTTCTTGCCGGTGCCCTCTGCGTCACGGCATGCGGCCGCTCCACCTCGGACGACAACCCCGCCGCCGGCGCCGCCATCGGCACCGGCGCGGCCACCGGCACCATCACCATGTGGGCCCAGGGCGCGGAGGCCGAAAAGCTACCCACCCTGCTCAAGACCTTCGAGGCCCAGAACCCCGGCGTCCACGTCAACGTCACCCCGATCCCCTGGGACGCTGCGCACAACAAGTACCAGACCGCCATCGCCGGCGGCACCACGCCGGACATCGGCCAGCTCGGCACCACCTGGATGGGCGAGTTCGGCGCCGCGAACGCGCTCGCGCCGGTGCCCGCCGACCTGAACGCCGCCGCCTTCTACCCCGGCGCGGTGAAGTCCACGCAGGTGGGCGACGGCACATACGCCATACCGTGGTACGTCGACACCCCGGTGCTCTACTACCGCACCGACCTGGCCGCCAAGGCCGGTTTCGCCGGCCCGCCGGTCACCTGGGACCAGTTCAAGGCGCTGGCCAAGGCGTTGCAGGCGAAGGCGGGCGCCAAGTTCGGCGTCTCGCTCGGCGCCAAGGACTTCCAGGGCTTCCTGCCGTTCGCCTGGTCGAACGGGGCCAACCTCACCTCGGCCGACGGCAAGAGCTGGACTCTCGACGACCCCGCGATGATCGACGCGGTCCGCTACTTCCAGAGCTTCTTCACCGAGGGCATCGCCGACAAGTCGCCCAGCAACGACCCGGGCGCGCACGAGGCGGCCTTCGTGAACGGCTCGGTGCCGATGTTCATCGGCGGCCCGTTCGAGGTCAGTGAGCTGGCCAAGGCCGGCGGCAAGGACTTCACCGCCAAGTACGCCACCGCGGTGGTGCCCAAGCAGAAGACCGCCACCTCCTTCGTCGGCGGGTCGAACCTGGTGGTGTTCAAGAAGTCCGCCAACTCCGACGCCGCCTGGAAGCTGATCCGCTTCCTGGCCGACCCGGCGACCCAGGTCGCCTGGTACAAGACAACCGGCGATCTGCCGTCCGCACAGGCCGCGTGGACCGATCCGACCCTGGCCGGCGATCCGAAACTGGCCGTCTTCGGCCAGCAGCTGAAGGACGTGAACGCCCCACCGGCCACGGCGGAGTGGACCGAGGTGCAGAAGGCCGGCGACACCCAGATGGAGAAGGTCAACGTCTCCGGCGAGGACCCGGCGGCCGCCATGAAGTCCTTGCAGGCCACCGCCGCGTCGATCGGGACCGGCGCGTGACCACGGCGATCCGGCGCCGGCAGGCGACCGTCGCGTACCTGTTCGTGCTGCCGTTCGTCGCCGTATTCGGCGTGTTCATGCTCGTACCGCTGCTCAGCTCGGTGGTGATGTCGTTCACCGACTTCCGCAGCAGCGACGTCGCGACACCGTGGGCGGTGAACTTCGTGGGCGTACGCCAGTACACCCACCTGTTCGCCGACCCGGTGTTCCGGCGGGCCCTGGTCAACACCGGGTACTTCGTGCTGGTCGGCATCCCGCTGACGATGGCGGTGGCGCTCGTGCTCGCGATGGCGCTCAACACCGGCATCAATCGGTTCCGCACGGTGTTCCGGGTCGGCTTCTACACGCCGGTGGTGACCAGCGTGGTCGCCGTGGCGGTGGTGTGGCGGTTCATCCTGCAGCCGGACGGCCTGGTCAACCGGCTGCTGGCCGGCCTGGGCATCGCCGGGCCGGACTGGCTGCACAGCTCGACCTGGGCGATGCCGTCGCTGATCGTGATGGCGGCCTGGCGGAACATGGGCACGCTGATGGTCATCTTCCTGGCCGGGTTGCAGGCGCTGCCGGCCGAGGTCGGCGAGGCGGCCACCGCCGACGGGGCCACCGCGTGGCAGCGGTTCCGGCACGTCACGCTGCCGCTGCTGCGGCCGACGCTGCTGCTCGGCGCGGTCCTGATCTCGGTCGGCTACCTGCAGTTCTTCGAGGAGCCGTTCGTGATGACCGAGGGCGGCCCGCTCAACTCGACGCTGTCGGCTACGTACTTCACCTACAACCAGTTCGGGTTCGGCCGGTACGGCGCCGCATCCGCCGCCAGCTACGTCCTGTTCCTGGTCATCGCGGCGGTGAGCATCCTGCAGTTCCGGCTCCTGCGGGCGAAGGACTGAACGCCATGACCGTGACCCTGGAACGCCCGGTGACCAGACCGGCCCCGGCCGCACCGGCCCGGCGGCGACGCCGCAACCGGCGGTACCTCGTCTACGCGGCCCTGGTGGTGGCCGGGGTGCTGACCGTCATGCCGTTCGTCTGGATGCTGCTCGGCTCGGTCAAGCCGGAGGGCGAGATCCTGAACGATCCGGGCGGCTGGCTGCCGCACTCGCCCACCTTCGGCAACTACCGGCAGTGGTTCGTGGACCTGCACATCGGGACGTACTTCCGCAACAGCGCGATCGTCGCGGTCGTCACCGTCCTGGGGAATCTGCTGTTCTGCTCGATGGTCGGCTACGCGATGGCGAAGCTCGACTTTCCCGGCAAGCGGACGTTGTTTGCCCTGGTCATGGTCACCCTCATGGTGCCCGGGGTGGTGACCTTCGTGCCGCTGTTCGTGGTGGTCGCGAAACTGCACCTGATCAACACGTACGCCGGCCTGATCTTGCCGTTTCTGACCGCGCCGATCGGGGTGTTCCTCATGCGGCAGTTCATCCGATCGATCCCCGACTCGCTGATCGAGGCGGCCCGGATCGACGGCGCCGGCGAGTTCCGGATCTTCGCACGGATCGTGCTGCCGCTGAGCGGCCCGCCACTTGCGACGCTGGGCATCCTGACCTTCCTGGCGTCGTGGAACAACTTCCTGTGGCCGCTGGTCGTGGCGCAGAACCAGGACCGGTACACGCTGCCGGTCGCCCTGTCGCTGTACTCCACCGGCGAGCAGGCCACCAACTACGGGCTGCTGCTGGCCGGGTCGGTCATGGTCATCGCCCCGATCGTCGCCGCCTTCATCGCCCTTCAACGCTGGTTCGTCCAAGGCGTGGCAACCACTGGAATCAAATAAGCAGGCACCGGACTCAAGTAAGGAGATGCCCATGCGTTCCTTCCCGCCCGGATTCCTGTGGGGTGCGGCCACCTCGGGGCACCAGATCGAGGGCAACAACGTCAACAGCGACTACTGGCAGCGCGAGTACGCCGCGGGCAGCGAGGTCCCGGAGGTCAGCGGCGACGCGTGCGACAGTTTCCACCGCTACCCCGAGGACATCGAGCTGCTGGCCGGCCTCGGCCTGACCAGCTACCGGTTCGGCGTGGAGTGGAGCCGGATCGAGCCCGAGCGCGGGCACGTGTCGGTTGCCATGCTCGACCACTACCGGCGCATGGTGGAGTGCTGCCAGGCGTACGGGATCACGCCGATGGTCACGCTCAATCACTTCACCGTCCCGCGCTGGATGGACGCGCTCGGCGGCTGGCACCATCGCGATGCGGCCGAGTTGTTCGGCCGCTTCACCGAGAGCGCCCTGCCGATCGTGCGGGACGGGGTCGAGTGGGTCTGCACGATCAACGAGCCCAACATCATCGCCTGCCGCGAGGGCGCCGCCGATCCGGGCGCCGAACCGGTCGCGTACGGGATGGCCCGCCCGCACCGGAAGGTCTCCGCCGAGCTGGCCCGGGCCCACCGGATGGCGCGCGAGGTCCTGGCCACCGTGCCGGGCGTGCGCTCCGGCTGGACGGTGGCGACGCAGGCGATCCACGCCGTGCCCGGCTGCGAGGAGCAGGCCGCCGAGTACAGCTACCCGCTGGAGGAGTATTTCCTGGAGGCCGCCCGCGGCGACGACTTCGTCGGCGTCCAGGCGTACACCCGCACCTTCGTGGACCGGACCGGCGCCCTGCCCCCGCCGGCCGGCGCGGAGACCACCCTGACCGGCTGGGAATACTTCCCTCAGGCCCTCGCGATCGGGGTGCGCAACGCCTGGAAGGTGACCGCCGGTACGCCCGTCGTGGTCACCGAGAACGGCATCGCGACCGCCGACGACCCGCGCCGCATCGACTACACCCGCGACGCGCTCGCCGGGCTGCACGACACCATCGCCGAGGGCGTCGACGTGCGCGGTTACTACCACTGGAGCGCCCTGGACAACTACGAGTGGGGCCGCTGGTCCCCCACGTTCGGGCTCATCGCGGTCGACCGCGCCACCTTCCAGCGCACGGTGAAGCCGAGCGCCAAGTGGCTCGGCGAGGTGGCCCGGGCGAACGCGCTATGACGACCGTCGAGGATCGGGTCGAAGAGCTGCTCGACCGCATGACGCTGCCGGAGAAGGCCGGCCTGATGTTCCACACCATGCTGCGCGCCGACGAGGACGGCGTGTACGAGCCGGGGCCGGACGGCGACGACATCCCGCCCGATGTGTTGTCCACCAGCCGGCTGATCCGGGACGCGCACATCACCCACTTCAACGCCGCCCCGCGCATCCCGCCCCGCCGATACGCCGAGTGGCAGAACCGGGTGCAGGAGATGGCCGCCGGAACCCGCCTCGGCATCCCGGTGACGCTGTCCAGCGATCCCGTGCACGGCTTCACCGACAACCCGGCGACCTCGATGGCGAGCACCACGTTCTCCCGCTGGCCGGAGCCGTTGGGGCTGGCCGCCGTGGGTGACGAGAAGCTGGTCGCCGAGTTCGCCGAGGTCGTGCGCCGCGAGTTCCGCGCCGTCGGCATCCGGATGAGCCTCGGCCCGCAGGCCGATCTCGCCACCGAACCGCGCTGGTCCCGGCTGCCCGGCACGTTCGGCGCCGACGCCGAGCTGGCGTCCACCCTGGTCGCCGCGTACGTGCGAGGCCTGCAGGGCGAGCGGCTCGGCCCGCACAGCGTGGCCTGCATGACCAAGCATTTCCCGGGGGCGGGACCGCAGCTGCGCGGCGAGGACGCGCATTTCCCGTACGGGCGGGAGCAGGTCTATCCCGGCCGGAACCTGGAGTATCACCTGCGGCCGTTCGCGGCGGCGTTCGACGCGGGCACGGCCGCCGTCATGCCGTACTACGCCATCCCGGTCGGCCTCGGCGTCGAGGAGGTCGGCTTCGGCTTCAACCGGGAGGTGATCACCGGCTGGCTGCGCGGCCGGTTCGGCTACGACGGGGTGGTGTGCTCCGACTGGGGGCTGGTGACCGACGTCCGGGTCGAGGGCGTGCGCTGGCCGGCCCGCTGCTGGGGCGTCGAGCGCCTGTCCCGGATCGAGCGGGTGCGCCGCATCCTGGACGCCGGCGTCGACCAGCTGGGCGGCGAGTCCTGCCCGGAGCTGGTGGTCGAGCTGGTGTCGTCCGGCGCGGTGCCGGTCGAGCGGATCGACGCCTCCGCCCGCCGGATCCTGCGGGTCAAGTTCGAGCTGGGCCTGTTCGACAACCCCTACGTCGACCCGGACGAGGCCGAACGCGTGGTGGGCAACGCTTCATTTGCCGCCGCCGGGGTGTCCGCCCAGCAGCGGGCGGTCACGCTGCTCGAGCGGGGCCCGCTGCCGTTGTCCCGCGGCGTACGGATGGTCCTGGACGGCGTCGATCCGGCGGTGGCCGCCCGGTACGGCCAGGTGGTCGAAAGGCCGGCGGATGCCGACGTCGCCCTCGTCCGGCTGCCCGCGCCGTACGAGCGGCGGGAGACCGGCGTCGACTACGAGGCCGGCTTCCACCAGGGCCGCCTGGATCTGCCGCCCGATCGGGTCGCGGAGCTGGTCCACCGGTTCGGCGAGGTGCCGACCGTGCTGGTGGTCCACCTCGATCGGGCGGCAGTGCTCCCCGAGGTGATCGCCGCGAGCGCGGCCACCGTGGCCGAGTTCGGCGCGACCGACGAGGCCCTGCTCCCGGTCCTGTTCGGCGAGGTCACCCCGCAGGGCCGGCTGCCGATGGAGCTACCGTCCTCGATGGCAGCGGTGGAGGCGTCCCGCGAGGACATCCCGGGCGATTCGGCCGACCCGCTCTTCGCCGCCGGCCACGGTTCGTATTGATTCATTTACCGTACGGGGCTCTGCCGGGTCCCCGCCCGCCCGGGCCGCTGTCTGCAACCCGAGCGACAAGAAACTTCGGGGCCATCTCGCCGTAGCTGTCGGTGATCAGTTCGGCGATCTCGGTCCAGTCGGTGTGGTCACCGAGGACGGCGCCGGCAACGTTGTGGCCCCACTCGGCGCGGAAGAACGGGAACCCGTCGGCGGTCAGGCCGGCCAGGTCGTCGGCGGGCACCCGAAACGTCATCACGACCAGCGCCTCGTCGGCGATCAGATGCCGGGGGTACGCCGAGTACCGTTCCGGGCGCGGCTCGCACACATGGGCGAATGTCCGCTTGCGGATCCGCCACCGGACGCCGATCCAGGCCGGTTCCTCGTACGCCTCGGGCAGCCGCCGGCAGATCGGTCGCAGCTGGTCGAGGATCTCCGGTGGCACGTCTCCAGGGCCCGACATGGGCCGACAATAACGAGTCCCGCCCGTCCGCCGCGCGTCAGGACGGCTCACCGGTCCAGGGAGCGTCCGGGCCGGTCCGGTAGGCGCGCTCGCCGGGTTCGAGATCGAGCACGTCGAGCAGGGTGAGATCGTGTTCCACGGCGTGGTGAAGGTGGCTGAGCTTGCCCGTCGCAGGGTCCGCGTCGCTCGCGCCGATGAGTTGCCAGAGCCCGTCGTCGGCTTCGTGGCTGACGTACAGAATCGGCTCTTTACGATCGAAGACCTCGCCGGTCTGGATGCTGGTGGTGCCGAGCAGCCAGTGCTTCATCCACCGCGCGCGGCGGTCACGCTCCATGACGCAGTCGAACACCCACCAGATGAACGGCAGACACTCGTGCGCGCGGGCCTCGAGCGCGGTGAGGTCGGGGCCGCCTTCGGGTACGCGCTCGAACGGCTCGTCGACGAGCGAGCAGGCATAGCTGCCCTCGTTCTCGAAGACGATCGCATGGAAGCTGGCGCCGCCCGGATTCCCCGCCCCGATCCCCACGGTGAGCCGGGCGACGTGCTGCTCGGACCTGGTCGTCCAGCCGAACGCATACGACGCGAGCTCGCCACGCGGCGAGACGAACTCGCCGAAAGCGCGCCGCTCCACACCCGCTCCGACCTGGGTCTCGGTCAGCCGGCCCTCGATCACCTTCAGACTCACGTGGCGAGACTACCCGGCCGATGTCGGCGCTTGTCCGGGCGTCGAGGCCGGTGGAGGGGGGTAGGCGCCCGCGGTGAGGACGGAGACGTCGGCGGCACCCTGACCGGAGGCCACCGCCCGGCGGAGCAGTTCGGCGGCTCCGTCGGCGGCCGGCAGCGACGTCGTCGTGGCGGCGCGTGCCAGGTCGAGGTCCTTGGCCGCCATCCGCACGGCGAATGATGCGCCGGGGCCGCCGGCGGCCCGGCCGGCAAGTCCGGCGAGCGGGCCCGATCGGAGCATGTCGATGGTGTCCGCCCGCGACACTCCCACCGCCTCGCCCACGGCGACCGCGTCCGCCAGCGCCGCCAAGCCGGTGATCACTGCGGTGTTGAGGACCAGCTTGACCGCCGCTCCCCGCCCGAGCGGACCGCATCGGCGCACCGTGCCCAGCGCGGCGAGGACCGGTTCCACCCCGTCGACCACGGCCGGGTCCCCGCCGGCCAGGATGCCGAGCGTGCCCGAGGCCGCGGCACCGATGCTTCCCGCCACCGGCGCGTCGACCATGGCCACCCCCGCGGGCAGCGAGTCAGCGACCTTCCCGGTCCCTTCCGGGCCGATCGTGGACATGTCGACCAGCGTCGTGCCCGGGCCCAGGTTCGCCGCGGCGACGACCGACAGCACCGCGTCCACGTCGGTGAGCATGGTGATCACCACCGGAGCGCCCGCGCACGCCTGCGACGGCGACACCGCACGCACCGCACCCGGCACCTGTCTGCCGGGGCTGCGGTTCCACGTCCGCACCGCATGACCCCGCTCCACCAGCCGCCCGGCCACGGCGGCCCCCATCTGCCCGAGCCCGAGCACCGCGATATTCGCCATGCGACGAGGCTAGGCAGGCCAGGACTCATGTCACCAACGAATGTCTCGCATGGTGACCATTCCTCGTGCGAATATCGCAGCCGTGCAAACCGAGCTGCTCCGCGTCTTCCGCGAGGTCGCCTGCCGCCAGTCGATCACCGCGGCCGCCCAGGCCCTGAGGTACACCCAATCGGCCGTGTCGCGGCAGATAGCCGCGCTCGAGGCGGAGTTCGGCGCACGGCTGCTCGACCGGATGCCCCGCGGCATCGTGGTGACCGAGCAGGGACGCGTGCTGCTCGGTCACGCCGAGGCGATCCTCACCCGGATCGACGACGCGCACCGGGACGTGCGGGCCATCGGCGACGCCGAGATCGGCCGGCTTCGGGTGGCGGCGTTCGCGACTGCCGTGGTGACACTCGTGCCGCGAGCTCTCGCCCGGATCAGGACCGCGTTCCCGGGCGTCGAGCTGACCCTGGTCGAGGGCCTGAGCCCACGGCTGATCGAGCAGTTGGTGGCCGACGAAGCTGACGTCGCCGTGATCAGCTGCGCGGCCGACCAACCCATCGACGACTCCCGCCTGGAACTGCACCACCTGCTCGACGAGCCGATGCTCGTCGCGGTCCCGCGCGGACACCCACTCGCCGGCGGCACCGGGACCGTGGGGCTCGCCGCGCTCGCCGACCAGTCCTGGATCGCCGGTGGCATCCGGCCGCAGGAGTCCCTGCTCGCCGTCGGCATGCGGCACGGCTTCGCCCCGCGGATCGACTTCGTGGCCCATGAATGGCTGGGCAAACTCGGCCTCGTCGCGGCGGGCTTCGGTATCACCCTGTTGCCCGCGCTGGCCGCCCGCGCGGCACCTGGAGATCTTGCGCTGCTCCGCGTGGACCTCGACGAGATGCCCCCACGCAAGATCTACGCCGCGACACCGGCCGGGCGGACCAGGTCAGCGCCGACGGAGGCGTTCCTGTCCGCGCTCCGCGCCGAGGTCGCCGAGGTCGCCGAGGTCGCCGAGGTCGCCGAGGTCGCCGAGGTCGCCGAGGTCGCCGAGGTCGCCGATCAGCCGTAGACGTCGAGGGAATCGGCGGTCAAGAGCTGGCGAGGCCTGGGCAGAGCTGCTTCTCCAGGAACAGCAGGTAGGTCACCGGCACCTGCGCGACGATGGTGCGCCCGCCGACCACCAAGTCGGCGCGGGCCGCGCTTATCGTCCAATCCTTCGCGTCCGACCCCTTTCGCCCGCTTGCCCGAGGCGGGAACCGCTGGCCCTAAACGTGCTGCCCGCCGAGCCGATGTGAGGTGGCAGGGAAAGGGGGGGTGGGCCGATGGACGGTAGCGTGCTGGGTGCGGAAGAGTTGTCGGCTGCCCTGCTGGCGATCGAGGACCAGTTCGTCCCGGACCCCGCGGCCGGCCTTGCCGCCGCGGCCGTGCTGGAACGGCGGGCCGCCGAGCTGGGCGACGAGGGTCTCCGCATGCGTGCCCGTCTCTGCCGGGCAAGCTTGGGCGTGCGGACCGGCGAGATCGCGGCGGCCGCCCGGGAGAGCTACGGCATCCAGCAGTGGGCCGCCCGGCACGGCGACCGCCTGCTGGAGTCTCGCGCCCACGCGCTGTGCGCGCTGGTCCAGAGGCTCTCCGGGGACGCGGCTCAACGCCTGGAGCACTCGCTGAGCGCGGTCGAGCTGCTGGACGAGACCGCCACCGCGTTCCTGCAGATCGGGCACCGCACCCGCCTGGCCGACGCGCTGGCCGACACCGGCGCGATGGAGGCCGCACGACTGCAATATCGGCATGCCGAAACCCTGGCCCAGCAGGCGCAGCGGTGGGACCTGCTGAACATCGTGCACAACAACTGGGCGCACTACGAGTACGAGAACGGCCACGTCGTCCAGGCCGTCGAGGTCATCGGCCGGATGATCGAGCACGCCGAGGCCCACGGCCTGGAGCTGGATCCTCCCACCCTGCACACGGTCGGTGAGGTCCAGGCCGCCGGCGGCGACTATGCCGAGGCCGAACGGACGATGCTGACCTGCATCGCCCGGTACGAGGCCGGCCAGTTCGAGGCGGTCGCCGATCTGGTCTACTACCGGCTCACCCTGGCCCGCGCCCGGCGTGGCCTCGGCGACGTCGTCCGAGCGCAGGAAAGCCTGGACGCCTGCCGTGCGCTCTGCGCCGAGCTCGGACTGGACGCCATCCTCGCGGAGTTGCACGAGGAGCAGGCCGAACTGCACGCCGCTCGCGGTGACCACGCCGCCGCGTTCGCCGAGCTGAAGGTGTTCATCGCCGCACGCGAGCGCCGGCGGTCGCAGGAACGGGAGGCCCAGGCCCAGGCCCGGCAGGCGACGTTCGAGACCGCCGAGGCCCGCGAGCAGGCCGAGCGGTTCCGCGAGCAGGCCCGCCGCGACCCGCTGACCGGGCTGCGCAATCGCCGCTTCGTCGACGAGGAGATGCCTGCCCTCGTCGCCGACGATCCCGGCCTGTGCCTGGCGATCGCCGACATCGACCACTTCAAGCGGATCAACGACCGGCTCTCCCACGAGACCGGCGACCAGGTGCTCGTACAGGTCGCGAGACTGCTGGAGACCGGCCTGGCCGCCGCGGTACCGCGGGGTTTCGTCGCCCGCCTCGGCGGCGAGGAGTTCCTGCTCGCGTTGCCCGCGACGCCGGTTGCCGACGCGGCCGCCGTGCTCGATCGCATCCGGCAGGCCATCGGCACACACCACTGGCACGACCTCACCGGCGACCTGCCCGTCACGATCAGCATCGGAGTGGCCGGAGTCGGCGAGGCGGCGCCGCCCAACCAGGTCACCGCGCTGGCCATCGCCGACCGCAACCTCTACGCCGCGAAGCACGGCGGACGCGACCGCGTCGTCGCGGGTACGCCGCCGGAACAGCGACCCCGTTTCTACCGCGACCGTAACGTCGGCTGAACCCGCTCAAGCCGCAAGCAGGCGCTACTCGGTGAGCTCGGTGATGCCGAGGGCCCGGGCGAGGTGGTGGATGCCCTCGCCGAACGGGCCGGGCCGCTCGTCGAGCGCGGCCGCGAGCCGGTCCGGACCGGCGGTGAGACCGGCCGTGCCGGCCCAGGCCAGCAGGCCCGGGGTGGCGTGGGTGTTGAGTGGTTCGAAGGTGTCGTCGGACATGGCGCGGATGAGTTGCTCGTTGAGGTGGAACCTCACGGTGCCGCCGCCGGGGTCGGCGGCGACGGCGAAGGCGCAGTCGCTGTCGAAGACGTCCAGGGCGATGGCCGACGCGCCGGTCTCCTGGGCGAGGGTGCGGGCGAGCCGGCCGGGTGTGGTGTCGTCGACCGGGCCGAGGGACCCGATGCGCCAGCCCGCGGCGTACACGGTGTCGGTGACCGCTACGAACAGGTCGTCGACGCAGGCCAGGTCGTCGAGCCGGGTGTCGCCGGTGCGCGCGATGATGACGAATCCGCTGTAACCCACGATCATCCCTGCTGTTCGGTGCGGCGCCGGGCGGCGATGGCCAGGACATCGGCAGTCCAGTCGTCGGGGTCCGGGTCGCCCCGGTCGGCGATCTCGGCGGTGAGGGCGTCGACGTCGCCGCGGTCGGCGTACGCGTACGCCCGGATGATGCTTTCGGCCCAGCCGCCGTCCGGCCAGGCGCCGGCCTTCCACCGGCCGGAGGCGAGTTGCTCGGCACTCGCCCGCTCCGACTGCTCGCGGTCGGATTCGATGGTGGCAAGCATCGCGTCGTAGTTGCCGAGCCAGCTCTTCATGCGGGGCAGGTTCCGCGCGAGCCAGGTCCGCACCATCGTGGCGGCACGATCGGCATCGGCGTCCGTGGACAGCGAGAACGTGTGGTCGGGCAGCTCGGCGGTGTCGTCGGTCGCGACCAGGCGGTGGTCCCAGACGCCGTGGTACGGCATGGCGTCGCGGCGCGGATCGCCGTTGCCGAGGTGGTGGCGCAGGTACGGGGCGATCAGTACGCCGACGTTGACGAAGAACTCGACCTGCCCCCACAGCGCGGTGGTGCGCTGGACGGCGATCGCGATGCCGTTGCCGTCGGCGTCGAAATACCGGAAGACCGGCCCCCGGCGGACGAACCCGGCGGCTCTCAGGTCGGCCTCGACGGGCTCGACGAACTGTCGTAGCAGGGCGTTCACGACCCGGTACGGTACCGTCCACCGACACCGGACCGGGAGGGGCTCCCCCTCGCGCGGGAGGAGCCCCCCGAACTCAGCTCACCGACATCCAGTCGATGGACAGGCCGGTCGCGGCGTTGTCCGCGTTGCGTTGCACGATCACCACGGCGTTCGCCGGGACGGACAGGGCCATCGTGGCCGTGGCGGGACTGCCCTGGCTGCCGGGGAACGCGATCCGGTGGTTCACGTCGTTGAGGATGACGGTCATGCTGGCGGCCTGGGCGGCCCGGTAGCGGAAGGTGAGCTTGCTCCCGGCGCGCACCCCGGAGAAGACCACCGACGCCCCGACCACGTCGAACGAGGTGGCCATCGCACCCTCGGACGCGTCCGGCTTGGGCACCGCGTGCGCTCCGTTGTAGAGCCCGCCGGACGACTCGGCCTCGTACTGCCCGTCGATCCGCAGATAGTCGAGCAGCAGGTCGCCGCCCGCGCTGTCCCGGGTGACGACCAGGGCCGCACCGCTGGTGACCGTGGTCTCGACGGTGACGGTCGTGAAGGCGCCGCCGGTTGCGGGCAGGCCGACCGTGGCCGTCGCCGCGCCGGTGAGCCGGACGGTCGCCGCCTCGGTCGCCGCGTACCGGATCTGGATGCGGGTGCCGCCGGGCGCCGGGTCGACGGTGAACGCACCCGGCCGGCCGGCCGGCATGCTCAGGGCCTCGCCCCGGGACGCGCCGGACGCGGGAACCAGCGTGGCGTCGGTGCGCTCGGCCAGCTCGGCCTCGTTGTCGGCCTTGCCGCCGAGCCAGTCGATGGTGACCGCGGCCCCGGACGCGGGCCGTTGCAGGGTCACCCCACCTTGCAGCGGCACGGCCAAATCGGCGGTGTAGGTGCTCCAGTCGGTGGCGGCCGGCAGGTGCAGCGTGCGCGGCGTGGCGCCGTTCATCGACATCAGCAGGTCGGTGGCCTGCGCGGCGCGGTACCGCAGCTGCACCACGGAGGCGGCGGTGAGGTTGTAGAAGACCAGGGCCGCCCCCGGGGAGCTCAGCGTGACGGCCTCGCCGCCCCAGGCGGTCGGGTCGGCGACCGTCGTCGTGTCGGCGGGGCTGCCGCCGGCGTAGTACTGCACGTCGGTGGTGTCCTCGGCCTGCGCCTCGGCGACCGGCGTGCCGAGCGCCCAGTCCATGGTGGCCGGTGGGTTGCCCTCCGGCTTGAACAGGTTCTCGGCGAAGTAGAGCGTGCCGCGTACGCCGAAGGCCGGGTCCTTGTAGTAGGCCGTGGTCTCGGTGAGCGCCTTCCGCTTCGCGGCGACCGTGCTCACCAGGCCGGCGGTCTGGTTCGGCAGCACCCCGTTGTTGAAGTCGAGCGTGTGGAAGCCGTACTCGATCACCTTGGGCGCGGTGCCGTACTGGCCGATCATCCGGTCCAGGGCGCTGCGCAGGCGCGGCTCGTTGAGCCGGTCCGCGGTGGAGGCGTTCTCGTCGGGGGGCGTGCCGGAGATCGGGTACGAGTAGTTGTTCAGGAAGTAGCCGTCCGCGGGGTGCGCGATGCCGGCGTAGGAGGGCGTCGGGTAGGACTGGTCCCAGCCGTAGAAGACGCTGAGGTACAGCTTGGTGCAGCCGGTCACGGCGCGCAGGCCGGCGAGCAGGCGATCCGCGTACGGTGGCTGGCTGGTCGCCCATCGCGGGTTCTTGCGGCCGTCCGGGTATTGGGCGGTGACGAAGCGACTGCTGACCTTTCCGTCGTCGACCGGCATGTTGACCGCCAGGTAGACGACGTCGGCGAGCTTCTGCCGGCGGGCGAGATAGGGCAGCAGCCCGGTGTAGCCGTGTGCCGGGTCGTCGCTGCTGTAGTAGCTGAGCACCCGGGCGGCGTCGGCGGCGGTGAACGCGAAGGTCTGCTGGTCGTACCACTCGATGCGGATCACCGCCTTCATCCGGTTGCGCTCGAGCTCGGCGAAGAGGGTGTCCCGCTCGGCGTCGGTCATCTGCACGAGGTTGTAGAGGCCGACGGTGTTCACCCCGGCCTGGCGCATCTGCGCGAGGTCGAAGGCCATCCGGCGCTGCCAGTCGACGGTCGGGTTGAAGATGTAGGTCGCCCCGGTGATCGGGCCACCGGAGTCGGTGTACAGGTCGGTGTAGTGGGCGGGGTCATAGGGCGTTAACAAGTTGGCGGCATTCGGCGTCGCCTGGGCGGGCGTGGCCACCGTGACGCCGAGGAGGCACAGAGTGGTCACCAGAAGCGCCGACATCACCCTCTGCATGGATCGACTCCCTTGATCGAGGCCGAACGAAGGTAAGCCGGTCGTGAATCTAAGCGCTTAGATTGACCGATGTCAGAAACTCTAAGCGCTTAACAAGTTGTTCACAAGCCTGTGTCAGGAAAGTGCGAAGTCCACGGCGGCCGGCGGCTCGCCCTCGGTCTTGACGATGTTGAAGCCGAAGTACATGGTGCCCCGCACGCTGGGGTACCCGGCGCAGTAGAACCGGGTGGTGGCCACCAGCGCCCGCTGCTTGGCCGCCCGGTCCGCGACCAGGCCCGCAGTCTGGGCCGGCCACCGGTCGCCGTGGCGGTCGGCGGTCTGCACGCCGTACTCGACCACCACCGGCGCGTCGCCGTACTGGTCGAGGAACCGCCGCATCACCGCGCGCCGCCGGTCGGCGTCGATGAGCGCCGCGTCGTCGTCATGCCGGCCGGGCGCTCGCTGTCCCGGGTAGCTGTAGCTGGTCAGAAAGTAGCCGTCGGCGCCGGCCGGCAGGTACGACGGCGGCCGGAACCCGCCGTCCCAGCCGTAGAAGACGCCCAGGTAGATCGGCAGGCCGGGGGCCGACCGGCGGAGGCCGGCCACGACCGCCGAGGCGTACGCGGCCTGCCGCTCGATCGACAGCGGGCTGTTGGCGCCGCCGAGCCGGGCCTGCACGCGCGGGTCGTCCAGCGGCATGTTGACGGCCAGGTAGGCCACCCGCTCCCGGTTGACCGGCGCGGCGGCGCGGGCGAGCAGGCCGGCGTAGCGGGCGAGCAGCCGGTCCACGTCGGCGCCGGTGAAGGCGAAGCTGTCCGGGTCGTACTCCTCGAGCCGGAGCACGGCGGTCATGCCGAGCCGGCCGAGCGCGGCGAACAGGGGGTCGGGCGCGTCCACCCGGTACAGGCTCACGGTGTCGATGCGATACCGGTCCCGCATGGCCCGCAGCCGCGCGTCCAGGGTGGCCGGATCCGCTCCGGCCAGGTCGAGCGTCGCGCCGCGCAGGAACCGTGACCCGCTCATCCCGGGATACGGCGTCAGCACGTCGCCGGCGCCGGCCCCCTCGGGCAGGTCGCCGCAGCCCGGCACGCCCGACGGCACGTCGCCGCCGGCCAGCCCGCCGGCGGCCAGCAGGACCGACAGCGTGACCAGCAGCCGCCCAGTAATCCGGGTCACCATGAAAATCCTCCGTTACATGCTTCACATCTTTCGGTGCCTACATAACCCGGGCGCCTTCATTTGATGCAAAGTGGATCGCCCTTTCCCGCGTGTCGCATCCTTTTGCCGCAGCCCCGTAACGGGGGCGCAATATCAATGTGGCCGGACGTGACGGGGGCCATGCCACCAGCGTTTGCCCCGCTGTCCGGCGGCCGATACGGTGGACCGCGAAACGATGGCGGTAAATCAATTCGGACGGAGCACGGATGTAGGCAAGCCCTACCCCCATTGTAGGAAATCCGCGTTATTTCTCGGAGAGGGCAGTCGTGGCAAAATCGCCTCGCGTCTACCTGCTGATCCTGTCGGTATGGATCGCTGTTCTGATTCCGGCGGTGCCGGCCATGGCACACGTCGTGTCGGCCGCCATCCGGACCCACTGGTACCTGGGTGCGCTCACCATCGCCAGCGCGCTGTTCGTCACGTATTTCTGGCTGAACGGCACCAAGGACATCGTCTACACGCTCTACTTCCACCTCGTCCAGCGGCCGCGTCCGCTCGAGGTGCCCGCCCGGGCCGCCACCGAAGCCGCGCCCAAGGTCGTCCTGGTCTACTGCACCTGCGACGACTTCTCCGGCGAGAGCCTGCTGCGCAGCATGGCGCAGAAGTACGAGAACTACGAGGTCGTCATCCTCGACGACTCCAACAAGCCCGAGTCGCGGGCCGAGGTGGACGAGTTCAGCGAACGCTACGGCGTGCCGGTGGTCCGCCGGCCGGACCGGGCCGGTTTCAAGGCCGGCAACCTCAACAACTACCTGCGTACGGCCGATTACGACTACTTCGTGATCCTGGACAGCGACGAGATCATCCCGAGCGGGTACATCGACCGGAGCCTCGACTACTTCGCCCACTACGGCAACGCGGGCATCGTCCAGGCGAACCATTCGGCGACCCGCAACCGCAACAACTTCATGCGTACCTTCGCCATCGGGGTGGACTCGCACTGGATCGCCTATCAGTCGGTGAAGGACCGGCACGGGTTTCTGTCGCTGCTCGGCCACGGTGCCATGGTGAGCCGCGAGTGCTACCTGGCCGCGGGCGGGTTCCCCAGCGTGGTCGCCGAGGACCTGTGCTTCTCGATCGCCGCCCGGGATGCCGGCTACTACACCGTCTTCGCGCCCGACATCCGGTGCGAGGAAGAGTTTCCGGTCAGTTATTTCGCGTTCAAGAAGCGGCACTCGAAGTGGACTCAGGGAAACATGGAGTTCATCAAGAGGTACACCGCGACCATTTTCAACTCGCGTATGACGTGGTTCGAGAAGCTCGACATCTTCCTGTTCACCTACAGTTTGCCGCTGACCGCGTTGTTCTCGCTGTACGTCGTCATTCACGTGGTCGCGCTGCCCGCGCTGGGTTACACGGTCACCTATCCGATGTGGATGTTGATACCGACTGTGGCGTTTCTGATCGCGCCGCTGCTCAATGACATCATCTTCCACTACGACCGGCTGCCGAAGCGCACGCTCGCGTCATACCTGCTGAACTCGATCGTGCTGTACGGCTCGATGTTCTTCGTGAGCCTGCGGTCCTCGGCCACCTCGGCGTTCGGGAAGTCGGTCTTCCTGGTCACGCCCAAGACGGCCGGCAAGGTGACCATGCGGGAGGCATTGCGCTCCACCCGCGGCGAGATCGCGTTCGGCCTCGTCCTGGCCGCGATCTCCTGGCTGCTGACGAACAGCATCCTGCCGGTGCTGCTGATCGTGGCGCCGGCGCTGCTCTGCGTCTTCCTCGCGCGCAAGCACAACGACGACTACCCGGGCACGTCGGCGGCCGAGCTACCGGCCGCAGTGGTGCAGCCGGCTCGCAGCGCCGCCGAGGAGCGCCGCCAGCTCGCCGCCCTGGCCAGCGAGGAGGAAGCGGATCCGTGGCAGGACCGGATCCCGACCATGGCCGGGTAACCGCCGAAGGAGGGTAACCGGTGCGGGCCGCCGATCGGCGGCCCGCACCGGTCTTTGCCCAAGCTCACGCGACCAGGAACGTGCCGGCCATGAAGATGACCAGGAAGACCGCGTGCAACGCCACGCCGATCACCAGCACGGCCCGGTCGACCACCTGGTTGGCGCCGATCCGGGCGAGCACCAGGAAGACGGCGATCGCCTCCATCGCGTAGCGGGCCGCCGACTGCATCGACCGGCCGCCGACCTCGGTGGACATCAGCATCACGAGGGTGAGCCCGGCCTGGACGACCAGGTAGACCTGGTCGCGCCGGAACCTGAACCGGCCCTTCACGCACAGGATCAGCAGCACGACGGCGAGCAGGATCGTGCCGGCGTCCAGGAGCGCGCCCAGCGTCGGCGGCGACAGCAACCCGTGGCCGTGCGCCTGGCGGACGGCGATCAGCCACGCCTCGCCGGGAACCGTGTAGCGCCGGCCCCACTGATCCTGGGCGCGGCTGAACGCGAGCGGGTTGCCCAGCGAAACCGCGCAGAAGACGGCGTACGCCGCCACGCCCAGCGGCACCAGCGCCAGCCCGAGCACGTCGCGCCGGATGCCGCGCGGCCGCCAGTCGATCTGCCGCAGATACTCGACCGCGAGCGGGGCGAGCAGCAGGACCCCGAACAGGCGGGTGGCCGAGGACAGCGCGCCGAGCGCACCCGCCAGCCACCAGTGCCCGCGCCGGCCGGCGTACAGGGCGCCCACGGCCAGCAGCAGGAACAGCGACTCGTTGTACCCGATGAACAGGAAGAACCCGGTCGGGAACGCGGCGAGGTACCAGATCGCGCGGTGCGCCACCCGCGGGCCGAACTCGTGCTCGGCCAGCCGGTGCAGCACCGCCAGCGCGCCGAACGCGGCGGCGTTCGCCACGACCAGGGCGCTGACCAGCGCGGTGCCGGGCAGCACGGCGTCGCCGGCGTGCACCAGCAGCGGGTAGAGCGGGAAAAACGCCGGATAGCCGGGGCCGATGTGGTACCCGCTCTCGGCGATCCGGACGTAGTGCCCGGCGTCCCACCGGTTCCAGCCCAGGAAGATCATCCACGGGTCCGGGACCTGGCCGTCCCGCCGCGGCAGCCAGGCGAGGGTGCTCACGGCCAGGTGCGCGACGGTGATGACCGACCAGACCGCGAGGGCCGACCGCAGGGCCGCGTGCCAGGGCTTCCGGGTGGGCGCGACGATCGGCGGACTCGTCGTCGCCGGCGCCGGGTAAGCGGTCAGTGTCGGCACGGGACACCCCGCGCGATCGCATCGGAGTCGACCACGGGCATTCGCATGCGACACCTCCCCCTTCGTGATCACCAACGTGGGGAGAGGTTGACCCAGGCCCGGCGGCCGTCGGCCCGGCCCGGCGGCGACGTGGCACGTTCATGGGAGTTGCACAGGAGACGCAAATCTCTTCTCGGCGGCCCGTGCAACCCGGGACGTCGTTCAGACGTCAATCAATGATTGGCGCAGCACGGGGTCGGGTTCGGTACCTCGAACGGGGCGATCAGGCCGCCCGGCGCCGGCGTGGCCATCAGCACGAGCCGCCCGTCGCGGTACTGCGGCCGTACGAAGTCGCGGGTGTCGATCAGCGTGTCCGGCCCATGCGGCGGCCCGCCGAGCACGACCACCTCGTCGATCGCGCTCACCGCCAGCAGCGTCGCCACCGGCAGGGTGCCGGTCAGTTCCCGTACGCCCGGAAACAGCACCGCCCGACCGGCGCGACCGGCCAGGTGATCCGCGACGGCCGCCGTCGCGGCCTCGCTGCCGGAGGGCGAAACCGCCGGAGAAGCGCCGGCGATCGTCACCACGACCCGGGGAGCGGGGCCGTGCACGAGATGGGTGCACGCCACCAGGCCGGGCACCGGCGACTCGACCAGCGAGGTCAGCCAGTGCTCGGCCTCGACGGTGCCGCGATGTCCCAGGTCGTAGCCCAGAACGGTGACGCTCATCGGTTCGGGACGACCCAGATCGGGTTGGTGTAGAACCACAGGTCGGTCCACGGGTCGGCGGAGCCCAGAACGTCCATGGCCGGGCCGGCCGGGTCGACCGCCGCGCCCAGGTAGCCCGGCGCCGTACGGTTGCCGTCGGTGCCACGCAGGCGCAGGTAGAACGGGCCGTCGACGCGGCCGAGGTCGTAGCTGAGGGTGACCCGGCCGGTGGACTGGTTCACGTCGAACGACTTCGCCACCCGGGTGCCCGGCGTGGAGAAGGCGTCCTTGTCGCTGACCGGGCCGGTGACCGCGCCCCGGATGACGTCGACGCGGGCCAGCTTCGGCACGAACTGCGCCCAGTTCGGGCCGTTGGCCAGGTCGATCGCGACGACCAGCTGCACCGGCGTGCCGCGCCGGACCACCAGGGTGTCGCCGAGGGTGACCCACGAGCCACCGGCCCGGACCCGTACGTCGAGGCCGCTGATCAGGCCGCCGTGGTCGACCCAGACGCGACCGGCGCGCAGGCCGGCCATCACCGCCGCGTACGAGAAGTCGGCCGAGCCGACGTGCGTGCGGCTGTAGAAGCCGGGCCAGAAGTCCGAGTTTCCGGCGGCGAACGAGCCGGCGTAGACCGGATCGTCGTAGCGGCCGTTGGTGGTGAAGTCGCCGCCGCCGACCTTGGAGTTGTCCAGGTAGACCTTGTGCGAGTCGGAGTTCGCGGTGATCCACCACGGCTTGCCCTCGGCGAGCAGGCTGTCCCACAGGCCGCCGACCGTGGCGGTCATCCAGTCGAAGCCGCCCCAGGTGCGGTAGCTCTCCAGCGGGTACGCCGGGAACGACGCGGCCGACGGGCTGTTGTCGTAGCCGCCGCGGCCCGAGCCGGGGCCGACCGGGGCGGCGATGCCGCCGGCCTGGTGGCCGGGCGCGCCCTCGAAGCCGACCGCGATGCGCGGGTTGGCGTCGCGCCAGGCCCGGATCTCGTGCGGCGAGTCGATGCCCTTGCGGGCCGGGTGGTTGGCCAGGAACAGCGCGTCGTGCACCCGGCGCTTGGTGACCGCGTCGGCGAGGAAGTCGATGCCGCTGATCGCGAGCGCCTCGTTGGCCGGGGTCGGGTCGGTGGCGTTCTTGACCACGCCGTCGAAGGTGTTCTCGAACTCCTTGAGGACGGCGACCTCGTTGCGGCCCGGGTGCACGAAGACGGTGCCGTGCTCGGCGGCCGGGATGTTCCACTCGAGTCCCTGGAAGACCAGGGTGTCGTCGATCTCCTTACGGGCGGCGACGATGTCCGGGTTCACCTTGTCGACACCGATCTTGGCGTGCGCGACGCTGCCGTGGTCGGTGATGACCATCCAGTCCAGGCCGTACGCGTTGGCGTGCCGCACGTGGTCGACCACCCGGTACTGGCCGTCCGAGCTGTGCTGGGTGTGGATGTGGTGGTCGCCGGCCAGCCAGAGCAGGTCGTTGACCCGGGAGTGGCCGGCCCAGGAGCGGCCGAGCGGGCCGTGGTCGTGCGCCATGGCCACCTCGGGCACGGCGAACGCGCCGGCCGCGGCCGCGGCGGTGCCGGCGCCGAGCAGGCCGGCGCTGCGCAGGAAGCCACGCCGGGAGACCTCGGCCGGGGAGAGCTCGCTGTCCGGAATGCTCATGTCCAGCACGGGCTGGTCGGCCGTGCCGCCCACCGCATGCGAGTGATCATGATCGTGCGTGTGGCCCATCGGTACTCCTCGTGTCCACCGGTGACGCATGTCGAGGCCACTATCTGTGGCGATGGAGAACTCCCCCTGGCGTGATCACCAACACCCGGCGAACAGGCCCCGGACGGCCCGGCCGAATCGGTTTGATCTGTGACTCGTCGCCCCCCGTACCTGATGGTGTGCATCGCAAAATCTGCGCGACCGCGGCGACGTTGCTGACCCTGACGGCCTGCGCGCCGGCGGCGCCGGCACCGCCGCAGGCCGCCACCACGCCGGCCCGGACCACGACGGCGTCCGCCGTCGACTGCACCAGGGCCACCAAGGTGGCGATCACCGGCGCGGACGCGTTCAGCCCGGCCCGCCTGACCATCCGGCGCGGCGACGTCCTCGCCGTGACGAACCGGTCCGGCCAGGTCCACGCCCTGGCCACCACGCCGGATGCCGGGATCGTCACCAGCGTGCTCGACCCCAAGGAACGCCAGTTCGTCCAGTTCCCGAAGGCCGGTGTGTTCACCGTGCGCAGCGCCGGCGCGACGCTGCGGGTGACCGTCGCCGGCGAGAGCGGATGCGGCACGCCGAAGCCCACGCTGACGCTGACCGCCGGCGACGGGGTCAGCCCGGCCCGGCTCTCGGTCGTCGCCACCGAGAACTTCACCGTGGTCAACAAGTCCGGCGCCGCCCGGACCGTGCGCTGCTCCCCCGACCCCGGCAGCAACCGGGACAACGCCCGGCTGGACAAGGGCGAGACGCAGATCCTCGCCATCGACCAGCCGGGGACCTACACGTGCGGACCGGCCAAGATCACGGTCACTGCCCGCTGACATACGGGCTGTGCCAGCGCAGCCAGGCCGCCTGCCCGCCGTCGATCAGCAGGTCGGTGCCGGTGACGTAGAGCGACGCCGGCCCGGTCAGGAAGGCGACCGCCTCGGCGACCTCGGCGGCGGTGCCGGCCCGGCCGATCCCGCAGGCGTCGAGCATGCCCATCATCTGCGCGCCGGTCGCCGACGCCGCCTCGGCCCGGGACATCGGGGTGACGATCACCCCGGGACTGACCGTGTTGATCCGGGCGCCGAGCCGGTTCCAGGCCGGCGCGGCCGCCTGCACGCGTACCTGATTGGCGCGTTTGGCCAGGATGTACGCGGCCGTCCGGTCGTCCGGCGGCTCGAACGACAGCAACTGTTCGCTCGGTGCGGTGGCCAGCGCTCGCTCCCGCGCCGGATCGAGCGTCGCGTAGTGCCCCGCCATGCTGGCGATGCAGACGCAGGACGTGCCGTGCGTCGCCACCGCGTGGAACGCGTCGATGACGTGCGCGGTGCCGGCCAGGTCGACCGCCATGATCTGCTCGACGGTCGCGGTGGCCGCCGAGACGCCCGCGGTGTGCACGACCGCCGCGATCCGCCCCTCGGCCGCGGCGTCCTCCGCCAGGCCGGTGACCGCCACCGGGTCGGCGACGTCGGTGATCCGCCCCCGCACGTCGTACCCCTCGGCGCGCAGCGTCTCCACCGCAAGATCAAGGACTTGCGGGTACGCGTCGGCCAGCACCACCCGGCGCCCGGAGCCGATCCGGCGGGCGACGGCCACCCCCATCCCGCCGGCCCCGGTCACCACGACCACCTCGCGGCCGGTCACGGTGCAACCTCGATCAACCGGATCGCCGCGGACGGGCAGACCGCGGCCGCCTCGCGCACCTCGTCGTGACGCTCGGGACCGGGCGTCGCGTCCAGCACGACCGCCACGCCGTCCTCGTCACGCTGGTCGAAGACCGCCGGGGCGGTCATCGCGCACTGCCCGGCCGCCACGCACCGGGACTCGTCGAACTCGATCCGCACCGGACCGCCCCTCACCAGGTGACCGGGAGGGACCGCAGCCCGTAGGCGACGCCCTCCATCGCGAACGGAACCTCCTCGAACGGCACCGCGAGCGCCAGCGTCGGGATGCGCCGGTAGAGCGTGCCGTAGACGACCTGCAGCTCGACCCGGGCCAGCGACTGCCCGAGGCACTGGTGGACGCCGAAGCCGAAGGCGTGGTGCGAGCGGGCCGGCCGGGTCAGGTCGAGCCGCTGCGGGTCGGGGAAGTGCTCCTCGTCCCAGTCGGCGCAGGCGAGGTCGAAGATGACGCCGTCGTCCGCCCGGATCACGGTGCCGTGCAGTTCGATGTCCTCGTTGGCGATCCGCCGGATGCCGCTGTGCACGATGGTCAGATAGCGCAGCAGCTCCTCGACCGCGTTCGCCACGAACTTGGGGTCGTCGGCGTGCTCGCGCAGCAGGGCCAGCTGGTCCGGGTGCTCCAGCAGGGCGAGCGTGCCCAGCGAGATCATGCTGGCGCTGGTCTCGTGGCCGGCGATCAGGATCGCGCTCGCCATGGTGACCGCCTCGCGCGGGTCCATCTCGCCGGCCTTGACCCGGCCGGCCATCTCGGACATCACGTCGTCGCCGGGCTCGGCCATCTTCTTCGCGAACAGGTCGCCGAGGTAGCCGCCCAGCCTGGCGCCGGCCTCGGCGGCCTGCTCGGGCCTGGTGTCGTGGCTGATCAGCACGTGGCTGGTGGTCTGGAAGAGCTCATGATCCTCGTACGGCGCGCCCAGGATCTCGGTGATCACCATGGTCGGCACCGGCAGCCCGATCGCCTGCACCAGGTCGGCCGGCCGGGGCCCGGCGAGCATCTCGTCGATCAGCGAGTCGAGCACCTGCTGGATGCGCGGCCGCAGCGCCTCCACCCGTTTGACCATGAACGGCGCGTTGACCGTACGCCGCAGCCGGGTGTGCTCGGGCGGATCGGTGTTGGTGATCAGTCGCGGGTGGTGCGGCGCGCCGTCGGCCCGGGCCCGGGTCATGTGCGGATAACCGGGCCGCTTCTCGTCGATGCTCAGCCGTGGGTCGTTGAGCAGCGCCCGCTGATCGGCGTGCCGGGTGATGAACCAGGGCGTGCTGCCGTCCCAGATGCGCACCTTGGCGACCGGTTGGGTGCGGGTCATCTCGCGGAACACCGGTGCGGGCGCGAACGGGCAGCGCGCCTCGCGCTCCAGCGGGTAGTCGGGCGGCGTCTCGGGCATGACCCCATGGTCGGGCGTCTCTGGCATGACCCCACGGTCGGGCGTGTCAGGCATGACCCCATGCAAGCAAAGTGGCCTGACAGCACATGCTCGAAAAGCTGACAAAACCCAGACAACATCACGCGCGTACGGCGGCCGACTCCCCCAGGCAGTAACCGAACCCGCGCCGGGTCTGGATCAGCGGCGGCCCGGCCTCGTCGACCTTGAGCCGCAGGCGGGAGACCAGGCGCTCGATCGCGTTCCCGCCGCGCGGCTCGGTCCACACGTGCCAGGCCAGCTGTTCCTTGGAGAGCACCTGGCCGGGGTGCCGCAGCAGGTGGCGCAGCAGCCGGTACTCGGCCGGCGTCACCCTCAGCTGCCGGTCGCCGCGCCAGGCCCGGCAGGCCGCCTCGTCGAGCCGCAGGTCGCCGTAGCGCAGCACCTGCACCCGGGCCGGGGTGCGGTCGCGCAGCAGCACCCGCACCCGGGCGAGCAGCTCGGCCGGGCGGCACGGCTTGGTGACGTAGTCCTCCACCCCGGCACCGATCTCGGGCACGATCGTGTGCACCTGGTCGCAGGAGGCGATGCAGAGCACCGGCGGCCGGGCGGCGATGGCCGGGCGGACCCGGGCGAGCTCCTGCACATCGGGGATGTCGGTGTCGACCACCACCAGGTCGACCTCCCGCCCGCGCAGCAGGCGCACCGCCGCGGTGCCGGTCGCGACCGCGGTGACGGTGTAGCCGGCCAGGCTCAGCGTGGCCGCGAGGGAACCTCGCCGGTCCGCGTCCGGAACGACGACGAGCAGGCGGAACTCCGAGTCGCTGGCACGCATGGGACGCTCCTGAACCTCGCTACGGGTCGGCCCCAAGTATGCCCGCCGATCGACGGTGGATGATGGCCGCGGCGGGCGGCGGACACCGTGTCCGAAGCGCGGGACCGGCAGCACCTAGCATTCGTCCGGTGGCGACGATCGACTCGTTGATCTTCCCGAGGCAGCCGTCCGTGCTCCCGGCCGGGCAGCTGGCCGAGACCCAGCGGCTGGCCCGGGCCGGCACCTGGGAGTTCGACCCGGCGACCGGCACCATCGTGGTCTCGGCCGAGCTGCGGGAACTGCTCCGGCTGCGATCGACGCGGATGACCGTACGGCAGCTGTCCCGGCGCCTGCACCCGGACGACGCCGGCGCGCTCGCGACCATGGCCCGGGACGCCCGCGACGTCGGCTCGCCGGCCGAGGCGGAGCTGCGGGTGGTGGACGGCGACGGCGCGGTCCACGAGGTGATCGTGTCGTGCCGCCGGGTGGCTCCCCGCGCCACCCGGCCCTGCGCCGGGGCGGGCGATGAGGCTGCCGCCGGCCGGCCCGCGACGGCGTCCCGGCTGTGGGGCGTGTGCCAGGACGTCACGCCGATCCGCGCGCAGGTGCGGTCCACCCTGCGCAGGCAGGGCGACTGGCACGCGGTCCGCCGGACGATCGACGCGTTCCACCGGGCGGTGCTCCCGGGCGCGCTGCCCACGGTCGACGGCGCCGACCTGGCGGCGGTCCACCTGCCCGCCCCGGAGCGGCTGGACGTCGGCGCGGCCTGGTACGACGCGCAACCGGCGCAGGGCGGCCGGCTGCTGGTGTCGGTCGGCAAGGTGGCCGGCCACGACCGGCACCCGGCCGCGATCATGGGCCGGGCGCTCGGTGCGCTGCAGGCGTACGCCCACGACGACCCCGATCCGGCCGAGGTGCTCGCTCGGCTCAACCGTTTCCTGGCCGACACCAGCCGGGACGACACGTTCGTCAGCGCGGTGGTGGCGCTGTTCGACCCGGCCACCGGCCGGCTGCGGACGGCCAACGGCGGGCACCCGGCGCCGGTGGTGATCGGGCCGGACGGCGACGGCATCGCGGCGACCCTGGTGCGCACGGCCGGCCCGGTCCTGGGCGTGGTCCGCGACGCCGTCTTCCCGCCGCGCGACCTGCGGCTGGCGCCGGGCACCGCGTTCTGCGCGTACACCGACGGGCTGACCGACCGGCACCACGACCCCGGGTCGGCCGACGGGCGGCACCTGCTGGAGGTCGCGGCGAAGGCGTACCGCCGCTTCGGCGCCGAGCCGGCCGCCCAGCCGCTGGCCGAGGCCATCGTCCGGGACATGCTCGGCGGCGCCGCCCCCGACGACGACGTGTGTCTCGCCGTCGTGTGCGCCGCCTGATCCCTTGAGGACCGGCAACTGATCTGCGAGCATTGACGGATCCCAATGGGAGCGCTCCCAGAGCTCGCCGCATCCCCCCGGTTCCACCGTGCGAGGTCCTCATGCAGAATGCCCGACCCGGGCGGCGCGCTCTCGCGGCCGCCGCCACCGCTCTCGCCGCCGTCGTCGCGACGGTGGCGGGAACCCACCTGGCCGCCGCGGCCACCGCCGGCTGCGCCGTCAACTACACCGTCAGCAGTCAGTGGCCCGGCGGCTTCGGCGCCGCCGTGACCGTCACGAATCTCGGCGACCCGGTCACCTCCTGGCGGCTCACCTGGGCCTTCACCGCCGGGCAGACCGTCACCCAGCTGTGGAACGGGTCCTACACCCAGTCCGGCGCCCAGGTGACCGTCACCAACGCCGCCTGGAACGGCAGCATCGCCACCGGCGGCACCGCGCAGTTCGGGTTCAACGGCGCCTACACCGGCAGCAACCCGGCGCCCTCGTCGTTCGTGCTGAACGGGGTGACCTGCACCGGCGGGGTAGCCACCACCCCGCCGACCAGCTCGCCCACGACCGTACCGACGACCGCACCCACCACGCCGCCGCCCAGCACCACCGGCCCGTGTGATCTCTACGCCTCGGGCGGCACGCCGTGCGTGGCCGCGCACAGCACGACCCGGGCGTTGTTCGGGTCCTACAGCGGGGCGCTGTATCAGGTGCGCCGATCCTCGGACAACACCACGAGGGACATCGGCGTGCTGGCCGCCGGCGGCGTGGCCAACGCCGCCGCCCAGGACTCGTTCTGCTCCGGCACCACCTGCCTGATCACGATCATCTACGACCAGACCAGCCGGCACAACAACCTCACCCAGGCGCCGCCCGGCGGCTTCAACGGGCCGGCCGCCGGCGGCTACGACAACCTCGCCAACGCCACCGCCGCGCCGATCACCGTCGGCGGGCAGAAGGCGTACGGCGTCTACGTCGCGCCCGGCACCGGCTACCGCAACAACAACACCAGCGGGATCGCCACCGGCGACGCCGCGGAAGGCATGTACGCCATCTTCGACGGCACCCACTACAACGGCGGCTGCTGCTTCGACTACGGCAACGCCGAACGCAACAGCCGCGACAACGGCAACGGCACCATGGAGGCCATCTACTTCGGCAACATCAAGGTCTGGGGGTACGGCACCGGGAACGGTCCCTGGATCATGGCGGACCTGGAGAACGGCCTCTATTCGGGCGTCAACGCCGGCTACAACGCCAACGACCCGTCGATCAGCAACCGGTTCGTCACCGCCATCGTCAAGGGCGAACCGAACCACTGGTCGATCCGCGGCGGCAACGCCCAGTCCGGGTCACTGTCCACCTTCTACAACGGCGCCCGGCCCAACGTCTCGGGCTACAACCCGATGAAGAAGGAAGGCGCGATCATCCTGGGCATCGGCGGCGACAACAGCAACGGCGCGGCCGGCACCTTCTACGAGGGCGTGATGACCTCCGGCTACCCGAGCGACGCCACCGAGAACGCCGTCCAGGCCAACATCACCGCCGCCGGATACCGCTGACTGCCGCCCCCGTGGTAGCGGCTACCACGGGGGCAGTAGTCCCCAACCGTCTGACCGCGGCCGTCACATGTCCAGGTTCTGCTCGATCGCCCGCAGCTGATGACGGGCCATCGCGAGGTTGGCCCGGTCCTTGCGCAGGGCCAGGTAGAGGAACAGGCCCTGGCCGGAACGGGCGGTCACCGGCCGGATCAGGTGGTACTGGGTCTCCAGGGTGACCAGGATGTCCTCGATCCCGCCCGGGATGCCCAGCATCTCCATCACCCGCATCTTGGTGTTGACCACGTCGGTATTGGCGGCCGCGGCGACGGTGAGATCGAAGTGCTTGTCGCCGCCGACGGTTCCCAGCGCCATGCCGCTGGCCCGGTCGACGACCGCGGCGCCGATCGCGCCGTCGATCTGTGCCGCCTCCTTGAGCGCCACGTTCATTTCCGCCATGTCGGGCTCCCTTGTGATCCTGGTTCGTGCTCCTGGGTTCGTCCGGAAAGGATCGGCGAGCGGGGCATTTCCCGGCCGGACACGATGTGCGTCGCGATCCGGGCGCACTCTGCCAAGGTCGGCCCGCGCCGTGAGCCTGCGTCCACGGCGTCGTGACCTGCGCGAGGTGAGCCCTTGGCGGCGGCGGGACGGCGCCGTGGCCCGCGCGAGGTGAGCCCTTGGCGGCGGCGGGACGGCGCCGGACGGTCCACGCGGGACAACCCGGCGGCCGCGCGCGGAGGGTGACCCACCGCCCGGCGAGGCGCTGCACCGGGGACTGATCCGTCCCGTACCGGATCGGGTTTTATCGATCTTTCACGATCTCTTGCGGAGTTCGCCGGACATCGATACGGTCGCTCCACCGAACTGTTCGGCAAGTTAACTAACAGATCCGCCGCGGACATCTCCCTCGTCCGTCCATTTTGGACTGACTTGTCCTTGGAGGGCACGTGAAACGTAAGACCATGACCGCATTCGCCGCGCTGGGCCTGCTGCCGGCGATCCTCACCGCCTCCCCCGCCCGGGCGGCCGGCCCCACCGCCGCCCAACTGCTGGCGAAGGTCAGCTCCTGCACCGTCGCCTCGCACGGCAAGTACGCCACCGACGACGGCGAGGCGTCGACCGTCAACATCTGCAAGAAGGGCTCGGCGTTCTTCTGGAAGGCCGACATGGACATCGACTGCGACGGCGTGCGCACGTCGAACTGCAACGAGAACACCGATCCCTGGTACCAGGACCAGACCTCGTTCGAGACGTCCGCGGGCCGGCCGTTCCAAGCCGACAAGACCCACTATTTCGTGATTCCGTTGCCGAGCTCGCGATTCAACTACTCCAGCAGCGGCATCAAGCCGGGCAGCGTCGCGGCGATCATCTACAACAACAAGGTGGTCTACGCCGTCTTCGCCGACGAGGGCCCGGACAACATCATCGGCGAGGCCTCGTACGCGACGGCGAAGGCGCTCGGCATCGACCCCGACCCGGACACCGGCGGCGTCGACTCGGGCGTGACCTACATCGTCTTCCCGGGCAAGGTGCCGAGTCCCATCGAGTCCAACAGCGCCATCGACAGCAAGGGCGCAAGCGCGGCAACAGCGTTCGTGAACAGCTGAGCCGTGCGGGCAGGGGCGCGGGCCATCGGTCGGCGCCCCTGCCCCTACCTTGCCGCAAAACGCGAAGGAATCTCCTGACCTTGTGATACCGTCCACGACGGATCTGTTAAACAGTCTTCCTATTGCGGAGTGACCTCGTGTTCAAACTGGTCATGAGCCTGGTCCTGGTCGCCCTCACCGGCTTCGCCGCGCCCCCGGCGGTGTCCGGCCTCGCCGCGCCCACGGCGGTGTCCGGCGTCATCCGCGTCGACCAGGCCGGATATGTTCCCGGCGAGAGCAAGCAGGCGTACCTGATGGCCACCGCGCCGGCCACCGGCCTGCGGTTCACCGTCCTCGACGCGAAGGGCCGGCCGGTGCTCTCCGGCGACGTGGCCGCGAAGAGCCGGGGCTCCTGGAACGCCGCCTACCCGGCGGTCTACCCGATCGACCTCAGCCGCCTCGACCGGCCCGGCACGTACCGGATCCGGGTCGGCGGCCTGGTGTCGCCCGGCTTCCCCGTGCGATCGGCCACCGATCTCTACGGCGAGGTGGTCCGGGACGGGGTGACGTTCTTCCGCACCCAGCGCGACACCGCGCACCGCAACGACAAATCCGCCACCGTGTACGCGACACCGCACTTCGCCGAGGAGGACGTCATCGCCGACGCCGACCTCAAGCGGATCGGCGGCCCGGTCGACGTCGCCGGCGGCTGGTACGACGCCGGCGACTACCTGAAGATGACTCACACCACGGCGTACGGCGCCATCACGCTGCTGGCCGCCGCCCGCGCGATGGGCCCGTCCGCCCCGGCCGCCCTGGACGACGAGGCCCGGCAGGGCATCGCGTGGCTGGACAAGGCGTGGGACCAGCGCACCCGAACCCTGCGGCTGCAGGTCGGCATCGGCTCCGGCAACCAGGCCGGCACCTTCACCGGCGACCACGACCTGTGGCGCCTGCCGGCCGCCGACGACCGGAACGCCGACCACGCCGACCGGTACGCCGCCGCGCACCGCCCGGTCTTCGACGCCGCCGCGCCCGGCAAGCCGATCAGCCCCAACCTGGCCGGCCGGGTCGCCGCCGCCTTCGCCCTCGCCGCCCAGCAGGACGCCATCCGCTACCCCACCCGGGCCCGCGCCGAAGTGCGCGCCGCCACCTCGCTCTACGCCCGCGCCGACGTCAAGAGCCCGCCGAAGCCGCTGGTCACCGCGCTGCCCAATGAGTTCTACCCCGAGGACACCTGGCACGACGACATGGAGCTCGGCGCCACCGAGATCGCCCTCGCCCTGAGCCGGCTCGGCCTGCCCGGCGGGCGCGCCTACGTCCGCGACGCCGCCGGCTACGCGCACGGCTACCTCGCCGAGGAAACCGGGGACACCTTCAACCTGTACGACGTGAGCGCCCTCGCGCACGCCGACCTGATCACCGCGATCCGGCAGACCGGCGGCCCGGCCGGGCTGGCCCTCGGCCGGGACCGGCTGATCGCCGACCTGCGGCGGCAGGTGCGCACCGGCGCCGACCGGGCGGCCAAGGACGTGTTCCACGCCGGCGGCGTCTACACCGACTTCGACGTCGACTCGCACACGTTCGGGCTGATCGCCACCGAGGCGCTGTACCGCGCGGTCGCCGACGACTCCTATGCGGGGTTCGCGACCCAGCAGAGGGACTGGCTGCTCGGCGCGAACGCCTGGGGCAGCAGCTTCATGGTAGGGGTGGGCTCGACCTTCCCGCGCTGCCCGCAGCACCAGATCGCCAACCTGACCGGCCGCCCGCTGACCGGCGCCGTGGTGAACGGCCCGAACGACCCGTCGCTGTTCGCCGACGGCCTGGGCGACTACCTGGACGACATGGTGAAGTGCCCGGCGGCCGGCCAGGACCCGTTCGCCGCGTTCACCGGCCACGGCAGCCGCTTCGTCGACGATGTACGAGCCTGGCAGACCGACGAGCCCGCCCTGGACATGACCGGCAGCGCCATCCTCGGCGCCGCCCTCCAGGCCGGCCGGTAGAGCTGACCACCGGACAGCCGCCCGCCGCTGCGACGACGGTCGGGCCGGCATCAACAGGTCGACCGTCGACGTCGGCGCAGTGAAGTGGAAAAGTATCGCCATCCCACCGTTCTGATGTCCGCTTTCCAGCCCAGGGCGTCGAGCCGGCCCTGCAACTCGTCGGGGGCATAGAGCACCTTGACCGCGCGAAAGACCTGGCCGCCGGCGACCTCGCGGTGCACGGCCGGTACGGGCTGCGCAGCGGCCGGACGCTCCACGGCGGCCACCGCCGGCAGTTCGTCGATCACGAATACCCTGCCGTCCGGCGTCAGGCAGTCGGCGACAAGCGCCCAGAAAGCGGCGAAGCGCTGCGGTGGAACATGGGACAACCAGGCCGAGAAAAAGACGAAGTCGTAGCGCTCGGGCGGCCGCCACGTGAACAGGTCAGCTTCGACCAACTGCACGTGAGCCGCCCCGGCACGCTGCCGGCAGATCGCCAATGCCTCCGGTGCGGCGTCGACAGCGGTCACCGTCGTGGCATGCCGGGCGAGCTCGACGGTCCATTGCCCGGTGCCGCACGCCAACTCCAGCGTCCGGCGGAAGGGTGCGAACCCCTCCAGGGTGTCACCTCTTCGTTATCCGCAAATCAGAACTGCGGCCGTGAGCGGCGCATCGCACCGGATATGAGCGTCAACAATCTCGGAAAGGGCACCCCCATGATGGGCCGTTTGGCAACCCTGCTGGGTGCTGTGGCCGTTGTCGGTCTCGCCTCCGCCTGCGCCCAAGATCCGGAGCACTTGAGCGGAGCTGCCGCGCCGGTCGGAACGCCGGCATCCGCCTCGGCCGCGACGCCGGCCAGCACGCCGCCGACCACCGGAGTGCCGTCGAGTGCGCCACCGGCCAGCAGCAAGCCCGTGCAGCCGTCGGCCACGGCGAGCACCGACCTCGAGCATCTGACCATCTATCCGACGCACGTCGGAGACCTGCGGGTGGGTATGTCGTTGACCAGCGCGAAGGCGACCGGGCTCATCACCTTCCGGCCCGGGGCCATCGCCTCCGACCCGGCCGGGTGCTCGTACGCGGATTGGCGTGGGCATCCCGGCGCCACCGGGGTCGTGTTCAACGGCCGATATGGCATCCGGGCGATCGAGGGCATCGCCCAGCAGCACACGCCTCAGGGCATCAAGATCGGCAGCACACTGAGCGCCACGAAGAAGGTCTTTCCCGACTTGCACTTCGCACAAGCGGATCTCGGGGGCAACCCGAATCCGCAGACCGGCAGGGCGTTCGCCGACCCGAAGCCGAACGACGGCGCTCACTACCGGTTCGCCTTCAAGAACGGCAAGGTTGCCGAGATCGGTCTGGCGAGCGACCGAGCCGGCTGCTACGAATGAGTGTCCACCTGTCCCGCGGCGCGGTCCGGGTCGGCCGACTCGCAGTCGGCGATCACGCCCGGACGCGCGCTGCCCTGGTCCGAGCAGCGGTCTCAGCCGGTGATCTCTTCCCGCCGACCCGTGCGGACGTCGTGGTACTCGACCCGGTACCGGCCGGTCAGCTCGGCCGCCAGGCGCCGGGCAAGCCGCGCGCCGCGGTCGGCGAACGCCTCCTCGGCGGCCGCGTCGGGGAAGCCGGACGAGGCCGGGTCGTCGAGCACGAGGGTGGCGTCGTAGTCGTCACCCCAGTCGTTCAGTTCGTCGGCCAGTTCCTTGGAGATCGGCAGCGTCTCGGGGTCGACGTTGTACTCGTCGGCGCCTGGCTGCCACGTCGGGTACGACTGGTAGTCGGGCATCACCCGGATCACATCAGTGGCCAACTGGATTCGCCCCCACTATGAAGCCGTTGTTCCCGACCGTCACGGCCACCTTATAGGGCCGGCCCTCGAACACGAATTCGAAGATCGGCCGACCCATACCCTTACCCTGGTACCCGACGACCTTTCCTGTGGTGGCCGCGTCGAAGACGAACTGGCCAACCTTCTCGCGAGGCACGCCGATGTCGGCGAACTGGTCCGCATGATCCATGACGTGCTGGAGGCCGGCCTTCGCGTTGCCGCTCTCCAGGAAGATGATCTTCCCGTCGCCGTCCTTGCCGATCAGGATCACCTTGTCAGGATCGTGTTTGACGCCGTTGGCGGCGAGTTCCTCGAGCAGCTCCGCCCGGCTCGGGCCGGTCGGCTTGCGGACGGGCTCCTTGCCACCCTTACCGCCCTTGGCGCCGAACCTACCCAGGACGCTTTTGATCTTTTCGATCAGTTCGGCAATCTTGCCGGCCATACCGCGGAGGCGGCCGAGGCTGCTGACCAGGTCCCGCAGCCAACTGCTGATCTTCGCGGCCCAGGAGGCGCAGAGCGTCGAGACCTGCTCGACCACGAGCGGCGTCGCCAGGCCGAGCGACCCGACTTCCTCGGCCGCATAGACGATCAGCCGGGACACCAGCGTGGCGATGCCGTCGCGCACCAGCATGCGTACGCCGGCCACGAGGAACCCGGCGGCCTCCGTGATGGCCGCGAGAGTTTCGGCGGCCTTGCCCAGAGCGTCGGCCGCGGCCTTCTGCTGACCGGTCCAGGTGCGGTAGGCGTCAGCGGCCGACCCCGTCCACTCGGTCATGTCCCACCGCACCGCGCGATCAAGGTCGTTCGCTCGGTCATGTACCGCCCCGGCCACGTTGCGCCAGGTCTGCGCATGCGCCGCGATCCGGGCGGGATCGCCCGCGAGCCAGTCCAGCGCCTCACGGAGCGGCTTGACGTGCTCGATGATCCAGGCGACGCCGTACTGCAGGAGCGCGCCGATCGGGTCGGAGATGAGGGCCAGCGCGTCGAGGCCGGCTGACACCGTGCCGAGGGTGCCCTCGATCCAGCTACCGTCCTTGACGCCTTGGCAGATGGTCTCGATGTCCTGAGCTATCCACACGCCGGCCCACGGGTCGACGGTCGATTGCGCCGTGGCGACCAACGGGTTCCCGGAGGTCATCGGGTGCTCCGCAGGCGGTCGGCCGCGTTGCCGTCGGCCGCGTCGTAGTCGGCCGCCGTCGAGCGCAACGCGTCCGCCGTGTCGTGTGCCGCGGCCACGGCAGTACCGAGGCCGTCGATAAGATGCGACTGCAGGCCGTTCAGGATGGCCGGGACGAACTGGCACAGCTCGCCGTAGACATCCGTGTCGACATGCACCGCCTCGCCGGCCTGCTGAGCGACGCCCAGGCCGTCACCAATTGCGTCCACCTCAACGGCGTGCGAGACGAGGTCGGACGATTTGACCTGGAACTGGTCACCGCTCATTGCGCCTGGTCCCTGCCGTCGCTTTCCGGGTCGGGACGGCCGAGGCGGGCATTCACGGACCTCATCACGGCCTGACCGGTGGCGCTGTCGAGTCCGACGGTCTCTGCCGTCGCCCGGGCGAAGTCTCGGACCAGCGACTCCTTGGCAGCTCGAACAGCCGCCATGATCTGCCGTGCGGTGGTTTCGGCCGGCTGCCGCCGGATCTCCTCGTCGAGCCACAATCGGGTGATCTGGCCGTCTGATCCCACGGTGACCTCGACGGCGCCGTGGCCCTCACGTGCGGTGGCCGACAGTTCCGACGTAAGTTCGTTCAGCGCCCGCGCCTGAGCGGCACGCTCCTCGAAACCTCGCTGCCACCGGTCGATCTTTTCCAGCGCCAGGCCGTCGATCGCATCATCGGTCACCAGCTCACGATAGTGACGGTCGGCAAAACTCCGGTGTCTTCCTCGGCGACGCCGGAACCCAGCTTGATCACCCGCGGTAGGCTCCCGCCGTGCGTGCCAGCCGTGTCGTCTCGATGTTCTCCGTGTTTGCCCTGGCCGGGTGCGGCGGTGCCGCCTCAGCGGCCGGGACCCCGGCGCCGTCCTGGGTCGCGTCGTCGCCGTCGGTGACCGCCTCGGTGCCCGAGCCGGTGTATCCGTCAGCGACGCCGTCGCACTCTGCTACGGCGCCATCGCGTTCCGCTACGCCGGCTCGGTCGGTGGCCGGCACGAGCATCGCGTCGCGGATGGCGGCGGCGCGGGCGCTGATCGGCGCGAAACCGGGCACGATCGGGCTGGTGGTGCGGGACCGGGTGACCGGCACGGTCTGGCGGGCCGGCAACACCACTCAACTCAACTGGACCGCGTCGACGATCAAGCTGGCCCTCTCGTCGGCGATCCTCGAGCGCGCGCACGCCGGCCAGGTCACCCTCACGGCCGCCGACCGGCAGAACATGCGGCGGTCGCTGGTCGACTCGGACAACGACGCCACCACCGCGCTGTGGACCAAGTTCGACGGCGCCGGCATGCTGACCCGCTTCCGCGCCACCTACGGGATGTCCACGCTCGGCGTCGTCCCCGGCTACACCGTCTTCTGGCGCAACCTGCACTGCTCGACGCAGGATCTGGCGAACCTGATGTCGTACGTCCTGGACCGGATGGACGCCACCGACCGCGCCTACCTGGTCACCACCCTGCGCGGGGTGGCGTCCTTCCAGCACTGGGGTGTCTGGGGCGCCGGATCGTCGATGCATCCCGGCAACAAGGACGGCTGGGCACAGAAGCCGGACAACGGCGTGACCCACTGGGTGACGCACAGCGTCGGCTTCGCCGGCGACCACGAACGGTACGTCGTCGCGGTGACCTATCGGCTGACCGCCTCCGGCACCCTGGCTCAGGGCGCGCACACCGTCAGCGATCTGGTCGCCACCGTGTTCGGCGCCAGGACACCGGCCGCCATCTCCTTCCCCGGCTGAGAGCCTTCCCCGGCTGGGGGCCAGCCTGGGCCGCCCTCTTACCCGTGAGCCTTGGCCGGCGCCGGCCAGGTAGCCCGGCTGTCCGGCCGTCGTGGTCGGCTGTCATCGCTGGAGGGCCTGAACCGGAGGGATCCGGGCGGCCCTGGTGGCCGGGATCAAGCCGGCGAGCAGGCCGGCAATCGTACTGATCGCGCAGGCACCCACGGCTGAGGAGATGCTGAGGACCGGGGTCCACCCCTTTGCCAGGGAGACCACGCAGGTGGCCAGGATGCCGAGGAGCACGCCGGCCGCTCCGCCGAACCCGCCGAGCGCGGCTGTCTCCAGGACCAGTTGCAGGAAGATGTGTCGCCGCCGTCCGCCGACAGCTCGGCGAAGCCCGATCTCCGGCGTTCGCGCGGCGATGCCGGCCGTGGCGGCGTTGCCGATCGAGATGGTTCCGATCAGGAGAGCGGCAACGCTGATGATCACGGTGGAGTCGGTGACGCTGGACTCGACGTCGGTGCGGAGGGTCCGCGGGTCGGGCGGGGCGATGGCGCGCAGCTCGGTGGGGGCCTCCGGTCGTAGCGCGAGGGGGGCCTGGGAACCGATGAGCTGGGCCGCCCCGGGTGCCGTCTCGATCAGAACGTCGCGCTTGGCGGTGGTGTCCGCGTGGTTCGCGGCCACCGAGTAGGGCATCACCATGGCGGCCATCGCCTCGGGGCGACGGGCGACATCGCGATAGATGCCCATCACGGTGTAGGGCCGGCCGTCCACGAAGATCGCAACGTCGGTGCGGCTGATGTTGAGCTTCTTCGCGATCGGTTCGGACAGCAGGACGACGGGGACGGCGTTGCGTTCCTGGAAGTCGTCGTAGACACGCCCGAGCGTCAAGGTCGGTGCCATGACCCGTACGGCCGCGGGATCGGCGCCGATGACGGCCACCGAGGTGTCGGACGGATCGAGAGTGATCGTGCGGCGTATCGGCTGTTCGCCGAGGGTCACCCGGCGGCCCGCGGCGACCACCCCGTTGAGGCGGCTGAGCCGGGCCAGGGCGGTCGTGTCGAGCCAGGTGTCCGGTGTCCGGTCGTTGTCCGGCTCGACCCGGACTTCGGTGGCCCTGCGTACGTCGAACGCCGAGGACACCTGGTGATTCAACGTGGTGCCCAGCCCGAGGCTGGCCACGAACGCCGCCGCCCCCAGCACGGTGCCGATGACGGTCGCCAGCGACCGGCCCGGATTCCGCACCACCGACAACGATGCCTCGACGATCAGGTCGCTCCACTTGAGCCGGGGGATCCGCAGCTGAAGGTGACCCGTCCGGTTGCGCTTCACGCCTCGCTCACCACACCGTCGGTCACTCGCAGCCGTCGTCCGGCCTCTTCCGCCACCACCGGGTCGTGGGTGACCACCACCAGGGTGAGGCCGTCGGCGTTGAGCTCGCGCAGCAGGGTCATGACGGCCGCGGTGTTCTCGCTGTCGAGGTTTCCGGTCGGTTCGTCGCAGAAGAGCACCTGGGGCTGCGCCGTGACGGCGCGGGCGATGGCCACCCGCTGCCGTTCCCCGCCCGATAGTTGGCGCGGGTCGGCGAGCATCCGGTGGCCGAGTCCCATGCGTTCCAGTGCCTCGGTGGCCAGCTTCCGGCGCTTGCGCCGGCTGTGCGGGCCGTACAGGGAACCGATCTCCACGTTCTCCAGGGCGGTACGCCCGGGCAGCAGATGGAAGGCCTGGAAGACGAATCCGAAGACCTGGCCACGGATGGCGCTGCGGATGGCCTGCCCGCAACCGACCGTCTCGGCTCCGCCGACCTCGTACGAGCCGGTGGACGGAACATCGAGCAGGCCGAATAGGTTGAGCAGGGTCGACTTGCCGGACCCGGACGGTCCGGTGATCGAGACGTAGTCGCCGACGGCGATGTGCAATGCGGTGCTGCGCAACGCGTACACCGGCCGGCCGTCGTCGTAGGTGCGTGTCACATCCCGCATCCGCAACATCGAGACCTCACCCGCTCGCCTGGTCGCCGACCACGACCTGCGTCCCCTCGGTGAGGGGCGTGCCGACGGATTCGGAGATCTCGACCCAGCCACCGGCGATCTGCCCGGTGGTGACCGTGACGTCGGCCCGGGTGCCGGTGGCGGACAGGACGGTGACGAACGTGGACCCGTCCGCGCGGGAGTAGATGGCGGTCACCGGCACGGCCAGCACCACGCCGTTGCCGGAGCCGGTTGCCACGTCCAGTCGCAGGGATCGGTCCACCCCACCGCCGATCGCCTTGCCGATGAACCGGACCCGCACCTGGAAGCCGTTCTGACCGTCCGCGCCGGTGACCGGTTCCTTGCCGACGGCGCTGATGGCCGCCGTGGCCTTCTCGCCGGTGAGATCGTCGACGACCGTGGCGTTCTGCCCGGTGTGCAGCAGCGCCGCCTGGTCGCGGTCCGCGATGGCGACCACATCCGGCGCCTCGCCGTCGAGTTCCAGCAGGGCGGCCGCGGACTCGGTCAGCACCTGTCCCACGTGGACGTGTACGGCGGTGATGGCCCGGCCGGCGCGGTCGGCCGTGAGGACCGCGGCCTGCGGGATCCAGCCGGCTACGGCCGGCACGGTGCCCTGCGACCGGTTCTTGGCGTCGGCCGGGGGGTTCGCGGTCGCCGGCGTACTCGCGCCTGCGGCGTCCGGTCCGCCCGGTCCACCCGGGTAGCCGCGATCCCGGTAGAACTGGGCGACCTGTTGCTGGGTGGCGCCGTCGAACGCGGAGGTGACGCTCAGCCGATAGCCCAGCCGGCGCAGGGCACGCTGGATCTCGGCCACGTCCGGGCCGGTCATCCCCGCGGTGACGTCCCGGTACAGGGGGAAGGCGAGGTCGAGCACGAACATGGGCTCGCCGGCGCGCTCCAGGACCACGCGGCCCTCGGTCAGGCGGTCGCCTTTCTTGACCGAGACCCGGGTGACCACGCTGTTCGGCCCGAGAGCGGCGGCCGGTGGGAGCACCTTGACGCTGCGGCCGGGCTGCAACAGGCCGCGCAGGACCACCGGCTCGCTCAGTTGCCGGCGGGTCGCCTTCGCGGTCACCGCGGACGGCGCCGGCGGGGCGGCCTCGGCGGCTGCCTGGGCGGGTGACCGCAGGCGCGGACCGAGCAGCGCTCCGGCCCCGACCACCAGCAGCACCAGCACGAAGGACGCACCGATGACCGCGAGGAAACGCCGCCGGATCCGGACCGGGCTGCCGGCGACGGTCATGACTGACCGATCAGCGCCGCGGCCTGCTTGGCGACCTGTTCGACCTGCGGGTTGAGCTCGGACAGGGCCGTCTCGTTCTTCTTCACGAGCTCGCCTTCCACCTGCATGACGGTAGCCATCTGCTCCTTGTCGATACCGGTGTCGCGCCGGCACCGGTACCAGGCGAGCGCGAAATCGGCCTCCCGAGGGGCCGGGGTGTAGCTGCGGGCGGGCACGGCCGGGCCGACCTCCACCGTGCCGGGCACGTGTTTCGGAACCCAGGAGGCCGCGGGATCCGGCGTGTCCGAACCGAGCGGCACACCGAACAGGCCCGGGTCCGGGTAGCGGTAGAAATCGGCCTTCTTGGTCGTCTGGTAGCCCTTGCCCGCGAGGCAGGAGAGCAACTGGTCCCAGCGGGCCTGGCCCATCCGCTGGTTGACGGTCAGCAGGAACGGCATGCCCAGAGCGTTGCCGAGGTCGAAGTAGCTGTAGTACACCTCCTTGGCGTTCGGCGACAGCTTCTTCCAGGCGTCTTCGGCGCATTGATCGGAGACCCGGTCGTAGGTGGGATCCGAGCTGACGACCGCCGGCGGAGTTGCCGGCTCGTCCTGCCCGAACCCGCGCCGTTTCGCATCGTCCTCGGACGCCGGGCCGAACGTCGCCTCGGTGACGATCAGCTGCGGAAAGGGATTCCTCGGCCCGGACGCCATGACGCGCAGGTTCTGCGGATAGCCCTTGTCGGCCAGGCACTGGTTGAGCACCTTGAGCTGCGCGTAGTCCACCACGCCGATGGCGTCGCCGAGGAAGATCGAGAACGGCTGCTCGATCTTCTTGTCGCCGACCGCCGAGGAGGACGCCTGGGCGGCATTGTCCGCGCAGCCGGCGAGAGGTAGCAGGGCGAGAGCCGCGACGGCGACCGCCCGCAACTTCTTCGTCTTCACGTCGTGCCGCCTTCGCATTTCTTTCCTCCTCGGTGGTCCACCCGCGTGGGTGACGGCACGATCGGTGCGCCACCCACGCGGAACGGATGTCAGGCGCAGCGCTTGTGGGACTGGTTCCAGTTGGAGATGGACTGCTTGCCGCCGCGGGCGATGGTGGCGTAGCCGTTGCGGTAGCTGGTGGAGACGTACAGCGTCACCGAGCACGAAGTGTCCCGGTTCCAGAACCCGTGGGCGTTGTCGGCGAGAAGCAGCGAGGTGTTCCCGTTCGGGACGTTCCCGAACACGTCGTCGTTGTGGTTCGAATCGCTGTACCAGAAATGCCGCTGGAACGTGCTGGTGGAGAAGCCGTCCCAGGAAAACTGGAAGCAAATCTCACCGCTGTTGCAGGCCGTCTTGCCGTCGCCGTGGTCTTCAGCCTGTGCCGCCGTCGGGACGGCCACCACTACGGCCGCGCCGACCAGTGCCGCGGCCAGCTTTCGCTTGATACCCATACGGGTGTTCCTCCAGCCATAAAAGGGTTCGCGTGCGCGCACGAGCGCGACGCGAAGATTGCGGAATTTGGCGAGGCATGCGCAGGGTTCACGGGGCGCATCGCGCCCGAGCGGAGCGATTAATAGCCGATCAGAGCACCGAAGTACGCCCTGCCGGCTGCAATTCGAACTCCATCAGCACATGCCGAACTTCACTGGCCTGACGGCCCGTGGCCCGGTCGCCTGCCGGGCCAGTTGAGTTTGACCGCGAGAGGTGAGCCGATCAAGTTTTGCGAGTTGCCCGATGGCGAATGTCACAAGCATCTTCGCAGGTCACGGCCCTGGAATCACCGGTCTCGCCGGTTGTCCGGATCCGGCCCGAGGCCAAAGATCTTGAAGAAAACCGTGAGCAGCACAAGCCCGGTGGCACATCCGGTCGTCAATACGGTGCTGACTATTGCGGTGATGAGCGCCATGGAATAGCCGCAATCCCAGGTGTCGTGCTGCGGGAATTTCGCCAGAACGGACAGCGGGTTCGAAATTTCCTTGTACGGCTCTGTTTCCGGATACGTTCGGTGCCCCGAGGGCGGCAGCACCGGCTGGCTGACCATGTATTCGCTGATCCGCGCACTGCAGCGCAGCTGGTTACCTGGCATCGGTCAAGCCGCAGCCGGATGGCGAACCATCCGCGCAGCCGACAGCGAGCAGGCGGGGCCGCCGCGAGTGATCCTCGCGGTCGACGGCAAGCGGATCTGATGCCGACGGCAACGCCCCGCACCTGCTGGCCGCCGCCACTCACGAGCTGGGTACGCGGCCCGACGTCTTGCCCTGGGAAGACACCCCGATCACGCACCGGATGACCGATCGAGGCCATGGTCGGCTCGAAACACGCACCCTTCAAGTCATGCCGGCCCCGCCCGACCTGCCGTTCCCCACGTCGAGCAGGTGTTCCTCGTCGAACGCGCCGTCACCACGATGACCGGCACCCCCGTGTCGAACGTCGCAATCCTCGGCGTGACCAGCATGAACACCGCCTGCGGGCCCCGCGACCATCGCACCTGCCGTCCGCGGCATTGGAAAATCGAGGTCCTTCACTGGCTCAGGGGCACCGTCTGCCGCGAAGACGACTCCACCGTCCACACCGGATCCGGCCCCAGAATCATGGCCGCCCTACGAAACCTGTCAGTTTGCAGAGAACCAGCTGTCCCGGTTACACCAAACCCGGGGAAGATCACATCTGCCGGGAATCTGTTCGACCGCGCCTCGCCTATCTGCGGTGCTGACGGGTTTCCAGCGTCTTCGCGCGGTTCCGGCGCGTGGGGGTCCAGACGTCGGGCGGGGTTCCGGGGGCGCCCAGCTGCGCGGCGGCCGCGGCCAGACGGCGGTCGCCGGGCGGGACATCGATCTGGAAGTGGCCCTCCTTCGGTGCGACCGGGTCGTCGCCGCCCCAGCGGACCACGCCGTTGCAATCGGCCAGGATGTCACGGATCACGAGTACCTGGCTGGCGAAGAAGTTGCCGGTCGAGCCGACCGGATAGGCCGCCGGCCGCACGGCGAACGCAGTACCGGAGAGGTAGTTCGACTCCAAGGGTGCGGCGACGGCAGCGTGGGAACCGTGACCGGACACGTCGCCGCCGACCAGCGTCTCCACCTCGTAGTGGAAGCGTCGCAGGACGTGGGTGAGCAGCGTGGTCACCGCCCCGGGAACCAGCGACAACCGGGCGTCGCTGCCCTCGACGCCGACCGCGGTCACGGCGGCCCCGGCCACCACTGGCCAGCCGTTCTGAGTGTGGGAGCCACGCCAGCGAAACGGGGCGGCTGGTGCGGTGCGGGCGGCGAGTGCGGGCGAGCCCACGGCCACGGCCGCGATTGAGGCACCGGCGGCGGCGCTGGTCAGGACAAGGACGTTGCGGCGGGAGAGGCCGGTCATCGGGGGTTTTCTCCTCGGGGGGATTAGGGGCGGTTGGCGGCACGCATTGCGAGCACCACCAGCACTAGCGTGGCGGCCAGACTGACGAAGACGAGCGGGTTGACCCACACCGGCACCAGCTCACGGCTGGTGCCGTCGGTGAGCTGACATTGATGAGTCAGCGGGATGAGGTGCCAGGAGAGGGCTTTCACCTGTCCACCGCAGTACTCGTCGGCGGGCCGGAATGACATCAGCTTTCCACGCTCGAGGCCGACGACCCAGGTAATCACGGCCAACAGGAAAGAGCCGAGGGCACCGAGCAGAAGCGTGCGTACGGAAGACATGGTCAGATTTTGCCTGCCGACCGTAGGGCCGCTCCGCGCTGCATCTCGACCGCCATCTTGGCCTGCAGCATGTCGGCGAAGCCCTGGCAGAAGTCGTCCATACTGCTGTCGGGCAGCAGCTCGGGCGGCACTACCACACCGGAGTAGTTCGCGAGCAGACCAGTCCGGAACGCTACGACGTTAGCCAATGCATCGGAGGTCAGCATGTCCTTCGCAGCCGCCTTGGCGTTCGAGATGGTGCCGAACCGCTCGTCCACGAACGTGCGGAACCGGGTGAGGTAGCCACCACCGAGGTAGTAGGAGCGCGCCGCGCTGCCGATGTTCGCCCCGCCCCGAACCAGTTTGTTGATGTTGTAAGCGTCGACGTCCTCGATGAGGTCGCGCAGCTTGAACGTGCCAGCACCGTCGACCTGCGCGAGGCGCGCCGCGCAGTACGCGCTGCCGGAGGCGTAGCTGTCGGAAGCATTGCGCCAGTCACCGTAGAAGGTGATCCAGTCGCCGCCCCAGCCGCCGATGTCGCTGCCGTTCGCGGTGGTCTCCTGCGACTCGGACAAGACATAGTAGCCGTTGCAGGCGGCGCCGAAGTGCGCCACGTGCAGGTCGATGCCGTAGAAAGGGTCGGCGAGGTCGTTGATCCGATTCACGCCGGCGTTGTCCACGAAATCGACGAAGTCGTGGTCGATCGGCCCCATGAGAGTAGTGAACGGCGGGCTGTCGTAGGCGTTGGCCCGCAGGTATTCCATGACAAGCTGGTTCGCAAGATTGTACGGGTCGCTGTTGTTGTACTGCAGCGCCAGGGCGTAAAGGCGCTCGATGTATGCGACGTATTTGTCGAGTGGCGAGCTCGACTGGTTCACCGAGCCGACCGCCTTGTCGCCGCTTGACCGGTGGATATCCTTGTCGATCTGGATCGCTCCGGAGCCACTGCCGACCGTGAGCGTCTGCACCTGGTTGAACGCCCAATTCTCGGGCAGTGGGAAGCCCATGTTGCCGGAGAAGCCGTACGACATGCCGGAGACGAACGACCAGCGGGCGGACGTCTGGCGAGTCACCTCGGCGCAGACGTTGCGGGAGGCGTACACGCCGTGGAGGTACTTCTTGCCCTTGCTGGCAAGACCGGAGACCACACCCCGGAAGTACGGAATGACGTTGGAATTGATCTGGTCCTGGGTGGCGTCGTAGTCGACGGCGAAATAGATGACCGTCCCGGTGGCGAACCCATAGCCGACCGCTGCATCGTGCGCGTCCTGCGCGTCCTTGAAGCCCTGGTCCCAGGAGAAGTACGCGACCTCGCCGCCGTAGTACTGCGACAGCGGAAATACCCGCAGTCCGTTGGCGAAGATGGTGTCGAGCTCGCCGGGCTGGATCCGCTTGTTCAGCGGCTTGCTCGACGGGCGTTCGTCGAGGTAGCGGCCCACATAGCGGTAGCCGGCCGCGTAGAGCGCCTTGGCGCGCGCGTCGGTGACCGTGGTGATGCCATCGCACGCATTCGCCGGTCGGTCAGGGTTGCCGGTCGAGACCAGCGCCTGGCACCAGGTGTCGAAGTCGGCGTTGCCGTTCACCGAGAGCTCGGAGAATTGCTGGAACTTGCGGACCGCCGCGGCGAGGTCGGCGTTGTAACTGTCAGTGAAACCGGAGTACACCGACGTGTCCGAGCCGGCGTCCATTCGTACGCGATTGAAGGTGATCGCGGCACTGAAGATCTTCACCCAGACGCCGGTGCTGCCGGTCGAGAGCGGATGCGCCTTCAGCCCGGCCTGGGTGGCCGGACCGAAGTTGCCGGTCGCCTGGTCGTCGGTCATCCCCAGCTCGAACTGGATGGCCAGGTACAACGCCCGCTGTACGTCGCGGGAGAAAATCCCGTCGCAGGGGATGTAGTAGAAGTCGCGCCGGCCGCCGTATGCCGCGTTCAGGGTCCGCTGAATCAGGTTGATGTCCGCGGTGCCGCCGGACACCACCACGTACGCGTCCATCGTCAGCAGAGCCTTGAACAGCTTCGGCGTGACCAACGGCGCGGAGACCGGGGTGATGCCGATGTTGCGCTGCATGGCGTAGAGCGCGTCGTAGAGCTGCTGGCTGACCGTGCCGTCGAAGTCGCCGCCCGCGTAGCCCTTGCACCAGCATGCAGCCTTGACGATGTTGATCAGGTTCTTGTTGGTGGTTCCTTGGCTCACCCCGCCGCCGGGCAGGGCACCTACCCGGGCCAGGGTCGTCGGGCCGAAGCTGTCGGACAGCGCGGTGATCCCGAGCTCGTGCTGCAGAGCCCGGGTCAGCGCGTACATGGTCTTCCAACCGGTGACGCCGTCCTCGGGGGCGGCGACATAGCCGCTCACACCGGCGTAGGTGGCGTTGACCCATTGCTGGGACTTGAGGACCCAGACATCCATTGGCGTTACTCCCCGTGATCGACCCGGCATGAGGCCGCCGGCGGATAGGGAGGCTACCTCAAGATCATCCATGGGGGAGCCCTACGTTCGGTGACAGCGATCACTTGCCGGGGCGACCCTGGGCAGGCGTATGACCGGCGCCCGAGTGATGCGCCTCGCGCATTTGCCGGCCCTCGCCCGGGCCGTGGACGCCCCGCCCCGTGTCGGGCCTGATGATTTTCCGGACCTACGACCCGATAACGGACAATCCCGCGATCAGAGCAGTCCTACACGATCCAACTGGACCTGCCGAGGGCGTACTACTCGTAGGCCGCATCTTCGTTTCCTGGTCTTAGGCGATTCCCGCGGACGTGCCACGCGCCGAGAGGCGGCTCAGCCGCTGGCTTCTTCTGAGATCTTCCGCGAACGGGACGGTGCCATCCGTTCAGACGACGAGCTATAAATCTACCGGTTGATCCTTACCCCGGCGCTCACAGAGCGTCCGGGTCAGCACTGGCCAACTGTCGCCACAAGCGGACGGGCCGAATCCGACGACGGTTCGAATGCTTCACCTGACATCTTGGCTACGGCTAGCAGGTCGTCGGGGTTCCAAGAGGCCTGGCCGGATTCGACGGTGATGTAGTCGGTGATGCAGGCGAGGACCTTGTGGAGCTGGCTGGCCCGGACGCGACGACCACGCCGACGCGGCCGGACGTGGTTGCCGCCTTGTGCCAGCCGGGCGGGAGGCTCAGCGAGCCGTCCCACAGCGGGCAGTCGTCGCCGTCGGCAACCGCCACCCGGTCGCCGGGGCCGAGCCGCACGGCCAACCCGTCGACCGGCGGCCTCGGCACGCCCCGGTCGGTGAACAGTGTGAAGCCACAGCCGAGCAGTTCGGCCGTAATCCGGTTGATGGTATCCCCGCCGTTGGTGAGTCGCGGCGCGAGCAGGCGCGGGCCGACCCCCGGAGCCGGGGGGCGGCGTGACCCCCGGCCCTACAGCCGGGCCGGGGTTGGGGTCGCCGGACGGCGATCGCCGCGGTGTGCCGGCCGGCGTCCAGGTCGAGACGGGCCCGCTGTTCGAGGGCGACGAGGTGCCTGCTCGGTGAGGTGGTGCCGGGCGACGCCGATGGCCTCGCCGGACAGGCCGCCGAGCGGTTCGCCGTGCTACAGCGCCAGGGCGGCGGCCGGGTCCGTGGTCAGGTGCTGCTCGAAGGCCGTGACGTCCATTTGGGACGGCGCGATCCGCAGCAGGTCACCGGCGTCGGTGAAGACGAGGTCGCCGCCCAGACTCAGCGCCTGGCGCCGCCGGCTCACGTACGTCTGCACGAGGTGTGTCACGCTGGGCGGGGGCTCGGCGCCCCACGCGGCCGCGACGATCCGGTCGACCGGCACCGGGCGGCCCGGGTCCAGCAGCAGCACGGCCGGCACGGTCTGCTGCTTGACGCCGCCGCGCGGGATCTCGGTGGGCGCCGCGCCAGGCGCGCCACGGGCCGAGCAGCTCGAAGCGCGGCCGCGGAGCCCTGCCGCCGCTCGGTGCTCGGCGAGGAGGACGTCTCCACCGCGATCGGCCGCTGCGTCAACGACCTGCTCGGACCGGCCGCCGAAACGGTCGGCGGGCACCTGACTCGGGCCGAGGAGCTGATCCGCCACCGGCGTCGCGGCGGCCCCGAACTGTGGCATCACGCGATCGACGAGTGGGCGGCTCGCGCGGCCCTCCCCGAGGAGGCCGTCGCGAGCCTGCACCACACCGCCGGCCAGATCGCCCGCGACGAGGACCGGTTGCGCCGAGCCGGCCTCCTCGGCGCGGACGAGGTCGTGCCCAGCGTGCTGGCCGTCCACTGGGGACCGGGCGTCCACCTGGCCCGCGGCGCGGTCCGGGTCGGCTGGCTCGAGCGCACCCGCGGCCTGAACTACCTGCGGCGGGCCGGCGAACTGGCCCGGCTCTGGTATCCGACGCCGCGCACCCTGCTGGCCGCCCAGGTGCTGTCGGCGTACCTCACCGGCGACACCGAGACGATCCGGTGGGCGGAACGAGTCGCGCCGGCCCTGCTGACCGACCCGCGCAGCCCCCTGTTTCAGCAGCTGGACTTGTAGGCGGCCGAGCTGCCCTCGCCGCTCAGGTTGTCCTTGGTGATGGTGGTGAAGCCGGTCTGGATCTTCGGGGTGACCTGGCCGCCGTCGAGCGCCGCGACGGCCTCGTCCACACCGTACTGGCCGATGGTGGCCGGCTGCTGGGCGATCAGCGCCTGGACGGTGCCCTCCTGCAGGGCCTTGATCTGGTTGGGGCCGGCGTCGAAGCCGACGATCTTGACGGTGTTGGCCTTGCCGGCCTGCCGGACGCCGGTGGCGGTGCCCTCGGCGGCGAACAGGTTGGCGGCGAAGACGCCCTTGAGGTCGGGGTCCCTCTGCAGGGCCGAGCTGATCAGGTTGGCTGCCGTGGCCGGGTCGTTGTGTGAGTACTGCACCGGCAGGTACTGGAACTTCGGGTCGGCCTTGGCCGCCTGCTCGAAGCCCTGGATCCGCTGGTCGACGGTGGAGACGCCGGGGTCGGTGGACATCACCATGACCTTGCCGCCGTCCGGGTTGAGCTTCTTGATGGCCTCGAAGGCGGCCCGGCCGCCGCCGAGGTTGTCGGAGGCGATGGCGCTGGCCGCGTAGGACGGGTCCTTGGTGGTGGTGTCGACCAGGATGACCTTGATGCCGGCGGCCGCCGCGGCCTGCAACGGGGTCTGCATGGCGGTGACATCGGTCGGGGCGATCAGGATGGCGTCCGGCTTGGCCGCCACCACCGAGTCGAGGATCGGCTTCTGCAGGGTGGGGTCGAACTTCTGCGGGCCCTGGGTCTTGACGGTGACGCCGAGCTTGGCGGCCTCGGCCTGGATCCCGCACTGCATGGTGATGTAGAACTCGTCGCCCTGGACACCCTGGATGAACTGCAGGTTGTAGTCCTTCTTCGCCTTGCCGGGCACCACGGCGGCGGAGGCGGCGGCCGCGCTCGGGTTGCCGGCGGCCGTGTTCTCGGCGCTGCCGGTCGGCTTCGAGCTGGTGCAGGCGGCGAGGGCGGCGATCAGGGCGGTGCTGCCGGCGTACGCAAGGAAGGTGTTCTTTCGCATGGGGAGTCCTTACTTCTTGGCCGTGAAGAGGGAGAGGAGTGCGCGACGGGATCCGCCGCGCTGGGCCGCCGCGCGCCGCGACTGGTCGACGTAGACCGCGGCCACCAGGACGGAGCCGACGGCGACGCCCTGCCAGAAGGCCTCGACGCCGATGATCACGAAGCCGGCCTGCAGGACGGCGGGGATGAACAGGCCGATGACGGTGCCGAAGATGGAGCCCTCGCCACCGAAGATCGAGGTGCCGCCGATGACCACGGCGGCGATGACGTTGAGGTTGGTCAGCGACTGCCCGGCGATGGTGGTGGTGCCGAACTGGGCCAGCGCGAGGACCGCGCCGAGCCCGGCGCAGGCACCGGAGAGCGCGTAGACCAGGATCAGGTGCCGGTCGACGTCGATGCCCACCCGGCGGGCGGCCAGCTCGTTGGAGCCGATCGCGTACGTGTACCGGCCGAACCTGGTCTTGTGCAGCACGATGCCGCCGGCGACGAGCGCGACGAGCGCGACGAACGGCAGCGCCGGAATCCCCAGGATCTTGATGTACGTGTTGAAGTCGGTCAACGCCTCGGGGACCGAGCGGATGTCGATGCCACCGGTGATGACCTGGGCCAGCCCGAGGGCGACCGACAGCGCGCCGAGCGTGACGATCAGCGGCGGGATCTTGGCCTTGGCGATGAGGAAGCCGTTGAGCGTGCCCCAGGCGATGCCGGAGATCAGCGCGCCGGCGATGCCGATGGCCGCGGTGGACCAGCCGTCCCCACCGGCCGCCTCCATGATCTTCGCGGCGACGACCGAGGAGAAGACCAGGACCGAGCCGATCGACAGGTCGATGCCGGCGGTGATGATGACGAAGGTCATCCCGACGCCGAGCACGGCCCAGACCGCGATGTTCTGTGAGATCAGCGAGAAGTTGCTGGTGGACAGGAACTTGGTGCCGGCCGCCGCGGAGAAGGCGGCGACGATGACGAGCAGCACGCCGAGGATCCACACCGACTGCATGCCGGCGATGCGCCCGAGGAAGGACCGCCGGGCCGGTACGTCGAGCACGGCCGGTTCGCCGGGGGTGACCACGCTCATGACGCGGGGTCCCTGCGGTCGATCGTCTGCGGGTCGAGCGCGCCGGTCATCGCGCCGACCAGCTGCTCGACGGTCGTGCCCGCGGCCGGCATGGTGGCGACCCGGGTGCCCAGGCGCAGGACCTGGATGCGGTCGGCGACCTCCAGCACGTGCGGCATCGAGTGCGAGATGAACACCACGGCGATGCCCTTGTCGCGTACGCGTTTGATGGTGTCCAGGACGTTCTTGGTCTGCACCACGCCGAGCGCCGCGGTCGGCTCGTCCAGGAACACGATCTTGTCGGCCCAGCTGATCGCCCGGACGATCGCGATCTGCTGCTGCTGGCCGCCGGACATCGAGCCGACCGGCGAGGCGAAGGCGGTGACGGTGCCGCCGAGCTCGGCGAAGCCGGCCTCGGCCCGGGCCCGCATCCGCTTCTCGTCCATGAAACCGAGGACGCCGAGCAGCCCCCTGCGGGGGATCTCCCGGCCGAGGAACATGTTCTGCACCGGGTTGAGGTGCGGGGCCAGGGCGAGATCCTGGTAGACGACCTCCATGCCCATCGCGGATGCCTGGTGCGGGGTGGTGATGGCGACCCGTTGGCCCTGGAACCACAGCTCACCCGCGTCCAGTGCGAGGTTGCCGGTCAGCGCCTTGACCATGGTGGACTTGCCGGCGCCGTTGTCACCGATCAGGGCGACCACCTCACCGGCGTCGACGTCGAAGGACGCGTCGTTCAGTGCGCGGACGTGGCCGAAGCTGCGTGAGAGGCCGCGCGCCTCGAGGAGGGGTGCCATGAACGGACACTAAATGACAACGATGTCCTACGTCATCAATAATGATCGATATGTTTCACCCGGCCCGATCACCGGATGGTGTATCCGCCGTCGATCGGCAGGCAGACGCCGCTGATCATCGCGGCGGCATCGCTGAGCAGGAAGACGATCGGCCCGGCGACCTCCTCCTCGGTCGCGTAGCGGCCCAGCGGCATCTGGTCGAGGAACGGCTGCCGGATCTCCTCCCGGCCCCAGTAGGACGCCGACATCGGCGTCATCACCACGGTGGGATTGACGCTGTTGACCCGGATGCCGTGCGGCCCGAGCTCCAGCGCCGACACCCGGGTGATGCTGTCCAGGGCCGCCTTCGACGCCGCGTACGAGAGGTGCCCGGCGAGCCCGACCAGCGCGGCCTGGCTCGACACGTTGACGATCGCGCCGCCCCGTCCCCCGGCGATCATGCGACGCGACGCGTACTTGGTGACCAGCAGCGCGCCGCGGGTGTTGACGTCGATGGCCCGGTCGAACACGGCGAGATCGGCGTCGCTCGGCGGGGCGATCTCGCCGCCGAAGCCGGCGCAGTTGACCACGCCCCACAGGGGGATCTCGTGCAGCGCATCGCGCACCGCGGACTCGCTGGTGAGGTCGAACGCCAGCGGGCGGGCGCCGGTCTCCGCGACGATCGGCGCGAGCCGCTCCGGGCTCGACCCCGACGCGATCACGTCGGCGCCGCAGCCGGTCAGCAGCCGGACCACCGCGCCGCCGATACCGCCGGAGGCACCGGTGACCAGGACGGTGCGGTGGGCGAAATCCGTTGTCCACATGACGGCCTCCGTCAGGATGGGCTTCAGCGGCCCGAGCCGGCCAGGCCGCACTAAAAGGATGGGCTTCAGCGGCCCGGTGCGGCCAGGCGGCACTACAAGGGTGGGCTTCAGCGGCCCGAGCCGGCCAGGCCGCACTCATAGCCCAGGATCACAGCCTGGACGCGGTCGCGCAGGTCCAGTTTCGTGAGGATCCGGCCGAGGTGGGTCTTCACCGTGCTCTCGGCCAGCGACAGCGCGACCGCGATCTCCGCGTTTGACAGGCCCCGGGTGATCAGCGCCAGCACCTCGCGTTCCCGGCCGGTCAGCCCCGCCAGCCGCTCGTCGGCGGCCGGCGGCTCGGGGACGCGGCCCAGGTAGTGGGCGAACAGCCGGCGGGTCACGCTGGGCGCGGCGACCGCCTCGCCGGCCACCACCACCCGGACGGCGGAGACCAGGTCGGCGGCGAGCGCGTCCTTGAGCAGGAAGCCGCTGGCCCCGGCGCGCAGGCCGGCCAGCACGTACTCGTCGAGGTCGAAGGTGGTCAGGATGATCACCTTCGCGGGGTGCGGGCCGGAGCGGATCCGGCGGGTCGCCTCGATGCCGTCCAGGCCCGGCATCCGTACGTCCATCAGCACCACGTCGGGCCGGGTGCGGGCCACGACGTCGAGGGCCTGGGCCCCGTCGGCCGCCTCGCCGATCACCTCGATGTCGCTGGTCTCGTCGAGCACCAGCCGGAATCCGGTCCGTACGAGGGTCTGGTCGTCGACCAGCACCACCCGTATCGTCACGGCGTCACCAGGACGGCCGCACCGGACTCGGGCGGGACAGCCGCGCCGGCCGCGGGCAGGACAGCCCCGCCGGCCGCAGGCAGGACAGCCCCGCCGGTCGCGGGCAGGACAGCCGACGGCCGGGGACCGGACAGCGGCAGCGTCGCGGAGAGCCGGAACCCAGCCCCGTCGGCGCCAGGGCCGGTCTCCAGGTCACCGCCGAGCATGGCGACCCGTTCGGCGATGCCGCGGAGACCGTTGCCGCCGAGACCGGTGACGGGTTGACCGTCGCCGCCGAGACCGGTGACGGGTTGGCCGTCGAGGCGCCCGCCCGCGCCGCCGGGCATGCCCACGCCGTCGTCGGAGACTTCCAGGCGTACGGCATCGGGCTGGAAGTCGAGCGCGACGCGCGTGACGGCGCCCGGCCCGGCATGCTTGAGCGCGTTGGTCAGGCCCTCCTGCACGATCCGGTAGGCCGACAGGTCGACCGAGGGAGGCACCGCGTCGGGCACGCCCGCGATCTCCAGCTCGATCGTCATCCCGGCCGAGCGCAACTGGTCGACCAGGAACGGCACGTCCCCGATCCCCGGCAGTGGGCTGAGCCGGGCCTCGCCCGCCGGGTCGGTCCGCCCGGCGGCCAGCAGCCGGCGCATCTCGGCCAGCGACGACCGGCCGGTCTCGATCACGTGCTGCAGCGCGTCGGCGGCCCGGTCGGGGTGGCGGTCCAGCGCGGCCGCGGCGCCCTGGGCCTGCACGACCATCACCGACATGCCGTGCGCGACCACGTCGTGCAGCTCGCGGGTGATCCGGGTGCGCTCGGCGGCGACCGCGAGGGCGGCCCGCTGCCGCTCCTCCCGGGCCAGGTCGGCGGTGCGCTGCTCGACGGCGGCCAGATGCGCACGGCGGCTGCGGACGCCGTCGCCGAGCGCGAAGGCGGCGACCGACAGCAGCCACATCTCCAGCGCCGACTGGCCGGCCTCGATCAGGACGTCGCCGGTGATCACCGGCTCTGACGTGATCTTTTCGTCGATCGGGCCGCCGCGCCCCTCGATCTGCGCCTGCTTGGCGGCCATCGCGGCACGCTGATCGTCCTCGATGCCGACCCGGCCGGCGAGCATCGCGAAGTACGTCGCGACCAGGGTCAGCAGCAGCAGGCCGACGGCCCGGCGCCGGCTCCGCGCGCTCGCCGCCACGCTGTAGAGCACCAGCGGCAGCGCGAAGTCGAGCAGCTGGTATTTCGTCTGCAGGGCCAGGTGCCCGCACGTCCCGGCCACGGTGAGGGCCAGCGCGAGCACCGGCCGATAGCGCCGGATCGTCAGGCCGGCCAGGACGAGCCCGGCGAACAGCCACCAGCCGCCGTCGGCCAGAGGGCCGGCATTGTTCAGATCGACCGGCTCACCCGGTTTTCGCACGGTCAGCGCCGCCGTCACCAGGCCGGGCCCGAGCGTCAGGATCAGCAGGGCCGAGGCCAGGGCGGCGTCGGTCAGCAGTGGGCGCCGCGTGAACCAGGACATGCGCCCATGGTAGGAAGCCCGGCGCGGGCCGTCGTCCGACTCAGGTACTACATCGCCGGTACCGGCCGCCCCCGAAGTCCCGACCGTGGTGGGACGAGCGGCGCCTCGGCGGTGGCGACGGTGTGAGCATGACGAAAAAGACGGTCGTAGTGCTCCTGACTCTGCTGGTCGTGGCCGGCTGCGACGGCGGTGGGAAGGCGAGCGCCGGCCCGACGGCGTCCGCCTCCGCGAGCCGGCAGCACCTGCTCGCCCTCGGCCAGCAGTGGGTCCAGTGCCTGCGCAGCCACGGCCTGACCCGGATGCCGGACGCCCAGCTCAGCCAGGACGGCTACCTCGAGTTCCCGCCGCAGGCCGGCTACAACTGGAAGGAAGACCTGCGCACGCACAAGTCGATCATCGATGCGTGCCAGTCGATCGAGGACAGCTACCCGCCGAACGCGTTCCGCCCCAAGGACCAGGTCAGCGCCGATGACCTGCGCAAACTCGCCGCGTACGCGAAATGCGCCCGGGCGCACGGCATCCCCGACTTCCCCGACCCGGACGCCACCGGCGCGTTCGACGTCACCGGCACGTCGCTGGCCAACGGCCTCCCGGCGCACCTGAAGGACCAGGTCGACCAGGCGTGCCAGAGCATCTGGAGCGGCAAGATCCAGATGACCGGCGGCAGCGGTGGCAAGAACGGCGGGGGCAAGAAGTGAGCCGCCGCACCACGGTGCTGCTGGCGATCGCGGCGGCCGTGCCGCTGGCCGCCGGGGTCGGCTACGCCACGAGCAACCGGCCCCAGGCCGCCGACCGGCCGTCCGCCGGGATCCCCACCGGCACCGCCCGGGTCACCCGCGGCACGCTCACCGAGATCGCCCAGCTCAGCGGCGTCCTGCAGTACACGGGCGAGTACCAGGTCGGCTACCAGGGCGAGCCCGGCGTGCTCACGGCGGCGCCGGTGGCCGGCACGGTCGTCGGCCGCGGCGGCATCCTCTACCGCGTCTCCGATGTGCCGGTCCGCCTGCTGCTGGGCGCGGTGCCGGTCTACCGCGATTTCGGGTACGGGATGACCGACGGCCCCGACGTGCGCCAGCTCGAACGCAACCTGGTCGCCCTGGGTCTGGACCCGCACCACCGGATCACCGTGGACCGGCACTTCAGCGCCGCCACCGCCGCGGCCATCCGCCGCTGGGAGGCGTCCTGGGGGCGACCGGCCGGCCTGCGCACCGGCCGCCTCACCCGGGCGCAGATGGTCTTCCTGCCCACTCCGCTGCGGGTCACCGCCGCCCAGGCCCGCATCGGCGGCACGGTGGCGCCGGGCGCGCAGGTGCTCACCGGCACCTCGACCGACCGCGCGGTGGTGGCCCGGATGGACACCTCGCAGGACGTCAGCCTGCGCGTCGGCGACCGGGTCCAGGTCGCGCTGCCGGACGCCGATCCGATACCGGGCCGGGTCACCGCGATCAGTGCGGTGGCGACGACCGCCCAGAATGACGGCGACCAGCCGGCCGACCCGAACGCGGCGACCGTCCCGGTCACCATCTCGCTCCGGGTGCCCCGCGACTTCACCCTCGCCCAGGCGCCGGTGACGGTGGACGTCACCACCGGCAGCCGCTCGAACGTGCTGCTCGCCCCGATCGCCGCGCTGCTCGCCCGGCCCGGCGGCGGCTACCAGGTGCGGCTGGCGGGCGGCGGCCCGGTCCCGGTCGAGCCGGGCCACTTCGACGACAGCACCGGCCAGGTGGAGATCGTCAGCGGCCTGTCCGAGGGCCAGTCCGTGGAGGTGCCGGCCACATGACCGCCGTCCTGGAGTTGATCGACGTACACAAGGTCTATCCCGGCACCCCGCCGGTGGAGTCCCTGCGCGGCGTCACCCTCGCGGTGAGCCAGGGCGAGCTGGTCGCCGTGGTCGGCCCGTCCGGCTCCGGCAAGACCACGCTGCTCAACCTGGCCGCCGGCCTGGACCGGCCGTCCGCCGGCTCGGTGCGGATCACCGGCCACCCGGTCGAGCGGCTGCGCGACCGGCAGCTGTCCGGCGTCCGCGCGCACCGGCTCGGCGTGGTCTTCCAGCAGTTCATGCTGCTCGACCGGCTCACCGCCGCGGAGAACGTGGCGACCGGCCTGCTCTATCGCGGCGTGCCGGGCCCCGAACGCCGCCGGGCCGCCCTGGCCGCCCTGGACCGGGTCGGCCTGCCGCACCGGGCCGGCTTCCCCGCCGCGCACCTGTCCGGCGGCGAGCGGCAGCGGGTCGCGATCGCCCGGGCCCTGGTCGGCCGGCCCGCGGTGGTGCTGGCCGACGAGCCCACCGGCAACCTGGACTCGGTCACCGGGCAGGGCGTGGTCGCGCTGCTGCACGAGCTCAACGCGGACGGCGTCACGATCGTCGTGATCACGCACGACGAGCGGATCGCCGGTGCCATGCGCCGCCGGGTCGAGATCCAGGACGGCGTCATCGTCGGGGACACCGGAGGCGACCGATGAGATCACGACTTCGCCTGGCCGACCTGCTCCCGGTCAGCACCGTGGGGCTGCGGTCGAGGCCGGGCCGCGCGACGCTGTCCGTGCTCGGGGTGGCGATCGGCATCGCGGCCATGGTGGCGGTGCTCGGCGTGACCCGGTCCAGCCAGGCCGACGTCATCGCCCAGATCGACCGGGTGGGCACCAACCTGCTGACCGTGGCCAACGGCAAGACGCTGCGGGGCGCGGAGGCCGAGTTGCCGGAGACGGCCGGGCCGGCGGTCGCGCGTACGCAAGGAGTGGTTTCCGCCGCCGCGACGGCGACGCTGCCCACCCGGGTCTACCGCAGCGACCGGATTCCCAGCGGCCGCACCGGCGGCCTGTCCGTGCGGGTGACCGACCCGGAACTGCTCGCCACCCTCGATGCCACGCTGGTGCACGGCCGGTTCCTGGACGCGGCGCTGGCCCGCTATCCCGCGGTGGTGCTCGGTCACTACGCCGCCACGGTCCTGGGCATCGGCGACGTCGCCGACCGCCCCCGGGTCTACCTCGGCGACCGCTGGTACACCGTGGTCGGGGTGATGGCCCCGGTCGACCTCGCGCCCGAGCTGGACACCGCCGCCTTCATCGGCGCCCCGATCGCCGCCCAGGACTTCGGCTACCAGGGCAACCCCACCCGGATTTTCGTACGTGCGCAGACCGACCGCACCACCGAGGTGGCCGCGATGCTGGCCCGCGCGGCCGACCCGGAGCATCCGGAGGAGGTCGCGGTGAGCCGCCCGTCCGAGGCGCTCACCGCCCGGCTGGCCGTCACCGGCGGCACCACCGTGCTGCTGCTCGGCCTGGGCGGCGTGGCCCTGCTGGTCGGCGGCATCGGCATCGCCAACGTGCTGGTGATCTCGGTGCTCGAGCGGCGCGGCGAGATCGGCCTGCGCCGCGCGCTGGGCGCCACCCGCGGTCACGTCGGCGCCCAGTTCCTGGTCGAGTCGCTGCTGCTGGGCGCGGCCGGCGGCGTGGCCGGCGTGCTGCTGGGCACCGCGGTCACCTACGCGATGGCCGCCGCGCACGGCTGGCAGACCTTGGTTCCCGCGTACGCGCTGGGTGCGGGCCTGCTCGCGGCCGCGCTGATCGGCGGGTGTGCGGGGTTGTACCCGGCACTGCGCGCGGCCCGCCTCTCCCCCACGGAGGCCCTACGAACGCTGTGACCAGGGGTCGCCGCTCAGGTTGACCGGGGATGGGCGCCGGCTGCCATGATCAGCTCATGGTTGTCGGCGACACCCCCGTGCCGGGTGATGTGGTGTATCGGTGGTCGCCCTGGCGCTACCTGGCCGCGATGGTGGTGATCGGCTTCGTTGCGACGGCCGTCCCGTGGCTGACCCTGTCTCTGCTGTACTCGGCAATCGCCGGCGGGTCAGCCCTACGGTCGGCTCCGGGCCTCGCCGTTTATATAACTATTTATACAATTTTCTTCCCCACCTTTTCCCTGCTGTATACCCGTAGTCGACCGGCAGCGTTGAGCTTCGGCAGCGACGGGATCGAGCTGGCCGCTGAGCGGCGGGATGCGGTCGTGGTGCCGTATGGTGCCGTGACGAGTGCCCGGGTCCGGTGGATGTGGCCGGTCGCGGTGCTCGACGTTGTGCTCGATCCCGCTGACGAATGGCGGGTGTTTCGAGTCGACCGCGATGGCCGCCGGCCGATCCGGAAACGCAGGGGTGATCAACTGCGTTTCTCCATGCCGATCGCGGGACTGGGAGCGTCGACGGCCGACATCCGGTCCCAGCTTCGGGCCAGGCACGTGTCTCGATGTTAGGGTCACGGCGAAGGTCATGAGTGCCAGCGCACAGCCCCGGCTTGCTGGCCGGCAACCCTCCGCCTCGCGGGCGGGGTGCTCCGGGTGACGACCAGGCCGGGCATGACCGTGCCCGGCAAGCCGCGAGCGAGGAGCTCTGCCGTGCCCATCGTCTTCAGTCCGGCCGGTCTCGGTGACGCCGACCGCATCGCCGCCCTGCACGCCGACAGCTGGCGGCGTCACTACCGGGGCGCGTACGCCGACGCCTACCTCGACGGCGACCTGCTGACCGACCGCCTTGCGGCCTGGTCGTCGCGCCTGGCCGACCCCGCCGGGACCCGGACGATCGTCGCCGAGCGCGACGGCGACCTGCTCGGCTTCGTGCACGTGGTCTTCGACGCCGACCCGCGCTGGGGCAGCCTCGTCGACAACCTGCACGTGGCCCACCCCGACCACCGCGCCGGCATCGGCACCGAGCTGATGAGGCACGCCGCCCGGGCGGTGCTCGCCGAGGCCGGCACGCCCGCGCTGTACCTGTGGGTGCTCCAGCAGAACACCCGGGCCCAGGCGTTCTACCGGGCCGCCGGTGGCAGCCAGGTGGAGACCGGCGTCGCCGCCGCCCCGGGCGGCGATCCGGCGCTGCTGAACGGGACGCCCGCAAAGTTCCGGATGTCCTGGCCGGACGCCACCCGCCTGCTGGAACGGGACGGCCAGGACGGCTAATGGGTCCAGGACGCCCCCACGGCGTCGCGCCCGTGTCCGATCATCGATCCATGCCCTCATCGATACCACCGGCCGGGCCGCCGGCTGGTGGAGATCTCGCCGGCGCCGCCGCCGGATCAGAGGCCTGTCCTGGTACGAGCCTCGGCAACGGGCTTCTTATGCCACTCTTACGAAATCCGCACCGATGCCTTAGCTGCGGTGTCGAAGGTGGACGTGTCCGCCACGACACCGATGACAGAGGCCATCATGATCCGGATCGATCGCGGCTGGTGGAAGCTGCCGGTGCTGGCGGTGGCGGCCTGCCTGGCGTACGTCGAGCTGCGCGGCCACCTGCCCGGCGCCGGCGAGATGTGGGCGGCGCTGCGGCACGCCGACCGGGGGTGGCTGGCCGCCGCCGTGGCCCTGCAGGTCGTCTCGACGATGGCGTTCGCCGAGCAGGGGCGCCGGCTGCTGGGCGCCTTCGGGGTCGGCATCCGGGCCCGGACGTCGGTCGCCGTGATGTTCGCCCGGTCCGCGATGGCCACCGGCCTGCCCGGCGGCTCGGCGGTCGCGGCAGCCTACGGCTACCAGCAGTTCCGTGCCCGCGGGGCGAGCCGCCCGGTCGCCGGTGCGGTCACCGTGCTGTGCGGTGTCGCGTCCGTCGCGGGTCTCGCCGCGCTGTACGCGGGGGACGCCCTGGTCGAGGCCGGCCCGGTGGCGGCGACCTCGGCCGTGGTGGCGGTGGCCGCCCTGGTGCCGGCGGTCCGCCGGGCACGCCGCCGCCCGGACCGCTCGCCGGCCGCGGGCCGCCCGCCGCAGACGCTCCACGACACGGCCACGGCCCCGACGGGCCGACCGCCGCAGACGCTCCACGACACGGCCACGGCCCCGACGGGCCGACCGCCGCAGACGCTCCACGACACGGCCACGGTCCCGGTGGGCCGCCTGCGGCGGACGATCCGCGAGACGGCCGCGCTCGCCGCGCTCGTCCCGGCCCGGCGGTGGCTGCTGGTCCTGGCCCTCGCGGCGGTCAATTGGCTCAGCGATCTGCTGTGCCTGCTGGCCTGCCTGTACGCGCTGGGCTTGGCGGTGCCGATTCCGGTCGTGGGCGCGGCCTATCTGGGTGCGCAACTCGCCCGGCAGATTCCGGCGACGGCCGGCGGCATCGGCGTGATCGAGGCCGGTCTGATCCTGGCGATGACCACCACCGGCCAGGCGCCCGTCGCCGCCGCGACCGCCGCGGTCCTGACCTACCGGTTGATGTCCTGCTGGGCGCAGTTGCCGGTCGGGGCGGCCTGCTGGGCCGGGCTGCGCAGCCCGCGGCGACCGGCCGTCTTCGCCCTCCCCTCCGGTCACTTGACCGAGGCCTGAACTCCCTCTTTGGGGTGGCATTCAGCCGTTTCTCATGCCCGCCCGCCTAGCGTCCACCGCATGGAACGTCGCGATGCTCTGCGCGCGGTCACCGCCCTCACCCTTGGCACCGTGGCCGGTTGTTCGCCGACCTCGGGCACGCCGTCCTCGCCGGCGGTTCCGGCTGGCACGCCGGGCTCTGCTCGGCCGGCCGGCCCGGCCTCGCCCCCGCTGCCCGACGAGGTGCGGAACGGGCCGCGCGACCGCCCGCAGATCGCGCTGACCTTCCACGGCCAGGGCGACCCACGGATCGTGACCGCCCTGCTCGACGAGCTGAGACGCGGCCACGCCCGGGTCACCGTGCTGGCCGTCGGCACCTGGCTGGCCGCCAACCACGACCTCGGCCGCCGGGTGCTCGCCGACGGCCACGACCTCGGCAACCACACCCAGCACCACGCCAACATCAAAACCATGAAACCCCCGCTTGCGTACGCCGAGATCCGCGACTGCGCGCAAGAGGTGCACGCGGTCACCGGCTCGATCGGCCGCTGGTTCCGCCCGTCGCAGACGAGGTACGCCACCCCGACGATCAAGGAGGCCGCCCGGCGGGCCGGCTATCCGACCTGCCTGTCGTACGACGTGGACCCGCTCGACTTCACCGACCCGGGCTCGGCCGCGATCGTCTCCGCCACCCTGGCCGCCGCCCGCCCCGGCTCGATCGTCAGCCTGCACTGCGGCCACGAGGGAACCGTGGCCGCGATCGCCCCGCTGCTGGCCGGCCTCCGCGCCCGCGGCCTGCGCCCGGTCACCGCCACCGACCTGTTCGGATAGCCGTCGGCCTACCGCCGTGCGGCCGCACCATCCGGCGGCAACCGGCAGCTTCTCGCGGTCGGTGCGTTCATCGCCGCCCTGTCGCCGTGGCCGGGATCGTGCCGGTTCAGGCCCGCGCCGATATTCTGGGCCCGGAGGTCGGGACGTGACGACGAAGGACAGCCGGCGGCCGCCGGGGAGCCTCGAGGCCGCGGTCATGGGCGTTCTGTGGGCGGCGCAGGCCCCGATGACGGCGGCCGAGGTGCATCGGGAGGTCGGCGGCGACCTGGCCTACAACACCGTGCAGACCGTGCTGTTCCGGCTGCACGACAAGAAGTCGGTCGAGCGGCACCGGGCCGGCCGCGGGCACGTCTACTGGCCGGCCCGGGACGCCGCCGCGGCCGCCGCCTCCCTGATGAAGGAGGCGCTCGCCGATCGCGCCGATCGGCACGCCGTGCTCCAGCTGTTCGCCGAGTCCCTCGAGAAGTCCGACGCCGATCTGCTGCGCCAGTTGCTGGCCGGCACCGAGCAGCGGCGCCGGCCGTGACGGTCAGCGTCTACCTGCCGCTGGTGCTGGCGCTGCCGCTGGCCCTGCTCGCGCCGCGGGTCGCCGCCCGCGGCCGGCCCGGCCCCGCGGCGTGGGCGCTCACCGCCGCGGCGGTCGTCGCCGCCCTCGCGTCGACCTGGTCGCTGGCCCTGCTCGCGCTGACCATGCTGGATGACGTGCCGCCGCTGGCCGCGCTGGACGAGAACCCCGCGCTGGCGCTGCCCGAGCCGGTGCCCGGCCCGGTGGCGCTGCTCGCCGGGCTGCTGCTGACCGCCGGCGGCGCACGCCTGGCCGTCGACGCGCACCGGCGGATCGGCACGAACCGGCGGCTGCGGGCGATCGGCGAACCCGAGCACGATCTGGTCGTCGCCGACTGGTCGGCGCCGATCGCGGTCGCCGTTCCCGGTTCCCGCCGGCGGCCCGGACACCTGCTGGTCACCTCGGGCATCCTGCGGTCGCTGAGCCCGGACGAGCGGCGGGTGGTCTTCGCGCACGAGCGGGCGCATCTCGCCCACCGGCACCATCGGCTGACCGCTGCCGCCGGAGCGGCCGCCGCGGTGAACCCGCTGCTGATCCCGGTCCGCGCGGCGGTCGAGTTCCTGGCCGAGCGCTGGGCCGACGAGGACGCCGCCGCCGAGGTCGGCGACCGTGGCCTGGCGGCGCGGGCGGTGGCCCGGGCCGCCCTCGCGACCTCCGGCCCCGGCGCGGGGCCGGTGCTCGGCATCGACGGCGGCGCGGCGGTGCAGCGGGTCCGGGCGCTGACCCGGCCGGCCCCCGCCCCGCTGCTGCGCCACCTGGCCGGCCCGCTGCTGCCGGCGGCGTTCAGCGTGGCCGTCGCAGCGACGGCCACCAAGGAGTTCGTCGATCTCGCCCGAGCGTGGCTGTAGTCAGCGACGCCCCGGCGTGGCCGCAGGCAGCGACGCCCCGGCGTGGCCGCGGTCAGCGCCCGGCACCCCGGCTGTCGCCCGCGTGGGCGCGGCGCCGGCCGCGCAGGAACTCGACGGCGATCGGAATCACCGACAGCACGACGATGCCGACGAGGATGAACTCGATGTTGTTCTTCACGAAGGCGACCTGGCCGAGGAAGTAGCCGAGGATCGTCACGCCGGTGGCCCAGACCGCGCCGCCGACAACGTTGTAGATCAGGAACGTCCGGTAGTGCATGCGGCTCGCGCCGGCCGCGATCGGGGTGAAGGTCCGCACGATCGGCACGAAGCGCGCGAGCACGATCGAGCGGGCGCCGTACTTGGCGAAGAAGGCACCGCCGCGGGCCAGGTTCTCCTGTTTGAACAGCCGCGAGTCGGGCCGCCGGAACAACCCGGGACCGAACCGTCGCCCGAACAGGTAGCCGAACTGGTCGCCGGCCACCGCCGCGGCCGACGTCAGCGCACACATCAGCCAGAGCGGCACGTGCAGGTAGGTGCCGCCGGCCACCAGCAGCCCGGCAGTGAACAGCAGCGAGTCGCCGGGCAGGAAGAACCCGATGAGCAGCCCGGACTCGGCGAACACGATGGCCAGGATGCCGATCAGCCCGAAGGTGGAGATCAGCTGTTGGGGATCGAGGAACGACGGGCCTATCGCAACCGTCATGGCATCGGGGTCCCTCTCGATCGGCGTCCGTCAGGTCACTGGAGCAGTGCCCGGTCCCGCCGACGGCAAACCTACAGCGTGTAGGAGCTCTCGATGATCGCGGATGGTCTGATCGGCGTACGCGACGGCGAACTGTGCCATTGCCTCGTCGAACCGTTTGCCCTTGCCGAGGTAGCCGGCGATCGCCATCGCGTCGCCGGTGCGGGCGTGCGAGCGGGCCAGGACGTGCGCGCATCGCTCGGCGAACGGCACGAGAACGGGCGCGATCAGCTCGGCGCTCGGTATGACCTTCATGTCCCGGAATTGGCGTACATAGAAGTCGAGACCTCGCACGCTGGTCCAGCCCAGGAAGATGTCGCTGGCCGCCTGGATGTGCCGCTTGCCGCGGATGACCCGCTCGCCGTGGCTCGGATAGGGACTCGGGCCGAGATGCTGCTCGTACACCGACGGGCCGGCCTGTTTGATCTGCAGGAACAGCGGTTCGGTGCCGTTGCGGCCCAGCAGCAGCACCAGGTACACCTGCATGCCGACGCTGCCGACGCCGACGACCTGGCGGACCACGTCGACGAGCGTGAACCGGTCGAGCAGGCCGCGCCGCTCGTACGGCAGGCTGTCGCGATACGCCTGCACGGTTTCCGCGGCGAGGCCGGCCTCGGGCAGGCGCACGCGGGTGGGCGGGTCGTCGACGATCCGCAGCTGCCCGTCCACCACCCGGGTCAGCTTCCGGGCCGCGCCCGCGCTGGTCCGCCGGCGGGCGCGCCTGGCCAGCCGCGCCGACTGCTGTTCCTGCTCCTCGGGGCCGAACAGCTCGAGCAGCCGGTCGGCGGTGATCACGTCGTACCAGATGGTCAGCTCGTCGGCGGTCGAGTAGAACGCTATCCGGTCGCGGTAGGCGCGCAGGGCGGCGCGCACCGCGGCCACGCCGGCCTTCTCGGGGAGCCCGGTGTCCCGGGCGAGCACCACCAGGCTGGCCAGATAGCGCTTGACGTCCCACTCGAACGGGCCGCGCCGGGTCTCGTCGAAGTCGCGCAGGTCGAAGGAGAGCTGCCGCTCCGGGGTCGCCCACAGGCCGAAGTTCAGCACGTGGGCGTCGCCGCACAACTGCACGTCGATCCCGGTGTGCGGGGCGGCGGCGAGGTCCGCCGCCAGCACCGCCGCCGCGCCGCGGTAGTAGGTCCACGGCGAGGCCGACATCCGCGACATCCGGATCGGCACGAGATCCGGCACCCGGGTCTCGTTCTGCGCCAGGACGGTGCCGAGCGCGTCGTGGCCCCGCTGCGCCGGATCCCAGTCGGCCAGGCTCGGCAGCGGCACCCGGTCGCGAGCCGCTCGGCCGAGCGCACGCCGTTCGTCCATTCTCCGGAACGTACGGCAGCTCGGCCCGGCGGTGCATCACCTGCCGCGGGTGAGGCCGAACCCGGATCTCATGGCATCATCTCGATGTGCCGGCCCGTACGATTCGGATCCGCTCGGTCGACACCAATCCGGTGTCGTTCCCGAACCGCCTTCTCTCCCGGCCGCTGTCGCCCGCCGACCGGTTCGCGAAGTGCGCCACCGTGGTGACCCAGCTGTACAGCGTGCACCTCGACCGGGGAACGCCGCTGGTCGCCAAGACGTCCTGGGTCCGGTTCATCCCGACGGAGATGACCGAGGCGCCGGTCTTCTCGGCGGTGCCGGCCGACGCCTCGCTCGGTCTCGGCGAGGTGCACGAGGTCCCGTACGATCGCAAGGTCCTTGATCTTCCGGACCCGGAGCGCCGGGCGGCGATCCTGGATTGGCTGCAGGCCAACCTGATCTCCCTCGCCGAGGCGCTCGGCTGGGACCGGGCCCCGCTGACCGAGGCCTACGAGTCCTGTCGGCGCGACGAGCTCCGCTTCCGGCAGCGCGGCGCCGCCAAGACCAGCCCCGACCGGCAGCACAAGGCGTACCCGGAATTCGAGATCGACGGCGACGGCGACGGCTGGTCGTGGGTGGTCGTCACCGACCCCCGCGGCGCGGTCGAGGCGGAAAGCGACCGCCGCGACTCACTGCCGACCGCCACGGCCGCCGGACGGGTCCTCAAGTCGCTGCGCTGGGACGGCGACACCGTCACCTGGACCCCGTGGACCGACGATGTCGCCCCCCGGGGACACGACAGCTGGGTCGGCCACGTCGAGCGATTCGCCGCCCCGCGCTGATTTTCGCCCGTTTCAGCGCCGCGTCAGTGCCGCTCCAGGCGCCGCTGCCATCGTCGCCGGTAGGGACGGCGGGCGGGTGAGGCGCGGCCGCCGCACGAGGGGAAGGGCATCTGATGTACCACAAAATCGGCGGCGTCGCTCCGGTGGCGCTGGCCCTGGTTCTCGCCGCGCCGGCGGTCGCCGCGGTCGCGGCGCCGGCCGAGTACACGATGAACCTCAGCAAGAGCGCGGCGACGGTGCAGGCCGGCGGCCTGGGATCAACGCTGATCACGTTCACCGAGCCGTCCAGGTTGGAGAACACCCGGGTCACGTTGAGCGTGACCGGTCTGCCGCCCGGCGTGACCGCCGGCTTCTTGCCGGCCAAGCCGTGCCTCTGCGGCAGCTCGATCATGTTCCTGCGCACGTCGTCGTCCACCCCGGCCGGGACCTCGGCGCTCACCGTCACCGCGATCACCATCAGCAGCGACCCGATCGGCACCACCGCGCCGTTCAGCCTGACCGTCACCGGCGGCTAGCCAGGCGCGTCAGGGCAGGATCTCGACGTAGCCCTCGCTGCCGTGCACGCGGATCCGCTGCCCGTCGGCGATCAGGCGGGTCGCGCCGGCGACACCGACCACGGCCGGCAGGCCGTACTCACGGGCGATCACCGCGCCGTGCGTCATCAGGCCGCCCACCTCGGTGACCAGGCCGGCGACCGCCACGAACAGGGGTGACCAGCTGGGGTCGGTGCAGGCGGTGACCAGGATGTCGCCGGCCTCGAGGTCGGCGTCGGCCATGTCGAGGATGACCCGGGCCCGGCCCTCGATCGTGCCGGCCGAGACCGGCAGGCCGATCAGGGCGCCGGCCGGCGCGTCGCCCCGGCGGTAGGCGCCCGGGATGGCCTCGCCCTCGGACGTGAGCAGCCGGGGCGGGGTGAGCGCCTGGTACGCCCGGAACTCCTCCCTGCGACGCCGGACGAGCCGATCGTCGCACTGCCCGGTGCGGACGACCTCGTGCAGCTCCGGGAAGGTGAGGTAGTAGATGTCTTCCCGGTCGGCGAGCACACCGGCCCGCACCAGGCGGTCGGCCTCGGCCAGCAGGGCCTGCTTGTAGACGAAGTAGCGGCTGATGATGCCGTATTTCGGGTACTCGCGATAGCCGATGAAACTGCGGAGACGGTCGATCATCCGTACCGTCTGATCGGCCTTTTCCGCGCCGTCGGGCAGGGCCCGCAAGCGTTCCAGGACCTCCCGCCGCTTGTCCTCGGCCTGCCGCCGGCCCTGCTCGAAGCGCCGGGCGGCGGCGCCCGGCGGGAAGAGCCTGATGTTGTCGAGGATCAGCGGCACGAGCGTGGTGGGGCGCTCGCTCCAGCGTGGCCGGGTGATGTCGATCTCGCCGGCGCAGCGCATGCCGTAGCGGTCCAGGTAGCCCTGGATCGCGTCGCGCGGGCCGGCCGGCAGCTCGGCCAGGAAGCCGTCGTCCTCGACGCCGCGCAGGAATGCGACCACGTCGGGGTACGGCCGGATCGCGTCCGCGACGTCGAGCAGCGCCAACCCCATCTCGGACGTGACGTTGTTCGGCGCGGACAGGGTGAGCGTGTCGGCCGCGTTCGGCTCGCCCAGCCAGTCCCGTAGGTGATCGTTGAGCCACCAGGTGGCGCCCATGCCCGCCATGATCGCCTGCAGGCTCAGCGGATCGGTGAGCACCCGTTTGTGCTCCTCGAAGGCCTCCCCCAGGAAGTCGAACAGCGCCGGCCCGGTCTTGCCCGCGATGTCGCGCCGAAGGGCCGCCAGGGACGCCTCGCTGCGCTCGATCAGCCCGGTGACGATGGCCGGATCGGTCTCGATCGGGGGGTTCGCCGGGTGTGCCGGCGGCGGGGCGGCGCCCGGGGCCTCCCGGATGAAGCCGCGCTCGAGGACCGTCTCCAGCGCGTCCCGGAACAGCGGATCGCCCCGGCCCACCAGGTCCAGGAAAGCGGCGCGGCCGGGCGACGCCAGCTGCGGGGTGGCGTCGACGAACAGCCGCCCGCCGGCCTCGTGAAACGTCGCCATCGCGGTCAGCCGCCACAGGGACAGGCCGAGCGGCCTCATGGCGTCGGTCATCATCTGCTGGTGTCCGACGGAGAGATAGACGCGGTTCTGGTCGTCGGCGGCCGCGGGGACGGGGAACAGGGTGGTGATCGGCCGGCTCTGCACGATCGAGAACTCGTCGCCGGCCAGGCACCATTCGATGTCCTGCGGGCGGCCGAAGTGCGCCTCGATCCGCCGTCCGAGCCGCACGAGCCGCACGACCTGGGCGTCGGTCAGCGCGGGCGGTTCGGCGACGACCGTCCGGCCGACGATCTCGCCGTCCCGTACTCGATAAAGGTCGGGGTTCACCTGGCCGGAGACCAGGGCCTCGCCGAGTCCGAAGCCGGCGTCCACGGTGGCGACCTTCCGATTGCCGGAGACCGGATCGGCCGTGAACAGGACGCCGGAAGCGTCCGCGGAGACCATGTGCTGGACGACCACGGCCATGTCGACCTTCCGGTGGTCGAAGCCGTTGCGCATCCGGTAGATCACGGCCCGCTCGGTGAACAGCGACGCCCAGCACCGGGCGACGTGCCCGAGGACCGCCGGGCCGGCGACGTTCAGATAGGTGTCCTGCTGGCCGGCGAACGAGGCGGTCGGCATGTCCTCGGCGGTCGCGCTGGACCGGACGGCGTAGCTGACGTGCTCGTCGACCGCCCCGGTGACCGCCGCCGCCAGGCCGGCGGGGATGGCGACCCCCTCGATCGCCCGGCGGACCTCCGCGCTGATCGTCCGGATCGCCTCGCCGTCGGCCGGATCGAGGCGGGCCAGCCGGTCCAGGTGGTCGCCGATCGACGGCACCTCGGCCAGGACATCCCGGAAGGCGGCGGTGGTCAGGCAGAACCCGGGAGGCACGCGGACGCCGTCGACTCGCGACAGCTCCCCGAGGTTCGCGCCCTTGCCGCCGACGATCGCGGCCTGTTTCTCGCCCACCTCGTGCAGGTCCAGCACATGCCGCTCGGTCATTCCGATGCCCCATATCCGCAGGTCGTGGACTACGGTGGACGATTCTGCAGTATGACAGGGGCCTTGCCGCAAGACGCCCGGTGCGTTATACCTTGGAGTGGGAGGTAGCGCGGCTACTCCGCCCACGTCGGCGGCTGGTACCCCTCCTCCAGCTGGACGCCCAGCGAGTTCAGCGTCCCGGCCAGCATCGAGTACTGACCGACCAGCAAACAGATCTCGATGAGCTGCGCCGCCGGGTACCGCTCGGACATGGCCGCCCAGGTGGGATCGCTCAGGCGATGGTCGGTCACCAGCTCGTCGGCGGCCCGCAGCAGCAGCGCGCGGAACGGGTCCCGATCCTCGCCGGCGCAGTCGTCTCCGGCACGGTCCTCGCCGGCACGGTCCTCGCCGGCACAGTCGCCGCCGGCACGGGCCTCGCCGGCACGGTCGGCCGCCAGCACGGCCAGGTCGTCGTCGGTCAGGCCGGCGGCGCGGCCGATGACCTCGTGATGCGTCCAGATGTACGGGGCCCGGCAGCGCCAGGCGACCCGCATGATGAGCAGTTCCCGGGCCCGCGGGTCGGCCGGCAACAGTTGCAGCAGCCGCTGCCCGAACGGCAGCAGGTCGGCGAAGACGTCGGGGCTGCGCACCAGGGTGGCGTAGATGCCGAGCTCCGCGCCGGCCTGGACGATGAGCGCGGCCTGCCGGTCGTCGCGTTCCTGCGGGGGCAGCGGCGGCACTCTGGTGTTCGACATAGGGTCGCGATTTTAACGCGGCGACCCGGTCCGCGAGGACAGAAGTTGACAGCGGCAGTCCTGGCGCTCGGGGATCTTTTACGGTGGGATCCTTCGAAACAACCTCCAGAGGAGCGATTCCATGCGAAGACGCCTCACCGCCGGGGCCGTCGTCACCGCGACCGGCCTGGCCTTCCTGACCACGGTGCCGGCGGCCGCCACCGCGGCCCCGTCGGCCGCGGTCGACTACACCGTCGTCGCGGCCGACGGGGTCTCCGCGGCGGACGCCGCGGCGGCCATCTCCGCCGCCGGCGGCACGATCGTCAGCCGCAACGACGCCGTCGGGGTCTACCGGGTCACCTCGGCCGACACGAAGTTCGAGAGCAGGGCCGCGGCCTCCGGCAAGCTGATCGGGGCGAGCGCGCGCAAGGCCATCGGCTACGCGCCGAACTCCGTCGAGCGGGTCGAGACCGGCCTGAACAAGCGGACCGGCGGAACGGGCCAGCACGGGCCGGCCAGGATGGACCCGCTCGACGACAAGCTGTGGGGCCTGTCGATGATCCAGGCGGATCGGGCCCGCCGGATCGAGGCCGGCGACCACGGTGTCACGGTCGGCATCCTCGACACCGGGCTGGACGCCTCCAACCCGGACCTGGCGCCCAACTACAACGCCCGGCTGTCGCACAACTTCGCGCCGGACATCCCCGCCATCGACGGGCCATGCGAGGTGACCGGCTGCCTCGACCCGACCGGCACCGACGACGACGGGCACGGCACGCACACCGCCGGCACCATCGGCGCCGCGGCCAACGGCGTCGGCCTGTCCGGCATCGCGCCGAACATCTCGCTCGTCGAGCTCAAGGGCGGCCAGGACTCGGGGTACTTCTTCCTCGACCCGGTGGTCAACGCGCTGACGTACGCGGGCGACCACGGCATCGACATCGTCAACATGTCGTTCTACGTGGACCCCTGGCTCTACAACTGCACCGCCAACCCGGCGGACAGCGCCACCGACCAGGCGAGCCAGCGAGCGATCATCACGGCCATGCGCCGGGCCCTCGAGTATGCGCACCGCCGCGGCGTGACGATGTTCGCCGCGCTGGGCAACAACCATGAAGACCTTGGTGCTCCGCGTACGGACACCTCGAGCCCCGACTACGGCGGCACGCCCTACAGCCGCCCGATCGACAACAGCACCTGCTGGGATCTGCCGGTCGAGGGCCCGCACGTGATCGGCGTCTCGTCGCTCGGCCCGTCCGGCCGCAAGTCGGACTTCTCCAACTACGGCACGGAGCAGATCTCGGTGTCGGCCCCCGGCGGCTGGTACCGCGACGGCTTCGGCACCCCGACCTTCCAGACCGTCGGCAACGAGATCCTGTCCACGTACCCGGTCAAGGTCCTCAAGGAGCAGGGCCTGGTCGACGCCGACGGCAACGTGACGGCGGAGGGCGCCGGCTCGGTCTACAAGGACTGCACCAAGGCGGGCGTCTGCGGCTACTACACGTACCTGCAGGGCACCTCGATGGCCTCGCCGCACGCGGCGGGCGTGGGTGCGCTGATCGTGAGCCGCTACGGGCTTCCCGACTTCCGCAACGGCGGCAAGACCATGCTGCCGGCCCTGGTCGAGCTCCAGCTCTACCGCACCGCGGCCGAGCACGCCTGCCCCGAACCGCGCCTGCAGTCGTACGCGCAGGAGGGCCGATCCACCGAGTTCGACGCCACTTGCACCGGCAGCAAGCAGTTCAACAGCTTCTACGGGTACGGCATCGTGGACGCGTACGCGGCGGTCGGCGGCCGTTGACCTTGAGGTGATACGAACGGGTCAGGCGGCGCGTCCCCGCGCCGCCTGGCCCCGGTGGTGATCGACTGCGGGCGCCCTGGTTGTACTGGTCAGGGGCCGGTGCGAGCGCCGCCGCTGCCTCCCGCGCCGCCATTGCCACCGCCCGCGCCGCCGCCCGCGCCGGCCGTGGCGGTGGGTAGCGGGGCGGCGAGATCGGCGATGACGACGGTCAGCCCGCCGGTGACCTGCGTGTAGGTCGGGCCGGAGGCGCCGATCGTGACGGCGGCCGTGCTCAGCTTCCCGTTCCGGTCGACCTGCACCGTGTAGCCCCGGCCGCGCGCGGTGAGCGCGGAGGTCGGCACGACGAGCCCGGTGGCGACGCCGGTGGGATGCAGCACGACGGTCGCTCCGGCGCCGTAGGCGAGACCGGTCCCGCCGTGCTGGTCGGCGCCGGCCTGTCCGCGTTGCTGGCCGTCTCCGGGCTGTGGCAGGTCACCGAGCGGTCCGCGCCGCGGGTGCTGCTGCTCATCCCGGTCTGCCTGCTGTTCACCACGGCCGCCCTAACCCTGCGCGAGGCCGCCCACCAGCGGCACCGAGAGCGGACCTGGGAGCTGATCTCGCAGATGCGCCCGCTCGCCCTGGACGGCCTGGGGCTCTCCGCCGCGCTGGAGGACCTGGCCCGGCACACCGGCGACGCGGGCGAGTTGGACATCCGCGTACAGGTGCCGCTGCTGCCGCGGCTGCCGGCCGACGCCGAGGCGATGATCTACCGGATCGTGCCGGAGGCGCTCACCAACGCCGCCCGGCACCCCGGCGCGCACAAGGTCGAGGTCGAGCTGCACGTCGACGGCGCCGACCTGGACATCGTCATCCAGGACGAGGGGCCGGCGCGGCCGGCCGGTTCACGCCCGGCCATGGACTGACCGGCATGCGCGAGCGCGCCGAGATTCTCGGCGGCACGCTGATCGTCACTCCCGGCGGTCCAGGCACGACGGTCCGGCTGCACGTTCCGCAGATCATGACGGCCGCCGACGACGCGCCCGCCGACTCGCCCCCGCGGCGCTGACCGACGCCCTATCGGGACAGGACCAACGGCACTTCACCGTCGGTGCGCAGAGGGTCACTGTCTCCCCAAGGTACGTCGTCAATGAGGAGGCTCGTCATGAATCATCCTGGCTACTACCTCCATTGGGGCGTGATCCAGGTTTCGGCCGCCAACCTGATCGTGATCGCCCTGATGATCATCGTCTTCATCGCGGCGTTGTTCGTGCCCTTCCCCGGGCGGAGAGGGTCATGAGCGCCGACCGTGCGGCCCCGGACGCCGACATGTGGACGGCCAGGCTCCGGAGCCGGGCAGTAGCCGCACTGCCGCCGGAAAAGCTGCTGCCGGACCGCCAGCCGGCCTACGTCGCGTCGTGGATCTACGTCTTCGGCGTACTGACGCTGGCCGCGCTGCTCATCGTGCTGGCCACCGGCACGCTCCTGACGCTCGCCGGACCGCAGTGGTATCACACGTCCAGCGCCGGCCACTTCGTCAACAGCCTGCATCTGTGGAGCGTGGAGCTGTTCTTCTTCGTCATGGTGATCCACCTGTGGGGCAAGTTCTTCATGGCGGCCTGGCGCGGTCACCGGGCCTTGACCTGGGTCACCGGCGCCATCGCTTTCCTGGGATCAATCGGGACCGCGTTCACCGGATACCTCGTGCAGTCCAACTTCGACGCGCAGTGGATCTCGACTCAGGCCAAGGACGGCCTCAACTCGGTCGGCGTCGGCGCGTGGTTCAACGTGCTCAACTTCGGCCAGATGCTGCTGTTCCACGTGGTCCTGCTGCCGCTGGTGGTCGGCGTGATCGTGGTGCTGCACGTCCTGCTGGTCCGCCGGCGCGGGGTGGTCCCGCCGATCGGCGCGCTCCCCGAGGCGCAGGCGGCGCCACCGCCAACCGACGGCGAGGCAGCGGCCCCGACGACAGTGACGAGCCCGGCGGAGGAGGTGCGGTCATGACGCGCGCGAGCAGGCGGGCCGAAGAAGATCGCTATGCGGCGCCCTGGACCGGCGCCTACCGCCGGTACGACCTGGTCAAGGAGTTCGTGGCCGCGCTGGGTGTGATGGCTCTGCTCACCATCGTCCTCGCCGCGGTGTTCAGCTCCCCCGACCGCAAAGGCATCTCGCTGGCCGAATGGGCCCGGAACGCTCCGGGCGACTTCGCCGTCACCGCGGTCGCGGAACTGGACGGCACCAGCGGCACCGCGACCTACGGCGCCCCGTACACCGACGACCCCACCGCCGGGCAGAAGCTCGGGCCGCTGCCCCTGCAACGCTGGGGCGGGGTGCGGCACCCGGTGGACACCGCGAACGACTTCGTACTCAACCCGCTGTCCGCCGTCACCGGCAACCCGGCGCTGACCGCCGCGCTCGGGCAGTACCGCAGCGCGGACGTCAAGCAGCAGCAGGCCTGGACGCAGGCGTACGCCGACGCGCTGGACAAGGCCCCCGACAACGACCCCGCCAAGGTCGCCGCGGGCGACTACGGGCCGGTGCCCGTGCTGATCGGCGAGCTCTCCGGCCTGGCCCGCTCCGGCGGTCTCGAGGGCCAGTTGCTCACCCAGGAGGCGGTGTACCAGACCAATTACACCAAACCGCTGCTCTTCCTCGCCGACGGCAGCTATCTGGAGGACCAGGCCCGGGCCGAACACCTCGGCGGCGACCAGTGGGGCATGATGAACGAAACCGGTCGTTATCCCGGTCAGGCCTGGCTGTGGCTCTACACCTTCTGGTACCAGATCAAGCCGTTCTCCACCTCCGACAACGCGGACGCCTTGGTCTGGGGCCTGATGATGCTGCTGTCGCTCGGCCTGGTGCTGGTGCCCTTCATCCCCGGGCTGCGAGCGCTGCCCCGCCGACTCGGCGTGTACCGCCTCGTCTGGCGCGACTACTACCGACACCGCGGGTGACGCCACCCGGCGCCGGCTGTCGAGTCACGGACACGTCGGCCGGCGCCGGTGGTGATCCGGGAAGACTTTCCCGGACTCCTTCGGTGGCCCGCTGGATCCACCCAGCCTGACACGAACACTATTCTGATCTTCATGACGATTTTCGACGTGACGGTCCCCGGCGGGACCGACCCCTCGATCCAGCTCGGCCCTCGTCCCGGCGTCGCCACCCTGGTGGTGAACGTGGCGTCCAAGTGCGGTCTGACGCCGCAGTACAACGGCCTCGAGCGACTGCAGGAGCGGTACGCCGACCGCGGCTTCACCGTCCTCGGCGTCCCGTGCAACCAGTTCGGCGGCCAGGAGCCGGGCACCGCCGACGAGATCGCCGAGTTCTGCTCGGCCACCTACGGCGTCACCTTCCCGCTCACCGAGAAGATCGAGGTCAACGGCGACAACCGGCACCCGCTCTACGCCGAGCTGGTGTCCGTGCCCGACGCCGAGGGCTACACCGGCGACATCCGCTGGAACTTCGAGAAGTTCCTGGTCGGCCCGGACGGCACGGTCGTACGCTTCGGCCCCCGCACCGAGCCCGAGGACGCCGCGGTGGTCAGCGCGATCGAGGCAGCCCTCCCGGCCTAGACGATCTGGTCGCCGACCAGGTGCGGGCACTGGCCGGCGGACAGGCCGGACGGCGCCGTCGTGTCGGTGGCCACCCGGGTGGCGGCCCGGGCGGCCAGGCCGGCGTCGCCGGAACCGTCGTACCCCGATGGGACGATCGCGGGATGCTACCGAGCTAATTGCCGTGAGGCTCCGCTAAAGCTGTTGTTGAGCGCCCCCGTCCGTCAATACGGTGGGCGTCGTGACGGCGGATCTGTTCGACGCGGCAGCGATGTACGACGATGACTACCTGCATTTCTTCGCCTCCTCGGAGGGCGACAGCGCACCGACGCACGGTCCCGTGGTGGGAACGGCGTACGCCGCCACGTCGGCCATCACCGACCTCGTCTGGCGGCTGCTGGATCTGCAACCCGGGATGAGCGTGCTCGATCTGGCCTGTGGCCACGGCACGCTGGCCAACGCCCTGGCCGCCCGCGGTTGCGAGGTTACCGGCCTCGACTCGTCGGCGGTGTTCCTCGACCGGGCCCGCACCGACGCCACGGCGATGTCCGTTGACGTCGAGTACGTCTTGGGCGACATGCGACAACTTCCGGCCTGGACCGGCCGGTTCGACCGTCTGGTCAACTGGACGACGGCCTTCGGATACTTCGACGACCCCACCAACCGCACCGTCCTGGCCGAGATGGCGCGCGTCCTGCGGCCCGGCGGGCGGTTGGCCATGGATTTGGACAACTTGCCGAGGTTCCTGGCGTCATACACCCCGTCCCGGATCACGGCGACCCTGGACAACGGTGACATGCTTGTCGACCGCCACCACTTCGACCCGCTGACCGGGCGTTTCGAGGTCGAACGCACGGTGGTTCGCGACGGTCGAGCCCGCAGACTGACCTTCCTCAAGCGATTGTTCGGCTTTCCCGAACTGCGCGACTGGTGTACGGCCGCGGGGTTCACCACCGTGACAGGGCTCGGCGAAGACGGCGAGCCACTGAACATCCGACACAACCGGATGATAGTGATTGCGGACCTTCCCTAGCACCGTTGCTCGGGCGGCCGTCGGCCGTTGGCTAGCCTCGAACCGTGGTGGATGATGGCCTGGCTGACGTTCGCGCCTCGGTCAGGGTGCTGTCGGAGATGTTCGGCCAGTGTGCCGACTGCATGATCCGGGCCGACCCGGCCGACCTCGAACGCTGCCGCGCGGTCGGCAAGGCGCTGCGCGCGATGCCGACCGTTGACGACCGCGTTCTGTACCTGGTGGGGCAGTTGGAGGCGCTGGTCCGCGATCGGGATCCGTTCTGGAGCAACGTGGGCGCTATCGCCCTGGTGCTCGGCGACCTGGACACCGCCCTCCGGCCGGACTGACTGACAAAGCTCGAGCCGGAGCCGGGCCGATCAGTGCGGCTGGGTCGGAGGATCGAAGTAGCTGACCTCCTCACGGACGATCGCGCCGCCGGCAACGGTGTACAGGGACAGTTTCGTCGCCTCGGTGCGCCGCCCGGTCGGGCGGTGGGTCTGGTCGAAGGTGAACCTGACGGCGAAGCGGTCGCCGCCGACGAACGGGCCGTCGGCGGTCACGGCGTGGATTTCCAGGTCGGCGGTCAACCGCTCGGCGTTGGCCATGATGTCGGGCAGGCCGCGCAACTCCGTGCGCTCGCCGCCGGTCTCGGCAGGCGCGACCCGGACCAGGCCCGGGTCGATGAGCGTCAGCGCGCGGTCCATCCGCCCGGCGCGGTACGCCTCGACGTAGCGCCGGGCGACCTCTCCGACCGGCAACGGCCGGAAGTCGGCGGCGTGGTCGCGGGCCCACGACGCGAAGGGACGGGCCGGCGATCCGGTCAACTGCCGTACCGTGTCCGTCACCGGCTCCGGCGTGGCGACCAGCGAGGCCCAGTACGCCAGGGCGGCGTCGGCAAAGCCGGGCTCCGCCCAGCTCAGCATTTCCGCCCGGGCCTCGTCGTGTCCAGCCTCCTCGGCCGACACCGGCAGACCGGCCGATGCCCCGATGAGCCGTACCTGCTCGGCCTGCGTGATCGCCGACGGTCCGGTCAGGATGTAGGCACGCCCGGCGTGGCCGGCCGATGTCATGGCGAGGACCGCGACGTCGGCGATGTCCCGCTCGTCGATCAGCGACCGGGCCGCGTGCAGGTACGGGACCCGGACCGGTCGCCCGGACCGGATCGCCGGTGCCCATTGCAGCGTGTTGGTCGCAAAACCGCCGGCACGCAAGAACGTCCAGTCGGCGCCGCTGCGCCGGATCGCATCCTCGACCTGGCCCCACACGCCGTTGCGCTCGGGCGGGGCGTCATCGCGCACACTCATCGCCGAGACGTACACGACCCGCCGCCCGGGCCGGCCGATCACCGCCGCGACATCGTCGATGCCGTCGGCCGCCATGAAGGGCCACACCAGCAGTACCGCGTCGACGTCCCGGACAGCGGCGCGGAGGGCGTCGAGGTCCCGGATGTCCGCGCCGATGCCGTCCACACCCGCGGGCAGGTCGCTCACGTCGCGGGCCAGCCCGCGCACCGCCACGCCCCGGTCGCGCAGCATTCGGACCACGTGCCGACCGATGTTGCCGGTCGCCCCAATTACCAGGCTCTGCTTGACGTCTGTCATGACGGCCATGCTTGGTGGTGAACCAAGGTTCAAGTCAAGCGCTACGCTGGCCCGGTGACGGCCGACACGATGCGGATGCTCACGATCGGCGAAATGTCACGCCGAAGCGGTGTCGCCGCCTCGACGCTGCGCTTCTACGAGCGGCAAGGCCTGATCAGCAGCCACCGCACGGCGGGCAACCAGCGCCGCTACGACGACAATGCGCAGCGCCGGGTGGCGTTCGTGCGGGCCTCGCAGCGTGTCGGCATGGCCCTCGCCCAGATCAGCGAGGTCCTGGCGTTCCTGCCCGAGGGCACGGCCCCGACCCGGGCATTCTGGCAACGCGCTTCGCAGTGCTGGGGCAGGGCCGTGGACGAACGCATCGCCCGCCTGGAACGCGACCGTGAGCAGTTCACGGCCTGTGCAGGCTGCGGCTGCCTGTCCTTCGACACCTGCCGGCTGGTCACCTGACCGCCGGCGGCGATCACCAACAATCTTTCCCATTTCTCCCCTCTCTTATTCGCCCGCGACCGGTAACCCCTGAGAAACATTTGCGGCTATTCGGTACTCGGCGTTGACACGGCGGTCGGGAATAAATAGCGTTTCGCGACGACCAAGTCACTTCCCGCATTCATGGCTTCGCCGGTGTCGACACTTGGCAACTCCGCCGGCGAATTCGACATTTTCGCCACCCCACCCCCTCATCCGATCGGAGTTCGATGTCTGCCCCCGACGCCGCCCTCCTTCGTGGCCTGACCCAGCGCCGGCTCGGCCGGCGGGACGCACTGCGCATCTCCGGTCTCTCCGCCCTCGGCGCAGCCCTCGCGGCCTGCGGCGTGCAGGGCAGGGCGACCCCCGGCGCAAGTGCGGCCCCCGACGTGGTTCAGAAATTCTGGTCCGGAAAGGCCAAAACCGGCCACCTGGACTTCGCCAACTGGCCGCTGTACATGGATCCCAGCCACCCGGAACTCAAGAAATTCACCAAGGAAACCGGTATCACGGTGAGCTACAAGGAGGTCATCCAGGAGATGGGCCCCTGGTTCGCCAAAGTGCAGCCGGAACTCTCCGCGGGCGAGTCCATCGACTTCGACCTCATGGTGATCACCAACAGCGTGCAGTTCGCGCAGTTCCGCGATTCCGGCTTCCTGGCCCCGCTCGACCACGCCCGGCTGCCGAACTTCGCCAAGAACGCCGGCCCGGCCTACGCCAAGGAGGCGTTCGACCCGGGCAACGCCTACAGCGTGCCGTGGGCGTCCGGGATGACCGGTATTGCCTACGACGAGACCAAGACGAAGCGGCCGATCACCAAGATCGCCGACCTGTGGGACCCGGCCTTCAAGGGCAAGATCGGGATGTTCTCCGACACCCAGGAGATCGCCAACTTCGGACTGCTCAAGGCTGGCATCAAGCCCGGCGGGTCGGTCTCGGACGACTGGGACAAGGCCGCCGACGAGCTGGCGAAGCAGAAGCCGCTGGTGCGCAAGTACTACGACCAGGACTACATCGACGCGCTCAGCCACGGCGAGGTGTGGCTCACCCAGGCCTGGTCCGGCGACATCTTCCAGAAGAACCTCTCCGACGGTACGAACTTCAAGTTCGTCATTCCGGAGGAGGGCGGGACGATCTGGACCGACAACATGACGATCCCGGTCACCGCGAAGGCGCCGGTCGACGCGATCAAGCTGATCGACTTCTTCTACCGTACGGACATCGCGGCGTCGCTCGCCGAGTACATCAACTACGTCTGCCCGGTGCCGGCCGCCCAGGCCCAGATGAGGAAGGACGCGGCCAAGAAGTCCGGCGACGACAAGCAGGCGCTGCTCGACGTCGCGAACTCCAAACTGGTCTTCCCGCCCGCGTCGAGCTACGCGAAGCTGCACTACTACGTGACCTTCGAGAGCGTCGACGACCAGAAGACCTTCGAGAAGACTTTCGAGGCGGTCGTCCTGGGCTGACCTTGACATCCGCGCGATGAGCCGTCAATCATTCAAGAACTCGAATGTTTGCGTAAACATCGCGGGAGGCCCTGATGAGATCTCGGCGCATCCTGGGCGCGGTCGTGGCGGCGGCCGTGTCGGTGTCCGTGCTCGCGGTCGCGCCGGCGGCGTCCGCCGCCGCCACCAGCTTCCGCGGCGTCAACTGGGCCGACGCCCGGGACAACTACGTCGACGGCTGGGTCATCCCGACCGGCCTCACCGCCGCCGACAGTTACAGCACCGTCCGTGGCAAGGCCGACGGCATCCTGGCCGGCTTCCAGAGCCTGCTCGGTGCCAACACCCTGCGCCTGCCGGTCAACCCGCAGAGCGTCAACTCCACCTGGTGGGCGTCCTACAAGGGCGCCGTCGACTCCGCGCTGGCGCACAACATGAAGGTGATCCTCAGCTACTGGGAGGCCGACACCCACAAGGACGGCCTGGTCGACGACACCGCGGCGTGGAACACCATGTGGGACCGGATCACGTCCGACTACGGCGGCAACGGTAGCGTGTACTTCGAACCGATGAACGAGCCGTTCGGCTACAGCCTCGGCTCGTGGGTCTCGCTCTGCTCGGGCTGGCTCTCCCGGCACTCGGCCGTGCCGCGCGGCCGGGTCCTGATCAGCGGCACCGGCTACAACGACAACGTGACCGGCGTCGGTGCGTCGAGCGCGCTCAGCGGCACCCTGCTGTCGCTGCACTTCTACGGGTTCTGGGCGTCGGACACGACCCGGTCGGCGTGGACCGCCAACCTCACCAACCGCCTCGGGTCGTACTCGTCGCGCACGATCATCGACGAGGCCGGCGCGCCGATGACCACCGGACTCACCTACACCGGCGCGCAGAACCAGGACGGCAACGTCTTCACCGCGTACTTCGCCGCCACCACCGACCTCACCCGGAGCCGGCAGATGGGCATCGTCTACTGGCCGGGGCTGCGCTCCGGCGACAGCTACTCGATCACCCGGCAGAGCGGCTCCGGGCTGGCGGTGAACAACGCCTCGGGGGTTGCGCAGCTGCGCTGGGGCTGGGGCCTCTAAAGTCGGCTCGGTGGAGACTCCGAGCCAGCTTCTGCACAGGCTGACGTCCTACGAGGCCGGACGGGAGTGGGACGACGTCATCTCCGACCCGCGTCTCGTCCTCGATCTGAAACCCAACGACTTCGACCGCTTCCCGCTGTTCCACAAGCGGTACGCCGGGCACCTGCCGCGCGTCGAGCTGCCGCGTGACCTGCCGTCCACCGAGCCGTCGACCGTCGATGTGCTGGCCGGCACCGCGAAGGTGGCCGGCGGCGACCTGAACCTGCCGCACCTCGCCCGGCTGCTGTACCTGTCGGCCGGCGTCACGCGTACGTCCCCGCGGAGCAACGGGATCACCCACCTGTTCCGCGCGGCCGGCTCGGCCGGCGGCCGTTTCCCGCTCGAGGTCTACGTGCTCATCCCGGCGGATCTTCCGGGTCTTCCGGGCGGCGTGCACTGGTACGACCCGGCCGCGCACGCCCTGGTGCGGGTGGCGCCGACGCCGAGCGGCGGCGACGCGGCGATGGTGGTCACCGGCGTCCCGTGGCGGACCGGCTGGCGGTATCGCGAGCGCGGCTACCGGCACGTCTACTGGGACGCGGGCACGATGCTGGCCCAGACCCTGGCCCTGGCGCACTCCGCGGGGATCCCGGCGCGGCTCTACACCACGTTCCCCGACCGGGCGGTCACCGCGTTGGTCGGCGCGGACGGCGTACACGAATGGCCGGTCGCCGTGGTCGGACTCGGCTCGCGGCAGCCCGCGCTGACGCCGACCGGCCACGCGGTCGCCGGCGAGGTCGACCCGGATCCGCTGGAGTTCCCGCTGGCGACGGCGGCACAACGGGCCGGTGACATGACGGTGCTGGGCGCACCGTGGACGGAGGGCGACCCGGCCGACGTCCCGGAAGCGGGGGCCGCGCCGGTCGAGGCGGTGGTGCTCACCCGCGGCTCGCAACGGCGGATGGACCCGACCCGCGGGGTGCCGGAAAACGTGCTCACCACAGGCATGCGGGTGGCCGTGCGGGGCATCGAGCTGCCGCAGTTCGTGGCGGTGCACGACGTCGACGGCGTGGCACCGGGCGTGTACCGGTGGCCCGATCTCCGTACCCCCGTTCATGCGGGCAGCCGGCGCGCCGAGCTCTACCGGGTGTGCCTGGATCAGGGGCTGAGCCGGGACGCGGCCTTTGTGGTCATCACCGCGGCCGAGGTGGCGAGCCTGGACGACCGCCGGTACCGGGCTGCGCAGCTGGCCGCGGGACTGGTCGAGGGGCGACTGCACCTGCTTGCGTACGCGATGGGTGCGAGCGCGACCGGAATGACCTTCCTCGACAGTGAGATCCCGGCACTGGTCGGGGCACCGCTGGACGCACTGATCCTCACGTGCGTGGGGGTACCGGACTACCGGGCCACACCGGGTGGGCCGCCGGGGGCACCGGCCGGCGTACGCCTGATGCAGCACCGGGACTGAGACTATTTGGTGGGCGCGACGATCCCGTACTCGTGGATCTTGCGATAGATGGTGGCCCGGGACATGCCCAGCGCGGCGGCGGCCTTGACCTTGCTGCCGTCCCAGTCCAGCAGGCTGCGGACGATCGCGTCGCGCTCCATCGCCTCCAGCGGGCTCAGCAGGCGCCGGCTCACCGTGCGGCACTCCGGTGGCAGATCGCCCGGCTGGATGGCGCCGCTCCGGCGGTGCTGGACGATGTTGCGCAGCACCTGCCACAGCTGTTCGATGTTGCCCGGCCAGCTCGACCGGCTCAGCATCTGCATGGCCTCCCGGGAGCAGGTCAGCCGGCCGTCCGGGACGAGCCTGGTCAGGAAGAACGGGACCAGGGCCTGGACGTCCTCGAGGTGGTAGCGCAGCGGGGGCAGCTCCACCGTGCTCGGGAAGAAGCGCAGGAGATCCGCCAGCTCGCTGCCGTCGTGGCGCTGACTCAGGGTCACCGCCACCCAGGGGGTCGGGCCGTCGGCCCGGGCCTTCTCCAGCAGGCGGGCGAGCGACCGCAGGGTGGTGCCGGTCAGGCGGTCGGCGTGCTGGATGACGAGCGCGCCCTCGGTGGCGAGCTCGGTGCGGACCTCGCGCAGCCAGCGGCGGCCCGGTGCGGCGGCGTCGACCACGGCGAAGTGGACGCCGGGCTTGTCGTGCTGGTGGATGGCTCGGATCACGGCGAGCTTCCCGACGCCGGCCTCGCCCTCCAGGGCCAGCCAGTCGCCCGCGGCGTAGACCGATTTCACCTGGTGGCAGCCGCGGAGCCAGAGGCCGCCGGAGCCGACGAGGCCGGGGAGGAACATCCGCGGCGAGGGTGCCGCGTCCAGGCGTACGCCCGCGGGCCGCTCGGCCAGCTTCACGTGCACGACGCCGCCGCTGAGCCGGCCCTCGCCCCGGACCGGGCGGCAGAACATCCTCGCCTTCAGCCCGCTCGGCAGCTCCACCTCGGGTGACGCCGTCGGGTTGCGGGAGGCCAGCGTCTCGGCCGCCTGAGCCAGCAGCACCGCCTGCTCGGCCGGATCGAGCGCGTGCCGCGCATTGTCGTTCATCATCACGACGTCGTTGTTCAGGGCGAAGACAATTCCCGCCGTACGCCGGCAGGTGCGCAGATACTCCTGCAGGAGCTCCAGTTCACGGATGCCGCTGTCGGCCAGCAGGGCCTGCTGGATCTGCCCGGCGGTGGTCTTGGCGAGGGCGAGCAACAGCGGGTCGGCGTCCTTGCGCCAGCAGGTCAGGTCGACCGCGCCGACCGTCTTGCCGGAGATCGGGTGGTGGATCGGCACCCCGGCGCAGGCGAGATCCTCCAGGTGCTCGGCGTAGTGCTCGTGGCCGAAGACGTGCATGGGCCGGCCGCCCTCGAGCGCGGTGCCGATCCCGTTGGTCCCGACGTACTCCTCGGCGTAGCTGAAGCCGGGCGCCAGGTTGACCCGGTCGAGGTGGGCGTCGAGGTCGCGGCCCGCGTCGAGCCGGGTCAGCACGAGGCCGGCCGGGTCGGTCAGGATGATGCTGATCGGCTGGTTGTCGAGATCTTCCCGCAGATGGCGCAGCACGGGCAGGGCGCTGCGGGTGAGCGGCGTGTCCAGGTCGGGATCGCGCTGGTAGGTCAGGTCGATCCGGTCGGCGGCCACATTCCAGCGCCGGGACCGCCACCACGAGGCGAGGATCGCGTCGCGGACCTGATGCGGTTCCGTCTCTTCGGCCGTGAGGAACTGTTCGCGGGTCTTGGCCAGTCGTGCGCTCTCGGGTTCGGGCAAAGAAGCAGGTGGCATCGGCGCCCCCTTGTTTCAAGCTGGTTACACGCTACGCGAGCATCCGACCGCTCTCGTCTCATGTTGAGACCCCCGTTTCACGGATGCCGCGATGGACTCCGGCCATGGAGCCGGCATCCGAGACGTTCAATCCCTGGACCGTGGTCAACGTCGTCTTTCACCATCTCGCCGCGCAGGGACTGCACCCCACGCTGGGCGGCGTGGATCCCGGCGCGCCCGCGGCCGAGCTGCTGCGGGCCCTGGGCATCGAGCCGGCCGCGGAGGGCGACCGCCAGGTCGGCGAGAACGTCCAGCGTCACCTGGCCGAGATCCGCGCCGCGGTCTTCGGCAACAGCGACGGCGACGGTGACTCAAGGTGAGACGTCAGGTGAGCCGAACCTGAGATGTGATCCGGCTGAAGGACGCAGCCACAGATGAGGAGTGACTCATGAGTCGGCAGAGCGTGGCCAGGGCTCATCAGAAGATCCAGGAGCTGTCCTGGGAACCGATGTACCACCAGCCCGTCTCGCAGTACGGAACGGACTACACGTTCCGCAAGGCACAGAAGAAGGACCCTCTCAAGCAGGTGCTGCGGTCGTACTTCCCGATGCAGGAGGAGAAGGACCACCGGGTGTACGGCGCGTCGGACGGCGCGATCCGCGGCAACATGTTCCGCCAGGTGCAGGAGCGCTGGCTGGAGTGGCAGAAGCTGTTCCTGTCGATCATCCCGCTGCCGGAGATCTCGGCGGCCCGGGCGATGCCGCTGCTGTTCCGCAACGTACCGAACCCGGAGCTGCACAACGGCCAGGCGATCCAGATGATCGACGAGGTACGGCACTCGACGATCCAGCAGAACCTCAAGCGCCTGTACATGAACAACTACATCGACCCGGCCGGCTTCAACTCGAGCCTGCGCAACTTCCAGAACGACTACTGCGGGACGATCGGCCGGCAGTTCGCCGAGGGGTTCATCACCGGCGACGCGATCACCGCGGCCAGCATCTACCTGACCATCGTGGCCGAGACGGCGTTCACCAACACGCTGTTCGTCGCGATGCCGGCCGAGGCCGCCGCGAACGGCGACTACCTGCTGCCGACCGTGTTCCACTCGGTGCAGTCGGACGAGTCGCGGCACATCAGCAACGGGTACGCGACGCTGCTGATGGCGCTCGCCGACGAGGGCAACCACCAGCTGCTCGAGCGCGACCTGCGGTACGCCTGGTGGAACAACCACCGCGTGGTGGACGCCGCGATCGGCACCTTCATCGAGTACGGCACCAAGGACCGCCGCAAGGACCGGGAGTCGTACGCGGAGATGTGGCGCCGCTGGATCTACGACGACTACTACCGCAGCTACCTGGTGCCGCTGGAGAAGTACGGCCTGGTCATCCCGCACGACCTCATCGAGGAGGCGTGGAACCAGATCTGGAACAAGGGCTACGTGCACGAGGTGGCGCAGTTCTTCGCGACCGGCTGGCTGGCCAACTACTGGCGGATCGACCCGATGACCGACAAGGACTTCGAGTGGTTCGAGTACAAGTACCCGGGCTGGTACGACCGCTATGGCAAGTGGTGGGAGAACTACAACCGGTTGAGTACGCCCAACGGCCACCACCCGATCGTCGCCGAGGACGTCGACTACCAGTACCCGCATCGCTGCTGGACCTGCATGGTCCCGTGCCTGGTCCGGGAGGACATGGTGATGGCCGAGGTGGACGGCCAGTGGCGCACGTACTGCCACGAGACCTGCCGGTGGACCGATGCCGAGGCGTTCCGCCCGGTCTACCAGGGCCGGCAGACCCCGAACATGGGCCAGCTGATCGGTGCCCGCGAGTGGGAGACCCTCTACCACGGCTGGAACTGGGCCGACGTGGTCAGCGACATGGGCTTCGTCCGGGACGACGGCAAGACCATGGTCGCGCAACCGCACCTGCACCTGGACGACCCGAAGAAGATGTGGACGCTCGATCACCTGCGCCGGATGGGCCCGCTGCAGAGCCCGAACGTGCTGCTCAACCAGATGACCGACGAGGAGCGCGCGGCGTTCCACGCCGCGTACGTGCGGGGCGGGCCCGCCGGCCGTTTCGCCCGCTCCGAGTGACGACATGGGCGACAAGCACCGGGTGAGGTTCGAGCCGGTCGGCATCGAGATCGAGGTCGACGAGGAGCAGACCGTGCTGCGCTCCGCGTCCGAGCAGGGGCTGATGCTCATGCACGGGTGCAAGGAGGGTCAGTGCGCGGCCTGCAAGTCGTTCGTCCTCGACGGTGACGACATCGAGCTCGACCGCTACTCCACGTTCGCGCTGCCCGACTACGAGCGGGAGGAGGGCTTCACTCTCCTGTGCCGGGCGCACGTGTACGAGGACGTGACGATCGAGCTGCTCAACTTCGACGAGGAGATGATCCGCTCGGGGCTGCCCATCGTGAACGCGGTGGCGGAGGTCGTGTCCATCGATACGGTCACGCACGACCTTCGCCACCTCGTGCTGGAGCTGATCGAGCCGGCCGAGATCACCTTCTTCCCCGGCCAGTACATGGACATCAAGATCCCGGGTACGGAGGAGAGCCGGTCCTTCTCGATGGCGAGCACCTCCGCAAGAGTGCTCGAGTTCATCATCAAGGTCTATCCGGACGGCCTTTTCTCCTCATTTCTCGACAAGAGCCTGAAAGTCGGGCAGCGTCTCGACCTCACCGGGCCCTTCGGAGTGTTCACGCTGCGGGACGCCCCGGACTCCGACCTGATCTTCGTCGGGGGCGGTGCCGGGCTGGCGCCCATCCTCGCGCTGCTGCGGTCGATGGCCGAGCGCGGCATCGAGCGCAAAGCCGTGTTCTATTACGGCGCCCGTACGGCAAAAGATCTTTGCTTTGTCGCCGAGATCGAGGCGCTGAAAGACAAGATCCCGGGCTTCCGGTTCGTGCCCGCCCTGTCCGAGCCGGTCGACGGCGAGGACTGGGACGGCGAGGTCGGGTTCATCACCGACGTGCTCAAACGGTACGAGGCCGACCTGCGTGGCGCGCACGCGTACCTCTGCGGGCCACCGCCGATGGTCGAGGCGGCCATGCCGCTGCTCGCCTCGCTCGGCGCCCCCGAGAAGCACATCTACTACGACAAATTCACGACCACAGGTGGGGAGGACTGATGACGACCGCGACGGAACGCAGCGTTCCCAAGCCCGTCTTCACCGACGCCGAGGCCGGCGCGAAACAGTTCCCGGACTCGTCGGCGCGCCGGTTCAACTACTACGTCCCGCAGAAGCGCAAGCAGACCCACTACGAGGACGTGACGGTCGAGGTCCAGCCGGACCCGCGGCACTACCTCGCCCAGGGCTGGCTCTACGGGTTCGCCGACGGCAAGGGTGGCTACCCGCTGGAGTGGACCGCCCTGAAGGCGTGGGGCAGCGACCGTCCCGAGCCGCAGCGCGGGCCCGGATCGGGCGGCCAGGGCTACGAGTGGCCGGCCCATGGCTGGCACGAGTTCCGCGACCCGAACGAGGAGTGGGAGCTGTCGCTCTACCGCTACAACGCCAACGTGGTGCGGCAGGTCAACGCGAACGTCGACGCGGCGAAGCAGGCCAAGGCGTTCGAGCAGTGGAACCCGAACTGGGTCCGGTTCGTCCAGCAGCACGTCGGCGCGTGGATGCACGTCGACCACGGCCTGGGCCTGTATCTCTTCGCGAACGCCAACCGCCGCGGGCCGACCAACATGCACAACACCGCGATCGCGGTGAACAGCATGCACCTGATCCGGGCCGCCCAGGACCTGGCGCTCTACCAGCTCACCCTGGACGAGGAGATCGAGAGCTTCTTCGGCGCCGCGCACCTGGACAACTGGAACTCCGACCCGTCCTGGCAGGGCGTGCGCGAGGTGGCCGAGCGGCTCACCGGGATCGACGACTGGGCCGAGGCCGTCTTCGCGGCCAACGTCGTCTTCCAGCCGCTGATCGGCGAGCTGTTCCGCAGCCAGCTGGTGATGCAGGCGGCGCCCCGTAACGGCGACTTCGTCACCCCGACGATCGTCGGTGCCGAGGAGTTCGACTTCTCCGAGCGGGACCTGCGCTACACCATGGCGATCTTCGACCTGCTGGCCAACGACCGCGAGTTCGCCGAGCACAACAACCGGATCCTGAACGGCTGGCTGGCCAGTTGGGTCGGGCTGACCATGCCCGCGGCCCGGGCGCTGCAGCCGCTGTGGTCGCAGCCGGACAGCAAGCCGATCCGCTTCGAGGACGCGCTCGACCGGGTCAAGAGCCGGTTCGCCGGCATCGTCGAGGACCTGGGCCTGGAACTCCCCAAGGAGCTGGACCGATGACGCAGTTCAAGGCCGCTTTCACAATTGCGGAGAGTCCTTTTGAGTCCAACAACACCGCGTCCAACATGTGCGGCTTCACGCTGATGAACAACCAGGTCGGCGTGGTGGTGGCCGAGGTGATGGGCGGCAAGGAGAACGTACGGGTCACTCCCCTGCCCTCGATGATCCGGGTGGACGCGACCGGCCGGATGGACGTCGTCTACGACGAGGTCGCCGAGGCGCTCGGCGAGGAGCCCGGGTACTTCGACGCGGCCCAGTTCGAGGAGAACATGTCCACCCACTACGGCCGCATGATCCACGAGGACGACCGCACGATCATGTTCGCCAACCCGGAGGACGCGGCCGAGTTCATCGGCTTCGACCTGCAGCCGGACAGGAGGTAGCGCCCGTGTATGAGAAGGACGGCGAGAAGTACTTCATCGTCGACAGCCACATGCACTACTGGAACGCGGCGCCGTCCAACTGGGTGCCGGGCGCGGAACAGTACGCCAAGGGCTGGATCGAGTGCTTCCACGCCTACCAGGGCCTCGCGCCGAAGGAGACGCACTGGCCGATCGAGAAGTTCATGGCCTACACCGAGGACGACCTGATGAAGGACGTCTTCCAGGACGGGTACGTGGACGTGGCGATCTTCCAGCCGACGTACCTGACCGAGTGGTACAAGGAGGGCTTCAACACCACCGAGCGCAACGCCGCGCTCGGCGCCAAGCACCCCGGCAAGTTCATCGCCAACACCCGGTGGGACCCGCGGGACGGCGACGACGGGCTCAAGAAGCTCGCCGAGAACGTCGACCGGTTCGGCAGCATCGGCGTGAAGCTCTACACCGCCGAGTGGAACAACGGCTCGCGGGGCTGGACGCTGAAGGACCCGGCCGCGTACCGCTACCTGGAGAAGTGCCAGGAGCTCGGGATCAAGAACATCCATGTGCACAAGGGCCCGACGATCTGGCCGCTGGACAAGGACGCGTTCGACGTCGCCGACGTGGACCACGCCGCGACCGACTTCCCGGCGCTCAACTTCATCGTCGAGCACGTCGGCCTGCCCCGGATCGAGGACTTCTGCTTCATGGCGACGCAGGAGCCCAATGTGTACGCCGGGCTCTCCGTGGTCATCGGCGGCCTGATGCACGCCCGTCCGCGCTTCTTCGCCAAGGTGATGGGCGAGCTGCTGTTCTGGGTCGGCGAGGACAAGATGACCTTCGGCAGCGACTACGGCATCTGGGAGCCGAAGTGGCAGATCGAGGGATTCGTCGACTGGGACTACCCCGGTGCGGAGTTCGACGACTATCCCCGGGTCAACACCGCAACCAAGAAGAAGATCCTCGGGCTCAATGCCGCGAAGCTGTACGGCATTGAGGTGCCCGAGGAGTTCCAGCTCGGCGCGGGCGAGGGGACCCCGGCGGCGCGGGACGACGCTGTCGGCGTCAGCTCCGAGTCGCCGGCGGCCTCGCCGGCATGACCAGCGCCACCGTGGGGTCGCGCATCCTCGCCGCTCTGGCGCAGGTGCGCGACCCCGAGCTGGACGAGCCGATCACCACGCTCGGCTTCGTGGCGTCCGCATCCCTGGGGGCGGACGGCACGGCCGAGGTGCACCTGCGGCTGCCGACCTACTTCTGCGCGCCGAATTTCGCCTACCTGATGGTCGCCGACGCGTATGACTCGGTCTCCGCGCTCGACGACGTGCGTTCCACCACGGTGATCCTCGACGATCATTTCGCGTCCGAGGCGATCAACGACGGCGTGGCGGCGCGCGCCGGATTTGTCCGGTCATTCGAGGGCGAGGCGGTCGACGAGCTGGACAGCCTCCGGGCCGATTTTCTTCGCAAAGCGGTCATGGCCGGCACCGACCAAGTATGCCGAACCCTGGATCTTTCACCCGCACAGCTTGCCTCCATCCGGCTGGGTGATTTGTCCGAATCGGCTGCACTGGATCGTCTCCGACGCCGGCGTCGCGACCTCGGGCTCCCCGCCGGCGACGACGCGCACCTGCTGATCGATCCGAAATCCGGCGCCCCGATCGGCGCCGACGCGGTGCCCCTGCACCTGCGCAAGGCCCGGCTCACCCGCACGAGCCTCGACGCGAACACCGGCATCTGCCGCGGCATGCTGCGGCATCGCTACTCCACCGACGGCCAGGGCGAGGATGCCCTTTCCTAAGGAGACGACCGCAAAATGGCCAAGGAACTTCGATTCGGCGCGGACGCGCGCACCCTGCTACAGACCGGAGTCGACAAGCTGGCCGAGGCGGTCAAGTCGACGCTGGGCCCGAAAGGCCGCAACGTCATCCTCGAGAAGATCACCGGCTCGCCCGTGGTCACCAACGACGGCGTCACCATCGCGCGCGAGATCCACCTCAAGAACCAGTTCGAGAACATGGGCGCGCAGCTGGTCAAGGAAGCGGCGATCAAGACCAACGACATCGTCGGCGACGGCACGACGACCGCGACGGTCCTGGCGCAGGCGATCATCCGCGAGGGCATGTCCGCGATCGGGTCGGGCGCCAACCCCGTACGCGTCAAGCGGGGTGTTGATCTTGCTGTGGATCGTCTGGTCGAGCGGCTGCGCGCCGTGGCCCGCCCGGTGACCAGCGAGGAGGACCTGACCCGGGTCGCCGCGATCTCGGCCAACGACGACGACTACATCGGCTCGGTGATCGCGAAGGCGCTGCACACGGTGGGCGACGGCGGCATCGTGACCGTCGAGGAGTCGCAGCGGCACGGGATGAGCGTCGACTTCGTCGAGGGATTCGAGTTCGACAACGGCTACCTGTCGCCCTACATGGTGACCGACCCGGGCCGGCTCGAGGCGATCGTCGACGACCCGTACATCCTGCTGTGCAGCGAGAAAATCACCAAGGTGCAGCAGCTCATGCCGCTGCTCGACAAGATCATGCGAGCGCCCCGGCCGCTGATCATCATCGCCGAGAACGTCGAGGGCACCGCCCTGTCGATGCTCACCCACAACCACGTCAACGGGATCTTCCAGTGCGTGGCCGTGCGCGCGCCCGGCTTCGGCGACCGGCGGCTGCACAAGCTCGAGGACATCGCCGCGATCACCGGTGGCGCCGTTTACAGTCGGCACTCCGGCTTCACCCTCGAGACCATGACCCTCGACCAGCTCGGCCGGGCCGACCAGGTACGGGTCGAGTCCGAGCGCACCGCGATCGTGGGCGGCGCGGGCTCCCCCGACGACATCGAGTTCCGGGTCACCCAGCTGCGGGCGGAACTGGCCCGCGCGACGTTCGGGGCGGACGAGGACGTGCTCACCGAACGGATCGGCGCGCTGACCGGGAAGGTCGCGGTGATCCACGTCGGCGCGCCGACGCCGGCCGAGCTCAAGGAGCTGCAGCACCGGGTCGAGGACGCGCTCTCGGCCACCCGCGCCGCGATGGCCGAGGGGATCGTGGCCGGCGGCGGCGCGGCCCTGCTGCACGCCGCGGACGCGCTCGACCACCTGGAGGTCAAGGACGAGGACTACGCCATCGGTGTCGACATCGTGCGGCGCGCGCTGCCCGAGCCGGCGTTCCTGATCGCCACCAACGCCGGCTTCTCCGGCCAGGAGGTCGTCACCCGGGTCGGCCAGCTCCGCCCGGACGAGGGATTCGACGCGCTCCAGGGCCGCTACGGCAACATGATCGAGATGGGCATCGTGGACCCGCTGCGGGTCGCCCGCTCGGCGCTGGAGAACGGCGCGTCGGTCGCCGGCCTGCTGCTCACCACGAACACGCTGGTCGCCGAGGAGCAGACACCCTGGGGCGGCAGCCCCGCGCTGATGACCGAGATCGGTGAGCTGGACGAAGGCCTGCGGCAGCCGTCGCCGGACTCCAGCACGCCGCAGTCGCTCGGCCTCGGCCCGTCCGTCGGATGAGCACCGCGGTAGCCCCCGAGCCCGTCTTTCAGGAGATCCGGGCCCGGGGGCGGCTGCGGGGCTCGGTCGCGCTGCTCGGACCGGCCTTCGTCGCGGCCGTCGCCTATGTGGACCCCGGCAACTTCGCCACCAACTTCACCGCCGGCGCGAAGTTCGGCTACCTGCTGGTCTGGGTCATCATCGTCGCCAACCTCACCGCGATGCTGGTCCAGTACCTGTCCGCCAAGGCCGGCGTGGCGACCGGCCGCGACCTGCCCGAACTGTGCCGTCAGCACCTGCCGCGCCCGGTGTCGTGCGGCCTCTGGCTGCAAGCCGAGATCATCGCGATGGCGACCGACCTGGCCGAGTTCCTGGGCGCGGCGGTCGGCCTCTACCTGCTGTTCCACGTGCCGCTGTTTCCGGCCGGCCTGCTCACGGCGGCGGTCGCGTTCGGCATCCTGGCCCTCGAACAGCGCGGCTATCGCCGCTTCGAACTGGCGATCGCCGGCCTGCTGGGCATCGTCCTGCTCGGTTTCCTGTACGACTTGATCGTCGTCGGCGCCGATCCGGCCGCCGCGGCGGCGGGCCTCGCGCCGCGGCTGGCCGGCGGCGACAGCCTGCTGCTGGTCTGCGGCATCATCGGGGCGACCGTGATGCCGCACGTGGTCTACCTGCACTCCGCGCTGACCAAGTCGAGGGTGGCCTGCCGGGACGACGGGGAGCGACGGGAGCTGCTGCGCTTCCAGCGGATCGACGTGCTGATCGGGCTCGGCACGGCCGGTCTGATCAACCTGTCCATGCTGCTGGTGGCCGCGTCCCTGTTCCACCGCTCGGGGAGCTTCGCGGCCGAGGACGCGATCACGTCGGCACACGACGGCCTGGGCCGGCTCGTCGGCGGGGGCGCGGCGCTGGCCTTCGCGGTGGCGCTGCTGGCCTCCGGGCTGTCGTCGTCCTCGGTGGGCACCTACGCCGGGCAGGTCGTGATGCAGGGCTTCATCCGGCGGCGGATCCCGCTGTTCGTACGCCGGGCGGTGACCATGGCGCCGGCGCTGACCGTGCTGGCCCTCGGCCTGCCACCCACCGACAGTCTGGTGATCTCGCAGGTGGTGCTGTCGTTCGGGATCCCGTTCGCCCTGGTTCCGCTGATCATGGTGACCCGGCGGCGGGACATCATGGGCGTCTTCGTGAACCACCGGCTGACGACGGTCACGGCCTCGGCGGTGGCCGCCCTGATCATCGGGCTGAACGCGTACCTGATCGTCGAGGCATTTCGGACATGACACCCGCAACCGTCCGACAACCTGAACGGGAGCTTCGGCCGCCACGCCTTAGCTGATCTTCATCTCGCCCGATCTCAAGGCCGTGATCTTCCCCGCGCTCAGCGCCGTATTTGCCATGGCCGCCGCCGTCGTCGCCGGCGTCACTCCCGCACCAGCGCAGAGCGAGGCGACGGCGCCGCTTCGGATCATGCCCGTTGGCGACTCCATCACGATGGGCATCGGGTCGGCGACCATGAGCTCGTACCGGATCGACCTGCAGAACCGGCTCGCCGCCGCGGGGCTGAACGTCGATTTCGTCGGCTCGCAGAGCGACGGCGCCCCGGCGACCGCGGACCTCGACCACGAGGGCCACTCCGGCTGGACGATCGCCAAAATCGCCGGTCAGGTGAACGACTGGCTGGCCATCTCCCGGCCGGACGCCGTTCTGCTGCAGATCGGCACCAACGACATGCGCACCGCGGCCGGCTCGGTGGGAGCGACCGACCGGCTGTCCGCGTTGATCGACCAGATCAGCACGGCTGCCCCGGCGGCCGACATCTTCGTGGCGAAAATTACCGGCACCAAGTCCGCCGGCGCGGGCGCACAGCAGAAGCGCACCGACGCTTTCAACGCCAAGGTGCCCGGCATCGTGGCCGGCAAAGGCGCCCGCGTCCACCTGGTCGACCAAAGCACCGTCAAAGGCATCGACATCCGCGACGGCCTGCACCCCAACGACTTCGGCTACACCAAGATGTCCTGGAACTGGTTCCAGGCGATGGCTCCGGTCTACGGCTTCAGCACCGCCAACCCCAAGCCCGGCAACCCCTACCTGGCCACCCACGCAAAGTTCTGCCACCTCGTCGACGCCGACCCCGGACCGGGATGGACGGCCTACTTCGACTGCCGCTGGTACACCAAGAACCAGGTCGCCAGGACCACCCACGGCAGAACCAGCAAAGTCTGGACCTGGCAGACCAAACGCACGGTGACCAGGACCCGCACGGTCAAGGTCAACGGCCACTACGAGAAACGCGCCGTCACCGTCAGCACCTGGGTCTCCTTCGACCCCAACCGCCACGACCGATGACTCAGACCAGCACGAGCCAGGCGAGGCCGGCCGCGCCGAGGAGCGCGCTGGCCAGCATGAAGGCCGGGTTGTGGGCCGTCCACCAGCGGATCCGCACCAGCACGTAACCGGGCACCTCGTCCGGCCGCACCACCTTGAGCGCGACGACGTTGAGCGCGGCCAGCACCAGCCCGAGCGCGCCGAACCAGGCAATCGTCTCGGCAGCTTCCATGCCGCCATGACATCCCGCACCGCCGGGGCCGGGTGTCTCACCTTGAGACACCCGGCTCCCGTCCTCCCGGCCCGCGCCTGTGCGTTCCGGGCGGGCCTCGTCTCCCGGCCGGCGCCCGTGCGCTCGATTCCGGACGCCGGGCGGGAGTGCTCGCCGAGCGTGGCAGCCGCCGCTGGAACGGCGCTGACGCGGGCCTGAAACCACACGGCGCCGGCCTCGGCCGGCCCGGTGTCACCCGGCCGGGTCACGGGCGAGGAAGCCACCGGACTGCCTCGGCCGGCCCCGGGTCACCCGGCCGGGTCACGGGCGAGGAAGCCACCGGACTGCCTCGACCACAGGTCCGCGTACAGGCCGCCGCGGTCGAGCAGCTCCGCGTGGGTGCCCTGCTCGATGATCCGGCCGGCGTCGAGGACGACGATCCGGTCCATCCGGGCGATCGTGGAGAGCCGGTGCGCGATGGCGATCACCGTGCGGCCGGCCATCACCTCGTCGAGCGTGTCGTGGATCGCCGCCTCGGCCTCGGAGTCGAGGGCGGAGGTCGCCTCGTCCAGCACCAGGATCGGCGCGTCCCGGTAGAACGCGCGAGCGAGCGTGATCCGTTGCCGCTGTCCGCCCGACAGGCGCACCCCGCGCTCGCCGACGTGGGCCTCCAGACCCGTCCGGCCGGCCGGGTCGCGCAGCGCGGCCACGAAACCGTCGGCGCAGGCCCGACGCAGCGCCGCCGCGATCCGCGCGTCCTGGAGGTGCGGCGCCACGTCCAGCCGCGCGCCCTCCCGATGCGGCACGCCCTCCCGTTGACCCGCGCCCTCCCGATGCGGCATGCCTTCCCGGTGCGGCGCGCCCTCCCCGTGCGGCATGCCCTCCCCGTGCGGCGCGTTTTTCCGGTGCGGCGTCGGCTCCGTCCGCGCGGGCTCGCCGTCGTCCGGGCCGGCGATGTTCTCCCGGACCGAGCGGTGCAACAGGGTGCCCTCCTGCGCGACCACCGAGATGCGGGCGCGCAGGCTCTCCTGGGTGACGTCCGCGATGTCGGCACCGTCGATGGTGATGGTGCCCGACTCCGCGTCGTAGAAGCGCAGCAGCAGGCCGACCAGTGTGGACTTGCCGGCGCCGGAGCGGCCGACGATGCCGATCCGCTCGCCGGCGCCGATGTCGAGGCTCAGCCGGTCGAGCCCGCCGGTGCCGCCGCCGTAGTGGTGGCTGATCCGGTGAAAACGGATGGCCCCGCCGCGTTCGGAAAGAGGTTTTGCATCTGGTTTGTCGGCGACCAGCAGCGGCTGCGCGATGGTGCGCAGGGCGCGGCGGAGCGCGCCGACCGAACCGAACAGCGACGAGACGGCGTCCAGCAGCCACTCCGCCATCGCGGTGATCCGGAAGCTGAGCGCCAGCGCGGCCGCGACCAGGCCCAGCGGTGCGGCGTCGGACTGCCACAACACGATGCCGTAGCCGACCAGCCCGACCAGCAGCGCGCTGCCGAGCGCCATCATGCCGCTGTTGATGGACACCTCGACCCGCTGCAGCTCGCGATGCGCGCGCCGGGTCGCCGCGAACACCCGGCGGTCGTGCCCGGTGCGGGCGTCCGCGCCGCCGAGCAGCGCGAGCGTGTCCACATTGGCGTACGAGTCGACGAGCAGGCCGGTCAGCGCCGACTCGGCCTCCTGCAGGCGCTCCGCGGCGCGCCGGTAGCGCGGCACCGCCCAGGCCATGAGCAGCGCGTACGCCAGAATCCAGCCGGTCAGCGGAAGCAGCAGGCGCACGTCGATCGCGGACATCAGCCAGATCGACCCGGCGACGTACGCGAGCACGAAGACCAGCGTGTGGATCACCGAGTACGCGGCGGTGGCGGCGGCGTCCCCACCGTCGCGGACCCAGCTGGCGATGCGACCGGCGAGGTCGTCCCGGAACCAGCCGACGGACTGCCGGGACACGTAGCGGTGGAGTCGCCACCGGACGAGCGGGCGGGCGTTCGCGCGGAATGCGATGTCGTCCAGCGCCTCGCCGGCCAGGGTGATCAGCGGCCGGATCAGGAGGACGAAGGCGGCGACGGCGAGCAGCTCGGCGCGGTGCCGGGACCAGAGCGTCGCCGGGCCGGTGGCGGCGAGCAGGTCGACCAGGCGGCCGGCGTACCCGATGAGCCACACCTCGATCGCGGCGCACAGGATCGTCGTCGCGACGGCCGCGGCCATGACCGTGCGCAGCGGCCGCAGCTCGCGCCGCAGGAATCGCCGCACACCGGCGTCGGGGGTGCCGCGGTTACCGGCCGGGAACGGATCGATGGGGGTGAACAGACGTGACACGGAGGACCTTTCCAGCGGTGGAGACGGGCAGGGAGCCGGGGTAACCGCCGGAAGCTCGCATGATCGTTCTCCGTTCGTGCCGGACCTACGTGTTCGACCGACGAGCCTAGGAGATGCGTCACCGTCGACGCCTCCGATTTATCCGCCGCGTATGGTCCTTTTCGTGATCGCGGAAGCCACGCTGCTCTCCTCGCTGCTGCCGTCGTGCGTGGTGGCCCGGGAGGTGTTCGCCGACCCTCCGGACGAGACCGTCTTCCCGGGCGAGGAGGATCTGGTCGCTCGCGCCGTCTCGTCGCGCCGCCGGGAGTTCGTCACTGGCCGCCGCTGCGCCCGCCTGGCGCTGGCCGAGCTCGGCCACCCTCCCGCGCCGATCCGGCCCGGTCCGGGCCGCGAGCCGATCTGGCCGGCCGGGGTGACCGGCAGCATCACGCACTGCGCCGGCTACCGGGCCGCCGCCGTCGCTCGCACGGCCGACCTGGCCGGGCTGGGCATCGACGCCGAGCCGAACGAGCCGCTGCCGGACGGGGTGGAGGCGACGGTGGCCTCGCCGCGGGAAGGGGAGCGGCTGCGCGAGGCGGCGGCCGGCGCGCCGGAGGTCAGCTGGGACCGGCTGCTGTTCAGCGCCAAGGAGTCGATCTACAAGGCCTGGTATCCGCTGACCCGGCGGTGGCTCGGCTTCGAGGAGGCCGACCTGACGATCGAGCCGGGCGCCGGCACCTTCAACGCGCTGCTGCGGGCCGACGGGACCCGGATCGACGGTGGCCCGCCGCTGACCCGGATCAGCGGCCGTTTCACCATCGGTCCAGGACTGATCATCACCGCCGTCACCGTGGACCGCTGACGGCGCGCTCCTCAGGACATCGGCGGCAGCTCCGGGCGGTCGAGCCAGGCGGTGAACAGGTCGTCCAGCGACTCGGTCGTGAACCGCGCGGCGTGGTTGCGGAACTGCGAGGTCGTCACCGTCCGGTGCCGATGCTCGGCGGCCCACGACCGGAGCATCGCGAAGAACGCCTTCTCGCCGACCCGCAGCCGCAGGGCGTGCAGGGTCAGCGCGCCGCGCTTGTAGACCATCGGGTCGAACATCCGGTCCACGCCGGGATCGGCGATGGCGACCGCGGCCGGGCGCGCCGCGAGCCAGCCGTACCAATGGTTCGCGTGGGCGCCGGCCAGCGGGCCGCCGGACACATCGGACCACAACCATTCCGCGTACGTGGCGAAGCCCTCGTTGAGCCAGATGTGCCGCCAGTCCGCGACCGTGAGGCTGTTGCCGAACCACTGGTGGGCGAGCTCGTGCGCGACCAGCCGCTCGTGGGTGCGCTGCCCGTCGAGGTGGTTGCGCCCGAAGACGGCCATGCCCTGCGCCTCGATCGGGTCGTCGAGGTCGTCGTCGGCGACCACCACGACGTACTCCCGGAACGGGTACGGCCCGAACATCGCCTCCAGCGCGGCCATGATCTCGGGTTGCCGGCCGAAGTCGTGCCGGAACACGGTGCGCAGCCGGGGCGGGACCGCGGCTCGCTGGATCACCCCGCCCGCGGCCAGCTCGATCAGCTCGTACCGCCCGACCTGCACGCTCATCAGGTACGGGGCGGTGGGCTCGCTGCGCTCGTACACCCAGGTGGTGCTGGTCGCGCCGCGGCGCCGGGACACGAGGTCGCCGGTGGCCACCACCGTGTACGGCGTGGCGGCGCTGATCCGCACCAGGAAGCCGGCCTTCTCGAGCCGGTCGTTGCACGGGAACCAGGACGGCGCACCGTTCGGCTGGCTGGCGACCAGCGCCCCGTCGGTGAGCTCGTCCCAGCCGATGTCGCCCCACCGGCCGGCGATCGGTACCGGCGCCCCGGCGTACCTAATCTCGATCTTGAAGGTGGCGCCGTAACCGACCGGCTTGTCCGGTTTGATGCGGAGCTTGCCCGCCCGGTGCGTGAAGTCCGCCCGCTGCCGGTCGACCCGGACCTCGTCGACCCGGAGCCGGCCGAGATCCAGGCTGAACCGGGAGAGCGACTGGACGGCCTGCGCCGTGATGATCGCCTTCCCGGCGAGCCGGTTCGTGACGACCCGGTAGTCGAGGTCGAGGTCGTAGTGCAGCACCCGGTACCCACCGTTGCCGTGCTCGGGAAGGTACGAGTCGGTCGAGCGGTCGGCGCCCGGTGGGGTCATGCCCAGGTCGCGATCGGATTGCCCCGCCATCGGCTGTCCTCGGGAACGGCGTCGCCGCGGGTCACCAGCGAACCGGGCCCCACGCTGGTGCGCGCGCCGATGCTCGCGCCGGGCAGCACGATGCCGTGCGGGCCGAGCGTCGCGCCCGCGCCCAGAGTCACCACGTCCATGCTCATGATCCGATCATGGAACAGGTGAGTCTGCACCACACACCCCCGGTTCACCGTGGCGCCCTCGCCGAGGCGCACCAGATCGTACTCGGGGAGCCAGAACGTCTCCAGCCACGCGCCACGGCCGATCTTCGCGCCCAGCGTCCGCAGCCACGCGTTCAGCAGCGGCGTGCCGCTGGCGAAGCGGAACAGCCACGGCGCGGCGAGCACCTCGACGAACGTGTCGGCGAGCTCGTTGCGCCAGACGAACGACGTCCACAGCGCGTGCTCGGCAACCCGGAACCGGCCGACCAGCAGCCACTTCGCCGCGGTGGCGGTCAGCGCGCCGGCGATCGCCGCGGCGAACAGCACCGGTCCGGCGGCCAGCGCCGCGGCCCAGCCGCCGGCCGCCTGCCAGATCAGCGCGAGCGCGGCCAGCACCAGCACCGCGAGGGCGGCGGCGCAGATCACCGGGACGATGCGGCACAGCTCGATCGCGGCCCGGGCCAGCTTCAGCCGCAGCGGCGGGTGGTAGGTGCGGGCCGTGTCGCCCGCCTCGACGGTGCGGCGCAGCGGCATCGGCGGGGCGCCGAGCCACGACGAGCCCTTCTTCGCCTTGCGCGGCGCCGACGAGAGCACGCCGATCAGGCCCCGCTTGGGCACCGAGCGGCCGGGCGCCGCGATCCCGGAGTTGCCGAGGAACGCCTGCTTGCCAATCCGGGCCGGGGCGACCCGCAGCCAGCCGTGACTGAGCTCGTAGGTGGCGACCATCGTGTCGTCGGCGAGGAACGCCCCGTCCTCGACGGTGGTCATCGCCGGGAGGGCGAGGACCGTGGACACCTCGGCGCCGCGGCCCACCTCGGCGCCGAGCAGCCGCAGCCACACCGGCGTGAACAGGCTGGCGTACATCGGGAACAGCGCGATCCGGGCCATCCCCATGATGCGTTCGGTGGTCCACACCTGCCAGGCCACCCGCCCGCGGACGGGGTGGAAGCCGGCCCGCACGCCGATGCTGAGCGCCCGGACGGCCACCAGGACGAGCAGGGCGTAGCCGAGGAAGTAGGCGACGGCCGCCGCCGGGACCGCGAGCAGCGCGGCCGCCAGCGTCGGCCGCTGGGCGAGCGCCCAGCCGATCAGCGCGAGCGCGGGCGCCGCGGCCACGACCGGGAGCAGGCCGAGCAGCTGGGCGGTGAGGCTGTAGACGGCGACCCAGAGCCGAGACCGCCGCGGCGGGCGCTGGGTGGGCCACGCCGCCCCGTCCTTGGTCGCGGTGGGCGCGGCGGGCGAGCCGGCCCAGCGCTTGCCGGCCGGCACCGCGCCGGCCACGGTCGAGCCGGCGTCGATCTGCGCGCCCTTGCCGACCCGGGCGCCGGGCATGAGCGTGCTGCGGGAGCCGACCCGGGCCCCGGCGCCGACCCGCAGCTTGCCGACCCGGACGACGTCGCCGTCGACCCAGTAGCCGGACAGGTCGACCTCCGGCTCGATCGCGGCGCCGCGGCCGAGCTTCAGCAGACCGGTGACCGGCGGCGCGGAGTGCAGGTCGACATCCCGGCCGATCTTCGCGCCGAGCGCCTTCGCGTACGTGATCATCCAGCCCGCCCCGGCGACGCCGGTCGCGCCGGTCAGCTCGGCGAGCCGCTCGGCCGCCCACAGCCGCAGGTGCACGCCGCCGCCGCGGGGGTACCTCCCCGGGCCCACGCCGCGCAGCAGCAGCCGCGCTCCGGCCGCCGCCACCGCGATCCGCCCGGCCGGGCTGAACAGCAGCAGCCAGCCGGCCGCCACCCACCACCAGGAGACCTGCGGCGCCCACGGCACCGGCGCGAGCGCGGCGAGGACGTTGCTCAGCGCGGCGAGGGCGGTGAGCCAGCGCAGGCCGACCAGTGCGAGCATCGGCAGCATCAGCAGGCCCTGGACCAGCCCGGCCCGCCGGGGCGTGGGCCGGACCTCGCGACGGACGATCGTGGTCGCGTCGAGGGCCTCGATCACCGCCGCCATCTGCGACAGCCGGGGCTGCTGGTACACGTCGGCCACCGACACCTGCGGATGCGCCCGCCGGATCCAGGCCACCAGCTGCGCCGCGTTCAGGCTGCTGCCGCCGCTGGAGAAGAAGTCGGCGTCCGGGGCCGCCGGGCGTACGCCCAGGATCTCCTCCCAGCCGCCGGCCAGCCACTGCTGGGTCGCGGTCAGCTCCCCCTCCGAGGCGCCGGCGGTGGCCAGCGGCCAGGGCAGCGCGGCCCGGTCCACCTTCCCGGACGTCCGGGTCGGCAGCTCGGCCACCTCGGCCAGCAGCGGAACCAGCGCGGCCGGCAGTTGCTCGCGCAGCAGCAGCGCCGCGTCGGCGGCATCGAACCCGTCCAGCGGCACGATGTAGCCGACCAGGAGCTGGTTGCCCGCGGTGGTCCGCTTCACCGCGGCGGCCGCGCCGGCGACGCCGGGCAGCGCCTGCAGCGCCGCGTCCACCTCGCCCAGCTCGATCCGGCGGCCGCCGAGCTTCACCTGCTCGTCGCCGCGGCCGAGGAAGAGCAGGCCCTCGGGTTCGGCGCGCACGATGTCCCCGCTGCGGTACGCGCGCGGCCAGCCGAGGGCGGGCAGCGGCGCGAACTTCTCGGCGTCCTTGGCGGCGTCGAGGTAGCGGGCCAGGCCGACCCCGCCGATGACCAGCTCGCCGGTCTCCCCCATCGCGACCGGAACGCCGTCCGAGTCGACCACGGCGAGCTCCCAGCCGGCCAGCGGCAACCCGATGCGCACCGGCCCCTCACCGGTCAGCGGTGCCGCGCAGGCGACCACGGTCGCCTCGGTCGGGCCGTACGTGTTCCAGACCTCACGTCCCTCGACGGCCAGCCGGGCCGCGAGCTCGGGCGGGCACGCCTCGCCACCGAAGATCAGCAGTCGTACCTCGTCGAGCGCCTCGGCCGGCCACAGCGCGGCGAGCGTCGGCACCGTGGACACGATCGTGATGCGCTGCTCGGCCAGCCACGGACCCAGGTCGACGCCGCTGCGGACGAGCGAGCGGGCGGCCGGCACCAGGCAGGCGCCGTGCCGCCAGGCGAGCCACATCTCCTCGCAGGACGCGTCGAAGGCCACCGACAGCCCGGCCAGGACGCGGTCGTGCGGACCGATCGGCCCGCCCGCCCCGGTCTCGGCCTCGCCGGGCATCGTTTCGGCGTCGCCGGGCATCATCTCGGCGCCGCCCGCCAGGAACAGTTGCGCCTCGGCGTCCACGAATGCGGCCGCGGCCGCGTGCGTGACGGCCACACCCTTGGGGGTGCCGGTGGAACCGGAGGTGAAGATGATCCAGGCGTCGTCGTCCGGCCCGGGCCGTCCGGGGCGGCCCTCGGGCGTACGGCGCAGCGACACGGCCAGGTCGTCGCCGACGACGGCACAGACGCCCGCCTCGGCGAAGACCAGCTCGGCGCGCTCCTCGGGATCGTCCGCGTCGACCGGCACGTAGGCCGCCCCGGCCGCCAGCACACCGAGGATGGCGAGGTAGAGCTCCGCCGTGCCGGACGAGACCCGGATGCCGACCCGGTCGCCGGCCCCGATACCGTGCCCGGCGAGCCGGGAACGCACCGCCTCGACCGCACCGGCCAGCTCCCGGTAGGTCAGGGTGGCGCCGCCGGCGTCGATCGCGCGGGCGCCGTGGTGGGCGTGCACGGTCGCGTCGAGAATGTCGATCAGGGTGCGGCGCGGCGGGGCGGAACGGGAGTGGAACAGGGCCGGAGTCTCGGGCGTGACAGCGATCTCGGGTAGGTCGATCAGACGCAGGTCAAGATTGGTCACGGTCACCGGGCGAGCTCCATATCCACCTTCATGGTCGTCGTCGGCCAGGCATGCGGCGGTGAGCCGCCCAGGGCAGCACTCAAAGCTACGGCATGGGAACGCAAAATGACGACTGAATGACGGATAGGTGTCGACCGACACACGTCCTTCACCCGGGCCCGATGTCGGCCGGATTCGGCGACGCCGCCGCACCGAGCGGGGCACCATGAACGGGATGAGCGAGCAGACCACCCCGATCGCGGCGGTGCTGACCGACGTCGACGGCACCCTGGTCACCGGGCAGAAGACCCTCACCCCGCGGACCATCGACGCGGTACGCCGGCTCGACGAGCGCGGCGTGCTGTTCGCCATCACCAGCGGGCGCCCGCCGCGCGGCATGCGGATGCTGGTCGAGCCGCTCGGTGTGCACATGCCGATGGCCGCCTTCAACGGCGGCGCGATCGTGCTGCCCGACCTGACCGTCTTCGACGAACGCGACATCCCCGCCGACGTCGCGCCCGGCGTGATCGAGACCTGCCGGGGGCACGGCCTCTACGTGTGGATCTACACCGCCACCGAGTGGTACCTGACCGACCCCACCGCCCCGCACGCCGAACGGGAGGCCGACACCTGCCGGTTCCCGCCCACCGTCGTGCCGGACTACGACCCGTACCTCGATCGGGTCGTCAAGATCGTAGGCGTCGGCGACGACCACGACCTGGTCGCGCGGGCCGAGCTGGCCGTGCAGCAGCGGTACGGCACGCACGTCTCGGCGGCCCGCTCCCAGCCGCACTACCTGGACGTGACCCACCCGACCGCGAACAAGGGAGTCGTCGTCGACCGCCTCTCCGACCGGTTCAGCGTGCCGCGCGAGCAGATCGCGACCTTCGGCGACCAGGACAGCGACACGCTGATGTTCCGGCGCAGCGGGATCAGCGTCGCGATGGGCAACGCGGACGAGGCGGTGCAGCGGCAGGCGACGTACGTGACCGGATCGAACGAGCAGGACGGCTTCGCCGACGCGGTCGAGCGATACGTCCTGCCCCGCGCGGTGGCCGCGCCCGTCTGAGCGGTGATCGCCGACACCGGCCCTCATTTTCGATGGGATACGACCGACTAGCCGGTTGTGTCGCGGCTGCGCCTGTACCTCGGCTTGACCGCCGTCCTGATGGTGACCTACCTGATGTGGCCGGCGGAGCTACAAGGCTGGCCGATGCTCGCGGTCACCCTCAGCCCGCTGCCCGCTCTGCTGCTGGGTCTGCGACGCGCCCGGCCCGGAACTCGGCTGGCGTGGTGGCTGCTGCTGGCCGGGACCGTCGTCTACAACATCGGCGACGCGGTGTGGGCCTGGCAGCTCACCGTCGCCGGGCAGGCGGTCGCCGACGCCGACGCCGTCGTGCGCCTGAGCATGACCGGCGGCGGCGGGCTGATCCTGGCGGCCGCGCTGGTCGTGGTGCTGCGACGCGGCCGCGCGGACATCGGCGGCATCATCGACTCGGTGATCGCCGCCGCCGGGCTGGCCGGAATTTTCTGGAGCATCGTCCTGCTGCCCGCGATGACCGCCCGCGGCGTGCCGACCGATCAGCAGTTCAGTCGCTTCCTCAACGTCTTCCTGGTGGCCGCGACGCTGGGTGCGCTGATGCGGGTCTCCCTCGTCGCCGACCGGTGGGTGCGGTCCGTCCAGTTCCTCGGCGCGTCCGTCGCGTTCGCGCTGCTGTCGAACGCCTCCGCCGCGCTGGGCGCCGACTGGGCGAACATGCCGTACATGGCGGCCTTCATCGCGGTCGGCTGCGCCGCGTTGCACCCCTCGATGGTCGAGCTGACCACGCTGGGCCGCACCCCCGTCGACGACCTGAGCACCGCCCGCCTGGTCTTTCTCGGCATCATGCTGGCGATCGTCCCGCTCCTCGGCGGCGGCCGGGCTGTGCTGGGACTGCCCACCGACGGCGTGCTCACGATCTCGTCCGTCGGCATGATTCCGCTGGTCATGGTGCGGATCGGCCGGATGTCGACGGCACGGCGCAAGGCTGAGCAGGCCCTGCACCGGATGGCCACCTCGGACCCGCTGACCGGTCTGCCGAACCGCGCCGCCTGCGTCACCCGGATCAACGCCGAACTGGCGGCCGGGCCGGACGAGCTCACCGTGCTCTTCTGCGACCTGGACGGCTTCAAACCGGTCAACGACCGGCTCGGCCACGCCGCCGGCGACGCGCTGCTCGTCGCCGTGGCCGACCATCTCCGCGGCGGCATGCGCGGCGCCGACCTGGTCAGCCGCTTCGGCGGCGACGAGTTCGTGATCGTGTGCCGCGGCCGGGGAGCCGACGACGCGATGGTCGACCGGATTCAAACCCTGGTCTCGCGGGCACTCCGCGCCGACAAGGCGGAGGTGCGCATCGGCGTCAGCGTGGGCATCGCCCGGGCCCGCGCGGGCGACACCAGCGACGACGTTCTCGGCCGCGCGGACCTGGCGATGTACGAGGCCAAGAAGCGCAAGGAGATCGGCTTCGTCAGCGTGGCCTGCGCCTAGCGCTCCGGTCTGCGGCAGTTTCCTCAAGCCGGGCCGGGCGCTGCCGATCTGGTGCACGCGGCGAGGAGGAGAAAGAACATGGATTCAGGCGCCGGTGCGCTGCACCTTTCGTCCTCGCTGCTGGAGCTGGAGGACCGGATCCGCTGGAAGCCGATGGCGAGCCTCGCGCTCGCGCGGCAGTACGAGCAGCAGGCGATGGCTCTGGGGGACCCGCTGCTGGCCGCGCGGGCGCGCCTGTGCCAGGCCAACATGCAGTCGCGCTCGGGTGACCTGGCCGGCGCCACCCGGCAGATCTGGACCGTGTTCGACTGGGCGAGCGAGCATCAGGACCTCCAGCTGCTGGCCCGTACCCACCTGATCTGGGCGAACGTGCATCGCAACCTGGGCGACGCGGCGCAGTGCCTGGAGCAGTCGATGCTCTCGGTCGAGCTGCTCGACGACACGGCCACCGCGCACATGCAAATCTGGCACCGCGTGAAGCTGGCCGACGCCCTGTGCATGTCGGGGATGGTCGAGGCCGCCCGGGTGCGGTACCGGCAGAGCGCCGACCTGGCGGTGGAGCTGCGGCGGCCCGAGTTGCTGCTGGGGCTGCTCAACAACTGGGCCTACTGGGAGCTGGCCACCGACAACTTCGCCGAGGCCCAGCAGGTCGCCGGCCAGCTCATCGAGCACGCCCGCGACCACGGGTACGATCTGACGCCGCCGGATCTCGACACGCTCGGCTCCATCGAGATCGCCGTCGGCCGGCCCGCCGAGGCCGTACGGCTGGTCCAGCTCGCCATTCAGCAGCACGGCCTGGAGGGGCAGGACGACGCCGACACGCTGGCGGAATGCAACCTCACCCTGGCCCGGGCGCAGCGCAGCCTCGGCGCGCACGGCGAGGCTCAGGACAGCCTGGACCGCTGCCGCACGCTGAGCGTCGAGCGGGGCCTGAGCGAGGTGCTGGTTCGTGCGCATCAGGAACAGGCGGAGCTGTACGCCGCCCAGGACCGCTTCGCCGAGGCGTTCGCCGAGCACAAGGCGTTCTTCGCGGCGCACCGGCGGCTACGGTCGCGCCAGCGGGAGGCCGAGTCCCTGACCCGGCAGGCGATGTTCGAGACCGCCGAGGCGCGGAAAGAGGCGGAGCGGTTCCGCGAGCAGGCCCGGCGGGACTCGCTCACCGGCCTGCACAACCGCCGCTACGTCGACGAGAACCTGCCGGCCCTGCTCACCGGCAAGACCGACGTCGCGGTCGCGGTCGCCGACATCGACCACTTCAAGTCGATCAACGATCAGCTGTCGCACGCGGTCGGCGACCGGGTGCTCGCGGTGGTGGCGACGGTGCTGCAGCGCGAGCAGCTGGCACTGGCGCCGGAGGGATTCGTGGCGCGGCTGGGCGGCGAGGAGTTCCTGCTGGTCCTGCCCGGCGTGTCGGCCGGCGCCGCCCATGCCGCGCTGGATCGGATCCGGTTGGCCGTCGGGTGCCATGACTGGGCGGGCCTCACCGCCGGCATGCCGGTCACGGTCAGCATCGGCGTCACGCACTCCGGGCTCCTGCCGGAACCCACCCAGCCGGCCCTGCTGGCCGTCGCCGACCGGCATCTCTACGCCGCCAAGCGCCAGGGCCGCAACCGGGTGGTCACCGGCTGCCCCGAGGACGGCGCCGGCCTGCAGCCGGCGACGACCGCGGGCGTACGCTGATCAGTCCCGGAACTCGATGGTGAGTGCCGCTCGGTCGTTGGCCTGGTTCGGATCGTTGTAGCCCTCCAGCGGGATCACGTCGGTGGCCGGGTCGAAGTAGAACTTCTGGTGGCGCCGCGGCGAGTCGACGTGCAGCGTGATCCGGCGAGTCGTCCCGCCGGCGAGCTTGGCGCCGGTGCAGACGACCTCCGTCATCCCGCCGCCGGGCAAGGTTGCGCTACAACCGTGCGGCAGATTGACCAGCCGCATGTCATCCGCGATGAGGGTGTCCGTCTTGTACGGGATTGCCGAGGTGCCGGTGTTGCGCACCGTCAACGTCATCGAACCCGCGTAGTGGCCGTTCCCCTGCCGGCTCAGAACGAGGTTGCTGCTGGTCAGCTCGAGGTCCGTGGCGTACGCGTTGGTGGTGTGTGCCGCCGTACCCTGCTGGACGAAGGCCGACCCGTTCCAGCCGAACGTCAGCCACTGCCGGGTGACGTACCGCTCGTTGGCCGAACTGGGATCGGCACACCGCCAGGGCACCGGAAAATCGGCGATCTCGACCTGGACCGTGCCGCTCGCGCCGGCGCGCACCCCACAGAGGGCATCCACGTCGCCGCCCTGCTGGAGGACCGAGCCGACCGTGCGCACCTCGCCGCCAGGCCCCGGTGTGAAGGCCACGACCTGCGACCCGACGTCGTTGGGTCCGTTCATGCAAAAGACACGAGCGAACGTTTCCGCCCGGCCATCCCGATCGACGTCGGCGTAGGCGACCCCGGCGATCCACAGAGCGACGCCGTCGGACTGAGTGTCGCCGTTCCGGAGCCGAACCGGGCCAGTCGGGCATTTCACATTGCCCATCTCGGCCGCCCACGCGGGCAGGTTGAGCGTGGCGGAGTAGAGCGCCGCCTCGGTGATGCCGCCGGCCGGAGCCGTCGTCGACGGGTGGGTGCTCTCGCCCGGTCCGATGAAGTAGGGCTCCCCGGAGGCGGAGGGGTCCGGGGCGACCGACGAGTTCGCCGGAGGGCCGTGCGGATCGCCGGTCAACACCGCGTCGGCCATCAGCGGGATGGCGACGACCAGGGCGGCCAACGCCGCGATCGTGATGGTGCGGTTGCGGTTGCGGGTGCGCATGACTTCCCGGGTACGGTCGGCACCGACCGGCTTCACCAGGGGAGCCGCCTGGTTGCGGAACTCGTCGAACGCGGCGGTCAGCGGATCGTGATCGAAGTTGGTCATCTGTCGTCCTCCTTCTCGGCGAGGCGAGCGGCCAGCGCCGCGCGGCCGCGGTGCAGCCACGCCTTGACGGTCCCCTCGGGCACGCCGACCTGGTCCGCGATGTCCCGCACCGACTGATCGGCGAGGTAGTGCAGGATGACCACCCGACGATGCTGGGCGGGCAGGGTCGCGAGCGCGCCGGCCAGCGCGACCCGGTCCGGGCCCGGGGCAGGAACGTCCTCCATCCGGTGCTTACGAAGGAAGAGGGCAGCCGTACGGGCGCGGCGCCACTGACTGACCGCCAGATTCCACGCGACCCGGCGCACCCAGCCCAGCGGATCGTCCAGCGCGGCCACCCGCTTCCACCGGGCCAGGGCGCGGCAGAACGCCTCCTGCACCAGGTCCTGAGCGCCGGGCAGATCACCGGTGTACGCGTACAGCTGGATCGTCAGCGACTGGAAGTGAGCGGCGTAGAAGCCGTCGAAGTCCAGGTCGGGCGGCCGGCCGGCATCCACCTCGCGATCATGGCGCACTGCGACCACGGTGCCCTCTCCCTCCCCCGTTGCGCCCGGTGGGCCGGCCGCTCAGGGGTTACACGCCTGACGACCGGCTCCGGTTACAGAGCGAGCGACAAATTCTGCTAGCCGGTCGGGGTCCAGTTCAGGATGGCTATCTGGCGTTTGCCGGCGACCGGCGCGGACGGGTTCGCGTCGACGATCGCCACCTTGGCCCGGAGGCTGGGGCTGCCGGTCGTGGAGCAGGTGGCGGAGCCGGGGCAGACGTACGCGGTGAGGTAGACGGCGTAGGCGAAGCCGGGGGCGTCGTCGGGGACCTCGATGACCGGGCCGATGTAGGCGAAGCTGCCGGTCTGCTTGATCTGCAGGGAACGGCTGATCACGCCGAAGCGGAAGACCTGCTCGGAGAGGTTGTTCAGGCTGATGTCGAGGGCGGCCTTGGGCGTGTACGTGGTGCCCTGCACGTAGAACTGGCTGCCGGGGCTGTTCGTGGTGGTGATGACCGAGCACCCACCGGCGTTCAGGCCGGTGGTCACGCAGCCGGTCTCGGCGCGCAGGGCCGGGGTCACATAGGACAGATCCAGCTGGATGGCATCGATGGACTCGGTGTCGTTCTTGTCGCCGACGGTGCTGGTGACCTCGATCTGGGCGCCGGTGAAGGTGCCGGCGTAGATCAAGCCGGCCAGGCCGTTGACGGCCGTGGTGAGGGCCACCGGCGTCGTGTCGGTGTACCAGCTGCTGCCGCCCTTCTCCCCCGGGATCAGGGTGGTCGCGGCGGCCGTTCCGCCGGTCGGGGTGAGGGTGACCTTGAGGCTGTCGGCGTTGGCCGTGTCCTCGTGGTGGTGGACCACGCGCACGGTCGCGCTCTTGAGAATGGACCCCACCGGAATGGCCGTCGTCGGCGTGACGCCGACCGTGAGCTTGCCGCTCAGCTGGCCGTTCGTGCTCTTGTAGCCGGCCGCGGTGCCGCCGATGGCACCAAGGTCGGCCACCGTGGCGGTCTTGTAGTCGTCGGCGGCCGGCACGCTGGTCACGGCCAGCGTCTTGGTGGTGGTCGACTCGGTTCCGGAGGTCAGGCCGTAGACGGCGACCGGCGGCTTCGTCGGGTCGATGGCGCCGCTGTCGGTGTTCCAACCGCCGCAGATCTCCGCCTGACCGGCCTTGACCACCATCTGGCTGTCGCCGCCGAAGATGAACTGCACGCCACTGGCATTGGGGTTGTCGATCGGGTTGATGCAGGCGCCTGGGATTGCCGTCGAGGCGGACAGGGTGCCGGTCGGCACACCGGCCACCAGCGTGCCGTCGTTGATCGTCCAGACGTTGCTGCCGTAGTCGAGCAGCGGATTGTTGTTCGTGCCGGAGTTGTGGAAGTCGAAGTAGTACGTGCCCGGCTGGAACCACCACAGGCTTCCGGAGCACTTGCTGCTGTTGGTCATCATGTCGGAGAGCTTCGCCGCGTCGTCGTAGTAGCCGGGGCTGAACTTCACGACCGAGTTCTTGGTGGTGCAGGCCGGCAGCGGCTGGAGTGCCGGGGCGGTGGTGATCTTCGGTGCGTATCCGGGGTCGTCGCCGAGCGGGTTGGCCGCGCTCGACGAGCACTGCGGCGGCGGCGTGCTCTGGATCGTGCCGATGCAGGCGCCCTTGGCGTAGACACCGCTGCTGGCCGTCACCGATCCGCTGGTCACGTTGATCGTCGAGTTCGAGTAGATGCCGCCGTGCACCCGGAAGGTGGAGGTGGCGCTGTTCGGCTGCGTGATCTTCAGGCCGTCCTCGCCCGGCGCGGTCCCGAGCGTCAGGATCGCGTTGCCGGGCCGGTTGCAGTTGGACAGCGACGGGCACTGGATCCGCACCGCCGTCGACGGGTCGGAGCTGCACTTCACGGCCGCCGAGGTGGTGCCCTCGAAGGACGGCAGCGTCAGGGTGTTCGACGACCCGAAGCAGTTCCCGCTCGCGGTCGACGTGCCGTTGCGGAGGTTGTTGATCGCGGCCTGCACGGCACCGTCGGCGTCCGCGCCGGCCGAGGCCTGGTCGCGCAGGTTGATCGTGGTGCGCAGGCTGGTGTCGGCGTAGGTCAGCAGCGCGCCCAGCACCACCGCGACGACCGAGATCACGATCAGGACGAGGATCAGCACCGCGCCCTCGTCGTCGGGTCGGCGTTTCACTGTTGCCTCCGGTGGCCGGTCAGCGTGATCGGGTAGGGGTCCGCGCCCGGCACCGTGACCGAGAACGCGAGGGTCACTGTCTGCGGCACCGAGGTGCCGTCGCAGGTCGTGGGGGCCGCGCAGGACACGGAGAACGTCGACGGGTCGACGTTGTGCGCGACCACGATGTCGGTGGTGGCGCCGTTGGTGCAGAACAGCCGGTGCAGCTCGCTCGTCGCGCCGGCCGGCGCGAGGTAGTACGCCACGATCCGGGTGTTGCGGATGGCCGGGCTGACCGAGGTGTCCCAGTCGTCGGCCAGCAGCCGCACCTTCGCGGCCGGCGTCGCGGTGGTGCCACAGACCTGGCCATCGGCGTCGAAGGCCGCGTTCAGCTGGATCGAGGCCTTGAACGGAATGGTCCCGCCGGGACCGGTCGCCGAGAGGTCCCGCAGGCCGACCGCGGTCACGTCGCGGGCCACATAGGCGGCGCTGATCTGGGCTTCCCGGGACAGCGTCATCCGGGCGGAGGTGGCATCGGTGTTCCGGAAGTACAGGATCAACGCATCGCCCAGCGGGACCACGACGATCGCCGTGATGACGACCACGAGCAGCAGCTCGATGAGGGTGAAGCCGGCGTCGTCCCGCGCGGCCCTGGAGGTCAGCCGCATAGCGCATCCGCCAGTCCGCACGGCTTGCGCACCACGATGACGAGTCGCTCGACCGCCCGCGAGTCGCTGCTCGCGACCTGGAGGTCGAGCTGCCGCAGACCCTTGTCCGTCGAGCAACTGCTCGACCACGCCGAGCCCGTCCAGTAGCCGACCTTCGCGATCGACGCGGAATAGCCCGCCGGCGGGGTGAAGCTCGGGGTGAGAGCGGCACACCCGGCCGGGTATCCCCCGGCATCGACCGTACGGCTGATCGCCTCGGCGAAGTTGCGCAGGGTCACGCCGGCGGTGGTCTGCTTGCGGTGGATGTCGGAGACCATGATGCCGGTGACCAGGCAGCCCAGCACGGCCACCACGGCGGTCGACATGATGGCGATCGCGACGACCAGTTCGATCAAGGTCTCGCCACTGTCCGAGCGGCCTCCGGCGGCCCGCATCAGACGTGGACCTGATTGAAGATGCCGTACATCGCGGAGACCAGCGCGACCGCGACAAAGCCCACAATACCGCCCATTACGATGATCATCACTGGCTCAAAGAGGGCCGTGAGCTTCTTGATCTTGTAATCCAGCTCGCCCTCGTAGTACTTGGCGGTCACCTCGAGCTGCGCGTCCAGGGTGCCGGTCTCCTCGCCGACGCGGATCATCCGGGCCGCGGTGCCGGGGAACAGACCGGTGGCGGAGAGCGGGCCAGCCAGGCCCTCACCCTGGAGAACCCGTTCGCTCACCCGGGTGAGCGCCCGGACGAAGACCAGGTTGTTCAGCGAGGAGGTAGAGACATACAGGGCGGACGGCAGCGGGACGCCGGCGCCAACCATCGAGGCGAAGATCCGGCAGAACCGTTCCACCAGGGTGAACTGGATGGTGCTTCCGAGCACGGGGACGCGGAGGAAAACACGCTCCAGGGCATGGCGCCCCGAGTCGGTCCGCAGCGCGACGAAGATCGCCAGAGCCAGGCCCACGGCAACGGCGAGCAGCGCCCACCACCACTGGGTGACGAAGTCGGTGGCGGCCAGCATCATCCGGGTCGGCAGCGGGAGCTTGGCGTCCAGGTCGGCGAAGAAGGTCTTGAAGCGCGGCAGCACGAAGCCGGCCAGGATGACGACCGTGACCACCGACATGACGGCGATCATGATCGGGTAGATCATGGCCGACGTGATCCGGCGCCGAGCCTCCAGGTCGCGTTCGAGGTAGCGCGCCAGCTGGGCCAGGACGATGTCGAGCTGCCCGGTCAGCTCCGCCGACCGCAGGATGCCACGGTAGAACTCCGGGAAGACCTTCGGATGCTGGTCGAAGCAGTCGGAGAGCGTCTCGCCGCGGCGCAGTCCCTCCTCGACCCCGGCCATCATCTTGCGGATCGCCGAGTTGCTCGCCTCGGCGCCGAGGGTGTGCACCGCGTCGACGATGGTCAGGCCGGCCGCGATGAACGCGCCGAGCTGCCGGGACAGGTGCATGACCTCCTCCCGCTTGACGCGCGGCGAGGTCAGCTCCAGCTGCAGCGCGCTCTTCTTCTCGGCCAGCCGGACGCCGCGCAGGTCCCGCTCGTAGAGCGCCAGCTCGGCGGCTTCCCGGGAGTCGGCCTTGTGCACGCCGGTGACCTCGTGGCCGTCCGGGCGCACCGCGGTATAGGTGAATTTCATCGGTCAGCTCCCCGGTACGTAGATCGAGCGGAGGATCTCGGCGGGCGTGGTCACACCGTCCGCCACCAGCCGCGCCGCCTCCTCCTGGAGGGTGCGCAGGCCTTCCTTACGGGCGGTCTCGCGGATCTCGTCGTGCCCCGCGCGGGCCAGGATGTGGGCGCGGATGGCCTCGGTGACCGGCATCATCTCGTAGACGCCGACCCGGTCCAGATAGCCGGTGTGCGCGCAGAAATTGCAGCCCGCCCCGCGGATGAAGCCGCCCTGAGGAGGCCGGCCGCCGATCGCCGCGAGCAGCGCCAGCTCCTGCTGCGAGGGCTGGTACCGCTCGGTGCAGTGCCGGCAGATCCGGCGGACGAGGCGCTGGGCGATCACAGCGGTGACCGAGGAGGCCACGAGGAAGTGCTCGATGCCCATGTCGAGCAGCCGGTGCAGGGCCGAGACGGTGTCGGTGGCGTGCAGCGAGGAGAGCACGAAGTGCCCGGTCAGCGCGGACTGGACGGCGATCCGGGCGGTCTCCACGTCGCGGATCTCACCGACCAGGATCACGTCCGGGTCCTGCCGGAGGATCGACCGCAGGCCGTCGGCAAAGGTGAGCCCGGCCGCCTCGTTGATCTGGATCTGATTGATCGACGGGAACGTGTACTCGACCGGGTCCTCGATCGTCATGATGTTGCGCTCGGGGCTGTTGATCTCGTTCAGCGAGCCGTACAGCGTGGTGGTCTTGCCGCTGCCGGTCGGGCCGGCGCAGATCACCATCCCGTACGGGGCGCGCAGCAGCGTCGAGTACCGGGCGGTCATCTGCTGGCTCATGCCGAGCTTGGCGAGCTCGTAGAGCGGGCGGCTCTTGTCGAGCAGCCGCATCACGACCTTCTCGCCGCCCACCACCGCGGTCGTCGACACCCGGATGTCGACCGGGGTGCCCTCGACCTCCGTGCTGATCTGGCCGTCCTGCGGCCGGCGGCGCTCGACGATGTTCATGCCGCCGAGGATCTTGATGCGGCTGACCAGCGCGGCACCCATCGAGCCGGGCAGGTCGAGCATGTCGTGCAGGGCGCCGTCGATGCGGAACCGCACCCGGAGGCGCTCGCCCTGCGGTTCGATGTGCACGTCCGAGGCCCGGTCGCGCAGCGCCTGCGTGAGGATCATCTGGACGACCTGGACCACCGGCGCGTCCTCGTGCGCGGCCGGCGAGGCGGCGCGGGCGACGTCGCGGCGGCCGATCTCGCGGGCTTCGAAGGCCTTGATGTGTACGCCGACGCCGCTCAGCGCGCGGTAGCCGTTGCCGATCGCGCGCACGATCTCGGTCTGCGGCGCGACCCGGAGCGTGACGACCTTGCCGGTCGCCCGGACGAGCGCCTTGCCGACCGCCTCGGACGGCAACGCGACCGCGACCGTGACCTCGTCGTCCCGCAGGGCAACGGGGATGGCGAGCAACTCCCGGGCGGTGGCCTCGTCCAGCAACGCGACGGCGGACTCCTCCGGGGTGACCTGGCGCAGGTCGATGACGGGGAGGCCGTGCTGGTGAGCGATCGCGCGGGCGACGTTGCGATCGCTGACCGCGCCGCTCTCGACCAGCAGCTGGCCCAGGCGCTTGCCGGTGCCGCGCTGCGCGGCGTCCAGTGCGGCCAGCACGTCCTCGCGCTTGGCCAGACCCGCGTGGACCAGCAACTCCCCGAGGCGCTTGCCGCCGTTCTCGATCGCCAGGTCGGCGGGCCGGACCGGCGCGGGAAGTACCGCGACGGTGTCGCGGGGTTCGGCGGCCGTCTGCTCGGCCCGGTTGCGCAGCTTCATGAGCCGGCACCGATCCGGACGCGGGGACGAGCCTCGATGTCGCGCGGGTAGAGGCTGCGGGCGACCGCGTCCTCGTAGCTGATGATGCCGTTCTGCAGCAGGGTGGAGAGCGACTGCTCCAGCGTCTGCATGCCCTCGCGCTGGCCGCTGACCAGCGCGTTGCGCAGCTGGTGCTGCTTGCCTTCCTTGATCAGGTTGCGCACCGCGGTGTCGGCGACCAGCACCTCGTACGCGGCGACCATGCCACCGTTGAGGCGCGGGACGAGTCGCTGGTAGACGATGCCGGTCAGGGCGGCGGCCAGCTGGACCCGGATCTGGGCCTGCTGGTGCGCCGGGAAGACGTCGATGATGCGGGCCAGCGCCTGGCTGGTGTCGTTCGTGTGCAGGGTGGCGAAGACGAGGTGGCCGGTCTCGGCCAGGGTGAGGGCGAACTGGATCGACTCCAGGTCCCGCATCTCGCCGACCAGCAGGACGTCGGGGTCCTCGCGGAGGGCGGCCCGCAGCGCGTCGGAGAACGACTTGGTGTCGGTGCCGACCTCGCGCTGGCTCACCATCGAGCGGCGGTGCTCGTGCAGGTACTCGATCGGGTCCTCGATCGTGACGATGTGGCATGCCCGGTCGTAGTTGATCTGGTTGATCACCGAGGCCAGGGTGGTCGACTTGCCCGAGCCGGTCGGGCCGGTGACCAGGACGAGACCCTGGTGCTGGCGCGCGAAGGTACCGAGCACCGGCGGCAAGCCAAGCTGGGCCATGCTCGGGATCTGGGCGGGGATCATCCGGAGCGCGATCGCGGTCTCGCCGCGCTGCCGGAACGCGTTGCCGCGGATCCGGGCGTTGTCGCGCCAGGTGAAGGAGAAGTCGTACTCGTGGTTGTCCGTCCGCTCGGCGGCCTGCTCCTGGGTGAGCAGCTCGGCGAGCAGCTCCTCGGTGTCCGCGCCGGTCAGCACCGGGGCCTCGGTCACCGGGCGCAGTTGCCCGTCGACGCGGATCTGCGGCTGCATGCCGGCGGTCAGCAGCAGGTCGCTGCCGCGCGACTGCCAGAGGACGTCGAGGAGCGCATCGGCGCGGCCACCGATCCCGGACAAGTACACGAGAACCTCCGAATGTGGACGAACAGGCAAGAGGAACGGCCGGGGCGGACAAACTTCGTCCCGCCCCGGCCGGGCAGCGATTTACGCGGCGGGGCAGTCCGCCACGACGGGCGCGGTGTCGGCGTCGGTGAAGGTGACGGTCGAGGACGGCTGCGACTTGAGGTAGGTCGGGTAAAGCTGGTTCATGGCGGTCGGGTACTTGAAGTTGTTCTTGGCGTAGTAGGCCTGGATTGCGATCTCGACGTTCTTCTTGTCCGAGACGCAGACCGCGTGCTTGCCGTCGTTCTTGAAGGCGTCGACGCCGAAGATGGTGATGCCGGCCAGCAGGCCGATGACCACGACGACGATCAGGAGCTCGATGAGGGTGAAGCCCTCGTCGTTCTTGCGGGCGGCCTGCAGACGCTGACGAAGCATGATGTTCTGCTTTCTCTAGGGGTCGCCGCCGGGGCGGCAGAAAAAGGACGTGCGGTGCCCGCCGCCCGGGTGGGCGACCGGCGTTCGGTGCGTGAGGTGGTGCGTAACGGACCGGCTCGAATCGGGGAAGTGCCAGGTCAGCGAGTTGCCGGCCGGGCGATCGAGGGGAAGTCCGTCCATCCGGAGCGTCGGGCCTGGCTTGCTGTCCCGTACGCCTCGATGCCGTTGCGGCTCGATCCGGATGAAGTCATGCGGTCACCGAGGACACGCAGGGGCAAGGGTCGTGAGATCTCTTGCCCGCGTCCGGCTTCTGGCCGGACTGCGGCACGGTCAGCTCGACTGCGCGGCCGCGCCGGAGCCGGGGCTCGGGGCGGTCCATTTCGCGAAGGGGGTGGCGACGGCGAGGCCGATTGCCGATACCGGCTTGCGGTAGGTGAGCTTCATGTCCGTGCTCCTCGAGGGCGTCGGCCGGAAACCGGCCGAAATCCTTCGGGGTCGGTTTCGCCTCTTGCTCCCTGCCGGACCGAGGGCGACCATGTCGTCCGGCAGATCATCGCTTCCCGGCGGCTCTGGTGAACCGCTGCGCATAGTTAAGACGGACTTTTCACCCACCACATCATCCGTTTGGTCACCCTTTATGCGGCAAATAGGGCATCGACCGGACGGTCTAGGGTCGGAAGTGATGATTGATCCCAGTGGGAAGGCCCAGCTGCTCCGCCGGCTGCATCACGAGCCGGAGATTCTCGTCCTGGTCAACGTGTGGGACGTCGCGAGCGCCCGGACGATGGCCGGTCTGCCCGGATGCCGGGCGATCGCCACCGCGAGCTGGTCGGTCGCGGCCTCGCTCGGCGTTCCCGATCACGAGCGGCTCACGCGCGCCGACATGCTTGCCGCCGTCGGCCGGATCGCGGCGGGCGTCGACCTGCCGGTCACCGCCGACCTGGAGTCCGGCTACGGCGCGAACCCGGCCGAGGTCGGCGAGACCATCGCTCGGGCGATCGGCGCCGGGATCGCCGGCTGCAACCTCGAGGACCGGGATCGGCCGGTCGCCGAGGCGGCCGCCCGGATCGAGGCCGCGCGGAACGCCGCCGAGGCCGAGGGCGTCCCGATAGTCGTGAACGCCCGGGTGGACATGCCCGTCGCGACGCCGGAGCAGATCGACCGCGCGGTGGCCCGCGGCCGGGCGTATCTGGACGCGGGCGCCGACTGCGTCTTCCCGATCCGGATCCGGGACGTCGCCGTTCTCGAGCAGTTCGTGTCGCGGGTGGCCGCTCCCGTCAACGCGTTCGCCGCACCGGGCGGTCCGTCCGTGGCGGAGCTGGCGGCCCTCGGCGTCGCCCGGGTGAGCTTCGGACCGGGGCCGCTGGGCGCCGCACTGCTTGCCCTGCGCGCCACCGGCGAGACCCTGCTCGCCGGTGGCGCCGTGGACCCGGCGATGGCATTCCGCCCGCCGATGAACGAAGCCTGACCGGCCCCGTCAACAGGCGTTGGGCACCCAGGAGCACTCGACCTCTTCGCCGTCGCGGGTGACCACGTGCGGCTTGACCTGGATGGTGCCCAGCTCCTTCTTCATCAGGTTGGCCGACTGAGCGGCGCCCGAGTTGGCCAGCGCCACCGCGGCCCGGTCCAGGATGTCGGCGACGCCGGCCGGCGCGGAGTTGGACACCGAGGAGAAGACCAGCGTACGGCCGGCTTTGTCCTTGACGTAGCCGGACAGCGCGTTGACGCCGGTCAGGGTGCCGGTCTTGCCGTGCAGGTTCCCCGCCGCCGGGGTGCCGACCATCCGGCTGCGCAGCGTCCCGCCGACCATCGGGTTGGGGTCGCCGGCGATCGGCAGCGCCGCATACCAGGTGGCGAACCACGGACGGTGCTGGGCGGCGTTGAGCAGCGTGGCGATCTGGTTCGTGGTCAGCCAGTCGCGGCGGCTGAGCCCGGAGCCGTCACCCATAGTGATCTTGGTGGTGTCGACGCCGAGCTGCTTGAGCGCGGCGGTGGACGCGGCGAGCCCGGTGGACCAGCTGCCCGCCGATCCGGGCGTCTTGGCCCGGCCCATCGCCTTGGTGAGCAGTTCGGCGTGCCCGTTGTTGGAAAGCTTGAGGAACGAGGGCAGCAGCTGGCCGAGCGTGATCGAGGCGTGGTCGGAGAGCGTCGTCGCCGTGCTCGGCGTCGTCCCCGTGGTGGTCGAGCCGGTGATCGTGACACCGTGTCGCTTGAGCGCGTCGCGGAAGACGCCGATCGCCAGCCTGGTCGGATCCGGCACCGCGACCATGGTGGTGTGGGTGGCGGTCGGCTTCAGCGGGGTGGAGCCGCTCACCGTGATCGTGTTGCTGCCGTGCGGCCGGGTCGCGGTGACCGTGTCGGCCGAGCCCTGCTTGCCGGTGACGGTGTGGTTGACGATGGTGACGACCGAGTTGGCCGGCGACACCGACAGCACGCCGGCCTTGCCCGCCGCCGAGCCGGGCTTGTCGACGATGGCGAGGGCGCCGGTGTCGTAGTTGGTGTCGGCGGCCACGGTCAGCGCCGAGATCGGCGCGTTGTCGAAGTACGCCTCGTCCTGCCACGACCAGTCCAGGCCGAGCGGCGTGTGGTCGAACCACGAGTCGTCGGCGACCAGGCTGCCGGTGACCTTCTTGACGCCCGCCTTGGCGACCGCGGTGGCCAGCGCGTCGAACTGGGCGTACGTCATCGTCGGGTCGCCCTGCCCGCGCAGGTAGAGGTTGCCGGTGACGGTCGAGCCGCTGCGCTTGCCGGAGTAGCGGGCCAGGGTGTGGAACCGGTAGCCCGTGCCGAGCACCTCGAGCGCCGCCGCCGAGGTCATCAGCTTCTCGTTGGACGCCGGAATGACCCGCTGATCGGCGTTGTGCGAATAGATGACCGCGCCGGTGGCGCCGTCGCGTACCTGCATGCCCGTGGTCGAGCCGGCCAGGCGCGAGTCGGCGAACACCTGGTCGAGCGTGGCGACCAGAGCGGCGTCGGAGGTGGTGTCGGCGGACGCGGCGTTCACCGCCGACAGCGCGAAGGCGGTGCCGGCGGCGGCCACCGCGGTGACGGCCACTGCGGCGAGGGTACGGCGGGAGAGGCGCATGACGCTCCGGGGGAAGGAATGGTCAACAGCGGCGCACATCGTCGCACAACGCCCATCGACAAGTGGTCCCCTTCTGCCGCAGCGGTTGTGAGCGTCGTCACCGCCCGCGGTTCAAACGCCGATGTCGCGGTGGTTGAAGCGCCACGTGCCCGCGGCGACGAACAGGACGGCGAACCCGAGCAGCAGCCCGGCGTGGCCCCACTGCACGCCGTTCTTGAGCGGCTCGCCGCCCAGGTACCAATTGAACGGGGAGAACTTCTCGGTCCACTTCAGGCTGTCGATCTGCGTGAAGAAGGAGTCGCCGAGATAGCCGAGCACCGCGACGACGGCACCCACCGCGGTCGCGTACGCCCGACGCCCGGTCCACGCGCCGACACCGTAGGCGAGCCCGGCGAACAGCAGCCCGAACAGGGCAAGCTGCAGGCAGATCGCGAACAGGCGGCCGGGTGCGAGCGCCGTGAACCGGCCCGGGCCACGCAGCGCGATGACCACGGCGCACATGACGGCGGCGATCACGGCCAGGGCCACCGTGATGGCCAGGAACCGCTGCAACGCCAGCGAGACGCGGCTCACCGGCTGGGCCTGGACCAGATCCAGCGTGCCCGCCTCCTCGTCCCCGGCGATCGCCTTGACCCCCGCGGAGATGGCGAAAACCGCGACCAGGATCGGCACCAGCAGGCCGAACACGCTGACCGCGAAGTAGTTCTCGGGCTTGGTGTAGTCCTCCATGTGGAACGCCTGCTTGATGGACTGCGGGAACGAGTTCAGGGCGTCGGCCATCGCCGGGTTGTTGATGCTGGGGTAGAACGACGCGTACATCGCGGCGACCGCGGCCAGCGCCACGGTCCAGCCGATCCACGCGCGACGGTTGTCGCGCATCGCCTTCCCGAAGACGCGCATCACGCGTCCTCCCCCCGGTAGTAGGTGAAGAAGAGCTCCTCGAGCTCGGGCTCCTCGCTGATCAGATCGACCACGTGGTGCCGGGCCAAGGCCTTCACCAGCGCGTCGGCGTCACCGGAAAGCTTGCAGCGCAACACTTTCCCGTCGATGACCACATCGGACACACCGGCCACGTCGAGCGCCGGGACGTCGTCGGCGAAGTGCACCTCGATCTTGTGTAGCGCCCGCTTGCGCAAGTCGTCGATGTGCTCGACGGCGACCAGCGAGCCCGCCCGGATGATGCCGACCCGGTCGCAGGTCTGCTGCACCTCGCTCAGCACGTGCGAGGACATGAAGACGGTCTGCCCCTCGCCGGCCGCCTCCTGAACCAGCGCGACGAACTGCTGCTGCAGGAAGGGATCGAGCCCGCTGGTCGGCTCGTCGAGGATGAGCAGCGGTGGCCGGTGCATGAAGGCCTGCAGGACGCCGAGCTTCTGCCGGTTTCCCTTGGACAGGCTGCCGATCCGTTTGCTCAGGTCGAGGTCCCATGCGGCCGCCAGCTGGTCGATGCGCTGGGCCGGCACGCCGCCGCGCAGGCTGCCCAGATACGTCAGCAACTCCCGGCCGGTCTGCCGGCCTGCGGCCACGAAGTCGCCGGCCAGGTAGCCGATCTTCGCGCGCAGGTCGGCGGAGGAGCGCGGATCGACGCCCAGCACGCGCACGGTGCCCGAGGTGGGGCGGATCAGATCCAGCAGGATGCGAATCGTGGTGCTCTTGCCGGCTCCGTTGGGGCCGAGGAAGCCGAAGACCTCGCCGGCGGCGACGGCGAGGTCCAGGCCCTTCAACGCGGTGGTGCCTCCGCGACCGTAGCGCTTGACCAGCGCCTCGGTCCGGATGGCCGGGATCTCCGCCATCGCCCGTCCTTTCGCTGCTGACGACGGTAGGGACCATAGACCGGCCGGGGCACCCGCGTCACCCGCTCAGGAAAGGTCTCCCGGGCGATCCACGATGATCATCTTGCGGTAGATCACCTGCCGGAACAGGTCGCCCTTGTGCGTGTACGAGGTTCCGTCGTCGCCGCGGTTGACGTGGTCGGTCACCGCGATCAGGCGTTCGCCGATCAACGCGTACGTCTGCTTGTCGAAGAGCAGCTCCTGCGACAGGTAACCCTCCTCGACCCGGCCCAGGCCGATCGCCGGATGCCCGTCGAGGTTGACCGCGTCGGGGTTGACTTTCATGCCCGGCTGCTGGGCGAGATAGCGGTAGATCGCCGCCTTGACGTTCGGCGGCAGCACGTACTGACCGGCCAGCGCCTCGGGATCCGCCATGACACCGCCCTCGGGATGCTCGAGGTAGTAGGCCACCTTCTCCGGCGAGGTCAGCTTGACGATCTGCGACCACGGAACGAAGCCCCACTGGCCGCCGCCGTCGCCCTGCCGGTGCACCGCGAGCTTGCCGTTCTTCATCGACGCCTGCACCTGTCCGTCGATGCGGTTCCACACCTGCACGTCGCGGTACTTCGCCTGGCCCGGCACCAGGGCGCCGTTCGGCTTCTTCGACTCGTACGCCGGCGGATTGCGCATCTCCAGCGTGTCGACGTACATGAACTGGTCCGGTCTCGGGTCGACCCACTTCTCCTGCTCGACCGACCAGGCCGCGTTCTCCAGGATCTGGGCGGCACTGACCGGGCGGAGGTACGGCACGGACGCCAACCGCGAGGCCGGCCCCGCCCCCGGTGACGGCGGCGCTGCCGCGTTCGGTTTGATCGTCACGAGGGCCGCCGCGACGGCCGTCGCGGTGGCGACACCGACCGCGATCGGGAACCACCTGCGCTGAGCCCGTCGCGGTGGGGTGATGCGGTGCTGCAACGCCACCCGGGCGCGCTGCTGCGCGGCCGGCGACGGCGCCGCGTCGGGGTCGAAGGTCTCCCGCAGGATGCTGATCTCGTCCATCATTCCCCCATCTCGATCTCGGCGCCGAGCGCCTTCCGCATCTCCTGTCGTGCCCGGTGCAACCGGGACCGGGCCGTGCCGGCCGGAATGCCCAGGGCCTCCGCCGCTTCCTGCTGACTGAGCCCGGCCCAGGCCACCAGCAGCAGGACGGCCCGCACCGGCTCCGGCAGCAGCCGCAATGCCTCGGCGAGCCGTCCCCGGACAGCCGCCGCGTCGAGCCGACCGGCGACCGCGTCCGCGTGACCGTCGGCCGCCCCCGATTCCTGGCCGCTCGCCCGCGCAAGTGCCCGATACCGCCTTGACTCCGCCCGGACGTGCCGGGCCACCAGGTTCGAGGCGATCCCGAACAACCACGGCCGCGCGTCGCCACGATCGAGGTCGTAGCCGTGCCGGCGGTCGAAGGCGGTGAGGAAGGTCTCGGACGCCACGTCCTCGGCCAGATCCGGCCCGAGCCGCCGCGCCACGTACGCGTAGATGTTCCTGTAGTGCCGATCGAAGATCGCCGTGAAGTGCTCGGGCGTCCCCCGAGATTGTTCGATGAGGTGGGCGTCGGTGAGCAGACCCGCCACGCTCGGCTGCGTCACCGTCACCACCGGACCCGTCTGAATCGTCTCCGCAGAAGCATCACACCCGTTGTTCGCCGAAGGCGGGAAGAGTGTTCGCTCAGCGGGCGTCAGGCGGCGGCAGCTCGCCGGGCGGCCTTGACGTCGTACATCGAGAGGTCGGCCTCCTGCAGGAGGTCCTGGGCGGTGGCGCCGGCGACGCACGGGGCGCTGCCGATGCTCACGCCGACCCGGACCACCCGCTCGCCGAGAACGTAGGGCGCGCAGATCGCGTCATGGATGCGGCCGACCCGCTCGTCCAGCTCCGGGCCGGGCGCGACGTCGTCGAGGAGGACCAGGAACTCGTCGCCGCCGAACCGCGCGGCCAGGTCCCCGGCACGCAGGCAGTCCCGCAGCCGGTCGGCGACGCCGACGAGCAGGCGGTCGCCGGTGTGGTGGCCCAGCGAGTCGTTGACGTGCTTGAACCCGTCGAGATCGAGGAAGAGCACGACCGCCGGCCGCTCGCCGGCGAGCCGGTTCTCCAGTGCGGCGACGAAGGACGGCCGGTTGGGCAGGCCGGTGAGCCGGTCCGACTGCGCCTCGCGCAGCAGCTGCTCCTCCTGGTCGCGCAGGTCGAGGCCGACGGTCAGCAGCGCGGCGCACTGGTTGACCATCTCCCGCCCGTCCTCGACCCGGTTCTCCACCATGTCGACCAGGGCCAGCCAGCCGCGGTCACTGTCGCCGACCTTGGCGCGGACGACGAACACCGTCTCCCCGGGCTCGGCCGCGTCGAGCAGCTCCACCGGCGGGAACGCCGCGATCGCGGTCGGTCCGGCCGGGATCGCCGGGCCGGGGTGCCGGCGCCAGCCCGGCGTGCGAACCAGCTCGCCGTCCGGCCGGCGAAGCGCGATCGAGCCGGCCGTCGCGGGCGTCAGCCCGAGCCACGAGGGGTCCCGGGGATCCACGTCGCGCCGGTGCAGCAGGGCCATGCCGAGCGTGTAGTTGATGCTGATCATCGAGCGCAGATGCAGCTTGTCGGCGAGCTGGACATGGCTGTGCGTCCGCCCGAGGGACATCATGATGGCCTGGACGCCGTGACCGACCCGGGTGGTGTCCGGCACCTCGCCGGCGGGCAGGCCGTCCGCGTACTCCTGGACCGCCCGGGAGATCACCCGCAGCGTCTCCAGGGTCGGGCTGGCGGCCAGCAGGTTCTGCAGCTCGTTCGCCGCGAGGGCGATCCGGGAGGAGTCGCCGGCGGCCATGGCCAGCAGGGCGCCGGCGGTCGCCGCGGCCGCGTCCTCGGCGGCCCGGACGTCCCGCGCGGCGGCATCGGCCTCGGCGGCCGGCAGCACCCCGGCCAGGCGCCGGCCGAGACGCCGCAGTCCGTCCTGCTCGGCCAGGTCCGGCAGCCGCTCGGCGAAGCTCGTGCACCCGCACGAGCTGCGCGGCACGAACCGGGTGGGCAGCAGGTACGGGCCCGGCGGCACGTCCTTCCCGGCCAGCCGATCGATCAGCAGGTCGACGGCGCGGTGGCTCATCGCCTCCAGCGGCTGGCGGACGGTGGCCAGTTCGGGGCGGAGCAGGCTGGCCTCGTCGAGATTGTCGAAGCCGGTCAGCAGGATGTCGTCCGGGCAGCGCATCCCGGCGGCCGTGAGCACCCGCAGCGCGGCGAACGCGTTCCGGTCGGTCGCCGTGATCAGCGCGTCGGGCCGTCCGTGGCGCAGCAGATCCGCGGCGTCCCAGGAGACGCCGCTCTCGACGTTGTTCAGCGCCGGCAGGAACACCCCGGGCTCCAGGCCGTAGGCGTCGAGGATCTCGACGTACGCGTCGTAGCGCTCCCGGATGTCGGTGGCCGCGAGGTTCCCGGTGAAGGCGATCCGGCGGCAGCCGTGCTCGCGGACAAGATGGGTGACCACGTCCCGGATCCCGGCGCCGTTGTCCGGCAGCACGGTGGGCAACCCGAGCCCGTCGACGGTGTTGCCGACCAGGATCACCGGCTTGCCGGCCCGGGCCAGCCGGGCCAGGTACTCGGGGCGGACCGCGTCGGCCAGCGCGACGAAGCCGCTGACGTGGTCCCACGCGACGGCCGCGTCGAACGCCGGGTCACCGCCGCTGACCACCAGATCGGCGGCCGCGTCCAGCGTCTGGATCGCGATGAGCCGCCGGCCGTACGACTGGGCGGCCGCTCCGACGCCGCCCGTGAGGCTGCCGTAGTAGGTGCCGCCGACGAACGGCGCCAGCACCCCGATCGCCCCGGCATCTCGCATGTCGGCCCAATCGGACGCCGCGCACCGCACTTGAGCTAGCTCAGAATGCCGATCCGGTGCGCGACGGTGGCCGCCTCGGTGCGGGTGGAGACGCCCAGCTTGGCCAGGATGTTGGAGACGTGGACGCTGGCCGTCTTGGGGCTGATGTACAGCGCTGTGGCGATCTCGCCGTTCGAGTTGCCCTCGGCCACCAGGGCGATGACTTCCCGTTCCCGGTCGGTGAGCCGGCAGCGGGGGTCCGGCTCCGGCTGCGGCGACCGGCCGGGACCGGCGGCGGTGGGTTCGAGGCGCAGCCGGGCACGGCGCGCCACGACGCGGATCTCGTCGCCGGTCGCGGCGGCGAGGTCGTCGGCCAGGGCGATGCCCTCGGTGACGGTCGCCTTGAGCGTCGCATCGGGCGCGGTGCCGGCCCGCGCCTCGGCGAGCCGGTAAAGGCAGTAGCACAGGGGGTACGCCTCGGTGGCCGCGCGCGTCGCCGAGACCGCAGCCTCCCACGCGACCACCGTGCGGGCCTCCTCGGCGCCGAACATGGCCCGGTAGGCCAGTGCCGGCGCGGTGCCGGCGGGCGTGGTCGCGGCCAGCCGGTGCAGCTCGGCCGAGGCGGCTCTTGCAGCGGCACCGAGGTCGGCCCCGGCGGCGGGATCGGCCCCGGCGGCGGGATCGGCCCCGGCGGCGGCGAGGTCGGCCTCGACGCGCATCCCGAGCCAGAGCAGCGGCCACGCGTAGCGGACGCCGAACCCGGTGTCGGGCCGGTCCAGCTCGGCGCGGATGAGCCGGCCCGCATCGGCCAGGTCACCCCGGGCATGCGCCAGCGCCGCCTCGATGAACACCATCGGCGCGGTGAACTGCACGTCGGTACCGGCCCCGAGCTGGTGCCGCGCCGCGCGGACGTCCCGCTCGGCCGCGTCGAGGTCGCCCTGCCACAGGTGCAGTTCGCCCCGCAACAGCAGCAGCGTGCTGGCGAAGACGCCGCTCGGCTCGTCGGCCAGCGCCTCGGTGATCAGGTCGAGGGCCTCGCGCCAGCGGCCCAGCCGGATCAGCGGTTCCGCCAGGTTGCCGACCAGCATGGCGCCGTGCGAGCGGCCGTGCCCGACGCGGACGGCCAGCTCGATCCCGGCGGTCGCCGCCGCGACGGCCTCGGCGTGCCGGCCCAGCATCTCGAGGGCGTCCGAGAGGTTGATGTAGCCCCGCAACGCCACGCCGTATCGCTCGTGGCGCTCGGCCAGGGCCAGGCCCTCGCGCAGCGCCGCCAACCCGGCCGGCGGGTCGTCGAGGTAGCTCGCGGCGGAGCCCAGCGTGATCAACGCGTCGGCCTGCTGCGCCGTGGCGCCGACCGCGGCGGCGGTGTGCACCGCGGTGCGGGCGACCTCGGCGGCGCGGCGCTCGTCGCCGATGCGGACCAGCGAGCCGGCCAGCGAGGCCAGCACCTCGGCGTGGGTGCCGGTCACCGGCCGGGCCGGCAGCAGGGCGAGCGCCTCCTGCAGCGACGCGGCGGCCTCCTCGTTGCGGCCCAGGGTCTGCAACACGACCGCGCGCCGCTCGACCAGCCGCGCGTTGCCCACCGGGTCGGCCGCGGGGACGGTCACGGCCCGCACCTCGTCCATGATGGACAGCGCCCGGCCGAGCTCGCCGGTGCTCCAGGCCGCCTCGGCCGCCAGCACGCCGACCTGCGACCAGTCCATGCCGGTGCGCTCGGCCGCGTCGGCCACCCGGGGCCAGATCTGCAGGGCGCGCTCGAGGTGGCGCAGCGCCTCGGCCGGGGTGAAACCGGCCACCGCCTGCCGGCCGGCCTGCACCGAGGCGGCCAGGGCGCGGGGCAGGTCGAGGGCGGCGTACCAGTGGTGGGCCAGCGTCGCGGCCACGCCGCCGTCGTCGCCCAGCAGCGACGGGTCGGCGGCCAGCGCCTCGCCGTACGCGGCGTGCAGGCGGACCCGCTCGCCGGGCAGCATGTCGTCGTAGAGGGCGTCGCGGGTGAGCTCGTGCCGGAAGCTGAACCCGCGGCCGGTGCGGTCGACCACCAGCAGGTGGTGCTCGACGGCCTCGCGCAGCGCCGGGTGGAGCTCGGCCTCGGAGGCGCCCGCGGCCGCCTCGAGCAGGCGGTCGTCGACCCACGGCCCGGCCGCGGCGGCCGCGCGAAGGATCCGCTGGGTCGCCTCGGAGACGGTCTCGGTGCGGGCGAGCAGCACGTCGCGCAGCGAGGGCGGGAGGTCGCCCGGATCGGCGCCGGCGTCGACCGCGGCGACGATCTCCTCGACCAGGAAGGCGTTGCCCTGGGAGCGCTCGTAGACGATGTCGGTGAATTGCGCCGGCGGCGTCGAGCGGCGGATCGCTCGCAGCTGGGCGGCGACCTCGTCGCGGGTGAACCGGCCGACCTCCATGCGATCGACGCTGCGCACCCGCTCCCAGGCGGCGACCAGCGGCCGCAACGGGTGCCGCCGGTGCAGTTCGTCGGACCGGTAGGTCAGCAGCAGCAACACCCCGAGCTCGCGGATCGTCTGCACCAGGAACGCGACCAGCTCGCGGGTCGACCGGTCGGCCCAGTGCAGGTCCTCGACCACCAGCAACATCGGGCGGGTGGCGGCCAGCCGGGTGATCAGGGCGAGGACGTGCTCGCGCAGCTGCCCGGCCGAGAACTCCTGCGGCGGCGCCTTGGCCGCCACCGGGTCGAGCTCGGGCAGCAGCCGGGCGAACTCTCGCCGGGCCGGCCCGAAGCAGCTGTCGAGGTCGTGCTCGGGCGTGGCCCGGATGACCGTGCGGAGGATGTCGACCAGGGGCGCCAGCGGGAGGCCTTCGCCGCCCAGCTCGGCGCAGCCGCCGCTGAGCACCCGGAAGCCGCGCTCGGCGGCGGCGCGGCTGATCTCGTTGACCAGCCGCGTCTTGCCGACCCCGGCCTCGCCGGCCACCAGGGCCACCGCCGGTTCGCCGCCACCGGCCAGGTCGAGCAGGGCTCGCAAGCGGTCGAGGTCGTCGCGCCGGCCGACCAGCACCGGGCTGACCACCTCACGCGTCACATCGAGAACCATAGGTTCGGCCGAGCCATTGCACAGCCGGACATCGGACAGCGGACGGCGCGATGCCGGCGCCTGAAAATCGGCGCCGGCTCGGCGTTTCGGCCTCAGCTGCCGGTCCCGGTGAAGAACTGGTTGTTGCCGCCGTTCCAGTACCAGGTGTCGATCGCCGCACCGCGCGCGCCGCTGTTGCCGGCCACCTCCAGGTAGAGGTTGCTGGAAACGTTCCTGATCGAGTATCCGATGAGGTTGTTGGCGACCAGCGACGTGTCCCACAGCTGGTTGGCGGTGCCATGGCAGTTCCACTGGTAGACCTGGTTCCCGGCGACGCCGTCGGTGGTGATGCACTTGCCGCTGGCCTTGTCGACCAGCTCGAAGTAGCCGCCCGAGGGCTGCAGCGTGAACAGCTGGTTGTCGCCGGAGAGCGTCCACTGGATGATCGGAGCGCCGTCGCCGTGCGACCCGCCCTGCACGTCCAGGTACAGGAACGGGTTGGACACCGGGGCGAGGCGGACCTGCTGACCGCTGGCGTGCGCGACGCCCGGGGCGCCCAGCAGCAGGCCGGCGAAGGCGGCGGCACTGGTCGCGGCGACCGCGAGCGTCTTGCGGAACGGAATGCGGATCATTTCTGCACGTCCTTTCGGAAGGCCCCGCCGGAATGGCGGTGGCATGCCGAAAACGCTACGGAATCGGCGGCGCATCGAATATTGGGAAGGCGCCGTATTTACCATTCGGCCAGGTACCTCAGACCGCATATAAGATATTCGGGAAAAGCACAATAGCGCCGCATGACGCCGCCCTGTCGCGTTCCGGACGTTCGCCTAGGCGCGCTACCTCAGATGCGTGCCGAAGCGAGATCCGGAACCGGCCGCCACTTCCATCAAGGCATGAATGAAGTCATGCTGGATGGCGAAGTTACCACCGTCGATTTCCCCGTCGACGTGCCTTCCCCATCCCCTGGGAGTCCCCGTGTTCCGATCACGAATCGCGACGGTGGCCGCCGCCGTGCTGGCCGCCACCGCCCTCTCCACCGCACCGGCCCGGGCCGCCGACCCGCCCTGGACGGACACCTCCCTGACGCCGGCCGCGCGGGCGGATCTGCTGCTCGCGGCCATGACCCAGGCCGAGAAGCTGACCATGATGCACGGCGGCGGATCCTGCGGGTACGCCGGTTGCGTACCGGCCAACGCCCGCCTCGGCATCCCCGCGCTGCGCCTGCAGGACGGCCCGGTCGGCGTCGGCGACGGCGCCACCGGCGTCACCCAGCTCGCCGCCCCGGTGGCCGGCGCGGCGAGCTGGGACACCGCGCTGATGCGGCAGTACGGCAGCACGCTCGGCGCCGAGCAGTGGGGCAAGGGCACCAACGTCGTGCTCGCGCCGACCATCAACATCGTCCGCGATCCCCGCTGGGGACGCGCGTTCGAGTCGTTCGGCGAGGACCCCTACCTGGCCGGTCAGATCGGCGCCGCCGACATCCAGGGCATCCAGAGCCAGGGACCCCTCGCACAGGTCAAGCACTACGCCGTCTACAACCAGGAGACCGCCCGCAACACCGCCGCGGACAACGCGATCGTCTCCGACCGGGCCGAACGGGAGATCTACCTGCCCGGGTTCGAGACGTCGGTTAAGCAGGGCGGCGCCGACTCGGTGATGTGCTCGTACTCGGCGATCAACGGGCCGTTCGCCTGCGAGAACGGTCCACTGCAGAACCAGGTCTTCAAGGGCGACTGGGGCTTCGACGGCTTCATCACCTCCGACTGGGGAGCCACCCACTCGACGGTCGCCTCGGCCACCAACGGGCTCGACATGGAGATGCCCGGCAACACCTACTACGGCGGCGCCCTGACCACGGCGGTCGCCAACGGCCAGGTGTCGCCGGCGACCATCGACGATCACGTGCGGCGCATCCTCACCCCGATGTTCCGGCAAGGGCTTTTCGATCGTACGCAAAATGGAAGTTTGGCAAGCACCGTGACGTCGGCGGCGCACACCGCGCTGGCCCGCCAGGTTGCCACCGACGGCAGCGTGCTGCTGAAGAACAGCAACGCGGTGCTGCCCGTGCCGGCCACGACCAGAAGCATCGCCGTGCTGGGCACCGGCGGCGGCAGCGCGCCGATGTACCAGGGCGGCGGCAGCGCGGGCGTGAACCCGTCCGGCTCGGTCAGCCCCTACCAGGGCATCCTCAACCGAGCCGGCAGCGGAATCAGCGTGACCTACTCACCCGGCACCGCGGGCGCCGGAATCACCGGGCTCGCCGGCAAGTGCATCGACGTGGCCGCGGCGAACACCGCCAACGGCACCGCGGTCCAGCTGTACGACTGCAACGGCACCAACGCGCAGGCGTGGACCACCGGATCGGACGGCAGCCTGCGCGCGCTCGGCAAATGCATGGACGTGACCGGCGCCGGCACCGCCGACGGCACCAAAATCCAGCTGTACGACTGCAACGGCACCGGCGCACAGAAGTGGACCGCCACCAACGGGACCCTGGTCAACACCGGTTCCGGACGGTGCCTGACCGCCGGCGCCTCGGCCAACGGCACCCAGCTGACCCTCGGCACCTGCAACGGCTCGGCCGGCCAGCAGTGGAAACTGCCCACCGGCGCCGGTCACGACCAGGCGGTGGCCGCCGCCCGGGCCGCCGACCTGGCCGTGGTGTTCGTCGGCAAGTTCGAGTCCGAGGGCAGCGACCTCGCCGACATCAACCTGCCCGCCGACCAGAACCAGCTGGTCACCGACGTGGCCGCGGCCAACCCGAACACCGTCGTGGTGGTCACCAGCGGCTCCGCGGTCGCGATGCCGTGGGCCGGCGCGGTCCGCGGCATCATCGAGGCCTGGTACCCGGGCCAGGAGTACGGCACCGCGCTGGCCTCGCTGCTGTTCGGCGACGCCGACCCGTCCGGCAAGCTGCCGGTGACCTTCCCCGCGTCGCTCGCCGACGTGCCCGCGCACACCGCGGCCCAGTGGCCCGGGCAGAACAACACCGTGCAGTACTCGGAAGGCATCGACGTCGGATACCGCTGGTACGACCGGCAGAACCGCACGCCCGCGTACCCCTTCGGCTTCGGCCTTTCCTACACCACCTTCGCGTACGCCGATCTGGCCGTCGGCACGCCGGACGCGGCCGGCAACGTCGCCGTGTCGTTCGACGTGAGCAACACCGGCGCGCGTACCGGCGCCGAGGTGGCTCAGGTGTACGTCGGGCAACCGTCGTCCACCGGCGAGCCGCCGAAGAACCTGCGCGGCTTCGCCAAGGTCAGCCTCACGCCGGGACAGACCCAGCGGGTCACCGTCACCCTGGACGCCCGCAGCTTCCAGTACTGGAACGGCGCCTGGGCCACGGCAACCGGCGCCAACCAGATCATGGTCGGCGCGTCCTCCCGGGACATCCGCCTGACCGGCTCGGTGACCGTCGGCTCCACGGGCTCGGCGCCGCTGAGCCGTACCGGATGGACCGCCACCGCCGCGCCGTCCAGCACCACCGACGTGCCGGCCCGGATGCTGGACGGCAACCCGGGCACCCGCTGGAGCTCGGGCACCCCGATGACCGACGGAAACACCGTCACGATCGACCTGGCATCCCCCCGTACGTTCGGCAAGGTGGTGATGGACTCCGGCGGCAGCGCGTCCGACTACGCCCGCGGCTACCGCATCGACGTGTCGCCGGACGCGAGCACCTGGCAGACCGTCGGCACCGGCACCGGCAGCACCGCCGTGGTCACCGCCACGATCGGCAGCCGGACCGCCCGCTACCTGCGGATCACCCAGACCGGATCGGCGTCCTCCTGGTGGTCGATAGCCGAGCTCAACCTCTACCCCTGATCCGCCGATGTCGATTCCTTGACAGAGTCGGCTCGCCGATGGGAGCGCGCCCGCCACTCCCCTAACTTGACGTGGTGAAGCATGACGTCGTAAGCCCCGTCCTGGTCGGCCGTCGCGGCGAGCTCGCCCGGCTGCACGCCCTGCTCGATCGGACCGCCGGCGGCCGAGCCGCGGTGGCGCTGCTCGGCGGCGAGGCGGGCGTCGGCAAGTCCCGCCTGGTGCGGGAGTTGAGCCGGACGGCCGCCTCGCGGGGGATGCGGGTGCTCAGCGGCGGCTGCACGGAGCTCGGCGGTGCGGGCCTCGCGCTCGCACCGCTGGTGGACGTGCTCCGGGCGCTGGCCCGGTCCGCCCCGGCCGGCGAGCTCGATCGGCTGCTCGGCCCGGCCCGGCGGGAGTTCGCGCGGCTGCTGCCCGAGCTCGACCCGTCGGCCGCCGGTGCGTCCGCTGCCGACGGCTCGCCGGCCCAGCTGCTGGAGCACGTCCTCGCGCTGGTCACCCAGCTGGCCGCGGAACGGCCCGTGCTGCTGATCGTCGAAGATCTCCACTGGGCCGACCGGTCCACCCGCGACCTGATGGTGTTCCTCGCCCGGACCCTGCGCGAGCACGGCGTCCTGCTGCTGATGACCTACCGCTCGGACGAGCTGCACCGCCGGCACCCGCTGCGACCGCTGCTGACCGCCTGGGAGCGTGCGCGCGCGGTCGAGCACATCGAGCTCGGCCGCTTCACCCGCGACGAGGTCGTGTGCCAGCTGCACGCCATCCGGGAGGCCCGGCCGCCCGCGGCGTTCGCGTCGGTGGTGTTCGAACGCTCCCAGGGCAACGCGTTCCTGGTCGAGGAGATCGTCGCCGCGGTGTACGACGGCGCCGACCCCGGCGACCTGCCCTCATCGCTGCGCGACGTGCTGCTGGCGCGCACCGAGACCGTGTCCGAGCCGACGCAGCGCGTCCTGCGCACCGCGGCGGCGGCCGGATCCCGCGTCGACCATCGGCTGCTCGAGGCGGTGGCCGGCATGACCGGGGCGGAGGTGTGCGCCGCCGTACGCGAGGCCGTCGAGCACCATCTGCTGGTCGTCGACGCCACCGGTCACGGGTACGCGTTCCGGCACGAGCTGACCCGCGACGCGGTCTACGACGACATGCTCCCGGCGAACGGGTACGGCTGCACGCCGCGTACGGCAGCGCCCTGGCGGCGGAGCCCGCGCTGCTCGGCGACGACGGCGGCGTGGCGGCGACACTCGCCCACCACTGGTACGCGGCGCTGGATCTGCCCCGGGCGCTCGCCGCATCGGTGCGCGCCGCCCGCCAGGCCACCTCGGCGTACGCGTCGGCGGACGCCGGGAGCCACCTCGAGCGGGCCATGCGGATCTGGCCCCGCGTGCCGGATGCGGAAAAGGTGGCCGGGGTGGACTGGATCCAGCTCAGCCTGCTGTCGGCGGAGGCGGCCTGGGCGGCCGGCGACCCCGCCCGCGGACTGTCCATCGTCGACCGGACGCTGGCCGCGACCAAGCCGGGCGGGACGGGCGCGGAGATCGGCGGGGCGGGCGCCACGGGCAGTGGGGCGAGCGCCACGGGCAGCGCGGGCGCGGGCAGCGCGGGCGCGGGCAGCGCGGGCGCGGGCGTGGGCAGCGCGGGCGCGGGCGTGGGCAGCGCGGGTGGGGCGGGCGCCACGGGCGGCGGCAGGGGCGGCGTCGGGCCCGTGCAGCGGGCCCGGATGATCGAGCGGCGCGCGTTCATGCTGCGCGCCCTGGGCCGCGAGGAGGAGGCCGCCACTCAGCTGCGCGAGGCTCTCGCCCTGCTGCCACCGGAACCGGCCGCGGCGGCGACCGTGGCCGGCGCGGACCCGAGCGGCATCGGTGCCGCCGCCGACCTCACCGCGACCCGCGCGGTCGTTCTCGCCTCCCTGGCCACCTCGATCCGGTGGATCGGGCGGCCCGAGGAAGCCTGCGCCGTCGCCGCCGAGGCGGCACGCACGGCGGCCGCGGTCGGCGCGACGGCCCAGCAGGCCGACGCGCTGATCACCCAGGGCAGCGTCTCGGGATACGTGCGCGGCGAGGAGGGCCTCGGCCCGCTGCGCGAGGGCATCGCGCTCGCCGAGCGACACGGCATCGTCGACGTGGCGGTCCGCGGGCACATCAACTACGCGGACATCCTGGAGACCCTGGGCCGGCACGAGGACGCCGCCGACGGCGCGCGGGCCGGGATGGCCCTGGCCGCCCGGCTCGGCCGCACCCGGCCCTGGGCCGCCATGCTGACCGGCACCCTGGCCGAGCCGCTGATCCGGCTCGGCCGCTGGCGCGAAGGGCTCGACCTGATCACGCAGACGCTCGCCGACGAGCCCACCGGCATCGTCGCGTACACGCTGCTGATGATGCGCGGCGGCCTGCGGTCGTGGCAGGGCGACGCGGCCGGCGCCGTGCAGGACGTCCAGGACGCACGCCGGCACATCGGCCACGGCGCGGCCGCCCGCGTCACCGCGCCGATGCTCTTCATCATGGCCGAGCGGAGCCGGGGCGAGGGCCGGTACACCGAGGCGCGCGAGCTGATCCGGGACGGGCTGGAAAGGCCGGCGACCGCGCTCGACACGCGCTTTCGCTGGCCGCTGGCCTGGCTGGGTGCCCGGGTGGAGGCCGACATCGCGACGACCCGGCAGGAAGCACGATTGCCCGGACCGGACCACGCGGGAGCAGAAGGACCCGGACCGGACCCGGCGGGAGCGGCGCGGGCCGGACGAGACGACACAGCCGGAGCGGCACGGGCCGGGCGGGACGACGCGACGGGAGCGGAACGGGCCGAGGCGCTGCGGGTCTTCGCGGCAACGACCCCGGCGACCACGCCGCCGATGCGGGCCTACCGGGCCATGGCCGCGGCCGAGGCCGCCCGCCGGGTGCGGCAGGGCGAGCGCGAGGCCTGGCAGGCCGCGGTCGCCGCCGCCCGGAACGCCGCGGAGGCGTACCCGCTCTGCTACTGCCTCTTCCGGCTGGCCGAGGTGGAGCGTTCCGCATCGGCCGCCGCGGAGTGCCTGCGCCTCGCCGAAGAGCTCGGGTCGGCTACGGCCACCGACGTGCGCGCGCTGGTCGGCAGCGGTCGGCTGCGCCCGGAGCCGACCGGCAGCGCCCGCCCGCGCCCGGAGCCGGCCGGGACGGTCCCGCTGCGCCTCACCGTTCGGGAGCGGGAGGTGCTGGCGCTGGTCACCGAGGGCCGCTCGAACGGTCAGATCGCCACCGCCCTGTTCATCAGCCCGAAGACCGCCAGCGTGCACGTGTCGAACATCCTGGCCAAGCTCAGCGTCTCCAGCCGCACGGAGGCCGCGACCACCGCCCACCGGCTCGGCCTGCTGGCCACCGGCTGACGACGGTCGGGTCGTGGCCCAGCCCACGGCCCGGACGCTGCCCGCGCCGGACAGGTCGGTGCCGTTCCGGTAGTCGTCGCCGGGACTGGGGAACCGTCACGGCAGCATCGCCGGGTCGGCGGCCAGCGCGGCGAGCTGGTCCGCCGTGAGGAACCAGTCGCCCAGGGCCGAGGTCGGCGTCTGCCTCTTCGGGTGCTTGTTCACCGCGTCGGGCGGCAGCTGGTCCTTCTCGGACTGGAAGTCGGGCACGCTCCGGCTCTCGGTAATGCTGAGGGCGCCGTTGCGCAGGTACCTCGTCGCGGTGATCACGTCGATCTCCGGGGCGGTGTTGGTCCAGTGCTCCCGGGTCACCCGGATCGCCGTGCCGTTGACGTCGACGGTCTTGCAGAACGTGCCGGGCTGGTCGCCGTTGCGCTTCGCGATCTCCGGACCGCACAGGTCGCCGGCCGGCACGGGCTTGCCGTCGTTGACGATGTCGGCGGCGAGCCACCCGACCCGGCCGTCCTTCGACACCAGGACGCTGGTGTTCGCGGCCAGCAGCGCCCCGCCGTCCTTGCCGATCGGCGCGGCGGGATCGGTCGGATACGGGGTTCGACTGGTGGAGAACGCGTACTGCGAGGTGGCGGCGTAGCCCGGCGGCAGTGCCCGCTTCATCGCCTGGAACATCTTCCGGTCGTGCGTCCCCGCCGCCTGCGCGTACGGAACCTCGGCCGGCACGGGAGAGCTCGGCGGGGTCGCCGCGGGCGAGGCGCCGGCCTGAACCGCCGGGGCGGGGCGGTGGCCGGCCACCAGCGGCGCGGCGAACACCGCCGCACCGGTGAGCGCCGCGGTGACGGCGAGGCCACCACCGGCCCGGATCGCCGATCGGCGGGCGGTCGAGCGGTGCACCTCGGCCAGCACCTGGGCGCCGTCGCGCATCGGCGGCGGAGCGTCGAGCAGCTGCTCGCAAAGGAATTTGACGTCGTTCATTTCCGTCCTCCCGTGGTCGATGGCGACAGCCGGCCCAGCGCGTCGCGAAGGTCGGTCAGGCCCCGCGAGGTCTGGCTCTTCACCGTTCCGGTGGAGCAACCGAGAACGTCCGCGACCCGCTCGACCGGCATGTCCGCCCAGAACCGCAGGATCAGCACCGCGCGGCGCCGCTTGGGCACCTGCTGCAGCGCGTTCCGCAGCACCTCGCGATCCTCCGTGCCGCCCGTCTCGGGCGCCGTGACGTCGAGCACGGCATCCTCGGGCGGGGTCGGCTTCTCCCGGCGCCAGGGCCGGCGCCGCTCGTCGAGAAAGGTGCGCAGCAGGACCTGGCGCACGTACTGGTCGAGCGTGTCGTGCCGCTCGATCCGCGGCCAGGCCCGGTACAGCTTCGTGAAGGCGACCTGGGTCAGGTCCTCGGCCAGGTGCCAGTCACCGCACAACAGGTATGCCGTGTTGCGAAGCATTGCCGCGCGAGCGTTGTAGTACGCGACGAACTCGCCGTCGTACGCGCGCCGGAATCCCTTCCGCAGCGGACCCATCGATCATCCTGTCCCTTCGTTCCCGGTCGGGATAGACACGGGACGGAAGCCCCGTCAGGTTGCTCGGGCTCCAACAGTTCCATCGAGGCGGGTTCCTGGCCTATGGTAACGAGAACGTGTTCTAGTTTCTGGGTCGTTCCGGTGAGGAGCAACGATGCTGGAGTACAAGGAGCTCTACGTCGGCGGCCGGTGGGCGGCGCCGGCCTCCGACCGGCGGATCCAGCTGATCTCGCCGCACTCCGAGCAACCCCTGGCCGGCACGCCCGAGGCGACCGCGGAGGATGTGGACCGCGCGGTCGAGGCGGCGCGCCGCGCGTTCGACGACGGGCCCTGGTCACGCGCCGATCCGGCCGCGCGACGAGAAGCGGTGCAGCGGTTCGCCGCCGCCTACCTGGCCCGGCAGGAGGAGCTGGCCGAGCTGATCAGCACCGAGATGGGCGCGCCCCTCTGGTTCTCGCACGTCGGGCAGGTGGGCGCCACGGCCATGGCGCTGGACGCGTTCCTCACCGCGGCCGAAAGCTATCCGTGGGAGGAGCGGCGGACCGGCTCGTTCGGCAGCCCCGTCGTGGTGCGGCGGGAACCGGCCGGGGTGGTCGGGGTGATCACGCCGTGGAACGTGCCGCACTTCGTGACGATCGCCAAGCTGGTGCCGGCGCTGCTGGCCGGGTGCACCGTGGTGCTCAAGCCGGCGCCCGAGACACCCGCGTCGGGCCTGGTCCTCGGTGAGATTCTCGACCAGGCCGGGCTGCCGGAAGGGGTGGTCAGCATCCTGCCGGCCGGCCGCGAGGTCGGCGAGCATCTGGTCACGCATCCGGGCGTCGACAAGGTCGCCTTCACCGGGTCGACCGCGGCGGGGCGCCGGATCGCCGCGCTGTGCGGCAACGACCTGCGCCGGGTGACCCTGGAGCTGGGCGGCAAGTCGGCCGCGATCGTGCTCGACGACGCCGACCCCGGCGAGGTCGCGCAGGGCCTGCAGATGGCCTCGCTGATGAACAGCGGGCAGGCCTGCATCGCGCAGACCCGCATCCTGGCGCCGCGGGCCCGGTACGCCGAGGTCGTCGACGCGGTCGCGGCGATGATGGGCGCGCTGACCGTGGGCGACCCGCTGGACATGGCCAACTACATCGGCCCGATGGTGGCCCGCCGCCAGCAGGAGCGGGTGGGCTCGTACATCGACCTCGGCGAGCAGGAGGGCGCGCGCCTGGTGCTGGGCGGCTCGGGCATGCCCGACGGCCTCGACACCGGCTGGTACGTGCGGCCGACCCTGTTCGCGGACGTGCACAACGGGATGCGGATCGCCCGGGAGGAGATCTTCGGCCCGGTGCTGTGCGTGCTCCCGTACGACGGCGAGGACGAGGCCGTGCGGATCGCCAACGACTCCGAGTACGGGCTGGCCGGCACGGTGTGGACGGCCGATGTGGAGCACGGCCTCGACGTGGCCCGCCGGATGCGCACCGGCACCGTGGGCATCAACCAGTACCTGCTCGACTTCAACTCGCCGTTCGGCGGCTTCAAGGCCAGCGGCATCGGCCGCGAGTTCGGGCCGGAGGGCATCGACGGCTACGTCGAGCTCAAGTCGGTCGCACTCCCCCTCGGATGATGAGCCTGTCCGCGCCGTACACCATAGAATTTCCGTTCCGGCGCACGGTCGGTCCCAAGATCGGCACGTTCCTGGCGGGGCTGCGCGAAGCGCGCCTGTTCGGGGTGCGGACCGCGCGGGGTGTGCTGTGCCCGCCGCTCGAGTTCGATCCGGTCAGCGGCGCGGCCACCGGCGAGCTCGTCGAACTGGAGCCGGTCGGCACGGTCACGGCCTGGACCTGGGTGCCGGCCCGGCCGGGCGATCCGGTGGAGCACGACTTCGCCTGGGCGCTGGTCGCCATCGACGGCACGGTCGGCGCGCTGTTCCACTGCGTCGACGTCGGCGGCGATCACAATCAAATGCACACCGGGCTTCGCGTACGCGCGAGGTGGCGCCCCGACCGCAGCGGCGACCTGCGCGACCTCTGGTGTTTCGAGGTGCTGCCGTGACCCTGCCGGAGCCGGTCGGCACCATGGCGAGCCCGCTGCGCATGGACTACACGTATGTGGCCGGCGCGGGCCGGTCGGTGTTCCTGCGTGGCCTGGCGCAGCGCCGCCTGCTGGCCGCCCGCTGCCCCGGCTGCTCCCGCGTGTATTCGCCGGCGCCCGAGCTCTGCTCCCGCTGCCTGCGCCGGCTCGGACCGCCGTTCGAGCTGACCGGGCGCGGCGAGGTGTCGACGTTCTGCGTGGTGAGCTTCCCGTTCCCGGGGCAGGTCTACAAGCCACCGTACGTGGTGGCGCACATCCGGCTGGACGGCGCCGACACCCGGCTCATGCATCTGGTGCGCGAGGTGGCGCCGGAGCGGGTGACCATCGGCCTGCGGGTGGAGCCGGTGTGGGTCGACGACGACGAGCTGGACACGTCGACCACCAGCATCCGGTACTTCCGGCCGGTCCCCACCCGGTTCGGGTGGGGACCCAGTGAAGCACCCGGATACGACAATAATTCGGCGCCGTCCACAGCGGCCGGGTCCGCCGATGCGTGAGGTCGCGGTGGTGTCCTACGCCCGGTCGCCGTTCGTGCCCGCCGACCGCGAGCACGACATGGCCGAGATCGTGCAGCCGGTGATCCGCCAGGCCCTGGACGCATGCGGGCTGGACCGCGACCATATCGACTTCTTCGCCTCCGGCAGCCACGACTTCTACGAGGGCCGCACCTTCTCCTACATCGAGTCGCTGGACGCGGTCGGCGCCTGGCCGCCGATCTCTGAGTCCCATGTGGAGATGGACGCGGCCTGGGCGTTCGCCGAGGCCTGGGCGTGGCTTCAGCTGGGCGAGGGCACCACCGCTCTGGTGTACGGCATCGGCCGCTCCTCGCTGGCCGCCGACCTCGACCAGGTGATGCCCGCCCAGCTCGACCCCTACCTGCTGGCCCCGCTGCGGCCGCACCGGGACGCCCTCGCCGGCCTGCAGGCACGGGCGCTGCTGGACGCCGGGCTGATCAGCGAACCGCAGCTCGCCGAGGTGGTGTCCCGATATCGGGCCGACGTCTCGATGGCCTCGCCGTACCTGGCCTCTCCCCTGCGCGCTCACGACATCGCGCCACCGGGCGACGCCGCCGCCGTGCTCATCCTCGCCGAGGGCGACACCGCACGCCGGCTCGCTGCCCGCCCGGCCTGGGTGCGCGGGCTCGACCACCGGATAGAGACCCACTACCCGGGCGTACGCGACCTGACCTGCTCCGCCTCGACCCGTCGGGCCGCCGCGCGGGCCGCCGAGATGGCCGGGTTCGCCGCGGCCGACGTCGAGGTGGCCGAGCTGCACACCGAGTACAGCTACCAGGAGCCGCTGCTGGTGTCCGCGCTCGGCCTGGAGAAGGCGGCGGTGAACCCGTCCGGCGGTCCCCTCGCGGGCCGGCCGGCCACCGCCACCGGCCTGATCCGGATCGGCGAGGCCGCCCGCCGGATCATGGACGGCTCCGAAGAGAAGGCCCTCGCGCACGCCACCAACGGTCCGGCCTTGCAGCACAACCTGGTCTGCCTGCTCGCCGGGGAGCCGCGATGAGCACCCCGCCGGCCGTCATCGGCGTCGGGCAGAGCAAGCAGGCCAAGCGCCGCGAGGTCACCATCGGCGCGCTCGTCCGCGAGGCGGTCGACGAGGCCCTCGCCGACGCGGGACTGGGGTTCGCCGACATCGACGCGGTGGTGCTGAGCAAGACGCCCGACCTGTTCGACGGGGTGATGAACCCGGAGCTGTACCTGGCCGACGCGATGGGCGCGGTGGGTCTGCCGGTGACCCGGGTGTTCACCGGCGGCAGCGTCGGCGGGCACGCGGCGATCTTCGGGGCCCATCTGGTGGCGGCCGGCCTGGCCCGGCGGGTGCTGGTGGTCGCGTACTCGAAGGAGTCGGAGGGCAACTTCACCTGGGCGCTGTCCCGGGGCCTGCCGTTCAGCTCGCATCTGGGCGCGGGGGCGGGCGGACACTTCGCGCCGGTGATCCGGGAGTACATCCGCCGGTCGCGGGCGCCCGAGCACATCGGCTGGAAGGTCGCCGTCAACCACCGGCAGAACGCGGCCCGCAATCCGTACGCGCACCTCCGCCGCGCCGATCTGACCATCGAGGAGGTGCGGCAGTCGCCGATGCTGTGGGATCCGATCCGCTACCTCGAGTCGTGCCCGTCGTCGGACGGCTCCTGCGCGATCGTGCTCACCGGCGCCGGTCTGGCCCGCCGCGCGCCCCGGCCGCCGGCCTGGATCCACGGCCTGGCCTGGCGCACCGAGACCGGCCACTTCGCCGGCCGCGACGAGGTGAACCCGCGGGCCGGGCGGGACTGCGCCGCCGACGCCTACCGCCAGGCCGGCATCACCGACCCGGCCCGCGAGATCGACGTGGCCGAGCTCTACATCCCGTACAGCTGGTACGAGCCGATGTGGCTGGAGAACACCGGGCTGGCCGAGGAACACGCCGGCTGGCGGCTGGTCGACGCGGACCGCACCGCGTTCGGCGGCGACCTGCCGGTCAACCCGTCCGGCGGGGTGCTGTCCGGCAACCCGACCGGCGCCACCGGCCTGCTCCGGTTCGCCGAGGCGGCGCTGCAGGTGCGCGGCCTGGCCGGCGAGCACCAGGTGCCGGGCGCCCGCCGGGCCGTGGGGCACGCCATGGGCGGGGCGTCGCAGTTCCACGCGCTCTGGGTGGTCGGCAGCGAGGCACCCCGATGAGGGCGTACGTGGCGGGGGTCGGGATGACGCCGTTCACGCGGATCGGCGGTGACACCACGTATCCGCGGATGGTCGCCGAGGCGGTACGGCACGCGCTGGCCGACGCGGGCCTCGGCTACGGCGACGTGCAGCGGGCCGCGGTCGGCTACGTGTTCCAGCCGTCCACGGCCGGCCAGCGCGCCCTGTACGACGTCGGGCTCACCGGCATCCCGGTGGTCAACGTGAACAACAACTGCGCCACCGGGTCGACCGCGCTGATGCTGGCCCGGGAATGGGTGCAGAGCGGCGTGGCCGACGTCGCGCTGGCGGTCGGTTTCGAGCAGATGACCCGGGAGGCGATGGCCGGCCGGCCCACCGGAGTGTCCACGATAGACGCACACCTGGCCGCGCTGCCCGGCGCCGGTACTCCGGTGACCGCATGGTTCTTCGCGCGGGCGGCCGAGGAGCACATGCGCCGGCACGGCACCACCGTCGAGGATCTGGCCCGGGTCGCGGTCAAGAACCACGAGCACTCCACCCGTAACCCGCTCGCCCAGTTCCGCCGGGCGTTCACGCTCGACGAGGTGCTGGCCGACAAAACCGTCTCGGGGCCGCTCACCCGTACCCAATGCTCGCCCTTGTCCGACGGCGCCGCCGCCGCTGTCGTCGTGAGCGAGAGGACCGCCCGAGCCGTCGAGATCGTCTCGCAGCGGATGGTGACCGACACCGCCGAGTCCTTCGCCGGCGGGTCGGCGATCGCCGTGGTCGGCGCCCCGATGACCCGCCGGGCCACCGCTGAGGTGCTGGCCGACGCCGGCGTGGGCATCGACGACATCGACGTGATCGAACTGCACGACTGCTTTTCGATCAACGAGCTCCTCACGTACGAGGCGATGGGTTTGTGTCCCGAGGGTGGCGGTGGCGAGCTCGTGCGATCCGGCGCGACCACCTACGGCGGCACATGGGTGGTGAACCCGTCCGGCGGGCTGATCTCCAAGGGGCATCCGCTGGGCGCCACCGGCCTGGCCCAGTGCGCCGAACTGGTCTGGCAGCTGCGCGGCGAGGCCGGCGACCGCCAGGTGCCCGGGGCGCGGCTGGCGCTCGCCCACAATCTCGGGCTCGGCGGCGCGTGTGTAGTGACGCTGTTCAGGGGAGGAAGCCATGGGAATGCGGGAACCTAACCACCTGGGCCACCTGGTCGTCGCGGCACTGCGCCGGCACCGCGACAAGCCGGTGATGGAGCTCGGCGGCGGCACCCTGACCGGCGGCGAGGTCGCCGCCGCCGCCAGCCGCTACGTGCAGGCGCTGGAGGCCCTGGGGGTGGGCGCCTCGGCGCTGCTGTCCACCAACCGCCCCGAGGTGCTGCTGATCGTCGCGGCCGGTCAGGTGCTGGGCGCGCGGCGCACGGCGCTGCACCCGCTGGGCTCGCTCGACGACCACGCGTACGCGATCAACGACGCCGGCATCGGGACACTCATCGTCGACCCGGTCTTCGCGGAACGCGCCCTGGGGCTGCTGGACCGGGTGCCCGGGCTGAAGCAGGTGCTCACCATCGGCCCGGCGCCCTCGTCCCTGGCCGGCGCGGTCGACCTGGTCGCCGCCGCCTCCCACTATCAGCCGGCGCCGCTGCGGCCGGCTTCGCTGGCGCCCGACCACGTCGTGTCGATCACCTACACCGGCGGCACGACCGGCCGACCCAAGGGCGTCATGGGCACCGCGCAGTCGATGCTGACCATGTCGCAGGTGATGCTGGCCGAGTGGGAGTGGCCGGACGCTCCCCGGTTCCTGGTGTGCACGCCGCTGTCGCACGCCGGCGCCGCGTTCTTCGTGCCCACCCTGCTCAAGGGCGGATCGCTGGTGGTGCTCCCCCGCTTCGACCCGGCCGAGGTGCTGCGCACCATCGAGGAGCAGCGGATCACCGCCACCATGCTGGTGCCGACCATGCTGTACGCGCTGCTCGACCACCCCGACTCGGGCACCCGCGACCTGTCCAGCCTGGAGACGGTCTACTACGGCGCGGCGCCGATCAACCCGGTGCGGCTGCGCGAGGCGATCGACCGGTTCGGGCCGATCTTCGCGCAGTACTACGGGCAGTCCGAGGCGCCGATGGCGATCAGCTACCTGCCCCGCGGCGAACACGACGACGCCCGGCTGACCTCGTGCGGGCGGCCGTCCGCGTTCCTGCGTACGGCCCTGCTCGACGAGCACGGCAACCGGGTGCCGCCCGGCGAGCCGGGTGAGATCTGCGTGGCTGGCCCGCTGCTCGCCGCCGGCTACTGGAACCAGCCGGAGGCAACCGCGGCGGCGTTCGGCGGCGGCTGGCTGCGGACCGGCGACGTGGCCCGCGAGGACCCGGACGGCTACTGGCACATCGTCGACCGGGTCAAGGACATGATCGTCACCGGCGGCTTCAACGTGTTCCCGCGCGAGGTCGAGGACGCGATCGCGACCCACCCCGCGGTGGCGCAGGTGGGCGTGATCGGCGTGCCGGACGCGACCTGGGGCGAGGCGGTCACCGCGATCGTGGTGCTGCGCGACGGTTCTGCCGCGGACGGCCTGGCCGCGGATCTCAAGGCGCTGGTGCGTGACCGGAAGGGCCCGGTCCAGGCGCCGAAGCACGTGATCGTGGCGGACCGGCTGCCGCTGACCGCCCTCGGCAAGCCGGACAAGAAGGCCCTCCGCGCCGCCTACGCCGACCACGATTTCGGCTGAGCGCGCACCTGGGAGCTGATCGGCGCCCACGCCATCCCCATACCGTCAGGCCCAGTCGTGGCGGGCGGCGTACCAGCCGAGCTGCATTCGGCTCCGCACGCCGGCCAGGTCCATCAGGCGGCGCAGGCGGCGTTGCAGCGTGCGCATCGAGAGGCCGAGCTGGGTGGCGACGGCCTGATCGGTGAGCCCGGCGAGCAGCAGCGCCAGGATCTTCCGGTCCAGCGCACCCGGGGCGTCCACGGCCAGGCCCCCGGCCTCCTCGCCGGTCGGGTCGCCGAGGGCCGACGCGTCGAGCGGGTGCGCGTGCCGCCACACGATCTCGAAGAGCGCGTCCATCGCGGCCAGCAGCCCGGAGCGGTGCAGCAGCACCGCGCCCGGATCCTCCCCGGGCGTGACCGTCAGCGGAACCAGGGCGAGGTCGTCGTCGGCCAGGATCAGCTTGATCGGCAGCGACTCGGCTACCCGCACCTCGACGCCGAGGCGCAGTGACTGCATGGTTTCGGCGACCACGCCGGGTTCGGCCAGCGCGGACCGGTCGATGGCGACGCGGTAGCGCACGCCCCGGGCGAGCATCTGCGATTCCACCGGGTTGGCGCCCGGTGGCACGGCGGCGAAGGGCCTGGTGACGAAGCTGCGAACCTGGGTGCACGCGGCGTGCTGCACCTGGGCGAACCGGTGCCGGATGCCCTCGACGCCGGTGACCACCTCGATCAGCTCGCTGATGGTGCGGCCGGCCATCGCCTTGCGGTGCTCCTCGGCGAGGGTGACCATGGTCAGCTCGGCGGCGCGCAGCTCCGCTCGCCGCTCGCTGAGCATGGCGCCGAGCGCGACCGCGGGCGGCGCCGCGGCGAAGGCGCCGCCGGGAGCGGGTTGCACGAGACCGTCCCGGACCAAAGAGGACAGCACGTGCTCGATCTCGGGCGTGGGCACCTGCAGGATCTCGCCCAGCTCGGTCAGGCCGGCCCGGACGCGCCCGGCGAGCGCGCGGTAGACCGCCTCGTGTTCCGGGGCCAGTCCCAGCGAACCCAGCATCCGCTGCCGGGGAGCGGACCCCGGGACGTCACCGTCCCGGGGCCCTCCGAGGGGTATCACTTGAGGCCGTACGCCCGGATGATCTCCTGCTTGATGCCGAACCCGGCGTCGGTGGTGCCGGTGGCGCGCACCGAGACGAAGCCGCCGGGCTGCTTCGGCAGCCGGAGCGCACCGTTCCACCAGCCGCCGGCGGCGCGCAGGGTCACCGGTTGCCAGGTGACACCGTCGTCGTAGGACACCTCCAGCGTCACCGCGGTGACGTTGCCCGTGCTGGGCCCGCCGCCGGCCTGCGGGATCGGCTTGACCCGGATCTGCTGGGTGCAGCCGCCCCGCACGTCACCGTGCAGGTCGGTGTCGAGGCGGTACTCCATCTGCAGCAGCGCCATCGGCTCGAACTTGTCCGAGGTGTTGGAGCTGGAGACGAAGTCCCACTCGCTGTGCGTACGGGTGGACAGCCGCCACTGGTCGGCCGGGCGGGAGGCGTCCAGCACCAGGTGGTACGGCAGGGTCCCGGCCGGCACCGACTTCCACTGGATCGACGCACCGTGCTTGTCCTCGTACAGCAGCGCGTCGCCCTGGTACAGCTTCAGGTTGCTCGGCACCGAGCCGTACGGCAGGTAGCCGCCGTGCTCGATGGTGTCCCCCGACGCGCTCCAGGCCTGCACGTTGATCGTCATGTAGTCGCGGTAGCGGCTGTTCTGCACCGCGAACCCCCGGTTGAACGCGGGCCGGACGGCCGGTGCGAACCAGTCGAGGCGGGTGGTTCCCTGGGCGTAGGTGTTGCGGTTGGCCACATCCGTCCAGCCGCCCTGGGCGTGCGCCTCGGACCAGATCTGACCGGGGGTGACCCATTCGGTGCGGGTGGACGGGTGCCATTCCCGTTCGGCGAACCCGATCGCCGGGACGAACGTCACGTCGTACCGCATCCCGCTGCCCTGCATCGCCTGCGTCAGGTTGTAGTAGTGCGCGTCGATCTTGGCGAGGTCGTGGTTGCTCGGATGGTAGGTGAGCGGCCGATCGGGAACCTTCCCCGTGTACGTACGGGCCAGGTCGTAGACGTAGCCGGCGTACGGCACCTGCTCGGTGAGGATCTGCCGCCGGCCGCTCCGGGCGAGGTCGATCAGCCGGGCCCCGGCGTCGCGGTGGACGGTGGCGACCGGGATCGGCGAGGCACCGACCGACTCGTTGAGCACGCCGGCGCCGTCGTTGACGACCAGCAGCAGCTTGGCTCCGGCGGCCGCGGCGGCGGTGGCCCGGCCGGCGCCGCCGATCGCGTCGCTGCGGGTCACGACCACGGCCTTGCCCTTGGCGTCGAGCCCGGCGTAGTCGGCGGCCGTGCCGGTGCCGGCGTAGACCAGAGGCAGGCTCGACCAGCCGGCGGTGAGGGTGCTGCCCGGCTGGACGGTGGCCGCCAGGGGCGGCAGTCCGAGGGCGGCCAGGCTCAGCATCGGCTCACCCTGACGCCACCGGTTGACCAGCGTGAACGACCCCTGGGTGACCTGCTCGGTCGGCGAGACGTAGATGTCGTCGTACTTGACCGGGCTCAGGAACGCGTCCCGGAAGCTGTCGCCGTCGGCGTACGTCACGGTGTAGTCGACCTTGCGCAGTCGATTCTCGCTGCGCTGCGGCGCGACGGTGTCCAGCCGGCGCGCCTTGCTCGCGTCCAGCACCACCGTGGCCGCCCTGCCCTGCAGCACGGTCTCCGGATCGACCAGCACGGCGTAGCCGAGCGAGTCGGCCCGCTCCCCCGGAACCTCCATGAAGGACTCGACGGTGTACGTGCCCGGCGGCATCCGCAGCGTCAGGTCGCCATCGACGGTGTAGTAGTACGGGTCGGCCTCACCGTCCTTCTTGAGCACCACGGTCGAGGTCGCGGGCTTGCCGTCCCGGCCGCGCAGCTTGATGGTCAGGTCGTACCGCTCGGCCTCCTTGAACAGGCCGAGCGAGGTGCGGGTGACCGCGGCGCCGGTGGTGGCGTCGGTGCCGACCAGGGTCGCCGCGAACGAACCGGTGCCGGGTTTGGTGGGGTCCCCGGTGACCGGGACGGTGACCTGGCCGCCGGCGGGGACGGTCACCGAGGAGGCACCCACCGAGAACGGGCCGGAACCGGCGACGGCCAGGTTCAGGGTCGCGTCGGTGCTGCCGGTGTTGGTGAAGGTGACCTGTTTGGTCACCGGCGCGTCGGTGGGCTCGTGCGGCCAGAGGAAGCTGCCGAGGAAGACCGAGCCGGTGGCCCGGACGCCGGTGCGCACGGCGGCGGCGACATCGACGCGGCCGGTGCCGACGTCGTACGGCGTGTATTTGTCGGCCAGGCCCTTGGCGGTGCTCATCAGCGCCTCCTTGAGCTGCGGGCCGGTCCAGTCGGGGTGCCGCTGGGCCAGGATCGCCACCGCCCCGGACACGTGCGGAGTGGCCATCGACGTGCCGCTCATGGTCTGGTAGAAGCCGCTGCCGGTGGGGATCTGCTGCGAACGGGCGGCCGTGATGCTGACGCCGGGTGCGGTGATGTCCGGCTTGAGCGCCCCGCTGTGGATCAGCGGGCCGGTGCTGGAGAACGAGGCCAGCGCGTCCTGCTTGCTGACCGCGCCCACGGTGAGCGCGCCGGCGGCCGCACCGGGCGAGCCGATGCTCTGCGGCCCGTTGTTGCCGGAGGCGATGACGAACAGCGTGCCGTACTGCGCGGACAGGGTGTCCACCGCGACCGACATCGGGTCGGTCCCGTCGGAGAGCGTCGAGTCGCCGAGGCTCATGCTGACGACCTTCGCCCCGGAGGCGGCCGCCCACTGCATGCCGGCCAGCACCCACGAATCCTGGCCGGAGCCGTTGTTGCTGAGGACCTTGCCGACGATGAGGCGCGCGCCCGGCGCGACACCCTTGTACGAGCCGCCGGAGGCGGCGCCCGTGCCCACGATCGTCGAGGCGACGTGGGTGCCGTGGCCGTTGAGGTCGGAGGTGTCCTCGTCCGGCACGAAGCTGACCGTGTCGTCGATCTGGCCGACGAGGTCCGGGTGGGTCTTGTCGACCCCGGTGTCCAGCTCGGCGACCTTGACGCCGTGGCCGTCGTAGCCCGCGGCCCACGCCTCGGGCGCGCCGATCTGCGGCACGCTGTCCTTGAGGCTGGTGGTGACCCGCCCGTCCAGCCAGAGCTTGGCCACCCCGCTGCCGAGCGCGGTGGGGGCAGTACCGGCGCTCGGTGCGATGGTGGTCCAGAACGGGCGGGTCTGCTTCTTGTCCACCGTCAGCGCCGCGGCGCCGAGCCCACGCAGGTCGCGCACCAGCTTCGCGCCGCGCGGCGTGGCCGGTGCGGCCGCGCGTGCCCCGGCCGCCGCATAGCTGCTGATCACCGGCAGGACACCGGTCTTCGCGTCGTCGTAGCCCATCGCGAGGAGGTCGGTCACGTCGAACAGGCGGCGGTCCAGCTTGCCGCTGCTGAGCAACGGCAGCGCCTCGTCCGGCAGGACGAACAGATCGCCGCCGCTGCGCTGGAGGTGGACACCGCCGAGGGCGTTGTCCGGCCGATCCACGTCGACCGTCTGCGGGGCACCGGCGGCGGAGTCGGTCACGGTGACCACGTCGCCGGTGATCAGGGTGATCTTGTGAGTGGAGATGGTCACGGGCGCCGGGGGCGGGGCAGGGGTGGCCGCCGTCGCCGGTGTCGGGATCGCGGCGACGGCGCCGGTGATCAGGCCGGCCGCGGCGACCGCGGCCAGCAGCCGGCGCGGTGTCGCGCCGGGAGCCGGGGGATGCGTGGGGGAAGGCATGCGACCTTTTCTATCGCTCAGGTCGACGCCGGTGAATGGCTGATGGTGGCGAAGTCGCGCCAGGGCAAAACTCCGCCACCCCCACGACTCAGCGCGCGGGCCCCTCCTCGACGAGCCGCCGCAGCGACGGCAGCAGCGCGTCGAGATCGACGGACGTCCGGAACGCGACGACGGTGGTCCCCTGCCCGGCGCCGTCGCGCTCGCCGCCGGGTGCCGGGAAGAGGCGCAGCACCTCGCCCATCGCGTCGTCGACCTCGGTCACCGGATCGGCGGACTCGCCGCGCAGCCACCGGCGCAGGACATGGTTGTGCGCCGCGGCGACGGATGCCGCCATGAGCTCGGCCCGCAGCGACGCCGACTCGGTCGGGTCGCCCATCCAGTCGGCGATGAACTCGCGGAACAGCCGCTGGTAGCGCGCCACGCTGGCGATCTCGCGGTCGCGCAGGGCGGGCACCTTGCTGGTCAGCGCGTACCGCCGGCGCGCGATCTCGCCCTCGTCGAGGTAGTGCAGCAGCACCAGCCGGACCGCGTCCGAGACCGCGATCAGGGCGGTTCGGTGGTTCGAGGTCGCCAGCCGGTCCCGGATCAGCTCGAGCAGCCGGTCGTGGTCCGGGAAGATGACCTCTTCCTTGGACCGGTAGTTCCGGAAGAACGTCGTTCGTCCCACGCCGGCCCGTTCGGCGATGTCGTCGATGGTGGTCTGCTCGTAGCCGCGCTCGTCGAAGAGGGCGAATGCGGCGTCGGCGAGCCGGACGCGCGTGGATGGCTTGCTCATGGGCGCTCATCCTTCCTTGTCGGCGGCGCCGAGGGACCCCTTGCCCGGGCCAATGGTACCAAGTACCGTATTACAGATACTGAGTACCGGAGGTTGGTATGGACGCCGTAGCTAGGACCGAGTCCGGTCTGCCGATCCCGCCGGTGTGCGACAGCCGGGCGCTGGCGGGCTTCGACGCCGACGCCAAGCTGGGCGCGCCGGGGCAGTTCCCGTTCACCCGGGGCGTCTACCCGTCGATGTACACCGGCCGGCCCTGGACGATGCGGCAGTACGCCGGTTTCGGCACCGCCAAGGAGTCCAACGAGCGCTACCACCAGCTGGTCGGCGCGGGAACCGGCGGCCTGAGCGTGGCCTTCGACCTGCCGACGCAGATGGGCTACGACTCCGACGACCCGATCGCGGCGGGCGAGGTCGGCAAGGTCGGCGTCGCGATCGACTCGATCGAGGACATGCGCACGCTGTTCCACGGCCTGCCCCTGGACCAGGTGTCGACCTCGATGACGATCAACGCGCCCGCCGCCCCGCTGCTGCTGCTCTACGAGCTGGTCGCGGCCGAGCAGGGGGTGCCGGGCTCCCGGCTGACCGGCACGATCCAGAACGACGTGCTCAAGGAGTACATCGCCCGCGGGACCTACATCTTCCCGCCACAGCAGTCGTTGCGGCTGATCAGCGACATCTTCGCGTACTGCCACCGGGAGCTGCCGCGCTGGAACACGATCTCCATCTCCGGCTATCACATGGCCGAGGCGGGGGCCACGCCCGCGCAGGAGGTCGCCTTCACCCTGGCCAACGCCAAGGAGTACGTGCGGGCCGCGATCGCGGCCGGCCTGGATGTCGACGACTTCGCGCCGCGGCTGTCGTTCTTCTTCGTCGCGCGTACCACGGTGCTGGAGGAGGTCGCGAAGTTCCGCGCCGCCCGCCGGATCTGGGCGCGGATCATGCGCGACGAGTTCGGCGCCAAGAACCCCAAGTCGCAGATGCTGCGCTTCCACACCCAGACCGCCGGCGTGCAGCTGACCGCCCAGCAGCCCGAGGTCAACCTCGTGCGGGTGGCCCTGCAGGGCCTGGGCGCGGTGCTCGGCGGCACCCAGTCGCTGCACACCAACTCCTACGACGAGGCGATCGCGCTGCCCACCCAGAAGGCCGCCCGCCTCGCCCTGCGCACCCAACAGGTCATCGCCTACGAGACGGACCTGACCCACACCGTGGACCCATTCGCCGGGTCGTACGTCATGGAGTCGATGACCGACGACCTGGAGGCCGCCGCCATGGAGCTCATCCGGGCCGTCGAGGACCGCGGCGGCGCCGTCCGCGCGATCGAGCAGGGCTTCCAGAAGTCCGAGATCGAGAACTCCGCCTACCGCACCGCGCTGCAGATCGACAACGGCGAGCGGACCGTGGTCGGCGTCAACAGGTACGTGCTGGACTCCGAAGAGGTCTACGAGCCGCTGCGCGTCGACCCGAGCATCGAGATCGACCAGCGGGAGCGCCTCGCCGCCCTGCGCGCCGAGCGCGACCACGACGCCGTCGAGCGGGCGCTGGACGCGCTCCGCGACGCCGCCCGCACGGCCTCGGAGAACGTCCTGCCCCCGATGCGCGAGGCGCTGCGCCTGCGCGCCACCGTCGGCGAGGTATCGCACGCCCTGCGCGACGTCTGGGGCGTCTACGTCCCGCACGACACCTTCTGATCACCCTCCGGATGGACACCATGGCCGACATCGACATCACCACCACCGCCGGCAAGCTCGCGGATCTGCGGCGGCGCGCGCAGGAGGCGGCACACGCCGGTTCCGAGCGGGCGGTGGCCAAGCAGCACGCGGCGGGCAAGCTGACCGCGCGCGAGCGCATCGATCTGTTGCTGGACGAGGACTCGTTCGTCCAGCTCGACGAGTTCGCCCGGCATCGCACCACGCACTTCGGCCTGGACGCCAGCCGGCCCTACGGCGACGGCGTCATCACCGGCTACGGCAGCGTCGACGGCCGGCCGGTGGCGGTCTTCTCGCAGGACTTCACCGTGTTCGGCGGCGCGCTGGGCGAGGTGCACGGGCAGAAGATCGCCAAGCTCATGGACTTCGCGCTCAAGACGGGCTGCCCGGTGATCGGGATCAGCGACTCCGGCGGCGCGCGCATCCAGGAGGGTGTGGCCGCGCTCGGCGCGTACGGGGAGATCTTCCGCCGCAACACCCACGCGAGCGGTGTCATCCCGCAGATCTCGCTGATCGTCGGGCCGTGCGCGGGCGGCGCCGTCTACTCCCCGGCCATCACCGACTTCACCGTCATGGTCGAGCAGACCTCGCACATGTTCATCACCGGCCCGGACGTGATCAAGACGGTCACCGGCGAGGACGTCGGCTTCGAGGAGCTCGGCGGCGCGCGCACCCACAACGCGGTCTCCGGCGTGGCCCACCACCTGGCGGGCGACGAGAAGGATGCCGTCGACTACGTCCGCCAGCTGCTGTCGTACCTGCCGTCGAACAACCTCAGCGAGCCGCCCGCCTTCGACGAGGAGGCGGACACCTCGGTCACCGACGACGACCGGGCGCTGGACACCGTGATCCCGGACAGCGCGAACCAGCCGTACGACATGCGCACGGTCATCGAGCACGTGCTGGACGAGGCGGAGTTCCTCGAGACCCAGCCGCTGTTCGCGCCGAACATCGTGACCGGCTTCGGCCGGGTGGAGGGCCGGCCGGTCGGCGTCGTCGCGAACCAGCCGACGCAGTTCGCCGGCTGTCTCGACATCGACGCCAGTGAGAAGGCCGCCCGCTTCGTGCGCACCTGCGATGCCTTCAACATTCCGGTACTCACCTTTGTGGACGTACCCGGCTTCCTTCCCGGCGTCGCCCAGGAGCACAACGGGATCATCCGGCGCGGCGCAAAACTGATCTACGCGTACGCCGAGGCGACCGTGCCGCTGATCACGGTGATCACCCGCAAGGCCTTCGGCGGCGCCTACGACGTGATGGGCTCCAAGCATCTGGGCGCCGACCTCAACCTGGCCTGGCCGACCGCGCAGATCGCCGTCATGGGCGCCCAGGGCGCGGTCAGCGTCCTGCATCGCCGCACCCTCGCCGAGGACGAGTCGCAGCGTGCCCGGCTGATCCGGGAGTACGAGGACACGCTGCTCAACCCGTACGTGGCGGCCGAGCGCGGCTACCTCGACGCGGTGATCATGCCGGCCGACACCCGGCGGCAGATCGTGCTCGGCCTGCGCCGGCTGCGCAGCAAACGGGAGAGCCTGCCCCCGAAGAAGCACGGCAACATCCCCCTCTGATTGTGGAGCCCCCATTGACGATCAAGGTGGTACGAGGTAACCCGAGCGCCGAGGAGCTGGCCGCCGTGCTGGTCCTGCTCTCCGCCACCGCGACCGCGGCCGCGGACCCGGGGCCGCGCCGTCCGCGTACCGGCGCCTGGCACGCTCCCCACCGCCTGCTGCGCCGGCCGCACGCCTACGGCCTGGCCGGCTGGCAATCCTCATCCCTTCCGCACTGAAACCGATCAGAGAGACCGTGAACGCGCCATGCTGACCAAGGTACTTATCGCCAACCGTGGTGAGATCGCCGTCCGGGTGGCCCGGGCCTGCCGGGACGCCGGGATCGCGAGCGTGGCGGTCTACGCCGACCCGGACCGGGACGCCCTGCACGTGCGGGCCGCGGACGAAGCCTTCGCCCTGGGCGGTGACACCCCCGCCGGCAGCTACCTCGACTTCGACAAGATCCTGGGCGCCGCGCGCGCGTCGGGCGCCGACGCGGTGCACCCCGGCTACGGGTTCCTCTCGGAGAACGCCGACTTCGCCCAGGCCGTCCTCGACGCCGGGCTGATCTGGATCGGGCCACCCCCGCAGGCCATCCGCGACCTGGGCGACAAGGTGGCCGCCCGGCACATCGCTCAGCGGGCGGGCGCCCCGCTGGTGGCCGGCACCCCGGACCCGGTGTCCGGCGCGGCCGAGGTCGTCGCGTTCGCCGACGAGCACGGCCTGCCGGTCGCGATCAAGGCTGCCTTCGGCGGCGGCGGCCGGGGCCTCAAGGTCGCCCGCAGCCGGGAGGAGATTCCGGAGCTGTACGAGTCGGCCGTCCGCGAGGCGGTCGCCGCCTTCGGCCGGGGCGAGTGTTTCGTCGAGCGCTACCTCGACAAGCCGCGGCACGTCGAGACCCAGTGCCTCGCCGACCGCCACGGCAACGTGGTCGTCGTCTCCACCCGGGACTGCTCCCTGCAGCGGCGACACCAGAAGCTGGTCGAGGAGGCGCCCGCGCCGTTCCTGTCGCCGGCGCAGGTCGCCGAGCTTTACTCGGCTTCCAAGGCCATCTTGAAGGAGGCCGGCTACGTCGGCGCCGGCACCGTGGAGTTCCTGGTCGGCAGCGACGGCACGATCTCCTTCCTGGAGGTCAACACCCGGCTGCAGGTGGAGCACCCGGTCACCGAGGAGGTCTCCGGGATCGACCTGGTCCGGGAGATGTTCCGGATCGCCGACGGCGAGGAGCTCGGCTACCCCGACCCGCCGCTGCGTGGCCACTCGTTCGAGTTCCGGATCAACGGCGAGGACCCGGGACGCAACTTCCTCCCGGCCCCGGGCACGATCACCAGGTTCGAGGCGCCGGCCGGGCCCGGCGTCCGGGTCGACGCCGGGGTCGAGACCGGCAGCGTGATCGGTCCGGCCTGGGACTCGCTGCTGGCCAAGCTCATCGTCACCGGCGCCACCCGGGAGCAGGCGCTGCAGCGCGCCGCACGGGCGCTGGCGGAGCTGACGGTCGAGGGCATGGCCACCGCGATCCCGTTCCATCGGGCCGTGGTCACCGACCCCGCCTTCGCCCCCGAGCTGTCCGGCTCCGCCGAGCCGTTCGTCGTGCACACCCGGTGGATCGAAACCGAGTTCGTCAACGACATCCCGCCGTACGCCGTGCCCGCGGCCGGTGAGGCGCCGGCCGACCAGCCCCGGGAGACCGTGGTGGTCGAGGTCGGCGGCAAACGGCTGGAGGTCTCCCTCCCCGCCGGCCTGGCAATGTCGACGGCCCGCGGCGGACGCGGCGCCGCCGCCCGGCCGCCGCGCCGGGCGGCGCAGAAGTCCGCGTCGGCCGCCTCCGGGGACGCCCTGACCGCACCGATGCAGGGCACCATCGTCAAGGTCGCCGTCGAGGAGGGCCAGGAGGTCAAGGAGGGCGACCTGGTCGTCGTGCTGGAGGCGATGAAGATGGAGCAGCCGCTCACCGCGCACCGCTCCGGCATCGTCAAGGGGCTCACCGCCGAGATCGGCGCCGCGGTCACCGCCGGGACGACGATCTGCGAGGTGATCTCCTCCCCCGCCTGACGGTTCGCCGGATCAGGCCGGGGCGAGGGCCGGAAGGGCCGCCGCGGGGACGGTGAAGACGAAACAGGTGCCGCCGCCCGGATTGTCGGTCGCGCGGATCGCGCCGTGGTGGCGTTCCACGATCCGTCGGCAGATCGCCAGGCCCAGGCCGGTGCCCTGGTATCCCTCGCCCGGGTGGGCCCGGTGGAAGTTGCCGAAGATGGCGTCGTGCTGACCCTCCGGGATGCCGATGCCGTTGTCGGCGATCCGGATCTCGATCATCGAGCCGTCCCGGTGCCCGGTGATGGTCAGGGTCGGCGTCGTCCCGGCGGCGGTGTACTTGATGGCGTTCCCGATGAGGTTGTCCAGCAGCTGGCGCAGCAGCACCGGGTCGGCCTGCACCGGCGGCAGCTCATCGATGACGAAGCGGGGTTCCGGCCGGCCCGCGGCCACCGCCGCGTCCCGGCGGGCGTCGGCGACATCCGCGACGAGCCCGGCCAGATCCACCGGCATCGGGGAGACGGTGGCCTCGCGGGCGGTCGCATAGGCGAGCAGGCTGTCGATGAGGCCCCGCATCCGGGCGGCGGCCCGGCCCAGCCGGGCCAGGTCGGCCAGCGCCTCGTCCAGGCCCGGCTGGTGCGGCAGGCCCGACAGCGCGTCGATCGCGGCGACCGTCCAGCCGTCGACACTGGCCAGCGGGTTGAGCAGGTCGTGCGCGACGACACCGGCGAAGTTGGTCAGCTCGTCGCGGTGCCGGCGTTCCGCGGTCACGTCGTGCAGCAGGATGACCGCGCTGCACGTGCCGTCCGGGTGGCGCAACGGCGTGGCGGTGACCCGCACGATGCTGCTCTCCGCCCCGCCGTCGCGGCGCACCAGGACGTCCACGTCATGAACGTCCTCGCCGGCGAGAGCATGCAGATAGCAGAACTCGTCGTCGGTGTACCGGGAACCGTCGAGGTGGAAGATCCCGAAGGCCTCATCGGCGTACGGGTGCGTCGCTCCCCCGATCAGCCGGGTGAAGGCCGGGTTGCGCAGGGAGATCCGGCGGTCCGCCTCGATGACGGCGAGGCCGTCGGCCATCGAGTCGATGATGGTGGTGAGCAGCCCGGCGTGCGCGGCGGTACGGGTCTGCTGCACCGCCAGCTCGGCCTTCTCCTCGGCCAGCTCGGCCAGCAGCGCGGCCCGTTCGTCGCGCCCCAGGGACAGGGCGAGCCCGACCACCGCGACCAGGGTGACGAAGAGCTGGAAGATGACGTTCTGGGTTAGCGGGTCCGCGACGTGCGCGAAGGGGCCGGTCCCGCCGAGCGTGTACCGCACGGCGATGCCGGCCACCGCGACGTTGTACAGCGCGACAAGGGGTGAGGCGAGCCGGGCGCCCACCAGCACGCTCCCGCCGAGCAGCGTGAACGACACCGGCAGACGCCCGGCGTATCCGAAGCAGATCAGGTAGGCGCCGGTGGTGCCGGCGATGATCACGACGTATTCGGCGATCCGCCACCGCGACGTGCCGGCCAGCATCCGAGCCTGACACCGGCGCCATTCGGCCACCGAACCGTAGCGGTCGCGGAACGTGGCGAGAGCCGACCCGGCGAACACCCCGACCGAACCCACGACCAGGATGCCGGCCACGTGCCGGGTCAGGTAGAGCGCGAAGTGCGACCAGTGCCAACCACCGTGGACCATCCACTCGCCGGCCACCCCGAGGCCCGCTCCGCAGAGGCTGGCTCCCGCCGCCGCGCCGAGCAGACCCCACAGGTCTCGGGTGCAAAGCAACGGCTCGGTACCGCCGGCGCCCCACAGATTCGGCCTGAGCCAGGACAGCAACCGGCAGAAGACGACGGCCTGCACCACCCCGGCCACTCCGATGGCAAGGATGGCGGCGGCCACCCCGGGAGGCCTGATCACCAGCGTCGTCGCGAGGAGCACCAGCGGGAGCGCGACGGCGTCCGCCCATCGAGCGCGGGCGCGCCACTGGGCGCAGAACCACACCGCGGACACTCCGGCCGCGGGCCACACCAGGCCGATACCGGCCGGCCCGAGCGCAGTCTTCCGCCCCAGCAGCACCGCGGCGCCGTAGAGAAGCGCGAACGATGCGGTCCGGGCGAGAGAGCGCCGGTAGCTCATCGTGACCGAGGCCTCCCCGGAAGCGTCCGACTTACCCCTTATCGGCCGAAACCGACGGAAACTGAGCGGCTCGGCGCGGCCGGACGGCGGCCGTGCCGTCGCCCGAGGGGTCAGCGCCTCCTGACCGGCCCGGTGACCTCGGCGGTGCGGCTCTGCCGGTGGAGCAGGTCGACGAGCCGCCGCCGGGCGCGTGCGTCTCCGGCGTCGGCGGCGGCGCGCCACAGGGGTTCGGCCGCAGCCAGGTCGCCTCGCTGTTCCAGGAGGACGGCGAGGTGGATGCGGGCGAGTGGGTCGCCCGATTCGGCGGCCTCGCGCCAGATCTGCTCGACGTCGCCGGTGCGGCCCAGCCGCTCCAGGAGAGCGGCGAGGCGGAACCGGGCGAACCGGGCGAGCGGCCCGGCGAGGGCGCCGCGCCACAACCGCTCGGCCTCGGCCGGCCGACCGGCCCCTTCGAGCTGGTCGGCCTGCCGGGCAAGGGTCAGCGGGTCGCCGCCCACGGCCAGCGCGGTGCCTGACATCAGGCTCCGCCCCGGGCCAGCAACTGCCGCGCCATCACGATCCGCTGCACCTGGTTCGTGCCCTCGTAGATCTGGGTGATCTTCGCGTCGCGCATCATGCGCTCGGCCGGGAAGTCCTGGGTGTAGCCGTACCCGCCGAGCAGCTGGACCGCGTCCGTGGTCACCCGCATGGCGACGTCCGAGGCGTAGCACTTCGCGGCCGCCCCGAAGAACGGCAGGTCGGGGTCGTTGCGCTCGGACTTGGCCGCGGCCGCGTAGACCAGCTGCCGCGCCGCTTCGAGGGTCATCGCCATGTCCGCGAGCATGAACTGGATGCCCTGGAAGTCGGCGATCTTCTTGCCGAACTGGCTGCGCTCCTGCACGTACTCCAGCGCGCAGTCCAGCGCGCCCTGTGCGATGCCGACCGCCTGCGCTCCGATCGTCACCCGGGTGTGGTCCAGCGTCCGCAGGGCGATCTTCAGCCCCTCGCCGGGCGCGCCGATCATGCGGTCGGCCGGCAGGCGTACGTTGTCGAAGTGCAGTTCCCGGGTCGGTGAGCCCTTGATGCCGAGCTTGCGCTCCTTGGCGCCGAAGGAGAACCCGGGGTCGGACTTCTCCACCACGAACGCGCTGATGTTGGCGCCGCGGCGGCCGTCCGGGTCGGTCACGGCCAGCACGGTGTAGAACTCGGAGAACCCCGCGTTGGTGATCCACGACTTCTGGCCGTTGAGGATCCACTCGTCGCCGGCCGCGGTGGCCCGGGTGGTCATCGAGGCGGTGTCGCTGCCCGCCTCCCGCTCGGACAGGCCGTACGAGAACGCGGCGGTGCCCTGGGCGAGGGGGGTGAGGTAGCGCCGCTTGAGGTCCTCGGAGCCGCCGAGCATCACCGGCAGGCTGCCCAGCTTGTTGCAGCCGGGAATGAGCGACGACGTGGCGCAGACCCGCGCCACCTCCTCGATCACGATGCAGGTGGCGAGGGCGTCCGCGCCCACCCCGCCGTACTCCTCCGGCACGTGCGGCGCGTGGAAGTCGGTCGCGACCAGGGCGTCGTAGGCCTCCTGCGGGAACCGCGCCTGTTGGTCGACCTCCGCCGCGTACGGGGCGATCTTGTCCCGGGCGACCGCGCGGACCGCCTCGCGCAGGGCCTCGTGGTCCTCGGAGATCCGGAACAGGTCGAAGTCAGTGCTGCTCATTGCTGGTCTTTTCCCATCGGTTGGCGGTCACTTGCCGGTCAGCTCGCGCTTGAGGATCTTGCCGGTCGCGGTCATCGGCAGCGCCTCGACGAACTCGACCAGGCGGGGGTACTTGTAGGCGGCCATGTTCTCCCGGCACCACGCGACCAGCTCGTCCTCGGTGACCTCGCCGCTGCGGATGACGTACGCCTTGACCTCCTCGCCGAGGCTGTCGTGCGGCACGCCGACGACCGCCACGAGGGAGACCGCGGGGTGCGTGAGCAGCACCTCCTCGATCTCGCGGGGGTACACGTTGAAGCCGCCCCGGATGACCATGTCCTTGGCCCGGTCGACGATGTAGTAGAAGCCGTCGCCGTCGCGGCGGGCCAGGTCGCCGGTGCGGAACCAGCCGTCGCGCATCACCTCGGCGGTCGCCTCGGGCCGGTTGTAGTAGCCCTTCATGATGTTGTGGCCGCGGATGGCGATCTCGCCGACCTCGTCGGTGCCCTCGATCGTCTTCCAGTCGGGGTCGATCAGCTTCACCTGCACGCCCCAGATCGGCACGCCGATCGAGCCGGCCCGCGGCTCGCGTTCCGGGTCGCTGAAGGTCGCCACCGGCGAGGTCTCGGACAGGCCGTAGCCCTCCAGGATCTGGACCCCGAACCGCTCCTGGAACTGCTTGATGATCTCCACGGGCAGCGACGCGCCGCCGGAGACGGCCACCCGCAGGTTGCGGGCGATCTCCGCGACGTCGACGCTCTCGTCGAGGGCGCCGAGCAGACCCCAGTACATCGTCGGTACGCCGGCGAAGAAGGTGATCTTCTCCCGTTGCAGCAGCCTGACCGCCTCGTCGGCGGCGAACCGGGGTAGCAGCACCAGCGTGGAGGCGACCGCGATCCCGGCGTTCATCTGCAACGTCGAGCCGAACGAGTGGAACAGCGGCAGCGTGATCAGGTGCCGCTCGTGCCGGCCGGCCGCCGAGTCGAACAGCCGGTTGCAGGTGACCGCGTTGAGCACCAGGTTGGCGTGCGACAGCTCGGCGCCCTTCGGCTGCCCGGTCGTGCCGCTGGTGTAGAGGATGACGGCCGTGTCGGTCTCGCTGGTGCTCACCGCGTCGAAGGCGCCGGAACGCCCGGCGAGCTCCCGCCCGAGGGTCGGCGCGCCGGCGATCGGCGAGTCGGCCGCCGGGTCGGCGGTGATCAGGAAGAAGTGCTCGCACCCCGGGGTCTGCTCGAAGCCGGCGAAGCCCTCGGTGCCCATCGGCAGGTCGGCGGTGCCCTCGAAGCAGAGGTACGCCGTGGCCTGCGAGTCGGCCAGGTGGTACGCGATCTCGCGACGCTTGAGCAGCACGTTCAGCGGCACCACCACCGCGCCGGCCTTGAGGATGCCGTAGTACGCGATCGGGAAGTACGGCAGGTTCGGGCAGGACAGGGCGACCCGGTCCCCCGGCCGCACGCCCCGGCTGACCAGCAGGTCGGCGACCTGACCGGCGGCCGTGTCGAGCGCGGCGTAGGAGAGCCTGGTGTCGCCGAGCACGACCGCGTCACGGGTCGGGTGCCGGCGGGCGCTGTCCTCCAGCAGGGTGGCGAGGTTCAGGGCCATCAGGGTGCCTCCGGTGGATCGAGTTGCTTGATGAGGGTTGCGGCGCCGGGCCAGTAGCCGTACCCGGACGCGGGGTTGAGATGGCCCACCGCGCCGAGGTCGTGGTGCCTGCTGCCCCAATCGTCGGCGAGGGCCCGGACCTGTGCCGAATCGCCGAGCGAGTCGTTGGTGCTGGCGGCGACGATGCTGGGGAACGGCAGCGGCTGCCGTGGAATCGGAAGCCAGCCGAGATCGGCCAGAGTGGACAGGGACGGGTACTCCGGGGGAAGTTCCGCCGCCAGCACCGGCGGCGTGACCAGCAGCGCGCCCTGGACGCGGGCGGCGTCGCCGGGCCGGCGGGCGGCCCAGTGCACGGTGATGATCACGCCGGCGCTGTGCGCGACGATCAGCACCGGTCCGCCGGCCGCCTCGATCGTGTCCTGGAGGGCCGCCACCCGCTCGTCGAGGCTGGGGTTCTGCCGTCCCAACGGCGGGACGGGCCGGACGTTCGGCAGGTCGGCGGCGAGATGGGTCTGCCAGTGATCGGGCACTTCTCCCCGGAGCCCGGGCACGGTGACGATCACCGTGCCCGGGCGGGGGGTCACTCGGCTCCTCCGGCGGCGGCGTCGGCCGCCGCGGCGGTCTCGAGCCGCTGAATGCTGGACGGGTAGGCACGCCGCCCGATCAGCAGGAGCACCACGGCGACGACGGCGACCAGCGGGACGTACTTCATCGCGGTGACCAGGCCGTACCGGTCGGCGAGGGCGCCGGTGACGATCGGGCCGGCGGCCAGGCCGAGCACGTTGTTGAAGAAGGTCAGCGTGCCGAACGCGGTGGCCCGGATGGACTCGTGGGTGAGCCGGGCGACCATGGCACCGGTGGGTCCGGTCGTGCCGGCCGCGAAGAAGCAGCCGAGCGCGAGCAGCAGCTTCTGCCCACCGCCCGGGTGCATCGCGAAGGCGGCGCCGAGGAAGAGCACCGTCAGGGCGGCGAAGACGATGGCGATGGTCCACTTGCTGATCGGCCGGTTCCGCCCGATCCGGTCGGTGATCATGCCGCAGACGACCATGCCGGCGCCCATGATGAGGATGAACAGCGCGGCCACCTTGGCGGCCTGGCCGGCCGGCAGATGGTAGGCCCGGTTGAAGTAGCTGGGCAGCCAGGCGAACAGCGAGCCGGCGATGAACAGCTGGAGGCCGCCGCCGAGGTACGCGAGCACCACCGCGGGGGTGGAGAACAGGGTCCGCAGCTTGGCGCGCTGCTGCCCGGCGGCGAGCACCGGCCCGGTTTCCGCACCGTCTTCGATCTTGTGGGTGGCCAGTTTGCGCTCGCTGATCAGCGCCCAGTAGAGGCCGGCGAGCACGAGGCCGAAGATGCCCATGATGCCGAAGGCCCAGCGCCAGCCGAAGTGGGTCGCGAACACGCCGCCGAGCGCGACGCCCAGCACCGACCCGAACGAGCCGGCGGCCATGAACGCGCCGGTGAGCGAGGCCCGCCGCCGCGCGGAGAAGACCGCGAGGACGACCGCGAGACCGACGCTGCCGTACGCTGCCTCGCCGACCCCGATGAGCAGGCGGGCGCCGAGCAGCTGGCCGTAGTTGGCGGCCAGCGCGCAGCCGATCGTGGCGAGGCTCCACACCGCCGCCATCACGACGATGGCCCGGACCCGGCCCCAGCGGTCGCCGACCAGCGACAGCGGCACCGCCAGGATGCCGACGGTGAGGGCGACGACGCTGGTCAGGCTGCCCAGCTCGGTGTCGGTGAGGCCCCATTCCTGCTTCAGGAACGGAAAGACCGCCGACAGGACCTGCCGGGACATGTAGTCCGACAGCAGCAACCCGAAGGTGAGCGCGAAGACGACCCACGGAAAGACCCGGGAGATACGGGCTAACGGTGAAGCCGGCGACTCGGCGCCCGCGCTGACTTGTATGGCCATGATTGCTCCAAGAATGAGCCGGGGGTTAGGGGTATATCGATTACCAGAGGGGTGCGGGCGTGGGGCGCGGCGAACCGCACCCCACGCGAACGGTCAGAGATTGAATGCTCAGGAGTGGAAGGTGAAGCCGACCTGGCCGGGCTTGCGGTTCGGCGCGTAGCCCAGCTTGGCGAGGGCCTCGTCGGCGCTGTTCCAGTACTCGCCGATCTTGTAGATGTCGCGGGCTTCCTTGCCGTCGGCGACCTTGCGGCCGAGCTCGCCGGCGATGCGGACCAGCTGCTCGACCTGCTGGACGGACTTCATCTTCTCGCCCTTGGCGTACCAGAGGTTGTCCTCGTTGCCGCAGCGGGTGTGCAGACCCATCGCGACGGCCATGGTGTTGATCGGCAGCACCGCGCGCATGACCGATTCCATGGTCAGGCTCGCCCCGTCCGGCACCCGCCGGATGAAGTCCATCATGGTGTACGGGTTCGGGCCGTCGAAGCCGCCACCGATCGCGACCCAGCTGATGTTCAGCGGTCCGGTGTAGACGCCGCGGCGGACCAGACGCTCGACGGTCTCCAGCTGCGCGCTGTGTGCCAGCTGGAAGTGCGGCTGGATGCCGGCCGCACGCAGCCGCTTGAGGTGCTCCTCGACCCAGGCCGGCTCGGCCGGGACGATCATGTTGCGGTACGCCTCGTACAGCGCGGGCCGCTCGATGGAGGTGCCGGCGATGTCGTCGGCGGTCATCAGGTCGACGATGTTGAACTGGTTGGTGTTGATGGCGATGGTGACCTGGTCGGGCGCCGGGTCCAGGGTGGTCAGCAGGTGCCGGGCCTCGTCCTCCAGCCACTTGGCCGCTTCACCCTCGTTCTCCGGGGCGAAGGAGATCGAGCCGCCGATCTGCAGGATCATGTCCGGCACGGCCTCGCGCAGCCGGCCGAGCATCTCGTTGAACATCGACAGCCGCTTCGAGCCCTTGCCGTTCAGCTCGCGGACGTGGATGTGCAGCACGGTGGCGCCGGCGTTGTAGCAGTCGACCGCGGTCTGGATCTGCTCGTCCATGGTGACCGGGATGTCTTCGGGGAAGTCGCCAGGCTCCCATTCCGGCGCGTACGGAGCGGCGGTGATGACCAGCTTCTCCTGGGTCTCGGGCCACAGCGAGTCGTCGTGGAAGTACATGGGGGTTACTCCTGTCCGGGGTGGGAGGGGATCAGAACGTCTTGTCGCCGATGACCCCGGCGCGCTCCATCTTGCGCACGGCGGGCCAGTAGTCCTGCACTGCGTAGTGCTGGGTGCTGCGGTTGTCCCAGATCGCGAAGCTGTTCGGCGTCCACCGCCAGCGCACCTGGTACTCCGGCACGGCGGCCTGGCGGATCAGGTAGTTGAGCAGCTCGCTCGCGCCCGGCGTGTAGTCGAAGCCGAACCGGACCCGCTCCGGCGTGTGGTAGTTGGTGAAGTGCGTGGCGAACGCGTTGACGAACAGCACCTTCTCGCCGGTCTCCGGGTGCGTGCGCACCACCGGGTGCTCCGCGTCCGGGAACCGCTCGTGCAGCGCGAGCCGCTGTTCGATCGGCATGTTCGCGCCGAAGCTCGCCTCGATGCTGTGCCGCGCCCGCAGGCCCTCGATCCGGGCCTTCATCTGTTCGGGCAGCCGCCGGTACGCCTCGGCCATGTTCACCCAGATCGTGTCGCCGCCGACCGCGGGACCCTCGACCATCCGCAGCACGCAGCCCAGCGGCGGGGCCTCCCGCCAGGTCGCGTCGCAGTGGTACGCGTTCTCGTAGTGCTCCGCCGGGCTGTCCAGGTCCTTGTAGATGCGCACCAGGCCGGGGTGGTCGGGGTCGCTGCCGGCCACCGGGTGGTCTTCGAGGGGCCCGAACCGCTCCGCGAGGGCCACGTGCTCGGCCCGGCTGATCGGCTGGTCCCGGACGAACAGCACCTTGTACCGCAGCAGCAGCGACCGCAGCTCGCCGAACAGCTCGTCGCTGCGCGAGACCTCGGCCAGGTCGATGCCGCGCAGCTCGGCGCCGATGTGCACCGTCATCGGGTGCACCTCGAACGGGCTCTCGGGCGTCGCCACCGGCTCGACGGCTGCGGCGATGGTGTCCTGCATGGTTGCCTCCCAGGGGAATTCGGAAGTCAGTCGAGGGTGAAGAGCGTCAGTCGAGGGTGAAGACGGAGGAGCCGATGCTGCGGCCGGACTCCAGGTCCTGGTGGGCGGCGACCGCGTCGGCCAGCGCGTACCGCTGGTTGATCTGGATCTTGATCCGCCCGGCCGCGACGTGGTCGAACAGCTCGCCGGCGAGCTCGGCCCGCTCGGCGGGGTCGGCGATGTAGTCGGCCAGCGCCGGGCGGGTGACGAACACCGAGCCGTGGATCGCCAGCTGCATCGCGTCGATCGGCGGGATCGGGCCGGACGAGGTGCCGAAGCAGACCAGCAGCCCGCGGCGCCGCACCGACTTGAGCGACTGGTGGAAGGTCGTGGCGCCGATGCTGTCGTAGACCACTGGCACCCCGGCCCCGCCGGTCAGCTCCCGGACCCGGGCCGGCACGTCCTGCTGCTTGTAGAGGATGGTGTGCGCGCAGCCGTGCGCCCGGGCCACCGCCGCCTTCTCCTCGGTGGAGACCGTGCCGATCACGTTGATGCCGAGCAGGCTCGCCCACTGGGTGAAGATGAGCCCGACCCCGCCGGCCGCGGCGTGCAGCAGCACGGTGTCGCCGGCGTTCAGCGTGGCGATCCGGCGCAGCAGGTAGGCGCTGGTCAGGCCGCGCATGGTCATGGCGGCGGCGGTCTCGAAGTCGATGGCGTCCGGCAGCTTGATCAGCGAGGCCGCGGGCATCACCCGTTCGGTGCTGTAGGCGCCGAGCGGGCTGCCGGTGTAGGTCACCCGGTCGCCCGGGGCGAACCCGGTGACGCCGGGTCCGACCGCCTCGACCACGCCGGCCGCCTCGACGCCCATCCCGGCCGGCAGGGCCGCGGGGTACAGGCCGCTGCGGAAGTAGGTGTCGGCGAAGTTGAGTCCGACCGCGTGGTGCCGCACCCGGACCTCGCCCGTCCCCGGGTCGCCGACCTCGACCGGCTCCCAGGTCATGACCTCCGGGCCGCCGGTACGGTAAAAGCGGATGGCCTTCGCCACGAACTGCCCCCTCACGAAGCGGCGGGAGTACCCGCCGTTGCTCTTTGCTCGGCTGGCCCTATCGACCGCCAGGGCCTGTGATGGGGGCAACAATAGGCGTGATAAGGGCCATATCCTTTACCTACCGGGACAAATTTCTTATCTTTCCGGGACAGTGCGGAGAGATTTAGGGCACAACGTCCGGTACGCCCCTTCCGGGCGGACGACCGCTGACCCGGCTGTGCCGGCCGGATCGTGCGCCCGGACGTGGCGCCGGCGACCCCTTTCGGCCGGCGCAAAGCCTGAATTCGGCGGCCGTACGACCGATAGCACCCACGTGAAGTGGGAGCGGTCGTGGTGGTGGCTGGTGCTGGCGGCGGGGGTCGCCGTCATCGGCGGCTACTTCCTTCTCCCCGGCGGCGGCCTGGCGCAGGCCGTGACCTACAACGTGGTCGGATTCGGCTGCGGGGCGCTGATCCTCGTGGGCGTGCGGCTGCACCGGCCGGCTCGGCCGGCGGTGTGGTACTGCTTCGCGGCCGGCCAACTCATGTCGGCCGCCGGCGACCTGATCTGGGACATCTACGTGTACGTGCTCCACCAGGAGCCGTTTCCCTCGATCGCGGATGTGTTCTACCTCGGCTGCTATCCGCTGCTGGCGGCCGGCTTCCTCCTGATGGCACGCGAGCTGCGGGACCGCGACCCGCGTGCGGTGCTCGACGCGGCCATCGTGGCGACCGGCTTCAGCCTGGTGTTCTGGGTCTTCGTGCTGCATCCCGCGGCCGCGGCCCAGGCGGACACGACGCTCGAACGCATCATCAACACCGCCTATCCGGCCACCGACGCCATGCTGCTGGCCATCCTGACCGGCCTGTTCATCGCCGCCGGCACCCGCAACGCCAGCACCCGGATGCTCGGCGTGGCCGCCCTGGCGCTCCTGGTCGCCGACATCGGCTACTCCGTGCTGACCGACTACCTGACCTACACCGAAGGCAACCCGCTGGACGCGGTGTGGATGCTGTCGTACGTCCTGTGGGCCTGCGCGGCGCTGCACCCGTCGATGGCGAAGAGCGGCAAGGCCACCTCGCGCGTCCACCGGACCGGGCTCGGCGGCGGACGTCAGGTGCTGCTCACCGCGAGCTCCCTGCTGGCGCCGGCCATCCTGTTCGCGCCCGGCGTCGCCACCCGCCGCGGGGACTGGATGGTCGTGGCCGCCGGCGCGGTGGTGCTGTTCCTGCTCGTGTCCTACCGGATGTCCGGTTTCGTGAAACAGGTGCAGAAGCAGGCCGACCGGCTGGCGGACCTCTCCCTGCGCGACGAGCTGACCGGCATGGGCAACCGCCGGCAGTTCCAGGCGGCGCTGGTCCCCGCTCTCGCCGACGGCCGCTCGTGTGTCGCCCTGCTCGACCTGACCGGCTTCAAGAAGGTCAACGACCAGTTCGGTCACCACGTCGGCGACCAGCTCCTGGTCGAGGTCGCCGCGAGGTTGACGGCGGCGGCCGGCGCGACGGCCACCGTGGCCCGGCTGGGTGGGGACGAGTTCGCCTTCCTGATACCGGGCGGGACCCCGGAGGTCGCCCTCGGCGTCGCCGAGCGCGTCGTCCAGCTGCTCGCCCAGCCGATCCAGGTGGCCGGTCAGGACCTGGTGATCGGGGCGAACATCGGCCTGGTGGACACCGAGCGGCTCACCGACCCGCTCGAGGTGCTGCGCCGGGCCGATGTCGCGATGTACGCGGCCAAGGGACTCGGCGAGCCGCACACCTGGTATCTCCCCGAGCTCGACCGGCGCGCCGGCGAGGAGGCGCGGATCAGCGCGGACCTGCGCACCGCACTCGAGGCCGGCCAGCTGCACCTGGTCTATCAGCCGATCGTCGAGCTGCCGACGGGCCGCACGGTCGGGGTCGAGGCGCTCGTGCGCTGGCGTCACCCCGAGCGCGGCATGGTTTCGCCCGCCGAGTTCATCCCGGTCGCCGAGAGCAACGGCACGATCGTCGAGATGGGCGCCTGGATCCTGCGCGAGGCGTGCCACCAGACGGCGCGCTGGCGCGCCGAGCACGGTGCGGCCGCGCCGCAGCGGGTGAGCGTCAACGTCTCCGCCCGGCAACTGACCCGTCCCGGCCTGGTGGAGACGGTGGCGTCGGCGCTGGCCGACAGCGGACTGCCTGCCTCGTGCCTCACGGTCGAGGTGACCGAGACCGCCGTCTTCGAAAGCGAACGCGCGCTCGAGATGCTGCACCGGCTGCACGAGATGGGTGTGCGGATCGCCCTGGACGACTTCGGCACCGGACACTCGTCGCTCACGCTGCTGCAGACGGTGCCGGCGCACGCCCTCAAGGTCGACAAGTCCTTCGTCGACGAGGTCACCTCCGGCGGCCGCCGGGCGGTCATCGCGGCCACGCTCATCCAGGTCGCCGAGGCGCTCGACATGAACGCCGTCGCGGAGGGCGTCGAGACCGCCGAGCAGGCGGCCGAGCTGTACCGGCTCGGCTACCGGCTGGCGCAGGGCTACCACTTCGGACGCCCCACGGAGCAGCCGTTCGCACTCGGTCAGGCGCAGGCCGCCGCGTAGCCGTCGGCCGCACGCCGGCTGTGGTCAGCCGGTCACGACTCCGGCTCGGGAGTCGCCGTCGCCGCCGGCGCCGCCGGTGCCGCGCGCCGCGCGTGCAGCAGACCCAGGACTCCGAGGACCAGCAGGATCGCCGCGCCGACGAAGGCGACGATCGCCGCGTAGCCCGCGAGAGTTCCCATCGTCGCGAACGCGGCGCCGTAGAGCAGCAGGCCGCGCAGGGTGTTGCCCTGGAACAGGGTGAGGCGCAGCTGGCCCATTTGCTGGCCTTCCGGCGAGGCTTTCTGCTCGTCCGTCATCGCGAGGTACTGAGCGCTGACTTCTGAGTAGGTCTTTCCGCCGGACATCGCGTTCATGTGCGCCTGGATGTAGTGATCGGCGTACGCCTTGGCCTCCGGCCCGGTGTCCAGCGGACTGCCGGCGTACGGCTTCAGCGCATCCTGGTCGGCCTTCGGGAGTTTCTCCAGCGCGGCGCCCTCGGGCATCGTGATGTCCTGTGCTCCGAGCTGGTCCTTCACCTCCCCCGCGACGTACGAGGACGCGTACGCCAGCATCCCGCCCGCCACGAGGAAAACGATCGCCAGCAGTAATCCGGCCCCTGAGATCAACTTGTCGAATGCCGCGCGCATGGCCGATGCTCCCCGGTCCTAAGATGTGCGTAAATACCCTCAAATAGGATAGGCGCCGACGAGGTCCACGGGGCGATCTTCGCAATCTTGGGGGTGACCCCGCGGCGGCCGGTGCGCGCATAGTGGAGTCGTGCACGGATACGACGATCCCGCCGCCCTGGCGAAGGCGCTGGCCGCGGCCGGCTATCTCGCCGACGAGGGCCTGGCGGTCGCCGGCTTCCTCGCGCTCAGGCTGCACCGGCCGGTCTTCCTGGAGGGTGACGCGGGGGTCGGCAAGACCGCCTTCGCGAGCGCCCTGGCCGAGGCGACCGGCCTCCCGCTGGTACGGCTGCAGTGCTACGAGGGGCTCGACGCGGCGCAGGCGCTGTACGACTGGGACTTCCCGCGGCAGGTGCTGCATCTGCGCGCCGTGGAGGCCGCCGCCGGCGGCGCGCGCAGCGTCGAGGAGTTGGAGGCCGGCCTCTACGACCGGCGCTTCCTGGTCGCCCGGCCGCTGCTGCAGGCGATCGAGCGGGCGCCCTGCGTGCTGCTGATCGACGAGGTCGACCGGGCCGACGACGAGTTCGAGGCGTTCCTGCTCGAACTGCTGGCCGACGCCGCGGTGACCATCCCGGAACTGGGCCGGATCGTCGCGGCCGAGCCACCCCTGGTCGTGGTGACCAGCAACCGGACCAGGGAGGTGCACGACGCGCTCAAGCGCCGGTGCCTGTACCACTGGGTCGGGCATCCCTCGCCGGAGCGCGAGGCCGCGATCCTGCGGGTACGGCTGCCCGAGGTGACCGAGCGGCTGGCCGGGCAGATCGCCGTCGCGACCGCCCGGCTCCGCGCGCTCGACCTGGTCAAGCCGCCCGGCGTGGCCGAGGCCGTGGACTGGGCGGCGGCGGTCGGGGCGCTCGGCGCCGCCGCGCTCACCGCCGAGATCACGGCGCTGACGCTCGGCGCGGTGCTCAAGGTCCGGGACGACATCGACCGGGTCCGCGCGCTGCCGCCGGGCCAGCTGACCGATGCTCCTTGACCTGGTCGCCGCGGTGCGCGCGGCCGGCGTCCCGGCGACGCCGGACCGGGTCCAGGCGATGGTCCGGGCGGTCGACGCGACCGGCACCGACCTGCTGTACTGGGCCGCCCGCCTGACGCTGTGCGGCTCGCCGGACGACATCGCCCGGTTCGACGCGGCGTTCGCCGGGTTCACCCGGGACACCGAGCCGAGGGGCACCCCGTGGCAGGTGCGCCGGCTGCCCGAGCGCGCGCTGTTCCGCACCGGAGCGGCGCGGGACGAAGCCGTCGCCGGCGACCCGGGCCTCGCCGTCCAGGCCGCCGACGCCGAGGTGCTGCGCCACCGGGACCTGGCCACCCTGTCGGCCGCCGAGCGCGCCGAGGCCATGCGGTTGCTGACGCTGGCCGCGGCCGTCGATCCGCGACGACCCGGCCGGCGCTACCGGCCGTGGCATCGGGGACGGACCGATCCGCGGCGGACGATGCGGGCGATGCTGCGCGCGGCCGGCGAGCCCCGCCTGCCGGCCCGGCGCGCCCGCCGCCCCCGGCCGCGCCGGCTCGTGCTGCTCGCCGACGTCTCCGGGTCGATGGCGCCGTACGCCGATGCCCTGCTGCGACTCGGCCACGCGCTGGTGCAGAGCCGTCCCCGATGGACGGAGGTGTACACCCTCGGCACCCGGCTGACCCGGGTCACGCCGCACTTACACGCTCCGGACGTGGCATCCGCCGTGCGCGCGGCCGGACAGGCCATTCCGGACTGGCGCGGCGGCACCCGGCTCGCCGACACGCTCACCGATTTCCTGCGCCGGTACGGGCACCGCGGGGTCGCCCGGCGCGCCGTCGTGGTCGTGTTCAGCGACGGCTGGGAGCGGGGCGATCCGGCGCCGCTCGGCGAGGCGGCGGCGCACGTACGCCGGCTCGCGCACCGGCTGATCTGGGCGACCCCGCACGCCGGGCGGCCGGGCTTCGCGCCGACGGCCGGCGGGCTGGCCGCCGCGCTCCCCCACGTCGACGCCCTGGTTGCCGGGCACAGCGTCGCGGCCATCGAAGAGCTTCTCCGCGAGGTGTCCCGCTGACTCGATCAGCCCTTGCGCGTGATCGGGTCTGTGAGGAAACTCACCAGAAGTGCGTGGCCCGTGTGCGTCCGCCGCGGGCCGTTCTCGGCCACCGCGGGAGGCGCCGTGTCTTCCACCTCCAAACTCTCCGTAACCGTCGACGGCGAGCAGTACGTCGACACCGTCGAAGTACGAACTCTTCTGGTCCACTATCTACGCGAGACGGTCGGCAAGGTCGGCACGGTCATCGGCTGCGACACCAGCAACTGTGGCTCGTGCACCGTGCTCCTGAGCACCGGCGACGAGCCGGCTCGCAGCGTCAAGAGCTGTTCGGTTCTCGCCGTGCAGGCCGACGGCGCGACCATCACCACCGTCGAGGGCCTGGCCGGCCCGGACGGCTCCCTGCACCCGGTGCAGCGGGCCTTCCACGAGCTGCACGGCCTCCAATGCGGATTCTGCACCCCCGGCATGATCATGTCGGCGGTCGACCTGCTCCGCGACAACCCGCACCCGACCGACGACGAGATCCGCGACGGGCTGTCCGGCAACCTGTGCCGCTGCACCGGCTACCAGAACATCGTCCGAGCGGTGCGAGCAGCCGCGGCCGAGGAGGTGACGTCGTGACCGTCACCGACGACCGCGAGGTCGGTCGCGAACGCCTGCGCAAGGAGGACGCCCGGCTGATCACCGGCCGCACCCGCTGGACCGACAACATCACGCTGCCCGGCCTGCTGCACATGGCGATCCTGCGCAGCCCGTACGCGCATGCCCGGATCGTCTCGATCGACACCGCGCCGGCACTGGCCCGGCCCAATGTGGTCGCCGCGTTCAGCGGCGCCGACGTGGCCGACGTGCAGGGCAGCCTGCCGTGCGCCTGGCCGGTGACCGAGGACCTCGTGCATCCCGACCGGCCGCCGCTGGCCGTCGGCACGGTGCGGCACCACGGTGAGGCCGTGGCCGTGGTCGTCGCCCGGGACCAGGCCGCCGCGCTGGACGCGCTGGAGGCGATCGAGGTCGACTACGAGCCGCTGACGCCGGTGCTCGACCTCGAGCAGGCGCTGGCCGAGGGCTCCCCGCTGGTGCACCCCGACAAGGGCACCAACAAGTCGTACACCTGGGTCTTCGACTCGGCGCAGGCCGGCACGGGCACCGACGTCGCGGCGGCCGACGCCGAGGTCGTGATCGAACGCCGGTACGTCCAGCAGCGGCTGATCCCGGCGTTCATGGAGCCGCGCAGCGTCGTCGTGGACCCGGGGGCGGGCGACTACACGATCTGGTCGGCCACCCAGATCCCGCACATCCTGCGGGTCTTCTACGCGCTGCTCACCGGCACGCCCGAGCACAAGGTGCGGGTGATCGCCCCCGACGTCGGCGGCGGCTTCGGCGGCAAGCTCCAGGTGACCCCGGAAGAGTTGATCACGTTCATGGCGGCGCGGCGGGTCGGCCGCCCGGTCAAGTACACCGAGACCCGCAGCGACACGATGCTCTCCGCGCACCACGGCCGCGACATGATCCAGGACGTACGGCTCACCGCGCGCCGGGACGGCACGGTCACCGGCATCTCGGTGAAGCTGATCGCCAACATGGGCGCCTACCTCGGCCTCGTCGGGCCGGGCGTGCCCATCCTGGGCGCCTTCATGTACAACGGCATCTACAAGTTCCCGGCCTACCGGTTCGAGTGCAGCGGCGTGTTCACCAACACGACGATCACCGACGCGTACCGCGGCGCGGGCCGGCCGGAGGCGACCTTCGCGGTCGAGCGGGCGATGGACGACCTGGCCGTCGAGCTCGGCGTCGATCCGATCGAGATCCGCCGGCGCAACTGGATCAAGCGGGAGGAGTTCCCGTTCACCACGGTCGCGGGGCTCGTCTACGACTCCGGCGACTACGATGCCGCCACCGACAAGGCGCTCGCGTTGCTCGGCTACCACGAGTTGCGCAAGGAGCAGGAGCTCCGGCGCGCGTCCGGCGACCCGGTGCAGCTGGGGATCGGGACCTCGACGTACACGGAAATGTGTGGTTTGGCGCCGTCCCGCCTGCTCGGTGCGTTGCGGTACGCGGCGGGCGGCTGGGAGACGGCGTCGGTCCGGGTGCTGCCGACCGGCAAGGTCGAGGTGGTCACCGGTACCAGCCCGCACGGGCAGGGGCACGAGACCGCGTGGAGCCAGATCGTCGCCGACGAGCTCGGCGTGGCCTTCGACGACGTCGAGGTGCTGCACGGCGACACCCGCACCTCGCACAAGGGCCTCGACACGTACGGCTCCCGGTCGCTCGCGGTCGGCGGGATCGCGCTGGTGGAGGCGTGCCGCAAGGTACGTGACAAGGCCCGTACGGTGGCCGCACACATGCTCGAGTGTAGCCCCGACGACCTGGAGTTCACCGGCGGCGCGTTCCGGGTGCGGGGCACGCCGGACGCGGCCAAGACGGTCGCCGACGCCGCGTTCGCCGTGTTCGCGGCGCACGACCTGCCCGACGGGGTGGAGGCCACGCTGGACGCGGACGCGACGTTCGACCCGGAGACGTTCTCCTTCCCGCACGGCACGCACCTGTGCGCGGTCGAGGTCGACACGCAGACCGGGCACGTGGCGATCCGCAAGTACGTCGCGGTCGACGACGTCGGCAAGGTGATCAACCCGACCATCGTCGAGGGGCAGGTGCACGGCGGCGTCGCCCAGGGCATCGCCCAGGCGCTGCACGAGGAGGCGGTCTACGACGAGTCGGGCACGCTGGTGACCGGCTCCTTCGTCGACTACACGCCGCCGACGGCGGCCGACCTGCCGGACATCGTCACCGACCGCACCGAGACCCCCGCGACGACGCACCCGCTCGGTGTCAAGGGCGTCGGCGAGGCCGGCGCGATCGCGGCGACCCCGGCCGTGGTCAACGCGATCGTCGACGCGCTGCGCCCGTTCGGGGTCAGCGACGTCCCGATGCCGTGCACGCCCGAGCGGGTCTGGCGGGCGATCCGAACAGCCGGAACGGAGGGTGGACGGTCATGATCCCGGTTGCCTTCGACTACCTGCGTCCGACCAGTGTGGACGAGGCGGTCGCCGCGCTCGCCGAGGGCGGCGAGGACGCCAAGGTCCTGGCCGGCGGGCAGAGCCTGATCCCGGTGCTGCGGCTGCGGCTGTCGGCGCCGAGCGTGCTGGTCGACCTCGGCGGCGTGGCGCAGCTGCGCGGCGTCCGCGAGGAGGGCGACGCGCTGGTCATCGGCGCGATGACCACGCACGACGAGGTGGCGTCCTCGCCGCTGGTGCAGCGGTACGCGCCGCTGCTGTCCCGGATGGCGGCCACGATCGGCGACCGGCAGGTCCGTCACCGCGGCACGCTGGGCGGCTCGCTCGCGCACGCCGACCCGGCGGCCGACCTGCCCGCGGCGGCGGCCGCGCTGGAGGCGCGGTACGTGCTGGCCGGGCCGTCCGGCCGGCGGGTGGTCCCGGCCGCCGACTTCGCCGTCGACCTGTTCACCACGGCGCTCGCCGACGACGAGGTGCTCGCCGAGGTCCAGGTGCCCAAGGTGGAGGGCTGGGGCTCGCACTACGAGAAGTTCCACCGGGTCGTGCAGGCGTGGGCGATCGTCGGGGTGGCGGCGATGGTGCGGCGCAACGACGGCGCGATCGAGTCGGCCCGGGTGACGCTGACCAACATGGGCCCGACGGCGCTGCGGGCCACCGCGCTCGAGCAGGCCCTCGCGGGCTGCGCCGCCGAGCGGGCCGCCATCGAGGAGGCGTGCGCGGTCGCGGCCGAGGGCACCTCGCCGATCGACGACCTGACCGCCTCCGCGGAGTATCGGCGTCATCTCGCCCGGGTGCTGGCCGGGCGGGCGGTGGCCGCGGCCGCCGGCGTCTAGCGCCGGCCTTTGGTGAGCGGCCAGGGCTCGGCCGTCACGCCGAGCCCTGGCCGCCGTCCCCGTCGGAGGGCAGGTAGTCGGCGCCGGTCAGCGCCACGAAGTTCCACAACGACCGGGTGGCCGGCCCCGGGTTCCGGCTCGCCATCCGGACCAGCAGCCAGTGCCGGTGGATCGGCAGGCCCTCGACGTCGAGCACCACGAGCCGGCCGTCGTGCACCTCGGCGGCGATGGTGTGCGCCGAGATCAGGGCGATGCCGAGCCCGGCCATCACCGCCTGCTTGATGGTCTCGTTCGAGTCCAGCTCCATGCCGATCGCCGGGTCGCGGCCGGCCGCGGCGAACATCGCCTCCAGGTGCAGCCGCGTGCCGGAACCGTGCTCGCGGACCAGGAAGGTCTCCTCCGCGACCCGCGGGAACGGCAGGCGACCGGCGCCGGCCAGCGGATGCCGCGACGGCGCCACGATGACGTACGGATGATCGCCGAAGACCTGCTGCTCGACGGCGAGCCCCTGCGGCGGGCGCCCCATGACGGCCAGGTCGACCGAGTAACCCTCGAGGAGCGCGATGATCTCCTCGCGGTTGCCGAAGGCGAGCTCGATGCCGATCTTCGGGTACGCCAGGCGGAACGCGGCGATGAGGTGGGGCGCGAAGTACTTCGCCGTGCTCACCGCGCCGACGGTGACCCGGCCCGCCTCGGCCGAGCGCAGCGCGCGCAGGCCGTCGTCGCAGGCGGCGAGCTCGGCGCGGATGCGGGCGTAGGTCTCGGCGAGCAGCCGCCCGGCGTCGGTGGGGCGCTGCCCGTGCGGACCGCGTTCCAGCAGGGGCAGCCCGGCCGCCGACTCGAGCCGGCGCAGCTGCTGAGCGATGGCCGGGCCGGTCAGGTGCAGGCGTTCGGCGGCGCCGGCCAGGGAGCCCGCGCGGATCGTCTCGGCCAGGAACTCCAGTTGACGAAGGGTTACGTCCTTCATGTCCGAAGCATACTTTTGCTGTTGTCAATGGCAGAAAACCATGCCTTGGCTTTGCGTGTTCGGTGGTCACACACTCGGTCATGGCTGTCGACCACGTACCGCTCGCCCTGCCGCCGGTCGGAGATCTCGGCCCGTCCAGCCGGCCCGCCCTCGCCGCCGCCGACGTCGTCGCCCGGCTGACCGCGGCGGCCGCCGTGCTGGCCCACCTGATCTCGACCCGAGCGGCCGAACCGTGCACCCTGGACTCCCGGGCCCGCGCCCTCTACCGGGACGCGCTCGCCGGAGCCGACGTCGCCACCGTCGGCATGGCGGGCGAGGCGGCGCCGGTGCCCGTCGACCGCCACGGCAGCGTCGTCGTGACCCTGGTCGCCGTCGACGAGCCGGCCAACCTCGCCATCAACGCGGCCGTCGGCACGATCTTCTCGGTGTTGCCGGTCACCGACGTCATCGGCGGCGGGCTGCTGCAGGCGGGCCGGCGGCAGCTGGCCGCCGGGATCATCGTGTTCGGCCCGGCCACCGTGCTGGCACTCACCGTCGGCGAGGGCACCGACCTGTACGCGCTGGGCCCGGACGGCTTCACCTGCCTCCGGCGCCGGGTCGAGGTGCCGCCCGAGTCCGGCGAATACGCGGTCAACGCCGCCAACGCCCGGCAGTGGCACCGCGGCATCCGGTCCTACGTGGCCGACCTGGTCAGCGGAAGCAGCGGACCGCGGCGGCGGGACTTCAGCATGCGCTGGCTGGGGTCGCTGGCGGCCGAGGCGTACGGCGTGCTGTCCCGCGGCGGCATCTACCTCTGCCCCGCCGAGACCGGACCGGGGCACGGGCGCGGGCGGATGCGCCTGGTGTACGAGGCGAATCCGGTCGCGTGGCTGTGCGAGCAGGCCGGCGGCGCGGCCACCGACGGGCGTACGCCGACCCTCGATCTGGTTCCGGCCGCCCTGCACCAGCGAACGCCGCTGGTGTTCGGCTCCCGCAACAAGGTCGACCGGGTGCGCCGCTACCTGTCCGACCCGCCCGCCCGGCACGAGGAGTCGCCGCTGTTCGCCCACCGCGGCCTGTTCCGGTCCTGATCCCTCCGGTCCTGATCGAGGAGAGTCTGTTGTCGGTCCGGCACCCGATCATCGTGGTGACCGGTTCCTCCGGAGCCGGTACCACCACCGTCAAGAACACCTTCGTCCAGATCTTCCGCCGGGAGGGGATACGCGCGGCCTACATCGAGGGGGACGCCTTCCACCGTTACGACCGGGAGGGCATGGTGGCCGCCATCGCCGAGGCGGACAGCCGCGGCAACCGCAACTTCAGCCACTTCAGTCCCCAGGCGAACCTCCTGGACGAGCTCGGCGAGACGTTCGAGGAGTTCGCCACGAAGGGCACCGGGCGCACCCGGCACTACGTGCACGACGAGATCGAGGCCCGGGCGTACGGCTGCCCGGCCGGCACGTTCACCCCCTGGCGGGACTTCGGGCCCGACGTCGACGTGCTGTTCTACGAGGGCCTGCACGGCGCCGCGGTGACGCCGACCGTGGACCTCGCCGCGTACGGGGATCTCAAGATCGGTGTGGTCCCGGTGATCAACCTGGAGTGGATCCAGAAGCTGCACCGGGACCGCAGCAGCCGCGGGTACACGCCGGAGGCGGTCACCGACGTGATCCTGCGCCGGATGCCCGACTACATCGGGACCATCACGCCGCAGTTCGCCAAGACGGACATCAACTTTCAGCGGGTGCCGACGGTGGACACGTCCAACCCGTTCGTGGCCCGCACCATCCCGTCGCCGGCGGAGTCGCTCGTCGTGATCCGGTTCCGGGATCAGAGCGGCATCGACTTCCCGTACCTGCTCGCCATGATCCACGACAGCTTCATGTCCCGGGCCAACTCGATCGTCATCCCCGGCGGCCGGCTCGATCTCGCCATGCAGCTGATCCTCACCCCCATGATCCAGCGGCTCGTGGAGAGCCGACGAGCCGGCTGACCAACCCAAGGAGGAGCACGAATGACAGCGACGGTACCGGCCAAGATGTATCAGGCCGGCGTGCACCCGTACGCCGCGACCTACTGGGACCCCGGATACCTGCCCGCCGAGACCGACCTGCTCGCCTGCTTCAAGATCGTGGCCCAGGACGGCGTGCCGCGTGAGGAGGCGGCCGCCGCGATCGCCGCCGAGAGCTCCACCGGCACCTGGACGACCGTGTGGACCGACCTGCTCACCGATCTCGACCACTACAAGGGCCGCGCGTACCGGATCGAGGACGTGCCCGGCGATCCCGACGCGTTCTACGCGTTCGTCGCGTACCCCCTCGATCTGTTCGAGGAGGGGTCGGTGGTCAACGTCCTCACCTCGCTGGCCGGCAACGTCTTCGGCTTCAAGGCGATCCGGTCGCTGCGGCTGGAGGACGTCCGCTTCCCGCTGACCTTCGTGCTGACCTGCGGCGGCCCGCCGAACGGCATCCGGGTCGAACGCGACAAGCTGAACAAGTACGGGCGGCCCCTGCTCGGCTGCACCATCAAGCCCAAGCTCGGCCTGTCGGCCCGCAACTACGGCCGGGCGGTGTACGAGTGCCTGCGCGGCGGCCTCGACTTCACCAAGGACGACGAGAACATCAACTCGCAGCCGTTCATGCGCTGGCGCGACCGGTACGAGCAGGTGGCGCGCGCGATCCGGCAGGCCGAGGCGGAGACCGGCGAGCGCAAGGGCCACTACCTCAACGTCACGGCCGGCACGGTCGAGGCCATGTACGAGCGCGCCGAGTTCGCCCGCGAGCTGGGCATGCCGATCATCATGCACGACTACCTGACCGCCGGCTTCACCGCGCACGCGTCGCTGGCCAACTGGGCCCGCCGGCACGGCATGCTGCTGCACGTGCACCGCGCGCTGCACGCCGTGCTGGACCGCAACCCGCGGCACGGCATCCACTTCCGGGTGCTGGCCAAGGCGCTGCGGCTGGCCGGCGGCGACCACCTGCACTCCGGCACCGTGGTGGGCAAGCTGGAGGGCGACCGGCAGGCGACGCTGGGCTGGATCGACGTCATGCGCGAGTCGTTCGTGGCCGAGGACCGCTCCCGCGGCATCTTCTTCGACCAGGACTTCGGGCACATGCCCGGGGTGTTCCCGGTGGCCTCCGGGGGCATCCATGTAGGACACATTCCGGCCCTGGTCGGCATCTTCGGCGACGACTCGATCCTGCAGTTCGGCGGCGGCACGCTGGGGCACCCGTGGGGCAACGCGGCCGGCGCGACGGCGAACCGGGTCGCGGTCGAGGCCTGCGTGCTCGCCCGCAACGAGGGCAGCGACATCGAGCGCGACGGCGCCGCGATCCTGCGCGCGGCGGCCAAGCACAGCCCGGAGCTCGAGGCCGCCCTGCAAACCTGGAGCGACGTGCGCTTCGAGTTCGACGTGGTCGACAAGATCGACCGGGCCTGAGGGAGACGCTCATGCAGATGAAGACGGAAACCTTCTCCTACCTGCCGCCGCTGACCCCGGCGCAGATCCGCCGGCAGATACAGCACATCGTGGCCGAGGGCTGGATCGCCGCCGTCGAGCATTGCCCGCCCGCGGACACGCCGCCCAGCTACTGGTCGATGTGGAAGCTCCCGCTGTTCGGCGTCCAAGAGGCGGACGTCGTGCTGGCCGAGCTGGACGCCTGCCGGGCCGCCAACCCGGGGCACCTGGTGCGGGTGCTCGGGTACGACCCCAGGCGCCAGACGGTGGGGCTCGCGTTCGTGACACATCGCTGACGGGTTTACCGAGCCCGCCCGCGCCTCGGCGCGGGCGGGCTCCGCCTCACACCTGCCGGGGGACGTTGCCGGTGCGGGTGAGCACGAAGCGCATCGCCTTGTGCCCGAAGTCGGCGGTCGGGGCGAACATCAGCGGGCAGCCGCCGTCGATGACGGTGATCCCCTGCTGCCGGCCGTACCCGGCGGCCGCCTCCGACACGCTGCCCGCGCCGGGCCCGCGGTGCATCCACACGTACTTGATGCCGAGCTCGGCGCATTCGTGCATGGTGGACTCCGCGGTCTCCGGCCGGGTGCCGATGACGACGGCCTCGACCCCGCCGGGCACCGACCTCAGGTCGGGATAGCACCGGCCGCCCTCGATCTCGTCGGTGTTCGGGTTGATCGCGAACACCTCGTAGCCGCGGTCCCGCAGTCGCCGGTAGACGGCGTTGCTGCCGTGACCCTGCGGGTTGCGCGACACCCCGGTGACGGCGATCCGCTTGTGGGCCAGGAACTCCGATGCGGCCTGCTTCATCTCGATCATCACGGCCTCCTCAACCGGGTCGAGCCGTCACCCCGAACGATCCGCCGGTGACCACCGGCCGGCCAGGGACGAAAGTCAGCACCGGAGTGCCAACCGGCTCATCGTGTGGCAGCGTGGATCCACCCACCGAGGACGGAGGTCTCCCGGTGACGCCGGCGTCCACCACCGACATCCTCACGCACGGCTCCGACCGGCCGCGCCGGCTCTCCCCGCGCGGCCTGGCCGTCGTGATCGTGGTCGGGCTGGCGCTGGCCGGGGGCCTGGTGGCCGCGCGGTTGCGGCCGGCGCCGCCGTTCCGCCTGATCGACCTGCAAGGGGTGTACGCGGGGATGGTGCGCTCGGACGGGCAGAACGACGCGGCGGTGATCGATCCCCGCAGCGTCGCCGCGGAGGCCGAGACGGTCGCGCCGGGCGCCTGCGAGCCGCTGTTCGAGGCGAGCGTGCTCAACCGGCCGCCGCCCGGGGCGCTGGACGGCGTGGGCACGTTCTGGGCGCTCGGCCCGGCCGGGGTCTCCCTGTTCACCTACCGGTTCGCCGGTCCCGCGGCGGCCGGCCGGGAGTTCGCCCGGCTGGCCGCGGCCTACGACGGCTGCCGGGACACCCGGGTCGCGGTGACCGGCCGGCTGACGGCCACCGGGCAGCTGGCCGGGCTGCGGCGCGATCGCGTACAGCTGGCTTATGTTCTTGATTCCGGGGACGGCACCAAGCTGGCGGTGCACGTGCTGGCCCTCAGCAACACGGTGTCCTGGCAGTACCGGTACGTGCCGGTGCCCGGCCCCTACGACTCGCAGACCGCGCAGAACGTGATGGACTCGCTGGCCGACCAGATGCGCGCGGTGCAGCGCCTACGCCGCTGAGGCCGACACGGTGTAGGCGCCGTGGGCGCAGCCGGCGGTGCCTACGCCGCTGAGGCCGACACGGTGTAGGCGCCGTGGGCGCAGCCGGCGGTGCCTACGCCGCTGAGGCCGACACGGTGTAGGCGCCACGGGCGCAGCCGGTGATCCGCCAGCCGCCCTTGACCTGCGCCGACGACGCATCGGCGACCCCCGTCGTGGTCAGGCGGGGCGCCACGATGCCGGGCACCCAGATGTCGACGAGGCAGTTCGCCGGGTTGTCGGCGGCGGTGGCGGTGATCCGCAGTCCGCCGTCCGGTCCCGAGGTGAGCGAGTCCAGCCGGCCCGGCAACGCCCTCGGGAAGGCCCTCGACAGGGGTAGCGCGAAGGCCGCGGGCGGCGGGGTCGACGCACCCGTGCGGCAGTCCACGGCGACCAGGTTCCCGGAGGTCGTGGCGTCGTCGCCGGTCTCCGGCGAGCCGCACCCCTGCCGCCACACCCAGAACGCGCCGCCGGCGCCGAGCCGGTCCTGGGCCGCCGCGAAGCGCCGCAGCTTGGCACCGTCCACCGCCGGCTCGCCGAACCAGCCCCACTCGCCGAACCACAACGCGGCCCCGTACGCGCGGGCGGCGCGGGCCGAGACGGCCTGGTTCCGCTCGATCGACGCGATCGTCAGGCCCGTGCCCTGGTCCATGCTGATCGACTCGCTGTACGGGTGCGGGGCGAAGACCACCTGCCGGTCGTCGGTGAAGCCGGGCGCCGGGGCCACGTCGAAGCCGAGGCCCGACCACAGCACGCTGGGCTCGAAGAACGCGAGGTGGGTGTGCCCGCCGACGGCCCGCTCGGCCGCGCGGATGGCCGTGATCGCGGCGTCGTAGTACCGGCCGAGCAGCAGCCCCGAGCTGATCGGCGGCCCGGCCCCGATCCCGGGCTCGTTGAGCAGGTCGTAACCGGCCACGGCGGGCTCGTTGGCGAAGGCCTGCGCGACGAACGCCCAGGTACGCACGAGCTCGCCCTGGATGCCGTCGCGGTCGGTGTAGAAGTTCTCGAAGGCCGTCGCCACCGCCGGCGCCAGGTCGCGGGCCAGGAACTGGCAGTGCGCGGTGCCGTCGGTGATGGTCGCCCACGCGGGCGCGCCGTCCCAGCCGGTGGTCGGGGTCGTCCCGCCGCCGCACCGCTCGGCCGGGCGGGCGAGCGCGTTGCCCCAGGCGTCCTCGTGCATGTCCAGCACGGTGTAGATGCCGTGGGCCTTGGCACCGGCCACCGCGGCCTGGATCTGCCGGAGGTAGGACTGGTCGAAGGTGCCGCGCTGGGGCTCCAGCCGCGACCAGGACAGGCCGAGCCGGATCACGTTGAAGCCCATCGCCGCCATCTGCTCGAAGTCGCCGTCGGTCAGCGCCTGTGTCGCCGGGACGGCCGGATCGCGCAGGTAGTAGTCGATCAGCTGGTTCACGTTGACGCCCCGGAGGATCACCTGCCGGCCGGTGACGTCGCCGATCGTCGCGAGCCCGTCCGCGGCCTCGTTCCCGGCGGGGGCCGGGAGCACCCGGAGGAATTCCATGCCGCCGGACGCCGCGACCGCCCCGGCGGCCGGCGGACCGGCGGGAGCCGACGCGCCGATCACCGGTGCGAGCGCCAGAACGAGCACGCCGATCGCCGCGACCAGCACGACCGGCCGGCGGCCGGTACGTGCCTGGGGCGCCGGCCTCGATCGCAGGCGCTGTGCCGCCCCGGCCGCGACAGCGCCGATGAGGCCGACCACTGCGCCGTAGCCGATCCCGGTCGCGACGCTGATCAGCGAGGTGGCGATCCACCATTGGTCCGGCCCGGCGCCGGCGAGGTGGTCCGGAGCCATCGCGACGAGGACGGCATCGACCACACCGAGGCCGAGACCCGCCACCACGGACGCCAGGCAGACCGTCAACGGACCGCCTTGCTGCAGCCCGCGCCGGAGCAGCCACAGCGCCCCGGCGAACAGGGCCAGGAACGCCGTCACGCCGGCGAGGAAGCCGAGCACGCCGTTGGCCGCCGTCGGTGCGGCCACGAAGCCGGCGAACGCGTAGCCGACCGGCCCGCCGTGCCACCAGTGAGCGGCCGGTCCGATCGCCGCCAGAGCGGTCACCGCCACCATGACGGCCATCGAGAGTGCAACCGGGAACGTTTCGCCAGCGGCGGCCTGCACCCCGCCGCGAGCCTCGGCGGCGGTCTGCGCCTCGCCGCGGGCCTCGGCGGCGGTCTGCGCCTCGCGGGCCTCGGCGGCGGTCTGCGCCTCGCCGCGGGCCTCGGCGGCGGTCGTCGTCGACGCCGCCCGGGAGCCGCCGGTCTCGGCGCCGGACACCGGCCGCGGCCCGAACCGGGCGGCGAGCGCCGCGCCGGCCGCGACCAGCCAGCCGACGAGGAGGAACTTGATCGCCGCGAAGCCGCTCGTGCCCAGCGCATACGCCAGGGCCGAGCCGGCCGGCAGGTGCGGCCCCACCATCGGCAGGGCCGACGCGAAGCCGCTCGCCGCCGTCGCCCAGGCGCCGGCGCCGACCACCGCGATCCAGGTGACTGCGAACACCCACCGGGCCGGCGACTGCCTGGCGACCAGGAAGGCCGGTACGGCGGTGCCGGCCAGCAGGACCGGGAGACCGACCACGAGCGGCGCCCAGCGGTAGACGCCACCCGAGCCGAGCACCGGCAACCCCCGGCCGCCGATCGGCGCGAGCAGACCCGAAGGATCGGACGCGGCGGCGACCGCCAGCACGGCAAGCAGCATGACAACGGCGGCCGCGGCGGCCCGGATCTGCGGCGCCACCCAGCGCGACCGAGGGCGCGCGGTGACAGGAACGGTGCTGGTCATGGTGGACGCGAATAATACTCGTGTTCCGGGGTTGTCAACCCCTGCCGCGGTCAACCGCACCATCCCGCGCAGAGCGGGCGCACGCTGCACAAACAGGCGCGTAACGGGCTCCGACCGGCGGCGGCCCTACGCGGCGTCCTCGATCAGGTCGAGGTCGCGGACGCAGAAGCCGTGGTGCTCGAAGGTCTCGTTGAGCACCGTGCCGAGGCACTGCCGCACCGAGCGGCCCCGGGCGTACGGCGGCCAGACATCGTCGTCGGGCACCGGCGCCCGCGCGGCGAGCTGCTCGGCGGTGACCTCGTCGAGCCAGGCCTCGAGCTCGGCGGCCTGCGCGGCACGCACGCTCACGATCTCGTCGAGGCCCGGATCGAGCGACAGGTCAAGCCCGTGCGCTCCGCGGTAGGGCTCGACGGTCGTCCCGATGCCCATCGGCGTGAACAGCTCCGTCGAGCCCAGGCAGCAGCGGCGGAACCACGAGTCGTGGACGAAGACCAGGTGGCGCATCGTCTGCGCCGCCGACCACTCGCCGTGCACGCTGCGGCGCTCGATGCCCGGCGTACGGCGGATCCGCTCGATCGTGGCGGCCCAGCCGGCCTGGAGCCGGCGCGATGCCTCGCGCAGATCGGCCGGGTCCTCGGAGCGGATCAGCACCCGCACCGGATGCCGCCGGTCGAGCTCCGCCTCGACGTACTGCGTGACCTCGACACCGTTCACCACGAGGTTGGTGACGAGCCCGTCGATCACGGCGTCCTGCATGACGACCCCGATCAGGCGTGCCCCGGTCAGATCACACTCGCGGAACTCCGCACCGCGCAGATCCTCATCGATATACCGCGTCATGCTCCGCATACTAGGTCCGACCACCGACAATCCCGCTCGCCCAGACCCGCTCCCGCGACGAGGCCGGGGCAGCGCGGCGGCAACGAAACCACCAGCGAGCGCGCGTTCGACCTGTTGACGTCGCGTCTACTGTTCCGCGTCTTCGTGCTCCGCGATCAACTGATAGCCGTCGGCAACGCAAGCATCGCGGTTTCGATCCACCCAACGTTGGCCGGCAACTCCGTCGTCCCCCCAGCATGGGATGGTGTCGGCGATGACGGCGCCGTCCCGTTCATGGATGACGCGGATCTCGACGCCCTCTTCGTCGATCGAGGCCATGACGGTAATGGTCTCGACACCTTGAGGTGTCTCTCGCCGGTAGACCTCTGTTTTGATGGGCACGGCAGGATCCTGCTACCGGTGTTGGGACGCAGCAAGGTTCGGCGCGACAATCCTGACCATCGACCGACCCGTACGCTCCCGCGTATCTACCTTTCGGCCGACACCATGACGAGAAGCGCAGTGAACCCAGCCATGGCCTGCGCAGCTGCCGTCCGAAGCTAATCGCCCGCCAGCACCTTGACAGAGCGCCTGGCCGCGGCGCCGGGCTCCACCGGCCAGCCCGGTTCTGAACTGCCACGGCAGCGCCGAGCCCATCCGGCAGGAGCGGTGACGAGGTAAGGCCGGGACTATCTGTGGCAGGCCGCGAAATGGCTCGATCCCCGGGACCGGGCTGACCACCATCGCCGATCACTCGTCGTGGTGAACGGTGGCGACGGCGCCGCGCGCGAGCCGTACTGTGGCTTTCACCGAGAATCCGGAGGCCACATGTCCGTCGTCATGATCCTGCGCATCAAGGCCGACCCGAATACGCTCGAAACCTTCGCCAACGCGCACGCCGAATTGATGAACAGTATCGCCGACGCCGGCAAGGCGGCGGGCGCCACCCGGCACTGTTTCGCCGCCGGCGACGGCGAGGTCCTGGTGCTCGACGAATGGCCGGACGAGGCGACGTTCCAGCGCTTCTTCGACAGCCGGCCCGAAATCCCGGGAATCATGCAAGCGGCCGGTGCCCAGGGCGCACCGGAGATATCCTTTTATCGCAAGCTCGACACGCCCGACCAGTTCTAGCCGACCGCCGAATTGCTCTGGCAAATGGGAAAGTTCAGACCGGACGCCGCGTAACTCAAAGCGCTGGTGCGGTGTTGTCCGTACCGAGACGCCGACGCCGGACCCGGAGGGCTACACCACGATGAAACGCGGAATCACACGCCGAGGCATGGCGACCCTGGTCGCCCTGGGTGTCATCACGGCGTTCGCGCCGGCCGCCCCGGTCGCTGCCGCGCCGATCCTGGCCAACACGATCGTGCTGGACCGCTCGGGCGGCTTCGCGGGGGGCCAGGTCACGTTCGTGGTCGACCGCTCGACCGTCGGCGGTGAGGAGCCGCGGCGGATGGCCGGCAGCCCCGAGTTCCAGCGGCTGCGCAGTTCCTACCAGCCCGATAATGCCTGCTGCGACCGCTTCTCCTACCGGCTCACGGTCAGCTACGTCGGCGGTTACCGCAAGACCGTCTCGACCGTCCAGGGCACGACCGCACCGCAGATCCTGTGGGACGTGATCAGCGCGGTCGAGCGGGTCGGCACCCGTACGTCGTCGCGCTGACCGACCGGCTCGGTCACCGCGACGGCGTGACCGAGGGCGACGGCGCGGGCAGGGTGACGCGGACCGACCGGCTGGGCGGCCCTTCGGCGCCGTTGCGCACCGCGGTCACCCGGAAGTCGTACACGTGCCCATTGGTCAGCAGGCCCGCGGCCGCCTTCGGCTCGTCGAGCAGGAAGGCGCCCCGGGTGTACGCCGTCTGGCCGGCCGTCACGTCCCGGTAGTACATCCGGTAGTAGGGGGCATTGCCGCGCCAGGTGAGGTCGGCCCGGCCGTCGCCGGGGACGACCGTCAGGCCGGTGGGCGCGGGCGGCGCCGCGTACCGGGCGGTGACCCGCACCGTCCGCGACGGCCCGGACTCCCCCGCCGGGCCGATCGCGGTGATCCGGAACTCGTACGCGTGGCCGTGCAGCAGCGGCACGGTGGTGAAGCCGCCCGGATCGTCGATCGGGTAGTCGGCCCGCCGCCACGGCCCACCGGACCCCGCGTCCCGCTGGTACAGCCAGTACCAGAGGTGCGCGCCGGGGTCGTCCCAGGTCAGCGCGATCCGCCCGGACGAGAGCGCCCGCGCCCGCAGGCCGGACGGCACCTGCGGCCTGGTGCGGGTGGCGGTCACCGCGGCGGAGAGCTCGCTGTCATCGGCGGCGACCCGGAACTCGTAGGTATGGCCCTCCTTGAGCTGCCCGGCGTCGGCCTCGGTGCCGGTGACCGGCTCCGGCCGGCGCGCCGGGTGGGTCTGCCCGATGGTGAGGTCGCGCTCGTAGACCCAGTACCGGGTGGCGCCGGGGACCGCCTTCCAGCGCAGCCTGGGGTGCACGTCGTTGACGGCCGCGACGAGGCCGGCCGGGGCCGTGCCGGCGGCCGGCCGCGGCGGCCAGGCGACCTCGACGAAGCGGGGCCGGTAGACCCGGGCATCGCGGTACGCGGTGTCGGCGTCCAGGCTGTTCACGTTGTACGAGATCAGCAGCCGGCCGGGGCGGGCCAGCTCCGGGTGCAGCCGGGCGTCGTACGCGAGCGGCTCCTCCGGCGTGTGGAGCTGCACCGGGCCCGCCCATGGGCCGGCCGGCGTGGCCGAGGTATAGGCCACGATGGCCGGGTCGAACGGCAGGTTGCCCTCGGTGGTCACCAGCACGTAGCGATCGCCGGCGCGCTGCACCGAGAAGCCGGTGTCGACCCCGCTGAGCAGCCGCGCGGACCGCTGCGCCCGGGCGGTCCAGCCGGTGCCGTCCCAGAACTCCCAGGCGGCGGCCGGGTCGCGGGCGCGGGCCAGATGGGCGAAGCGGAGCGCGTCGCCGGTGCGCTCCGAGCCGTACACGTACGTGTATTCGCCCTCCTGCAGCACCGCGGCGCCCCACGCGATCGTGTCGCCCAGCGGCAGGTCGGTGACGTTCTTCAGCCGCAGGCCGGGCAGCGCGAAGGTGGCCAGTGCCGACCCGGTGAGCGTGAAGTCCCACGGCCCGGCGCCGTGCCGGTGGTAGCGGTTGTAGAAGACCTGCAGCGCCCCGCCGGCGACGACGCCGGTCTGCGCCCAGTAGTAGTCGTCGCCGGCCGGCCCGACCAGCGGCTTCGGCCCGGCCTCCGGACCGCCGTGCAGCGTCCGCGTCAGGGTCGCGCCCTCCTGCACCACGATCGTGTTGTGCACGAACGGCGAATCGCGGGGCCGGGTGTGGTCGGCCGCGACGTTTCCCAGGTACGTGTCGGAGAACAGCCACGCCACCCGGCCGTCGGGCAGCGCGACGGACGCCGTGTTGTCGCCGCCGGTCCACCCGCCGCCGCCGTCGGCGTACCGCTGGAACATGGCCGTGAGATCGGCGGCCGCGAACCTCGGCGCGGCCGGCGGTGCCGTCGTGGACGGCGCCGACGCCGGTGCTTTCGCTCCGGACCGCGCCAGCGCCAGCAACCCGAGCGCCAGGCAACCGGCCATCACGGCCGTTACCCAGTACCGGGCCCTCATCCGTCCACAATATCCATGACCGGGGCCGGGCCGAAGTGTCCGATCAGGACGCGGTGGCCCCATGGTCGTCGGCGTGGGTCAGCATGGACGTCATCGCGTGGGCGTACTGCTCCGCGGCCGAGGCGGTCGCGGCGGCGACCTGGAGGCGCTCGCCCGGCATGGCGGCACGACGGCTGGCAAGCTCCTGGCGCAGCGCTTGCAGCTCGGACAGATGACAGTCCAGAAGGTTCAGGATCTCGCCGTGCATCCGGTGCCCCCTCATCCTGGTCGCGGCACAGGAAACCCCACGTCCAACATCACGTAACCAAACGTTGTACGTTAGGTGACCCCGCGGATAGGTTACCGACCGAGATCCACGGCTGCCAACATCCCGGCGGCGCCGTCCCATTTTGCGGACACCCGGCCTGGCCAATCCGGCCCGGTACGCGGGTACGGGGTCCTACCATACGAGCGTGGCCACGGCCGGCGGCCCCGAGCCGTTCATGCTCAGCCCAGCACAGATGGCCCGGGCGGCCGAGGACGCCGCGTACGCCAAGGCGACCGGCCGGCCGGCGAAATCGTTCCTGCTCGGCCTCACCGCCGGCGGCTACATCGCGCTGGGCTTCGTTTTCTACACCACCAGTCAGGTCGGGGCGGCCGCCCTGACCTGGTCGGGCGGGGCTCGCATCGTGGGCGGTGTCGTGTTCGCCACCGGGCTGGTGCTGGTCGTGCTGACCGGCGCGGAGTTGTTCACGTCCTCGACGCTCACCCTCACCGCGCGGGCCAGCGGGCGCATCACGTGGGGCCAGCTGTTCACCAACTGGGGCATCGTCTACGTCGCGAACTTCCTGGGGGCGCTGACGATGGTCGCCCTCGTGTTCGTCAGCGGCACCTGGCACAACGCGAACGGCGGCTGGGGAGCCGTGGTGCTCAAGACCTCGCTGGCGAAGCTGCAGCACAGCTTCCTCGAGGCCTTCACGCTCGGCATCCTGTGCAACCTGATGGTGTGCCTGGCGGTCTGGGCCGCCTACTCGGGCCGCACCACCACCGACAAGATCCTCGCCGTCACCATGCCCATCGCGCTGTTCGTCTCGTCGGGCTTCGAACACTCGGTGGCCAACATGTTCCTGGTGCCGCTCGGCCTGCTGATCAAGAACCACGCCGGCGCGGGCTTCTGGAGCGGCGCCGGGCTCGCCAAGGGCGACTTCGCGGATCTCACCTGGTCCCACTTCCTGCTGGGCAACCTGGTGCCGGTCACCCTGGGAAACATCGTCGGCGGGGGCGTGATGATCGGCATTCTCTACTGGACCATCTTTCACTACATCGACAAACCGACCGACGAGTGATCAGCGGCCGTCGTACGAGAGTCGTGCCCGCTCGACGTCGTCCTGGTGCTCCCGGCCCCACGCGCGGATCGCGTTCAGCGGTTCGAGCAGGGACCGGCCGAGATCGGTGAGGTCGTACTCCACTCCCGGCGGCACCGAGGGCAGCACCCGCCGATCGACCAACCCGTCCCGCTCCAGACTGCGCAGCGTCTGGGTCAGCATCTTCTCGCTGACGCCGGCGCAGGCCGCGCGCAACTCCCCGAAGCGTTTGCCGCCGCCCGCGAGACTTTCCAGGAGCGCGACGGTCCACCGATCCGCCAGCCGGCCGAGCGTCTGCCGGGTCGGACACGTCGTCGGACAGTCGGCGTCGGCTCCCACCGGAAGCCGTGAGCCGGCTCGAAACCTGATCGCCATGACGCGGTCAACCCTATGTGCCGGCCGGGCACCGCGCCAAAGCTGACTTGTAAGTGCGTTCTTGTGGAGCCGGCCCCGCGACCCGACAGTGGCCTCATGATGCTGGGACAGACGCTGGTCGAGTTCGTGCCCGACGGTCAGGTGGTGGGCCGCGGCACGGATTTCTTTCCGGGCAGCGATTGGACGCCGTACCAAGACTTGCTGGATGACGAAGGACGGATGGTCGCGAACGTCGGCTCGTTCCTGATTCGGACCGCGGGGCACGTGGTTCTCGTCGACCTCGGGCTGGGTCCGGGCGGCGCGTTGCTCGACAACCTCGAAGCACTCGGCGTCGCGCCGTCGAACGTGGACTTCGTCGTCCTCACCCACCTGCACCGGGACCACGTCGGCTGGACCGGCGCGTTCCCGAGAGCGCAGCACCTGGTCGACCGGCGCGAGTGGGACTACTGGTGCGCCCACCCCGGGGGTGTCGGCCCGGATCCCGACCGGGTGCTGACGCCGATGGCGCGCCGGGTCGCGTCCCTCGAGGAGGTGCCCAGGGGCATCCGGCCGATCGCCACGCCCGGCCACACACCCGGCCACACGAGCCTGCTGATCTCCGACCCGGACACCGCGGACCGCATCCTCATCCTGGGCGATCTTCTGCACACCAGGGCCCAATTCGCCGAGCCGACCTGGCGGTTCCGCTCCGACGCCGACCCCGGCCAGGCAATCCGGCGCCGCGTCGACCTCCTCGCGCGGTACCGCGACGGCCGGACGATCCTGGCCGGCGGTCACTTCTCGGGCGACGCCTTCGGCGAGAGCGAGAACGAGAACGAGAGCGAGAGCAAGAACGAGAGCGAGAGCGAGAGCGAGAAAAATCCGGTTTCGGAGACCACTTGCCAGCCCTCTATTACCGGGCAGTAACTTAGACCCGAGACGCTACTGGAGGGCCGGCCCATGATCTTCAACCCGCGTACGTACGACCCCACGCACCTCGACGCCGAGTCGCGGCGGCTGCTGCGCGCGACTGTCGACTTCTTCGAGGAGCGCGGCAAGAAGGCGCTCATGGCCAGCTACATCGACCGGGCCTGGTATTCCGACTTTCTCGACTTCGCGGCGAAGGAGGGCCTGTTCGCGACATTCCTGACGCCGTCGGCCGACGACCCGCAGAAGCGCTGGGACACCGCGCGCAACGCCGCGCTCAGCGAGATCCTCGGCTTCTACGGCCTCGACTACTGGTACACGTGGCAGGTCACGGTGCTCGGCCTCGGCCCGGTCTGGCAGAGCGCCAACCCCGCGGCCCGGGCGCACGCCGCCCGGCTGCTCGCCGACGGGCACGTGATGGCGTTCGGCCTGTCCGAGCGCGGCCACGGCGCCGACATCTACGCCACCGACATGGTGCTCACGCCCTCGCCCGACGGCGGCTACGTCGCCAACGGCACCAAGTACTACATCGGCAACGGCAACGTCGCCGGCCTCGTCTCGGTGTTCGGCCGCACCCCCGACGGCTACGTCTTCTTCGGCGCCGACAGCCGGCACCCGGCCTACCACCTGATCACGAACGTCGTGAACAAGCAGATGTACGTGAGCACCTTCGAGCTGCGCGACTACCCGGTGCGGGAGCAGGACATCCTGCACACCGGGCAGGCCGCGTTCGACGCCGCGCTCAACACCGTCAACGTCGGCAAGTTCAACCTGTGCACGGCCGCGATCGGCATCTGCGAGCACGCCATGTACGAGGCGGTCACCCATGCCCACCGGCGGATGCTCTACGGCAAGCCGGTCACCGACTTCGCGCACGTGCGGCGGGAGCTTTCCGACGCGTACGTCCGCCTGGTCGGTATGAAGCTCTTCAGCGACCGGGCCGTGGACTATTTCCGGTCGGCCGGTCCCGACGACCGCCGCTATCTGCTGTTCAACCCGATGACCAAGATGAAGGTCACCACCGAGGGCGAGAAGGTCATCGACCTGATGTGGGACGTGATCGCGGCCAAGGGCTTCGAGAAGGACACCTACTTCGACAAGGCCGCCATGGACATCCGCGGCCTGCCGAAGCTCGAGGGCACCGTGCACGTCAACCTGGCGCTGATCCTCAAGTTCATGCCGAACTACCTGTTCGACCCGATCGAGCTGCCGCCGGTGCCGACCCGGCACGACGCCGCCGACGACGAGTTCCTGTTCCGCCAGGGCCCGGCGCGGGGGCTCGGCGGAATCCGGTTCCACGACTGGCGGATCGCCTACGACAAGCACGCCGATCTGCCGAACGTGGCCCGTTTCCGGGAGCAGGCCGACGGCTTCCGCACGCTGCTGCGCGACCACGCGCCGAGCGCGGACCAGCAGAAGGACCTCGACTTCCTGCTGGCCGTCGGCCACCTGTTCGCGCTGATCGTCTACGGCCAGCTGATCCTCGAGCAGGCCGAGCTGACCGGCCTCGACCCGGTCCTGCTCGACGAGATCTTCGCGGTGCTGATCCGGGACTTCTCCGGGTACGCGACGGAGCTGCACGGCAAGACCGCGACCACCGACGAGCAGGCGGCCTGGGCCCTGGCCCACCTGCGCCGGCCGGTCGCGGACGACGCCCGTACGGCGCAGGTGTGGCAGCAGGTGCTCGCGCTGGTCGGCGCGTACGAGATGAAGCCTTAGCTACCCCTCGAGCAGGCCCAGCCGGCGGGCGCACTGGACGGCCTCGGTGCGGGACGAGGCCCCCAGCTTGCGGTAGATCGACCTCGCGTGCGCGCGGATGGTGTTCACCGAGAGGAACATCTCCGCGCCGATGTCGGAGAGCGACAGGTGCGTCGCGAGCATCGGCAGCACGCGAAGCTCGGCGCCGGTGAGCGCGGTGGCGCTCGCCGGCGCCGCCGTCCGGTCGGCCGACAGCTCCGCGCGGAGCTCCTCGGCCTCCTCGACCAGGACGCCCAGGTGGGGCCGATGCCGGAGCACCTCGTCGATCTCGGACAGCACGGCCTTGGCCCCCGCCGGGTCCGCGAGCGCGAGGTGCAGGCGGACAAGGTGGAGGCTGACGTGCGTGGCGAAGAAGGGAAGCGCGTAGCTGAGGAACGGCCGAAGGCGTTGCGTCTCGGCCAGCGCATGCCGGGCGGCGTCCGCGTCGCCGCGGTGCAGCGCCAGCCGCGCCTGCGCGGTCCAGACCAGGATCTCCTCGCTCCCGGGCCGCTGGGCGCGGGCCGCGGCCAGCGCCTGATCGGCCAGCGACCGCGCGAGGCCCCATTCGCCACGGGAGATGGCGAGCATCGATCGCGAGTACAGGGCAGCGTGCAGGATCTCCTGGGCCTTCGTCTGCTCCGCGAGAGCCACCGCCTCCCGGAAGTACGCGTCGGCGCCGTCGGGATCGCCGGCCATGATGCACGCGTTCCCGCGGTAGACGGCCGGCGTCGGCGACACGATGCCGGCCAGCGCGTACTTGTGAACGGCCTCGTCCAGATCCGCGCGCATCTGCTCGAGCCCGCCACGGCAATGGACGGCCCGCAGCGTGGCGGTGTACGCCTCGGTGGCGGGATCGGCCGCCCAGCCGGGCTGCCCGTACTGCCAATGGTTCAGCAGGCTCGCCCACCGCTCGGCTTCCGCCGGCCGCCCGGTGACGGTGTGCAGGAAGCCCGCCATGACGGCGATCATCGGGTGCTTCTCGATCACCCCTCGCCGCTCCAGCCAGGCGAGCCAGCGCACCAGGGTCTCCAGGCGGCCGCGCCAGTAGACCGGCAGCCAGAGCTGCGCGACCAGACCGGCCGCGGTCTCCGCGTCCCCGGCCGCCATCGAGTACTCGAGCGCCTCCTCCGGCCGCTGGTGGTCGAGGCACCAGGCGGCGGCGCGGCGCCGGATGGCGGTGAGCAGCTCGGGGTCGGTGCGTTCCAGCTCGGCCCGCAGCATGTCGCGGAACAGATGGTGGTACCGGTACCACCTGCCCCGGCGGTCCAAGGGCACCAGAAGCATGTTCGAGCCGGCCAGCTCGGTCAATGTCCGGGCGGCGCCGGCCACGCCGAGCACCGCCGCGCACAGCGGGCCGGACATCCGGTCCAGCGCCGCGGCCCTGGTCAGGAACTGCCGCTGCCGGCGCGAGATCCGGTCCAGGAACTCCGACTCGATGTACTGGCTCACCACCAGGTCGTCACCGCCGAACGAGGCCACCGCCCGGTCGAACGAGCCGCCCGCACGCAGGCACAGCGCGGCCAGGTACAGGCCGACCGGCCATCCTTCGGTACGGCCGTAGAGCGCGACCACCTCGTCGGACCGCAACGTCGTGCCCGCCTCGTGCAGAAGTGATCCGGCCTCCGCCACGGTGAGCGACAGTTCGGCGACGCCGATCTCCAGGACCCGGCCCTCGGCCCGCAGCCGGGCGATCCGCAGCGGCGGCGACGTCCGGCCGGCCAGCACGAGGCGCGAGCCGTCCGGCACGTTCTCCGCCAGGACCGAGAGCGCGTCCCGGCACGTCCGGTCGTCGAGCAGGTGCACGTCGTCCAGCACGAGCACGGCCGGCCGGCTCATCGACGCGAAGGCCGACGCCAGCCGCGGCACCACGGTGCCGGGGATCGAGCTGGTCGGCGACGCCAGCGCGTCGAACACCCGCGGCCCGAGCGGCTCGACGGCGTTCAACGCCTCCGCGATGTAGGTCAACAGGACCTTGGGATCGTTGTCCGCCTCGTCGACCGACACCCACGCGAACGCCTGGTCATGGCGCTCGGCCCACTGCGACAGCAGCGTCGTCTTGCCGTAACCCGCGGGCGCCACCACCGAGACGATCCGGCGGGGATCGGCCTCGACGAGCTGTTCCAGCAACGCCTGGCGGCGCACGGTGCCCGCCCGTACGGGCGGGGGAAGCAGTTTCGACAGCGTCAGGTCGCTAAATCGGTTCGGAATGTGCGCAGAGGCCTGCATCGCAGCCTCCTTGCCGTCGTCGACCCGTGTCGCCGCGAGTGAGTCCGGCATTATCAAGCCCCACGCCCGGACGCGGTGTCAAGAAAACGTGATCAGGCAAGCCGAGCCCCGTTCACGTTCGACCTACGAGTACCGCATAATGCGCCTCGACGTAACACGGCGGCCGGGGCACGGGGGTCATGGCAGAGCAAGAAACACCGGATCCGTTCGCACAGCTCGCCGACTGGGCCGACAAGACCGAGCGACGGGTCCGCATCGGACGCGGCTGGAACGGCCTGGCCCGGAAGCTGCCCTGGGTGCTGACCGGCCTGCTGGTCACGGGCCTCGTCGCGGTGGCCGCGCCGCGGATGTTGTCGGCGTGGCAGGACGGCGGGGCCACCGGCGCGTACCCGAAAGCAAGCGTGCCCAGCGGCATCACCGTGACCAGCACGCAGAGCGCGGCCCCGACGGACCCGTTCACCGGCACACCGGCCGCCACGTATCCGAAGGGCGCGGCCGGCATCACCCTGCCGAAGGCCGCGGCGGTCACCGGCTTCACGGCCGCACAGGTCGACGCCGACCTGAAGGCGGTACGCCGGGCGATGATCGCCGGACGCCTCGATGCCACCATGCTGACCGGGCACGGACAGGGGCGGCTGATCGCGATGCTCGCGCCGAGCCAGCGGGCCGACGTGACCAAGTGGTTCTTCGACGCGAGTTTCATGGGGGTCGCCACCTGGATCGACCCGGCGGTCAAGCTCGATCCGCGAGAGCAGCCGCGGGTCAGCGGCCGGGTGACCTACTCCTCGGTCATCTCGCGCGGAGTGCGCACGCTGCGCGTGACGACCAACTTCATTTGGGTGTACGCCTTCGTGTTCCCGGTCGAACACCCGTTGGCCGCCGTGCACGACGAGGTCAACTGGGAGTTCCCGGTGGCGGCGAACCTGCAGCCCGCCGACCGGGGCATGTGGGTCGGCCCCACGAAGGTGTACAGCGCGTGGGTGGACTGCGCGGCCGCCCACCGCGGCCTGATCGCGCCGGGCCGCCCGGCGGCCACCCCGCAGCCGAGCGACACGGAGGACCCGATGGCGCTGCTCAAGGCGGACCACACCCTCGACATCACCGACGGGTGTTGAGGCGGTCCGTCCGGTGCAGGCGCCGGTAGATCGGGGCCAGCTGCTTGTGCAGGTCGGTGTAGATCTCGTACGTCCGGTTGTAGGTCTCGTGGTCCGCGCCCGGCTCGAAGACACGGTCGGCGCGGGCCAGATCCGGGATGTCCGCGAACTGGATCATCCCGGTGCCGACCGCGCCGATCCAGCCCGCCCCGCGGGCGTTGACCGTGACCGGGTTGGCATCCCGCCGGATCTCGATGCCGAGCACGTCGGCGAAGATCTGGCACCACGAGTTCGACCGCGCCGCGCCGCCGGTGATCACCATGCTGCCGACCGGAGCGCCGAGGAACCGGTCCACCGCCTTGGCCATCCACCGGGTGTTCAGCGCGACCCCCTCGAAGACCGCCCGCAGCAGGTCGGAGCGGGTGGTCTCCAGCGAGATGTTGAGGAAGCCGGCGCGCAGGTTGGGGTCATCCACCGGCGCGCGCTCGCCGTAGAGCCACGGCATGTAGAGCACGCCGTCGGCGCCGACCGGCACGGTCGGGATGATCCGGTCGAAGGCGTCGAAGATGGTGCCCTCGTCGCGGCTGATGTGGCCGGCCGAGAGCAGCGGGTCGTCGTACTCCACGATCTTGTCGCGTAGCCAGGTGAGGTTCGCGCCCGCGTTGGACTGCAGCGCGGTCATCAGGTAGCGGTCCGGCAGCGCGCAGGGGATGGACGCGATGCCGCTGGTCACGTCGGTCTTCTTGGCCGGCACGTGCGCCGCGATCCAGGACGACGTGCCGAGGTACAGGTGCGGCTCGTGGTCGCGGACCGTGCCGGCGCCGATCGCGGCCGCGGTGTTGTCGATCGCCCCGGCCACCACCCGCACCGACGCGGGGAGGCCGAGGTGATCGGCAGCGCCGGGGGCGAGCGTGCCGATCACCTCGGTGCAGGCGACGATCGGCGGGAACTTGTCCGCGTCGATCCCGCTCGCGGCGACCAGCGCCGGCGAGTACCGGATGTCGCCGGGCTTACGGTTGTCGGTGACCCACGAGGTGAGGATGGAGTCGACCGTGGCCACCGTGCGGCCGGTCAGCTTCAGGTTGATCCAGTCCAGGACGTTCAGGAACGTCCTGGTCTTCGCGTAGACGGCCGGCATCTCGTCGCGCACCAGCAGCATGTGCGCGGCCGGGTCCTTGCCGGTCGGTGACGGCATACCGCCGGTGAGCCGCAGCCAGCGCGCGATCCGGAACACCGACATGCCACCGTACGCCGGGAACCCGCCGAACTGTTTCCGCAGGTTGGCCGCCCCGCGCATGTCCAGCCAGGAGATGCACGGGGTGAGCGGCTCACCGGCGGCGTCCACCGCGATGGTTCCCTCGCCCTGCGTCGACGAGCAGATCGTGGTCACCGCGCGCAGGTGCTCCGGGTGGGCCCGGCCGAGGTCGGCGACCACCTCGGCGAGCGCGTCCCACCAGGCGATCGGGTCCTGCTCCGCGCCGCCGCCGGGCAGCACCCGCAGCGGCACCGGGCGCTCGGCCCAGCCGGTCACCGAGCCGTCCGCGGCGACCAGGGCCGCCTTCATCCCCGACGTGCCCAGGTCGATCGCGAGCACCTGCGGTGGCAGGGCCATTCAGACTCCCTCAACCAGGGCGAAGACCTGGTCGAACCGGGCCAGTGCGTCGTCGATGACCTCGTCGGTGTCGGCCATCGAGGTGTACATCCGCGAACCGGCCAGGGTGATGATGCCGTGCGCGGCGTACGCCGCACCCATCTGCTCCATCAGCGTCTTGCGCGCCTTGTTCTCCTTGAGCAGCTTGATCGGGCTGCGCATGTCCAGCAGCATCACGCCGCTGCACTCCAGGTGCACGATCGAGCCCTGGTTGTACGCCACGTACGGCAGCCCGTACTTGTCGATCAGGCGTTGCAGCCCGCGGGTGAGCCGGTCCCCGGCCCGCCCGGCGAGGACCGGGGCGTTGGTCCGCGCCATCTCCTGGATCGCGAAGTAGCCGGCCGCGCAGGACAGCGGGTTCGCCGACAGGGTGCCGCCGACCTGGATGTGCGCGCCGCTCTTGCCGTCGAGACCGGAGCCGAAGACGCTCATCACCTCGGCCCGCCCGCCGACCCCGCCGGCCATCGGGTAGCCGCCGGAGACGGCCTTGCCGAACACCGTCAGGTCGGGGGTGACGCCGAAGTAGCCGGCCGCGCCGCCGAGCCCGGTCCGGAAGCCGGTCACCACCTCGTCGAAGATCAGCAGTGCGCCGAACTCGTCACAGAGTTTGCGGACGGCGGCGTTGTAGTCGTACGGGACCGGCCGGGTGCCGGATTCCGGGCCGAGGGGCTCGACCACGACCGCCGCGGTGCCGCCGCGCAGCCGGTTCTCGATCAGCTTGCGCTTGAGCGTGCCGAGGTCGTGCGGGAACGTCTCGCGGGTCCGCCCGGTGGCGCCCCACGGGATGCCCTTGGCGTTCATCCGGAAGCTGCCCGGCACGCGCAGGCCGTAGACCATGGTGTCGGACCAGCCGTGGTACGCGCCGCCGACCTTGATCACCATCTTCTTGCCGGTGTGCGCCCGGGCCGCCCGGACCGCCGCCATGACGGCCTCGGTCCCGGAGCCCAGCGACCGATACATCTCGATGTGCGGCATGTACCGGTTGATGATCTCGGCGAGCTTCAGCTCGTACTCGTGGAACAGACCGGTGACCGGGCCGGACTCCCGGACCACCGCGGCCACCTGCTCGTTCACCGGGCCGTAGTTGCTGCCCAGGATGGTGGGGCCGCCGGCCTGCAGGAAGTCGATGTAGACGTTGCCGTCCCGGTCGGTCAGGTGCGCGCCCTCGGCCTTGTCGACGGCCAGCGGGAACGGGTAGTTGAAGGCCAGGTTGTGCTGGACTCCGCCGGGGATGCGCCGCTTGGCCCGCTCGGTGATCTCCTTGCTGGCCGCGCATTTGTTCTCGAAGTAGTTCAGCACGTCCAGCAGGGCGTCGTGGCGCAGCCCGCGGATCGGCTGGGCGACCAGCGCCTTGAGCCGTCGCATGGTGTCGGCGACGTCCAGGTACTCGCTGATCATGTAGCCGTGGTTCTCTTCCGGAGTGTCCGGAACCTCCACGGCCGCGACCGAGGGCAGCTCCTCGTCCTCCGGCACCCGGATCGGCTCGACGGCCTCGGTGATCTGCGCCGCGATCCGCTTCTCGTCCTTCTTCAGCTTGCCGAAGGCGATCTCCCGGATCGTGGCCGGAATCGTGTAGACCTTCCCGGCCTCGGATGCCAGCGCCATCAGGTACGCGATCGACACCTTCTCCAGCAGCGCCATGTTGAACACCGCCCGGGTGGGGTCGGTGCCGACCGCCACCACGCCGTGGTTGGCGATGATGAACGCGTTGTCCCCGCTCGCGACCTTCTTCTGGACGTTCTTGGCGAGGAAGCCGGTGCCGGACGGCGCGTAGTCGATGATCGCGACCTCCTTGCCGAGGAAGCGGACCTGCTCGTCGGTCAGCGCCGGGATCGGCTTGCGCAGGAAGGCCAGGGCCGACGCGTACGGCTGGTGGGTGTGCACGATCGCGTTGACGTCGGGCCGCTCGCGGTAGATGTTCGCGTGCATGCCGCACTCGATCGAGGGGACCAGCCCGCCCGCGCCACCCTCGTCCGGGACGTGCTTGCCCTGGAAGTCGACGATGCAGACGTCCTCGGCCCGCATCTTGTCGTAGTCGTAGTTGCTCGGCGTGACGGCGTAGAGCTCGTGTCCGGGGATGCGGACCGAGACGTTGCCCTCGGTCGCCTTCAGGTAGCCGCGATCGAGCATCGTCCGGCACATCTCGACCACGTGCCGGCGGGACATCAGGTGCTTCACGACGGGTCCGATCCGTTGGGGGTATCGGCCCCATCGTCACCCCGGCCTGGCGATGAAGCACCGTTGCCCAGTCAACAATCTGAGGCCCGGTTCTTATCACCGGGTGACAAAATCTGGCCATGACAACCCCTTGGCAGCGCCTGCCGGCCGACCTGGCGGCCGCCATGCGGCCCCACCTGCCGGACGCGGTTCCGGCGATCGCCGGCGCGGTCACCCGGATGAACCCGGCGTTCGCCGACAACGCCGGGGCCAAGGTCGAGCGCGACGTCCGCACCGCCGTCCAGGTCGCCCTGGACCGGTTCCTCGAGCTGGCCGGCACCGACGAGCCGGCGCTGCCGCCGCGGATCCGGGAGGTCTTCGTCGCCCTCGGCGCCGCCGAGGCCCGCGAGAACCGCGGCCCGGAACTGCTGCTCGGCGCCCTGCGCACGGCCGCCCGGCTGCTGCTGCGCACCGCGTCGGAGTCGCTCGCCGAGTCCCGCCCGGTCGCCGTCGAGGAGATCATCGATCTCGCCGACGCCACCAGCGCCTTCGTCGACGAGCTCGCCTCGGCCTGCACCGACGGCCTGACCCGCCAGCTGCGCGAGCAGGCCGGCGAGGGCGACCGGCGCCGCCGCCGGGCCGCCGATCTGCTGCTGCGCGGTGGCGTACCGGCCGAGACGGCCCGCGAGGCGGTGGCCGCGATCGACTGGCCGGGCCTGGACCGGCTGGTGCCCGTCCTGCTCCCACCGGACCAGGCCCGCGACGCCCGGTTCCGGTTCGCCGCGGACGGTGTGGTGGCCGAGCGCGCCCGCGACGCGGTGCTCCTGCTGCGCGCCGGCCCGCGCACCGAGCGCAGCGCGCTGGCCGAGACCCTGGACGGCCGGGAGGCGGTGATCGGCCCGGCGGTGGCCTGGACCGACATCCCCGACGCGGTCCGGCTCGCCGAGCGCGCCGCCGAGCTGACCGGCGCCGGGCCCGAGCCGGTCTTCGTCGAGGACCACTTCGCCGCGCTCGCGCTGCGCGGCGAGCCGGGCGCGCTGGCGGCGCTCTCCGCACGCCGTCTCGCACCGTTCTCGGGGCTGCGCCCCGCTCAGCGCGAACAGCTGCTGGCCACGCTGGAGTCCTGGTTGCGCCACTGGGGTTCGCGCACCGCGGTGGCCGCCGAGCTCTACGTCCACCCGCAGACGGTCAGCTACCGCCTGCATCGCCTCCGCGACCTGCTCGGCTCCGCCCTGCACGACCCGACGGCCCGCTTCGAGCTCCAGCTCGTCCTCGTCAGCCGCCCATGGTCCTGACGCGGTGCCACCGGGGAGCAGTTCGGGTGCGCCGGCTCAGAGAGTTTCAGCCCGGGGCCTATGACGCCGACCACGGTGGCGACGCCGCCAAGACCTGGCGACGACCATGCGCGTACGCAGAAGAGGGTGACCAATGGGTGAGTCTGGGCTGTCGGCCGAGCGGCGTGGCGGGCTGAGCCGCCTGCGGGATCTTCCACTGGCGGTCAAGTTCCTGATCGCCATGACGTTGATCGCGGCCACCGCGTTCGGCACCGCATCGAGTGGCCTGGTCGCGCAGCAGCGCGCCAACGAGGCCACCCGGCACACCTACCAGCACACCCTGCTGCCGACCGCCGCGCTGGAAACGCTTCGCGCCTCGGCGTTGCGCAGCATCGTGTACCTCATGCAGCTGGCCACGGCAGCCGACCAGCAGGCCGCGTCGACGCTGATCCAGCAGATCAAGGCCGAGGACGCGGTCCAGGAGAGCGCCCTCCAGCGGTACATCGAGCTGGGTTCGCTGGCCGAGGACCCGCGCACCGCCCAGGTGAAGCAGTATCTCGCCGACTTCCGCTCGGCTCGCGACTCGCGGCTGCTGCCCGCGGCCGCCGCCGGGCAGAAGAAGGAATTCATGGTCACCCTGAAGGAGTTGATTCCGCAGCTGCCCAAGGCCGGCGCCATCGTCACGTCTCTGATCGACGAGGAGACCGCTCTGGCCGCCAAGAACGCGGCAGCAGCCGAGGCCTCATACAACGAGCACCGGCTGTTCATCATCGCCCTCGTCTTGGGCGGCCTCCTGCTCGCCTTCGCCGTCGCCTGGACGGTGATCCGGCAGACCGTGCGCTCGATCAAGCGGATGGCGGCCGTCCTGGACCGGGTCAGCGCCGGTGACCTCACCCAGCGGGTCGAAATCGGGTCCCGCGACGAGATCGGCTCCATGGCGGCGTCGCTCAACCAGGCGACCGACAGCATGCGTAAGACCCTGACCGAGCTGGACCACTCGGCGTCCGAGCTGGCGTCCTCGGCGCAGCACCTCACCGCGATCTCCTCCACCATCGGCGGCGGCGTCAACGAGGTCAGCATGGAGGCCGACGCTGTCGCCCGGGCCGCGAACGAGGTCTCGCAGAACGTGAACGCGCTCGCCGCGGCGAGCGAGGAGATGGGTGCCTCCATCCGGGAGATCTCTCTCAACGCCGGCCAGGCCGCGGGCGTGGCCAGCGAGGCCGTCACGGTCGCCGAGCAGACCACCGCCGTGGTCACCCAGCTCGGCGCGTCCTCGGCGCAGATCAGCGACGTGGTCAAGGCCATCACCGCCATCGCCGAGCAGACCAACCTGCTCGCCCTCAACGCCACCATCGAGGCCGCCCGCGCCGGGGAGTCCGGCAAGGGCTTCGCCGTGGTCGCCACCGAGGTCAAGGACCTCGCCCAGGAGACCGCCCGGTCGACCGAGGACATCGCGAACCAGGTCCAGGCGATCCAGCGGGACACCGCCAAGGCCGTCGAGGCGATCGCCGGCATCACCGCGGTCATCGCGCAGATCAGCGACTTCCAGACCACCATCGCGTCCGCGGTCGAGGAGCAGACCGCCACGAGTCAGGAGATCAACCGCAGCGTGACCGAGGCCGCGGGCGCCTCCGCCGGCATCGCCAGCAACGTCTCGGCGGTCGCCGGCGCCAGCCAGGTCGCGAGCGCCGGCGTGGTGGAGACGCACGCCGCCGCCGAGCAGGTCGCGCAGATGTCCAGCGACCTCAAGTCCCTGGTGTCGCGGTTCGTCATCTGACCGGACCGCACGATCGACATCGGCCGCCCTTCGGGGCGGCCGATTGTCGTCCGTACGAAGCGGAATCCTGCCCCACTCCCGGGCCGAATGGGCACTCCGGCCCTAAACGGACGTTAATCTCCGGACCAGCCTCGGATCGGCAATTCTTTCTGTGCCGGAGCCCGTTTATTTTACGGCCCCCATGCACTACATTCTCGCCATGACCAAGCCGGAGCTGCCGCGACTCGTCGAACAGACTCGAGCGCTGCTGTTGCTGCAGATGTATATGACGCTGCTCGTCCTGTTCTTCATGACGTTCCTCCTGCATTTCTTGGCCAATGCCATGGGCGGGACCAGCGGCGCCAGGTTCTACGTCACCTACACGGTCCTGGTGTGCATCCCGATCGTGCTGGGGATATCGGCCATGATGTTCCGGCGAGGCATGGCGCTCGGCTGGATGCTTGCCCTGGTCACCGAGCTGGCCACGCTGGCGGTCGCCATCAAGTCGATCGCCGGCCAGTTCACCGGCCTGGCGGCGATCATTCTGCTGGTGGTCGGCGGCTACGCCACGTTCAACCTGTTCCGACCGGAAGTCCGCCGGCACTTCTTCGGCTGACCGGCCATTGGAAAACTCCCGATCGGTGGCGATGAACAACGGTCATCACCACCGATCGGGAGTTTCCTTATGCGCTTATCCGCCG
>NZ_JAOSZE010000090.1 GCF_025630775.1 Actinoplanes sp. KI2
GCCTGTACGACAAAAACGCGACGGCCGGCTAGGGCAAAACCTTCTCGAAGGCGAGTTGGTTGTACCCCTCCGGGTCGTAGAGCGGGATCTCCCGGTATCCGTGGCTCCGATACAGCGCCGCGGCCTCGGGCAACGCCGTGTGCGTCCCCAGCTGCAAGGTGCGATACCCCTGCGCACCGGCCCGGCTCTCCAGCTCCGAGAGCAGCCGCCGGCCGAGTCCGAGACCGCGGCAGGCCTTACTTATCCAGACATGTCGGATTTCTGCAAAAGAGTCGCGAGGCTGCCAGATCCCGCACCCGATCGGCGCCGACTCCTCCAGCGCCACCAGGAACTCACCGCCGGAAACGTCCAACTCGCCCGGCCGCAGCAGCGCACTCTCCGAATATCCGGACGGGAACCGGACATCCAGCTCGGCCGCGTACTCCCGCAGGCAGAACCGCGCGACGGGCGACGCGTCCGGAATCGCCGAGATCTCCACGGTCGCCATCCGCAGCAGCCGGCGCACCTGCTCCTGCGCCGCGACCAACCGGTCCCGCTGGCCGGCCGTGAGCTGCCCGAGCAGCGCCCCCACGCTCTCCCGGGCCCGCGCGTCGAGCTCGTCCCGCGCGTCGAGCCCCGCCGTGGTCAGCGACGCGACCCGCACCCGGCCGTCCCGCGGGTGCGGCCGCACCTCCACCAGCCCCTGGTCGGTGAGCGACCGCAGCATCCGGCTCACGAACCCGGAGTCGAGCCCGAGCCGGCGACGCAGGTCGCGCACGTCGATCCCGTCCGGGCCGATCTCGAAGAGCAGCCGGGACTCGCTCCACGGCCGGGACAGCCCGAGATAGTGATCGCCCAGCACCCCGAGGCGCCGCGTGTAGTACCGATTGAAGTCACGCACGAGCTCGATCTGATCCACGCCCCATATTCTCTGACCACAGTCAGATAATCCAAGCAATTTTCGCGCTCAGGGCCGCTCCAAACGCGACCTTGAAGGCAATGTGTGCTTGCCTAACGTCTTCGCTTCTAGGTCGCGGGCCGAGGAACCGGCACATCGGAGAACCGCCGAAACCGCGCCGCAGACCCCAGCCCCCATGCCTAGACGCCGCCCACGTGAATCACCGGCCGGCGGGACGGATCGGGCTCGGTCTTGCGGATGATCTCGCGCACCACCGGCGCCGTGTCGCCGCGGCCGAGCAACAGATAGCGGAACAGGTGCACGAGCGGGCTGCCCTCGGCCCAGGCGAAGTAGCAGTGCGGGATCACCCCGGTCGCGTCGCGCAGGGCGAGCAGGACCGCGGCGATCGCGTTCGGCGCGGCCGGGCTCTGCACCCGCAGCACCCGGTGGCCGTCGACCTCGACGCCGCGCACCTCGAGCACCTCGCTGAACTTCGACGGGTCGACCACGTCCACCTCGAAGAACAGCACGTCGTGCCGGCCGGGCACCGGGTTCATCCGGCGCTGCTCGTTCTCCTTGTACGCGTACTCCTCCTTGTCGCCGTGCTCCCGCCGGTTGGCCACGATGTCCAGCTCGCCGTCGTTGTCGATCGAGTCGGCGATGTACCGGCGGGCCGCCTCGTCCAGCTCTATCCGGTCGGCGCGCAGCTCGGTCGTCCGGCTCACCCGGGACACCAGCGAGACCAGGATGATGCCGACGACGAACATCGCGGAGATGGCGATGCCGTCCGGCTTCTCGATGATGTTGTCGGCCAACGCGTACAGCAGGATCAGGGTGAGGATCGCGAAGCCGGCGGTCGCTGCCCGTTGTTTCGCCCGGAGGGCGGAGATCGTGACGGCGACCGCGCCGGAGACCATCATCGCCAGGATGCCGGTGGCGTAGGCGCCGGCCTGCGCGTTCACGTCGGCGCGGAAGAGCAGCGTGATGCCGATGCTGATCGCGGTGTAGACCAGCACGACCGGGCGCACCGCCCGGCCCCACTCCGGCGCCATGCCGTAACCGGGCAGGTAGCGGGGCACGATGTTGATCAGGCCGGCCATCGCCGAGGCGCCGGCGAACCAGAGGATCAGGATGCTGCTGATGTCGTAGACCGTGCCGAAGCCCTCGCCGAGCTTTTCGTGCGCGAGGTAGGCCAGGGCCCGCCCGTTCGCCTCGCCGCCGGGCTGGAACTGCTCCTTCGGGATCAGCACGGTAGTCACGAAGCTGGTCGCGATCAGGTAGACGCTCATGATCAGCGCGGCCGTGGTGAGCAGCTTCCGGGTGTTGCGGACGCGCTCCGCCATGGTGCCCGCCTTGATCAGCGGCATCATGCTGACCCCGGTCTCGAAGCCGGACAGGCCCAGCACCAGGGCCGGGAAGGCCAGGATGGACGGCCCGAGGATGCCGAGGAAGCCGCCGCCGGACGAGGTGAGCGCGTCGGTCCAGTTCGACAGCGCGCCGGGCGTGGTGAAGACGTCGGCCAGGCCGACCACGGTGATCACCGCGTTGAGCGCGAGGAAGACCGCGACCAGCGGGATCGCCACGCCGACGGCCTCGCTGAAGCCGAGCAGGAAGACGAAACCCAGGATCAGGAGCAGGACCACCGTGATGAGCACGGCGTGGCCGTGCAGAAAGCCCGGTAGATACGGATTTTCCGACATGTGGACGGTGGCGTCGGCCGCCGACAGGGTGATCGTGATGATCCACGAGGTGCACACGAAGCCGAGCAGGACCAGCACGAACACCTTGCCCCGCCAGAACGGCAGCAGGTGCTCCAGCATCGCCACCGAGCCCTGCCCGTGCGGACTCTCCCGGGCGACCCGGCGATACATCGGCAGCATGCCGAACAGGGTCAATGCCACGATCAGGAGCGTGGCCAGCGGGGAGAGCGCGCCGGCCGCGAGCGCCGCGATCGCCGGCAGATAGGACAGCGTGGAGAAGTAGTCGACACCGGTCAGGCACATCACCTTCCACCAGGGCTGCTCGTGGTCGGTCTGCGCCGACTCGGGGCCGACCGGTTGCACCCGATGGGCGAGCAGCCAGCGGCTGACCCGATGACCCGGCTCGTACGGCCGCTCGGGGCTGGCCACCACGGCCGGCACGTTGATCTCGGTGCTCAATTCACGCTCCACTGGGCCTGGCGACGGACAGGTGCCAGGATGCCCTACGGGTGCGACAAATCGATGACCGATGGGAGTGTGCCGGGTGGACCGGACTGTCGTGATCACGGGTGCCAGCTCGGGCGTCGGCCTTGCGGCCGCCGAGCAGTTGGCCGCGCAGGGCGACCAGGTAGTGGTGATCGGCCGCAACCCCGACCGCCTGGCGGCGGCCGTGGCCAAGGTCAAAGCGGCGGGCAACGGGCGCGAGCCGGGACAGTTCCGCGCCGATTTCGAATCCTTCGACGACGTACGCGCGCTGGCCGACCACCTGCTCGACACGTACCCGACCATCGACGTCCTGGCCAACAACGCCGGCGGCATCGTCGGCGAGTACCGGCGGACCAAGGACGGCTACGAGGCCACGATCCAGGGCAACCACCTGGCCCCGTTCCTGCTGACCAACCTGCTGCGCGAGCGGCTGGCCGGCAAGCGGGTGGTGAACACGGCCTCGGACGCGCACAGCGCCGGCGCCCCCGACCCGGACGACCTCGTCGGCAGCCCCGTGAAATATCGGGCGTTCCGCACCTACGGCGCGTCCAAGTCGGCCAACATCCTGTTCGCCGCCGAGGCGAGCCGCCGCTGGCCGGATGTGACCAGCGTGTCGTTCCACCCGGGCGTGGTGCGCACCAACTTCGGCTCCGGCCGGGCGATGCGGCTCTTCTACCGGTACGCCCCGTTCCTGGTCTCGCCGGAGAAGGCCGGCGCGCTGCTGACCTGGCTGATCACCGCGCCCACGGACGAGCTGGTCAACGGCGGCTACTACGTCGGGCACAAGGTCAAGGAGCCGAGGCCGCACGCCGCCGACCCGGCGCTCGCCGCCCGGCTCTGGGAGGCCAGCGCCCGCGTTACAGAATGAGCGGCATGGAACAGCATCCGAACGTGGTCGCGGTGCGCGAGGCGCTGGAGGCCGCCGGCGCGCACACCGCCCAGGTCGTGGTTCTGGACGACGCCGTGCACACCGCCGTGGCTGCCGCCGAGGCGCTCGGCGTCGAGGTCGGCCAGATCGCCAACTCGCTGATCTTCGACGCCGAGGGTGCGCCGCTGCTGGTGCTGACCTCGGGCGCACACCGGGTGGACACCGCCAAGGTCGCGGCCGGCCTGGGCGTCGCGAAGCTGCGCCGGGCCACGCCGGAGTTCGTCCGCGAGCACACCGGCCAGGCGATCGGCGGGGTCGCGCCGCTGGGCCACCCCAAGCCGGTGCGCACGCTGGTCGACGTCGACCTCGCGCAATACGAGGTGATCTGGGCGGCCGGCGGCGTGCCCCGCGCGGTCTTCCCGATCTCCTACGACGAGTTGGTCCGGGTCACCGCGGGCACGCCCACCGAGGTGGCCTGAGGCTGCATGCCGGTCACCCTGCACGTGTGGCGGGTGCCGCGCCACCGGATCGGCGCCGCCTGGCTGCGCATCGCCTTCGCCAAGCCGCAGCCGGGCATCCGATTTGCCAAGTTCCTGGGCACCAGCAATGGATTTACCCCGAAAAATGCAGACCTAACGCGGTACGCCGCGATCACCGTCAGCGACACGCCGGTCGGCTACCCGACCTGGGACCGTCTCGCGGTGCAGCGGGCCACGGTCATCCTCGAGCCGCTGAGCAGCCGCGGCACCTGGTCGGGCAAAGCCCCATTCACCCCGCAACGGGGTGAATCCGACGGCATAGTTCTCGCGATCACCCGGGCCCGCCTGCGTCCCACCAGGGCAATCGCGTTCTACCGGGCGATCGCGCCGGTGGCCCGCGAGGTCGTGAAAGCCCCCGGGCTGCTGGCCACGTTCGGCATCGGCGAGGCGCCGGTCGGCTGGCAGGGCACGATCAGCCTCTGGCGGGATGCGGCGGACCTGACGCGGTTCGCGTACCGTCAGCCGGAGCATCGTGCGGTGATCGCACGCACCCCGACCGATCGGTGGTATGCCGAGGAGCTGTTCGCCCGGTTCGCGGTCCGCGACCTGACGGGTGACCGGCCGGTGCTGGGGTGGCTGGAAGAGGGGCAGACTTAGGTATGAGGCTCGTTGCGTGGCAGCCGGACGACCTGCTCCGACGGCTCGACGACGTGGTCGCGGTCTACGGCGAGGCGATGGGCTACCGCCAGGAGCTGCTGCAGACCCGCCGGGGCTACATCGGCGCCCACGTCCGGCGGCCGGGTTTCCGCGCGGTCGCCACCCTCACCACCGATGGGCGACTCGCCGGTTTCGGGTACGGGTACACCTCCGGCCCCGGCCAGTGGTGGCACGACCAGGTGCGCTCGTCGCTCGGCGAGGCGGCCCGTGAGCAGTGGCTGAGCGACTGCTTCGAGGTGGTCGAGCTACATGTGCGGCCGGCCGCACAGGGGCACGGGATCGGCGCCCGGCAGCTGCGCGCACTGCTGGCGATGGCCGACGGCCAGACCGTGCTGCTGTCCACGCCGGAGGCGGACGAGCAGAAGTCCCGGGCCTGGCGGCTGTACCGGCGGTTCGGCTTCGTGGACGTGCTGCGGCACTTTTTCTTCCCCGGCGACGAGCGGGCCTTCGCGATCCTGGGACGGGAGTTGCCGCTGGCCGAGCGGCCCGCCGAGGACGCACCGGGCATCGTCGGCATTTGACGAAATATCCGATTTGGGCGGCGCTCGGCGCCCTCATCCTGGTCCAGATCTGCTATCCCCTGACCAGCGGCTCGACCCGGGCGGGGTTGACCGTTTCTACCGTCCTTATCGGATATGTCATCTCAACGACCCACGCTCTGATGACCCGCGGCCTGCGAGCCGCAGCCGCCCTGATCGGCACCGCGACGCTCGGCGGCTTCGCCGTGGAGGCGGTCGGCGTGGCGACCGGCTTTCCGTTCGGCGCGTACGACTACTCCGGCGAACTCGGCCCCAAGCTCCTCGGCGTGCCGCTGATCATCCCGCTGGCCTGGACCTGGATGGCCTGGCCGGCCTGGCTCGGCGCGCTCCGCCTCGCCCGCGCGACCACCGCCCGGGTCTTGATCGCCGCTTTCGGGCTCGCCGCCTGGGACCTCTTCCTCGACCCGCAGATGGTCGCCGAGGGCTATTGGCGCTGGCAGCACCCCACGCCCGCGCTGCCCGGCGTCCCCGGCGTGCCGATCGGCAACTACCTGGGCTGGCTCGGTTTCGCCCTGCTCCTGATGACGGCGCTGGCCGCGGCCGGTGGCCGGGCCACGAACACCCCGGACGCCGCCGACGCGCCGATCATCGCGCTCTGGTTCTGGACGTACGCTTCCTCCGTGCTGGCACACGCGGTGTTCCTGGGGCTCCCGGCCTCCGCGGTCTGGGGTGGGGCGCTGATGGGCATCGTCGTGGTGCCGCTGGCCGTGCGGATGCGGCGATGAGCTGGCTCGTCCTGCTCCCCTGGCTCGCGTTGACCGTGCACACCGCGGTCAACGCGCTGCTCCTGCGGCGGCTGCCCGATCCCGCGGGCGAAACGTCGGCGGCCAAACCACCCGCGGGCGAAACGTCGGCGGCCAAACCACCCGCGGGGGAAACGGCGGAAAGGGTTGCCGTCCTGCTTCCGTTGCGCGACGAGGCGGACCGGGTGACGCCCTGCCTCGAGTCGCTGCTGGCCCAGCGCGGCGTCCCGAACCTGACCATCCACGTGCTCGACGACGGCTCGACCGATGGCACGGCCGAGCTGGTCCGCGCGCTGGCCGGCGACAAGGTCAACCTGATCACCGGCGCCGAGCTGCCCCCGGGCTGGCTGGGCAAGCCGCACGCGTGCTGGCAGCTGAGCAGGGCGGCCGCCGATGCCGACATCCTGTCCTTCGTGGACGCGGATGTGGTGCTCGCGCCGGATGCCCTGGCCTCGGCGGTGCGGCTGTTGCGGGAGATCGACGTGACGCTGCTCTCGGCGTACCCAAAAATCGGCGGAGCCGGACGCCTGCTGCAACCGTTGCTGCAATGGTCTTGGCTCACGTTCCTGCCGTTGCGGGCGATGGAGCGCTCGCCGCGCCCGTCGCTCGCCGCCGCCGGCGGGCAATGGCTGATCGCCGACCGCGCCGGATATCTTCGGGCGGGCGGTCACGCTGCCGTGCGCGCCGAGATCCTGGAGGACATCGCGCTCGCCCGGCAGGTCAAGCGCGCCGGCGGCCGGATAGCGCTGGCCGACGGTTCCCGCCGCGCGACCTGCACCATGTACACCTCCTGGAGCGGCCTCACGGCCGGCTACACCAAGTCGCTGTGGGCGTCCTTCGGCTCCGCTCCGGCCGCGGCGATCGTCGTGGTCACCCTGCTTCTGCTGTACGCGCTGCCGGTCGTCGCCGCGCCGATCCTGGCCGTCACCGGCTCGGCCTCCGCCGCGTTGATCGCTGTGACCGCCTACCTGCTGGGCGTGGCCGGCCGCGCGATCTCCGCGGTCGCGACCGGCGGACGCCCCTGGCCCGATTGCCTGGCCCATCCCGTGTCGATAGTGCTGTTCGCGTGGCTGACCGCCCGATCGTTCCGCCTGCGCCGCCGGTCCCGCCTGAGCTGGCGGGGCCGCCCGCTATGAGCCGGATCATCGTGATCGGCGCGGGGGTGGGCGGGCTGGCCGCCGCGATCCGGCTGGCCGGGGCCGGGCACGACGTCGAGGTGCACGAGCGGTCCGGTGTCGCGGGTGGCAAGCTGGGCGGCTACGAACGGGACGGGTTCCGTTTCGACACCGGCCCGAGCCTGTTGACCCTCCCCCAGGTCTTCACCGACCTCGAGCTGTCCCTGCCGCTGGAGCCGCTCGACCCGGTGGTGCGCCACTTCTTCCCGGACGGCACGGTGCTCGACTCGTCGTCGAACCATCGGGTCTTCACCGACCGGATCGCGCAGTCGCTGGGCGCCCCGGCCGCCGCCGATTGGGAGCGTTTCTGGCGGCGGGCGGCCCGGATCTGGCGCGCGTCGTGGCGCTCGGTGCTGCGCCACCCGGTCACCCCCGCCACCCTGGCCGGCCTCTCCTGGCGACTGACCGACCTGGCCGCGATCGCGCCCGGCCGCACCCTGCGCCACCTGGGTCAGCGGTACTTCGACGACCCGCGGCTGCGCCTGCTGCTCGACCGGTACGCCACCTACGCCGGCACCGATCCGCGCCGGGCACCCGCCGCGCTGGCAGCCATCCCGTACGCGGAGCTTGCCTTCGGTGGCTGGTATCTGCCCGGCGGCCTGACCACGCTGGCGGCGGCGATGGTGGCCCGCTGCGAGGCGCTGGGCGTGCGCCTGGTCTTCGACTCCGAGGTCACCGGGATCGCGACGTCGGGCGGGCGGGCCACCGGCGTCCACGCCGCCTCGGGTTTCCGCCCGGCCGACGTCATCGTGTCCGATGTGGACGCGCTCACTCTCTACCGCGACCTGCTGCCGACCCCGTCCCGCCTGCCGGCCCTCACCGACCGCAGCCTGGCCGGCTTCGTCCTGCTGCTGGGCGTCCGCGGCGAGACCCCCGGGCTGGCCCATCACAACGTCTTCTTCCCGCCCTACTACGACGCCGAGTTCGACGCGATCTTCGGCGGCGCGTCCCGGCGGGCCCGCCCGGCCGACCACCCTACGATCTTCGTCACCCGCCCGGCCGACCCCGCGGTCCACCCACCCGGCTGCGAGTCCTGGTTCGTCCTGGTCAACGCCCCCCGCCACGGCACCGCCTGGTCGGCGGTCGACTGGCGGCGCCCGGGCCTGGCCGACGCCTACGCCGAGCACATCCTGCGGCTGCTGGCCCGCGCCGGCGTCGACGTCCGCGACCGCTTGCTGTTCCTGGAGACCCGCACGCCCGCCGATCTGGCCGCCACGACGGCGGCCCCGGGCGGCGCCATCTACGGCACCACGGGTGGCCTGCTGCGCCCGCCCAACCAGGGCCCGCTCCCCAACCTCCACCTGGTGGGCGGCTCGGCCCACCCCGGCGGCGGCCTCCCCCTGGTCACCCTCTCCGCCGAGATAGCCGCCACCCAAATCGACCCCGCCTGACCCCACGTCTCCGGCACCGGCCGGGGCTTAATGCCTGGCGTCGCGGTGCTGGGGAGTGAGACGCTGCTGTCCCGTGAAGCTGTTGTACTGCGCACATTGCGGCGACATCGTTCGTCTCTTCCCGGAGAAGCGGTCCTGCCTGTGCGGGAAGTCGTGGGGGCACTATCTCGACGATGGCGCCACCACGGTCCAGACCTGGCCAGGGTTGTCCCTCGGCATCGCCAACCCGGACTTCGTCCAGGCCGAGCGGGCGTTCGGCGCCGACGTGAATCGGTTCTCGCCCGAACTCGCGATGCGCTGCTGGATCAACCCGGTCTCGGAGCCCGACGTCAAGTTCGTTCTCGGCGTCCCGATGGACGCGACCGACGAGGACAGCGGTCCGGCCGATTCGCCGGACCGCGACCCGGACTAGCCGATGACCTTCGTCGGGGTCCGTCGATGCGTGGCCTCCGCGGATCCCACGCAACGCATCGGCGTGCATCCTGCTCGGTCGCCGAGATCGCGGTGTTGTCCGGCCCGAGCAGGACGAGCTCGACCCGAGAAATAACGTTTCGGGCAGGTGGCGCGGGTCCGCGATCCGGAGGGCAAGCGAGCCGCGTTGCTGGCGGCGGGCTGCTGAAGTTGTCCACCGGAGCGCCGGGCCCCGGGGCACGCCGGGCGGTGGCCGAGTTCCTCGACCGCACGGTCGCCCACGACCGCGCCTGCCCCCCGGGCAGGCGGCCCCCCGGGCAGGCGCCCCCCGGGCAGGCGGCCCCCGGGCAGGCGGCCCCCAAAAAGCCAAGATCGGCGCCCCCCAAATCAAGATCCACTGCCGTATGGTCTTCGCACGTTGTCGAGGAATGGGGGCGTGGATGCTTTCGAGCTCACGGTGGGCAGGGATCGCCTGCCTGCTCGTCATGGTGGCCGCCGGCTGTGCGAACGAGGCGAACGCGACACCGCAGCCGGGGCAGTCATCGGCCCGAACCTGGCAGAGCGTTTCCGCCGGATGCCCGGCGCTGACCTCGCCACCCTACGGCGTGGCCTCGAAGGGCAAGCGGGTCGCCGACTACGTGGCTCCCGGAGAACGAGAGACGCTCGACAAGGTGGTCCCAGGGGCCGTATTCGACGATACGAGCTGCAGATATACCGCGCCGGGCAAAGTCTCGCCGCTGATCACGGCCCGTATCAGGATCTTCAGCGGAGCCGCCGGTGCGGCGACGGCGACCACCTGGTTCGAGTCGGAGAGGTCGGCATCGAGCCAGATCGGCGGCGCCGACGCGCCGGGACTGGCGGATGGGGCATTTGCCGTCTACTTCGAGCCCGCACTGCACCTCGACGCACGCTCGGGCAACGCTTACGTGTCCGTCGAAGTGCTGCCCGGCATGGAGAACATCCGGACGTTCGACAAGCTGCATCCCCTCCAGCAACAGCTCCCGGCCCTGACCCCGGTCATGAAAGACCTTCTTGCCAGCCTCCAGTGACGTGCACAGCCCGTCGGCGACCTCCGCTGGGTCGCCCTCTCCACCCAGATCGGCCCCGGCCTGCCGGCCGCGCCGTTCGCGCCGGGTGACTTCCGGGCCGCCGAGGGCCGGTTAACCCGACGGTCAGGCCTCGAAGACGTCCTCCAGCATCGCCCGTGACCGTGCCGGACCAGACGGTCGCCGAGGGCCGCGACGGCACGTTCCAGCTCGGCACGACCGAGGAGGCCGGCCGCGCACTTTCGACGGCTGACCGCCGAACATCGGCGGGTGGGTCACGCAGGGCCGGAAGCCCGACTCGACTGGGCGGCCGAGCATCGCGTAGCCGGCATCGTGGCCGACTATCCCCGCCGCGTAGGCGAAGCCGCGACGCCGGTCAGGAGGGGACGGCGTGGGCGGCCAGGAACGCCTTGGCCAGCGCCGAGGCCAGGTCGGCCGGGTTCCTTGCGGCGATCGCCTTGCCGTCGGTGGTGTGGGCGATCGTGGTCAGGGTGCTCATGTCCGCGTCCGGGCCGAAGCCGACGCCGATCACCGGGACCGGGCGTTCCGGGTCCTGGGACTTGGCCAGGCGGTCGAGGAAGGTCTTCTTCGGCATCGAGTACGTGGACTCGCCGTCGGTGCCGTCGGTCAGCACGATGACCATCGTGATGGTGTTGGGCGCAACCCGCGGGCGCATCGCGGCCTGTGCGTCCAGGATGGTCTGGAACAGCGGCGTGCCGGCCTGGTTCGGCGCCTGGTAGCCGTTGATCGCGGTGGCCATCGCGGCGCGGCGGGTGCCCGCGCCGACCTTGGCGTTGATCGGGCCGAACGGGACGACCTCGCTGTGCGGCGGGCTCTTCGGGTTCGGCGTGTTGAAGAACCACATCCCGACGCTCGTCTCGTCGCCGAGCACCTGGGTCGCGGCCAGGCCGGACTGGCGCAGCAGCGCCGCCTTGGTGGTCGGCCGGCCGGCCTTGTCGGTGGCCGGTTTGTTCATCGAGCCGGAGTCGTCGATCAGCAGCAGCACCTGGAAGGCCAGCGCGCGGTACTGCGCCCACTGGACGGCCGGGCCGAGCAGCTTGTCGGTGCGCTCCGGCACCGGCGTGGTGTGCGCCATCGCGTACGTTCGGAAACCCGCCTCGGTCAGCATCGGCTTGCCGATCGCGGCGTGCAGCCGCACGGCCAGGTCGGCGTGCTCGGTCGAGCTGGAGATCGCGAACGGGTAGTCCGCCTCGATCAGCCCGTCGGACGGGAACGAGCCGGTCAGCGGAATCGCGTGCCCGCCGTGCTGGTACGTGATCAGCTGTTGCTCGGTGATCGGGAAGACCCCGATGCCGTTGGCGACCGCGGTGGGGTCGGTGGCCGAGGCGACCCGCTGCAGCAGCTCGCCCGGGTCGGCGGAGGCGTCCTTGAGCCGGCTGCGCAGGGTCAGCGCCCGCAGTTGGGCGATGCCGGCGTCCGGCGTGCTGCTGGCCATCGCGGTCTGGATGGCATAGACCGCGAGCATGCCGACCGTGGAGTGCAGCGGGTCGGGCATGGTCACCGCGGGGATCTGATGGCCGGCGACGCCGGCCATCAGCTGCATCCACGTGGTCTGGTCGCCCTTGGCGTACCGGCCGGCGATGGCGGTCGGGCCGGCGATGACGATGGGGCTGCGGGCGATCGGGTCACCGTCGACCCGGTACGCCTCGACGCCACCCACCAGAGAGATCCGCAGCCAGGCGCTGGAGGAGGGGATCCAGACGTCGGGTTGTTCGGGGGCGGACGCCGTGACCACCGGGTCCTGGGCGGTGACGCCGACCGGACCGCAGTCCCCACCGCCGTTGAGGGTGCGGGCCGCTTCCCGGACCACCGGGGCGATCTCGGGGGCGGCGACCACGTGCAGGACCGTGTCGGGGCACGGGCCCGCGGGACGAGCGGCAGCCTGGTCGGTGGGCTTCTGCGAATAGATCCACCAGGCTGTGCCGCCGCCCACGACCACCAGCACGCCGACGATCATGACGGCGAGGAGGACGCGGACGGTGAGGCTGGCCGGCTGGTCGTCCGGATCGGACAGGGCGGAATGCCGCACCGGTTCCAACATCCCATCACCCTCTTTCCCGGACGATTACGCACGGTCGATTTCGAACGAGGCCGAATAGTAGCCGCCCGCGCGCGGAAGGCAACAGGGAAATTGATTTTCGCGTCGAACAGATTGTGAACTCCCTGGTCATCGGCGAAGGGTGCACAGCTGCGGTATACAACGGTCGTCGATACCGTAGGTAATCAATGGAGATCAAAAAGGCCAGGAAACGGCCGCCCACCCACGCAAGATCGGAATGTCGCGAACGCGGGCGGTGAGCGGTGGACGGAAATGGTGCCACCGGTTGTATAGGGTCGGCCGCATGGATTGGCTGCCACCCCGCCGCTACGCCGACGAGTTGACGGCGGAGACCGCCCGGCTCGCCGCCGCGGCCGCACAAATGCCCACGGACGGAAAAATCAAGACCTGTCCGGATTGGACCGTCCGAGATCTCGTCACCCACGTCGGCACCGGCCACCGCCTCGCGGCCGGGATCATCAAGGAGCGCCGCGACCAACCGGCGGAATATCGCCTGATCCACGCGCCGGACGAGCGGCACGAGTGGCCGGCCTGGCTGGCCGAGGGCGCCCGCCGACTGAACGCCGCCGTCGACGACATCGGCTTCGACGCGACGGTGTGGACCTGGCACCCGAAGTTCCAGACGGCCGGCTTCTGGCAGCGCCGCATGCTGCACGACCTGATCGTGCACCGGTTCGACGCCGACCCGACCGGCGACCTCGCCCCCGACCTGGCCGCCGACGGCGTCGCCGACCTGCTGCTCACCCTCGGCTATCTCCCTCGTTTCCAGGGCGACGGCGAGTCGCTGCTGTTCGCCGCCACCGACCTCGGCCAGTGCTGGCACGTCACGCTGACCCCGGACGGCCTCGAATGGGAGCCGGGCGAACGGGACTCCGACGTGATCGTCAAGGCGCCGGCCAGAGACCTTCTGCTGATCCTGAACAGGCGCCGGGAACCCGGCCACATCGAGGGCGACCGGGCGCTCTGGCAGCGATGGCGGGAAGAAGCAAAGT
>NZ_JAOSZE010000091.1 GCF_025630775.1 Actinoplanes sp. KI2
GCGCCGGCCGCGCGGCCGCCAGACCCATCGCGGTGACGGCCAGGACCGTCAACGTGCTCACGGTCCGGAGCGTTCTCACGGGAATCACCTCCGCGCGCGGGCGGCGCTGCCCACGCCTCCACCTCCACCGTCCACCGCCGACCTGCCCTCGTTCAGGGCCGTTGGTCACCTGCTGAGCACGGCCAGTTCGGCGGCGGGCAGGCCAGTTCCAGGCCTCGATCCGGGTTGGCGATGACTCTGACAGTGTGTGTCGAGGTACCGGGGCGGACGCCTCAGGACCGTGGGTCTGGTCGTGGCGGCCGGCGCTGACGGCGGTGCACCTGTCCGACCACTCGGCGGAGCTGACCGAGGCCTCGGCGCGGTGTTGTCCGCCCGGCTCGAGCAGCGCCTCCCCGCCGACCGGCGGCCGCTTGCAGGCGCTCGAACAGCGGCGCACCCCCGCCTTGCGCGGAACGCTCCGCCTGGCCTACGCGCACACCGAGGAGGCCGAAGCCGCCGAAACGCTGCTGCGGCGCTGGGCCACCCACCGACTGATTGATCGATTCGCATGTCGCACGGGCTCGTCCGGCTCCCCGCCTGCCAGCAGCAACGCCCAGCGGCCCCGTCGCAATCGGCCATGGGCTGGAGGCGCCTGGCGGCAAACGCCAAGATCGTCCTTGTTGTGCCCACACCGGCGACAGCCGGCTGTTCTGACGAGTCACCTGCTTGTCCGCCGGCCGCCGGCTTGGCGAGCCTTCCGTCAGCGGGTGCCGAATCCCAAGCGGGAGCCGTGGGCCCGGCTGTCGTCGAAGCTGTACTCCAGGGTGGAGACGACGTCGACGACACCGGCGATCTGCCGGGACAGCCGCTCGGCGATGTCCGCGGACGACCAGCGGTCGACCTTTCCGTCCAATGCGACGACGCCATTGACGACGGTCACGATGACGGTTTCCGCGTCCCCGGGCAGGAACCTTTCCACGACGTTGATCCGGACATCGGCAAGGATCTCCTCGTCCGGGCGTAGGTGCACCTTCAGCAGGTCACCTCGCGTAACTATGCCGATCAGCCGGCCGCGGGCGTCGACCACCGGAAGCCGTTTGACGCCCGCCTCGTCCATCATCCGGGCCGCCGACGTGATGGAGGTCCCCTGGGATACGACGACCGGGCGGGTGGTCATGAGCTCGGCCGCGGTTCGCCCCTGCGCGCGGCGGCGGTCGTCTCGGCGGCGCGGGCCGTCGAAGATACGCGGTTCGCTGCCGCCGGCATACTCGACCTTGCGCAGCAGATCCGTCTCGGAGACCACGCCGATCACGCGTCCAGCCTCGTCGACCACCGGGAGTGCGCTGATCCGCCGGTCGGCCAGCAGGTCGACAATCTCACGGAAGGTCGTGGCGGGCTCAGCCGACACCACCGCGCGAGTCATCACATCATCGACGGTCCAGATCTTCATCGCGCTCGGCCTCCCTCCGGTACTTCTGACATGACGGTACGGTGGCCGGACACGATGTCGGCAGGGGCCGAAGACCCGGCTGGACGGGCCGTTCAGCCGCCACCGCACCGTCGGTGTGCTGGCCGTGCGCGCGTGGCAGCCACCAACCCAGCCATGGCGTACCGACACCCGGCAACCCGTGTGTCCCGGTCCAACTGCGGCTAACGCCCGGCAGCCCCGGCGCCGTGCTGGTACACGCGTCGCAGGACGCGCAGCTGGTGGTCGCCGGCGCCCGCGGTCACGGCGGTTTCGCCGGCCTGCAACTCGGCTCGGCGAGCCACCAGGTGCTGCACCACGCACGGTGCCCGTGCTGATCGCGCGGGACCGAACGCGATAAGTCGCCCGGCCGGCGGGAGGTCTCCGCGACACCGCACTCGACAATCCGCCGGCCACCAGACTCGCCGCCGCCTTCGCCGAACCTCGCCCGGGTCATCCGACCAACGGCGGCTGGGGACTCGTCACGCTTGCCGAACAGATAACCCAGCAGAGCTATCCCAGGTAGTCCGAGAGGCGAACCGTTGACGTGCGGCAACCTTTTGCCCGATTCGTCACACACACGGAACACGGGGGATCCTTGTGTTACATTAAGAGCGTTGCAGTTTTGATTCCCTTAGACGTTTCGGCGCCTGATGAGTTATCCGAACCCATCAAGGCGCTTTTTTCGTTTTCGTGTCGGTTCCGGCGCGGGTGATCAACGCGGCGGCGTGGAGACCGCACAGTGCGGCTCCCACAGCCTGCAAAGGAGCACACATGACTACCGGTATCGTGAAATGGTTCAACGGCGACAAGGGCTTCGGCTTCATCACCCCGGACGGTGGCGGACCCGACGTGTTCGCTCACTTCTCCCAGATCTCGACGAGCGGTTACCGCAGCCTTGACGAGAACCAGACGGTGGAGTTCGACATCACCCAGGGCACCAAGGGCCCGCAGGCGGAGAACATCCGCCCGCTCTGATTCACACTCCGCCAACGGCGGCCCGACTGGTTCAGCGGGCCGCCGTTCGGCGTTTCTTCTGAATCCTGTTTGGCCGGCCGTCCAGCATCGGCTTTCCGGTTCCTTCCGCGGCCGCCCAAGTATCGGACCATCCACGCACAAGTGCCTATGTACGCACTCACGTCACGGCCCAGGGTCGCGTCGCGTCTGTCAGCGTGCGATATCTCAGCAATGTGAATCCGCGTGCGGTACTTGCAGCGGGCCGAGCGGAATCGGCTGTTGGCGGCCGAGCGCCGGGACCGGGCGGCGGCCGAGCGGGGCGAAGGGGCCCGGCTGCGTGCGCAGGCGGCCGCCGAACACCAGCCTGACCGGGAGCAACTGCTCATGGTGTGGGAACGGCCGCAGCCGACCGCGACGCGCAGCCGCCGATCGTGACCACCCGTCGATTGTCAATGGCCAGTCAGATCTCCCCGACAGTCGATCGCGACGCCCTGCGCGACGGTCTGCGACAGGTCCGGGGCGAACGCACCGCTGCGGCCACGGATCGGGCCGCCGCCGAGCGTGATCTGTCGGTCGCCGAAGCGGACCGCGACGCCGCGGCGGCCGACCGCGAGGCCACCGACGCCGCACGCCAGCAAGCCGCGATCGGACGCGCCGTCCAGGCGGCCGCGGGCCCGGACGATCGCCGATGGGTCGGCGAGATCCGCAGGACCCCCGCCGATCGGCAGTAGCTGAGTTGGTATCGGATGCGCGACAACGGATCAAGCACTGATCAACGAGTACCGGCGGCAACAGCCGCTCGGTATCAGGCTGCGAGGAGGTAGGTGACGGCGTCGCCGGCGGTGTAGGTCTGGCCGTCGGGGGTGCGGGCCAGCAGGTCGCGTACGCCGGTGAAGTCGCTGCCGGTCGTGACGATGGGCGGTTCGATGTATCCGTCGGGTCGGCGCTGGGGCAGGCCGGCGGTGGCCAGCAGGGCGTTGCACAGGCAGCGCCGTCCGACGGTGTTCGCCTCCCGGCCGCCGCGTCGCTCGACGTACATCGTGATCGGCTCGGAGGGGCAGCGGTAGCCGACGCTGCCGTCGGGTTTGCGGTAGGCAGCGCGCAGCACCCCGAGGTCGCACAGGCGGGGCCGGTCGGCGTAGACCTGTTCCTCGGAGAGCGTGCCGGGCAGTTCGGCCACCTTGAACGGGAAGCCGGTGGGTGAGGCCCGCCCGTCGGTGCGGACCGCCACGTGCCCGGTCACCGCTTGTGCCAGCAGTGCCCGTTTACAGTCCGGGGCCATCCCGGACTCTCGGCACAGCGCGAAGATGGTGCCGGCCTGGATGCCGTGCGCGCCGGCGGCGACGGCATCGGCCAGCCCTTGCGGGGTGGCGTAACCGCCGGCCATCCAGTAGGGCGAGCCGAGCCGGGCCAGCGCGTTTGGCGCGACGATGTCCCGCTGGTCGTAGAGCGGCTGCCCGGTGGGGTCGAGACGGCGCGGGCCGCGTGGCGGCGCGTTGTGCCCACCGGCCGGATGGCCTTCGACGATGAACCCGTCGGGGCGGGTGACCGGGTCGGCGGCGAGCGCTTCGGCGAGGTCGACCGAGGCGACGATCGCGTCCAAGCGCGGGCGGCGCAGTGGCGGCAGCGGTAGCCCGAACAGTTCACCCGGGTCGAAGGTGACCGTGAAGTCGCCGTCGGCCGAGGTGGCGCCCTGGACCCGGATCGGCAGTGTGACCGGCTCGTGGCCGGCCAGCCGGTCCAGCAGGACGGGCAGTTCGGCCGGGCTGCCCGCGCCCATCAGGACGTGGTCGACGCCGGCGAGCATGGCGCCGTAGCAGGCGTACGGGATCGGCAGCTCAATCTTGCGCAGGTAGTTGATGCCCACCGGTCCGTCATGGCCCTGCTTGGCCAGGTACACCTCGACGAAGTTCGCCGCGACGGTCAGCTCCCGCAACGCCCGGGCCGGGCGCAGTGTGAACCGGGGCACCGGCCGGAACGGGGCCGCGTCCGGCTTGCCGCCGGGCAGGTAGTACGCGGCCACGATCCGCTCGGCGACACCCGGGATCGGGAAGTGGGCCAGCGCCCGGCGCACGTGCCCGTCGGGATCGCCCAGTTGCAGCCGACGTGCACAGACAAGCTCGAGGGCGGTGCCCGACACGACGCCGAGCTGCCCCGTCCGGGACACCGCCCGAGCCAACGGCCAGCCCGAGATCGCCACACCCATGCCGCCCTGGATGATGCGAGGTGAAATCGCATCCGTGATGTTCACCGTCGTCCTCCCCTGAAACGGGAACGACCCGGGGCACCGGCGCCGGGCTGGTCCGTGGGCTATCGCCCAGCGTCGGCGCGAGGTCGAACACTGACTCGCTGCCACCCAACTGTAGTTACTCTACAGTAGCCTACGGTTCCGTAGGTAGGTCTTTCGACTGTGACGTGCGAAGCCATCGCTCGGGAAGGTCGCGCCAATGATGATCTTGCCGGCGAGTTGGTCCGGATCGCGGTCGAGCGCGTCCGCGCTACCCGAGCGGACCTGACCGTCGGCGTCTGCGGCGAGCACGGCGGCGCCCCGGCTTCGGTGACGCCGAGGTCGTGACCGGGGTGCACGAGCCGTTCGACCGGGATCTGTGCGTTTCTTCCACGACGCCGGCCTGGACTACGTGTCCTGCTCGCCGTTCCGGGTGCCGATCGCCCGGCTCCAGGCCGGCCGTGCGGCGCTGATCGGCGCCACCGGCTCGGACAGCCGATAGGAGCGAAACTCACTAACGAACTACGCACGGTGGAGACCGAACTCACCGACCTCGCGACGCGCGCTAAGGACGCCTGCCACGCCCCGGCCTCGGCACCGAGCCCAAGAAAGGCACCGAAGGTACTGAAACGCCTGGTAAACCGCCGCACCAACCGTTCAAGCCGTGACCAGTAACTCAAACCAGACCGAAGATGAAACGTCCCGAATCTGAACTTATGACCCTCTCAGGGCAGCGGGCACACGATTCGTGTACGGCAGGAGGCCTCGTTGGCGTCCCTCGGTCCGACGACGTACTCCTCCCATATCACCGCGGGCGGCGGCAGCTTGTGCGCTCACCCAACCAGTTACTCATCGTGGTGTACGCGGCCGGCAGCGTGGCGTACGGCCCGACGTGCTCGGCGCACGCCACCCGTCCAGCTGGTAGTTCTTCCACCGCCAAGACGTCGCTGCTAGCCGGTGGGTTCTCGACCGGGAATCCCACGGTGACGTCGAATGCGTGGTCTGCTTCGTGACGGTAGACCACCATCGGTGGCCCGGCCGGGGCGACACCCAAACGAGCAAGCTCGCCCGCGGTGGCGGGAACCGCCTTGGCGAAGAATTCCGGCAGGTCCGCCACCGTGACATGTTCGTGCATGCCGACCACCGTGCGGGCGGGCACGTTGATCTCCTCGACCCGGTCGGCGGACGGACGCGTGGCTGTGTCAGTCATTGCCCCTCCTCATAAGGTGTGGAGGCCGCACTACCGCACTGCCGCACTCAGGCCGGTGCGGCCGATCCGATGGCAGCCGTAGCGCGACACGGCGACCAGACGGCAAGTCTCTGAGGAACCAGCGAGCCGTCTCTGGTTCCAGTGTCAGCCACTACTCGCAAGCAGATAGAGGCTTTGAACCAACTTTAGGGGCATACGCGGTTGTTCTGTGCTCAGGCGCCGAGTCAGAGGCGCGGCCGGCAGGGCGGTGTCCGACTTCAGGGTGCACCGCCCGGCCCAGGACCACAGCCGCGTCCGGACGCGCCCGCCGGAGAACACGACGACGCCCACCGGCGTCGCTTCTCGCTACCCACGACAAAGGGGGCTGGCCCGGGCACTCGTAAAACCGCTCGAGCCTGATGGCTTCGACGTCCGAGGCCTTCGCCAAGGTACCGGTGGGCTTCGTCGATAGCCGGATCGCGCGGCCGGTCGGTCACGGTCACCGGCGTGAACGAGACACCACCGCCGAATGATCGGGCGAGGATGACATCCATGAACGGCAGGGCCGGCTTCGGCCCGAACTCGTACAGGCTGCAGGAGACGCCGCCGGGACCGGCCATGATTTGGGGATGGAAGTGGTGCAGGTCAGCGGGCACCCCGATCTGGCCCGGCCGAGTTCCCACCCCGCCAGCGGAAGGGCAAGCATCATGACTGTCGACGGCTCAGCCGCGCGGGGCCGGGCGGCATCCGACGGGATGCCGCCCGGGCAAAACTCCGTTCGCAGGGAGGTCTGGCTATTGCGGACAAGACCGCCCGCAAGGCAGAGATCCTGGCGGTGCTGCGGTCGAGAGGGCTGACCGCCCGGGTCGCCTGGTTCGACCACGCGCTTCCGGAGGTAGTCGACATGCCGCACAACCGCAGCCTGCTCTCGACGCTCGGCATCGATCCCGCGAGCCTTGCCGAGGCCGACATCACGCCAAGCGGAGTGGACGCCGGCTCGTCGATCGGCCGAGGAGTCGTCGACCCACCGGCCGACACCTATGACCCGTCAGAGCAATGACCCCCGGCTGGTCAACGGGGCCGCCGAGCCGCAGTAGCTCATGGTGGATACCTCCCCTGGGGGTCAGGTTCGGGTGGCGTGGATGAGCCAGGTTCCTGACTGGTAGAAGACGCCGTGGCCGGTGTCGTGTGCGGTGACGGTGGCGCGCAGGTTGCCGAGCGCCTGGTCGCGCTGGTGGCCGTCGGTGCCGGCCAGCATCCAGCCCAGCAGGCCGAGCACGAAGCCATGGGCGTCGTCGGCGTCGGTGCCGAACCACATCGGTTCTTGCAGGCCGTGCGCTTCGATGCCGGAGAACCCGGTAGAGGCCAGCAGGGCCCGGGCCCGTTCGGGGTCGGCGAGGCTGAACGGCCCGGGAGCACCGGGCGGCGGTGCCGGCAGGTCACGCCCCGCGGCGAGGGCGGCACTGAGCTCGCGGATCCATTCGTTGTGCTCCGGGCCCTGCCAGACCAGCATGGTCAGGCGGCCGCCGGGGCGCAGGGCGCGGGCGATGTTGGCGAAGGCGGCGGCCGGGTCACCGAAGAACATCGTCCCGGTGCGGGAGATCGCCACATCGAACGACCCGGCGGGGAAGGGATGGATCTGGGCGTCGGCCTGTTCGAAGTCGGCATTGGCGATGCCGTGTTCGGCGGCGAGCCGGCGGGCCAGGCCGATCATCTGGGCGGACAGGTCGATGCCGAGCGCCCGGCCGCTGCTGGCGGCGCGGGCGGCATCGCGGGTGGTCTGGCCGGTGCCGCAGCCGATGTCGAGCACCTTATCGCCGCTGGCGATGCCCGCGGCGTCGAGGAAGGGCTGGTGGTAGGCGGCCACCGACCGGTCGAACTGCTCTGCGTGCGCGGCCCAGTAGGCGCCTTCGCCGCCGTCCCACGCCCTGGCCTGCTCGGCGTTGGCCGGGTCCACGTCCACGGCTGTTGCCTCTGTCATCAGGGCACCCCCAGCGGTATACTCCCTTAGGTAGTAAAGGGTCTACTCCCAAGGGGAGCATCTTGTCAAGAGGGCCGCTCACCACAACGTCATATGCCGTGCTCGGGCTGCTGTCGATCAAGCCGTGGAGCAGCTACGAGCTCACCCAGCAGATGGACCGCTCCCTCGGGCGGATCTGGCCCCGGGCAGTCAGCAAGCTCTACGAGGAGCCGAAAAAACTTGCCGACCGCGGCCTGGCCCGCTCAGCCACCCGCCGCAACGGGCAGCGGACCCGGACCGTCTACACGATCACGGCCGAAGGCCGGCGGGCCCTGGCCGGCTGGCTCCAACAGCCCGGCGAGGGCCCGGTACTGGAGTTCGAGCAGCTCCTGAAGGTGTTCTTCGCCGACAACGGCACCAAAGCCGACCTGCTGGCGACCCTGGCCGCCGCCCAGGCGTGGGCGCGGGCGCGCTGCCAGGAAAGTCTCGCTATCGGCGAGCAGTACCGCGGCGGCAGCGGCCCGTTCCCCGAACGGCTGCCCGAGCTCCAGCTCACCAGCCGGTTCCTCACCGACTTCTACCTGCTCGTCGGCGAGTGGGCCCAATGGTCTGCCACCATCGTGGCGGCCTGGCCCGACGACCCACGCCAAGCCAAACCCGACCCCGAGGTAATCGCTGAGATCATCCGCCGCGCCGCGGACGGAGCCAGGCCTACCGGGGGCTAACTCGCCCCCGTTCCGGCTCCAGAGCTTCGGTGGCGGCCTGTGATCATCAGGCCGCGTTCACGGTCGCATCCCTGCAGCCGGTGCCGGCATCCCGGTTGAAGTGCTCTTCCAGCGCCGCACGGAGTTTGGGCTGGCGCAGGATGGTCAGCGTCTCGGCCATGCCCCTCCCGCAGGCTGGCTGCGGCGCCGGGGTGGGTCTTGTCCAGCTCGCGGGCGAGCTCGGTCAGCAGGCCCTCGGCTTTGAGGGCCGATTCGGCGTGGCAGGCCTGGCGCATCCGCCGCTCGGCCACCGCCCGCAGCCGTTCGGGCAGCTTGTCCCTGACATTTTTGATCTTGTGCTGCTGGCATCTTTTGGATCAGCGGCTGATCGAAGACGTCCTGGACCGCGCGCGAGAGCGCCTTGGCCCCGTCCAGGACGGCCAGGATCGGCCGTGTCACGTCCAGGCCGCGCTCACGCAGCCCGGTGATCAAGCCGGTGACCAGAGTGGCGTTCTCGGTCGAGCCCTCCTCGACTGCCAGCGGGTGCCTGGCCCCGTCGATGCCGATGCCCAGCGCTACCACGCAGGTGTGCTCGCCGAAGTGAACCCCGTCGACCATGAACGCGTCCGTGCTGGCCGTTCACGTTCGAGGTCAGCTGTAACAGCTTTCCTGGACTGTTTCGGCCGAGACGAAGGACGGGCATCAGTTCAATGACAATTTATGACATCCAGCACCGACAAACGGTTGGCGGGTTATGAAAAGCCCTTATCGCACAACACCCTAATTCGGCCGTCCGGTCCTTTGAGGAGATTACTCGACAAACGGAAGACAAGCGTTCGATGGCGATGATTGGCCGCGGTGCAGACAAAGAACCCGCCGGTGCCGTGCCGGGTAACTTGGCCGCTGCCCGTCTTGGCGACGGTGGGTCTGGCGGCTCGTCAGCCGTCTCTTCATCAAGCGATCCGTTGCCCCGTCCGGCATCCGGTGGGCCTACCAAAAGCATTCCGCGGGTGCACGCAGCCGGGTAGAGGCTTAGGTCCTGAGATATGGGCTGACCCGCCGCAGCACCGGAAGCCCGCCGAATTGGGCGGACAGCAGACGTATCAGGGCCTCCGAACCGCTGCCCCGTTTCCCATGGTCCGCGGCCAGGCAGGCCACCGCCGAACTCGGCCAACCGGCGCGTCCGTACGGGCACGCAGCCGGCTACGACCACGGACCCTGGTGGCCGCTCGCGGGTTCGCTGTCGCCGGCCCGACGGCCGCGCAGCCTGGGACCAACGGCCCTGCTCAACCGGCGGGGTCCGGCGAACAGTGGAGTTGACCGCTCGGGAAGGAGACGGACATGTTGTACGAGCAAGCACCGCAGACGATGCGCCTCCGCACACTCGTCCTCGAGCGCCGCCCGCACATGCCCCGGGAGGTTCCGCTCGAAACGCGAGCGCCGTGCCGGATCGACGTGCGCTCCTGCCACCACCAGCAGAGCGGGCCGCCCCGCTACTGGCGTGTCCTCTGTCAGCACCGTTGAGAAGTACGCGGTCGCATCGGCGCCCAGAGGTGATCCAGCACTCCAGGAAGGAGGCGGCCATGTCCCCCGGACCGGGCCCCTCCGACCCGCTCATGAGGGCCGCACTGTTCGCGGGCCGTGCACCGTCGCTGCACAACAGCCAACCGTGGCATTGGTACGTACAAGCCGGCCAGCTCGAACTCCGGCTCGAGCCCAGCCGGGTGCTGCGGGCAGCCGACCCGGACGCCCGGCTGGCGATACTCAGCTGCGGCGCCGCCTTGCACCACGCCCGCATCCACCTCGCCGCGGCCGGCTGGCGCATCGATGTCATCCGCCTTCCCGACCCGGACGACCCTGGCCTGCTCGCCGAGGTGGTGCTCGGCGAACCCGCACCGGCCGATCCCGATGCCGTGCGGCTGGCCGGCGTCGTGCAGCGGCGCGCGACGGACCGCCGGAACTTCTCCGCCGCGCCGGTGGACCTGCACCGGGTCCACTCGGTACGCGGCGCCATCTGCCGCGAGCGCGCAGATCTCACCCTGCTTCGGCCGGACCAGGTCATCCGGCTCGGCCAAGCCGCCGAGTACGCGTACCAGGCGGACTCGGGTGCCGCCGGGCGTCGCGAGTCCGCCGCTTGGATCGGCGGGGACCGCTCGGTCGGCACCGGCATCCCGGCCGCCGCGCTGCCCGCCGATCCTTACCGGCTCGGCCTCGCCGAGCCGGCCCGTCTGATGCGCCGGGCGGGCACGGCATTGATCGCCGAGTCGCATCACCGTGCCGCGGTCTTCGCTGTGCTGTCCACGGCCGGCGAAGGCCGCTTCGACTGGCTGGCGGCAGGTCAAGCGCTCTCGGCGGGCTGGCTGACCGCCACCACGCTGGGCATCGCGGTCCTGCCCCTGAGCGTCGTCACCGAGGTGGCGGCGAGCCGGGACCTCCTGCGGCCGCTGCTGCGTCCGCCGGGAAACCCGCAACTGGTGCTGCGTTTGGCGACCGCGAGCGATACCTGTTCGCCGGCGACACCACGTCTCGCGCCGGAGGCGTTCGTCTCCCGGCGGCCATCGGCGGACGTGCGGTGAAAGACGGCAGGCCGAATGTACCTGGAGTCGGGACCTACGCCGCTGGCAACCGCACCGGGCGAGCGCGACCATCGAGTTGACGCCCACCGGCGCAGAGGTGACACCACCTCGGTAGCGGAATTTGAGGACCGTCCGTCATCGGGAAGCCGGCAGGCCCGCCGGTGGGCGTTCGCATCGCTTGCCACCTGCCGCACCGCGGTTGGCAAGTTTCCCGGAACACGCTCGACGACCGGACCGTCGACCTCGTCCGCTCTCTGCGGCGATGGACATCACGACGCCGAGCCGGTTTCCGGCGGCACCACCCGTTTGCTCAGCTGTTATCGGCAGCCACCCGGGTACCGCACCCGGACGGACTTCCGGTGGTTGGCGATCGCCGGGATTCGTCAGGAACGTCCGAGATCTGGCCGGGCGGTGTAGTCGGTGAACCCGATCACGTTGCCCCACGGATCGCGAATCTCGAACGCCCACCCCGTCGGGATCAGGAACGGCGGCGTCAGCGGCGCCGCCCCCGCGGCTGACAGTTCCTCGGCTGCTGCGCGGGCGTCCGCTACCTCGAACCACACCTTCTGCCCGCCGCCTACCTGCGGCACGTCGGTGACGCCGACACCCAGGCCAGGCGTCTCATCTCCGATCCGGAACAGCACCATGCCCATCTCATCAAAACGCTTCGCCACCGGCAGACCCACCACATCGCGGTAGAACTGAACCGCGCGAGTGAGGTCACCCACCGGTACAAAGACATTGTCCAGACCCAGCACCTTCATCGCGAACCTCCATCCCGCTCGTGGAACCTGATCCTCTCGCCCGCTCGCGAATCGGCGAACCCGCCGATCGGGCTCACCCCGCCCTCGATGGAATTGGGGCGTGAATTCGCTCGGTCCACTACGGACGCCGGCGTCGCCAGCCGGCGAAGCCCAGGACACCTGCGACCGCTCCGACCACCAATCCGGCCGACAGCCAGGCCACCCCCGACCAGCCCGCCGCAGTGCTGTCCTCGCTTGTGCCGCCACCGCCTTGACCGGACGGCGGCGCGCTGCCGGGCGGCTGCTGGGCCGGCGCGCTGCTGGGCGCCGGCTGAGCTTGCGGCAGCACCCGCAACGTCGTGCTGACGCCGAGGTTACCGCCCCCGCAGCGCAGACCGATCTGGTACGTGCCGGCGGGCGTCGCCGTCGGCACCGCGTACTTGATGCGGAAGGCGCCGGCGGGGGTGCGGGCAACGGGCGGGCCGAAGCCTTCCGGCGGGAACAGGGCGGAGGTGAGGATCGGGGTGTCGCTCGCGGGACAGGCCTTGGGGCCGGTCGTCGGCACCGTTCCCGAGATCACGACGGTGTGCCCGGCGCGGACTCTGGCCGGGGCGACCGCGATCCTGACGCCGGGCGGCGTGCTGCTTGGTCCCGCCGACGCCGGGGCCGCTACCCGCAGCGTCGTGTGGACGCCGAGGTTACCGCCGCCGCAACGCAGACCGATTTCGTACGTGCCGGCAAGTGTCGTTTTCGGCACGGGGTAATCGACCCGGAATGCTCCGGATGAGTTGCGTGCCGCTTGCGGGCCGGTCCCGTCCGGCGGGAACAGGGCCGCGGTGGAGGTGAGGACCGCTGGTTCGCTCGCCGGGCAGGACCCGTCGCCGGTCGTCGGTATCGACCCCGAGACGACGACGGTGTGGCCAGGGCCGACGGTTGCCGGTGCTACCGAGATCGTGCTTTCCGCCGCGAGCGCCGGTGTGGCGGCGAGTAAGCCGCTGACAGCAACGCCCGCCATGGTGGTCGACAAGGCGCGCCCGATGCGGGGG
>NZ_JAOSZE010000092.1 GCF_025630775.1 Actinoplanes sp. KI2
CGACCGACGACGTAAATCAGGTACCCGTTCTTTTGATCTTGGCGCACACTCAGTGGCGTGCACTCGGCGATCACCGTTACCCCGGCCGGGCTGCCCGACCTGTTGCTGCATGTGGCGGTCGTGCGGCCGGTCTTCGTGTGGGGTGCGCCCGGAATCGGGAAAAGCTCGCTGGTCCGTGACTTCGCGGCGTCGCTCGGGCTGGACTGCGTCACGCTCGTCGGGACCCAACTGGCCGCCGAGGATCTGATCGGCGTGCCTGAGTTGCGCGACGGACGCAGCCGATTCGCGCCGCCCGAGATGATTGCCCGCGACGAGCCGTACTGTCTCTTCCTCGACGAGCTGAACTCGTCCAGCGCCGAGGTCCAGAAGGCGTTCTACTCGCTGATCCTGGATCGCCGCATCGGGGCGTACGAGCTCCCGCCCGGCTCGATCGTGATCGGCGCGGGCAACCGGGCCAGCGACAACGCGCTCGCCCGGCCGATGGCTTCGGCACTGGTCAACCGGCTCATCCACGTCCACCTGCGGGCGTCGCACACCGACTGGCTGAACTGGGCGCTCGGCGCCGCCATCCACCCGTGGATCATCGGCTACCTCGGCGAGCGTCCCGACCACCTGTGGGCCGCGCCGCCCAAGACCGAGGAGGTCTTCTCCACACCGCGCAGCTGGCACATGCTCTCCGACGCTCTGCACTCCTACGGCGACGGGGTGGACGACGACACCCTTCGCCTGCTCGCCGCGGGCACGCTCAGCCCGGTGCACGCCGCCGCCTTCTGCGGCTACCTGAAGATCGTCCGGCACCGCTACGGGCTGGAGGCGATCCTGCGTGGCGACGCCGGCTGGCCGGCCGCGCCCGCCGACCGGGACTTGCTCTACTTCCTGGCCGAGACGTTCCGGGCCCGGCTGATCAAGGACCTGCCGGCCGAGAAGGACAAGGCGCCCGCGGCGGTCCGGCACTTCGCGCACCGGGCCAAGGCGCTGCTCGTCGAGCTGGCTGGGCTCTCCCTCGAGTGTGGCCAACTGGTGATCGCGGCCGAGGACGACGGCACCCCCGTACTCCCGGCATGGTTTCTCGTCGAGGTGAGCCGGGACCTGCCGCGGCTCGTCGCGGCACGGGCCTGATGGGCCGCCGCAAGGGTTCCCGCGACGAACCCGATCCGAACACCATCGCCTTCAAGGCGGCCTGGCAGGCGCTGTCCCGCCACCCGATGTTCGCGCCGATGACCGCGGGCGCGTGGCCGCGACCGAGCGTCGGCGCAGCCCTGGTGGAAGACTCGGCGCTGGGCTACGCGAGCGTCTGCGCCGACGGCCGGATCCGGGCGAACAAGGGCCGCCGGCTGGATGAGGAACAGTGGACCTGGGTGCTCGCGCACTGCCTGCTGCACCTCGGCTTCGGCCACCTCGAACCGGCGGCGGGACGCGACCAGCCGTACCTCGATGTCGCCTGCCTGGTCGTCACCCGCTTCCAGCGGGCCGTGAAGCTGGGCCGGGAGCCGGCCCTGTTCCCGGCCGACCTGCCCAGCTCCGACGAGGAGCTCCTGCTGCGCGAGTGGCGACACGCGGGCGTACCAGCCGAGTTCGCCGGATGCGGTGCGGGCACCCCCGATCTGGACCCGACACCGGTGACCACCGCACCGGGCCGCGAGCCGAACTGGCCGGTGCGCTTCGCGATCGGACTCGCCGGGGCGGCGAGCGCCGCGGTCGAGGTGGCCGGCGGCGCCCGCACCTCGCTCACCGACCCGGTGGCCCGGCGCAAGCCGTGGGAGCGGGCGCTGAGCTGGTTCATCGGCTCGTACCCGCTGCTCGGCGCGCTGGCCGCCCGGATCACCGTGGTCGCCGACCCGGAACTGGCCCGCGGCTGGGACATCGCGATCGCCGCGGTCTCCCCCGCAGCCGGCGAAATCTACGTCAACCCCCTACGCGCGATGTCCGAACCGGAGTGGCGGTTCGTGCTGGCCCACGAGATGCTGCACGCCGCGCTCCGGCACGGCGACCGGGTCGGCCCGCGCGAGCCGCAGCTGTGGAACGTGGCCTGCGACTACGTGGTCAACGGCTGGCTCGTCGAGATGGGCGTCGGCACGATGCCGGAGGGCCTGCTGTACGACCCGCAGCTGGCCGGCGCGTCGGCCGAGGACGTCTACGACCGGATCGCCCGGGACCTGCGACGAATGCGCAAACTCGCCACCCTGCGCGGGACCGGCCGCGGCGACCTGCTGGGCGAGCCGCTGCCGTGGCACGGGCCGCGGTCCGGCGGCGTCGATCTGGACGACTACTACCGGCGGGCGTTGCTGACCGGGTACGCCTACCACCTGGGCACCGGGCGCGGCCTGCTGCCCGCCGGCCTGGTCGCGGAGATCCGCGTACTGGACCAGCCGCCGCTGCCGTGGGACGTCAAGCTGGCCCGCTGGTTCGACGAGCACGTGCCGGCACCCGAACGGCGACGCACGTACGCCCGCCCGTCGCGCCGGCAGGCCGGCACGCCGGACATTCCCCGGCCCGGATGGCACACCCCACAGGAGGAGATCCGGCGCTGCACGTTCGGCGTCGTCGTGGACACCTCCGGCTCGATGAACCACGAACTGATGGGCAAGGCGCTGGGCGCGATCGCGTCGTACGCGACGGCCCGCGACGTCCCGGCCGCCCGGGTGGTGTTCTGCGACGCCGCCGCCTACGACGCGGGCTACCTACCGGTTGACGACATCGCCGGCCGGGTACGCGTACGCGGCCGCGGCGGCACCGTCCTGCAACCCGCGATCGACCTGCTGGAACGAGCACCAGACTTTCCGCCGGACGGCCCCCTGCTGATAATCACCGACGGCGAATGCGACGTGCTCCGCGTCCGGCGCCCGCACGCCTTCCTCATCCCGCTGGACGCCCGGCTCCCCTTCGCCCCGCGCGGTGACGTCTTCCACCTGCACAACTGATGCGAAGGTGGAAACCGGCCGGTGCCCACGCCCGGAGGCGTGGGCACCGGCACCGGGATTACTTGCCGCAGCCTGCCGGGTTGCACCAACACGTCACGTTGATGCAGTCGCTCTTGCAGGTGCAGTAGTTGTTGTTCGCCTTGTTCTGGCACCAGCCCTCGCCCGGCTGGCAGTTGCAATTCTTCGCCGACGCCGTGATCGTCGGCAGGAAACGGCTGACGACGCGATAGCCGATTTCCTCCATTGCCTTGAACATGATCTACCTCTCGGTTGACATCAGGGTCGGCCAACCGTAGGAGGACGCCGTACAGCCACCGCATGGAAGCGATACAACTGGCGCTCACATCGATTCGACCGGCGCGGCAATCGGTCGATAGAACCGACGTACGACGATGCCGAGCACGTCAGCCTCGGTAACGTATCCGAAGCGCCTCGAGTCGACACTGGATGATCGGTTGTCACCGAGCACCAGCACGCAGCCATCCGGCACCACGCACCCGAGCTGGGCGACGGACGCGGAGAACGCCTCGGGCACCGGCTCGCCGGCGGTCGCCACGGACCGCTTGATGATCCATGCCGGGGCCGGGCGCCGACGGCCGCTCGCGCCCCAGCTTCCGGTCTCGGGTAAAGGTTTGCCGTCCCGCCACGAGTCAATTCCCCGCCACGGGGGCGGCTGACGCAGCACGACCAGATCCTGCCGCCGTACGGCGGCGACCGGAGCGCGGCGGACGAGCACGACGTCGCCGTCACGCAGCGCGGGCAACATGCTCGGACCCGCCACGGCAACGACAACGTACCGTCGCCGAAGGAGCGCCAGCGCGAGCGCGACCGTAGCGACTCCGGTGGCGGTCACGGCCCAGATCATCGAGCGTCCTTGCGTACCGGGCCGAGCAACACATCGGTGAGATCGTCGAACGAGATCGCCAGTACGGCGAGCACCGCGGCGACGACGACGGCGATCGCCATTCCTGGCGGAGCGGGCAGACCGTCGGTTCGAGTGGCGAAGGCGGCCGACGCGCCGACAGCGAGCAGCGCGCTGTTACGGGCTATGTGCCGCCATCCGAACGGTGAACCGGACACGCCGAAGCAGGGGCAGACGGCGACCGTGCCGCGCCGCAGGGTCAAGGCGATTCCGAGGGTGAACGCCGCCAGCAGGACGATGGCGAGGGCCAGGCCCACCAGCTCGGCGTACGGTATCAGCAGCGTGACCGGCACGACCGCTTCGAGGCCGGCCACGACGACGGCCACCGGCGGGATCGCCCGGTCGGGCAGGATACGCATCGCAGTGATCCCGCGCCGGAACGCCTGGAACGCGCTCGGGCCGCGCAATTTTGAGACGGCTGACGCCGCGAACACCAGCGCCAGGAGGCACCGGCCGCCGAAATGCAGGTACGTCACAGGGCTTGCTCCTCACTCCTGAGCGCTCAGTGGTTTCGGCTGGTCGGCGTAGCCCCGGGCCTGCGTATGGAACAGCTCCGCGTACCGGCCATCGGCAAGCATCAGCTCGTCGTGGGTGCCGGACTCGGCAATTCGGCCGTCGGCCAGCACGACGATGTGGTCGGCCGCCCGAAGGGTGCCGAGGCGATGCGAGATGAGCACGGCAGTTCCCCCGTCCCGCTGGGTCGTGACCGTGTCGTGGATCTCGTGCTCGGCGAGCGCGTCGAGGCCGGCGCTCGGCTCGTCCAGAATCATCAGATCGCGGCCCGCCCGCAGGAAAGCACGGGCCAGCGCCACCCGTTGCCACTGCCCCCCGGAGAGCAGCACGCCGGTATCGGGGTTGTCACGCTCCTCCTCGCTCTTGAAGAGTCGCGTCAACAGGGTGTCGTACCCACGCGGCAGGACGCTGAGCTCGTCATGAATGCCCGCGGTGCGCGCCGCGCCGATCACCCGTTCCCGGTTGCGCAGAGCGGACTCGTCACCGAAGGCGATGTTCTCCGCCGCGGACAGGTCGTAGTGCATGAAGTCCTGGAAGACCGTGCTGATGTGATCGCGCAGCCGGGTGATGTCGAACTCGCGGAGGTCTACGCCGTCCCAGTAGATAGCCCCCCGCGTCGGGTCGTACAGCCGGCACAGGAGCTTCACCAGAGTGCTTTTTCCCGCGCCGTTACGGCCGACGAGTCCTACGGTTCGACCGTACGGGATGAACAGATCCACCCCGCGCAGAATCCAGGGGTGGTCGTCGGCGTACCGGAACCAGACGTCGCGAAACTCAATCCCGTGTTGCAGCGGCGGCACCGCCCGCGGTCGGGCAGACGTCGGCAGATCGGGGGGCTCCGCGAGTACGGCGACGTAGTGTCCGAAGAGGAGCAGTTGATGGTGGCCCCGCGCGACGGACCGGGCCAGTGTGGTGACCGCCCCCTGAACCCCGACGACTGCGGCAAGGAGCAGCGCGACATCACCCACGGAGTACCGTCCGTCGTAGGCCCGGGCAACCGCCCAGGCGAGGGCGCCGACGCTGACCAGCGTGCTGAGCAACGCCAGAAGCCCCTGTACCAACAGCTCCCTGCGGTCCTGACGCTGCCTGACGATGTTGGCGGCCCGGCGCTCACGCAGCATCCGCCAGCGCAGAAAGGATCCTGCCCCGAACAGCCTGACCTCCTTTGCGGCCTCGATGCTGGACAGGAGGCTGCTGTAGAAGAACTCGCGCCGTTCCACCGGCCCGAGGCTCCATGCGGTGGTCGCCCGCCGCCGGGCCATGGCCAGTTCGGCTGCCAAAACCGGCAGGGCGGCCACGACGGTCAGACCGCCGAGCAGTGGGCTGATGGCGGTCAAGGAGGTCAGGTAGCCGCCCAGGGTCACCATTCCGGCGACGATGGTGAACAGGTCCGTCACCGTGGAGCTCGACGACATGCCGGCGGCGTGCTGGGCGAGCCGCAACCGGTCCTGGAAGGCCGGAGTCTCCAACCGGCCGAGACCGACCAGCCGCTCCAGGGACGTGTACAGCTTGTCCTGAGCGCGTAGCCCGACAGCCCGTTCGAGTTGCGTTTGGAGGTACGTCACCACCTGCGGGAGCACACCGCCCAGAAGGCCAAGACCGGCCAGCAGCACCACCACCAGTGTGACGGTTCGGGCCGTACCCTGGTGCGCGGACAATCCGTCGAGCAGCAATTTCGTCGCCCAGGCGGTGCCCACCGGGACCAGGGCCTGGACGAGCAACGCGATCGCAAAGCCGATCACGTGACCAGGGGCAGCCGACACCGCGAGGTGCAGCGACCGGCCGGCGGCGGCGGTGATGTTCCGCGCGCCGACACCAGGACCTCCGGAATCAATACCAGCGGTACCGGTGTCACGGGCGGAGCGGCGGCTCACGCAGCCGCGAGCGCCGGCAAGACCGACATGCCGTGCCCGCTCGCAGCGATCAGGCCGTCGTCCCCCATGCGATACAGCGCCGGGTAACTCTTGGTGTCAAACGCCTCCACGATGGGCTCGGCCGCGCTTCCGGTGATGACCCGGGCCACCGGAGTCAGCTGAGCGACCATCTCGGAGGTGTCCGAATGGTCACCGATCACCACAGCGAGTGCCTTTCGTTCGGCGGCCGGCACGGATTCCAGGAATGAAATGAATTCCGGCACCCGGTCCCGGCACGGCTGACACTGCGGCGAGAAGAACCCCACCAGCGTGTCCTCCGACAGGTCCTGCGAGGTGACCGCCGTGTCGTCCACTGCCGAAGTGACGAACTCGCCGATCGTGGCACCGGCCGGCATCACTCCCTGGTCGACCCCTTCTCCGGAGCCGCGCGCCGAGAGCAGCTCGGCTTGTTCGCGCAGTCGGCGCATCACGCCGAGCGTGAGCAGCAGGTTCAGCAAGGCCAAGGCAGCGACCAGCACCACCGCGGCGACAAGAAAGGCCATCGGACCACACCTCCAGCTAAGCGAGCGCCGGTCACGCTAGCCAGAGCCGGTACAGAACAACTACATCGGCCATACACGCCATCACCGCGCCGGTTGGACCGCCCTTTCGGCGCTTCTTGTGGCGCGCGCCGTACACGCTCGCCATCGGGGCCCGAGCGAGGATGCGTCCGGCGGGTGGAAGGTCAGCGAGGCTCGAGCACCAGCGGAGGTAGCCCGTAGCCGGTCTGGTCGCGCAGCCGGCGCGCCCGATGGACCTCCGTCTCGGCCGGCTCGCCACGGCCCAGCGCTTCCCACGCAGCCGCCAGGACCCCACGCGCGCGCCCCTCGACGATCCGATAGCCGGCCCCGGCGGCGATCGCGAGAGCCTCCTCGGCCAGCGCGAGTGCGCATTCGGGTTCGCCGAGGTGCAGCCGCGCGCTCGCCAGCAGGGCGAGCGTGTCAGCCTCCGGATAGCGGTGGTCGATCTCGCGGGCCAGGTCGAGAGCCTCTGCGAGACAACGGGCCGCTTCCGCCGGGCGCCCGGCCCGAAGGTGGACGTGGCCGACGGCGTTCAGCGCGCCCGCGAGGGACCGGATCCGGCCGAGCTGCCGTGCCGTCTCCAGCGCCGCGTCGGCCATGTCGAGCGCGGTCACCGCGCGGTCCTGATAGGAATACGCGACGGCGAGACCGCACAGCGCCTCGGACTCACCGTCCCGATTGCCGATCTCCCGATAGAGCCCGAGCGCCTGGCTCAGATGCTCGGCGGCCGGGCCGGCCTTGCCGCGCAGCAGGTGTGTCTCGCCAAGGTTGGCCAGCGCGACGGCCTGGCCGGCGGCGGAGTCGATCGTGCGGTACATCGTCAGTGCCCTGGCGTGCATCTCGGCGGCCTCCTGCAGCTGCCCCAGCTCCCAGTGGACCGATCCGAGGCGTCCGACGGTGCCCGGGCGGAGCGTACCTTGGTCCTGTTCGAGCACCATGGCCTCGCGCAACGGACCGATCGCGTCGTCGAGCCGGCCGGCCTGCCGGAAAACGGCGCCGAGACTGCTGAGGGCGTCCGTCTCCAGGTCGCGGCGGCCGAGTCGGCGGGCCAGGCCGAGCGCCGCCCGGTAATGCTCGATGGCCGCGTCGTAACGGTCCTGCCGCCAGCTGAGCGCACCGCTGTTCAACCGCATCGCGGTCTGGGCCTGAAGGTCCCCGGCCACCTCGGCGGCGATCAGACCGGCCTGGTTCATCGCCTGCCAGGCCGGGGCGTGACCGGCGTTCCAGAAATATGCGCGCAGCTCACCCGCCAGCTGCCAGGCATACCGATGTGGGCCCGAGCCCGCGGCGAAGCGTGCGGAGCTGACCAGATTCGCGCGTTCCGCCTCCAGCCAGTCCAGCGCCGACTTCTTATCGGTGAAGCCGGCCGCGGCCGGTCCGGGGAGCTTCTCCGCTTCGACCCGCCGTTTCTCCGGATAGAGGAGCCGGATTGCAGCCTCCGCAGTGGACAACTGCCACTCCAGGAGTCGGCCGACGGCAGCATCGCGCTCCTCACCGGCGTCCTCCGCTTCCGCCCGGCCGGCCGCGTAGAGGCGCAACAGGTCGTGACAGATGAACCGGCCGGGCCGGTATGGCTGCACCAGATGGGCGGCGGTGAGCCTGTCGAGCAGCCGCTCCGCTTCGGCGACGGGCACCCCGGCCAGGACGGCGGCGGCCGGCGAGGTGAGATCGGCACCCGGGTTCAGGCCGATCAGCCGGAACACGCGTCGGGCGTCGCGGGGCAGCGTCGCGTAGGACCGGTCGAAGGCGAACCGCACGGCAGTCTGCTCGTCGCCCTCGATTTGTAGCGCGGTCACCCGGTCGGCCGGGTCCAGCCGTCCGGTATAGCCGGTGATGGTCTCTCCGGGCCGGAAGACCAGGTGCGCCGCCGCGATCCGCAACGCGAGCGGCAGATGGGCGCAGACCTCGGTCAGCCGCTGCGCCGCCGCCGGTTCGGCGGCCAGCCTGGCGTCGCCGAGCAACCCGGTGATCAGCGCACGCGACTCCTCCGGCCGCAGCACCTCGAGGGTGAGCGAGCGTGCGCCCTCCCGGGCCACCAGCCCGCCGAGCTGCTCCCGGCTGGTGACCAGCACGAACGATCCCGCCCCGGCCGGCAGCAGTGGCCGAACCTGGTCGGCTGTCGCGACGTTGTCCAGCACCACCAGCACCCGACGTTCGGCCAGCAGGCTACGGTACGCGTCCGCGGCCGCCTCCTCGCCGGCCGGCACCTCGGCCGCCGGCATGCCCAAGGCGACAAGGAACCGGGCCAAGGCCTCGACCGGCCGCACCGGCGATCCGGGCCCGTACCCCCGCAGGTCGGCGAAGAGCTGGCCGGCCGGAAAGTGGCCGCGGTGACGGTGTGCCCAGTGCACCGCGAGCGCGGTCTTTCCCACCCCGGCGGTGCCGGACACGGCCACCACGGTCACCGCGGCCGGACTGCGCCGCGATCCGGCCAGCAGGTCGTCCAACTCGGCCATCGCGGAGTCACGGCCGGCGAAACCGGCCACGTCCAGCGGTAACTGGGCCGGCGCCCGCTCCGGTGCGAGCGCCGGCAGCGGCTGGGGGCCGGCGGCGAGCACCTCCCGGTGGGCTGACCGCAACTCCGGCCCGGGGTCGATCCCGAGTTGCTCGGCCAGCCGTTGCCGGGCCTGCGTGTAGCGGTCGAGCGCGTCCGCGCTGCGACCGGTGGCCTGCAGCGCGCGCATCAGCGCGGCCACCGCGGACTCGACCAGCGGATGCTCGCCGACCAGGTCGATCAGCGGACCGACGGTTTCCGTCGCCCGGCCGCACAGCAGCGCTGCCGTGGCCCAGGCGAGTACCGCGTCCAGACGCTGCTGACGAAGGCCCTCGCGGACCTGCGCGGCCCAGCCGCCGGGCATCCCGGCGAGCGGCTCGCCCCGACACGAGCTCAGCGCCTCGGTCAGCAGCTCCATTCGCCGCGCGGCGGGACATCCGGGATGCCGGGCCTGGGCCACGAGCCCCTGGAAGGCAAGCAGATCCACGGTGGCCGAGCCGAGCTCCAACAGGTAGCCATTGCCGCGATGAGTCAGCCGTACGCCGTGCTCGAGCGCGCCGGCCTGCTCGAGCGAGCGGCGGATCCGGGTCAGATAGGTGTGCACCGTCCGGCGGGCCTGCGCCGGGGGTTCTTCGTCCCAAATCCTGCTCAGCAGCGATTCATTGGATACCTGTCGCCCGGCGTCGACCGCGAGCGCGGCCAGTACCGCCGCCTGCTGCGGGGGCCGGATCACCAGTACCGAGCCGTTGCCGGCCACCTCGATGGGCCCCCACAGCCGGAACTCCATCAATCCGCCCCCTTGATTGATCTTTGACGATACGCCCCACAAACCACCCCACAAGCACGTTGCACACTGACCGAACGCGACTCGGACCACTCCGCCGGAAGATCACGATGGTCGCGACAATCGCCGGCCAACACATGACGACCTGCCACGGGGGCATCGTGTCAGTAGCGCTACGCATTCTCGGGACTGTGGAAATGGTGGCCGACAGTGAACCCGTCGCCATTCACGGCCTCAAACCCCGGCTACTTCTCGCCGCGCTCGTCGTCGGCGCCGACCGCCAGGTGCCGACAGAACGCCTGATCGATGCGCTTTGGGGGGACGCACCACCACGCTCCGCATCGGAGAACCTACGAACCTACGCCACCACGCTTCGCCGCGGGATAACGACGTACGGCGGCGACCCTTCGTCGCTCACCACGTCACGCGTGGGTTTCACGCTTCGCTCCGACCGGCTCGACCTCGATGTCGAGCGGTTCCGAGCCGCTGCCGCCCGGGCGCGAGGAGCCGGAGCGGCCGGGCAGACCGGCGCTGCGGTCGAGCTCTTCGGCACGAGCCTGAGCCTGTGGCGGGGTGTCGCCGCCCAGGACCTCCCCCGCGACGGCTGGCTGGGCAGGGCGTTGTGCGCCCTCGACGAGCAGCATCTCACCGTGGTCGAGGACCATGCCGAGGCCCAGTTGCGCCTTGGCCTGCACCAACAGGTGGCGGCGAGACTCGCGGGTCTCGTCGTCGAACACCCGCTTCGAGAGCGACTGTGGCGCCTACTCATGACGGCCCAGTACCGCTGCGGTGACATTTCCGCGGCGCTGGCCAGTTTCGGGCAGGCCCGTGCGGCGCTCGCCGACCACCTGGGCGTCGACCCCGGACCGGAGCTCGACGAACTGCACCGGTCGATCCTGCGCCGGGAACCGCACCTCGCGGCGCCCACCACCGCGCCGCCGATCGCGGTGATCTCCCCGGCACCGACCGCGGACGGGCCGATCACGGATATCCCCGCGGCCGGGTGCACGGTTCCACCCCATCAGCTCCCGGCCCGTACGGCCGTCTTCGTGGGCCGACACCGCGAACTTGCCGAGGTCACCGAGGCGTTGCAGCACGCCGCCGCGGGTGAGTACACGGGCGTCCTCATTCACGGCACGCCGGGAGTCGGCACCTCTACTCTGGCCATTCACGCCGCGCACGCCGTCCGAGACCTCTTTCCGGATGGGCAGCTCTATGTTGACCTTCGCGAGGAGCCGTACGGCAGAGGCGACACGAGGCTACGCCGGGTAGCGGAACGGCTGCTGCGTGGGCTGAACATCCGAGTACCGACACCGGACACCGGCGCGGAGGCGAGTGCGGCTCTGCGCTCGGTGTTGGCCCGTCGGCGCATCCTCCTGGTGGTCGACAACACCGATACGTCGGATCAGCTGGCGGGCTTGCTTCCCGCGGGTGAGGGAAGCGCTGCCCTCGTGGTCTGCCGCACCGGATGGCCTGCGCCCGGCATCGGCCGCACCGTCACGCTCCGCCCGCTGAGCACAGCCAGTTCGGTGGATCTGCTCGAACGTGCCGTCGGCCCGGCGACCGCCGGAGCCATGCCGCACGCTCTTGCGGCGATAGCCGGATACTGTGCCGGACTTCCGATAGCCATCAAGGCGGCGGCGGATCGGATCAGTTCCCGCAGCAACTGGTCGCTCCAGCACACCCAGAACCGGCTCGCCAGACCGCATTGCCGGCTGAGCGAACTCAGCGTCGGGAGGCATTCCGTACGCGAAAGTCTCCTGGCCGCGCTGGCGGATGCGTCGAAGCGATACTCGATGCTGCCGACCGCCTTTTCCTCACTTGCGGACTTTGAGCGGCCCTTCGAGGTCGACGAGGCAGCCCGCGTATGCCGCGTCAACCGAGCGGACATGGAGGCGTCACTGGCCCGGCTGGTCGACTTCGGGCTGCTCGAGACGGTCGCTCCGGAGCACTTCCGGCTTCCGCCGCTGACCCGGCTGTTAGCGATGGAGCAGCGACGGCAGCCGCGGACGCCGAACGGATACATCGACAATGTGCCCGTTCCCAGGGATCCGGTGTACCCGTCGCTCGTAGGCTCGCGGCCACCGATCAAACTGGAGGTCTCATGATCAGAATGGCGGAAAGCATCGGCTACCGAATGGTGAGCCGTTTCCTGCCCACAATCACGGCGTCGGCGAAGAACTGCAACTGCCAGCCGGGCGAGTCCTGGTGCCAGAGTTCAGCGGTCCGGTGCAGGTGCGGCAGTGACTGCATCACCGTCGCCTGCATCTGCCCGATCGGTGGCTGTCGGTAACGACCGCCGGTCGTGACCTGGGGATGACCTCTGGCCTGACGCACCACACATGGTTTCCCGGCCAGAGGTCACATCCTCGGCGTCGTCGCGATCCATCCTCTCAAGCGGCGCCGGCTGTACGACCCACCGCGGCCACGCCTCAACAAGCCGGCTGGTGGAACGGCCCTTCCTCGGGTGGGCCGCACGCCGGCGCATGAGGAGATGAAGGGGCGCTGGCGGCACCCGATCCGGGCCATGGGGTGGTACCGCGAGACGAAGAAGGCGTTCGCCGACCTACCCGCAGCTTGAACGCGTACGTCGAGCACAGCACCCGCACAACGCTCGGCACGCTTGCGCCTGGCA
>NZ_JAOSZE010000093.1 GCF_025630775.1 Actinoplanes sp. KI2
GTCCGGGAACCGCGCCGACCACTCGGCCAGCGCCTCGGCGAGCCGGGCGTCGGCGGCCCGGCGCTGGTCGGCGTATCCGCCTCGGACGACGGCCGGCGCCCGGCCCTCCGCGTCGTCGGGCCGGATCCACATGTGCACCGCCACCAGAGGACTGCCCAGCAGCGCGGCCTGCGCGAACGCGTACCCCAGGGTGGCCGCCCCGGACGGCCGGGCCGAGGAGGCCACCACGACCGGCCCGTCGTGGCCCGCGCCGCGGTTCACCAGCAACGGGCAGGCGCTGTGGTGGGCCAGGTAGGCCGCGGTCGAGCCCCAGCTCGGCCTGGTGTACGGGTCGTCGCGGTGACCGACCACCAGCAGCCGCGCCTCCCCCGAGCAGCCGGTAAGCGTGTCGGCGGCCGCCCCCTCCAGCAGTTCGGTGGCGATCGGCAGGCCCGGCCGGGCGAGCGCGGCCCGCCGGAGGGTGAGCTCCAGCAGCCGCACACCGTCCGCTTTGGACGGTACCGCGTCCCGGCTGCGGAACACGCCCCGATATCGCCCGGGCCACACGTGCACGATCTGCAACGGGGCTCCGCAGCGTGCCGCCTCGGCCGCGGCCAGATCCACCGTGCCGGGCGTGCTGCGCGAGCCGTCCACTCCGACCACGACGGGCCGGTTTCGCGGTGTCGCTGCTTCGCTGCCCATGTTCGCAGGCTAGGTACGGAAAGAGGCGGCCCGGCACGGCCGGAGGACCGGTCGGGCCGGGTCGTTGGTCACGCGTCGGCGGAGCCGAGGTCGGGCGGGCTTGGTGCGCAACAACGGCCCGGTGCGGCGCGGGCGGGCGTGACCGGGACGTGCGGCCCGTGCGGTCGGGACCTGCCGCTCTGCCCGGCGGCGGCGGATCGCCAGAGGGTTGAAGGAGATCGAAGGGAGACTGCCATGGCCATCCTCGTCGGCACGGACGGCACCGATTGCAGTCTGGCGGCCGTGGAGTGGGCCGCCATCGAGGCGCAGCGCCGGAACACACCGCTGCGGATCGTGCATGCGTTCGACTGGGACTGGCACGAGTCCCGCTTCGCCATCGGCACCGAATACATCGACGTCGGCCGCCGCCTGGCCGAGGCGCTGCTGGTCGAAGCCGCCGACCGGGCGCGCGAGTGCGCACCGGCCATCGACATCGCCACCTACGCGATCGCCGGGCACGCCGCGCCGAGCCTGCTGGGGGAGGCGCACGGCATGGAGCTGCTGGTGGTCGGCAGTCGGGGTCGCGGCGGCTTCGCCGGTCTGCTGCTCGGCTCGGTCAGCCAGCGGGTGGCCACGCACGCGCCCTGCCCGGTCGCCGTGATCCGTGGCCACGACGTCCCGGGTGGCCCGATCGTCGCCGGCATCGACGACTCGGCGGCCGCCGAGCAGGTGCTCGCCGCGGCCTTCGACGAGGCGGCCGTGCAGGGGTGCGGCCTGATCGTGTTGCGCTCGTTGGCCCCGGCGTTCCCGCCCTGGCTGGCCGACGTGCGGCGGGCCGACCTTTTGTCGCCCGCGGACCGGGAGGCCGAGCTGCGCCGGATCGAGGAGCAGCTGGCGCCGTGGCGGGACAAGTACCCCGGCGTGCTGGGCGAAACCGTTCTCACCCACGACGCCGCCGCCTCCGCCCTCGTGCTGGGCTCCCGCGAGTCCCGGCTGGTCGTCGTCGGCTCCCGGGGGCACGGCTCGGTGGCCGGCTCGCTGCTCGGCGCCGTCGGCCTGCAGCTGCTGCACCACGCCGCGTCGCCGGTACTGATCGTCCGGGAACCTACCCCGGGGTCGACGCGCCGGCCGACCTGATCGACGCCGCCGCCTGAGGACGGCGGCCGCCCAGGACCGACGGCTCAGACGAACCGGACCGGGCAACCGGAACGCCGCGCCACCGCTCGAACCAGGGCGGTGGCGTACGCGTCGGTGGGGTGCGCCAGGACGGCCAGGCAGCAGGTGCGGGTGGCCGCGGTCAGGGTGATGGCGGGGTCGAGGACGCACCGGGACGACAGCGTGACGGCCACGTCCGGATACTTGCCCGACCACCGCTGCACGATGCCGGACAGCTCGTCCTCGTCCGCGTCGGTCAGGCCGGCGGCCATCACCCGGACGGCCACCCCATGGTCCTGCGCCTCGTCGAAGGCGAGCCGCAGGACGTCCTCGGCGGAGCTGATCGCCAGGATGCCGGCGAGGACGGCCCCGGTCGTGCCGGGCTCGACGGTGTACACCGGACTGGTCATGATGTCCTCGGCACGCATCCCGTCACCGGCCTCCCACCGTGGTTCCCGTCGTCAAGCGTCGCGCCGATCCGCCCCCGCGGGCAGAGCCGAAGGTCCCGGCACGGCGGGACCACCACCGGTACGCCTCGTCGGCCGCCCAGACGATCACCGGGAACGGCAGCAGGAAGGCGAGCTCGGCCGGGCCCAGCGCGGCGGTACCGAAGATCGGCTGCAGCGGCGGCAGGTAGATCAGCGCGGCCGCGAAGACCAGCTCGAAGGCGATGCCGGCCAGCAGCAGCCGGTTGCTGAACACGCCGATCGAGCGCAGCGACGCGTGGTCGGTGCGGGCCGCGAACGCCGTGCCGATCTGGCACGCCACGATCCCGGCGAACGTCATCGTGGTGGCCTCCTGGTAGCCGGCCCGCGACAGGGTCCAGAAGAACCCGGCCGTGACCAGCGCCGCGGAGACCACACCGAGCACCCCCCAGGCGCGCAGCAGCAGCCGGCGGTCGATCACCCCCTCCTTCGGCGACCGCGGCGGCCGGTCCATCAGGCCCGGCTCGGCGCGTTCACGGCCCAGCGCCAGCGCGGGCAGCGTCTCGGTGCCCAGGTCGATGGCGAGGATCTGCAGCACGGTCAGCGGCAGCGGGACCGCGCCCCCGGAGAGCGCGAAGATCAGGAACGGGACGACCTCGGGTACCGCGTGGGCGAAGATGTAGAGCACGAACTTGCGGACGTTGTCGAAGACCCGGCGGCCGGCGTCGACCGCGCGCACGATCGTGGCGAAGTTGTCGTCGGTGAGCACCATCGTGGCGGCCTCGCGGGCGACGTCGGTGCCGGAGCGGCCCATCGCCACCCCGATGTCGGCGTGCCGCAGCGCCGGCGCGTCGTTGACCCCGTCCCCGGTCATCGCGACGATCTCGCCGCACGCCCGCAGCGCCTCACAGATGCGCAGCTTGCCCTCCGGCGAGGAGCGGGCAAAGACGATCTCGCCCGGGGCGGCGAGCAGCGCGTCCAGCTCCGGCTCGGTCATCCGGTCCAGCTGCTCGCCGGTGACGATCCGCCGCTGCGCGCCGCCGATACCGACCTGCCGGGCGATCTCCGCGGCGGTCGGCCCGTAGTCACCGGTGATCACGTGCACCCGGATCCCGGCATGGTGGGCGGCCGCCACCGCGTCGGCCACCCCCTCGCGCGGCGGGTCGACCATCGCGACCAGGCCGAGCAGGACGAGATCCCGCTCCGCCGCGCCCCGGTCCGCCGGCGGCTCCGGAGCGTCCCGGCTCGCGATGGCCAGGACGCGCAGTCCCGTGGCCGCGTAACGGTCGACGGCGGCGGCCAGGCCGGCCCGTACGTCGTCGGTCAGGTCACTCGTCGCGCCGTCGGCGCCGAGCACCCGGGTGCACAGCGGCAGGACGGATTCGAGGGCGCCCTTGGTGTGCACCCGGTCGCCGTCGACGGTGGACATCCGCTTCAGCCGGGCGTCGAAGGCGTACAGCGTCCGCCGGCCGCGGTCCCGCTCGCCCGCGTGCACCGGCGCGCCCAGGCCGGCCGCCAGCCGCAGCAGCGCCAGCTCGGTCGGGTCGCCGATCTCCCGCGCCGTCGTGCACAGCGCCGCCGCGACGGCGACCGGCCGGCCGCGCGGGTCGCTCGGGTCGAGCTCGGCGTCGCGCATCCAGATCCGGGTGACCCGCATCCGGTTCTCGGTCAGCGTTCCGGTCTTGTCGGTGCAGATGACCGTCGTGGAGCCGAGCGTCTCCACCGCGGACAGCCGCTTGACCACCGCGCCGACCCGAGCCAGTTCCCGCACGCCCACCGCCAGCGCCAGGGTGATGGTGGGCAGCAGCCCTTCCGGCACGTTCGCCACGATCAGCCCGATCGCGAAGCTGATCGCCGCCGCCCAGCCCAGGCCGGCCAGCACCCCGATCGGCAGGAACGCCACACCGGCCGCCACCGCGACGATCGCGATGATCCAGGTCGCCCGGCGCACCTGACGCTCCAGCGGGCTCGACTCCGTTCGCCCCCGCTGCGACAACGCGGCGATCCGGCCGATCTCGGTGTGCATCCCGGTATGTGTGACCACCGCGAGGGCCTGACCCGCGACGCACGCGGTGCCGCTGAAGACCAGCTCGCGCGCCTCGATCAAGGGCCCCGGCACGACCTCCGCGTCGGCCTGCCGTCCGGCCGGCACCGACTCGCCGTTGAGCGCGGAGAGATCCACCGACACCGCGCCGTCGATCAGCCGGGCATCGGCGCAGATCCGGTCGCCCTCGGCGACCTCGATGACGTCGCCAGGGACGAGCTCGCGGGCCGGTACCTCGGTCAGCCGTCCGCCGCGCAGCACCCGGGCGGTGTCCGGCAGGAAGGCGGCCAGCGCCTCCACCGCCCGCTCGGCCTGCCGCTCCTGAACGAACGCGAAGCCCGCGTTGAGCAGGATGACCGCCGCCACCGCCGCGGCCAGCTGCGGCGTGCCACCGAGCCAGGCCAGCACCGCGGCGACCATCAGCAGCACCGCGAGGGGCTGGGTGAACTGCGCCAGCAGCTCACCGACCCACGATCGTCCACGCCGGCGGGACAGCTCGTTCGGGCCGTACACGGTCAGCCGACGGGTCGCCTCGCGGACGCCGAGCCCACCGGCCGAGGTGCGCAGGTCGCGGAAGAGCTGCGGGGGCGGCCGGCGGCCGTCGACGGCAAGGGTGTCGGTCATAGGTCCCAGGCTTCGCGCCGGGGCGGCCGGCAGGCAGGGCCGAGAGCCCGGACAGAGCGGACCTTCGACCCTGAACCACCCGTCACCCGGGGCGTTGCATGGAAGGTATGAGCACGCCACACCACGATCTGACGACGCCGCCCGACCTGCGTCTGGACGAGGCGCGCGGCGGGCCCGGCCGGGCACGCCGCCCGGTTTACCTCGACCTGATGCCGCCGTGCAACGCGGGCTGTCCGGCCGGCGAGAACATCCAGGGCTGGCTCGCCCTGGCCCAGGCCGGCGAGCACGAACGGGCCTGGCGGCTGCTGGTCGCGGAGAACCCGTTCCCCGCCATCCACGGCCGGGTCTGCTACCACCCCTGCGAGAGCGCGTGCAACCGCGCCGAGCTGGACAGTCCGGTGTCGATCCACGGCGTCGAGCGGTTCCTCGGCGACCTCGCCCTGGAACGCGGCTGGCGGTTCGATCCGCCGCCGGCGGCCACCGGCCGGCGGGTGCTGGTGGTCGGCGCCGGGCCCAGCGGGCTCTCCGCCGCGTACCACCTGGCCCGGCGCGGCCACCACGTGGTGATCCACGACGCCGAGGCCGAGCCCGGCGGCATGATGCGCTACGGCATACCCGCCTACCGGCTCCCCCGCGACGTGCTGGCCGGCGAGATCGCCCGGCTGACCGCGCTCGGCGTCGAGATCGTCGGCGACCATCCGGTCCGTGACCTGATCGCCGAGCGGCGCGAGGGCCGGTTCGACGCCGTCTTCGTGGCGGTCGGCGCGCATCTGTCCCAGCGGGTCGACATCCCCGCCCGGGAGGCCGGCCGGATCGTCGACGCGGTCAGCCTGCTGCACGACGTCGCCGCCGGTCAGCGGCCGAGCATCGGCCGGCGGGTCGCCGTCTACGGCGGCGGCAACACCGCGATGGACGCCGCCCGGGTGGCCCGCCGCCTCGGCGCCGAGGAGGCGCTGATCGTCTACCGGCGGACCCGGGCGCAGATGCCCGCGCACCCCGAGGAGGCGGACGAGGCCGAGCGCGAGGGCGTGAAGATCAACTGGCTGCGGACCATCCAGACCTTCGACGGCCCGGAGCTGACCGTCGAGGTCATGGAGATCGACAAGGACGGGCGGCCGGTGCCCACCGGGCGCACCGAAACGCTGGCCGCCGACACCGTCGTGCTCGCCGTGGGCCAGCGCGCCGACACCGCGTTCCTGCGCGGCGTCCCCGGCGTCGAATTCGCCCCGGACGGCACGGTGCTCGTCTCGCCGGAGCTGATGACCGGCTGCCCCGGCGTGTTCGCCGGCGGCGACATGGTGCCGGCTGAGCGGACCGTGACGGTCGCGGTCGGGCACGGCAAGTCCGCGGCCCGGCACATCGACGCGTACCTGAAAGGCCAGCAAGCCCCGCGGACGGTGACGCCGCCGGTCGCCGGATTCGACGACCTGCATCCGTGGTATTTCGGCGACGCCGGCCGGCGTCGCCAGGCCGAGCGCGAGCCGGCCGAGCGGGTCACCGACTTCACCGAGGTCGTCGGCGGTCTCGACGCGACGGCGGCCACCTTCGAGGCCGGGCGCTGCCTGTCCTGCGGGACCTGCTTCGAGTGCGACGGCTGCTTCGGGGCCTGCCCCGAGGACGCGGTGATCAAGCTGGGTCCGGGCAACCGCTACCGCTTCGACTACGACCGCTGCACCGGCTGCGCCACCTGCTTCGACCAGTGCCCGGTGCACGCCATCTCGATGATTCCGGAGGCGACCCGATGACCCGCGCGACGATCGACGGCAACGAGGCGTGCGTCGATGTGGCGTACCGGCTCAACGAGGTGTGCTGCATCTACCCGATCACGCCGTCCTCGGCGATGGCCGAGCTGGCCGACGAGTGGTCGGCCGCGGGGCGGCGCAACATCTGGGGCTCGGTGCCCACGGTGGTGGAGATGCAGAGTGAAGGCGGCGCCGCGGGCGCGTTGCACGGTGCCCTGCAGAGCGGGGCGCTGAGCACGACCTTCACCGCGTCGCAGGGCCTGCTGCTGATGATCCCGAACATGTACAAGATCGCCGGCGAGCTGACCCCGGCGGTGCTGCACGTGGCCGCCCGCTCGCTGGCCGCGCAGGGGCTGTCCATCTTCGGCGACCACTCCGACGTGATGGCCACCCGGGCCACCGGCTTCGCCATGCTGTCCTCGGCGTCGGTGCAGGAGGCCCACGACTTCGCCCTGATCGCGCAGGCCGTCTCGCTGCGGACCCGGGTGCCGTTCGTGCACTTCTTCGACGGCTTCCGCACCTCGCACGAGATCAACACGATCGAGACGCTCACCGACGACGACCTGCGCGCGCTGGTGCCGCCCGAGCTCGTGCGCGCGCACCGGGCCCGGTCGCTCTCCCCCGAGCGGCCGGTCATCCGCGGCACGGCGCAGAACCCGGACGTCTACTTCCAGGGCCGGGAGACGGTCAACCCGTTCTACTCCCGGGTGCCCGGCGAGGTACGCGCCGCGATGGCCGCCCTGCCCCGCCACTACGACATCGTCGAATACACCGGCGCCCCGGACGCCGAGCGGGTGATCGTGCTGATGGGTTCGGGCGGGCAGACCGCGCGGGAGACGGTCGCGGCGCTCGGCGGCCGCGTCGGCGTGCTGCAGATCCGGCTGTTCCGGCCGTTCCCCGCCGAGGCCGTCGCGGCCGCCATCCCGGCCACCGCGACCCGGATCGCCGTGCTGGACCGCACCAAGGAGCCCGGGTCGCTCGGCGAGCCGCTGTTCCTGGACGTGCTCGCCGCGCTGGCCGAGAGCGGCCGTCCGGCCATGCCCATGGTGATCGGCGGCCGATACGGCCTGGGCTCCAAGGAGTTCACCCCGGGCATGGTCGCGGCGGTCTTCGCGGAGCTGGCGCGCGAACACCCACGCCCCCGCTTCACCGTCGGCATCGTCGACGACGTGACCGGCACCAGCCTGCCGTACGAGGACCTGGACATCGAGCCGCCCGGCACCGTCCGCGCGCTCTTCTACGGCCTCGGCTCGGACGGCACGGTGGGCGCGAACAAGAACACCATCAAGATCCTCGGCGCGGATCCGGCGCTGCACGCCCAGGGCTACTTCGTCTACGACTCCAAGAAGTCCGGCTCGATGACCGTGTCGCACCTGCGCTTCGGCCCGGCGCCGATCCGCGCGCCGTACCTGATCGCCCAGGCCGGCTTCGTCGGCTGTCACCAGCTCGGCCTGCTCGACAAGGTCGACGTGCTCAGCCGGGCCGCACCGCACGGCACGCTGCTGCTCAACAGCCCGCGCCCGGAGCAGGTCTGGGACGAGCTCACCCGCGACGTTCAGGAACAGATCCTCGCCAAGGACCTGTCGGTCTGGGCCATCGACGCCGACCGGATCGCCGCCGAGCAGGGCCTGCCCGGCCGCACCAACACGATCCTGCAGACCTGCTTCTTCGCGATCTCCGGGGTGCTGCCCCGGGACGCCGCGATCGCCAAGATCAAAGACAAGATCACGCAGACGTACGCCCGGCGGGGCACCGAAGTCGTGGCCCGCAACCATGCGGCCGTCGACGCGACCCTCGACGCGCTGCACCGGATCCCGGTCCCGGCCACGGTCACCGCCACCCGCCGGCGGCCGCCGCCGGTGCCCGCGGACGCGCCGCCGTTCGTCCGGGAGGTCACCGGCCCGATGCTGGCCGGCGACGGCGACCGGCTGCCGGTCAGCGCGCTGCCGGTGGACGGCACCTACCCCGGCGGCACCACCGCGTACGAGAAGCGCAACATCGCCGATCTGGTGGCGGTCTGGGATCCGCAGACCTGCATCCAGTGCGGCACCTGCTCCTTCGTCTGCCCGCACAGCGTGATCCGGTCCAAGTTCTACGACCTCAAGGAGCTGGCCGGCGCGCCGGAGGGCTTCCCGTCCGCGCCGCTGAACGCCCGCGGCCTGCCGGACAACCGGTTCACCCTCGAGGTCTACCTCGAGGACTGCACCGGCTGCGGGCTGTGCGTGGAGGCCTGCCCGGTCGGGACCCCCGAACGTAAGGCCATCAACCTGGAACCACGGGAGCCGCTCGTGGCCGCCGGCCGCGCCGACATCGCGTTCTTCGAGTCCCTGCCGCACGCCGACCGGTCCCGGGTGGACTTCGGCACGGTTCGCGGCGCCCAGTTCCTGCAACCGCTGTTCGAGTTCTCCCTGGCCTGCGCGGGCTGCGGCGAGACGCCGTACCTCAAGCTGCTCTCCCAGCTGTTCGGCGACCGGCTGATGGTCGCCAACGCCACCGGCTGCTCCTCGATCTACGGTGGTAACCTGCCCACCACGCCGTGGACCCGCAACCCGCAGGGCCGCGGGCCGGCCTGGTCGAACTCGCTGTTCGAGGACGACGCCGAGTTCGGGATGGGCTTCCGCCTCACCGCCGACCTGCACCACCGGCTGGCCACCGACCGGCTTGCCGCGCTGCGCGACCGGCTCGGCCCCGATCTGGTGGACGCGGTGCTCACCGCGCCGCAACGGTACGAGTCGGAGTTCACCGAGCAGCGCGAGCGGATCGCCGAACTGGGCCGCCGGCTCGACGAGCTGCCGCCCGGCGACCCGGCCGTCGCCGACCTGCGCAGCGTCCTCGACCACCTGGTCCGGCGCAGCATCTGGATCGTCGGCGGGGACGGCTGGGCGTACGACATCGGCTCGGCCGGCCTCGACCACGTGCTGGCGAGCGGCCGCAACGTCAACGTGCTGGTGCTGGACACCGAGGTCTACTCGAACACCGGCGGGCAGATGTCCAAGGCGACCCCGCTGTCGGCGGTCGCCCGGTTCGCCGCGGCCGGCAAGACCACCCCGAAGAAGGACCTCGCGCTGCAGGCCATCGCCTACGGCAACGTGTACGTCGCCCGGGTCGCGATGGGCGCCGACCCCGAGCAGACACTGTGCGCGCTGCGCGAGGCGGAGGCGTACGACGGCCCGTCGCTGATCATCGCGTACGCGCACTGCATCGCGCACGGCATCGACATGCGCGACGGTCTCGGCCAGCAACAGCGCGCCGTGCGCAGCGGTTACTGGCCGCTGATGCGCTACGACCCGGTGCTGCGCTCGGCCGGCCGCAACCCGTTCCTGCTCGACTCCCCTCGCCCGCGTACGCCACTGTCCGACTACACCGACCGGGAGCTGCGGTTCCGCCGCCTGCGCGACACCGACCCGGAGGAGGCGGCCCGGCTCGCCGCGCTCGCCCAGGCGGCGGTGGACCAGCGCTGGCAGGTCTACGAGGAGATGGCCACCCGCGGCCCGGAACGCTTCCCCGCCGACGCTCGGCCCGGCCGCTGACACACAGGACCTTGGACCCTTCGAGGTGGGGCTGTTCGACACGGGCGTACCGCGCCCGGGACGCGCAGGCTCAAGGCAAGGACATCGATTGAGGAGGACACCATGACAACCATCGGCCGGGACGCCGCCCACCACCTCGAGAAGGTCGAGGCCCCCGGCTCCATGCTCACCAAGACCGCCGCCAAGGCCCTCGCGGTCCTGCGCATCTCCACCGGATTCGTGTTCCTGTGGGCATTCCTCGACAAGACCTTCGGATTCGGCTACGCCACCCCCTCGGCCCGGGCCTGGGTCAACGGCGGCTCCCCCACCAAAGGCTTCCTGTCCAGTGTGGATGTCGGCCCGAGCTGGCTGCAGAGCTTCTTCCACAACATCGCCGGCAACCCGGTGACCGACTGGCTGTTCATGCTGGCCCTGCTCGGCATCGGCCTCGCCTTCATCCTCGGCATCGGCATGCGCATCGCCGCCGGCTCCGCCGTCATCCTGATGGCCATGATGTGGCTCGCCGAGTTCCCCCTCGACAAGACCGCCGCGGGCGGCAAGCCGAGCGGCTCGACCAACCCGATCACCGACTACCACTTCATCTACGCGGTCACCGGCGTCGTCCTGGCCCTCACCTACGCCGGACACACCTGGGGCCTGGGCAAGTGGTGGGCCTCCCTGCCCTTCGTCCAGAAGAACCGCTGGCTCATCTGACCCCGTCGGCCCGCCGCCCGGCCCCCGGCCGGGCGGCCGGCCATGTTGTGAGTGAGGGAGGAACCGATGACGACCGTCGGTGTGCTTGGCGAGACCGCGCCGGGCGAGTGCCGGGTGGCACTGAGCCCGGACGGCGCGCGGCGACTGTCCGGCAGCGGCGTGCGGGTACTGCTGGAGGCCGGCGCGGGGCGCCGGTCCTTCTTCGGCGACGAGGCTTACTCCGGCGCCGTCGTGGTCGGTCGCGAGCAGGTGTACGCCGAGAGTGACGTCCTGCTCTGCCTGCATTGCCCGGACGACGCCGCCGACGCGTGCCACCCGGGTCAGCTGCTGATCGGCCTGCTGGCCCCGTTGGCCGACCCGGTCGCGGCCCAGCGGCTGGCCACCGCCGGGGTGACCGCGGTCAGTCTCGATCTGCTGCCACGCACGCTGAGCCGGGCGCAGTCGATGGACGCGCTCACCTCGCAGGCGAACGTGGCCGGTTACAAGGCGGCGCTGCTGGCCGCCGAGGCGTACCCCGGCTTCTTCCCGATGCTGATGACCGCGGCCGGCACCACCCGCCCGGCA
>NZ_JAOSZE010000094.1 GCF_025630775.1 Actinoplanes sp. KI2
ACCACCTTCCTCGTCCAGCACTGGCTGGGCACCGAGGGCATGCCCCGCCGGTACGCGGACTACCTGCCCTCGGACGGGTTCACGACGCTGAACACGATCTCGACGATCGGCTCGTTCGTGCTCGGCATCGCGACGCTGCCGTTCATCTACAACGTGTGGAAGTCGTACAAGGCCGGGGAGGTCGTGACCGTCAACGACCCGTGGGGGCACGGCAACTCGCTCGAGTGGGCCACCTCGTCGCCGCCGCCGCTGCGCAACTTCGACCGCATGCCGCGCATCCGCTCGGAACGGCCCGCCTTCGACGCGAAGTTCCCGCACCTGGCCGCCGGCGAGCAGTCCCTGGCCGGCCCGCCCGAGGGCGGGGCCCGGCCGCTCACGCACGAGTCCGACGGCGGCGCCACGTACGAGGAGGACCTGAGCACCGACCGCTGACCCGGCTACGACTACGACTGATCGGCTTCTCGGGCCAGCCACTGTTCGTGGGCCTCGGTCAGCCGGCGCCACAGCGCGTCCCGTTCGGCCGCGGTCACGTCATCGAGCGGGATGCCGAACACGTCGGTCACGGCAGTGAACCAGTCCGCCGGGCGGTCCAGGAGCGTGCGCGTTTCCGACTCGCCGAGGCGGCTCAGGTTCAGGCCACGCAGGATGTCGCAGCCGGTGGCGTCCCGGCGAAGGATGGCGAGCGCGCGGACGAAGCCGGACTCCGGGGACGTCGAGAGGAACTCGTGCATCTCGGTGAACGCGGTCATCTCCGCCGGACCGCCACGAAAGTCCATGCCCAGGAACGACCCGCGCGGGTCGTGGTCGAAGCGCCAGCCGCCCGGTTCGGCGATCGACTCGCTCAACGCGTACGCGAAAGGTCCCTGCCGGAATGCACCCGGGGTGAGCGGAAGTGGTTCGTGCAGGCCGTCGCCCATGCCCAGATCGACCAGCCAGCGGCCCTCGGGCGCGGCGACCGACGGCAGCCCCTCGACGGTGAGGACCAGGTGGTTGCCGGTGGCGCCGGCCGGGCGCTCCGCGTTGCCCTGCACCCCGCCGACGTGCCGTGTCACCCGATAGCCGAGCGCGGTCAGCAGCGCCGAAAACGCTCCGTTCAAGTGGAAGCAGTAACCGCCGCGACCGCGCAGAATGCGCCGCACCGAGTCGGACGGCTCCACGGTCGTCGGGCGGCCGAGCCAGATCTCCAGCGTCTCGTACGGCACGAGTTCCGCATGCGCCCGATGCAGGGCGAACAGGCTCTCGGCGCTCGGGGCCGCACCCACCGGCTCCGGCAGCCGGAGTCGTCGCAGGTACCCGGCAACGTCGATGGAGGCGGTCACCCGATCCATCATGCCGTGGCGATCAAGGGGTATCGCGCGGGACCATGCGAGCCATGTTCGAGGTCACGGTGACCACAGTGGCGGCCCGGCCGACGGCGGTCATTCCCGCGGTGACCAGCTGGGCGGAGTACCCCCGCGTCTGGAAGGGACTGCTCGACCGGGTGTGGTCGGCCCTGCACGCGGCCGGCATCACCCGCGGCTGCCCGAACGTGATGCTCTACCTCGACGACGTGCCGCACGTCGAGGTGGGCGTCCTCTATCAGGGGCCGCCGCTCGCCGAGCCGGTCGTGGCCTCCGAGCTGCCCGGCGGCCGGGTCGCCTCGACCCGGCATCGCGGCCCGTACCACGAGCTCGGCGCGGCCCACGAGGCGGTCAGGACCTGGTGCGCGCGCCACGGCCTGACGACCGGGCCGTGGTGGGAGGTGTACGGCCCGCACCACGACGACCCGGCTCGCCTCGAGGTCGAAGTGTGTTACCTCACGCAATGAAGCGGAAATGAAGCGGGCGCGGGTGTGTTGGCACCGGACATGACGACTGTGGGATTCATCGGTAGCGGACTCATCGGCGGCACGGTGGCGCGGCTCGCGGTGGCCGCCGGCTACGACGTGGTGGTGAGCAACTCGCGCGGCCCCGAGACGCTGGCCGGCCTGGTGGCCGAGCTGGGCCCGAAGGCGCGCGCCGCGACCGCGACGGAGGCGGCCGAGGCCGGCGACATCGTGGTGGTGAGCGTGCCGTTCCACGCACACGCGCGGCTGCCGATCGCCCAGCTGGCCGGCAAGGTCGTGCTGGACACGAACAACTACTACCCGGAGCGGGACGGCGCCTTCGCCGAGCTCGACGAGGGCAAGCTGACCAGCGCCGAGCTGGAGCAGCGGGAGCTGGGCACGGCCCGGTTGGTCAAGGTCTTCAACAACATCTTCCACGCCCACCTGGCCACCCTGGCCCGCCCGGCCGGCGACGCCGAGCGGAGCCCGCTGACCATCGCCGGGGACGACGCCGGCGCGAAGCAGACGGCGACCGAGTTCCTGGACGCGATCGGTTACGACGCGGTCGACATCGGTTCGCTCGCCGAGAGCTGGCGGGTGGAGCCGGGCCAGCCCGCGTACGGGCCGCCCTACGGCAACTACCCCGACCCGGTCGGCGTCCCGGTGAGCGCCGACAAGGTGCGCGCCGCCGTGGCCGCCGCCCGCCGCTGAGGCCCGGCATCTGACGGCGCCCCCCGCGAAACGCCGGGCGCCTCCCGCGGCGCGCCGAGCGGAGCATCCCGCGAGACGCCCGGGGCATCGAGCGACACCACCCGATCGACCAGCGCGGCGATACCGGGGCGGTGCGTGATCAGCAGGACGGCCCGGTCGCCGGCGGCGGCCAGGAGGTCCTCGGTCAGCGCCGCCGCGGTCTCGTCGTCCAGGTGCTCGGTCGGCTCGTCGAGGATCAGGATCCGGAAGTCCCGCAGCAGCGCTCGGGCGAGGGCGAGCCGGCGGCGCTGACCGCCGGATAGCGCCATGCCGTGCTCCCCGACCGCGGTCTCCAGGCCGTCCGGCAGCGTCTCGACCCAGTCGGCGAGCCGGGCCGAGGCCAGCGCCGCCCGCAGTTCGTCGTTGCCGGCGGCGGGTCGGCCGATCCGCAGGTTCGCGGCGATCGTGGTGTCGAACAGGTACGCGTCCTCGGGCAGATAGCCGACGACGTCGCGCACCTCGGCCGGGTCGAGGGTCCGCAGGTCGACGCCGTTGAGGGTGGCCCGGCCCGCGGCCGGGTCGAGGAACCGGACCAGTACCGCGGCGGCCGTGCTCTTGCCGGAGCCGCTCGGCCCGGTCAGCGCGACCCGGTCGCCGGGCGCGAGCGTGAGCGACACGTCGCGCAGCGCCGTCCGGCCGGGCAGCCATTCCGCGCTCACCCGCTCCAGCCGCAGCGTGTACGGCCCGGCGGGCATCCGGGCCGGCGGGTCGGGGACGGTCACCGGCGAGGGCGCGGCCAGCACCTCGCGCAGCCGGCGCACCGAGGCCCGGCAGGCGGCGTACCGCTGGGCGGCCGCCGGCAGCGCGCCGACCGTCTCGAACACGGCCAGTGGCGTCAGCACGACCACGGCCAGCAACTCTCCGCGCAGGACGCCGCCACCCACCGCGACCGCACCGGCGGCCAGGCCCACCAGCAGCGACAGGCCGGTGGCCACGGCGGTCGCGGCCGCGGCGAGCCCGGCCGTCACGCTCGACCGCCGCTCGGCCCGGCGCAGCTCGGCCCCGGTCGCGGCGAGGGCGGCCAGCCGGGCGTCGACCGCGCCGTACGCGATCAGGTCGGGCAGCCCGTGCGCCAGGTCGGCGGTCCCGGTGGCGAGCGAGCCGCGCAGCGGCGCGAGCCGTCCGTCGGCCTGCCGCGCCGCCCGCGACTGCAGCGCCGGGATCCCGGCCCCGACCAGCAGGATCCCGAGCGCGAGCGTCAGTCCGGCCGGGACCGACAGCGAGCCGATCAGCAGCACCGACCCGGCGCCGGCGACCAGCGCGACGGTGTACGGCAGCACGACCCGGGTGAGCAGGTCGAGCACCGCGTCGACGTCGTCGGCGAGCCGCTTCGCGAGGTCCGCGCGGCGGAAGCCGGCCAGGCCGGCCGGGGCGACCTTCGCGAGGTGCGTGAAGATCCGGACCCGGGTACGCCCGAGCGCGCGCAACGCCGCGTCGTGCCCGGTCAGCCGCTCGGCGTAACGGAGCACGCCCCGGCCGATCCCGAAGGCACGCACCGCGACGATGGCCACCATCAGGTGCAGCACCGGCGGGTGCAGGGCGGCCCGGGAGATGAGGAACGCCGAGGTGGCCATCAGGCCGATCGCGGCCCCCGCCGCGCCGGCCCCGGCCAGCACCGCCGCCAGGAAACGCGCCCTCATCGGACACCCTCCGGCGTGCGGGCGTCCGCCGGCGTGCGGGCGCCCACCGGCGTGCGGGCGCCCACCGGCGCGAGCGCACCTTCCGGCGCGAGCGCACCTTCCGGCGCGAGCGCACCCTCCGGCGCGAGTCCACCCGCCGGCGCGAGCGCACCCACCGGGGTGAGGTCGACGACGCGGTCGGCGAGCGCGATCAGTTCCGGCCGATGCGCGGCCATCATCACGGTGCGCCCGGCGGCGAGCCGGGTGATCGCCGCCATCACCGCGGCGGCCGTGTCGGCGTCGAGGTTGGCGGTCGGCTCGTCGAGCAGCACGAACGGCGCGTCCCGCAGGAACGCCCGGGCCAGGGCGATGCGTTGCCGCTGCCCGGCCGAGAGCCCCGCCCCGTCGTCGCCGAGCACGGTGTCGTAACCCTGCGGCAGCGCGGCGATGAATTCGTGCGCCCCGGCTTGCGTCGCGGCCCGCACGACGTCCGGACTGCCCTCAACGCCAAGTGCGATATTCGCCCGAATTGTCCCGCCGAACAGGTACGGCCGCTGCGGCACCCAGGCAATCGAGGAGCGCCACGACGCCGGGTCGACGGTCGCCAGATCGACGCCACCCACGGTGACCCGGCCCGAGTCACACGACGCGAATCCGAGCAGCAGGTTCAACGCGGTCGACTTTCCCGACCCGCTCGGCCCGGCGAGCGCGACGAAGGACCCGGGCGGGACCACCGTGGACAGGCGCAACGCGTCGCTGTCCCGATAGCGCACCACGACGTCCTCGAAGGCGATGGCCCCCGACGGCGCCGGCGCCGATCCGCCCGCGGGCGCCGGGATCTGCAGGACCTCGAACGCCGCGGACGCGGCCGCCAGCCCCTCCGCGCTCGCGTGGTAGTGCGCGCCCACCTGCCGCAGCGGCAGATACGCCTCCGGCGCCAGGATCAGCACCAGCAGGGCCGTCCGCAGATCGAGGTGCCCCGAGACCAGCCGCAGCCCGATCCCCACCGCGACCAGCGCCACGGAGAGCGTCGCCAGCAGCTCCAGCACCAGCGACGAGAGGAACGCGATGCGCATCGTCCGCATGGTGACCCGCCGCTGCTCGTCACTGACCCGCCGGATGTTCTCGACCTGCGCCCCGGCCCGGCCGAACACCTTCAGCGTGGACAGCCCGGCCACCACGTCGAGGAAATGGTGGGACAGCCGGGCCAGCAGCTTGAACTGCTTCCGGTTGGCCGCCTCGGTATGCATCCCGACGAGCGCCATGAACACCGGGATGAGCGGCAGCGTCACGGCGATCGTGAGGGTCGCCACCAGGTCGGCCGGCGCCAGTCGCACCAGCACCACGGCCGGCACCAGCGCCGCGAGCACCAACTGCGGCAGATACCGCGCGAAGTAGGCGTCCAGCGCGTCCAGCCCCCGGGTCACCAGCGTGATCAGCTCACCGGTGGCGGGCCCCCGCCCCGGCCCGAGGGCGGCCGCATGCGCCAGCAACCGCCCCCGGAGCTCCTGCTTCACCGCGGCGGACGACCTGGCCGCCGCCGCTTCCTGCGCCCAGCCGATCGCCGCCCGGCCGGCGGTCACCGCCGCCAGCGCGACCAGCGCCGGCAGCAGCGCGGAGACCGAGGCGCCGTCGAGGAAGACCGCGCTGATCCCGTACGCGAGAAGGGTGGCCTGCCCGACGACGAGCCCGGCCGACAGCACGCCCAGCGCCACGGTCGCGCCGAGATACCACCTGCTGGCCCGCGCATACCGCAGCAGCCGGGGATCCAGCGGCTTCACGAGGTGCCCGGCGCGGAAGCGGTGCGCGACGAGGAGGAAACGCTCGGCGTGGCAGGGATGTGCTCGACGGACAGCCGCTTGCGGAACACCCAGTACGTCCAGCCCTGGTACAGCAGCACGAGCGGGGTGAAGAACACCGCCACCCAGGTCATCACCTTCAGCGTGTACGGCGTGGACGACGCGTTGTGCACCGTCAGGCTGTTGGCGGCCGCGATCGTCGACGGCATCACGTCCGGGAACAGCGTGACGAACAGGCCGAAGACGGCGAGCACCAGCGTCGCGCCGGTCGCCAGGAAGGCCCACCCCTCGCGCCGCAGCCGGGTCGCCGCGACCGCGCTGCCCAGGCACACCGCCGCCGCGACGAACAGCACCAGGCCGATCGCGTCGTGATGGGCGATCGCGGTCCAGGCCAGGAACGCGCCGGCCACCACGACCGCGGCGGGCGCCAGCCGGGCGGCCAGCGCGCCGGCCCGCTGCCGCATCTCGCCGTCCGTCTTGAGGGCGAGGAAGACGGCGCCGTGCAGCGTGAAGAGCGTCAGGGTGGTCAGGCCGCCGACGATCGCGTACGGGTTGAGCAGGTCGAAGAAACTGCCGACGTATTCGTGGCTCTGGTCCAGGCGTACCCCTCGGACGATGTTGCCGAAGGCCACGCCCCAGAGCACGGCCGGCAGCAGCGAGCCCGCGACGATGCACCAGTCCCAGCGACGGCGCCAGCGCTCGCCGTCCCGCTTGCCGCGGTACTCGAACGCGACCCCGCGGATGATCAGCGCCACCAGAATGATCAGCAGCGGCAGGTAGAAGCCGGAGAACAGCGTCGCGTACCACTCCGGGAACGCGGCGAAGGTGGCGCCGCCGGCGACGAGCAGCCACACCTCGTTGCCGTCCCAGACCGGGCCGATGGTATTGATCAGCAGCCGGCGCTCGCGGTCGTCCCGGCCGAGGACCGGGAGCAGGATGCCGACGCCGAAGTCGAAGCCCTCGAGCAGGAAGTAGCCGGCCCAGAGCAGCGCGATCAGCGCGAACCAGACGGTGGTGAGCTCCATTTGTCGACTCCCTCGATCAGTACGCGAACGCGAGCGGACGGTCCGGCGACTCCTCGTCCGAGTCCGGCGGTATCTCCGGCGCGCCGGCCCGCGCGTACTTGACGAAGAGACCCACCTCGACAACGGCGAGAATGCCGTAGAGGACCGTCAGCACGACGAGTGACGTGGCCGCGTTGCCCGTGCTCACCGAGGGTGAGGAACTCTCCGCGGTCTTGAAGACGCCGAAGACCGTCCACGGCTGCCGGCCCATCTCCGTGAAGATCCAGCCGAACGAGTTGGCGGCCAGCGGCAGGCCGATCGAGATCACGGCGGCGAGCCAGAGCCAGCGGCTGCGCGGGGTGCGGCCGCCGCGGGAGAACCAGAGGGCGGCCAGCGCCACCAGGGCCGCGAGCACGCCGAACCCGATCATCAGGCGGAACGACCAGTAGGCGACCGGGATGTTCGGCTTGTAGTCCCCGGGACCGTACTTCTGCTCGTACTCGGCCTGGATGTTGTTGATTCCCTCGACCTCGCCGTCGGGCGTGCCGGTGGCGAGCAGCGACAGGACGTCGGGGATCCGGATGCTGAAGACGTTCGCGGAGCCGTCGAGGGTGCCGACCGTGAAGATGGAGAAGCTGGCGGGCGCCGCGTCGGTCCACAGCGCCTCGGCGGCGGCCATCTTCATCGGCTGCTGCTCGGTCATCACCCGGGCCTGCGCGTCGCCGGAGACGAACACGGCGACCGCCGAAACCAGCACCACCCAGGCGCCGAGTTTGAGGCTCGGCCGGAACACCTCGGTCTGGTGGTGGCGCTTGACGTGCCAGGCGCTGACCGCGAGCAGCACCGCGCCGGCGGTCAGGAGGCAGGCGCTGAGCGTGTGCGGGAAGGTCACCAGCGTCGTGGTGTTGGTGAGGACCGCGCCGATGCTTTTGAGCTCGGCGCGGCCGGCGGCCTGGTTCACCTCGTAGCCGACCGGATGCTGCATCCACGAGTTGGCCGCGAGGATGAAGTACGCCGAGAGCATCGTCCCGATCGACGCGAGCCAGATCGTCGCCAGGTGCACCTTGCGGGGCAGACGGTCCCAGCCGAAGATCCACAGGCCGAGGAAGGTCGATTCCAGGAAGAACGCGAGCAGGCCCTCGATCGCGAGGGGTGCACCGAAGATGTCTCCCACGAACCGCGAGTAGGCGCTCCAGTTCATGCCGAACTGGAACTCCTGGACCAGGCCGGTGACCACGCCCATCGCGAAGTTGATCAGGAAGAGCTTGCCCCAGAATTTGGTGGCCCGCAGGTAGTGCTCCTTGCCGGTACGCACCCAGGCGGTCTGCAGGCCGGCCACCAGGACCGACATGCCGATGGTGATCGGCACGAAGAAGAAGTGGTAGACGGTGGTGATCCCGAACTGCCACCGGGCAAGATCGAGCGTGTCCACGGGCGAGTCCTTTCGACAGGTTCACCCGGAGTCTTTCGATCTACCCGGCCTTCGCGGCAGGGCCGAAGGTCACATCAGCCGGATTGGTGATCTCCGTGCAGCTTGGTCGCCAGGACGGCCGCCTGGGTGCGGCGCTCCAGGCCCAGCTTGGCCAGCAGGCTCGAC
>NZ_JAOSZE010000095.1 GCF_025630775.1 Actinoplanes sp. KI2
CCTAGATGTCGAGGATCAGGGCGCGGTGGTCGGAGACCTCCGGTTCGGTCAGGATCTCGAAGCGCTCCACCGCGGCGACCTCGGAGACCAGCAGGTAGCTGGCGTGCCGCACCGGCTTGCCGTAGTGCGACGTCCGGGTGTCGGCGGCGCCGGCGAGGTCGGTGAGGCCGAGCTCGGCCAGCACGCCGAACGTCTCGCTGTCCGGCAGCAGGTTGAAGTCGCCGCAGACCACGACCAGGTCCTTGGGGCCGCGGATCCGGCGGACGAGCTCGGACAGCCGCTCGGCCTGGGACCGCCGCGCCGGGGTGTCGCCCTTGCCCAGCGGATCTCGCAGGCCGTGCATCTGCACCACCCAGACCGAGCGACCGGTCGGACGATCGACGGTCCGCACCGCGAGCGCGATGCGCGGACGGTCGGAGATCGCCCACTCGGCGTGGTCGGCGAACTCCCCGTGCACGAAGGCGGAGTCGACGCCGACGATCGGCAGGGCCTCGCCGACGAAGGTCGCCAGGCCGAAGTCCTGCCGGTGGCTGCGGCCGGCCTCGTCCCGCACCGGGCCGGAGTCGCTGGTCACGAAGATCCCCTGATGGCGGGGAAGTGCGACCCGTACGTCGTCGAAGAGGTCGGCACGCTGCGGCAGGCTCCGCTCCCCGTCGGCGAAGCGCGTCCAGCCGGCCAGGCCGGGCGTGCGCGTCACCTCCTGCAGGCAGACGACGTCCGCCCCGCTGGCGGGCAGCCAGCCGAGGAGTTCGTCGGCCAGGGCACCGCCCCAGGCGTTGACAGTCGCGATTCGCACCCACGCGCCTTTCGATCACGGGAAGGATATCGGGCCTTGTGGCCGGGCCCGAAGTAGGCGAGCATAATAACGACTGCTATCAATATGTGGCCGACCGCGCGGTCCGAAGAGTTCGCTTCGAAAGGACTCTGGCATGCGCGCCTCCGTTCGGCCTCGACTCGCCGCCTTCGTCGCCGCCACCACGCTCGTGGCGGGCCTGGGCGTCACACTCTCCGCACACGCCGCGACCGTAGGCTGCTCGGTGGCGTACTCGGTCACCTCGCAGTGGCCGGGCGGCTTCGGCGCCAACGTCTCCATCACCGACCTCGGCGACCCGATCACCGGCTGGACGCTCACCTGGTCGTACGCCGCCGGCCAGAAGGTCACCCAGGCCTGGAACGCGACGGTGTCGCAGAACGGCGCTCAGGTGACCGCCCGCAACGTCGGCTACAACGGCACCATCGGCACCGGCAGCAGCGTGACGTTCGGCTTCAACGGCTCCTGGACCGGCAGCAACCCGGCGCCCGTGAGTTTCGCGCTCAACGGCACCACCTGCACCGGCAGCGTGATCAGCTCGGGCCCGACGTCGCCCACCCCGACCAGCGCCTCGCCGACCCCGTCCACGTCCACCTCACCGGGCAGCCCCGACGACTGGCCGACCTACCACCGCGACAATGCCCGCGACGGCAACGCGCCGAACGCCGCCCCGCTGTCCACGCTGTCGGTCGCCTGGACCGCATCGCTGGACGGCGCGGTCTACGGCCAGCCGCTGGTCGTCGGCGGCCGGATCTTCGCGGCCACCGAGAACGACACGGTGTACGCGCTGAGCCCGGCCACCGGCGCCGTCCTGTGGTCGACGCACGTCGGCCAGCCCGAACCGCTGTCCGACCTGCCCTGCGGCAACATCAACCCGCTGGGCATCACCAGCACGATGGTGTACGACCCGGCCACCAACCGGGTCTTCGCGGTCGCCGAGACCACCGGTGGCGCGCACACCCTGCTGGGCATCAACGCCAACACCGGTGCGGTCGAGGTGCGCACCGCCGTCGAGCCCCCGCTGGGCGACCCGAAGGCGCACCAGCAGCGTGGCGCCCTCACCCTGCTGAACGGGCGGGTCTACCTCGGCTACGGCGGCCTGTTCGGCGACTGCGGCCAGTACATCGGCGCGGTGGTCTCGGTGACCACCGCCGGCACCGGCAAGACCAGCTACGCGGTGCCGACCACCCGCGAGGCGGGCATCTGGGGAACCGCGGGCGGCGTCGTGGACGGCGACCACCTGCTCTACGCGGTGGGCAACGGCGAGTCGACCACCACGTACGACGGCAGTGATTCTGTCTTGGCGCTCTCGGCCGGCCTGCAGCGCACCGACTTCTTCGCCCCGTCCGACTGGGCGAGCCAGAACGCCGGCGACGCCGACCTCGGATCGATGAGCCCGGCCCTGGTGGGCCAGTACGTCTACGCGGACGGCAAGGCCGGCATCGGGTACGTGCTGCGCCACGACAACCTCGGCGGCATCGGCGGTCAGGTGTCCCAGCTCGCCAACGGATGCCAGTCCTTCGGCGGCAGCGCGGTCTCCGGGAGCACCGTGTACCTGCCGTGCACCACCGGGCCGCGGGCCGTGACGATCGCCGCCGACGGCACCGCCCGCGAGCTGTGGCGGGCCGCCGCGAGCGTGCCCGCCGAAGGCTCGCCGGTGATCGGCGGCGGCGCGGTCTGGGTCGTCGACTACAACGGCGGAGTCCTGTACGCCCTGGACCCCGGCACCGGGGCGGCCCTCGCACAGGTACGGGTCGGCCAGGCGCCGAACTTCACCTCGCCCACCCTCTCCGGCAACCGCGCGTACGTCGGCACCCGGGCCGGCGTCACCGCCGTGAACGGCATCTGACGCTTCACGTGGTGCCCGGGGACAGGCCGAACGTCACCCGGTAGTCGCAGCCGCCCTTGCAGGACATCGTGGCGGAGTCGTCGAACGCGTACGAGTAGGCGAAGGGCTCGGCCTTCTTGAAGACCTGGGTGTAGTCCACCGGCCAGCGCGACGGCACGCACTTCTCCCGCCCGGCCCAGGTGCCCCGGCAGCAGGTCGCGTCGGTGTTGAACGCCGTGCACGGGTTCTTGCACGCCACGACCGTCCCGCCGCGGGTCACCCGCATCGCGGCCGGGCAGTCGACCGGGCGGGTGCATCCCGCTGACGAGCAGCCCCGACTGCTCAACGGGTCCCTGGTGGCGGTGCGGAAAATATTGATCCACATCGGCAGGTTCGCCCCGTCGACCATACTCACGTCATAGAAGTCCAGCCCCGACCAGGCATCCAGCGCGAACTCCGCCAGGGTGGTCGGTGCCGGGTCGGGCTGAACGCAGGCCTCCGAGTCGGCGCAGTACCCGGACTGGCACACGGTCCGGCCGCCGCCGTCGGTGCCGCAGCCGGTGCGCGCCCAGATCCGGCCACCCCACCCCGTCGGCAGCAGCACGCTGGTGGACGCCCCGGGGGCGAGCTGCCACCTGGTCCGCGGGATCGGATGCTCCTTCTGCTGGGTGGCCGCCACCCACAGGGTCTGCCGGGTGGCGTTCACGATCAGGACGGTGTGGCGGCCGGCGGTGTGTGCCGGCTTGGCGGCCGCGGCCGTCGCGCTGCGCGAAGGGCTCGCCGACGGCCTGGCGGCGCTCGACGCGCTGCCCCGCGGTAGCGCGGAAGGCGCGGGCGTCGTCGTGGCCTCGACGATCGGCGCCAACCCGGCGCTCGTGCTCTGGTCGGCGCCGCCCGAGCACCCCACCAGCGCCGCCACCAGCACCCCGCTCACCAGCGCCGCGGCGCCCGTCAACCGCGTCTTTCCCGAATCTGCCACCCTGAGGCTCCTCTCGACCGCGGGGCGCCACGCGGCACCGCATCCCCACAGGAGAGCCGCCATCCCCCTCGCGAATAACAAGAACTCGCGCTAGCCGCGGCGCAGCGTGCGCCGCAGGACGCCGTGCCAGGCCGGGGTCTCGGCCTCGTCGTCGAAGGCGCGCGCCACCACCACGTCGGTCGACGAGTGCAACATGATCGACAGGACGATGGTCAGCGCGACCAGGTGGAAGATCGCGTCCGCCTCGACTATCCCGGATTCCAGCACGAGCAGGCCGTACACCACCGAGGCGAAGCCCTTGGGGCCGAACCACATGGCCGCCGCCTGCTCGCGCAGGTCCAGCCCCGAGCGCAGGAACGACAGCCACAGCGCCACCGGACGGGCCACGAAGATGGCCAGGATCGCGAAGATCCAGCCTGGCCAGGTGATCTCGGCGAGGAAGCTCGGCGAGATGAGCGCACCGAACACCAGCAGCGCCGCGAGCTTGAACAGCTCGGCGATGTTCTCGCCGAAGTGCTCGAACGCCGCCCGCTGTCGGGGGCCGAAGGTGGCGACCGTGATGCCCGCCGCGAACGCGGCCAGGAAGAGGTTGGCGTGCGTCGTCTTGCCCACGGCCAGCACGAGCAGGCCGATGGCGAAGCCGTTGAGCGGCTCGTAGGCGGGCGATGCGGAGAAGAACCGGCTGCGCTCCAGCCGGATGGCCAGCAGCGGGATCAGCACGCCGACGGCCAGGCCGCCGACGACCTCCAGGGCCAGTTCGCCGAGGGGCAGGTGGTCGGAGCCGGACGCGGCCGCCAGAAACAGGATCACGAACGGCAGCGCCAGCCCGTCGTTGACCCCCGACTCCACGTTCAGCAGATGCCGCAGCCGGGCCGGCACCATGTCGTTGCCCACCAGAGCCGACGCGAACACCGGGTCGGTCGGCGCCAGGATCGCCCCGATCAGCAGCGACTCCGGCCAGTCCAGGCCCACCACGAAGTGCGCGGCCACCGCGGTGACCGCCAGGGTGAGCGGCAGGCCCCAGCCGAGCGCCCGGCCGGGCAGCCGCCACGCCGACCGCAGATCCGCCCAGCCCACCCGCATGCCGTCGGTGAACAGCACCGCGAACAGCGCCAGCTCGGCCAGCGTGCTCACGACCGGCGAGTCCGGGCGTACGTCCAGCACCCCGGTCGTATCGGCGCCGAAGAAGACCCCGGCGGCCAGGAACAGCACCGCGGTCGACAGGATCGTGCGCTTCGCCAGCGCGGACACCAGCACGGCCAGCATCAGGACGACGGCGAAAGTCAACAGCAGCACGGCCACTCCGGTTCACGACACGACGCCGAGTCAACCTGATCATCGGGACACCGGACCCGACCTGGATCATCCCGGACGAATGAGGCCGAGTCAGCCACGGCCCCGGACAATGACGACATCGCGGATGAGCGGAGGAAAAGGCAATGACGACCAAGGCTGCGTTCACGCCCGAGGAATGGACGGCGCTCCTGCAGGGTCCGCCGACCGCCGGCATGATCGTGGTCACCGCCGCCAGCGGCGGGATGTTCCGCGAGACGCTGGCGTTGTCGAAGGCGTACGTCGAGGCGCGCAAGCTGCACGGCCAGAGCGAGCTGCTCGACGAGATCGTGATGTCGAAGCCCAAGGCCGACCACACCCGCTACCACTCGTACGGCGAGCTCCGGGCCAACGGCCTCCAGCACCTGCGGGAGGCGGTGGCGCTGCTGGAGAGCAAGGCGACCCGCGAGGAGGCCGACGGCTACCGGGGCTTCGTCCTCGCCGTGGCGAACCGGGTGGCGGCCGCGCATCGCGAGGACGGCCAGGACGTCAGCCCCGGCGAGACGGTCGCCATCCAGGAGATCACCGCCGCGCTGGGCGGAGGCGCCTGAGAGCCACGAAACCTACGAACCTTCCGGCATCGGCCGAATGTGGTGGTCGACCTGGACATGCCAGGGGCCGGGGACGGTACGGAGGGGACATGGTTATTCGGAGGTCGCGGGAGGCCGCCAGCGTACTGATGGCGGTCGTCGGCTTGGTGCTGGTCATCGCGGGCCCGGTGCTTGCGATGCAGGGCGTGCAGGGCCACCGGGCGGTCGAGCACGAGCTGGCCGCCCAGCGGCTCGCCTTCCCGGCCGACAAGGCCCGGCTTCCGGACGCCCTCCAGAAGTACGCCGGCGAGAAGGTCACCACCGGCCACGACGCCAAGCTGTACGCCGACCTGATCTCGACGCAGGCGGCGCAGGTCACCGGCGGCCGGACGTACGCGGAGCTGGCGGCCGGCGGCGCGGCGGACGAGAAGCCGGCGCAGACGGCCCTGGCGGCCGAGATGCAGCGCACCTCGCTGCTCGGCGCCTACCAGGCGGATCGGGTCGGCTCGCTGTTCATCGGACTGGGCGTGCTGCTCGCCGCGGTCGGCGCGGTGTTCGCGCTGACCGGGTTCAGCCTGCGGCCGCCGCGGATCGTGGTGCCGGACTCCCCCGAGGCGCTCGAGACGCTGCATCTGCGCCTGCGCTGAAACCCGTCCGGTATCGGCGGGCGGCTGTCCTCGGACGCCGCCCGCCGATACCGTTGGGTAGCGGAGGTGCGACTACGGTGACCGAAAGCCTCGACCGGCGCGCTCACGCGCCGCTGGACTGACGTGGTCGATTCGACCGTGCTCGCCGCACCCGGGCCGAGCTGCCCGGATGCCGACGCGCGCGGCGCCGAGCTGGACCAGCTCGAGGACTGGATCGGTCTCGACCCCCAGGGGCGCGCGGCCCGGGCCGCGGAGCTGGAGCTGGCCGCGACCCACGCGGGTGACCTGCCAGCACAGATGCGGGCCCGGCTCATCCAGGCCGACGTGGCCGAGCGGGGCGGCGACCTCAAGGCCGCGGTCGCCGTGATGTGGCAGGTCAACGAGTGGGCCCATACCCACGGTCACCGCTATCTCATAGCGCGCAGTCACTTGCTGCTCGGCCGCACCTACCGCAACATGGGCGACGTGGCCGCGCTGCTCGAGCACGCCTCTCAGCCGACCCTGCTGGCCCTCGCCGACACCCAGCTCTACGAGGCGAAGCGGGCCGGCCGCAATCTGGTCAGGCTGGCGGTCGCCGGCCGCTGACCGAGCAGAGGGGCCGGCCGGCGGAGGAGAAGTCCGGGTCGTCCAGGGCCCGCACGAGGACGTCCACCGCCTCGTCCGGGAAGCCGTGCTCGACCAGCCGGGGCCGGAACTGCTGGAGCGTCGCGCGGGCGTGCCAGGAGCCCGGCTCACCGCCCCGCCAGGATCGGCACCAGGTCACCGCCTGCACGTCGCCGAGGCCGTCCTGCAGCAGCAGCTCCGGCACGCGCGTGATGAAACCTCGATCCGAGCCCGACTCCCGGAACAGCTGCTGGCGCAGGTGAACATAGCGGTGCCACAGCTCGGCCACGCCGGCCGGCTCGGCCGGCGCCCGCAGCAGGTGGGCCGCCCGCTCCAGGCCGAACGGGTCGAAGTCCTCGATGATGATCGTCCCGCCGGGCGCGAGCCGCTCGCACAGCGCCGGCAGGAGCGTGGCCCGATTGGGCAGATGGGTCATGACGCAGCGGCCGTGAATGAGGTCGAACGGGCCGTCCGGCGGCGGCTGCTCCAGCAGGTCGAGCCGGGACACGGTGAGCCGCTCGTGCGACGGGATGTGCGAGACGTCCAGGTCCACCGCGGTCACCGAGCCGTCCGGGCCGACCTGGTCGGCCAGCCACAGCGCGACGCTGCCGTTGCCGGCGCCGATCTCCAGCGCGCGGGCGCCGCGCAGCCGGCTCGACTCGGTGATCCGCGCGCAGCTGAACTCGTCGAACAGACCGGTCAGCCCGCTCAGATGCGCGGCGCCGTGGGCGTTCGCGTTGTCGAGGGCGTAGTTGGCCATCCTGGTCCTCACGAGGCGTCGGTGCTTAACGGATGCGTGC
>NZ_JAOSZE010000096.1 GCF_025630775.1 Actinoplanes sp. KI2
CGTCTAGGGCCGGTCCCGCCGCTCACCGCGAAACTCCGTATCCGGTCACGGCCGGATGCGGCACACTGCTCGCCGATGACTGGCACCACCGATGACTCCTGGCGTTACCGCAGCCCGCAAACCCTGGCCGGAGCGCTGCAGCACGGCCTCGGCCGAGGCGCGTACGAGGCCATGTTCGACCCGGCGGGTCCGGAGTTGGTCGCGGACTGCCTTCGCCGTGACTACCGCTGGGACCGGGGCGTCGACGAACGCGAGATCTACCTGGCCCGATTGGTCCGCGATCTGCGCATGCCGATCGAGCAGGTCTCGGCGGTTTTGTTCGGCGCGCCCGCGAGGGACGCCGACCGAGACCATGCCTTCGCCACCGTCCTGGGAGTCCTCGAGGTGCTGGGCCGGGCCGGCGTCGACGGCGCCGCCGAAGAGGTGCGCCGCTACATCGCCGAAGGGGACCGCTGGCTTGAGGCGCTCGACACCGTGGCCGGGTTATGGCCGCCGGAAAGGTGGGACGGGCTTTACCCGGTCGTGCTCGGCCGGCTGGACGAGGCGGTGCGGGAGGACGCCGTGTGGCGAGGACTCCCGTGGTCACGCTGGGCCGACCACGATCCGCGCATCGCCGCCGCGATCCGCGCCGTCGAGGCGAGGGCCCGGCCGGTCGTCCGCCGATTCTCGGACGAATCCGATGCCGTCCTGCTCGCCATACTGGCCGAGCCCGCCCGCGCCGGCGACTGGGACCCGGCACTTCGGGAGCTGAATCGCCGCCCGCCGGACCCGCACCTGATCGATCTCGTCGACAGCATGCTCGCCGGCAGCCGGGAAGCCGTCCTGCAGTCGTCGGTGCCGCTCGGCATGGCGCTGGATCGGCTGGGGCCACACGCCGTACCGGTCGCGCGCCGCTGGACGGCCGACCCCGACGATCCGTTGCGCTGGACCGCGTTTCGGCTGTTGGCCGCGCACGGTGACGCCACCGACGCGCCCCTGCTCGTCGCCGGTCTGGACTGGCTCGACAGCCGAGCCGACGACCGGTGCGGCTACGACGAACTCGTCACCGGCCTGGCGCGGATCGGCGGGCCCGCCGCCGCGACGGCTTTGCCCCGGCTTCGCCGGCTGTGGTTCAGCCCGCACTCCTACGAACGTCCGGCCTACCTGCGAGCGCTCGTCGCGCTCGACCCGGCCGGCGCGGAACGTCTGGTGGTGGAAGGACTGTGGGACTGCGAAACCGACGTCAGGCTACTGGCCGCCGAACGTGCCCCGCTGACTGACCGGACCCGGGAACGGTTGCGCTACCTGCGCGACGACCCGATCGAAGCGCAGAACGTACGCGCTGTGGCCGCCGCCCGCCTGGAGTAGCGCGGCGGATCGTGCGCCGCGGAACCCACGTGTATCGTCCCCGGGACCTACGGACCGGGGGATCTTCGATGGACCGCGCTCGCACCGACACGCCACCCCGGACCTGGGAGCTGTCCACCTTCGTCCTGCTTGCCGGCACCGGCGCGGCAGGCGTCGGCAGCGTGCTCATGACGGCGTTCTACGTGTACGCCTATGTCTCCATTGACGAGGGCCGGCCCCCGGCGCCCACGGTGAGCATCGGGTTCGTCCCGGTCGTCGCCTACCTGCTGGTCCTGATCGCCTTTGTCGCTGCCCAGTCGTGGTGGAGTTGGAGCACTCGGCGCATGCTGCTCGGCTTCGGCGTGGCGCCGGAGGTCCTGCGGCACTGGGCGAAGAAGGCTTTTCTGGGTCTGTTCGCGCTCAGCTGCTGCTGCGGTCTCGCCCAGGGTTACGCCAATCCGTTCCCGGCCCACTTCGATCAGGAGCAGTGGCTGGCGGCGGTGGAGACCTCCGCGGTCAGCATGGCGATCCGCGGGCTGGCCTTCGCCCTGCTCGGGTACGCCGGCTGGGTCGTCCGCGCCGATATCCGCCGGGCGGTCGCCGCGACGCGCCATCGACTCGGGCATGCTCCGCCACCCGCCGGGCCCGCTACCGCCCCGACGACCCCACTGCCCTGACCGCCGTGACACCGGCGCCGGACCCCGCCCAGCCGAGCCAGGCGTGATGCGCCGAGCACTGCTCAGGACAAGCGCAGCTCCGCCCAGTCGAGGATGCCGTCGCCGAGGTCGCGGACGGTCGCGAGCAGGCCGAGCCGGGCCGCCCGCACCCGTTCGTCCTCGGCCATCACGAACACCTCGTCGAAGAACGTCGCCAGCGGCGCGACCAGCCGCGACGCCGCCTCGGTGAACCGGAGCAGGTCCGGCTCCGGCGTCTTGGCGAGCTCGTCGCGAACCGTCGTCACCGCGGCGACCAGGGCCACCTCGGCCGGCTCGGTCAGCGCCGCGGTGTCGAAACCGGCGGGCGTCGACGGCGGCACGATCCGGCGCGCCCGCTGTACCGCCTCCGCCACGGCCACGAAGTCCGGATTCGCCGTCACCGTGGCCAGCTGGGTCAGCAGGTTCCCGGCGACCGACGGGCGAGCCGCGTGCACGAGCACCGCCCGGACCCGGTCGATCGGGAAGCCCTCCTCGGCCAGCATCTGCTCGAGCCGCTTGGCCAGGAAGTCGGCGCACGCCGCGAGCACCTCGTCGGGCACCGGTACCGGCTGCCGCGCCGCCGCGGCCCGCAGCGCGTCGGTGAGCGACAGCCCGGCCAGCGCGGGATGCGCCCGGTGCACGGCGAGCAGTCCCAGGACCGCGCGGCGTACCGCGAACGGGTCGCTGCTGCCGGTCGGCAGTCCGACCGTGGCGGCCAGCCCGGCCACCAGGTCGAGCCGGTCGGCCAGCGACAGCAGCGCACCCGGCAGCGAGGCCGGCAGGTCGTCGCCGGTGTTCCGCGGCAGCTCGGCCTCGTAGATCGCCTGGGCCACGTCCCGCGGCTCCCCGGCGTGCAGCGCGTAGTCCCGGGCCAGCACGCCGGCCAGGCTGGTCATCTCGGTGACCAGCTGCGAGCCGAGGTCGAACTTGACCAGCGCGGCCGCCCGGCTCAGCACGGCCGACGACAGGTCCAGCGCGGAGGCCAGGTCGAGGGCGAGCGACGAGATCCGCGCCGCCCGGTCGGCCATCGAGCCGAGCCGGTCGGTGAAGGTGAGCCGCCGCAGCCGCTCGCGCATCTCGGGCAGCGGTGTCTCCCGGTCGGCGCGGTAGAAGAACGCCGCGTCCTCGTAGCGGGCCCGCAGCACCGCCTCGTTGCCGGTCCGGACCAGCTCGACGTCGACCGGGCCGTTCGCGACGGTCACGAACATCGGCAGCAGCGTGCCGTCGGCCGACCGCACCGGCAGGTAGCGCTGGTGTTTGCGCATGACCGTGGTCAGCACCGCGTCCGGCAGCGACAGGTAGCTCTCGTCGAACGTGCCGAGCAGCGGCGTCGGCGCCTCGACCAGGTAGGTGATCTGGTCGATCAGCGCCGCCTCGCCGCGTACGTCGATCCTGCCGTCCGGGTACACCTCGTCCTGCGCGCCGGTCACGATCAGCTCGCGCCGGTCCTCCGGGTCGGCGACGATCCCGTTGAACGCGAGCGTCTCCATGAACGTCTCGGCCGAGGCGATCGCGATCGTCGGGGTCGCGGCCGTCCGCAGCACCCGGGTCTCCCGGCCGGCGGCAAGCGCGCCCACCGCCACCGGCACCACGTCGTCGCCCCACAGCGCGGTCAGCCAGCGGACCGGCCGGCTGAACGACAGCTGCGGGTCGCGCCAGCGCATGTTCTTGGCGGCGCGCAGGCCGGACACCACCTTCGCGAGCACCGGGGCGAGGACCTCGGCCGCCGCGCCGCCGGCTTCCGGCCGGTTCACCACCACGTGGCGTACGCCGTTGAACTCCGCCTCGGTGAGCTCCTCGAGGGCCGCGCCCTGACCGCGCAGGAACCCTTCGAGGGCCTTCGTCGGCGACCCGTCCGCCGCGTAGGCCTGGGCGAGCTTGGGCCCGCGTACCGTGCGCACATGGTCGTCTTCGCGGGCCGCGACGTCGGCGACCACCGCGACCACCCGCCGCGGCGTGGCGAACACCCGGACGTCGCCGTGCGTCAGCCGGGTGCCGGCCAGACCGGTGCTGATCTCCCGCTCGACCGCCTCCTTGGCCGCCCGGCACTCGGACGGCGGCAGCTCCTCGGTGCCGATCTCGAACACCAGCAGCCGTGCGCCCTCCCGGGAAGCCGGCGCGGCCACCGCGGTGGCCGGCGGCACCGGTGCCACCCGTCCCAATGGGTGGTCCAGCTCGTCGCGGCGGGCCACCCACAGCTTGGCGACCTCGCCGGCGAGCCGCCGCATCCGCCCGAACTCCGCCGCCCGGTCCGCGGTCGACACCGCGCCGCGGGCGTCCAGCACGTTGAACGCCTGCGAGCACTTGAGCACGTAGGTGTGCGCCGGAACCGGAAGGCCGGCGTCGATCAGCCGCTGCGCCTCCGCCGCGTAGATCTCCAGCAGCTGCCGGTTCGCCGCCACGTCGGCGTCGTCCAGGTAGTAGCGGGACATCTCGTACTCGGTCTGGCCGAACACCTCGCCGTAGGAGATGCCCGCGCCGTACTCGATGTCCTTGAAATGATTTTTGTCCTGCAGGGCCATGATGATGCGCTCGATGCCGTAGGTGATCTCCACCGACACCGGGTCGAGGTTGAGGCCGCCGGCCTGCTGGAAGTAGGTGAACTGGGTGATCTCCAGGCCGTCGAGCCAGACCTCCCAGCCGAGCCCCCACGCGCCGAGCGCCGGCGACGCCCAGTTGTCCTCGACGAACCGCACGTCGTGCGCGGCGACGTCGATCCCGAGCGCCGCGAGGCTGCCGAGGTACAGCTCCTGCGGGTTGCCCGGATCGGGTTTCAGGATGACCTGCAACTGGGTGTGCGTCTGCAACCGGTTCGGGTTCTCGCCGTACCGGGAGTCGTCCGGCCGGACGCTCGGCTCGACGTACACGACCCGCCACGGTTCCGGCCCGAGCACCCGCAGGAAGGTCGCCGGATTGAGCGTTCCCGCACCTACCTCGGTGTTCATCGGCTGGACGATCAGGCAGCCCTGATCGGTCCAGTAGGCGGTCAGCCGGGCCAGCGCATCCTGCATGGTGAGCATGGCTGGCAAGTCTAGGGAGGCCCGGTCGGCCCGGCGCACCGAATAACGCACATCGTGCACACCCGAACACCTTCCCGGGGTACGCCGGACGCGGGCCCTACCAGGTGAAGTGGTCCGGGTAGGTGACGTCGGCGATCTCCCGCTGGCCCTCCGCGTCCGGGTGGAAGTAGTCGACGTGGTTCACCAGGTCGAGCGAGTAGCGCACCGCGTGCACGCTTCCGCCGTCCCAGCGGCAGTGCTTTCCGTAGGACTGGCACACCTGCCGCAGCGCGGTGTCGTAGGCGGTGATCCGGTCGCGCACGGCCCGGCGCCGGGCATCGTCGGCCGGGGCGGTCGACGTGGGTGCGGCCAGCATCGCGGGGCAGATGTGGAAGCGGGACCACACCGTGACGGCGCTGGTGTCGGTGTGGCCGACCTGCCAGAGGCGGTAGATGTCCGGGATGCTCGCGACCAGGACCCGGGACCTGGGCAAACCTGTACGGATGCGGGTCAGCGCCGCGCCGACCGAGTCCTTGAAGTCCGCCACCGGCGTCATGCCGGCCACCGAGCCGGTGCACGCGTCGTTCGCGCCGATCAGGACGGTCACGTACTGGGCCTTCGCCGCGACCGCCCGTTCCGCCTGGGCGGGCAGCATCGCGGCCACGGCGCCGGGCTGGGCGAAGTCGTGGGCGTGGCCCTTCATCGCCGGGTCCTTCGCAAGGATCCGGGCGTAGTGGCTGTCGACCTCCGCCGCCGTCCCGGTCGACCACGAGTTCTTGAAGCAGATGAGGTACGACCCGCAGCTGCCGAATCCCGCGGTGATCGAGTCGCCGAGCGCGGCCATCGACGACGGGTAGCCCTTGCCCGACCCGGACGGCGCCGGGGCGGGCCCGCTCGCGCCCCGCTCGCAGGCGAGCGTCAAGGCGCCGAGCAGGACCAGAACGACCAGATGCCAGCGGCGGATCATAGAACCCCC
>NZ_JAOSZE010000097.1 GCF_025630775.1 Actinoplanes sp. KI2
ACTAGCCCCGGCGCGGCAGGTATTGTGCGCCCCGCACCGGCGACGGACCACAGCCGGCTGAGGGTCAGGGTCGCCGCCGCAGGGCCGCCGCCATCAGCTCGTGCAGTTCGGTGCGCTGCAGGTCGTTGGCGCTGCGCAGCTTGACGTGCCGGTGCACCCTGCCGCTGCCGTCCAGCAACCCGGCCGGGTCGGGCAGTTCGGCCCCGTGCGCGAGACCGAGCGTGACGTGCCGGCTGTGCGGGCTGACCACGAACACCAGCCCGCGATATCCGGTGCCGGCGCCGAAGCCGATGTCGCCGCCGTCGACCGTGACGGTGGCCTCGGGATAAAGCTGCAGGATCAATTCGCACAACTGTTCAGTGAGTTCGGCAATGTGCTGGTCGCGGGTGGCGAGCAGCCGCTTCACCTCGTCGTTCACGGCATCCTCCGGGCCATCCACCATGTAAATAGGTGGTCAAATAACTGTAAAATAGCATTATCAGCCTTGAATGAGCGCGGCGGTCCACATACGTTGGACTGGCTGTCTCGAATTACGAGGTCAGGGGAATTAAAAAACGAAATTGTTGCGGTTCGGTCGCCCAACCCTTCCCGACCTGGTCGTCAATGCGGCGGTTTGCGAGACCAATTATGAACAATATCGACGCCCTGATCGAACGGATGGCGGCGGAGGTGCCGCCCGGGCACCGGGAGTTGCCCGGGTCGATGCTCGACCGGCTCGCCGAACTCACCGCCGAGCTGCTGGACGCCCGGCCGGACTGCACGGCCGAGCTCGACCGTTACCTGTCCGTTCAGCACCGGTCGATCCCCGTCCCGCCGCAACGGGTGGCGGAACTGATCGGCGGACAGCGGATCGTGGTGACCGGCGGCAGCGGCTGCCTGGGTACCGTCCTGCTCGACCAGTTGACCAGGTTGGGCCCCCGCGAGCTGGTGAGCGTGTCGCTGTCCGAGCCCGACCGACCGGTCCCCGGTGTGCGGTACGAAACGGTGGACATCCGCGACCGCGGCGCGGTCGACCGGCTGCTGCACACCCTGCGCCCGTCGGTGGTCTTCCATCTGGCTGCCGAACGCGACCCCGGCCTCGCTGAGCGGGAGGCGGCGCGCACCCTGCACACCAATGCGATCGGAACCCGCAACGTGGCCGAGTCGGCCGAGGACGCGGGCGTCGCGCATTTCGGGTACGCCTCGACCGGCAAGGCGCTGCGCCCGTACAGCAGCGATGTCTACGCCGAGTCCAAGCGGATGGGCGAATGGGTGATGGGACAGGTCGCGTCGCGCGGGACGATGAACTGCGCCGGCACCCGCTTCACCCACGTCGTGGACAACTCCATCGTGCTACGACGATTCCGGCAGGCCTGTCGCCTGGGCCGTCCGGTACGCCTGCATTCGCCGCACACACTTTTCTACGCTCAATCCGCGATCGAGTCGGCGCAGCTGATGCTCGTCGCCCTGGCCGAGCCGAACGAACCCGTGTTCCGGCTCTGTATGATCCGCGATCTCGACTGGCCGATCCGGCTGCTGGACGTGGCGCTGGGAATCGTACGGGAGTCGGGCCGCGCGGCTCCGCTGTACATCGCCGGATTCGAGCCCGGCTATGAACCGGCGCCGTATCCCGGCCTGTACGACCCGCAGTTCGCCGGTGATCTCAGCCCTTTGATCAATGCCCTGGAGGCGCCGTTGGCCCGGCCGTCGGCGAGCCCGGCGGTGGACGTGGTCCCGATGCCGGCCCTGCCGTCCGGCGACCTGCTCCGGCGGATGACGGCGCTGGAGCAACACTGCCTGCACGGCGACGATGCCCGGGTCCGGGCCACCGCGGACGAGTTGGCCTGGGCGATGCTCGACGAGACCCTCCGGTTGGCCGCGCCGGGCACGCTACGCCGGATCGTCCGGCTCACCACGCCCTACCGTGCCGAGATGACGGCCGAACATCTGCGGATGGACGACATGTTCCGGCGCCATGCCGGCGGGGCGCCGGAACACACCCCCGAGCAGCAGCGCGCGGCGATCGCCGCGCGCTGAATCGCCACGGTCAGACCGCCGCCGCGAGCCGGGCGATCCCGCGGCCCGCACGCTGGGCCGCGTCCGCGCTCCGGTCGTCCGGCTGCTGCTGCGCGACGAGCTCGGCCGCCACCCGCGCCTCGTAGTCGGCGATCTCGCGGGCGGTGTCCTGGCCGGTCCAGCCGAGCGGCCCGGCGATCAGCTCCCCGGCGGCGCGGGCTGCCCGTACGCCCCGGTCGGGTGTCTCGATCGCGATGCGGGTACGCCGGATGAGCACGTCCTCCAGGTGCCGCGCGCCCTCGTGCGTCACCGCGTAGACCACCTCGGCCCGCAGGTAGTCGGGTGCGCCGTCGAGCGGCGCGCCGAGCGCGGGGTCGGTCTCGATCAGCGCCACCACCTCGTCGACCAGGGTGCCGTAGCGGTGCAGCAGGTGCTCGATCCGCCCGACGTGCAGGCCGGTACGGCGGGCCAGCACCGCCCGCCGGTTCCACGCCGCCGGGTAGCCGGCCGCGCCGAGCAGCGGTACCTGCGCCGTGCACGAGGCCGGCACCCGTACGGTGAGCTCCCGCGCCGCGGCGTCGACGGCGTCACGGGCCATCACCCGGTACGTCGTGTACTTGCCGCCGGCGATGACGACCAGGCCCGGCGCCGGACAGTCCACGGCGTGCTCGCGCGACAGCTTCGAGGTCAGCTCGGCGTCGGCCGACAGCAGCGGGCGCAGGCCGGCGTAGACGCCCTGCACGTCGTCGCGGGTCAGCGGGGTGACGAGCGCCTTGTTGACCTCGTCGAGCAGGTAGTCGACGTCGCGGCCGGACGCCGCCGGGTCGTCGGGGTCCAGGTCCCACGCCGTGTCGGTGGTGCCGATGATCCAGTGCCGCTCCCACGGGATGACGAACAGCACGCTGGTCGCCGTACGCAGGATCATGCCGCTGGTCGCCGGGATCTTGTCGCGCGCCACGACCAGGTGGACGCCCTTGGAGGCGGTGATGCGGAACTGCCCGCGCTCCGCCAGCATCGCCTGGAGGTCGCCGGTCCACACGCCGGTCGCGTTGATCACGGTGCGGGCCCGGATCTCCAGCTCGGCGCCGGACTCGACGTCGCGCGCCCGGACCCCGACGACCCGGCGGCCCTCCCGCAGGAATCCGAGGACCTCGGTACGCGACGCGACGTGCGCGCCGTGCGCCGCCGCGGTGCGCGCCAGGAACAGGGTGTGCCGCGCGTCGTCCACCTGCGCGTCGTAGTACTGGATCGCGCCGACCAGCGACTCGGGGCGCATCGCCGGGAAGGCGCGCAGGGCGGCGCCGCGGCCCAGGTGCCGGTGCCGGGGCAGGCCCGCGCTGAACCCACCCGAGATGCCGAGGGTGTCGTAGAGCAGCACGCCCGCGCCGGCGTACAGCCGCTCCCAGGCGCGATGCCGCAGCGGGTAGAGGAACGGGATCGGGCGCACCAGGTGCGGGGCCAGCCGCTGGACGAGCAGGCCGCGCTCGCGCAGCGCCTCGCGGACCAGGCCGAAGTCGAGCATCTCCAGGTAGCGCAGGCCGCCGTGGATCAGCTTGCTCGACCGGCTGGAGGTGCCGCTGGCGAAGTCCCGGGCCTCCAGCAGGCCGACCGAGAGCCCGCGGGTGGCCGCATCGAGCGCACAGCCCGCGCCGACCACGCCACCGCCGATCACCAGCACGTCGAGCTCGTCGCCGGTGGACATCGCGGCCAGGGCCGCCTCGCGCGCCCGCGGCGCCATCACTGCCGTGTTCATAGGATCCTCTTCTCGTGATGTGGGCTCAGCCGACGCTGACCCAGTTGAGGGTGCGGTCGACGGCCGCCTTCCATCGCGTGTGTCCCTCGTCGCGGCGGGCAGCCGACCAGGTCGGCGCCCAGCGCCGGTCCTCGCGCCAGTTGGCGCGCAGCTCCGCCGTCGAGCGCCAGAGGCCGACCGCGACCCCGGCGGCGTACGCCGCACCGAGCGCGGTGGTCTCGGCGACGGCCGGCCGGCTGACCGGCACGCCGAGGATGTCCGCCTGCAGCTGCATGCAGAGCTCGTTGACGGTCACCCCGCCGTCCACCCGCAGGCAGGGCAGCGACGTGCCGGAGTCGCGCGCCATCGCCTCGACCACGTCGCGGGTCTGGTAGCAGATGGCCTCGAGCGCGGCCCGGGTGATGTGCGCGGCGGTGTGATACCGGGACAGCCCGACGATCGCCCCCCGCGCGTCCGAGCGCCAGTACGGCGCGAACAGCCCCGAGAACGCCGGCACGAAGCAGACGCCCTCGCTGTCCTCGACCCGGCCGGCGAGCGTCTCGCTCTGCGCCGCGTCGTCGATGAGGCCGAGCTGGTCGCGCAGCCACTGCACGGCGGAGCCGGTCGCGGCGATCGAACCCTCCAGAGCAAACACCGGCGCCTCGTCGCCGAAGCGGTAGGCGACGGTGGTCAGCAGCCCGTGCGTCGAGCGCACCGGCGTCGTACCGGTGTTGAGCAGGACGAAGTTCCCGGTGCCGTAGGTGCATTTGGCC
>NZ_JAOSZE010000098.1 GCF_025630775.1 Actinoplanes sp. KI2
GTTGGAACGGGGACTCACGCCGGCGTCTCTCGCGGAAGCGCTCAAGGTCGACCCCAAGAGCGTCGAGCGGTGGATCAGCGGGCGCACCCCGTACCGACGGCACCGGTATGCGGTCGCCGCTCAACTCGGGGTCGACGAGGTCTACCTGTGGCCCGAGGCGCTCAGCGCGGACCAGGTCGCCAGCGCCAGCGAGAGCGAGATCATCAGCATCTATCCGCACCGCTGGACCGTGCCCTCCGACCTGTGGCGCCACATGTTCGACGACGCCGAGAACGAGATCAGCGTCCTCGTCTACAGCGGCCTTTTCCTTTCCGAGGACGCGGGCATCCAGCGGATCTTCAGGCAGAAGGCGGAAGCCGGGGTACGCGTGCGCATCCTCCTCGGCGACCCTGACAGCGAGGCCGTAGCGCAGCGCGGCGCGGACGAAGGCGTGGACGACGTCCAGGCCGGGAAGATCAAGAACGCGTTCGTCATGTACCGGCCGCTACGCGAGGTCGATGGCATCGAGTTCCGGCTCCATCGGACCGTGCTTTACAACTCGATCTACCGTGCCGACGATCAACTCCTGGTCAACACCCATATTTACGGCTTCACCGCAGCGCAAGCGCCGGTATTGCACCTGCGCCGCGTGGCCGGCGGCGGCATGGTCGCGACCTACCTGGACAGCTTCGAGCGCGTGTGGGACAACGCGACACCGTTGAAGTGAGGCTGCATGGCTCGGCGTATCGACTTCTATGACGATCCCGACGCACCGCGTGCGACATCTCTCGTACCCTCGGCGAACGTGGTCGTCACCAACGACGACGGCGACATTCTCCTGATCCGGCGCTCTGATAACGGGAACTGGGCGCTACCCGGCGGCGCAATGGACTTGGGCGAATCGCTGCCTGATGCTGCTGTGCGTGAAACGGCTGAGGAGACGGGGATCGACGTTGAGATAACGGGCCTCGTTGGCATCTATACCGATCCTCGCCACGTCATCCTCTACACCAGCAACGGCGAGGCAAGGCAGGAGTTCTCCGTGGTTTTCGCAGCTCGGCCCACCGGAGGCGCTCCCACGACAAGCGCGGAATCCACCGAGGTCAGGTGGGTCCCCGTACGAGAGATTGACCGTCTACCGATGGATCGTTCGATGCGCATGCGGCTCGACCACTTCCTGAACGCGCCGCGGGACGTACACCTTGGGTAGCGACACGCTGAGCGCTGGCGCGGACGTCTTCTCCGCCGTCGGCACCGTCGGCGCCTTCCTGCTTGGTTTCCTGCTGCTGCGGCGCGAGCACCACCGTGAGGCCGACCGCTCCGAGGACGAGCGGCGCGCTCAGGCCGCGCGGATCAGTGCCTGGGTCGAGCTTGTGCGCAAGGTCGATGGCGGCCGTGAGCTGGCGTTCCACATCCACAATGCGAGTGACATGCCGATCTACGAAGTCGAGCTGCCGCTGCCGGCACGCGGCGACGAGGAGCCCGGCGCCGAGTTCGTCGGTCTCGTCCCGCCGGGCCGAACCGTCCAGCGTTCCGCGCCGCCGGACTGGCTACGCACGTACGTAGAGCCGGAGCCGGTGCAAATCGAATTCCTGGACAGCTCCGGCCGCCGCTGGAGCCGCGACGAACAGGGGTCACTTTCCCGGACGGATTGACCTCAGCCCTCGGCCAGCGCTTCCGTGATGATCCGCACCGAGTCGACGATCAGCGGGCTCGCCTCGCGGATCGACTCCGCTACGACGTCGCCGTCGCCATACCGAGCAATGATCTCGGCAAGACGCTGCTCGACTTCGGTCGGCTCGCCCAGCGGAGTCGTAGTCATGTCGGCGTAGGTGATCGCTGCCGATATCAACCCTTCGACGGGTGGGAACTCGCTCGCAAGTTGTTCGGACAGTCCCCGGTTACGCGCCTCAATGAAGGCACACGAGTGATGCGCGACCAGCCGGCAGACCAGAGCGTCGGCTTGGGCGACATCGCGGAGGTAGCGCGCGCCGTCCAGCTGGTGCATGCCAGTCATCGAGAGATCGGGCGCATAGCCGATGTCGTGCAACCACGCTGAGGACACCAGCGCAGAAGCGTCTCGGCCAACCAGGTGTGCGATCGACTCAGCCTTGCGAGCGACGCCCTGACTGTGCGACCACCGCCGCGGGATCGAGTTGGCCAGCAACCGACATGCGAGGTCACGGGCACGTTCGATCTGCTCCACAGGAGCAGGCTAACGAACGTGCCCTCCTCAGCCGACGAGATGCCCTAGCTGTACTTCGTTCCCTCCCTCGTTGCCCCGAGCGAGACGACATCGGCGAGCCGATCCGCGATCTCGGGGCGAACGTCGCCAAGGTGCACGACCGCGACACCGTGAAGGCCGATCGTGTCTTGCAGCGTCGGGAAGTCCTCGCCGACGTCGAAGCCCGCGTCTTCGAGGGCGAGCGCAACACGATCGGCGGCGTTCCGCGCCTCGGTTCGGTCTATCGCCATGCAGGCTCCCCTCTCGATCGTTCCGCCCAAGTGTTCGCTGAAGGTGACGCATCGTGAACCGCAGCTCTGGGACGTCTAGGGACGACTCGGCTAGAATGCGAGTCTCGCCAACGATCGGAGTCGTTGCCGTGAACCACCCTCTCGCCCGCGCGATACGAGGCGCCGGCATCAACAGCGTCGATGTCGCCGCCCACCTCGGTGTCGATCCGAAGACGGTGCAGCGGTGGATGGCCGGACGAATGCCATACCCCCGACATCGCAACGCCCTGTCCCGGCTGACCGGCTGGTCGCCACACGACCTGTGGCCCGAGCTCCCCAGACCAGCCGAGTCGGCCGCGCGGCACGATGAGGTATGCATCGTCTACCCCCACCGCTCGACCGTGCCGCCCGATGCCTGGTCTCGGTTGTTCGCCAAGGCCGAGAACGACATCTGCGTTCTGGCCTACAGCGCACTCTTCCTTGCCGAAGACATAGAGGTGTCGACCATCCTTCGCCGCAGAGCGGAGGCCGGCGTACGGGTACGAATCGCGCTGGGCCAGCCAACCGGCGGACATGTCGCCGATCGCGGCGCTGAGGAAGGCGTTGGTGACGGCATGAGGGCACGCATCCGCACCGCGCTCATCGGATTCCGCCCGGTTGTCGAAGCGGGCGCCGAGCTGCGGGTCCATGACACAGTCCTCTACAACTCGATCTACCGTGCCGATGACGAACTACTCGTCAATACGCACGTGTACGGGCATCCGGCGTCGCACTCTCCGGTCTTCCACCTTCGCCGCCAGAGCGGCGAAGGCATGGCCACGACCTACCTCAACTCGTTCGAGCGGGTTTGGGCGACAAGCGACGGAATCAGCACCTGAGCCACCAAATGGCTCCCGGCCGCACACGGCTCTGACAACGCGTGCGACCGGGGCCTCAAGGTGCCGGTGTCCCAATGCTTCCGCGATCTGGATACCGGCTACTGACGAGCTTGCCGGCGCCTGATGCAGAGAGGCACCGCAACTGCGGAGACGTCCTGTCGCCTCTAGTCGTCCCGCTAACGTCCGAGCTTCAGCACTACCTTGCCTCGAGCTGCTGGTTGAGGACGACTGCGGGTTCGTGGCCCCGTCAATCTGGCAGGTTGTGAATCGGCGTGAGGCCACGGCCGGCGTCGTCCAACGCCAAGGCGGTCTGGCCGCAGGCGGCACACGTAGCTTGGGCGCCGGGCGACAGCCACGGCATCATTGAGCCCACACAGCGGTTGAGCGGTTTCTGATTGGGAACTTCGCCGTCCATTGCCCACCGGATCTTTTCTAGCGTCCGCTCTTGTTCTAACTCAATCGCCTCAACGGTTGGCCATGGCAGGCCGTACATCGCTGCCTGCCGTTGTAGCTCCTGGCGGTGACTGCGCAGGCGCTGTGCTGCCTCTTCCCGCTTCCTAGCTCGCCCCCGCACTACAGCGTCGAGCCCTAGTATCGCAGGACAAGCGACGAAGGCCATCCAGAAGAACCATCCCCAACCAGTAAGCCACACTGCGAGGAAACCGGACACGATCAACGCGACAAACAACCAGCCACTCCGGCCCTTAGACCTCCGGTCGTCGCTCATCTTCCGGTACCCCCAGAATCGTCCGAACCGGGTGACTCGCGCCCCCGATATCGCCGCGCGCCTTCTAAGATGCGCGGCAGACGCGCCAGATCAACCATCAACGGACTCGACTGACGGCCATCTGGGGAAGGTTGGTGTCCCGGTAGGGCGGCTACTGGCCAGCAAACTAGCGTCGCAGGCATTCCGCTAGCCGTCCTCGGGCTGCAATGGGAAAGACTGAATGCTTGGCACTAGTCCATCATCTGT
>NZ_JAOSZE010000099.1 GCF_025630775.1 Actinoplanes sp. KI2
GCCGCCTCGACTCGGCGGTTGTTGGTCATGGTCGCCGTGACGGCGGTCATGGTGAGCAGGAGACCGGCGGCGGTGTAGAGCGGGGTGCGCACGTCGAACGTGGAGGCTAGCCAGCCGCCGAGGAAGGCACCGAACGGGGCGGCGCACATGGCGAGCATGCGGGAGGTGGAGGTGACCCGGCCCATCAGGTGTGCGGGGACGATCGCCTGCCGCAGGGAGGGGGCGAGCACCATGGTGGCGCCCATGCCCGCTCCGCAAACGGCGAGCGCGACGCCGGCGACGTACGGATTCGGGGCGGCGGCAAGGCCCAGGATGGCAAGCCCTTCGACCGCGGCCGTGCAGGTCAGCGCGGTCCCGGTGCCGAGTCGCCGGCCGAGGAAGGAAGCGATGCCCGCGCCGAGCAGACCGCCGGTGGCCTCCGCCGTGAGGAGCAGGCCGAAGCCGAAGGTGGCCAAGCCGAGACGGTCGTGCGCGAAGAGGGCGAGTACGGTCTCCACGGCGAAGTCATTTGGCGTCCCCTTCGGCCCGCTTGGGCTGCGCCGGCCGGAACAGCGCGAAGACGAGTGACACGTCCGGCAGCGACGGATCGGACAGCTCCCGGTACTCGTCCACCAGGGCCTGCAGCCGCGCACCCAGCTCCGCGAACTGCTCCTCGGTGAGCCGCAGATGCGCAATCCGTACGTGCCGCTCGCCATCCGCCGGCGCGGCCTCCAGGTCTGCCACCGCATGCCGCATCAGCACATCGGGGCCGCCCTCGCCCGGATCCGGCAGCTCAATGGACCGCGCGGCCATCGCGTAGTACCGCTCGGTGACCCCCCGGACTTTCCGCGTTCGTACCACCTTCACCAAGCCGGCCCGTTCGAGCAGCCGTACGTGGTAGCTCGAACTTCCCTTCGCGAGGCCCACTCGCTCGGCGATCTGAGTGATCGTCGCGGGCTCAAAGCGCAGCACGGCCATGATCCGGTGGCGCGTGAGGTTGGAGACGGCGCGGAGCTGCTCGTCAGTGGCGACGTGGAACGTCTCGGGAAGATCATCGGCAGGCATGCGCTCAATGGTCAACGATCCTTGACCATTGAGCAAACGGAATTCAAGTCAAGATCAGGTGCGCGCTCATCGGCAGAAATACGCGTCGTCGGAGGCTGTTGGGCGTGACGCTGCGTAGCGAGCGGGTCGCGGCCAGACGGGTGAGTCGATCTTGCGGACGACTCGGCGATGGAGACGTCGGCAGAGCCATCGGCCGGGTGATACTTGTCGCCGTGAATTTCATGGCCTCGCTGCCGGCGGCCGAGCTTCTGATCGCACCGTACTCGTTGACATGGGAGGAGGTCGATCCGGTCCGTCATCCGTTCGAGGCGGCGGACGCGCCGGCGGTGGTCCGGAGCCTGCCGCCGGGCATGGCGGTGCCGAGCCGCCCGGAGGGTGGCGCCGCGGACGCGGCGGTCATCAGGTGGAGCCACGAGACCGGACGCTCGTGGGCCAACGCGATGAGCGCGGCACTCGTGGAGCATTACGGCCGGTGGGCGTGCGGCTGGCGATGGGCAATGGCGGAGGGCGACATCGGTGGTGGGCCGATCGGCGCATGGTGCTGCCCGCGGGACTCGATATCCACCCCGGACGCCACCCTCGACGCGGTGGCCGCGTCGCTGGTGGAATGGCGGTCGTGGCTTGAGGACATGAGCGAACGATTCGCCCGCTTCTTGCCGCTGCCGCCAGGGGCCGCCGATGACGTGATACTCGACATCTGGGAACGTGCGGTGGCACAGCTGGTCACGGTTGTGGTCGACCGGACCGGCGCCGAAAGCGGCTGGCAAGGCCATTGCGGGCAGGTACTGGGCTGGTTCCTGACCGCTGCGGGCATCCCGGCCGACCGGCACGCAGGGCTGATCGGCGATGCCATCGGCGGACGGTTCCACAGCTGGGTACGACCGTCCGACATGGAGATCGCCGACGTCGCGGACAGACTGGCCCATCTGGTCGTCGGCTGGCCGGCCGGCCAGCGAGGTCCACGGGCCGACGACTGGCCCGACACCTGGCCGGAAGGCTGGCCGTCCCCGCGCGCGACGAACCTGTCCGACCCGGCGCCGCTGCGGAGCCGGCGGCACGGCCCGCCGCGCGAGGACGATCTCACCAGGTGGCTCGAGGTCCGGGCCGAGGTCGACTGGGGTAGCGCCGCGGCGCCGATATCCGATCCCGTCCGGAGTGACCGGGACGGTATCGCCGACCACTTCGCCGAACGCGAGTCGGGCGGCAAAGAGCTGTCCATCGTGCTCGACCAGGTCCGCCGGGCGGCAGCCGACCGGGCCCCATTGACCTTCGCGCGGCTCGCGGAGTGGCAGCGCACGGTGCTCGGAGTGACCGAGGCAAGATTCCGTACCGGTCCCGCCTCGGCCAAGGGCGGCCGGGAGTCATACCACTGGCACGCTGATCTACCGGACCGGTTCGACGCCTGCCTGAACGAGGCAACCGACGATGACGTGCCGCTGCCGTCCAGGGCCGCCCGGGTGTATCTCGACGTGGCGTTCTTCCACCCGTTCGACGACGGCAACGCGCGGGCGGCCGCGCTGGCGCTCTACTACGTCCTCGCCCGCGACGGCGTGATCCTCGACCGCGCCGAACCGCTGCTGATGACCGTTCGGCGGGCGCACGACACGCTCGGCGCGGCCGGCCTCGCGCGATTGATCGAAATGCTGGTCGACGGCACTCGCCGGCGCACGCAACGCTGATCCGGACGCGTACGACCCGCAGACCCCACCTCCGGGGGAGCTGCCGCAAGCAGGCATCCACGCTGGTCGGCTCCCTCATTCGGCGGTGCGACCGCCGGCCTGGGACGGCAACGGAACCAGGAAAGTCGCCGACCGTGGAACGATGGCGACCCGACCGTTGCGCCCGACAGTCGCGCTCGGACGGTGGCCGGCAACCGCTCCGGGCCCTCAGGTGCGGGGACCCACCTGGGTCATGAGGGCCAGCGGATGGCCGTCGGGATCGTTGAAGAACGCCATCCACTCCTCAACGCCCGACTCGTGCTTGTGGATCAGGTGTGGGGGGCTGATGATCTCCACACCGAGGGAGGCCAGCTCGGCGCAGGTGGCGTGGAGGTCGTCGACGCGGAAGTAGAGGATCGACTGGGTGCCGGCATCTTCGCCCTTCTCGGCGACACTGAGGAAGAGGCGCGTTCCGGCGCAGTCGAAGAAGGCCAGATCGCCGAAGGTGTACAGGTGGGTCAGCCCGAGCACGTCCCGGTACCAGGTGACGGAACGCTCGATGTCACGGACCGTTCGCGAGATCTGGCCGATCTGCCCCAGCTTCATGGTGCTCTCCTTCGTTGCGCAGCCGTCGAGCGGGAGCGGGGGGACCGCGTGGCGGATCGCGCTGTCCGCAGGGGCGCCTACCCAGGCGCGCAACTCCTGCCGATCAGCAAGCCCGAGCTTGGCGATCGCGTTGGCGACGTGGTACTTCACCGCATCGCGGCTGACCCCCGAGCGCACGGCGATCTGACGGTTGCTCAGCCCGTGGCGCACCGCATGGACGGTCCGCCACTCGGCCGGCGTCAGTACGTCCGGATGTCGTGGCCTGCCCCGTCGCCCGCTCATGAGCTCAAGATATCGACGGGCCCGCCGAATTACCCTCCCCTGGGTGACCGTCAACGGCCGAGGCTTGTTCGCCGGGCGACCTCCGCGCACGGCCCACGCATCCCAACGCGCCAGGGCTGCTGTCCGTGAGACCCTTTCGCACGATGTGAACGGCTGCTTGTTAGAGGTGACGATCGTGTGGATCGAAGTGGTTGTCTCGGCCTGTCCGGAGGCCGAATTAGCCCCGCCGGTGAACGCTGAAGCGATCAGTGACATTGAGCGACGGTTAGGTGACTCGGTCCCCGCCGATCTGCGGGCGCTGCTGTTCGAGACGGATGGCGTCCTTGGTGAGTATGCGTTGGATGTCGTGTGGACGGCGAAGCGTATCGCCGAAGACAATGCGCGGTTCCGGGCTGACGCCTCGTTCGCCGAGTTGTACCAGCCGTTCGACGGCCTGCTGTTCTTCGGTGACAACGGGGGCGGTGACCAGTTCGCCTTCGTGGTGGATGATCCGCGGGCCGGCGTGGTGGTTTGGGAACATGAAACGGACTGCCGGCGCAAGGTCGCTGATGGCCTTGCGGACTACCTGCGGCAGATTCTGTCGTCCGACGGTGACGAATGGTATGACCAGCGGTGATCAACCATCGTTACGCAGTCCGGTAGAACGCACTCTCT